>NZ_NEVJ01000003.1:1235590-2471180 GCF_002261425.1 Bordetella genomosp. 9 | reverse complement strand
GGTATTGCGGCGCGAGTCGTAGAAAGTCTTGCCGATGTTCTCGAATACGACGTGGCTCATCGTCCGCCTCCCGCGGCTTGCTGGCTGCCCTGCAGCGTCGAGCCGCGCTGCCAGTGCAGGCAGGCATTCATGATGGTTTTCAGCAGCAGGTCCGACAGGTAGCCCAGCAGGCCGATGCTGACCATCGCGGCGATGACCAGGTCGTAGCGCAGGAAGTAATAGGAATCCCACAGTGAATAGCCCAGCCCGCTCTTGACCGCGACCATTTCGGCGGTGACCGTGAGCATCCAGGCGGAGCCGATGGCGATGCGCAGGCCGGAGAAGATACTGGGCAGCGCGGCGGGCAGCACGACGTGGCGCAACAGCTGCCACTGTGTCGCGTCCATCATGGCCGCGGCGCGGATCAGGTTGCGATCCACGTTCTTCACGCCATGGATGGTGTTCATCAGGATGGGAAAGAAGGCGCCCAGGAACACCAGGAAAATGGCCGGCTTGTTGGCGATGCCGAACCAGATGATGGCCAGGGGAATCCACGACACCGGCGGGATGGGCCGCAGCACCTGTATCGTCGGTTCGATGGTCTTTTCGACCCAGCGCCACCAGCCGATGGCGATGCCCAGCAGGATGCCGCTGACCGCCGCGATCGCATAGCCCGCCAGCACGCGCAG
The DNA here is from genome assembly GCF_002261425.1 of Bordetella genomosp. 9. Classification (NCBI taxonomy): domain Bacteria; kingdom Pseudomonadati; phylum Pseudomonadota; class Betaproteobacteria; order Burkholderiales; family Alcaligenaceae; genus Bordetella; species Bordetella genomosp. 9. The sequence continues at coordinate 2,470,512 of NZ_NEVJ01000003.1, read as the reverse complement.
CAGGCTGGCGAAGGCGGCCGGCAGCCATTCGCCGCTATAGGATTGCGTGCTGCCGTCGGTGCCGAAGATCCAGTCGGCCCAGGTCCACAGCACGCGCGACGGCGCGGGCAGCAGCGCGGGCGGAATCAGGCCGGACCGGGAGAATGCCTCCCAGGCGAGCAGGACGACGAGCGGCACCACCAGCCGCTCCTTATGGGCGAATAGACGCATCGAATTCTCCGTGCCGGGGCGTCAATCGCCCAGGTCGCTCTTGGATTTGCCGGTGGCCTTGACCAGGAAGCTGTAATCCATGTGCGAGGGGATCTGGCCGGTGACGTCGGTGGACACGTAGTGCAGGTCCTTCATCATCTTGGCGATGGCCAGGGTCTGCTTCTGGTACATCGCGTAGTCGGGATAGGCGTTCTCCAGCGCGGAGGCGGCCACCTTGGGATCCAGCGCGGTGTACTTGGTGATGCTGTCGATCCACACCTGCCGGTCGCTCTTCAGCTTGTCGACCAGCGCGACCACCGCGGTCACGGTCGCCTGCACGGCCTGCGGCTTGTCCTTGATGACGTCCGAGCGCGTGACGATCAGGTTGGTCAGCTTGCCGGCGGCCTGGTCATAGGGGAAATCGAAATGCTTGCCGGCGCCCGTCATGCGGATCTGCGAGGCGAAGGGCTCCACCGTGGACACCAGGTCGATCTCGTTGCGCTGCAGAGCGGCGGCGTGGTCGGCGGGATTGGGGATGTTGATGAACTGCACGTCCTTGTCCGGATTGATGCCGTGCGTCGCCAGCACGCCCCGCATGTGCAGGTCCTGCGCGTTGCCGCGCGAGGCCGCCACGCGCAGCGGCTGGCCGGCCTTCTTGCGGTCGGCGACCAGTTTCTTCAGCGCGTCCCAGTCGTCGGCCTTCAGGTTCAAGGCCGGGGCGGACAGCATTTCCGAACCGCCGTTGACCTGGCCGGAGACGGCGACGACGTCGAAGCCCTTGTCCAGCGCGGTGACGAAATGCAGGTAGGTGACCTGCGCCACGTCCACGCTCTTGGATACCAGCGCCGTCAGCACGTCGTTGCCGGAGGTGAAGGCGGTGGCGTCGATGGTCACGCCCTTGGCCAGCTGCGGCGTCAGGCTCATGGGCACGCAGTGCGCGCATTTGGCGAAACCCAGCTTGATTTCGGGGTCGGCGGCCTGCGCGGCGCTGTACGACCCCGCCAGGGTTACCAGGGCGATGGCGGCCATCGCTTTGATGAAGGACATGGGAAAAGCTCCTGTAGTGCGTGATCGATACGGATTGAAAGGCCGCGCGCCGTTGGGCGCGTGCCGCGGTACACGATGATCAATCCCTGCTCAAGCAATACCTGTGCCAACTTTTCGATTGGATTGTGCACAATCAGGAGCGGCTTTGTGCCCAGGAAAAAGGGCTGGTTCGAGGTGCCCGGCAGCGGAAGGCCTGTGCGCCCGCATGCGTCAGAACGGGGCGCCCTGCACCTGAAAGGCGCATGGTTCGGTGCGTGTTTTCCAACGATGGGGCGGCGGGAAGCGGACGGGCAACTCAGGCGCCGGCCCTCAAGCGCGTCGCGGCGCGCCGTCCGACCGTGGGCAATTTGCCGCATCGCATCGCGCCACATTTCCATTTGGATTGCGCGCAATCTAGAATGTCGGCCATGCTCGCCAACGAAGAAATCCATCGCAAGCTCCAGCAGGCGGTGTTCGAACACCGGCTGCTGCCCGGCACCCGCCTGGTCGAAGACCATCTGGCCGAAGTCACGGGCAGCACGCGCGGCCGGATCCGGCAGGTATTGGCGCGCCTGGCGCATGAAAACCTGGTCACCCTGATCCCCAATCGGGGCGCTTTCGTCGCCAAGCCCAGCGTGGAGGAAGCGCGCGAAGTCTTTGCCATGCGGCATATGATCGAGCCGCCCATGGCCGAGCTGCTGGCGCGGGACTGCAAGGCCGCGCAGGTGGGCCGCCTGCGGGCGCACGTGCGCCGCGAAGCCGCGGCGCGGCGGGCCGGGGAGCGCGCCGACATCATCCGCCTGTCCGGCGAGTTCCACCTGCTGATGGCGGAACTGACCGGCAATCGCATCCTGATGCGCACGCTGCGCGAGCTGTGCGCGCAGACCTGCCTGGTCATCACGCTGTACGACAAGCCCAATACGCCGGCGTGTCCCCACCAGGAACACGAAGACGTGATCGACGCCATCGAAGCCCGCGACGGCGCGCGCGCCGCGTCGTTGATGCGGCATCACCTGCAACACATCGAGGCCACGCTCGCGCTGGAAGAGCCCGAAGCCGCGGCGCGCGTGGACCTGCAGTCCCTGTTCGCGTCATAGCGGCCGCGGCCGCCGGTTCGAATTTGGAGAACGCGCGCTGCGAAAATCTGTAATGGACAGTGCGGCGCGCGACTTCCAGAATCGGGCGCATCCCGCCTTTCTGGAATGCGCACCATGCCGACCGCCGCCGACTCCCTGGTTTCCTGGTCCACCGTCGACCTGCGCCGCGCCATCGGCGACAAGACCATTTCGCCGGTCGAGCTGCTGCAGGCCTGCCTGGACCGCATCCAGGCGCTCAATCCTTACCTGAACGCCATTACCGCGACCTGCTACGACCGCGCCATGCAGGAAGCGCGCGAGGCCGAGCAGGACGTGCTGCGCGGCTTGCCGCTGGGCCCGCTGCATGGCCTGCCCCTGGGGGTGAAGGACCTGGAGGAAACCGAAGGCCTGCTGACCACGTTCGGCTCGCCCATGTACCGCGCGCACGTGCCCGCCGCCGACAACCTGATGGTGGGGCGCATGCGGCGGGCGGGCGCCATCGTGGTGGGCAAGACCAACGTGCCGGAGCTGGGCGCGGGCGCGAACACGCGCAACCCGGTCTGGGGCGCCACCGGCAATCCCTTCGATCCGCGCCTGAATTGCGGCGGCTCGTCCGGCGGTTCGGCCGTCGCGCTGGCGACCGACATGCTGCCGCTGTGCACCGGATCGGATACGGGGGGATCGCTGCGCATCCCCGCCGCCAAGTGCGGGGTGATCGGCTTCCGGCCTTCGCCGGGACTGGTGCCGGTGGAGCGCCGCGCGCTGGGGTGGACGCCGATCTCGGTGGTCGGCCCCATGGGACGCAATATGGACGACGTCGGCCTACACCTGTCCGCCATCGCGGGCCGCGGCGACTGCGATCCGCTGTCCTATGACGTGGACGCGGCGGCCTTCGCCAGCCTGCGGCCGCGCGACCTGGGCAGCCTGCGGGTGGGCTACACCGTGGATTTCGGCGTCTGCGACGTGGACGACGACATACGCCGCGTTTTCCTGGCCAGGATAGACGCCATGCGGCCGCTGTTCAGGAGCTGCGATGAAGTGCGCCCCGACCTGGGCGCGGCGCATCGCTGCTTCGACGTGATCCGCGCGGCCAACTACGTGGCCCGCTACCGGGACGCCTACGAGGCCGACCCGAACAATCTCGGGCCCAATCCGCGCGCCAACTACGAAATGGGCGCGTCGATGACGCTGGCCGACCACACCGCGGCGCACCTGGACCAGACCCGCATGTTCAAGGCGTTCCAGACCCTGTACCGCGATTACGACATCATCCTGGCGCCGACCACGCCAGTGTCGCCTTTCCCCTGGACGCAGCTGGCGCTGGACCGCATCAACGGCAAGGCGCAGGAAAACTATTACCGCTGGCTGGCCCTGACCTATGTCGTGACCCTGATGACCAATCCGGCGCTGTCCATGCCATGCGGCCGGGATCATGCCGGGATGCCCTTCGGCATGCAGGTGATCGGCGGCTTCCGGCAGGACCTGGCGCTGCTGGAGATCTGCAAGTCGCTGGAATGGGCCTGGGCGCGCCAGCCCGAGCTGGCCCGGCCGCTGCCGGACCTGGCGTGCCTGCGCGCGCAGCCGCCGGCGGATTTCCGCGCCGGCATTGTCACCGCGCCGCCGGACGCCGCGCTGGCCCAAGGGCATGCCGGCGCGCAGCGCGCGGCGGGGTCGGTGGACGTCGCGGTCTGATCCCGCGCCCTGGGGATATCCCCATCAGGGCGACTACGTACTGCCCGCAAAGCCGCGCCAGCACTGGCTTTGCGGGCAGTTCTAATTTCGGCAACGGCAGCCGGCGAATTTTGAAATTGTTGACCGCCTAACCCGACCCTAGAATTTTTTGCACCGCGCAAATGCCCGCATCGGCACGCGTGGAAACGCGCGCCGGGCGACAGCGGCACGGCGCCTATCCGGGTTTTCCACGACGAGGTCAGATGGTTTCCTACATCCTGCGCCGGCTGCTTGCCACCTTGCCCGTCATGCTGTTCGTCGCGCTCTTCGTCTTCGCGCTGCTGGACCTGGCGCCGGGCGATCCCGCCGCGCTGCTGGCGGGAGAGGACGCCACCGCGCAGGACATCGCCCGCATACGCGCCACGCTGGGATTGGACCAGCCGTTCCTGCTGCGGTTCGGCCATTGGATCTGGGCCGTCCTGCACGGCGACCTGGGCACGTCGCTGTTCACCAGCCAGCCCGTCACCTACATGATCGGCCAGCGGCTCGCGCCGACCTTCAGCCTGATGGTGATGACCTTGATCCTGTCCGTGCTGGTGGCCGTGCCCCTGGGCGCGCTGGCGGCGTGGCGGCACAACGCCTGGCAGGATCGCGGCATCATGGTGGGCGCGGTGCTGGGCTTTTCCGTGCCTTCCTTCGTGGTGGGCTATCTGCTGGCGTGGACGCTGGGCCTGCAGCTGCGCTGGTTTCCGGTGCAGGGCTACGCGCCGCTTTCGCGCGGCCTGTGGACGTCGCTGCACACGCTGGTGCTGCCGGCGCTGGCCCTGGGCAGCGTGTATATCGCCCTGATCACGCGCATCACGCGGGCGACCTTGCTGGAGACCCTGTCGCAGGACTACGTGCGCACCGCCCGCGCCAAGGGCGTGCATGACCGCACGCTGCTGTTCCGCCATGCCTTGAAGAATGCCGCCGTACCCATCCTGACCGTGATCGGCAGCGGCGTCGCGCTGTTGATCAGCGGGACCGTCATTACCGAAACCGTGTTCTCCATTCCCGGACTGGGACGGCTGACGGTGGATGCCATCCTGCGCCGCGACTATCCGGTGATCCAGGGCGTCATCCTGTTGTTCAGCTTCATGTACGTGCTGATCAATCTGGCGGTGGACCTGCTCTATCGCGTCTTCGACCCAAGGATCAAATACTGATGCGCGCCTTCATCCGGACGATGCGCGAGCATCCGACCATCGCGCTGGGCGGGCTGCTCCTGCTGCTGCTGATCATGATCGCCGTCTTCGCGCCGTGGCTGCATACGGTCGACCCGACGGCGCTGTCGCCGGTCAACCGGACGCGGCCGCCCAGCGAACGCTTCTGGTTCGGGACGGACCTGCTGGGCCGCGATGTCTATTCGCGCGTGATCTACGGCGCCAGGGTGTCGCTGATCGTCGGCTTCACCGTGGCCATCCTGTCGACCCTGGCGGGCGTCGCGATCGGCCTGGCGGCCGGCTTCGTGCGCTGGATCGACGCGGTCGCCATGCGCATCATGGACGGCTTCATGTCCATCCCCACCATCCTGCTGGCCATCGCGCTGATCTCGCTGAGCCGGGCTTCGCTGCACAACGTGATCTTCGCCATCACGCTGGCGGAGATCCCGCGCGTCGTGCGCCTGGTGCGCGGCGTGGTGCTGTCGCTGCGCGAGCAGCCCTTCGTCGAATCGGCGGTGGCGGCGGGCGCCAGCCGGCTGCGCGTGGTGCTGCGGCATATCCTGCCGAACACCATCGCGCCCTTGACCGTGCAGGCCACCTATATCTGCGGCGTCGCCATCCTGGCCGAAGCGGGCCTGTCCTTCATCGGCGCGGGCGTGCCGCCGGCCACGCCATCGTGGGGCAACATCATGGCCGAAGGCCGCGCGCTGTGGCAGATCAAGCCTTACCTGATCGCCTTTCCGGCGATCTTCCTGTCGGTCACCATCCTGGCCATCAACATGCTGGGCGACGGGCTGCGCGACGCCATCGATCCGCGCATGGCGAAGAGGATCTGACCATGGCGATCGACATGGATCCCACGCGTGCAAAGGACGCCGGAGCGGCGGGCGACATGCGCCAGCATGAGCGCCGCGTGCTGGACGTCGCCGGGCTGACGGTGGCGTTCGGGCCGGCCTCGCAACCGGTCGCGGCGGTCGAAGACATCACCCTGCATGTGGATCGCGGCGAAACGCTGGCCATCGTCGGCGAGTCGGGGTCGGGCAAGTCGGTGACGTCGCTGGCGATCATGCGCCTGGTGGAGTTCGGCGGCGGGCGCATCGCGCGCGGCCGCATGACCTTCCGCCGCCGCGACGGCACGATCGTCGACCTGGCGGCCGCCGGCAGCGAGCAGATGCGCGCCATGCGTGGGGCGGACCTGGGCATGGTGTTCCAGGAACCCATGACGTCGCTCAACCCGGTCATGACGATAGGCGCGCAGATCGTCGAAGCCATCCGGCTGCACCAGCCCGGCGACGCCCGCGCCGCCGAGGCCGAGACGCGCCGCATCCTGGACCGCGTGCGCATCCCGGACGGCGCCGCGGTCATGCGCCGCTATCCGCACGAGTTGTCGGGGGGCATGCGCCAGCGCGTCATGATCGCCATGGCGCTGTCCTGCAAGCCGGCGCTGCTGATCGCCGACGAGCCCACCACCGCATTGGACGTGACCATCCAGGCGCAGATCCTGCAGCTGGTGCGCGAGCTGCAACGGGATATGGATATGGGGGTGATCTTCATCACCCACGATATGGGCGTGGTGGCGGAAGTGGCCGACCGCGTGATGGTGATGCGCCGCGGCCGCGCCATCGAAAGCGAGGGCGCGGAGGCGCTGTTCGCGCACCCGCGCGAACCGTACACGCGCGCGCTGATGGCCGCCGCTCCCAAGCTGGGCGCCATGCGCGGCACGACCGCGCCGGCGCGTTTCGACCTGCTGGAATCGGAGTCCCCGGGCGCCGCCGCTTCCGCGCCGCCGGCAACGGCGCGGGCAGGGCAGGCGTCCGCCTCGACACAGGCGCCAGCAACAACGGCAACAATGGCAGCACCGCCGGCGCGGCCGTCCGCGGCGGTCCAGGATGCGCCGACCAGACATCCCATCCTCCGCGTGCGCGACCTGGTCACGCGCTTCGACGTGCGGGGCGGCATCCTCGCGCGCGTGAAGCGGCGCGTGCATGCGGTGGAGAAGGTCAGCTTCGACCTGAACGCCGGTGAAACGCTATCGCTGGTGGGCGAATCCGGCTGCGGCAAGACCACCACGGGCCGCTCCATCCTGCAGCTTGCCCGGGTCACGTCCGGCAGCGTCGAGTTCGACGGCCAGCAGGTCCGCCCCGACGATCCGCTGTCGCTGCGCACGCTGCGGCGCGGCATGCAGTTCGTCTTCCAGGATCCGTTCGCATCGCTGAACCCGCGCATGCGCGTGGGCGAATCCATCAAGGAACCCATGCTGATCCACGGCGTCGCCAGCGGTGCGGAGGCCGACCGCAGGGTGGCGTCGCTGATGGAACGCGTGGGCCTGGACCCGGCCATGGCCACGCGCTGGCCGCACCAGTTCTCCGGCGGCCAGCGCCAGCGCATCTGCATCGCCCGCGCCCTGTCGGTGAACCCGCGCGTGCTGATCGCCGACGAGTCGGTGTCCGCGCTGGACGTCTCCATCCAGGCGCAGATCGTCAATCTGCTGATCGACCTGCAACGCGAGCTGGGCGTGTCCTACCTGTTCATCTCGCACGACATGGCGGTGGTCGAGCGCGTCAGCCATCGCGTGGCCGTGATGTACCTGGGCCAGATCGTCGAAATCGGCCCGCGCCAGGCCGTCTTCGAAGACCCGCGCCACCCCTATACGCGCAAGCTGATGCAAGCCGTGCCGGTGCCCGATCCCCGGCGCCGGCGCGAGGTCCGCCTGGACAACGCCGAGCTGCCCAGCCCGGTGCGTCCGCTGGACTACGAGCCGGACGTGCCGCCGCTGGAACAGGTCGGCCCGGGACACTATGTCGCCCGCCATAAGGTCGGGGGGTTGTATTGAGCGCATTCATCTCTTGAGAACGGGAGCCACACATGGACCGCAGGACCTTCCTGATCACCACCTCCGCCAGCGCGGCCAGCCTGGCCTTGCCGGGCTATCTGCGCGCCGCGCCGCGCGTCGAATTCCGCTGGGTTCCGCAGACCGACCTGACGCTGCTCGATCCCACGTTCACGACCGCCACCATCACCCAGAACCACGCGCAGATGGTGTTCGACACGCTGTACGGCATGGACAACGACTACCAGCCGCATCCGCAGATGGCGGCCGGCCATGAAATGGACGCCGACCAGTTGCGCTGGGTGATCACCCTGCGCGACCAACTGGTGTTCCATGACGGCTCGCCGGTGCGGGCACAGGATGCGGTGGCCAGCCTGCGCCGCTGGGCGCAGCGCGACCTGATGGGCAAATCGCTGATGGCCGCCACGGCGGAGCTGACCGCGCTCAACGACAAGCAGTTCCAGTTCAAGCTGAAGCAGCCTTTCCCGCTGCTGCTGCACGCGCTGGGACGCCAGACCGGCAGCATGGCGGCCATCATGCCCGAGCGCCTGGCCAAGGGTCCGGAGGACAAGCCGGTCACGGAGATGATAGGCAGCGGCCCGTTCCGTTTCATGCGCGACCAATGGGTATCGGGCTCGCGCGTGGTCTACGAGAAGTTCGCCGGCTACGTGCCGCGCAAGGACAGCTTCCCGCCGCAGTTCAGCGCCGGACCGAAGGTGGCCTATATGGACGAGGTGCGCTGGAACGTCGTGCCCGACCGCGCCACCGCCATCGCCGCCCTGCAGGCGCATGAGGTCGACGGCGTGGAAGCCGTGGACAAGGACTTCATCGGCGCGCTGAAGGCCGATCCGTCGATCACCCTGCTCAAGCGCAGCCTGCCCACCGTCGCCATCCTGCGTTTCAACCACCTGCAGCCGCCGTTCAACAACGTGCTGATGCGGCGGGCGGTGCTGGCGTCGATCAACCAGACCGACTACATGACGGCCATCAACGGTTCGGATTTCAAGGAGTACTGGACCGACCGCATGGGCGTCTTCGTGCCCGGCACGCCGATGGCGACCGAGGCCGGCATGGACAAGCTGACCGGCAAGCGCAACCTGGACAAGGTGCGCGCCGACATCAAGGCGGCCGGCTACAAGGGCGAACCCATCGTGCTGATCGATCCGGCCGACTTCCCCGATTACCACGCGGCGGCGCTGGTCACCGCGGACCTCTTCAAGCGCATCGGCCTGAACGTCGACGTGCAGACCATGGACTGGGGCACCGCCGTGCAACGGCGCAACAACCAGGACGCGCCGGGCAAGGGCGGCTGGAACATCGCCTTCACCGGCCTGACCGGCCCCAACAACCTGGATCCGGCCGGCCACCTGGCGTTGCGCGGCAACGGCAAGGCCGCCTGGTGGGGCTGGCCCGACAGCCCCAAGCTGGAGCAGTTGCGGCAGGACTGGTTCAATGCCCCCGACCTGGCGACGCAGAAGAAAATCTGCGAACAGATCCAGCTGCAGGTCATCGAAGACGTGCCCTACGTGCCGCTGGGCGCCAGCTACCAGGTCAGCGCCTACGGCGCGGAATGGAAGGACTTCCAGCCGCAGCTGCCCCTGTTCTATACCGCCCGCAAGGCCTGACGCCAGGAGGCCATCATGCATGCATCCGGTCCACGCGTCGCCGTACTGGGTTTCCATCTGGAGTCGAACGCCTTCGCGCCGGTGTCGGTGGAGGCCGACTTCCGCGCGCAGTGCTGGGAAGCGGGCGACCGTATCAGCACCCTGGCGCGGCAGGTCAGCCATCTGCCCAGCGAGCTGCCCGGCTTCTACGAACGCATGGACACGCGGGGCCCCTGGCAGCCCCTGCCGCTGATCGTCATCGGCGCGCCCCCGGGCGGGCCGGCCAGCGCATCGGTCTGGGACACCTTCCTGCGCGAAGTGCGCGAACGCCTGCAAGCGGTATTGCCCGTGGACGCGGTGTACATCGCGAACCACGGCGCATCGACCGCGGAAGGCGAAGACGATACCGAGGCCGTGCTGGCCACCCTGCTGCGCCGGATGGTGGGCCCGGACGTGCCCGTCGTCGCCACCCACGACCTGCATGCCAACGTATCGGCCACCACGGTGGAGGCACTGGACGCCCTGATCGGCTACCGCACCAACCCGCACGTCGACCAGCGCGAGCGCGCCGCCGAGGCCGCCGACCTGCTGCACGAAATGCTGGCGGGCATGAAGACCGCGACCGCCTATATCCGCTTGCCGCTCACCCCGCCGTCCGTGACGCTGGGCACCGCCGCCGGTCCCTATGCCGATCTGATCCAGCAGGCGGAGGCCTGCATGGCGCCGGCCGGGCAGGGGCCGATCGCCAATGTGTCCGTGCTGGGCGGTTTCGTGTTTTCCGACATCCCCAAATGCGGGCTGACCGTCAACGTGACGGCGCGCGGCGACCTGGCGGCGGCGCGGCGCACGGCCCTGGCCCTGGCGCGGGCGGCGTGGGACGACCGCCACCGCTATGTGCCCGACATGATCGAGGTCGACCGCGCCGTCGTGCTGGCGCGCGAGTCGACCGTGCCGCTACTGTTTGCCGACGTCGCCGACAATCCCGGCGGCGGCGGGCGCGGCAGCACCGCGTGGCTGCTGCAGGCCTTTCACCAGGCCAATGTGCCCGGCACGGTACTGGGCGTGTTCGTGGATCCTGACCTGGCGGCGCAGGCGCATGAACTGGGCGTGGGCGCGTCGTTCGACGCCGTCTTCAACCGGCAGGAATCGGAGTTCTCCCGGCGCTTCCAGGCGCCGGCCAGGATACTGACGCTGACCGATGGCGAAGGCATCGGCCGTCGCGGGGTCATGCGCGGCCGCAAGTTCTCGCTGGGTCCCAGCGCGCTGCTGCAGCTCGAAGGGTCGGGCCTGCGCGTCATCGTGGGCAGCCTGCGCCGCCAGCTGGCCGAGCCGCGCATCGTCGAAATGCACGGCATCGACATCGCCACGGTCAGCAACCTGATCGTCAAGAGCCGCGGGCACTATCGTGCCGGTTTCGACGAGTTCTTCACCCCCGATCGCATCCACGACGTGGATAGCCCGGGCCTGACCACGCCCAACCTGAAACGGGTGGACTTCCGCCATCTGCCGCGTCCGGTGTGGCCCATCGACACGGACGTGTCATGGCGGGAACCCGACTGGGCCGGGCAGGCAGACTAGGGCCGGATCCGGTTCGGCGCCTCAGGCAGCCGCCGTCACGTCGCGCACGATGGCTTGCACGATGCGCGTAACGCTGGAAGGCAGCTCGCGGCCCAGCATGGTCTGGATGTGGAAGTGCCGCTGGTGCAGGTCGGCATTGGTCAGCGGCACGGCCACCAGCTCGCCGCGCTGGATGCCGGCCAGCACCGTCAGTCGGCTGCCGAAGATGATGGGACCGTAGTTGCGGCTCAGGTTCTGCAGCGCGCCCATATTGTTGCTGGTCATCACCACGTTCAACTCGATGCCTTCGTGCATGCAGCACAGGTCGACGATGAAGCGGATGGTGCTGCCGTGGCCCATCAATGCGACGGGGTAGCCAGCGATCTCCTGCATCGACAGCAGCGCGTGCCCCGCCAGCGGATGGTCGGGCGGCATGACCGCGCAGACCGGCAGGATGCCGACGTGCTGGATCTGCACGCCTTCCGGCGCGGACAGGCTGTAGCTGACGCCGATATCGTCCTTGCCTTCGCGCACGCGGCGGTTGATTTCTTCCGATTGCAGGATGTTCAACTGGAAATGCACGCTGGGCTCCTGCTTGCGGAACTCGCCGATCAGCCGCGGCAGCAGTTCACGGCCGAACGCCTGGTTGGCGGAAATCTTGACCATGCGCTGGCCGACCTGGCTCAGGTCGCGCACGTCCGAACGCACGCGCTCCGCATCCAGGTGGGCGCGCCGCGCATATGCCGCCAGCAGCTGGCCCGATTCCGTCAGCACCATGCCGCGCGCATGGCGGTCGAACAGCACGGTGTCGTATTCGTCTTCCAGTTTGCGGATCATGCGGCTGACCGCCGACGGCGCCACGTGCAGCGCCTGCGCGGCGACGGTCAGCGATCCGTTGTTGACGACTTCCAGGAAATACTTGAGCGCGGTATTGAGCATCGGTGATCGATAGGTTGTGCGGGCGGGGAAGGGCCTACTTCGACGTCAGGTCCAGGTTGGCGAACACGTCGGCCAGCGTGGGCGTGGAGCGCGCGGGCCAGATGGCGCTCAGGTCGAAGCTGGGCAGGCTTTGGCCATCGGCCACGCGGCAGAAGCGCACGCCGCGGAAATCCAGCGATCGTATCCAGCTGGGCAGCAGCCCGACGCCGCAGCCCCCGGCCACGCAGGCCAGCACCGTCAGCGTGCGGTTGGCCTCCTGCGCGACGTGCGGAGCATGGCCGGCCTTGCGCATTGCGTCCAGTATGGACTCGTACAGTACCGGCAACTGCGAGCGTGGATACAGCACCAGGCCGGCGTGGGCGATCTGCGCCAGCGTGACGCTGCCGTCCGCCGCCACGTCGAATTCATCCGGGACGGCGGCCACCAGCCGGTCGCGCAGCAGCTGGCGTTCGCGCATGCGGCCGCCCACGGCGACCGGCGTGTGCATCAGCCCGATATCGATTTCCCCGGTCTGCAAGGCGTCGGCCTGTTCCGCATTGCTCATCTCGCGCAGGATCACGCGCACGCCGGGCGCCCGCTCGCGCATCTGGCGCAGCGCGCGCGGCAGCGTATCGAACAGCGCGGACGATACCAGTCCGACGGTGAGCTGCCCCGCGCTGCCGCGGCCGATATCGCGCGCCCTGGCCGCGGCGGCGTCGATGCGGGCCACGCTGGCGCGCACGTCTTCCAGGATGTCCAGCGCCGCGGGTGTCGGCAAGGCGCCGCGCCGCGAGCGCTCGAACAGGCGCACGCCCAGTTCCTTTTCCATCCGCACCAGCGCCTGGCTGAGCGCCGGCTGCGCCAGTCCCAGCCAGGCCGCGGCGCGGCTGACACTGCCATGGTCGATGACGGCCAGGAAATAGCGCAGGTGACGGGTTTCCATATCGTGACGATATATAAGAGCGACATTCGGAACATAGAAAACTATACATGGCTTGCCTAGAATTCGCCGCATCGCCATCCTTGGAGCATTTGCATGGCCGTATCCGCCCCATCTCCCGCCATCGGCAGCGGGACCGCGACGTCGGCACGGGTGGCCGCGATAGACACGCACGCGCATGTGTTCGTGCGCGGGCTGGCGCTGGCCGAGGGTCGTCGCTATACGCCCGGGCACGACGCCACGCTGGCCGATTACCTGGCGCAGCTGGACGCGCATGGATTGACGCATGGCGTGCTGGTACAGCCCAGCTTCCTGGGCACCGACAACCGGTATCTGCGGAATGCGCTGCGCGCCGGCCGCGGGCGCTTGCGGGGCGTCGTGGTGATCGATCCCGCCTGCACGGACGATGAGCTGGCGATGATGGCGGACGACGGCGTCGTGGGGATGCGCCTGAACCTGGTGGGCAAGGACGTGCCGCCGCTCGATGCGCCCCCCTGGCGGGACCTGCTGGCGCGCATCGTGGGGCTGGGCTGGCACGTGGAAGTGCATCTGCCGGCCGCGCGCCTGCCCGCCGTCATGCCGCGGCTGCTGGACGCCGGCTGCGCTGTGGTGGTCGATCATTTCGGCAGGCCGGATCCCGCGCTGGGCGTGGCGGATCCCGGCTACGGCTACCTGCTGCGCCAGGCCGGCACCGGCCGGGTGTGGGTGAAGCTTTCAGGCGCCTACCGCAACTGGCCGCACGAGCAGGCCGCCGAGGCCGGCGCCGAAGCCACGCGGCTGCTGCTGGACGCCTACACGCCGGCACGCCTGCTGTGGGGCAGCGACTGGCCGCATACCGAACATGGCGACATGGCGTACGGCGCCGCGTACGCGTGGCTGCGCCAGTGGATCGCCGAAGACGAAACGCGGCGCATCATCCTGGGGGACACCGCAGGGCGCCTGTTCAGGATCGACGGGTAGCGCCCTTCGGCGCTGTCCGGCTTACTTGTTCCATACAAAACCAAGGAGACACACCATGCATACCGATTCCAGGCATATCGTGGCGCGCCGCGGGCGCACCTTGCGGGCGCTGCTGGCGCCGCTGGCCGCGCTCGCGCTGGCCGCGACGACGGCGGGCGCCGCGGCGGCCTATCCCGACCGGCCCATCACCCTGGTCGTCACCTATCCTCCCGGCGGCACGGTGGACCTGGTCGCGCGCCTGATCGGTCCGCGCCTGTCGGCCGAACTGGGCCAGTCCGTCATCATCGAAAACAAGGGCGGCGCCGGCGGCATGATAGGCGGCGCGTATGTGGCCAAGGCCGCGCCGGACGGCTACACGCTGATGATGGACGCGTCCAACCACGGCCAGAATCCCGCGCTGCACAGCAAGATGACCTTCGACACGCTGCGTGATTTCGCGCCCGTCTCGCTACTGCTGCGCGTGCCTAACATCCTGGTGGTGACGCCGTCGTATCCCGTGAAGACGGTGGCCGAGCTGATCAAGCTGGCGCAGCCCAAGGACGGCCCCTTCGTGTACTACGCGTCGTCGGGACCCGGATCGGCGCAACACCTGGCCGGCGAACTGTTCAACTTCCTGGCGCATACCCATATGCAGCACGTCGCCTACAAGGGCGGCGGTCCCGCCATGGTCGACGTCATGTCGGGCCAGGTGCCGGTGATGTTCGCCAGCATGGGATCGTCATGGGCGCACGTGCGCAGCGGCAAGCTGCGGGCGGTCGCGTCCGGCGGCACGCAGCGGTCGGCGTCCGCCCCGGACCTGCCCACCATCGCGGAATCCGGCGTGCCCGGCTATGCCTCCTACGAATGGAACGGCGTGTTCGCCCCCGCCGGCACGCCGCCGGCCATCATCGAGCAGGTCTCGAAGGCCCTGGCCCGGGTGCTCAAGGACCCGCAGGTCTCGAAACAGCTGACCGATATGGGCGCGGAAATCGTCGCGTCCACCCCCGCGGAGCTGGATACCTTCCGACGCGCGGAAATCGACAAGTGGAAGAAGGTCGTGGACGAAGCGCATCTGCAGCTGGACTGACGCCGGCCGCGCACCGCTTACCGCTAGCTGCTCGCAACGCGCGCGGGCGGGCGGACGCGCTATGGCCCGGTGGGGACCCATGGTAAGGTCGCTTTCTTCGCGCCGCCCCATCTGGACGGCGGCCTACCCGCCGGACGGCAAGCGCCTTCCGCCAGTGGGGACTACATGGACCTGCGACAACTCGAATACTTCGTCCACGTCGCCGAGCTGGGCAGCTTCACCAAGGCGGCGGCGATCCTGGATGTGGCGCAGCCGGCGCTCAGCCGGCAGGTGCGGCGGCTGGAAATCGAACTGCGCCAGACGCTGCTCTATCGCAACGGGCGGGGCGTCACGCCCACCGAAGCCGGCAAGCGGCTGCTGGCGCATGGACGCGGGATATTGCTGCAGTTCGATCGGGCCCGCCAGGAAGTCGAGGACGCGCGCGGGTCGCCGGTCGGCCGCGTCGTGGTCGGTGTGCCGCATTCCATCGGCCGCCTGTTGACCGCGCCCTTTGTCGGCGAGTTTCGCCGCGCCTTTCCCCGCGCCACGTTGAGCATCACGGAAGGCCTGACCGTGCATCTGCACGAATGGCTGTTGTCCGGCCGCATCGACGTCGCGGTGCTGCACGATCCCATGCCCTCGCCGGGGCTGGAGTTCCTGCCGCTCAGCGAAGACCCGCTGTTCCTGATCGAGCGGCGCGGCAAGGCACGCGCCGCGCCGGGCGCCACCATCGCCGTCAAGGAATTGTCGGAAGTCCCGCTGATCATCCCCAGCCGGCCACATCCCCTGCGCATGCTGATCGAAACGCGCCTGGCCAGCCTGGGCCGCAAGATCTCCATCGCGCTGGAAATCGATGCGGTCGGCGCCATCGTGGACCTGGTGACGCAAGGCTACGGCCATGCCATCGTCACGCAGAACGCGCTGCTGATCGCCGCCGACGCCGCCAAGCTTACGGCCCGCCGCATCGTGTCGCCACGCATCACCAGCACGTTGGCGCTGGCCACGTCGGCGGAACGTCCGGATACCGTGCTGGGCCGCCAGACCGCCGCGCTGATCGCCGGCTTCGTACCGCAAGCGCTGGCGCAAGCGGCACGGCGCGCCGGCGGCCGTCGCAAGCCATAGCGACCCGGCGTTGACGCCCATTTGAAACGCGGCGCCTGTAGCGAGCTATTCATTCCTGTAATAGCAGCTAGACAGGAAATGCCGTTCCGCTCTCGGCGTGCCGCCCCTATAGTCACACTTCTATACATTTGATGAGCGCCGGCCACCGGCGCCAGCAGGAGAGCGGCGTGTTGATCACCGACACCCAAGTGCATCTGTGGGAAGCCCACCGGCCCGATCGTCCGTGGCCGGCGGAAGAAGTCGAACGCAAGGTCTTCGTGGCCGTCGAGGGCGCCCGCCCGCATCGCGAAGCGCCCTTGGGCGCGGAAGAATTCCTGGCGACGATGGATGCGGCGGGCGTGCAGCGCGCCATCATCGTGCCGCCGTCGCCGGTGGGCGACAGCAACGACACCGCGCTGGAGGCCGCCGCGCGCTATCCGCAACGCCTGGCCATCATGGGCCGCTTCAACCCCGAAGCGCCCGACGCGCGCGAACGCCTGGAGCATTGGCTGGACCAGCCCAATATGCTGGGCATCCGCATGACCTTCCACAAGCCCAAGTGGAGCGGCTGGCTGGAGCCGGGCGGCATGGACTGGTTCTGGGCGGCATGCGAACGGCTGGACATTCCGCTGATGCTTTTCGTGCCCGGCCACGTCGACAAGATCCCCTACCTGGCCCAGCGCTATCCGGGCCTGCGCATCCTGCTGGACCACATGGCCCGGCGCAGCAACCTGCGCGACGCCGCCGCCTTCGCCGACCTGGACGACCTGCTGGCGCTGGCCCGCTTTCCCAACGTATCGGTAAAGGCCTCGGCCGCGCCGTGCTACAGCAACGAGCCTTATCCCTTCGCCAATCTGTACCCCTACCTGAAGCGCATCTTCGAGGCCTTCGGCCCGCGGCGCACGATGTGGGGTTCCGATTACACCCGCCTGCCGTGCACGTACCAGGAATGCGTGGACCACTTCCGCATCGCCCTGGATTTTCTCGACGAGGACAGCCGCGCGTGGGTCATGGGCAAGGCGGCCGCACACATCCTGCGCTGGCCGGAGTCGGCGTATACCGGCGACGCTTGACGCCACGGGGGGGCGCAGCCCCCTTTTTTTCGTACCAGCCTTACACACAACAAAGAGAGCAGACATGACATCAGCACGTTTCCGCGCGCCGGCCTGGCTGGCGGCGGTATCCCTGGCTGTCGCCGCCGTCGTCCCCATGGGCGCCGCGCGGGCCCAGGCCAACTACCCCGACAAGCCGATCCGGATGGTGGTGCCGTTCCCGCCCGGCGGCGCGGTGGACATCCTGGGCCGCCTGGTGGCGCAGCACATCGGCCAGCAGATGAACCAGTCCATCGTGGTGGAAAACCGCTCCGGCGCCAATGGCAGCGTGGGCAACGAGGCCGCTGCCAAGGCGCCGGCCGACGGCTACACCATCCTGCTGGGCGCCAACGGCCTGGCGACCAACGTCGCGCTGTATCCGAAGCGGCCCTTCGCCGAACTGAAATCGCTGACGCCCATCGCCTATGTGGGATCGTCGCCGCTGATCATGATGGTGCCGGCGGATTCTCCCGCCAAGTCGCTGAAGGACATCGTGGACGCGGCCAAGGCCGATCCGGGCAAGATCAGCTATGCCTCGGCCGGTCCCGGCAGTTCGGCCCACCTGGGTTCCGAGCTGCTGAAGTACGTGACCAAGACCAATATGCTGCATGTGCCGTACAAGGGTGGCGCGCCCGCCATCGTGGACCTCACGGCCGGCCGTGTGGACTTCATGCTGCTGGATCCGGTGCAGGGCCTGTCGCAGCTACAGTCTGGCCGCCTGCGTGGCCTGGTGGTGGCCAGCAAGGACAGGCTGGCACTGCTGCCCAACGTGCCTTCCGCCGCGGAAGCGGGCTTCCCCGACTTCGAGGCCAGCGTGTGGTGGGGTTTCATGGCGCCGAAGGGTACGCCGCCGGAAATCGTCAGTCGCCTGAACGCGGAGATCAACAAGGCCCTGACCAGCCCGGACGCACAGAAGGTGCTCGCCGGCATGGGGGTGAGCACCAAGCCGGGCACGCCGGAGGACTTCGGCAAGTACCTGGACGCCGAAGCCGCCAAGTGGGCGACGGTGATCAAGTCGGCTGGAATCACGGCCGACTGATCACGCTGGCGGCGCGGGCTACCAGCGGTATTGGTAGCCCGCCACGATGGACCTCGATCGCGTCAGGTGGCCGCCCTTGGCGGCCTCCACGTCGGCGTAGAGGAAGTGGCTGCGGCCCAGCCGGGCTTCCGCGCCCGCGCCGATCTCGAAACGGTTGCCGGACAGGTCCGAGCGCAGGTTCGCATCGTCGGCGTGTATCGTTGCGCGCTTGCCGTAATCCCGCAGCCACCCGATCCTGACGTACGGCGTCGCCGTGCTGCCGTTGCCCAGCGCCATGGCGCGGCCCGCGCGCAGCCCGGCGCGCGGCTGCAGGGTGTGGCCGCCGCGGTCGTGCACGGCCGTGCCGTCGCTGAGCGTATAACGCGCGCCGCCCGCCTTGAAGTAGCCGAGCCCGGCGCCCGGTTCGACGAACCAGCCGCGTGCCAGGTCCAGGCGCTGGCCGGCCGCCACGGCCAGCCCGCCGCCGCTATGGCGATACCGGCCCGTCACCGTGCCGCCGATGTCGGCCGCGCTTGCCTGCACCGCGTTGCGGAAGCGGCCCGCCGACGCCGCCACGCTGGCATAGGCGCCGTTATCCAGCTGCAGGACCGCATAGAGGCCGAACAGGACGGTGGACGTGCGCCCCTTGCCGCCATCGAAGCGGCGATGCGCGTCGAGTTCGCCGATGCTGGCGCCCAGGCGCCACCTGCCCGCCGCGACCTTGACGCCCCGGTCGGCGCCCAGGGTGTAGCCCCAGAGCGATTGCGTGTAGGCGCCGGCGGATTGCCGCAGATGCTGGCGCGTGTCCACGCCGCGTATCCAGAAACCGTTGCCGGTGGGCGCGAAGCGCGGGTCGCGGCCGTCGTCGATGCCGTTGTCGATGCCATTGCCATTGCCATTGCCATTGCCGCCGGCGTCGACCATGACCCGGCCGCGTTCTTCGACCGGACGCAACGCGGCCATCCAGAGCGCGCTCGACGATGCGATGCCGCCGTTGTTCACCAGGGCGGCCTGGATGGCGCGCGGCGGCACGACGGAAGCGTCCGGCGCGCCGAGCGCCGTGGCGTCGTCGTCGCCGGGCTGCCGGCTGTCGCCATCGCCGATGGCATCGCCGCCGCCTTCGTCGCTGTCGCCGTCATTGCCATTGCCATTGGCGTTGCCGCCGTCATCGCCGCCGTCATCGCCGTTGGCCTCGCCGTCGCCGGGAACGCTTGCTCCAGCACGATCGCTGGTCTTGCCATCGGCGTCGCCCGCGCCGGTGTCGGTGTAGCCCGGGCCGTGCCGGGCGGTCGTTGCACCCGCGGCATCGCCAGAATCCGCACTTCGATCGGTTGGACGATCCTGGCCGCTGGGGACCGGGGCGCCCGTCGAGCCAGGCGCATCGACGCCGTTTGCCGGCGCGTCGTCCGCTTCGCGTTCGAGCGCCCACACGGTGCCGGCGGCGGTGCGCCGTTTGACCAGCGTATAGCGCTGCCCCCGCGCATCCACCGCCTGCCTGTCATTCTCCAGGACGAAGCTTGCGTTGCCGCGGCGTGCCTGGACGATGGGCACGGCGCGTGGCCCCGGGGGATCGCCGTCGCGGGAATGATCGGTGATCAGCACCGCGTACGAGCCCGCCGCGCGGCCCATGACGTCGAGCCGGTCGGCCGCGCCGCGCGCCAGATGCGTGTTCATCTCGAAGCGTCCCTGGCCGCGCAGGCGGTCCCGCATCGTCAGGGTCTGAAAGCGCGGACCGTGCCCGTTGCCGGACGCAGGCGCGGCAAAACGCAGCGTGCCGCCGGACGACATCGTCAGCGCATCGACGATGGAATCCGCATTCATGGCCCAGGTGCTGCGGCTGCCGATGTAGACCTGTCCGCCGACGTCGGTGTGCCCGCGCCAGACCGAACCGTTGGCCAGCTGTATGTTCGCGCGGGTGTCCGGCAGGCCGCGTACCGCGCCATGGGCCCGCGTGTCGTCCAGCTTCAGCATCGCATAGTGCATGCGCGGGACGCGCCGCCGCTGCGGCGCCGGCGCGTCGCCCGGCCGCACGAGTTCCAGCAGCGTATCGTTGCCGCTGCGTATGTCGGCTTTCGTCAGGTAGAACACGGCGCTTTGCCCGGGTTCCCTTACCCATGCCCGCAAGGCCGAGCCATGGCTGCTCAGGATCACGCGCGTGGTTTCGCCGGTGTAGCGGAAACGTCCCGCTTCATTGCCGACCGCATAAGGCGTATCCGCGCCGGTGGTCACGATGACATCGCGAAGGTACACGCGCGCGCGGTCCACTTCCACCGCGGGCGAGCGCGGCGCACGCATGTGCACGAAGCCTCGCGCGATATGCAGGGTGGTGTCGGCGCCCGGGCAACGGCTGCTGTGCGCGTCGATCGCGCAGGGAACCCTGCCCACGGCGCGCAGACCGACGCTGTCGGCATTCTCGCCATACAGCCACAGGTTCTGGCCCGTGACGGTGGCGTTGTCGCGCGCCAGGATGCCGGTGCCGAAGGGGCCGTACAGGATGCTGCGCACGCCATTGAAACTGACGCGGCGGTTGGCGACCGCGTGGATGGCGGTGTTCTGCTCGCCCTTGCCGTAGATCCATACCTTGGCATCGGAGCCTGTATCCGTGGCCGCATCGGTGTCCGCTTGCCGCGCCGGTGCCGTCGCGCCGTTATTCTGGCTTGAATCGCGGGCTGACCCGGTTTCGGGGACGAGCGCCGCCCCCAGGTGAACGATGCCGGTATCGCCGACCGCATGCACGCCGTGGGAGCCTTTGCCGTGTAGGTTGATGGTGCCGCTGTCCATGCGCACCGTACCGGCGTTGGCATATGCCCAGTCGGGGACGTCATCGCCCCTGTCGTCGAAGCTACCCAGTCCGTGCGCGCGTTCGCCGCGGGTCGTGACGCTGGCGCCAGTGATGAACAGCCGCGCGGCGCCGCTGAAGTAGACGCCGTTGGCGTCGTCGCCGAAGGTGTGGATGACGGTCCTGGCGAGATCGGCCGAGCCATGCTGCAAGGCCTTGACGCCATGCGCCATGTCCTGCCGCGTGTGGACCGGACCGCGCACGCGGGTACTGCGGGCGGCGTCGCCATCGGTGACTTCGATAGTGCGGTCCGACCAGCCGTATTCGGCCGCGTATTCCTGCGCGCGTGCGTCGCAGAACGGGGACAATAGCAGGTTCAACAACAGGCCCAGCGGCGCCGCGCCGCGCATCGCGCCGGCTTGCCACGTGAAGCCGGGCATGGCGGGTTTGCCTGGAGCTGCTGCGGCGTTCGGCTGGCAAGCCGTTCGGCGAGCCATTCGGCAGGCCATTCGGCGAGCCATTCGGCGAGCCGTTCGGCACGATGGAACCGTATGGGGGGTGATGCGCTTGCGTTCGGGTCCATGAACAGCTTGATGGACGTGTAGACCAGCCATGACTGCTTGCTCCTCCGACATCTGCGATACGGTTCCCGCCCGGCCGGCGCCGGGCTTGAAGCAAGCCGGCCGCGATCGTCTTCGTGGTGGGCGATCGTGGCCGGCGGTGCGTGGGAAGGACAGAGCGATATGTGCGCGCGCCGGCCTTTCTGTTCCGTGGGCTTACCAGCGGTACTGGTAGCCCACGGTCACCATGCGCGATTGCTCGAAGCGCTTGCCCTTGGCGTATCCCAGGTCCACGTACAGCCCGTGGGACTTGCCCAGACGCGCTTCGACGCCCGCGCCCACGTCCACGCGGCTGCCGCCCAGGTCGGCGTTCAGGTTCGTGCCATCGACCGACAGGCGGTTGCGGTTGCCGTTTTCGTAGGCGTAGCCCACGCGCACATAGGGCGTGACGGTGCCGCCGCTGGCGGTGTCGATGGCGCGGCCGACGCGGCCGCCGGCGCGCCATTGCAGGGAATGGCCGCCGCGATCGCGGACCTGGGTGCCGTCGTTGAGCCTGTACTGCGCACTGCCGACGTGCAGGTAGCTCACGCCGGCGTAGGGCTCGACGAACCACGCGCCGGACAGGTCGACGCGGCGGCCGGCTTCCAGCGAGGCGCCGATGCCCTTGTTGCGGAAGGATCCGCTCAGTTGGCTGCCGTCGGCCTTGTCGCCATGCATGTCGTGCCGGTAGCGGCCGGCGGAAACGACGGCGGTGGCATAGCTGCCGCGCGGCCCCAGGAAGGTCGCATAGCCGCCGACGTGCGTGCCGCGCGTGCTGCCCTTGCCGTCATCGAAGTCGCGGCGGCCATGCGCCTGCGCCGCCAGCAGGCCGATGTGCCAACGGCCGGCGGCGACGTCGATGGCGCGGTCCACGCCGGCGATGAAGCCATGCAGGTCCTGCCGGTATTCGCCGGTCAGCGGGTTGTCTATCTTCTGCCGGCCGTCGAGCGCTTCCATCCAGATGCCCAGGCTGGCGGAATCGATCGCGTGGATGCCGCTGGGCGGCGCGATGCCGTCGCCGTGGCGGACCGCGCGCATGCGCCGGTCGATGGCGCCGAGCTGGGCGTTCCAGATGCCCTGGCCGGCGGCCAGCGCCGAGTTGTTGACGGCGAGCCGGCCCTGGGGCGACAGGACGATCGCGGGCGCGGGCGGCTCCGCGGCAGGGGGCTCGGCGGATGTTTCCGCGAGCGCTTCGGCGGATGCTTCAGGCGCTTCTTCGGTGGTTTCTGCCGCGGGGTCTTCAGCGGCTTCTCCAGGCCCGTTGACGGGATCATCGACGGGTTCGTCGACGGGAACATCGGCGGGAACATCGGCGGGAACATCGGCGGGCGCTTCGGTGGGTACGTCTGCGGGCACATCAGCGGGCACATCAGCGGGCACATCAGCGGTCGGCGGCGTGCCGGCCGGCCCGCCAGGGTTCTCGCCTGGCGGATCCGCGGGGCCGCTGTCCCGTTCCGGTTCTCGTTCCTGGACTGGCAGGGGAACGTCTTCAGGCGCGGGGACCGGCTCCGGCATGGGCACGGGCGCAGGATCGGGCACAGGCGCAGGAGTAGGCGCTGGCGCCGGCATGGGCTGGGGCGCGGGTACAGGCTCGGGTGCAGGCACTGCCGCAGGCCCAGGCCCAGGCCCAGGCGCCGGCACCTCCGGCCGCCTGGTCGGGATGATGGGCCGGTCACCCCCGGTCCCCGGCGGCACTTCGCGCACGGGACCCGTGCCATCCTTCCCGACCGTCACGGTCGATGGATCCAGGTCGCGCACCGTCGGTATATCCCCGGAAGGATTCCCCGCCACCGCGACCTCGCGCTCCTGCTTGCGTTCCATTCCGCCATGGGCGGCCGCCGGCCCGACGATGGGCGGGGCCGGCGGCCTGGCCGGCGGAAGATGCATGTAGTCGACCCCGCCGTGCGACACCGGCGCCGCCTCCGCCACCACGACCGGGCCGCTGCCCGGCGGCGGCAGGTCCAGCGTGTCGTGGCCGCGGATGAAGGGCGCGCCTTCCGGCACCACCCATACAGTGACCGCGGGCCCGTCGTCGGCCTTTTTCTTCCGCAGCTGAAAAGGATGGCCCGCGAGCATGATGCGCGGCGCATTATTCGCCAGGGTATAGGTGGCGCTCCCGCCCTTCCTGGCATGGATCAGCGGCACGGACGTCACCGCCTGGCTCACTCCTAGGTTTACCCCCGGCCTCACGGTCTGGCTCATCGCCCCGCTGTCGCGCACCGCCACCGTGATGTTCCCGCGTATGGCGCCGTCCACCACGATGCCGTCGCCCGTTCCCCGCGTCGTATCGGCACGCATGTCCACGGTGCCCTTGCCGTCGATGTCCTGCAGGACGTGCAGGCGGTGAAAGGTCGTTTGCGCGCGCTCGCCGGGCGGCCGCGAGTAAGGTTCTTCGACGGTGTGCGTGGAACCCCGCCGGGCCGGCGCCGCACCCGGCCGTTCAGCCGGATCCGGTTCGCGGAAGGCGATCGTTCCATTGTGCAGCAGCACGCGCTGCACCGTCGAATCGCCATCCACCGTCCACGTGCCACGGCTTTCAACCGTCACCGTCCGCCCGATGTCCGTATGGCCCCGCCACGCGCCGCCGCGCTTCAAGGTAACGTCCACGCGCGGCGCGTCGGGCGCGCCGCTCCAGATGCGGCCGCGCGCATCGCTGTCGTCCAGCGTCAGCTTGACGTGCGCGGGCCGCGCGGGCCCGCGGTCGCCGCGATCGCGGCCGACTTCGAGCAGGCTGCCGGATCCGCTGTGGATGGTGACGTTGCGGAAATCGAAGCTGGCCGTTTCCCTGTCGTTGCCGGTCCAGGCCGCCAGCGCGGAGCCGGTGCCGCGCAGCTCGCCGCGGCCCTGCGTGGCCTGCATGCGGAACACGCCGGCCTCATTGCCGACGGCAAAGCGAGCATCCTTCGAGGCCGTGACGGAGACGTCCTTGAGCGAGACCAGCGCGCGCACGACTTCGACCGCTGGCGAATCGGTGCCGGCCATCGCGATGAAGCCATCGGCCAGGTGGAGTTCGGTCGGCGCCGGGCAGGCCTCGTCATCGGCCCGCCCGGCGGCGCCACGCACGCGCACGCCGAAGCTTTCCGGTCCGGTCGCCGCGATGCCGACGTTGCGGCCGTCGACCCGCGCGCTGGGGCCGATCGACATCGCGACCGAACCGGTTTCATGCAGATCGATGGCGACGCCATTCAGCTCCAGCCGCCGGCGGCCGCGTATGGAAATGCCGGTATTGCGGGGCGCCTGCCCCAGGATACGCACGTCCGTCTGATGCGCGCTGGCCGGCCTGTCGTAACCCATGCTCCACAGCTTCGCGGGGTTGGTGGGCTGCAGCGGACGGCCCAGGCGGGCGATGGGCGCGGTCGCGTGTACGCCGGTGCTGTCGTGGCCGAACAGGGTGATCGAGCCGCGCTGCAGCGCGAGCTCGCCCGCTGCCGGGACGGCGGCATCTTCCACGCCCTGCACGGCGTGCGCGCGCGCGCCGTGCGTCACGATGTCGCTATCGGTGATGATCAGGCGGACGCCGGCGCCATAGTGGACGCCATAGGCGTCGTCGCCACGGGTCGACACAGGACCCGACAGGATGGCGCCGCCGGGCTGCAAGGCCTGGACCGCATGCTCGCCCGAGCCGGCGGTCACGATGGGGCCCCGCACGCGCGCCGTGGCGCGGGGATCGCCGGTGCTTGCCGTGACGGTGGCGGTGGAAGGTCCGTACTGCCTGGCGTCACCGCCGGCATAGACAGGGTCGGGGGGACAGGCGAGCAGGCCGAACGACGTCGCGCCATACACGGCGCGGCGTATCCATGGCAACTGGCCACGGTGGGAAACGGGAACTCCGCCGGGTAGGCGGAAGCGCTGAAACATCGAATGCGGGTACGACGATGGCGGGGATGCAGGGTGATGCGGGTAAGACATACTGCTCCTTTAGCGCTGGAAGGGTGCTGGCGGATCGGTGCTGCGTACTCTCTGGTGAAGGATGGAATGGATGCGCGCAGCGCGCGCAGGCGCCGCGCGAGGGTTCACGCCGTGACGGGCTCGTGCAAGGTGCGCGAAGCCGACACCGGCACGATTCGCCGCTTTATGTGCGGATCAGGTGGAACAGGTGGAACAGGGGGAACAGGGGGACTGGGCGGCGGCGGGAGGCGCGCCGCCCGTGGCTATGGATTGCCGGTCGCGCGGGCCGGCGCATGCAAGGCATGCGTGACGGATGCGGCTAACTCAGCTAATTCAGCTAATGCAGCTGACGCGGCGTGTATGACGGGTACGGGACGGCGAT
This sequence comes from Bordetella genomosp. 9, assembly GCF_002261425.1. Lineage (NCBI taxonomy): Bacteria > Pseudomonadati > Pseudomonadota > Betaproteobacteria > Burkholderiales > Alcaligenaceae > Bordetella > Bordetella genomosp. 9. The sequence continues at coordinate 2,444,636 of NZ_NEVJ01000003.1, read as the reverse complement.
GCGGGGAAAGGGCGGGCGAATTCATGAAGCGGCGGACTCTACGACCAGACTCTATTTATGTGCAACCGGGTTCTGTCATTCAGACGCCCGTTCGTTGCGAGCATGGAAGTCGCGTTCCGGTCCATGGCAGGAATTCCAGGTCCGCGGAATTTATAAGACGCACTCTTTGCGCAAGGCGCGCCGCGCAGGCCGATCCTGCAATCCAGGATTACCGAATCGACATCCGCCACCCCGGGTTTACACGTAGTCGGCCAGCGTGCGGACACGATGCGGTCAGGCCAGCACGCTGAAGCCTATGGTGGTCGTGCCATGATCGCTGGTGGCGAACACGTCGCCGCCGTGCATGGTCGCCACGGCCTTGACGATGGCCAGGCCCAGGCCGTGGCCATGGGTGTCGCCCTTGTCGTGGCGCGACGCATCCACGCGGTAGAAGCGATCGAACAGGCGCGGCAGGTGGATGGGGTCGATGGGCGCGCCCGGATTGGATACCGCCACGCGCACGCTGCCCGGTTGCGGATCGATGCGCACCGTGATGCGTCCGCCGCATGCGGTGTGCTGGATGGCGTTCTGCAGCAGGTTCGTCACGGCGCGGCGAAAGCGCGCGGTATCCAGCGACGCCTCGGCCTGGGTATCGCCTTCGATTTCCACGGAAAGCCGCATGTCGTCCAGCACGAATTCGAAGAACTCGATCGTCTTGCCGACCTCGGCGGCAACCGGGGTGCGCACCAGTCCGGTGGCGGCTTCGCCCTGGTCGGCGCGCGCCAGGAACAGCATGTCGTTGACGATGGCGCGCAGGCTGTCCAGTTCTTCCAGGTTGGATTGCAGCACTTCTTCCAGGTCGGCCACGCTGCGGCGGCGCGACAGCGCGACCTGCGTCTGGCCGATCAGGTTGGTCAGGGGCGTGCGCAGTTCATGGGCGACGTCGGCGTTGAAGGCCTCCAGCCGCGTGTAGGCGATTTCCAGCCGGCCCAGCGCGCCGTTGAAGGCGCCGGCCAGGTCGGCCAGTTCGATCGGCAGGGTGGCCACGTCCAGCCGCTGGGCCAGGTGGCGCGGGCTGAGCTTGCGGGCCTCGTCGGACAGCCGCTGCAGCGGCAGCAGCCCCATGCGCGCGACCCAATGGCCCAGGAACATGATCAGCACGACGGCGGACAGCAGCAGGCCCGCCAGCGCGATCAGGAAGCTGTGCAGGGTATGGAAATACGGTGCGGTCTCGATGCCGACGATGAACTTCACCTGAGGACGGTCCTGCAGGGCGGGCACGGTGCGCACGAGGATGCGCATGGGGTACAGGCGGCCCGGAATGGCGACGCTGTCGAAACCGTCGGGCGGCGGCGCCGCGCTCAGCGCCGCGGGGACGTCCTTGCCGTAGGCATAGGCCGGATCGGGGCTGAGTATCCAGAAACGCAGGCTGCCGTCGGCCGGCGTCAGCGTGTCCATCTTGGTTTCCGCGTGGCTCCAGCGCTCGGTATTGCCCATGCGGTTCAGCGCGTAGAGCATTTCGTTGGCGGTGGTGTTCAGCACGTCGGTCTGCTGGCGGGCGAGCTCCGTGCGCAGCACGCCGTACAGGGCCGCGCCGATCAGCGAGAAGGTCAGCAGCGCGACCGACGCGAACATCAGCGCCAGCCGGGTGGTGATGGACGCGGACGGCTTCATTCGGGCTGCGCGTCGTCGCGCTGTTCCAGCACGTAGCCCATGCCGCGGATGGTGTGCAGCAGGCGCGTGCCGAAGGGGCTGTCGATCTTGGCGCGCAGGCGCTTGATCGCGACTTCGACGACGTTGACGTTGCTGTCGAAGTTCATGTCCCAGACCAGTTCGGCGATCGCGGTCTTGGACAGGATCTCGCCCTTGCGGCGGGCCAGCACGGCCAGCAGCGCGAACTCCTTGGCGGTCAGGTCGATGCGCACGCCGGCGCGCTGCGCCTTGCGGCTGGCCAGGTCGATCTGCAGGTCGCCGATACGCAGGTGCATGGGCTCCTGGGTCCGTCCGCGGCGCGTGAGCGCCTGCAGGCGGGCCAGCAATTCCAGGAAGGAGAACGGCTTGACCAGGTAGTCGTCGGCGCCGTCCTGCAGGCCGCGGATGCGGTCTTCCACGCTGTCGCGCGCGGTCAGCATGATGACCGGCGTCTGGCGGAAGCGGCGCAGTTCGCGCAGCACCTGGAAGCCGTCCAGCCCCGGCAGCATGACGTCCAGCACGATGACGTCGTACGCGTGTTCCACCGCCAGGTACTGGCCGTCGACGCCGTTGTGCGCCAGGTCGACGGCGCAACCTTGCTCGGTCAGGCCCTTGTGCAGGTAATCGGCCGTTTTGAGCTCGTCTTCGACGATCAGGATTTTCATGGCGGGGCGCTGGTGGGGTGCACGACGGTGCGGACTGCGGTTCTTTTACCTTATTTCTGCACCAGCGGTTCGCGCGGCTCGCCATCGCCGGGGGCCTGGCGCCCCGCCGCCTTGCGCGCCGCGCGGGCTTCCTTGCGGCGCAGATACCAGTAATGCGCGCGGTCCAGGTACAGGTAGACCACCGGCGTGCTGAACAGGGTCAGCGCCTGCGAAACGATCAGGCCGCCGACCATGGCGTAGCCCAGGGGACGGCGCAGTTCCGCGCCCTGGCCGTTGCTGAGCATCAACGGCAGGCCGCTCAGCAGGGCGCACATGGTGGTCATCATGATGGGCCGGAAGCGCAGCAGGCAGGCCTGGTAGATGGCTTCCTGCGGCGACATGCCGTGCTCGCGTTCGGCGTGCAGGGCGAAGTCGATCATCATGATGCCGTTCTTCTTGACGATGCCAATCAGCAGGATGATGCCGATCAGGGCGATCACGCTCAGGTCGTAGCCGCCCGCGCGCAGGATCAGCAGCGCGCCCAGGCCGGCCGAAGGCAGCGTGGACAGGATGGTCAGCGGATGGATATAGCTCTCGTACAGGAAGCCCAGGACGATATAGACCGCGATCAGCGCCGCGGCGATCAGGTAAGGCTGCGATTTCAGCGAATCGCCGAAGGCGCGCGCCGCGCCCTGGAAGGAGCCGATCAGCGTGGCAGGCACGCCCATCTCCGTCTGCGCGGCGTTGATGGCCTGCACGGCCTGGCCCAGCGAGGTCCCCGGCGCCAGGTTGAACGACAGGGTGACTGCCGGGAACTGGCCCTGGTGGTTGATGGCCAGGTAGTTGGTCCTGGTGGTGTCCAGCTTGACGAAGGTGGACAGCGGCACCTGCTCGCCGGTCAGCGGCGACGTCAGGTACAGCTTGTCGAACAGCGAGGGATCGCGTTGCAGCGCCGGCGTCACTTCCAGCACCACGTGATAGCTGTTCAACTGCGTGAAGTACTGGGCGACCTGCCGCTGGCCGATGGCGTCGTAGATGGTGGAATCGATCAGGGCGGGCGAGATGCCGAAGCTGGATGCCCGCGCGCGGTCGATGGTCAGCGTGGCGGTGGGCGCGTTGCTCTGCTGGTCCGAGGCCACGTCGGTCAGTTGCGGCAGCTGGGCGAAACGCGTCGCCAGCCTCGGCGCCCATTGGTTGAGTTCGTCCAGGTTGGAATCGGTCAGCGTGTACTGGTATTGCGTGCGCGACAGGCGGCCGCCCACGTTGATGTCCTGGCCGGCCTGCATGTACAGCGTGACGCCTTCCACCTGCGCCACCTTGGGCCGCAGGCGGCGGATGACTTCGTCGGCATTGTCGGTGCGGCCGTCTTCCTTGGAACGCAGCCCGATGTAGAAGCGGCCGGTATTGAACTGCGTCGGGTCGCCGTTCATGCCGAAGGCCGCCACGTCCTTGTCCTGGCGCACGATGTCCGCCAGCTGCACCATGCGGCGGTTCATCGCGCCGAAGGAAGAATCCTGCGACGATTGGGCGAAACCGAAGATATAGCCGGTATCCTGCTGCGGAAAAAACCCCTTCGGTATGGTGATGAACATCAACCCGGTCACGGCGACCGTGGCGATGAAGCTGAGCAGCGTGATGAACTGATGGCGCAGCACCCATTGCAGGCCGCGCTTGTAGCCGCCCAGCATGGCGTCGAAGCCGCGCTCGAACAGCATGAACAGGCGGCCATGCTGGCGGCCGTGCTGGTTCTTCAGGTAGCGCGAGCACAGCATGGGCGTCAGCGTCAGCGAGACGATGACCGACACCAGGATGGTCAGCGTGACGGTGACGGCGAACTCGCGGAACAGGCGGCCGACGATGCCGCCCATCAGCAGCAGCGGGATGAACACCGCCACCAGCGACACCGAGATCGACACGATGGTGAAGCCGATCTCCCCGGCGCCCTTGTAGGCGGCTTCCAGCGGCCCCATGCCGTCCTCGACGTGGCGATAGATGTTTTCCAGCATGACGATGGCGTCGTCGACGACGAAACCCACGGCGATGGTCAGCGCCATCAGCGACAGGTTGTCCAGGCTGAAGCCGGCCACGTACATCATGCCGGCGGTGCCCATCAGCGCCAGCGGGACGGTGACGCAGGGGATCAGCGTGGCGGCGATATCGCGCAGGAAGACGAAGATGATCATCACCACCAGCACGATGGTCAGGATCAGCGTGAATTCCACATCCTGCACCGACGCGCGGATGTTCGCGGTGCGGTCGATGATGGTGTTCACCTGCACGGTGGGGGGGATGGCGGCCTGCAGGCGCGGCATGGCGTCCTTGATGGCGTCGACGGTCTCGATCACGTTGGCGCCCGGCTGCTTGCTGATCTGCAGCACGATGCCGCGGCCGTTGGTGATCGTATTGCCCGGCTCGGCCGCGGGTCCCGCATAGGCCCAGGCCGCCAGCTTGTTGTTCTCGGGCCCGTCCACGGCCACGCCGACGTCGCGCACGCGGATGGGTGCGCCGTTGCGATAGGCCAGCACCATGTCGTTCCACTGCGCGGCCTTCAGCAGCTGGTCGTTGGTGTAGGTGGTGAAGCTCTGCGTGGGGCCGTCTATCGTGCCCTTGGGCTGGTTGACCGTGGTCGTGGCGATGACGTTGCGCACGTCCTCCAGGCTCAGGCCCAGCGATTTCAGCTTGGTGGGGTCGACCTGCACGCGCACCGACGGTTTCTGCTGGCCGCCGATGTTGACCAGGCCCACGCCCTTGATCTGCGATATCTGCTGCGCCAGGATGTTGTCGGCGTAGTCGTTGACCTCGGTGATCGGCAGCGTATCCGACTGCACGCTCAGGATCATGATGGGCGCGTCGGCCGGATTGACCTTGCGGAAGGTGGGCGCGTTGGGCAGGTTGGACGGCAACTGGCCGGAGGCCGCGTTGATGGCGGCCTGCACGTCGACGGCGGCGGATTCGATGCTGCGGTCCAGGTCGAACTGCAGCGTGATCTGGGTCTGGCTCTGGCCGCTCAGCGAGGTCATCTGCGACAGGCCGGCGATCAGCGAAAACTGCCGTTCCAGCGGCTGCGCGACGTTGGACGCCATGGTCTCCGGGCTGCCGCCCGGCAGGCTGACGGTGACCTGGATCGTGGGGAAATCCACCTGAGGCAGCGGCGCCACCGGCAGCAGCGGCCAGGCGGCCACGCCGACCAGCAGCAACGCCAACGCCAGCAGGCTGGTGCCGATGGGGCGCTTGATGAACGAGGCGGAAATGCTCATTTGCCATCCCCTTGCGCGGGCCCGCCGGGGGCGCCCGCCATCGCGGTCGACGTTTTCGATTCGGCGGTATGGATGCCGGGGCGCAGCTTGTACTGGCCGTCGACCACCACGCGTTCGCCGGCCTTCAGGCCTTCATCCACCACGGCGACATTGTCCTGGATCATCGCCACGCGGATGGGCTGGATGCGCGCGACGCCCTGGTCGTCCAGGGCATAGGCGTAGGTGCCGTTCTGGCCGCGCTGCACGACGGCGGCCGGCACGGTCAGCGCCTGCTTGCGGGTAGCGATCTGCAGGCGCGCGTTGACGTATTGGCCCGGCCACAGGACGTGCCGTGGATTGGGGAACAGGGCCTTCAGCTGCACGGTGCCGCTGGTGGTGTCGATCTGGTTGTTCACCAGCACCAGCTTGCCGGTGCCCAGCGGCTGGTTGGTTTCCCGGCCCAGCGCGGTGACCGGCAGCCCCTGGGGCGTGTCGGCCATGGCGGTGTTGATGTCGCCCACCGCCGATTCCGGCACGGTGAAGATCACCGAGATGGGATCGATCTGGTTGATGACGACGAGCCCGCCGGTATCGCTGGCGTGCACGATATTGCCCGGGTCCACCAGCCGCGCGCCCACGCGGCCGCCGATGGGCGCGGTGATGGTGGTGTAGCCCAGCTGTACCTGCGCGAACGAGACCTGCGCTTCATCCATCTGCACGGTCGCCTCCAGCTGCGCGACCAGCGCGCGCTGGGTGTCCAGCTGCTGCTGGGTGGCGGCGTCTTCCTTGGTCAGCTGGGTGAAGCGTTTCAGGTCCAGCCGGGCGTTCAGCAGTTGCGCCTGGTCCTTGGCCTGGGTGGCCTTGGCCTGCGCCAGCTGCGCCTGCAGCGCGCGCGGGTCCAGTTGCGCCAGCATCTGCCCGGCCTTGACGTCCTGGCCTTCGACGAAACCCACCTTGTCCAGCTCGCCGTCCACGCGGGTCTTGACCGTCACGCTCTGGTTGGCGGTGACGGTGCCCACGCCGGTCAGGTAGACGGGCACGTCCTGCTGCTCGACGCGCGTGGACGTCACGACGACGGGCGGCGTCTTGGGCGCCGGCGCATCCGCCGATTCGGCGCGGTGCTCGACGCCCCAGAAGCCGGCGGCAATCGCCACCAGGGCCACGGCGGCGGCCGCGTATCCGGCGCGGCGCCGGGACAATGCATCTGCCATGATCTTCGCTCTCAGTCTTGCAAGGTGTCGGGGTTCATCGGGCGGCCACCGGGTCGCCGAGCTGCGCCGCATCCCAGCCGCCGCCGGTGGCCTTGATCAGCGCGACGCTGGCCAGCAGGCGGCGGCCCAGCAGGTCCGCGGCGGTGCGTTCGTTGGACAGGGTCAGCGACTGGGCGGTGACCACGGTCAGGTAGGTCGTGGTGCCGGCGCGGTACTGCGCCAGGGCGAGCTGTTCGGACAACCGCGACGCCGTGACGGCCTGGTCCTGGGCGACGCTTTCGTCGGCCAGCACGCGCAGATTGGACAGGTTGTCCTCGACTTCCTGGAAGCCGCCCAGGACGGTCTGCTTGTACTGCGCGACCGCGGCGTCGTAGCCGGCGCGCGCCTGGTCGACCCGGGCGCTGCGCAGGCCGCCGTCGAATATCGTTTCGGCCAGCGCGGCGCCCAGGGACCAGATCCGGCTGGGCGTGTTGAACCATTGCGCCAGGCCGGCGGTGCCGCTGCTGAAGCCGATCGCGGCGCTCAGGGTGACGTCGGGATAGAAGGCCGCCTGCGCCACGCCGATCTGCGCGTTGGCGGACGCGGCCAGGCGTTCCGCGCTGGCGATGTCGGGGCGGCGTTCGAGCAGTTGCGAAGGCACGCCGGCGGGGATCGCGGGCACCGCGGCGCGCCAGCTTTCGGGCGTGGGCGGCAAGGTGAAATCGGCGGGCGCGCGGCCGAGCAGGATGGCGATGGCGTGCTCCAGCTGGTTGCGCTGGGTGTCCAGGTCGATGGCCGATGCCTGCGCGGTGTGCAGTTGCGCTTCCGCGAGCGCCACGTCGGAACGCAGCGCGACGCCGGCGTTGTACTGGCTCTGCGTCAGTTTCAGGGAGCGCTCGAAGGCGGCGATGGTGCGCGCGAACAAGGCCTTGAGCTCGTCGGTGACGCGCAATTGCATATAGTCCTGGGCGAGCGTGGCCTGCACGCTGAGCCGCGCGGCCGCCAGTTGCGCCTGGCTGGATTGGGCGCTGGCGTCGCTGGCTTCCACCGAGCGCCGGACGGCGCCCCACAGGTCCGGCTCCCAGGCGGCGTCCAGGGACGCCGTGTAGGTATTGCCGAGCTTGCTGCCGCCGTTGCCGATGCTGCGGGCGCGGTCGGCGGACACGCCGGTGCTCAGTTGGGGCCAGAAGGCGGCGCGGGCCTGCTGCACCACGGCGCGTGCCTGACGGTACTGGGCGGCGGCCTGGGCGATGGTCTGGTTGGCGGCGGTGGCCTGGGTCTCCAGGTCGTTCAGGGTGCTGTCGCCGTAGATTTCCCACCAGTTCCGCGTGGCGTCGATCTGGCCGGGCTGGGCGGTCTTCCAGGCGCCGGCCTGGGGTGGATCGCGCGGCGGGCTTTCCTTGTACGCGCTGGGAATGGCCATGTCCGGACGTACGTAGTCCGGCCCGACCGTACAGCCGGATAGAAGCGCCAGTGCCGAGAGGATGGCCGGCACGATAGTGGAGCGGCGCGGGGCGCGGCGCGCGGGCAGGGAAGTGGCGATCATGATGCCGCCACTGTACGAAGCGGGCCGGGACGATAGCCTGTCCGAGAACTGACAATCCTGTCAGTTACATGAGCGCGGGGGCGGCGGTCGCCGTGGGCGTCGGGCGAGGGGGCCGCGCGATTTCATACTGTGCAGCCGCGTCGACCACGTATCGACCACGTATCGACCGTGGGTCGAAGCCCGGACAGCGTCAGAACGGCTTGACCACCACCAGGGCAAGTATGGCGATCACCGCCATCGCGACCACCAGCGGGGTGATCCGCCACATGGCGGCGTGCCTGCCCGCCGCGCGCCGGCGCAGGGTCCGTGCCTGGATGCCGTGGATGGCCGACAGCAGCACGACCAGGGCCAGTTTCCCGTGCAGCCAGCCATCGCCCAGCCAATGGCCCTGCACCGCCAGGGCGATGCCGAGGATCCAGGTCAGGATCATGGCGGGGGTCGTGACGATGCGGTGCCAGCGCCGCATCCTGGCCGCCGCGCCGGCGGCATTGGGGGCGTCGGGCGGGTCGGCGATCAGCATCAGCGACACGGCCGAGATGCCGGCGACGAAGATGAACGCCGCGGCGACGTGCAGAATCTTCGTCCAGGTGTAGAGAACCGCGAAATCCATGTTTGATTTGATTTGATCTGATTGATAAGATAATCCTATCTTATCAAAACGAGATGGAATCATGGCAAGTCGAGAGACCATCCTATCCCGTTTTCTTGCGCTGGCAGCCGAACACCCCGACGGAGTAAAGGCGTCGGCATTGGCTGACGCTTTGCCTTCGGTGAGCCGTCCGACCATCAATCGGTGGCTGGCTAAAGCGATTGAAGAAGGGCGGTTGCGTCGTATTGGCAGTGGACCTGCCACGTACTACCTGCCAGCGGATGCGGATTCGCAAGCCGCTGGCGATATTGAATCGCGGGCCGCTTCAGGTTGGGCGCCAGCGTGGTCGCCAGCAGCCACACGCGCGTTGGCGCAGCTCGCCAAGCCCTTGTCTTCGCGGCCGCGGTCCGGCTACAAATCCGCTTTTCTTGGGTCCTACATTTCCAATGAAAGCAGCTTGCTGGGTAAGACGCTCGCGGCGCGCCTGGACGAAATGTCTCGACAGTCCCTGGAACAGGAGCCCGCCGGAACCTATCTGAGCCGCATCCTCGAGCCGCTGTTGATCGATATGTCCTGGTCTTCCTCGAAGCTCGAGGGCAATGACTACAGCCTGGCGGATACGCGAGAACTTTTCGCGCGGGTCTACGGCAACAAAGCGGGGGGCGCGCCGCACGATATCGACCGCGATGCCATCATGCTGCTCAACCACAAGGAAACGATCCAGTTCATGGCGCAGACGGTGCCTGAGTTTGGCTTGAGCATACCCATCGTTTTTGAAATGCACCGGCTTTTGATGTCCGGGCTGCTCGCCAATGAGGACGCACTCGGCGCCATTCGTCGTCGCGTGGTGACCATCGGAGGAACGGCATATCTACCTAGCCAGTCGCCGCACTTTCTTCAAGAACATCTGCAGATGATCGTCGAGAAAGGAATGCTGATCGACAGTCCATCCGAGGCTGCTTTTTTTCTCTGGGTCAATATTCCATATCTGCAGCCGTTCGAGGATGGCAACAAACGGATGGGCCGATTGCTGGCCAACGTTCCGCTGATTTTGCGAAACCACGCGCCGCTTTCTTTTATCGACGTTGACACGACGGTGTACAGCCAGGCCATGCTCGCTGTTTATGAAAGCAACGACGTCAGCATCGCAAGAGACTTGTTCGCGTGGGCCTATGCAAGATCGACCCGGCATTACGCCGAAGTCCTGGCGACGATGCCGGCACCTGACGTCACCATCGTGCGTTGGCGACCGCAGATCAAGGCAGCGGTCAATCTGGTGGTTGCAAGCAATCTGTCGGCGGAAGACGCGGTCACTACCGTGTTGAGAGATTTCCATGAATCCCATCCTGAATCTGGTGCGACGGGCCCAGCGCTTCATTCCCGGATCGTCGGACTGGTCAACGCGGATCTTTCGCGATTGGAGGCATTCAATGCTTCACGCTATGGGCTTAGTCCTGAAGCCGTGGAGCGCTGGAAAAGCGCCAGGCTGAACGTCTCCCGGTAAAACGATTTTGACCTTGCGTCAGTTTACCGACGCCGCGCCAGGCCGCGCCGCGCGGCGGCATTGCGCCGCGTCATCTCCGAATCCAGGATCAGGCGCCCCTGCAGCTTGCCGTTCAGCTTCTTCACGAAGCCCGAGGCTTCCACCATGTGTTCGGCCATCAGGCGCCGTACGGTATCGACGTCGCGCTGGCGTGCCGCGTCCACGATGGCCTGGTGCACGTGCGCGTTCGCCTCGCCAAACCGCCGCTGCGTGCGCGTGGGCGTGTCGTTCTCGAACACCGTCAGCTGCCGCAGCATTTCATTGATCAACTGGCAGGTGAAGCGCAGGAAAGGATTGGGATTCGCCATCGCGAGGATGTCGTGGAAGTTCAGGTCTTCCTTGCGCTGCGCCACCACGTCCGCCGTCTTGCCCGAAGACGGATCGCAGCATTCTATGCTGTGCATCAGCGCGTCGAAGTCCGCGTCGGTCAGGTGCGGCACCGCCCCGGCCGCCAGTTCCGGCTCCAGCATCTTGCGCACCGTATAGATGTCGTCGATCGTGACTTCCTTGAAGAACAGGTAGTTCTGCATCAGCTGGAAGGTCCGGTCCAGCGTGACTTCGACGATGCGTCCGCCGCCGGCCGGTCCGGTGCTGATCGTGACCAACCCCTGTACCTCCAGCGATTTCAGCGCTTCGCGCATGGTGCTCTTGCTGACCCCGAACAACTGCTGCAGCTCGTTTTCGCGCGGCAGCTTGTCGCCCGGCCGCAGGTCGCGCTCGGTGATCAGCCGCTTGATTTCCTCGGCCACCAGGTCGGCGCGCTTGGATTTGCCCGGCGCGGCTGGCGGCGGCGTGGCGGTTTCGCGAGGCATGCGGTGTCCTTGTCGGCGGCACTAGGGAAACTACGGTCATGATTCCACGCCTTGCCGTGTTGACGCGGAATATTGCCCAACCATATTATCAGTTCATCGTATTTATCATGATAAATAGGGGAATGCCTTGAACCGTCGCGACCTACTCAAACTCGCCGCGTTGTCGGCGCTGCCCGGATCCCTGTCGCTGCGCGACGCCTATGCGCAGGCCGCCCAGGCGATCCAGTTCGGCTGCCCCGTGCCCATGTCCGGCCCCTTCGCCGCCAACGGCAAATACGCCGACCTGGGCATGAAGCTGGCCATCGAGCAGTACGGCCAGCTGCTGGGCCGCCCCCTGGCCTATACGACCCTGGACACCGAAGGCAAGCCGGCCACCGCCGTGCGCAAGGTGCAGGAACTCGCGCAGCAGAAGGGCGCGCGTTACTTCGCCGGCGGCATCCTGTCGTCGGAAGCCCTGGCCATGGGCAAGGAAGTGCAGAAGGGCGGCGGCGTGTTCATCACCACCGCCGGCGCCGACGAGATCACCGGCTCCGACTGCAACAAGTCCACGTTCCGCTGGTCGGTGCCCACCTACGGCGCGATCGAACAGACGGTGCGGCCGCTGATCGCCACGCTGCCGAAGGCCAGGCGCTGGTACACCATCACGCCGCAATACGTGTTCGGCGACGGCCTGCTCAATGCCGCCAAGAATATCTTCAAGGAAAAGGGCATCGAACACGTCGGCAACAGCTACCACTCGCTGACGGAAAAGGAATTCAGCGGCTACCTGACCAACGCCATGGCCGCCAAGCCGGACGTGCTGCTGCTGCTGAACTTCGGCTCGCAGTCTTCCGACGCCCTGCGCCAGGCGGTCAGCTTCGGCATGAAGCAGAACACCACCATCCTGATGGCCTGGGCCTCGGGCCTGGAGCAGTTCGAATCGCTGGGCGCCGACCTGTGCGAAGGCGTGTACTTCGGCGCGCAGTATTGGCACGGCATCGACAGCCCCGGCAACAAGGACCTGGTCAAGCGCACGCAGGACACCTTCAAGTCGAACCCCAACTACAGCCTGGCCGGTTCCTACATCTGTACCAAGATCCTGATCGACGCCATCGCCAAGGCCGGCAGCGACGATCCCGCCAAAGTCATCCCGGTGCTCGAAGGCATGAAATACACGGGCCTGACCGGCGACGAGGAAATCCGCGCGCAGGACCACCAGGTGCTCAAGAACTACTACCTGCTGCGCGGCAAGGCCAAGAAGGCGATGAAGGACAAGGACGATTACGCCGATATCCTCAGCGCCGGCAAATCCTTCCTGCCCGTGGACCAGACCGGCTGCAAGCTGTAGTTCCGTTGCCGGCTACATGAACGTCTACCTGCTGCAAGTCGTCAACGGCATCGGCATCGGGATGCTGTATTTCCTGTTGGCGGTGGGGCTGTCCATCATTTTCGGGCTGCTGCGCTTCGTCAACTTCGCGCACGGCGCCTTCTATCTGCTGGGCGCCTATTTCTGCTACCAGGCGGTGGCATGGGGCCTGGATTTCTGGCTGGCGCTGGCGGTCGTGCCGCTGCTGGTGGCCCTGCTGGCCTGGCTGGCGGAACGCACGCTGTTGCGGCGCGTCTACGACCAGCCGCACGAGTTCCATATCCTGATCACGGTGGGCCTGGCCCTGGTGCTGCAGGAGGCCGTCATCGTGGCCTGGGGCCCGCTGGGCGACAACGTCGCCACCCCGGACGCCCTGCAGGGCGTGGTGATGTGGAGCGGCTTCATCTATCCGAAATACCGCTTGTTCGTCATCGCCTTCACCGCGGTATTCGCGCTGTTGCTGTGGTGGCTGCTGGAAGGCACGCGCCTGGGCAGCGCCGTGCGCGCGGGCAGCGAATCGGCCGAAATGGTGTCGCTGCTGGGCATCAACGTCTATCGCGTATTCGGCCTGGTGTTCGCGCTGGGCGCGGGCACGGCGGCGCTGGCCGGCGCACTGGCCGCGCCGATCCGCGGTGTCGATCCCTTCATGGGCCTGGAGGCGCTGGGCGTGGCCTTCGTCATCGTGGTGGTCGGCGGCATGGGCAGCTTCGGCGGCGCGCTGGCGGGCGGGCTGCTGATCGGCATCGTCCAGAGCGTCATGAGCACCCTGTGGCCGGAAGGCGCGCGGCTGATGATCTATGTGGCGATGGCGGCGGTGCTGCTGCTGCGTCCGCACGGCCTGCTGGGGAGAGGATGATGCCGCGCATGGTCGAACGGATGCGCGGCCACGCCGGCCTGCTGCTCGCGGCGGGGGTGGTGCTGCTGCTGCCCGCCGTGCTGGAATCCGGCACCCTGGCCACCGAAGTGCTGGTCTACGCCCTGGCCGTCCTGGGCTGCAATCTGCTCCTGGGATATACGGGCCTGCTGTCCTTCGGGCAGGGGATTTTCTTCGGCATGGGCAGCTACGCCGTCGGCATCCTGATGACGCGGGCCGGCCTGCCGCTGCCGGCCGCCGTGCTGGCGTCCATCGCCGTCGGCGCGGCGACCGCGGGCCTGGTCGGCTGGTTCGCCATCCGCCAGCGCGGCACCTACTTCGTCATGCTGACGCTGGCCTTCGCGCAGATGTTCTATTTCCTGGCGTACAGCCTGCCGTCGTGGACGGGCGGGGACAACGGCCTGCTGGACATCCCGCGTCCCGCCCTGGCGCTGGGCCGCCTGACCCTGATGCGCCTGGACACGCCCTGGCGCTTCTATACGCTGGTGGGCGTCTGCTTCCTGCTGGTGTTCTGGCTGCTGCAGCGGGTCACCGATTCGGTGTTCGGCCGCACGTTGCTGGCCATCCGCGAAAACGAAGCGCGCGCCCGTGCCGTCGGCTACGACACGCGCGCGCTGAAGCTGGCGGTGTTCGCCTTGTCGGGCGCGGTCACCGCGCTGGCCGGCGCCTTTCACGCGTTGATGACGGGCATCGCGCCGCTATCCAATATCGAATACCACACCAGCGAGATGATCCTGGTGATGACGGTGATCGGCGGCACCGGCAACCTGTTCGCCTCCGTACTGGGCGCGGCGTTCTACGTGCTGGTGTCGGACTGGCTGTCCACCTTGTGGCCGCGCTGGCTGATGCTGCTGGGCTTCCTGCTGATCGCCGTCAGCCTGTTCATGCACAAGGGCCTGTGGGGACTGGCCGAACGATGGTGGCCGGCCAGGCGGCGCGACAAGGAAACGCGATGACCGAACCGATCCTGGACGCCAGCGGCATCGTCAAGCGCTACGGCAAGTTCACCGCGCTGGGCGGCGTGGACTTGCGTGTGATGCCCGGCACCGTGCATTCCGTCATCGGCCCCAACGGCGCCGGCAAGACCACGCTGTTCCACACCCTGACCGGCACGGTGCCCGTCACCGAAGGCCGCATCGTGTTCGACGGCCACGACGTGACGCGCGAGCCCGACAATCTGCGCGTGCGGCGCGGCATCGCGCGGTCCTTCCAGGTGACCAGCCTGTTCGCCAACCTGGACGTGCGCGAAAACCTGCGGCTGGCCGCCCAGGGCGCGCACGCCGCGGGCGCCTTCGACATGTGGCACCGTCCGCGGCGCGAAGGCGCCGTGAGCGAACTGGTGGACATGCTGCTGGAACGCCTGGCCCTGACCGCGCGTGCCGGCGTCGCCGCCGCCGCGCTGTCGCACGGCCAGCAGCGCCGCCTGGAAGTCGGCATGGCCATGGCGGCGCGGCCGCGCGCCATCTTCCTGGACGAACCGACTTCCGGCATGGGGGTGGACGACCTGGACGCGATGAAGACGCTGATCCGCGGCCTGGCGGGCGACCACACCGTGGTGCTGATCGAGCACAACATGAATATCGTCATGGATATCTCCGATACGGTGACGGTGATGCAGCAGGGCAGGGTGCTGGTGCAGGGAACGCCCGCCGCCATCCGCGACGACCCGCGCGTGCGCGCGGCCTACCTGGGCAACATGATCACCGGAGGCCGCGCATGAAGCTGGAACTGCGCGACGTGCACGCGTATTACGGGAAAAGCCATATCCTGCAGGGCGTGTCGCTGGCCGTGGACGACGGCGAGCTCGTGACCCTGCTGGGCCGCAACGGCGCCGGCAAATCGACCACGCTCAAGACCATTGCCGGCGCGCTGCGTCCGGCACGCGGCGACATCCGTTTCGACGGCGCGGCGGTGGGCGGGCTGCCGGCCCATCGCGTGGCGGGCAAGGGCCTGTGCCTGGTACCTGAACACCGCGGCATTTTCCGCCTGCTGACGGTGGAAGAAAACCTGTTGCTGGGCGCGCGTCGCGCGTCGCCGTGGCAGCTGGCGGACATCTACCGCATTTTCCCGCGCCTGAAGGAGCGGCGCCGCAACGGCGGCGCCCAGCTGTCCGGCGGCGAACAGCAGATGCTGGCGATCGGCCGCGCCCTGATGAACCATCCGCGCCTGCTGATGCTGGACGAGCCGGTCGAAGGCCTGGCCCCGGTGATCGTCGAGGAAATCGTCGCGCAACTCAAGCTCATCCGGGGGCAGGGCGTGCCCATCCTGCTGGTGGAGCAGAACCTGGAAGTCTGCACGCAGCTGGCGGATCGCCACTACATCATCGAACAGGGCGCTATCGTGTACGAAGGCAGCAACGCCGATTTCGCGGCCAACGACGCGGTCAAGGACCGCTATCTGGGCGTCGGCGTGTGAGCCGGCGCCACGCCCGGCAATTCTTGGAAGACGAAAACATGCCAGAACTTGAATCCGCATCCCTTCCCCGCGTCGACGGCGCGCGCCTGTGGGCGTCGCTGATGGCGCTGGCGCGCATCGGCGCCACCGACAAGGGCGGCGTGCGCCGCCTGGCGCTGACCGACCTGGACCGCCAGGGCCGCGAGCTGGTCATGCAATGGGCGCGCGAACTGGGCTGCGCCGTGCGCATCGACGCCATCGGCAACATCTTCATGCGCCGCGCGGGCCGGCGCGACGACCTGCCGCCGGTGATGACCGGCAGCCATATCGATACCCAGCCCACCGGCGGCAAGTTCGACGGCAACTACGGCGTGCTGGCGGGCATCGAAGTGCTGCGTACCCTGCACGCGCACGGCATCGTCACCGAAGCGCCCATCGAAGTCGTGGTCTGGACCAACGAGGAAGGCTCGCGTTTCGTCCCCGTCATGATGGGCTCGGGCGTCTACGCCGGCGCCTTCACGCTGGCGCATGCCCTGGCGCAGCGCGACCGCGACGGCACCAGCGTGGCCGAGGCCCTGGCGGCGATCGGCCATGCCGGCCCGGAACCCGTGGGCGGCAGCCCCGTCGCCGCGTATTTCGAAGCCCATATCGAACAAGGCCCCATCCTGGAGGCCAGGGATACGACCATCGGCCTGGTGCGCGGCGCGCTCGGGCAGCGCTGGTTCGACGTGACCGTCACCGGCATGGAGGCCCACGCCGGACCGACCCCCATGGAGCTGCGCCACGATGCCCTGCTGGCGGCGGCCGGCATCGTCGGGCAGGTGAACCGCATTGCGCTGGATCACGCGCCGCACGCACGCGGCACGGTCGGCTGCCTGGATACCTATCCCAACTCGCGCAACGTGATTCCGGGCCGCGTGCAGCTGACGGTGGACCTGCGCGCCGCCGATGACGCGACGCTGACGGCCATGACGGCGGCGCTGCGCGACTATTGCGCGGCGCTGCCGGGCGTCGAGGTCGACGTGCGTGAAGTCGTCTACTTCCCCCCGCAGCCCTTCGATGCCGCGCTGCTGGACGCCCTGAAGGACGGCGCCGGCCAGCTGGGCCTGTCCTGCATGGACATCGTCAGCGGCGCGGGGCACGACGCGGTCTACCTGGCGCGCGTCGCGCCCACCGCGATGCTCTTCGTGCCCTGCAAGGACGGCATCAGCCATAACGAAATCGAGGACGCCCGTCCGGAGCATCTGGAGGCCGGCTGCAACGTGCTGCTGCGCGCCATGCTGCGCACCGCGGGCGTCGCCGCCCGGGAGGCCGCATGAAAGTCCTGATCGCGCGGATGAACCACGAGACCAACACCTTTTCCCCGGTGCCGACGCCGCTGTCCGCCTTCGGGCGGGGCGGCCCCGCCTATGACGACGACGCCCGCCGCGAGAACGAGGGCGCGCGTACCGCCATGGGCGCCTTCATCGACCTGGCGCGGGCACGCGGCGCCGACATCGTGACGCCGCTATCGGCCTGGGCCTATCCCAGCGGCCCCGTGCATGCGGACGCCTATGACCGGATGTGCGAGCGCATCCTGGCCGCCGTGCCGGGCTGCGACGCCATCTTCCTGGACCTGCACGGCGCCATGGTCGCCCAGAACAGCGACGACGGCGAAGGCGACCTGCTGGCGCGCGTGCGCGCCGCCGCGCCGGGCGTGCCGCTGGCGGTGGCGCTGGACCTGCACGGCAACGTGACCGCGCGCATGGTGGACAACGCCGACGTCATCGTCAGTTTCAAGACCTATCCGCACGTCGATATGTACGAGACGGGCGAACATGCCGGCCGGCTGTTGTGGCGCATGATCGCCGGCGAATTCCGCCCGGTCATGGCCTGGCGCCGGCCGCCGCTGATGACGCACACCCTGCGGTCGGCGACCGATGGCGGCGCCATGCACGACGCCGTGCAGGCCGCCCGCGACGAGGAATCGCGCGGCGTGGCGGCGGCTTCCGTGCTGGCGGGTTTCGGTCTGGCGGACATTCCGCATCCCTGCATCAGCGTGATCGTGGTCGCGGACGGCGACCGCGCGCTGGCCGAAGCGGCCGCGGATCGCATCGCCGCGGGCATCTGGGCGCGGCGCGACGATTTCGTCTACCGCAGCGAGCCGCTGGCCGACTCGTTGGCGCGCGCGGAAACGCTGGCGCGGGAGGCGCGGCGGCCCATCCTGCTGCTGGATCACGGCGACAACTGCAATTCGGGCGGCACCTGCGACACCACCGCCGTGCTGGAAGCCGCGCTGGCCCGCGGCATGAAGGACATCCTGGCCGGCATCGTCTGCGACCCCGAAGCCGTGGCGCTGATGGCGCGGGCGGGCGTGGGGGCACGGGTGACGCTGCCGCTGGGCAACAAGCGCTCCCTGGCGGCGCTGGGCATCCACGCGCGGCCGATGCAGGCCAGCGGCACGGTGCTGGCGCTGACGGATGGCGAATACGTCATCACGGGCCCGACCTATACCGGCATGCGCGTCGGCATGGGGCGCACGGCCGTGCTGGACCTGGGCGACGCCCGCGTCGTGGTCTCCGAGCAGACCCACGAACCCTGGGACCTGGCGGTGTTCGAGAGCGTGGGCCAGGATCCGCGCGGGGCCCGCTATCTGCTGCTGAAGTCGCGCATGTACTGCCGCCCGGTATTCGTGCCGATCTCGGACGGCCTGGTGGAATGCGACAGCCCCGGCGTGACGACCTCGGACTACGCGATCTTTCCCTACGCGCGGCGAGCGCGGCCCCTGTATCCGCTGGAAGCCGCCGTCTACGAACCGCGCACCCCCGCGTCGTAAGTCGCCCCGCGCCTACTCCAGCCCGACGAAGCCGCCGGTCTGCCGGTGCCACAGGCGCGCATACACGCCGTCGCGAGCCAGCAGTTCCGCATGGGTGCCCATCTCCACGATGTTGCCGTGATCCATCACCACCAGCCGGTCCATCTTGGCGATCGTCGACAGGCGGTGGGCGATGGCGATCACCGTCTTGCCGTGCATCAGGGTTTCCAGGTTGTCCTGGATCGCGGCTTCCACGTCCGAATCCAGCGCCGACGTGGCTTCGTCCAGCACCAGGATGGGTGCGTCCTTCAGCAGCACCCGCGCGATGGCGATGCGCTGGCGCTGCCCGCCCGATAGCTTGACGCCGCGTTCGCCGACGTTGGCGTCCAGGCCGCGGTTGCCTTCGCCATCGGTCAGGTCGAAGATGAACTCGTCCGCGCGTGCCTGCCGGATGGCGTTCATCAACTGTTCCTCGGTGGCGTCCGGCCGGCCGTACAGCAGGTTTTCGCGCAGGGACCGGTGCAGCAGCGACGTATCCTGCGTCACCACCCCGATCTGCGCGCGCAGCGATTCCTGCGAAACCTTGGTGATGTCCTGGCCGTCGAACAGGATGCGGCCCGCCTCCACGTCGTACAGGCGCAGCAGGATGCTGACCAGGGACGACTTGCCCGCGCCGGACGGCCCGATCAGGCCGATCTTTTCGCCGGGGGCGACGTCCAGGTTCAGGCGGGTGAAGATCAGTCCGCCCTTGCCATAGCCGAAGCCCACGTTCTCGAAGCAGATGCGGCCGTGCGTGACGCGCAGCGGCTGGGCGTCGACGCGGTCGGCCACCACGCGCGGCCGCGCGATGGTGCGGATGCCGTCCTGCACGGTGCCGACGTTTTCGAAGATGCCGTTGACCACCCACATGATCCAGCCCGACATGTCGGCGATGCGCATGGCCAGGCCCGTGGCCAGCGCGATGTCGCCCACCGACATCAGGTCGCGGCTCCACAGCCACAGCGCCAGGCCGGGCGTGCCGGCGATCAGGACGCCGTTCAGGATGGCGATGGTGAAACCCATGCCGGTGACCAGGCGCGCGGCCATCTGGGCCTTGCTCGTCTGTTCCGCCATCGCTTCGCGGGCGTAGATTTCTTCGCGCTGGCTGTGCGCGAAAAGCTTGAGCGTGCCGATATTGGTGTAGCCGTCGACGATGCGTCCCATCAGCTTGGAGCTGGCTTCCGACGCCGTGGCGGAGCGCGACTTGACCCGGGGCACGTAGCGGATCAGGGTCACGATGTAGCCGACGATCCAGATGATCAGCGGCAAGGTCAGGCGCCAGTCGGCGTCGAAGAACAGGATCAGCGCGCTGCCCGCATAGATCAGCACGTGCCAGATGGCGTCGACGGCCTGCAGCGTGGATTCGCGCAGCGCCACGCCGGTCTGCAGGATGCGATTGGCGATGCGGCCGGCGAAGTCGCTATGGAAAAAGCCCAGCCCCTGCTTGACCACATAGCGGTGGTTCTGCCACCGCACCAGCGTGGTCAGTCCCGGCGCCAGCGATTGATGCACCAGCATATCGTGCAGTCCGGTGACGATGGGCCGCAGCACCAGCACCACCAGCGCCATGCCGATCAGGGTCTTGCCATGCTCGCTGAAGAAGGCCGCGACCGGCTGGTCCTTCACCAAGTCGACGATGCGGCCCAGGAAGCGGAACAGCGTCACGTCGATCAGCGCCCCCGCCAGGCCCACGATCAGCAGGAACACCAGGGCCGTTCGCACCTGCCGCAGATAGTGGCGATAGAAGCGGATCACGTCGTCCGGCGGCGGCTCGTCCAGCGCCGGGCGGAAGGGATCGATCATCGTCTCGAAGCGGCGATAAAGGGGATTGCGGCTATTGGGCATCGATAGGGATCTCCCGTGAAGGACTTTCTAGGCGGGCGCGGCCAGGGCCAGGAAATTGGACAGGCAGGGATTGCGGTTGCGGGGCGACCAGAGCAGCACCAGTTCGGACTGCGGCGCCCCCGCCAGCGGACGGAAGGCCACGCCGGGCAGGCGCGACTTGCGCAGGGACGCCGGCACCAGCGCCACGCCCACGCCTTCGTCCACCATGTTCAGCACCGTCTGCTGCAACTGTACTTCCAAGCGCACGCTCGGCTCGAAGCCGGCCTGGCGGCAATGCGCCACGATGCTGGCGCGCAGCGTCGGCGCGACTTCGGCGGACGTCATGATGAAAGGTTCTCCGGCGAGCTGCTCGATACGCATGGCCCCGCGCGCCGCCGCGCGCGGATGGCCCCGCGACAGCGCGACGCACAGCGGTTCGCGCACGATCACGCGGCTGGACAGTTCGCCATGGTGGCCACCCGCCATGACGACCGCGGCATCGATGCGGCCGTCCAGCACCTGCGCCGCCAGATCCTGCGAAACGACCTCGCGCAGCCTCAATGCCACGTCGGGGTAGGCGTTGCCGAAAGCCTTGGCATAGGAAGGGATGACGCTGTAGGCGGCATACATGGTGAAGCCGACGGACAGCGCGCCTGCTTCGCCGCGCGCGGCGGCCTGCGCATTGCGGCCGGCCTGTTCCAGCGCCGCCAGGATGGCCCTGGCGTCCGTCAGGAAGCGTTCGCCGGCCGGCGTCAGCGACACCATGCGCGGATTGCGATCCAGCAGCTTGACCCCCAGCGCGGCTTCCAATCCCGCGAGCTGGCGGCTGAGCGGGGGCTGCGACAGGTGCAGGCGCGCCGCCGCGCGGCCGAAATGGCGCGTCTCCGCCAGGGTGACGAAATAACGCAGGGGCTTGATGTCCAGCATGGCGGGTGCGGCCGGCAGATCCGGCACGATGCAGAAAAGGTATTGTTGATGGCCCGATAAAGCATTGGATTGTATTGCCACGCGGCACTACGCTGGGCACGTCGTCATGGCTGACTGTGTTGCCGGTTGCTACCGCGCAGGCAAGCGCATCGACGATCGCGCGGCTGCCGGCGCGCGTCTCCGCCGGCGCAGGTTGTGTCCCATGTTTGCCACATTGCAGATCCTCTTACCCATTTTCGCGCTCATCTTCGCGGGCTTCCTGCTGCGGCGGCGCGGCATCGCCAGTGCCGCCGCCTGCGTGGAGCTGAACCGCTTCGTCGTCTGGCTGGCGCTGCCCGCGCTGCTGTTCAAGCTGATGGCGCATGCGTCCTGGACGCAGCTGTACCAGCCCGGCTTCGTCGCCACCTTCGGCCTGGCCAGCGCCATGGTGTTCGCCGCGACGCTGGCCTGGCGCCTGCGCGCGGGGCGGCATCTGGCCGACGCCAGCGTGGACGCCATCGCCGCGTCATACGCCAATACGGCGTACATCGGCTTTCCCTTGATCGTGGCCTTGTTCGGCGACGCGGGCATCGTGCCCACCACCGTCGCCACCTTGATGGTGGTATCGGTGCTGTTCGCCATCGCGGCGATGCTGGTCGAAGTCGGCCTGCAGACGGAGCGGCGACCGCACAAGGTCGGGTTGAAGGTGCTGCGCGGCATGTCGCGCAATCCATTGATCGTCGCGCCCTTGGCGGGCGCCCTGGCCGCGGCCAGCGGGCTGCGGTTGCCGGCCCCGGCGGAAAGCTTCCTGAATATCCTGGGTGCGGCGGCGACCCCTTGCGCGCTGGTGTGCCTGGGCCTGTTCCTGGCGGAGAAGCGGCCCGCCGCCAGGACCCCCAGCGCATCGCTGGTGCTGACAGCCGGCAAGCTGGTCGTGCAGCCGGCGCTGACCTGGTGGCTGGCGGCGCGTGTCTTCATGCTGCCCGGCCCGCTCGCGCAGATGGCGGTACTGCTGGCGGCCCTGCCCACGGGCACGGGACCTTTCATGCTGGCGGAGTTCTATCGCCGCGAAGCCTTCGTCACCGCGCGCACGATCCTGCTGTCGACGGTGGGCTCGCTGGTATCCCTGACGGTGCTGCTGCGCTTGATGCCGCATGGGGGATAGGCACGGCCGGTTAGGCACGGCCGGTTAGGCACGGCCGGTTAGGCACGGCCGGTTAGGCACGGCCGGTTAGGCCGGGCCGCGCAAGCCGGCCCGCGCGGCGTTTGACAGCCCGGCCTGTGTCGCAGTACACCCTTACCCGCTTTTGCTTGGCTGAGCCTTCTCCGGCCTGGCTGTGTCGCGGGTCGGCTTGCGGATCCGAGGGACGGCCGGGCGCCTCCCAACTGCCCTCGGTGTCGGATGTTCCCTTCCTTCGCGGTACAAAAAGCCTATCCCTTCGGTGCGGGCCTGCCCGCCGACCAGCGTCGGGCTGCCACGCTCGGGTTGCTGCTGGGGGTCTGCATGGCCAGCCTGGACACCGCGATCGCGAACACCGCGCTGCCCGCGATCGCCCGCGATCTGCAGTCGTCCGAAGCGCGGTCGATCTGGGTGATCAGTTCCTACCAGCTTTCCATGGTGGCGTTCCTGCTGCCCGCCGCGACGCTGGGCGAGATCGTCGGCCATCGGCGCATCATGGTGTTCGGCCTGATCCTGTTCACGCTGGCCTCGCTGGCCTGCGGCATGGCGCCTTCGCTGGAATGGCTGGTGGCGGGACGGGTGGCGCAGGGCCTGGGCGCGGCGGCCACCATGGCGGTCAACGGCGCCATGCTGCGGTTCATCTATTCGGAAAGGCAACTGGGCGGGGGAGTGGGCCTGAATTCCCTGATGGTTGCGCTGGCCTTCGCCGCCGGGCCGACGGCGGCTTCGCTGGTGCTGACGGTGGCGACCTGGCACTGGCTGTTCCTGATCAACGTCCCGGTGGGCCTGCTCGGCATCTACTTCTGCCTGCGCGGTCTGCCGGTGACCACGCGCACCAGGCGCCCCTTCGATACCCTGGGCGCCGTGCTATGCGCCGGCTTTCTTTCGCTGCTGGTCTTCAGCCTGAACGAAGGCGCTCAACTGGCCGCGCCCCGGACCATCGCCATCACGGCCGTGGCGTGCCTGGCCTGCCTGCTTCTGCTGTTGAAGCGCCAGGCCGGCCATCCCGCGCCCTTCCTGGCGGTGGACCTGCTGCGGCGCCCGGTGTTTGCCCTGTCCGCCGCCACCGGCGTGTGTTCCTTCGCGACGCAATCGCTGGCCTTCGTGTCCTTGCCCTTCATGCTGCAGAACGTGCTGGGCTATACGCAGGTGGAGACCGGCTTTCTGATTACGCCCTGGCCGGTGATGGTGGCGGTGATGGCGCCCATCGCCGGCTATCTGTCGGACCGCATGCACGTCGGCGTGCTGGCGGGGGGAGGCATGGCCATGCTGGCCATCGGCATGGTATTGCTGGCGACCATGCCGACCGAGCCGTCGGTCTTCGGCCTGTGCTGGCGCCTGGCCGTGTGCGGCGCGGGCTTCGGCTTTTTCCAGTCGCCCAATGTGCGCGCCATCATCACCGCGGCGCCGCCGGAACGCGCGGGCGGCGCCAGCGGCATGGTGGGCACGGTACGCCTGCTGGGGCAGTCCAGCGGCGCCGCGCTGGTGGCCGCGTGCTTCCATGCGTCCACCGAAAGCGGCGCCATCCTGGCATTGTGGCTGGGCGCGCTCTTCGCCGCCGTCGCGGCGGTCGCCAGCGTCATGCGCCTGAAATATCGACCGCGTCCGGCGACCAGGTAAGCCGCGGACGCGGCAGGTCCACGCGGTCCGCGTGTTCCGCCCGCCATGCCGCCAGTTCGCGCGGCGGCATGGGCCGCGCGAACAGGAAGCCCTGCGCGAATTGCACGCCCTTGTCGCCCAGGTAGGCCGCCTGTGCTTCGGTCTCGACGCCTTCCGCGATCATCGACATGCCCAGCTGGCGCGCCAGCCCGATGATGGTGTCGAGCACCACGTTGCTGACCGCCTCGGTGCCCGCGCTGCTGACGAACGCGCGGTCGATCTTCAGGAAGGGCACGTGCAGCGTCTGCAAATACGACAGCGAGCTGTGGCCCGTGCCGAAATCGTCCAGCGCCCAGCGTACGCCGCGTTTGCGCAGCTCGGCCATGTTGCCGCGTAGCGCCGGCGTGTCCGGCAGCGGGTGGCGTTCGGTGACTTCCAGCACCAGGCTGACGTCGTCGTAGGCCCGCACCCGGCTCAACAGCGTGTCCACGTCGGCGACGAAGCGATCCGACGCCATGTGCGCGCCGCACACGTTCACCGCCAGGTGGCTGCCGCCCGGCAGGTCCAGCAGCGCCAGGTCGTTGGCGACCAGATTGAACATGTGCCGCGTCAGGTCGTCGATGATGTGATGTTCCTCCGCGGCGGCGATGAACAGGTCGGGCCTGACCTTGCCCAGGCGGGGATGGCTCCAGCGCAGCAGCGCCTCGACGCCGGAAATGCGGCCGGTCGACATGTCGATCACCGGCTGGTAGACCATGTGGAACTGGCGCAGGCGCATGCCCTTGCGGAGTTCGCCGGGGATGGACACGCGCCAGCCATAGAGCCGGTACGCGCCGTAGCCGCACAGGAAACTGGCCAGCAGCAGAAAGGCCGCATAGCCGCGCCAGACGTGGTTGCGCACGGCATCGCGCTGCGCCTGCAGCGGCGTGACCCGCACCTGCACCGGGAACATGCCGGACGACGATTGCTGCGTATCCGGCGCGGGCACGCGCGCGCTGCGCTGCCGCTCGCCTGCTTCCACCAGCGGCACGTTGTGGGGGCCCAGCAGGATGTCGACGTCATAGACGCCATCGCGGGCCGCCGCCAGTTTCAGGTCGTAGAGATATTGCGCATCCAGGAAGGCGGCGATGCCGTTGCCGTCGCGCAGCCCGCGCGACACCATGACGGACGGCCGGTCCGGCACCAGCAGCGTCCCGGCCACGGGCGTCACGTACATGCCCTTGGGCACGTGCTCCTGCGACGACAGCGCGATCAAGGGGGTATTCGCCATGCCATAGACCGACGAGCAGGTCACGACGTCGTCGCGCACCAGCAGGAGCGAACGGAAATACGGTTGCAGGGCGCTCAGTTGCCGCAGCAGGGGCAGGACTTCCTCGCACGGCCGCTGCAGGGTGGGGGTGAGCCGCTGCGTGACGTCCTGGGCACGAAGCAGGATGTTTTCGAGCTGGCGGCGCAGCACGCCGGCCGTGACGGCGGCTTCGCCGGCCAGCTGGCGCTGCGATTCGTAGAAGACGATGGGGAGGATAAGGAGGATGGGCAGAACCGCGGCGAGCAGCGTGACCACGATGGCGGCGATCCTGCGCCGGATCGAATAGCTGGTTGGCACGCGGGCTTCCTTGGGGGCCGTACCGGCGGCGCGGGATGCCGCCGGCGCCGCGCTATGTCAACAGAAACCAGACAGAATGTAAATAACTGATAGCCCGATCAACTGTCGGAAATTTCGTAATGGTGGCGGGGCCTTAGGGGTCGCTGTTTGTCTCTATGGGAGGACAAACTCCGGTTGGAGCCATCGCGCCGGCGTTCCACGCCGGGCGTTCCTGCATGAAGGCCGCATGCATGTTCCCGGATGCTACCCAGCCTCCGGCGCCGTCGCCGCCGGCGATACAAAGCGCTACAACGATGGCGTGCGCGCGACCCGAAGCGGTGTCAGTCTTGAGCCCTACGGGTTTACCCCAGCGATGATGTACCCTTGCGGGTCTGCTCGAACACCCAGGATGCACCCATGACGAATCCATCTTCCTGCCTGTCACGCGTTCACCTCGCTGCCGCCTCGGCGCCGGCGGCGGCAGCGCGTCCCCGGCTCTGGGAGCTGGACGCCGTCCGGGGCCTGATGCTGGTGCTGATGCTGTCCACGCACCTGCCCACCAATTTCGGCATTCCCACCAGCCAGCCGCTGGGCTTCGTGTCGGCGGCGGAAGGCTTCGTCATGCTGTCGGCCTATATGGCCGGGCTGGTCTATACCCAGCGCTACCTGCGCCATGGCATGCAGGCCATGCAGCGGGCCTTCCTGAAGCGGGCCCTGGTGGTGTACGGCTGCCAGGCCGCTTCCCTGCTGTTCCTGTTCACCGTGATCGCCGGGCTGGGCCTGACGCTGTCCCAGCCGGCGGTGCAGAACCTGATCTGGTTCTATCTGCAGCAGCCGCTGACGGCCTTCCTGTCCGCCCTGGGGCTGGTCTACAACCCGCCCCTGCTGGACATCCTGCCGGTCTACGTGCTGTTCATGCTGGCCAGTCCGTGGGTGCTGACCTATGCGCTGCGCAAGGGCTGGCGCGCCATCCTGATCGGCAGCGGCGTGCTGTGGTTCCTGACGCAGTTCGAGCTGTCGCGCTTCCTGTACGGCGGCCTGGTGACCCTGACCGGGCTGCCCGTGCCGTTCAGCGAAACCGGTGCGTTCGAGACTTTCGGCTGGCAGGCCCTGTGGATATTCGGGCTGTGGCTGGGGTCGACGCATGCACGGGTGCCGGCGGAAGCGCGGCGGCCCATCCCGCGGCCGGTGGTGTTGGGCGCCATGGTGATCGCGGGCACCTTCTTCGTCTGGCGCCACATCACGGGGCTGGGCGCCTTCCCGGACGACAACCCCCTCAATTTCCTGTTCGACAAATGGCACCTGGGGCCGCTGCGTGTCTTGAACTTCATGGCGCTGGTGGTGCTGGCCATGCACTTCAGCGGCTGGCTGAAGACGCACCTGCCGCGCATGCGGTGGCTGGAAACGATGGGACGGTCTTCGCTGTCCGTGTTCTGCGCGCACCTGGTCATCGTGCTGCTGGTGCTGACCGTGATCGGCGAGCCTTCGCCGGATCGTCCCCTGTGGCAGGACCTGCTGCTGTTCGGCGGGAGCGTGCTGGCGCTCTATATCGTGGCGCGCCTGGTGGGGGACAACAAGACGAAGCCCGCGCCGGCGTCCGCGCCGCGGGTACCGCGGCTCAATTCAGATGCGCCGTGATCACGCGCTTCCATAGCGCGTAGCCCTGTGGGTTCAGGTGCAGCAGGTCTTCGCGGAACAGCTCCGGCCGGGGCTGCCCGGCGGCGTCGAGCATGGGCGTATAGATATCGATGAAATCCGTGTTCCGCGTCTTCAAGGTGTAGGCGTGGATCAGCTCGTTGGTTTCGCGGATCTGCGGCATCAGCGACACCCGTGACGGGCTTGGCTTGATCGAGATATAGGCGATGCGAGTGGAGGGCAGGCTGGTGCGCACGCCCTCGACGAAGGCGGTGAACGCCTGCAGCACCTGCTCGGGCGTACGCCCTTCGGCCAGGTCGTTGTCGCCGGCATAGACCAGCACCAGCCGCGGCTTGTAGGGTTCGACCAGCTGGTGCAGATGCCGCGTGCAGTCCAGCATGCGCGAGCCGCCGAATCCCCGCTTGACCACCACCGGCAACGACTGGAATTCGGTTTCCAGGCCGTTCCACAGGCGGATGGAAGAGCTTCCCACGAACAGAACGCCGCCCGGCGTGGGCGGATGCGCCTGGTCAGCGGCGGCGAACGCCGCCAGGCTTTCCGCCCAGCGGTCGTTCGCCGCGCTGACGGCGACGGCGGTCCCGGCCGTGGCCGTGGCCGTGGCTGCCGTATTCCCCTTGGGTGCCGCAAGAATCGCGGGCGCGGAGGCTACTGCCGCCTGTGCCGCCACGTTCGGCGGCAGCAGGGTGATGCCCAGGGCCATCACGGCCGTCACGGCGGCGGTCAGGGGGGCAAGGACGCGGTGGGAGCTCATCCGGAAAATTATTGTCTGGACTCAAGAACAAACAGCGTCATGATGCGGCCTTTCCCTTTCAAGATGTATTAGCGCTTGCCCGGGGTTCGATTTTTTGCGCGGATTTTGTGGTGGCGACGCGACGCCCGTCGGGTAAGGCACCGTTTCGTGCTCCACAGGCACCATCAGCGGGCCCGCCCGGCACGATTCCGGCGCATGGGCGCGGCGTCGCGGGGGGCTGGCCGTACGCGGAATTTGGCACATGCTTTGCTTTTTACTGGGCCAAGGAGAACGTATCCATGTCCCTGATTCAAACCGGCCGCAGCGCCGCGCCGGCTTCCGAGCCCGTGCAGCTGAGCATCCGCGGCGTCCGCAAATCCTTTCCCGGCAAGGGCGGGGGCGTCCAGGTCCTGGATGGCCTGGACTTCGACATCTACGAAAAGGATTTTGTCAGCATCATAGGGCCCAGCGGCTGCGGCAAGTCAACGATCTTCAATATTATCGCTGGCCTGCTGCAGGCCGACAGCGGCCAGTTGATCTATCGCGGCGAAGCCGTGTCCAGCATGCGCGGGCGGGTCGGCTACATGATGCAGAAGGACCTGCTGTTTCCCTGGCGCACCGTGCTGGAGAACGTCCTGCTGGGCCTGCGGATCCGCGGCGTGGCGGAACGCGAGGCCGTGGACACCGCGCGCGAATACCTGTCCACCTTCGGGCTTTCCGGCTTCGAGAAAGCCTATCCCCAGACCCTGTCCGGCGGCATGCGCCAACGGGTGGCGCTGATGCGCACGCTGATCATGGATCCGGACATCCTGCTGCTGGACGAGCCGTTTTCCGCGCTGGATTACCAGACCCGCTTGTACCTGGAGAGCGTGCTGCTCGAAGCGGTGGAAACCTTCCACAAGACGGTCATCCTGGTCACCCATGACGTCGACGAGGCGGTCGCCTTGTCGCGCCGCGTGGTGGCGTTGAGCGGGCGGCCCACGCGCGTCAAGAACATCCACCGGATCGATATCGAGCGCGGCAGTCCCATCGAAGCGCGCGCCGATCGCCGCTTTTCCGAGTACTTCCATACCCTGTGCGGCGAGCTGGACATCCAGACCCGGAAAAAGGCGGCCTGACCATGTCATCGATACCTCAACGGGCCGACGCGGCCCTCCAGCCGCTTGACGGGACGCCGTCCGTGCCGGTGCGCCGGCGCCGTGTCTTCGATACCGCCGCCGGCCGGTTCGGGCTGCAGCTGCTGGCTGTCATGGTTTTCTTCCTGGTGTGGGAAGCCGGCGTGCGCGCGGGCTGGATCTCGGAGTTCCTGGTCGGCAAGCCGAGCGGCATCTGGGCCATCTTCGTCAAGAACCTGATGGACGGTTCGCTGCTCTGGGATACCGGCTACACCCTGTTCGAGGCCCTGCTGGGCTTCGTGGCCGGCACCGCGATCGGCTCCGTCCTGGGCCTGGCGATGTGGTATTCGGTGTTCGTCGCCCGGTTGGTGGAGCCCTTCATCGTCGCGATCAACAGCGTGCCCAAGATCGCCCTGGCGCCCATCGTGCTGCTGTGGTTCGGCACCGGCCTGCTGTCCAAGGTGGCGCTGGTGGTGTCCATGACCGCGGTGGTCGCGCTGATCGCGGCCTACCAGGCCGCCAAGGACGCCGACAAGGACCTGCAGGCCCTGCTGTATTCCATGGGCGGCAGCAAGCACCAGATCTTCCACGGCGTGGTGGTGCCGTCCGCGCTGCCGGCCATCATCGCCAACTTCCGCATCAATATCGGCCTGGGCCTGGTCGGGGCCGTGGTGGGCGAATTCATTTCGTCGAAGTACGGACTGGGCCATCTCATCTACACGGCGTCGAGCCTGTACGACCTGAACTCGGTGTGGGTCGGCCTGTTCGTCCTGATGCTGGTGGGCTTCCTGCTGTACCACGCCATCGATGCGCTGGAGCGCAATCTCCTGCCGTGGAAGCTCGATGACGGCAGGCCGCACATCCAGGTGTAGCCCGGGTTTCGCGCGCCGCGTCCGCGGCGCTTCTCATGTTCCCATTCGGAGGTTGCAAGTCATGCGCTTTTCCAAGAGTAGCCTGGCGTCGCTGTTCGTCGCCGCTTCGCTGGCCGTCGCCACGGTCCCGGCCTGGGCACAAGCCAAGAAGGTGACGGTCACGCAGGCATTCCAGTCCATGCTGTACCTGCCCTTGTACGTCGCCATCGACCAGGGGTTCTTCAAGCAGCAGGGCCTGGACGTCACCAAGGAGAACGCCGGGTCGCCCACCGCGGCCCTGTCCGCGGTGCTGTCCGGCAGCGCGCAATTCTCGGTGCACGGACCGGAATGGACCGCCATCGCCGCGTCCAAGGGCGCCAAGGTCGGCATCATCAGCAACGTGGTCAACGGCGCCGCGGTCTATATCGCGACGACGCCAGACTTCCACTACGATGGTGTCAAGAGCCTGAAAGGGCAGAAGGTGGTGACGGGATTGATGCCCACCACCAGCACGTCTCTCTTCATGAAGCTGCTGAAGGAGAACGGCATGAATCCGGACAAGGACGTCGACATGATCCAGGTGCAGACGGGATCCGAGGCGGGCCCGTTCCTGGGCGGGCAGGCCAAGGTGGCGGTGCTGTACGAGCCGGGGCTGGACCAGGTGGCCGCCCAGGGCATGAAGGTGGTGCTGGGCTTTCCCAAGCAGTACGGTGCGTACGCGTTCTCGTCGGTGACCGCGCGGTCGGACGTCGATCCGGATGCCGCCCAGCGCCTGGTGAACGGCATGGAACTGGCCCTGCGCTTCATGCAGAAGAACCACGATCAGACGCTGCAGATCGCCTTGAAGGAATTCCCCACGCTGGATCCCAAGGTGGTGACGAATGCCGTCAACCGCATGCTGGCGGACAACGTCTATCCCAAGAGCGTGGAAACGTCGGCGGAAGCCTTCAAGACCGGCATGGATACGCAGATCGCCCTGGGCAACCTGAAGGCCCAGCCCGACTATGCGACCTTCGTCGTACCGACGTACGTGAAGAAAGCGCTGGCGCTGCCCCAATAGGCCGACACGATGAACATGACGCCAACTGAACTGCCCGGCCTGCTCGAGGCCCTGCGTGGCTTCGCGGCGGGCACGCTCGACCGTGACGACTACCTGCGCGCCTGCGCCGCGCGTGCCGACGAATGCGAGCCGTGGCTCAAGGCTTTCGTCACCCGCGTGCCCGCGGCGGACCTGAAAGCCGCGACCCAAGGGCCGCTGGCCGGCATTCCCGTCGGCGTGAAGGACATCATCGCCACGGCGGGTTTGCGCACCACCAACGGGTCGGCGATGTTCGCCGATCACGTGCCCATGGAGGATGCGGCCGTGGTGTCGGCCATCAAGCGCCTGGGCGGTACGGTGTTTGGCAAGACCGTGACCACGGAGTTTGCTTTCCGTCACCCCGGCGCCACCGTCAATCCCTGGAATCCGGCCCACACGCCGGGCGGTTCGTCCAGCGGCTCGGCCGCGGCGGTCGCCGCGGGCATCGTGCCGCTGGCGCTGGGCACCCAGACGATGGGCTCCGTCGTGCGGCCCGCGGCATATTGCGGCGTGGTCGGTTTCAAGGCCAGCTTCGGCGCCGTGCCGCGCGAAGGCGTGCATCCCCTGTCCGGTTCGCTGGACCACGTCGGCTTCATGGCCCGCTGCGTCGACGACATCGCCTATGCCTTGGCGTGCCTGGGCGATCCCGGCTACACCCTGGCCGACGGCACGGACCTGGCGGCGTTCCGCCTGGATCCCCAAGGCGGGCTGGATCCCTTGCCCGCGCCCGCGCTGGCGGTCGTCTGCGCGCCCGGCTGGGACAAGGTGGACGCGCAGCAGAAGGCGCTGCTGGAACAGGTGGCGGCAACACTGCGGCGTGCGGGCGCGTCGGTGGAAGAAGTCGTGCTGCCTGAAATCGGCGCGCCGACGCTGTGGCCGCTGCAGCAGATACTCGGTTTCGAGGCGCTGGATATCTACGGCGACCTGGTGGCGCGCTACCCGGATCGCGCCAGCGCGCGTCTCAAGGGCCTGGTCGACACGTCGCGCGACATCGCGCGCGCCGACTACGTGCGGGCGCGGCGGACGCAGCGCGAGCTGCGCGCGGCCCTGTCCACGCGGCTGTCGGGCTATGACGCCGTGCTGACCGTTCCTGCGTCGGGCGAAGCGCCCCTGGGGCTGGACGATACCGGCGACGCGTCGTGGTGCGCCCCCTGGACATTCCTGGGCTTTCCCGCCCTGTCGGTGCCGGCCGGGCGCTCCGCGCGCGGCCTGCCCCTGGGCGTGCAGCTGGTGGGCACGTTCGGACGCGATATCGCCACGCTGCGCGTGGCCAAGTGGGTGGAGAGCGTCCTGGGTCAAACGGCCTGAGGGCGCGGCGGCCGGCGCGGGCCGCGCGCCATCACCGCCTTCATCACCCGCGCGCCATCAACCGCGCGCTTCGGGCGGCAGCGGCAGCGGTTCGCCGGCGCCGGTGCGTTCGACGATCAGGCGGTATTGCTCCGGGCTGCGATGCTTGGCGAAGTTGAACACGTGCTGGCGGAAGGTCGCGCCCAGGTCCAGGTCGATCTGCGCGGTGATGACTTCGTCGTCCTCGCCGCTGGCGCGCGCCACGATCTCGCCGGAAGGCGCGACGATCATGGAGCTGCCGATCATGTGGAAGCCGTCCTCCGACCCGCACTTGGCGGCCGCGCCTATCCACACGGCGTTCTGGTAGGCGCTGGCCTGCAGCACGATTTCATGGTGGAAAGTGCGCAGGTGCACCGGCTCGGTCCAGTGGATGTTCCACGACGGCGTGTTGTACCCCAGCACGATCAGCTCGGCGCTCTGCAGCGACATGGCGCGCCAGGTCTCCGGCCAGCGGCGGTCGTTGCAGATGCACATGCCGACGTTGATGTCCTGCGTATTCCATACCGGGAAACCCAGGTTGCCGACTTCGAAGAATTTCTTTTCCAGGTGCTGGAAGGGCGCATCCGGCTTGTGGTCGTCGTGGCCGGGCAGATGCACCTTGCGGTATTTGCCCACCACCTTGGCGCTGCGGTCGACCAGCACGGCCGTGTTGAAGCGGCGGCCTTCGGCGGTCAGTTCGGCATAGCCCAGGTAGAAGCCCACGCCGAGTTCGCGCGCGGCGTCGAACAGCGGCTGCACGTCGGCATTGGGCATGGCGCGTTCGAAGTAGCGTTCCACCGCTTCTTCTTCCGTCATCCAGTAGCGCGGGAAGAAGGTGGTCAGGGCCAGTTCGGGAAACACCACGAAGGTCGCCTGGCGGGCCGCGGCTTCACGCAGCATCTCCACCAGCCGCTTCACGACTGCCTGGCGGGAGTCGGCCAGGTGCACCGGGCCCATCTGGGCCACGGCCAATCCGAATTTACGAGCGCGGGAAGTGTGGGGCATGGGAGGAACTCCGGGAATGAACGCAAGCTGGACGCGGCGCCAACGCGCGCCGCGCGTGAAATCCGCTACGCGGGGAATGTGCGCATGATGCGCGAAGGCGGCGGCGGGCGAAACCCGCCCGGCCCCGCGCGCAGCTGCGGTGCAGCATCGCGCGCCGGCGTGCAAGCCCTTGATGCGAAAGAAGTTTCAGGCCAGGCGTCGGG
Organism: Bordetella genomosp. 9; assembly: GCF_002261425.1. NCBI lineage: Bacteria > Pseudomonadati > Pseudomonadota > Betaproteobacteria > Burkholderiales > Alcaligenaceae > Bordetella > Bordetella genomosp. 9. Next base: position 2,410,901 of record NZ_NEVJ01000003.1, on the reverse strand, counting down.
CCGGGAAGGGCGGCGCCCATAACGCGGCCTTATAGCCGTGGCACAAATCTCGATGATGTCGCGCCACGGGGCAGCGATGCGGCGCTCCGCGCCGCCTATTCGCTGCGCTGGTAGCGCTGGTCGGGGCCGGAGTGGTAATGGGTGACCTTGTCGCCCTTCGGCCCCAGGTACACGTACATGACCGAATGCCAGCGGTCGTCCAGCACGTAGTAATACGACCAGACGACCTCATGCTTCTCGCCCAGTCCGACCGCGCCCACCCGTCCCGGCGGGCCGAATTCGCAGCGTACCGCCTCGGGCGTCCAGTCGCCCTGGCGCAGCAGCGCGAAGTGCTCCGGCGACATCAGGGCTTGCATGCGCACCGCGCGGCCCTGGGCGTCCAGGTCGGTTCCCCAGGCGTAGCTGCCCGACGGCAGCTGCGACCAGACCACGCGGCGCGCGCCGTCCGGACGGGTGCAGGTGTAGGAGGGCGTGCCGTATCGGGATTCCATATCGGCCAGCGGCGTGCCGGCGGGTGTCGCGGCGATGTTGGCGCAGCCCGCCAGCAGGCCGGTCGCCAGCAACAGCAAGGCGCCGGCGTGGCGGCGGAGGGCGGACGGGAGAGGATGGTCCATGGCGGATTCCTGCGAATTGCCGCCGCCCGCGCCGATGGCGGGGCGGCAGGCCGGTGATACTGCCAGCCGGCGCGGACCGGCTCGTCGCCACAGCTTAACGCGCCCGCGCCGCCAGTTCCACGGCCGCGTGGCTACGGCCGCGGCCCGCGCCGCGACCCAGGCCGCAACCCGGCCGTGATCCCGGCCGCTTACGCCGCCGTGAAAATCCCGGCCGCGGTCGCCGCCCACACGCAGGCATGCAGCGCCAGGCCGATCAGGCCGCCCACCAGCATGCCGTTGAAGCGGATGTACTGCAGATCGCGGCCGATGCTCAGCTCCAGCTCATCGACGAACTGGCGCTCGTCCCATGTGCGGACCGTCTGCGCGATATGGTCCGTGATGCCCTGGCGCAAGCCCGCGGCCAGGCGTTCCGCGCCGGCCAGCACATGCTGGTTGATGGCGTCGCGCAAGGCCGGTTCGGCCGCCAGGTTGCGCCCCAGCGCGCTCAGCGTCTGTTCCAGATGGCGGCCCAGCGCCGAATCGTTGCTGGACAGGTCGCGCCGCAGGGCGTCGCGCACCTCGTCCCAGATGCCCTGCACGTAGGCCCGCACCTGCTCGTGACCGATGATGCGCTCCTTGATCTGTTCCACCTGCGCCTGCAGGCCCGGATCGTCGCGCAGCCGCGTGACGTAGCCGCCCAGCCAGGCCTCGTAGTCGCGCCGCAGCGGATGGTCGGGCTGCGCCAGCACGTCGCGCAGTTCATCCAGCAGCGCGCGCGCCAGCCGGTCGGCCAGCGTGTCGGCGATATCGTCCACCGGCCGCACCAGGTTCAGCGCCTTGGCCATGCGCGGCCATTCCTTGCGCGCATACTTGACCATCAGCGCCGATGCGCGCTCCTTGACCTGTTCGCCCTCCAGGTAGGCCGCCAGCCGGTTGAGCGCCTCGTCCAGCAGGGCGTGATGGCGCCCGTCGCGCGCCAGCAGCTCGAACAGCTCGCCGGCCGTCTGCGCGGCGTTCCATGCGCGCAGCTTGCCCACCACGAAGCCGTGGATGCCTTCCCGCACCGCCTGTTCGTCCAGCAGGTCCATCGCGCGCAAGGCCCAGGCGCGCGCCGTGCCCGCCACCACGCGGGCCTGGCGCGGGTCGCTCAGCCACTGTCCCAGCCGGGTCGCCGGGTCGAACACGCGCAGCCGTTCCAGCAGCGACACGGGATCGAGGAAATGATCGCGCACGAAGACGGACAGATTGTCCGCGATGCGCGCCTTGTTGGAGGGAATGATGGCGGTGTGCGGAATGGGCAGCCCCAGCGGCCGGCGAAACAGCGCCACCACGGCGAACCAATCGGCCAGCGCGCCTATCGTCGCCGCTTCGCAGAAGGCGCGCACCCACGCCCATAATCCCTGCCCACCCATGGCGTAACTGACGCCCACTCCCGCCAACGTCGCCAGCAGCGACGCCAGGGCCCAGGTCTTCATGCGGCGCAGGGAGGTACGGCGAGGGTCGGTCGGCAACGAGGGGGCTCCATGGGTTGGGGAGGATCGGCGGGCAGCGATGAACCTCCGGGCGGTCGGCGCGGATCCGCCGGCAGTGGCGGGGCCCGCGCGGGCCGCGTTGGTCAAAGACGGTTAGTATCTACCATCAACGGCGCGGCGCGATCCGGGTGCGCCCCGGGTTCGCGTTTGCAGCCTGTTTGCAGCCTGTTTGCCGCCCGTTTGCGGATCGTTTGCAAGCAGCGGTCCCGCGCTCGCGCGGGCGGCTCGACATCGAAGGAGATACGCATGAAAGTCGCGGTCATGGGCGCCGGCGCGGTCGGTTGCTATTTCGGAGGCATGCTGGCCCGCGCCGGACACGAAGTCGCCTTGATCGGCCGGCCCGCGCATGTCGAGGCCGTGCTCGCGCAAGGCCTGTTCCTGGAGGCCAAGACCTTCCAGGAACACATTCCCATGCGGGCCGGCACCGGGCCGGATATGGCGCGCGGCGCCGACGTCGTGCTGTTCTGCGTCAAATCCGCCGACACCGAAAGCGCGGGACGCTCGCTGGCGCCGCATCTGGGCGCCGACACCCTGGTGCTGAGCCTGCAGAATGGCGTCGACAATGCCGAGCGCCTGCAGACCCTGCTACCGCAGACCGTGGTCCCCGCGGTCGTCTACGTCGCCACGGAAATGGCCGGCCCGGGCCACGTCAAGCACCACGGGCGCGGCGAACTGGTCATCGGCCCATCGGCGGGCAGCCGCCGCTACGCCGACGCCTGCGCGGCCGCCGGCGTGCCGGTGGAGATTTCCGACAACGTCATCGGCGCACTGTGGGCCAAGCTCATCGTCAACTGCGCCTACAACGCCCTGTCGGCCATCGCGCGCATGCCCTACGGCGAGCTGTACGCGGGCCAGGGCATCCAGCAGGTCATGCGCGACGTCGTGCATGAATGCCTGGCCGTGGCGCAGGCCGAAGGCGTCGAGGTCCCGGGCGACAGCTGGGCCGCCGTCCTGAAGATCGTCGAGACCATGCCGACGCAATTCTCTTCCACGGCGCAGGACCTGATGCGCGGCAAGGCGACGGAAATCGATTACCTGAACGGCTATATCGAACGCAAGGGCCGCGAGCGCGCCATCGCCACGCCGGTCAACCGCGTCCTGCATGCGATGGTGAAGCTGCTGGAAGGCCGGCCGTAGCGCCGGTTCCGGCGCGATCGCCTCAGCGGACCGCCGCGCAGCGGGCCCGCGCGGCATCCAGGCTGACGGCCGCCGCGCGCATGCGCGCGGCCTGGTCGCCGCGGTCCTGCGGCAGCTTGCCGGACGCGAACGCCAGCACGACGTTGTCCGGCATGTTGCTCACATAGGCCTGGCCCACGCATGAGCAATAGCCGTCCCATGCGCCGGACGACCTGGGAGCATAGGGATCGAGCTGCGGCTTGCGCTGCAGCAGCGAGCGGCACTGCTGCACGTTTGCCGGCACCATCTTCTGCCGCAGTGCGGCAAGACTTCCCGCCGGCGGCATATCCGTGCGCGTGTCGGCCCGGGCGTCGCCGGGCCAGCCCAGCACCGCGCCTGCCAGCACGCAACCTCCCAGGCCGGCGAGCAAACGCAGGAATCCCCTGGACACCAGGGGGTAAGGCGCAACGTGCGAAGTACGGCTGAGCATCATCATCGTGACCCATGTCGCCAACCGCCCGGACGGGCGGGTACGTGGCGGTATTGTGGACAGGAAAGGTGCCGCAACAAACGCGAAATAAGCCGTCATATCGGCCGCTGATCTTCCTTACCGCTGTGCCATCGCACGGTAATGTTTTGACATGTGCAACGCGCCGCGTCGAAGGACAAGCGAGCGTGCGCGCAAGCAGTTTCAAGGGAGGAAAAAATGTTGGGCTTCATCACGGGCAAGTTGCGCGGCGCCAGCCGCCACGAGGGCGGCCCGGAGGGCGAACTGGAGGCATTTCATCAGGCGCTTGCCGTTATCGAATACGACATGGATGGGCAGATACTGCGGGCCAATGCCAACTATCTGTCCGCCTTCGGCTACGAGATCGAAGATATCGCGGGCCACCATCACAGTATGCTGGCCGGCGCGGCCGAGAGCGCCACGCCTGCCTACCGGCAATTCTGGGAAGACCTGGCGCAGGGCATTCCGCAAACCGGCTGCTACCGCCGCGTGGCGGCCGACGGGACCTGTATCTGGCTGCGGGCCAGCTGTATTCCGATATGCGACCGCCACGGCCGTCCGGCCAGGATCGTCGAGATCGCCAGCGAAGCCACCGCCGAACAGCACCGTATCGACGACGCGGCGGGCCAGCTCGCCGCGATTTCGAAAGTGCAGGCAATCATCGAATTCGAACTCGATGGCACCATCATCCGCGCGAATCGTTTGTTCCTGGATGCCATGGGCTACGACGAGAACGAAGTGGTGGGACGCCATCACAGCATGTTCGTCCTGCCCGATGAGCGGCAGTCGGCGGCCTATCGGGAATTCTGGCGGCGCCTGGGCCAGGGCGTCCATGACACCGGCCAGTACCTGCGCGTCGGCAAGGGCGGCCGCAACGTCTGGATCGACGCCAGCTACAACCCCATCCTGGACGGCGAAGGCAGGCCCTGCAAGGTGGTCAAGTTCGCTTCCGACATTACCGGCCGTGTCCTTGCCGCGGAGCAATTGCGCGAGGCGGTGCAGGGCCTGGCCGCCAATGCCGACCGCGCCTCGCAGGCGCATACATTGGCGCTTGAGGCCGCCAATGTCGCGGAGTCCGGCGGCCGCACGGTGCACGACGTCGTGCGCACCATGGGCGCGATCACGGAAAGCTCCCGCCGCATCGCCGACATCATCGGCGTCATGGACGGCGTGGCGTTCCAGACCAACATCCTGGCACTGAACGCCGCCGTCGAAGCCGCCCGCGCGGGCAGCCACGGCAAGGGCTTCGCGGTCGTGGCGGCGGAAGTCCGCAACCTGGCGCAGCACAGCGCGTCCGCCGCCAAGGAGATCAAGGGCTTGATCCAGACGTCCGTCCAGCAGATCGAAGAGGGCGCCGGGCTGGTGCAATCGGCCGGTGCCACGATGGAGGACATCGTGGCCTCGTCGCGGCGCGTGACCGGCATCATGTCGGAAGTCGTCGATGTCTCGCTGGCCCAGTCGCGCACCCTCGGCACGGTGACGGATACGCTGACGGCGCGTTGACCCGCGGCGGCGGGGGCAGCAGATACAATGCCTGCACGCTATCGCGCCTGCCCCGCGCCCGCCCGGAGGAGACACTCATGTCGTACATGCTGCTTATCGTCGAGCCGCGCGGCCAGCGCGCCCAGCGCACGGAAGCGGAAGGGCGCGAGCTCTACGATCAGATGCGCGCCTATGCGGCGGACCTGCACGCGCGCGGCAAGCTGCTCGCCGCCGAATCGCTGGCCGACGACCGCGAAGGCACGCGCCTGCAGGTACGCGAAGGCCGGCAGCGGCTGACCGACGGGCCCTTCGCCGAGGCCAAGGAAATGGTCGGCGGCTTCTTCCTGCTCGACTGCGACACGCGCGAGGAAGCCCTGGCCATCGCCGCCGGCTGTCCGGCCGCGGCCTGGTGCACCGTCGAGGTCCGCCGCGCCGCGCCCTGCTTCGAGTAAAGACGCCGCCATGCGCCATCAGGCCGCCATCGAAACCGTATGGCGCCAGGAAGCCGCCAAGGTGATCGCCGGCGTGGCCCGGCTGGTACGCGACGTCGGCCTGGCCGAAGACTACGCGCAGGACGCGCTGGTGGCGGCGCTGGAGCACTGGCCGCGCACCGGCGTGCCGGACAATCCCGGCGCCTGGCTCATGACCACCGCGAAGCATCGCGCCCTGGACCGCCTGCGCCAGGACGCGTTGCACGCGCGCAAGCACGAAGCGCTGGCGCACGATATGGATGCCCTGGGGACCGGCGTGGAGCCGGACTTCGTCGACGCCCTGGACGCGGCGCGCCAGGACGACATCGGCGACGACCTGCTGCGGCTGATCTTCATCGCCTGCCATCCCGTGCTGTCGCGGGACGCGCGCGTGGCGCTGACGCTCAGGCTGCTGTGCGGGCTGGCCACCGACGAAATCGCCCGCGCGTTCCTGGTGCCCGAGCCGACCATCGCGCAGCGCATCGTGCGCGCCAAGCGGACGCTGTCCAAGGCGGGCGTGCCTTTCGAGGTCCCACCCGCCCACCTGCGCGCGGAGCGGCTGGAGTCGGTGCTGGAAGTCATCTATCTGGTCTTCAATGAAGGTTATGCGGCGACGGCCGGCGACGATTGGATGCGGCCCGCGCTATGCCGCGAAGCGATCCGCCTGGGCCGCCTGCTGGCCGGCCTGGCGCCGGAAGAAAGCGAGGTCCATGGCCTGGTGGCCTTGATGGAACTGCAGGCCTCGCGCCTGCCCGCGCGCGTGGACGAGCGGGGCGCGCCGGTGCTGCTGGCGGACCAGGACCGCGGCCGCTGGGATGCCGAGCTGGTGCGCGGCGGCCTGGCGTCCCTGGCACGGGCCGAGGCGCTGGCCGCGCGTGGCGCGGCATCGCCCGGGGAAGACGGGCATAGGGGAGAGGACGGCCAAGGCAGCCAAGGCAGCCAAGGCAGCCAAGGCGGCCAAGGCTGTCAAGGAGGCGAAGGTGGCCTTGGCGGCGTCGACGGGCGGCTCGGGCCCTATGCCTTGCAAGCCGCGCTGGCGGCCTGCCATGCGCGCGCCGCCACGGCGGCCGACACGGACTGGCCGCGCATGGTGTCGCTTTACGACGCCCTCATGCAACGCGCGCCATCGCCGGTGGTGGCCTTGAATCGCGCCGTGGCGGTCGGCATGGCGCGGGGCCCCGCGGCCGCCCTGCCGCTGGTCGAGGCCCTGGACGGCGATCCCGCCCTGCGCGGCTACCCCTGGCTGCCCAGCGTGCGCGGCGATCTGCTCGCCAGGCTGGGCCAACGGCACCAGGCGCGCGCGGCTTTCGAACAAGCCGCCGCCATGACGCGCAACGCCCGCGACCGCGACATGTTGCTGGCGCGGGCACGGGCGTTGGAGGAAGACGCCGGCGATTGAGGGGCAGGCGCACACATCGCGCGCCATGCCCGCGTCATCAATGGCCGGTGGCGTCGCCGCGGCGGCTGGTTTCGAACAGGAACCAGGTGCGCTGTTCGGTCTCGTCGATCCAGTTTTCGATCAGGCTGGCGGTGGCGATATCGCGGTGCTCGTCGCACAGGTCATGCACTTCCCGCATGAAGCTGGTCAGGCTCTTGTTGTCTTCCTGCAGTTCGGCCAGCATGTCCAGCGGCTGCACGTATTCGGCGTCGTTATCCAGCAGGCGCTGGGTACGGGCGATGTGCCCGATCGACTTCAGGGTCGAGCCGCCGAGCTTGCGGATGCGTTCCGCGATCGGATCGGTCATGGCGAAGATTTCGGTGGCCTGCTCGTCCAGCAGCAGGTGATAGTCGCGGAAGTGCGGGCCGCTGACGTGCCAATGGAAGTTCTTGGTCTTCAGGTACAGCGCAAACACATCCGCCAACAGGCGGTTCATCGCGCCGGCGATGTCGCGGGTGCCGTTGGCGGAGATATCCGAAGGCGTGGCCAGAGGCGCCATGCGGCGCTTCTCGAGGCTGCTCTTCTTGGTCGAGCTCTTGCTATTGCTTGCGGGTTTCTTCATGGGTATCACCTGGGAGAAGCCGTCTTGGGAATCCCATCCGGCTGGATGGGCACAAGCGGCAGTCTAGCTCAGGTTTCGCCGGTCGAGGGCGTCGTCTTGCGTGGCCGGCGCGGACGGGCGGGGGTCTTGCGGGCGGCCCGGGCCTTGGGCTTGGCCGGCTCTTCGCCTTGCACGGCTTCAGGCGGCGCGTCGTTGGCGGGCGCCGTCGATCGCTTCGCCGAAGATGCCCTGCTCGGCGCGGTTGCCTCGATTGCCTCGATCGCGTCGATTGCCGCGGGCGCCTCGATCGCCTCGGTTGCCGGGGCCGCGTCCTCGCGTACCACGTTCATGTCCGACGGCACATCGGCCGCCGCGCCGCCGCTGGATCGCGTGCGCCGCCGGCTGGACCGCTTGGGCTTGTCCTGGGCCGCCGGCGCACTGGTCTCCGCGGGTGCCTGTTCGGTCGGGGCGGCGAGCGACGTCTCCGCCGCCATCGGCAGCATCGGCGCCATGCGGCCTTCGTTCATCGTGGGTTCGCGCAGGTCGCGGACGCCATCGCCGCCTAGGCTGGCGCGGTAGACGTAGGTGCCGGACTTCTCGTCGCGTCCCACGTCCAGCAGTCCGCGCGACTGCGCTTCCTCCAGCAGATTGCCAAAGGCCCGGAATCCGTAGTACGACTCGTTGAAGTCCGGCTTGCGGCGCTTGATGGCGTCCTTCAATGCCGACGCCCAGATCTTGCCGCTGTCGCCACGTTCGGCCATCAGGGCTTCGAAGGTCTCGACCGCGATATCGATGGCCTGCGTCTTGCGCGCCTCGACGTCTTCCTTGCGCCGGCGATCGTCGCCGCCGCCACCGCGCCGCCCGTTGGTGCTTTCGCGGCTCGCGCCGCGCGCGGACGTGCGGGCGTTTTCGCGCACGAGGTCGTCATAGAAAATGAACTCGTCGCAATTGGCGATCAGCAGGTCCGAGGTGGAGTGCTTCACGCCGACGCCGATCACGTGCTTGGCGTTTTCGCGCAGCTTGGACACCAGCGGTGAAAAATCCGAGTCGCCGCTGATGATCACGAAGGTATTCACGTGCGACTTCGTATAGCAAAGGTCCAGGGCATCGACCACCAGCCGGATGTCGGCGGAGTTCTTGCCGGACTGCCGCACGTGGGGAATTTCGATCAGCTCGAAATTGGCCTCGTGCATCGGCGCCTTGAACGGCTTGTAGCGATCCCAGTCGCAATACGCCTTCTTGATCACGATGCTGCCTTTCAGCAGCAGGCGTTCCAGCACCAGGCGGATATCGAATTTTTCGTAGTGGGCGTCACGCACGCCCAGCGCCACGTTTTCGAAATCGCAGAACAGCGCCATGCTGACGTTGTCGTGGGAGGCAATCATCGAGTTTCCTGTTTCTTGTTGAGGCTTATTCGCCGTAGGCCAGGCGCAACGCATGCGCGCGCACGTCGTCGGGCCAGGATGCCATGCATCGCGTCATCGCGGGCGCGTCGCCCGCGAAAAGGGCGCGCGTGGCTTCCTCGAAACCGGCCATGTCGCCGGCCATGGCCGACATGAAGCGATAGGCCGCCTCGCGCCGGTCGCGTTCGCGCAGGCCATGATCGCGCATGCCGGACTCGACCAGCTTGCGGAGCGCGACCGACGCGCCGCCGGGCTGGGCGTTCAACCATTCCCAATGCCGGGGCAGCAGCGTGACCTCGCGGGCGATCACGCCGAGCCGCGGACGTCCGCGTCCGCGCGTCGACGTCCCGGCCGCCGGGCCGGGACGCCCGGCGACGCCCGGCATGTCGACGCCCGCCCCGGTGCCATCCGCCTCGGCGCCCGTTGCGCCGGCCGCGGGCCTGGCGGCCCCGGCGGCGGCCTCCATCGCGGCCTGCGCACGCGCCAGGCGTGCCTGCACATCGTCGCGGCTGCCCCGCGTGTCGATATCGATCACCTGGCCGGTGGTGTCATCGAAGGTCAATACATTCGCATGCTGCGGAACCTGCTCTTCGAGCGCGGCCTTGACCGCCAGGGCGACGTCGGCGAGCGGGCCGGCAGCCAGCCGGCGGTGTCCGGCGAAGGCCGTGCATGGGGTACGGACGGTAAGTGTCATGATGAGTAGCAGCGCGACGGCTGCCCGGTGATCCGGGAGAGAGGAAACGCGGAAGAAAAAGCACCGGAGTGCCTCGAGTCCGCAAATTTTACCCGGATTAAATTAAGCCGTCCACCTGTTTACCGCGCATCCATGCGGAAATCCGAAACGCCCTGAAACCAGCTCGGCGCCGTACGCACGGAATTTGCTCGCCAGCGCGCAGTCGAAGTGAGTAGAGTAGCGGTCGTGTTTCCCTCGGCGCATTGCGCGCGTGGGATATGGAGCAGCAGATGAAGACCTTGACTTTGCGTACTGCCGTCGCGGCCCTGGCGCTGGCGACGGCGGCCGGTGTCGCGTCGCCGGCCATGGCCCATGGCTACGGTTACTACCACGGCGGTTGGCGCGGTTCGTCGGCGGGCTGGTGGGTAGGCGGCGCGCTCGCGTTGGGCGCCGCCGGCGCCATCATCGCCGCCAACTCGCGGCCGGCGGTGGTGTATACCTCGCCGGTGTATGCGGCGCCCGTCTACGCGGCGCCGCCCGTCGTCTATGGCGCCCCGGTGTATCCCGCGCCCGTGTATGCGGCCCCGCCGGTCGCGTATACCCCCCCGCCCGTTTACACGCCGCCGCCCGCGCCCCCCACCAGCCTGATCGCCTATCCCGCGCGCGGGCAGAACCAGGCGCAGCAGATGCGCGATCGCGGCGAATGCCAGGGCTGGGCGATGAACCAGAGCGGCTACGATCCGGAACACCCCAACCAGTGGACCACCGGCGTGATGGTGGACTCCTATAACCGCGCCATGTCCGCCTGCATGACGGGGCGCGGCTATTCAGTCAGCTGACAGCGAATGGCGCCGCCCCGGCGGCGCTATTCGACCTTGCCGATCCTGCGGACGGCTTCGGTCATCTTGGCGGCGTCCGCGTCCCAGTACTGCTGGAACTGCGGCGCGTCCAGGTACAGCACGGGGCTGCCCGCCTGCTGGATCGTGTCCCGCACTTTCGGATCGTTGGCGGCGGCCGCGGCCGCCGCGCGCAGCTTCTGCACGATGGGTTCCGGCGTGGCCGCCGGCACGAAGAGCCCCGACCACTGGGCGAATGTGACGTCATAGCCCAGTTCCTTCAAGGTGGGCACGTCCGGCAGCGACGCCAGCCGCGTATCGCCCCACGTCGCCAGCGCCCTGACCTTGCCCGCCTGTATGTATTGCAGCACCGACGCGGGGCCGGTGGAAACCGCCTGCACCTGGCCGCCCAGCAGCGCGACGATGGCCGGCCCGGCGCCGCCATAGGGCACGTGCAGCACCTTGATCCCCGCCGCGCCATGCAGCATTTCCATCGGGACGTGCATGGTGCCGTAGTTGCCCGACGATCCATAGCTCACCGGCGTGGCGTCCGGACGGCGCAGGTCGTCGATGAACTCGCGCGCGGTCTTCCAGGGACTGTCGGCGCGCACCACCAGCACGGTGGGATCCGCGGTGAATCGCGCGATCGGCTTGAACTGGCGCAACTGGTACATGGGCGAGCGGCCGAGTATGCGGTCGGCCTCCGGAATGATGGAAATGGAAGACAAGGCCATCAGCACCGTATAACCGTCGGGTTCCGCGCGCGCGACCACGCCCATGCCCAGTCCGCCGCCGGCGCCGGCGCGGTTCTCGACCACCACGGTCTGCTTCAGGGTGCGGCTCATGGCGTCGGCGACGGGTCGCGCCACCGTGTCGGCGACCCCGCCGGGCGGGAAGGGCACGATCATCGTGATGGGTTTGGCCGGCCAGTTGTCCTGCGCCTGGCAGACGGTGGCGGCGCATAGCGCCAGCGCGGCGGCGGCCGCCTTGAACTTCGATCCCATTTGTCTTCTCCGGATTGTTTTACTTCTGGCGCTAGTCTAGCCGCTGCCGTGGGTCCGCGGCGATCGGCAGCGGCGTTGAATCCCATGCCGGCATAGGGGCGTTCAATCGCGACCATAAAACTAATTGGCTTCCGCGGGAACCTGGCTTCGCCTAAGCTGTCGATCCATAGGTGCCGGGCAGTTTCGCGCCGGTCTGCAAGGATTAAGGAGTAGTGGTAATGAACGAGCTTTTCAAAGGATTGATCGGCGCCGAACTGACTTTGCTGGGCGTGTCCAACCAGGCGTTGCCGCAGAGCGTGGCGTCCGAACCGGCGCGCGTCCTGCCGCGCACCGAACCGCGCGGCGCGCGACCGGCGGAATCCATTCAGCAAGTTGAAAGCGCGGCCGACGGCAAGGCCGCCGTCGAGTTCACCGAAAGCCACTACCGCATCGCCGCGGGGTGATCCCCGGCGACAGGCCTTCAGCGCCGCGGTCCCACCATGATGGGACGCGGCGCGTCCGGTGCCGCCAGCTCGGCATCGGGCAGTTCGATGCGCAGGTCGCTGCGCGCCCTGCCCACGCAGGGCAGTATCCAGCCTTCTGATATTTCGTCCGCCGTCAGGCCCGGTCTTCCGTCGGGATAGGCGACTTCTCCTTCGACCAGAAAACACATGCAGGTGCGGCAGGTGCCATTGCGGCACGACGCCGGCATCCTGATGCCCGCGCGCGCCGCGGCCGCGACCACGGCTTCGTCCGCGCGGACGTCGAAGCGCCATTCCGTGGGCGCCAGCGTGACGGTGTAGGAGGCCTGAGCATCGTTCATGGGGCGATTCTAGTGGCAAGCCCCGACCGGATGGAGAGATGGACCGGCCGTTTCCGCCGCGCTACACTCCGGATTCCTGATGGTTATGAATCGCATAACTGAAATTCATGGATCTTTCGCTGCGGGATCTCTCGTATTTTCTGGCTGTCGTCGCCCATGGCCACATGGGGCGCGCGGCATCCGCCTGCGCGGTGACCCAGCCCGCCTTGTCGAAATCGCTCAAGCGGCTGGAAGACGAAACCGGCCTGGCGCTGTTCGACCGCGCGGGACGCGCCATCCGCCCGACGTCCGCGGGGCTGGCCTTCGCCGAGCACGCGCGCAAGGTGGTCAATCAATACGAAGATGCGGTGCGGCACGCGCAGGGCTTGCGCAGCGGCGGCGGCGGGCTGTTGCGGCTGGGCGCCACCGCCGCCACCATGGATACTGTCGTGATGCCCGCGCTGGAAGTGCTGCTGCCAAGGCAGCTGGAGCTGCGCGTGGACCTGACGCTCGGGCTGTCCGATGAATTGCCCGATCTGGTCGAACGCGGCGACCTGGACCTGGCCGTGGCGCCGGCCGATGGCGCGCGCGGGGGCGTGCTGCGCCAGGATGCCATGGGCCATGACCTGCTGCGCCTGGTGGCCAGCCGCCGCCATCCGCTGTTCAAGCGTCCGGCGCTGGCGCTGGCGGACCTGGCCGATCAGCGCTGGATACTGCCGAAGCGCACGTCGGTGGCGCGCCAGCGGCTGGATGCCGCCTTCGCGCGCGCGGACCAGCCGCTGCCGCGCGCCGCGCTGGAGGTCGACTTCATCTCGGCCGGCGCCCTGCAATTGGTCGCGGGGACCGACCTGCTGACCGTGGCGCCGGACGCGCTGCTGGCGGACGCCGGCACCGGCGTGGCCGCCTTGCCCGTCGACTCCGCGCTGCCGCTGAAGCGCGATATCTCGCTGTTGAGCCGGCGCCAGGCGGTCTGGTCGCCCATGATGAAAGCCTTCCGCGCGGTCCTGAGGAGCCGGCCTTGAAAAGTGCGAGCACGATCGAACGGTCCGTGGCGGACTACCTGCGCGGGATCGTCCTGGCGATCACGGCCGGCGTGTTGGGCGCGCTGGCGGCGCATGCGTTTCGCTGGAGCCTGGAGCACGCGTCGGAGCGCATGTTCGACAGCGTCGCGGATATCACCGAAGTGTTCGCCGGCTTGCCCTGGTACGCGCGCATCGCCTTGCCGACGCTGGGCGGCGCCATCGCCGCGCTTATCCTGGTCCAGGCGCAGCGGCGCGAGAAGCGCGCCGGCGTCGTGTCGGAATACCTGGAGACCATCGATGGCAAGATGGCCAGCATCCCGGTGCTGCCGTCGCTGCTGCGCTGCGTGTCGTCATTCTTTTCCATCGTGTCCGGCGGCTCCATCGGCAAGGAAGGCGCCATGGTGCAATTGTCCGCCACCGTGGGCTCGGCCTTCTGCAAGCGCGTGCTGCCCGGCCTGCGCGGCGCCGATTTCCGTTTGGCGGTGGCCATGGCCGCCACCGGCGGCCTGACCGCGGTCTACCACACGCCCCTGGCGGCGGTCATCTTCGTTGCCGAGATCGCGTTCGGTTCGCTCGAGCTGCGGCGCATCGGCTACCTGTTCACCGCCGCGGTCGCATCGGCCTGGACCACCAGCATGCTGGGGCAGTTCAACCCGCTGTATGACCTGCCGGCCTACGCTTTCGATTTCACGGCGCGCAGCGTGCTGGCGGTGGTGGCGCTGGGACTGGTCGCCGGCGCCGTCGGCTCGGCGTTTCTGTGGGGCGTGCGCTACGCGCGCAATCTGTTCGCGCGGCTGTTTGCCTCGCCGGTATGGCGCATGAGCCTGGGCGGCCTGATCGTCGGCGTCATCACGCTGGCGGCGCCCGACGTCACCGGCAACGGCTTCGCGCCCATCGAGCGGCTGCTGGACGGCCATCCCATGGCTACGCCGCTGCTGATGCTGCTGGTGTTGAAAGTGGTCGCCACCATCGCCACGGTGGGGTCGGGCGCCATCGGCGGGCTGTTCACGCCGTCGCTGATGATAGGCGCGCTGACCGGCGCGGCCTGTGCGCCGCTGGCCGCGCAGGTGTTCGGCGTGCAGGACGGCCTCGTGCTGCTGGGCGTGCTGGGCATGGCCGCCGCGCTCGCGGCCACCACGCAGGCGCCGCTGATGTCGACCCTGATGGTCTTCGAGATGACGAGCGAGCCCACCTTCGTATTCCCGCTGATGATCGCGACCGTGGCGGCCTATGCGGTTTCCATGCTGTTCCGCCTGACGGGCACCTATGAGGTCATCGCGCGGCACCGCGCGCGCGATATGCGGCGCGCGCTGCTGGCGGACGCGACGGCCGGGGGCGTGATGCGGCCCATCGGCTTGCTGGCTCCCGTGTCGGCGTCGCTCGAAGAAGCCTTGCGGATCGGCCTGGCGCAGCGCAACCGCTTCGTGTTCCTGATCGACGATGCCGGACGTTTCGCCGGCGCGGTGTGGGTCAACGACCTGATGGCGCGCGTCAACGCCGGCGAAGGCCGGGAGGCCACGCTGCCGCACATGGCGACGACTGATTTTCCGGTGGTCTATGCGGACCAGCGGCTGCTGGACGTCTGGCAGACGGTGGTGGAGTCGCCCGCCGAACGCACGCCCGTGCTGAGCGACCGCGAAGGCCGCCGGGTGGTGGGCATGCTGCAGAAAAGCGAGCTGCTGAAACAGGCCGGCAGCCTGTTCGCCTGAACGCCGTGTGTGCCTTGAGCCCTGACCGCCTGCCGCCTTGAACGGTTCTGTGCGCATCGCGCCGCAGTGGCGTGGTGATGGCGTCGCCACGCCGCGCCGCCGGACTCACGCCCGCTTGAACAGCCCCGCCGAAGCGAACAGCCGGCGGGTCCAGCCCTGCCTGACGCGCCGCACGTTGCCGGGATAATCCTGCTGCGACGCCTTGGGCAGCGGACCGAAGGCGGGTGCGCGATAGTCGTCCGGCCGGTGGCCGGCATCCAGGGCTTCCTGGAAATAGCGGTCGAACAGCGCGGCCAGGTCGGCGCGCGGGTGCGCGCGCACCGGACCGTCGTACCAGTGTTCGCCGCCTTCTGCCTGGCGGCGCGCCATCGCGTATCGATGGCTGAACTGTGTGCTCATGTCCGAGTAGTGCAGGATGCCGATCTCATCCACGGCCCGGTTTTCGCCGTCGATGCAGTTGTAGCGGGGATCGACGGCCTGGATCAATTCCGGGCGCCGCGAGAAGTACTTCTTGAGCCGGCGATGCGCCTGTGGGTCTTTCCGCATGTCGTCCAGCGCCGGCAGGTGGCGGCGCGCCCGTGCGCAGTCCCACAGCGTCACGCAGTACAGCCAGTCCGGCCGTCCCGTGGGGGCGCCGTCGTGGCTGCCGTTGTGGCTGCCGTTGTGGCGCGCGGCCATCACGGCCTTGTCGTGCAAGGGCATGGTCCAGAGTCCGGCCAGATCGTCCAGGACCAGCATGTCGGCATCCATGTACAGCGCGCGTCCCCGGTAGCCCACGCAGGCCGGCAGGCTCCAGCGCAGGGCGGAAAACGGCGTCGACCAGGTTTCCGTGCGCCAGCCGCGTCCGGCCGCGGGATCGCAGTACCAGGGGCTGGCGGAATCGCGCGTGAGCCGCATCCATTGGATGTGCACGGGCAGGGAGGCGTGCTTGCGCAGGCTGTAGTCCAGCACCATCATCTGTTCGAGGTCGCCGTTGTTGGGGTCGCAGCCGACGAAGATCTGCATGGTGTCCTGCATTTTTTGTCTCCTTGTGCCGCGCTTGCCGCGGTCTGTGCGTACTTTTCAACGCTGCCTGAACAGCAGGCCCAAGGATGGGCACATGGGTTGCTCGCCTGTGCCGGCCGGCCACGCGTCGAGGGAGATCGCCATGAAAGACTGGGTGCGCATAATCGGGGTGTCAATGTTGTTGGTGACGGGAACTTGCCTGGCTCAGGCCCAGGAGGTCGATCGCGCCGATGCGGCATTCATGGAGCAGGCGGCGCAGGCCGGCAGCTTCGAGATCGCCGCCAGCCAGCTGGCCCAGCGCAAGGCGGAGCATGACGACGTCAAACGCTACGCGCGTACGATGCTGGACGAGCATGGCGACATGGCCAGCCAGCTCAAGGCCCTGGCGGCGGCGCGCAAGTTCGCGCTGCCGGGGGCGATATCTTCCGACCAGGCGCGCGTCATGGACGCCTTGCAGGCCAAGAACGGGACGGATTTCGATCTGGCCTATGCCGACGACGTCGCCATCGCGGCCCATCAGGCAGCGGTCGCGCTTTTCGTCGACGCCGCCGAGCGTGGCAAGGATCCGGAGGTCAAGGCCTATGCCCAGCAGATGCTGCCCACGCTGAAGGCGCATTTGGACGCGGGCCTGGCGCTGCGCAAGAGCCTGGCCGCCAGCGGGAAGGCAAGCCCGGAAGAGAACTCGCCAGCCGCCCGTTCGGGCGTGCCCGGCGCGGTATCGCCCGCATCGCGCGAAGCCCCGCCCAGCTTGCTGCCGGGCGACAAGGGCGCGCCGAAGCCCTGACAGATTCCGGACGACAAAAAGCGCGCCGCTCGTGCGACGCGCTTTTTGTCTGAGTCGTGGCTGGCGCATGCCGCTAAGGCAGCTCGGCCAGCTCTTCCAGGGCGCGGATCCCATCCAACGCGGCATCAGTGGGCGTACGGAATATGAACTGGGATTGAATCAGCTGGGGCATCGTCGTCTTACCCGTGTCGACGACTTCGACTTCCCAGCGGAACCCCCCCTGCATGGTGGGCGCCAGCCATAGGGTCGCCCGCGAATTGGGGGTTTCCTTCGTCAAGATCCTCATTACATTCCGATCCCCACCGGCGTGCCGGTCACGCGATATGGGCCACCGTGGCGATTTCTTCCTTGCGCTGCTGCATCTTCTTGGCGATGGCGCGCAAATCCACGTTCAGCACGACCAGCTTGGGGAAGAGTTCGCCTTCCTCTTCTTCGATGTGGTGGCTGATGTAGTCGCCCAGCACCGAGACGCGGGCATGGAACAAGGGGTCTTCGCTGGTCATGCCCTGGATCTGGGCCACCAGATTGCGCGCCACGCCATGTTCGACCACGGCCTTGTCCAGCAGGCGGCCGAAGGCGGCGGGATTCTGCGCGCGAACGAAGGGATAGAACAATTCTTCTTCGATCTGGGCCAGGACCGTCAGGGTCATGCAGGCCTCGTGGGCAATCGACTCGCGGATTTCCGGGTCATCCGTTTTCCCGAAATCCTTGAAAAGCTTTTTGATCGTGGCGTGATCGTCCAGCATCAGGGTCAGGGCGTCGCGTTGTGCGAGAGGGATTTCCGCCTTATTCATACAGTTCTCCTGGTTCACGGGGTGCCGCAATGGCGCGGCGCGGCATCAACGCAAGCACCGTGCCCGTGTTATGCGGGAGCGCTAGCTTTTTTGCCCGGATCGGTTGTCCACGGGAGGTGCGCCGGGGGTCTGGCGGCCGGGATCGAGGATGTCGGCGGCGTCCACGCCGGGAGGAAAAGTCTTTTCTGCCGAGGAGTTAGGATCGAGCGGCCGGTTCTGCAGCGACCGGTTGGGCGGATCGGACCGCGGCCCTGTATCGGGACGTAAAACTGCGTGATCTTGTGCGTCGCCACTGTGGTCGCTATGGGCTTTTTCGTCGCCCTGTCTCTCTGTGTCGCGGTGCATCGTCATGGGAGTCTCCTGGAATTCGCCGCCTGATTGCACTTGCATGGCGCATGCCTCGTGCCCGTCCCGTGCGCGCACGCTTGGCAAGATTTGCGCACCGTGGATGAGTACGGCGTCCTCAGCGGTCGCCTGGTTGGCCAGCTGCTGGCGCAGGCGCTCGACGGCTGCGGGTATGCACCGGCGCTGGCGCAGGATCCATGGCGCGCCCGCCAGCGCGGCGGCCAGCACGCGCAGCGCATCGCCGTGCTGGCGGCACTCCCGCAGCACCGTCCAAGTCTCGGCGCAGGCCGCGCGCGCGGGCAGCCGCAACCAGGCCGTCCACAGGTTGTTGCGGCCGAGCAGCCGCCTTCTGGCGGGACGGTCCCGATGGGGAGAGGGGTGATGCCAGGTCGCGACCTGCCCCGCGTAGAGCATGTCCCAGCCCAAGGCGGCCAGGTCCAGGGCCATCAGCGCTTCTTCGCCGCCGATGAAATAGCGGGCTTCGTAGCCGCCGGCCTGCAGGTAGGCCTGGCGGCGCATGACGCACGCGCCGGCCATGAAGCCCAGCAAGCGCATGGTGCCCATGGGGCCCCGGCCCAGCGGGCTGCGGGACATGGCCTGGCAGGTGGCGTCCAGTCGGCCGCCGGGTCCGACGCGCACGGCGGCACTGATGACGCCGGCATGCGGCGCGCCGTCCAGCAGCCGCCCGGCCTCGGCCAGCGCGCCGTGCTCCCAGCAGGTGTCGTCATCGCAGAAGGCGATATAGGGGGTGGCGGCGACCGCCACGCCGAGATTGCGGCCGGCGGCGCCGAGATTGCGCGGTGCCCGCACCAGCGTCACGCGGGGGTGGGCCGCGGCGACGGCGTCCGCCGTCCCGTCGGGCGAACCATTGTCCACCACGATCACGGGGACGCCGGGGTGGCGGCGGAGCAGCCGCTCCAGGTTGCCGAGCAGTTCCTCGCGACGCTGGAAGGTCAGCACGACGATGGACAAACGGGCAGGCGAGGCGCTCATTGCCGTCGTGGCGGCGTCGCCGGGTGGCGTGGGTCAGGCTGTCCGCCAGCGTCCCCGGCGCCGACGGGACCGTCCGCGGACTCGGGCGCTTGCTTGATGGCTTCGCTCAGCAGCCAATACCGCTCCGGGTCCATGGTGTCGCCTTCGTGACGGGTGATACCCAGTTCCGGCATCTGGCTGCCGTAGGCCGACATCGCCGTCGCCTTGCGGTGCGCGTTCGTATTGGCGAAGGCCACCGGCGTGAGGCTGATACCGCGCGTATGGAACTGCACCAGCCTGGCATGAAGCAGCCCGGGCTTGGTGCGGTACAGCGCGTCCTCGTAGGCCACCCAGCGCCGCTGCGGCCGGGTGGCGAACAGGCCCAGCACGGCATCCGACACCAGCGTGTGATCGGAATGGAACAGGCCCAGGGGAAACAGCACCGTGCGCGCGCCAGCCTCATCCAGCGCGGCGTCCAGCGCGTGCGCCACTTTCCCGGCTTTGGCGGTCGCACGCGTCATGGCCCGCATGTACTGGTCGTCCAGGAAGGGCAGACGCACCGGATGGGCCTTGAGCAGATGCAGCGCCTTGTCGTCCTCCGCCAGGCGCCGCTTCATGGCGGCCGCGCCGTCGCCGAAGCCGCAGCGGCGGTCCCAGTCCGTCAGCGGCGTCGTGGCGTCCGGCACGCCGGCGAACACGGTGATGACGGTGCTGCCCGGCGCGCCCGCCAGCAGCGCGCCGCAGCCGGCTACCGCGTCGTCCAGGTGCGGCGAGATTGCCGCGATCGCGCCAGGATCATCGATGAGTCGCACCCGGGTCTCCCTCGCCGCACATCCCTATAGCGACGCGTCGGCTCGCGCTGGCGTCCGTACGATATCGGCGTTCACGAACTGGCTGAAATAGCGGATCGTGCGCCGCAGGCCTTCGTCCACCGGCACCCGCGGGGCCCACCCCAGCTCGCGGGCGGCCAGGCCGATGTCGGGGCATCGCTGGGTGGGGTCGTCCGGCGGCAGCGGCTGGAAGTCCAGCGGCACGCGGGTGCCCGCCAGGCGCTGGATGCGCTGCGCGATATCCAGAACCGTCAGCTCCTGCGGATTGCCCAGGTTGATGGGCCCGGTCACGTCGTCCGGACTTTCCATCAGGCGCTCCAGCGCGTCCACCATATCGTCCACGTAGCAGAAGGCGCGGGTCTGGCTGCCGTCGCCATAGATCGTGATGGGATGCCCTTGCAGCGCCTGCAGGATGAAATTGGAAACGATGCGGCCGTCGTTGGGCGCCATGCTCGGACCGTAGGTGTTGAAGATCCGGGCGATCTTGACCCTGACGCCGTAGACGCGCGCATAGTCGTGGAACAGGGTTTCCGCACACCGCTTGCCTTCGTCGTAGCAGGAACGCATGCCGATGGGATTGACGTGGCCCCAGTAGCTTTCGCGTTGCGGATGCACCTGCGGGTCGCCGTAGACCTCGCTGGTCGATGCCTGCAGGATGCGCGCTCCCGTCGCGCGGGCCAGCTCCAGCATGTTCATCGCGCCCAGCACGCAGGTTCGCAGCGTGTGCACCGGCTGGTTCTGGTAGTGGATGGGCGAGGCGGGACACGCGAGGTTGTAGATGCGGTCGACCTGTGCCTCGTAGGGCTCGACAACGTCGTGGGTCACCAGCGCGAAGCGCGGATTGCCGCGCAAGGGGTCGACGTGCTGCACCTGGCCGGTATAGAAATTGTCCAGGCAGATGACGGTATGTCCCTTGTCGAGCAGCCGCGCGCAAAGATGCGAGCCGATGAAGCCGGCGCCGCCGGACACGAGCACGCGCAAAGGACGAGTACGAGCCTGGATCATTGCGTATCTCCGATCAGCCTGGCGAACAAGGCAGTCCAATCCGCTACGAACCGGTCCATGCCGTAGCGCTCCAATGCCGTGTTTCTTGCTTCCGCACCCCAGTCGGCGGCCAGGCGCGGTTCGTCTATCAGGGCCTTCATGACGTCGACGAGGCGGTCCGCGTCGGTGTCGATATAGCCGTTGCGGCCGTTGACGATGACCCGCGCGAGTTCGGTGGCGGCGAAACCCACGACAGGCAAGCCGGCCATCATGGCCTCGATCAGGGCCAGGCCCAGGCTGGTATAGCGGATGGGGCTGTAGAAGAAGCGATAGCGCGATACGAAGGCGCCGACCTCCATGTTGGGGATCTCGCCCAGCCCGCCCATGGCTTGCGCATCCATGCCGATCAGGTCCAGCGGCACTTGGGCGCGCGCCTGTTCGAACAGGTCCGCGCCCATGCGGCGCCCGCGCCGGCGCAGGTGGTTGACGACGGTGATGCCGCGTGCCAGGCGGGTGGACCGCGGATCGATGCGCGGGGCCGGCACACCATGCTCGATGACCGCCGTGCGCACCGCGCCGTTGTCCCAGGCCGCGTGGTTGTAGTGGGTGACATGGACCAGGATGCCGCGCTCATGCCGGAACCCGTGCGCCGTATCGGTGGGGTGCGGCATGGGCGGATCGTGCTCGATATAGGCGCAGGGCAGGGAGAGCTGCCTGGGCGACAACAGCCGCTCGCGTTCCTCGTAGGTGGCGCGGGATTGGTAAACCACGCAATCGAAGCGCGCATCGCGTATCGCATCGGCGTCGATCTCCCGCACGCGCCCGCCCCAGGGAATCCGAGTGCCCAGCGCGCCGTAGCCGGGCGGATTGCCCGCACGGACGGGCACGACGAATTCATGCGGCACGCGCGTCAGCGCGTACAGGTAGTTGGCGTGCACGTGCCATGTCAGGATACGCAGCGGGCGCGGCGAGGTCGGGCTATGCGGCATGGCTGGTCCTTCCTTCCGGCAGGCTGAGCTTCGCTTCCACGGCGCGCATGACGGCGTCGACGGAGACGTTCAAGGCGCAGACGTGGCCGATGGGGCAGGTCTCGTAGGCGCAGGGGCGGCATGGCGGATGGTCGGCCAGGACGGTGTGGCGCATCCTGTCCAGCGGCGCCCACCGCCGCGTATCGCTGCCGCAGGCCACGATGACGCTGGGCGTGCCCACCGCCGCCGCGACGTGCGATACGCCGGTGTCGTTGCACACCAGCAGCGGCACGCGCGCCAGCAGGGCCGCCATCGCGCCCAGCGACGTGCGGGCCGTCAGGTCGATGGCGCCGGGCCCGACGGCGGCCAGGACTTCCGCTGCCAGCGCGCGCTCATCGGCGCTGCCCGTCACGGCGATTCGCCATCCCTGGCCCGCCAGCCGCGCGGCGAGGGCGCCGTAGCGTGCCGCCGGCCAGCGGCGCGATCGCAGGCGCGCGCCAGGATGGATCAGGACGGTCGTCGCCGGGTCGAAATCGGCCTCCGCAATGATGCGGCCGGCCTCGGCATGGTCTTCCGCGGTCAAGGGCATTTCCAGCGCATTGCCGTGCACGGGGACGCCCAGGTGCCGCATCAGCGCCGTATAGCGCAGCGGTTCGGGCAGGCCGTCCGGCCAGGCCATGAGCCGGCCCGGGCGCGCCATGCCGCCATGCGGTACGAAGCCGGCATGGGTCCGCGCGCCCAGCGCGCCGACGATGGGCTGCGACATCGTGCCGCTGCCGTGCATCTGCAGCGCCAGGTCGAACCCGCGCGCCCGCGCCTGGCGATAAAAGGCCGGCAGGGCCTCCGGCCGGGCAGCCTGCTCCGGAAATTCCGGAATACCGGGGAAGGGCAGCAGCTCGTCCAGGTAGCGCTGGAAGCGTTGCACGAATGGCCCGGCATTTTCCAGTCCGACCAGCGTGACGTGGGCGTCCGGACAGTGTTGCCGCAAGGCGCGCAGAGCCGGAATGGCGCACAACATATCGCCCAGCTGCAAGGCGCGGAAGATCGCGATGCGGCGCGGACGCGGGTGCCAGAGATCCTCCGTCATGGAAAGCCCGCCTTGTAGCGCAGCGATCCGACGAGGCGCCAGAAGATGGATACCGGCGGGATCGCCGCGGACGTCATGACGATCTCCGCGATGTGGTCCGGCGTGCGCCGCGTGCCGCGCAGGCGGCGCAGGCTGAACCATGCGGTCAGCGCAAGCCAGGCCACCAGCGCGGCCGAGCCCGCCGCGTACCAGCCCGCGGCCAGCGCGGCGACGGTCAGTATCAGCATGGCCGTCACCGCCAGATAGAACCACGGCGGATGCGGCCGGATATGCTCGCGGTACAGGCGCGGATGCTTCTTGTAGAGCAGCGTGTCGAACACGATCTTGCGCTGCATGCCTATGCCCGCGCCGAATGCGCCGGGACGGATAGGGTGCACCACGATGGCGTGCGGCGCGCGTTCGACGCGCAGGCCGTGTTCCATCAGCGAAAAATGCAGATCGGAATCTTCCCGCCACGCCAGCTCGAAGCGCGGATCGAAGCCGCCCACGCGCGCCAGGGCATCGCGCCGCAGAAAGACATTGGCCGTCGCGAACTCGGCGTCCTGCAGGCGGCTGGCGTCGAGTTCGTAGTCGGTGGGATGGGGCGGCAGCGGCATGACGATGCGGCCAGAGAGCGCGTCCACGCCGGGCGCGAACGCGGCCAGCCCGGCGGCCAGCCAGGCCGGGTCGGGCACCGTATCATCGTCGGTGAATGCGATCAGCGCCGCCCGCGCGCGGCGCCACCCGGCGTTGCGAGCCCCCGCCGGCCCCTGCGTACTCGTGACCGGGACATAGCGCAGCGTCGGACCGCCGGCTACGGGCGTCATCTTGCATACCACCTGGTAGGCGGCGTCGCTGGGGCCGTCGTCGCAGACGATGATCTCGTAATCGTTCGGTTTCAGCGTCTGGCGCAGCAGGGCGCCCAGGCAGCGTTCGAGCAGATCGGGGCGGCGGTAGGTCGGAACCACCACCGAAATCCGCGGTCGGGATTCTGCATTCATGGGTTCATCCTGATCGTTCATCCGGTCGTCCCGCGGGCGTGGCGCCGCCGGGCGGTGCTCCGTGCCGCTCAAAGCGGCTTCTCCACGAGATAGCTGCCGATGACCAGGGCGTCCAGCGGCGACGTCCAGAACGATTCCAGCGCGTCGCGCGGGGTGCAGACCACCGGCAGGCCCCGCGTATTGAACGACGTGTTCACCAGCACGGGCACGCCGGTGCGGCGTTCGAAGGCGGCCAGCAGGTCGTAGTACAGCGCGTGCTGGTCACGCCGCACCGTCTGCACGCGGGCGGTGCCGTCGATGTGCTTGACCGCCGGTATCTGCCGTTCGCGATGCGGCAGCACGTCATAGACGAACAGCATGAACGGCGCGCAGATGCCCGGGTTGCCGCGCGCATCGAACCATGCATGGGCGCGTTCTTCCATGACGACCGGCGCGACCGGCCGGAAATCCTCGCGATCCTTCAAGCCGTTCAGCCTGGCCTGCATGGCGCTGTCGCGCGGCGAAGCCAGGATGGAGCGCGCGCCCAGCGCGCGCGGACCGAACTCCATACGGCCCTGGAACCAGCCCAGAATCTTTTCCTGCGCCAGCAGTTCCGCCGCCTGCTCCGCCACATCGTCCAGCCGGCGGTATGCCAGGTGCGAGCGATCCAGCAGGCGCTCGATCTCTTCGTCTCCATACTCGGGGCCCAGGTAGGCATGCTGCATGGCCCAGCGCCGTCCCGGCGCCTCGCGGCGCTCGTAGTCCACCCATAGCGCGGCCCCCAGCGATGTGCCGGCGTCGCCCGCGGCAGGTTGGACCCATACCGACTTGAACGGGCCGTCCGCCGCGATGCGCGCGTTCATCACGCAGTTCAATGCCACGCCGCCGGCCATGCTCAGGTGTTGCGCGCCGGTTTGCGCCTGCAGCCACGTCGCCATATGCAGGGCGGTTTCTTCCAGCACCTGCTGCAGCGAGCGCGCGATATCCATATGGCGTTGATCGAATGGCGTTCCGCGCTTGCGCGCCGGGCCGAACTGGCTGACCAGGTTGATCGGCTCGATGGTGTAGCCGCCTTCCTTGTCCAGGCGGACGATCTTGCGGAACAGGTCCACATAGTCGGGCTTGCCGTAGGAAGCCAGCGCCATCACCTTGTATTCGTCGGAAGATCGCAGAAAGCCCAGGTAGTCGGTGACGTCCTCGTAGAGCAGGCCCAGCGAGTGCGGCAGGTCGATCTGCCTGAGACGCCGGTAGCGGCCCTTCGTGAAGTGGCCGAAGCTGGTAGTGGCGCGTTCGCCGCGGCCGTCCATGGTCAGCACCGCGCATTCTTCACAAGGCGCCGCCAGAAAGGCGCTGGCCTCATGCGACAGATGATGCTCGACGTACTGCCAGCGGCCGAGCAACTGGTCCAGCGTCAGCCCTTCGAAGCGCTGGCGCAGGTGATGCGGCGCGCCGCCTATCAGTTGCCGCGGGGCGTTCACGACATAGGACAGGAACAACGGGTCCCACGGGGATGGTCCGTCCGCTCCACGCGCCTGCCGCGAGGGCTCCAGCGGCAGCGTGATGGTCTCGGGCAGGGAACGGCCGCCGGCCAGCAGCGACGGGTCGAAGGAATAGGCGACGTGATCCACGTCGGACAGCGTGATTCCCGCATGGGCCAGGCAGTAGTCGATGGCGTGATAGGGCAGTTGCCAGGCGGTGAAAGGCACGGGCCGCTTGCCGTGTTTGATGCGGGTGTAGCGTTCTTCCTCCGCGGCCGCCAGCACCTCGCCGTCGCGTACGAGCGTGGCGGAACAGTCGTGAAAGGCGGCGTTGATGCCCAATGTGTACATGACGTTTTCCTCTGCTTGGCCTTCGCGTGTCGCTTTCGCGTTGTCTCAGGCGGCCTTGATCATGATGGGCGGGCGGTTGCCCGCACGGCTTTCCAATAGTTCGAACGCCGCCTGCGCCACCTGTGACGGCGCGACGGCGCTGAGGCAGGCGTGATGCCCCAGCGGACACGCGCTGCGATAGCAGTACTTGCACGGGACGTCCCGATACAGCAGGCGATGCGGCACTTCCCAAGGGGTGTGCTGGGGATTGGTCAAGGCATAGAGATCGACGATGGGCGTGCCCAGTGCGGCGGCGATGTGCACCGGACCGCTGTTGTTCGAAATCAGCAGCCCGGCGCGGGCGATCAGTGCGCCGAATTCGCCCAAGGTCAGCGTGCCCGCCAGGTTCACCAGCCGGCGCGGGTCGCAGCTGCGGGCCATGACTTCATCCACCAGCGTTTTCTCATCGGGCGACCCGGTCAGGATGACGCATTCACCGGCGCCGGCGACCATGTCGATGGCCTGCGCGAACAGGGCGGCCGGGTAGCGGCGCGATTCCGCGGTCGCGCCGCAATGGGCCAGTACAAACTCCGGTGGCAGCGATATCCCGTGCGCCCGCAACACTGTGTCCAGTCCGGCCTGGTCGGCATCCTCGACGCTGAAGGAAAGATGCGGATCGGACGCCCGCGCGCCGATGGTCGCCACCAGGTCCAGCTGACGCTGCACTTCATGACGCGGCGCGGGCAGGGGCTCGATCTCCCGGGCCCAGTCGCTGATCAGGTGATAGGGGTTTTCGCGGCTGTAGGCCAGCACGCGGGGGATGCCGGCGGCATGGCACAGGAGCGCGGCGGGCAAGGCGCTCTGGCTGTATACGGTGAAGATGACCGCGGCGTCGAAGCGGCGTTCGCGCAGCTGTTGCATCGTTGCGTGGAAGCGCTCCGGCGGGCTGGCCGCGTTCTTCATCCAGGCTGCCTCGTAGACGATCACGTCGTCGACGTCGCGCACATGCGGCGCGACCGCCGCGCCCGAGCGCGACGCCAGCAGGGTGAGGCGCCGGTCCGCCCGCGCCGCCTTCAGGGCGCGCAGGGCGGGTGTGGTCATCAGCACGTCGCCCATATTGTCCAAGCGGACGCAGAGCAGATTGCGCGCCTCGCGCCATCCTTCCGGCGGATCACATGGGCTCATGCCGTCTCCTTTCCGCGCAATGGCGCGCAGCGCATCTTGCGCGAAATCAGCCGCGCCGCCATGTAAAGGTCGGGTGCCGTATCGTCCGGCATGCGCCAGCGTCCCCGTACCCATTCGGTCTCATGCCCATTGTCCAGCAGCAGGGTGCGGCAGCCCGCGCGGGCGCCGGCTTCGACATCGTTGAGGATATCGCCCACGAACCACGAGGCGCGCAGATCGATGCCATGGTCGGCGGCCGCCCGCCGCAGGAGCCCTGGCATGGGCTTGCGGCAGATGCAGGACACGGCGTAGGCGGCCTGCGTGCCGTCCGGATGGTGCGGACAGTAATAGAAGTCGGCCAGCTGCGCGCCCCGGGTGCGGAACATGGCTTCCAGGCGGCGGCGAACCGGATGCAGCGCCGCCTCGTCGAAGCGGCCCATGGCCACGCCGGCCTGGTTGCTGATGACGATCAACGGATGGCCCAGCTGGGCCAGCAGGGCGATGCCTTCGCGCGCGCCGGGCGCCCATACCATGCGCGCCGGATCGGCGTTGTAGGGGACGTCGGCCAGCAAGGTGCCGTCCTTGTCGAGGAATATGGCGGGCTTCATGGCCATGAGCTCTCGCGCATGGGAAGCACCATCACTTCGGGGACCACGGTTTCCGCCGGCTGGGTCAGCACGAAACGCACGGCGCGCGCGACATTGGCCGGATCCTGCAGCGTGCCGGCGTCGATGTCGGGAAAGCGATCCAGCAGGAACGGCGTGCGCATGCCGCCGGCTATCACGGCGGAAACCTTGATGCCCCTGGGTCGAAGTTCGGCATGTAGAGCATGGGACAAGCCCATCAGGCCGTACTTGGTGGCGTGGTACACGGACGCGTTGGGCCAGGCGCGGCGGGCCGCGGTCGAGGCAATGTTGACGATGTGGCCACCCTTGCCCAGATGGCCCACGCCGTATTTGCAGATCATGAACGGTCCGGTCAGGTTGGTGCGCACCACCCGCTCCCAATCTGCCACGTCCAGCGCCTCCAACGGCGCCGTGACGTCGATGCCTGCGTTGTTGATCAGGATATCCAGTCCGCCGTAGCGCTGCGCGGCCACGCGCAGCCCATCTCGCACCTGCTGTTCGTTGCCCACGTCCAGACGCAAGGCCAGCGCCTGCTCGCCCGGCAACGAACGGGCGACGCGTTCGGCGGCATCGACGTCGTGGTCAGCGACCACGATTCTGGCGCCGTCGCTGGCGAGCAGCTCGCAGATGGCCTTGCCCAGGCCGCTGCCGCCACCGGTAACGATGGCGACGCGGCCCGCCACGGTCGATGTATCGGTATCAGGCATTCGGCTGCTCCTCATGCAATGGCGCGGGCCGCGGCATCGGCAGGCGCGGGGGCGGCGTCGGGCACGGTGGCCGGCGCCATGATCTCTTCGAAGACGTCCATCAGCTGGCGGCTGACGCGTCCCCAGGTGAAGTGTTTGCGCGCGCGTTGCAATCCGGCTTCGCCCATGCGGTGGCGCAGCAGGCTGTCGCGCGCCAGCATGGCCAGGCGATCGGCAAGCGCATCGGGTTCCTTGGGCGGTACCAGCCAGCCGGTCTCGCCGTCGCGCACGGAAAAACGTATACCCCCGGTATCGGAGCCCACCACCGGCCGGGCGCAGGCCATGGCTTCCAGCGGCGTGATGCCGAAGGGCTCGTACCAGGGCGTGGTGACGAAGACATCGCTGGCGCAGTAATAGGCGCGCAGTTGCAACCGGTCCCGGCGGCCGGTGAATTCCACGTGCTGAAGCACGCCTTCCTCGCGGGCGACGGCGCGCAGGCGCGCCAGTTCCGGCGTCGCGCTTTCCGACGGCGTGGCGCTATTGCCGCCGACGACGCACAGCCTGGCATCGATGCCGTGCCGGTGGCGCAGGCGGCCAAGGGCGCGGATCACGTTGTCCACGCCCTTGCGGGGCACCATGCGGCCCAGCTGCAGCAGCGTGAACCGGTTGTCATTCCATCCGAGTTCGGCGCGCGCGCGGGTGCGATCCATGGGCAGCATTTCGGCGGGGTCGTAACCGCAGGGCACGATGGACAGGCGGCGCGAATCGGCGCCGTACAGCTCCACCATGTCCTGCTCGTCCTGCGGGCATTCCGCGATGATGCGGTCGGCGCGCGCGATGATGTCGTCTTCGATATCGAAGCGGCACTCGGGGAACATATCGGCGTCTTTCTGGAACTTGCGGCGCACGCGGCCCAGCGCATGGAAGGTCACCGCGACAGGAATGCCGCATGCCCGCGCTGCCGGCAGCGCGGCCAGGGCGGACATGAAGAAGTTCGCATGCACGATGTCGTAGCGTCGCCGCTGCGCGGCGAAATGACGCATGAGGAACTCTCCGAACTGATCCATGCAGGGCAGCAGCTGTTCCTTGGGAATCTCGCGCGCCGGTCCGGCGGGGACATGGATGACGCGGACGTTGTCTTCCCACGTCACCTCGGCGGGAAGGCGCCGGCTGTCTGCGCGCGTGAACACATCCACCTGGTGGCCCATCCGCGCGAAGTGCCTGGCGATCTGCGCAACGTAGATATTCTGTCCGCCGCTGTCGACGCTGCCGGCAAGCGCCAGCGGCGATGCGTGTTCACTCACGATGGCGATTCTTCGCATGGTTCTCTCCTACCGATCGACTCGTTTGCCGCTCATCCGAGAACCAGCTGCGTTTCACACATGATGGCGCGTTGTGCGATGGCCAGACTCATCCTCTGCTCGGTAGCGTGGAGGGTGCAAGCTGCATGCCGTTGTGCCGTGCCTCACGTAACGGTTCAACCGTAACGGTTCAAGCTTGAGTCGTCCCGCGTGGAGACCGCACAGCACCGATTACAAGCGATGGAACTTCTCGCTCATGAGCTTCGCGGTTATATTGACGACGGCGTCGACGTCGACCGGTCTGGGGGTATGCGTCTGGTAGCCCGCCATCAATGCGCGCAGGCGGCCTTCGGATGCGGAATGGCCGGATATGGCGATGGCGGGGATGCGGTTGGCCAGGCCCACGCCGCGCGCGGCCTCGAGCTGGCGCACCGCGGCGACCATTGCATAGCCATCCATGTCGTCGAGCGTGACGTCGCACACCAGCGCATCGGGCCAGTCGCTTTCAGCCGTGCCGCGCAGTACGTCCAGCAGCGCGCCTCCCGTCTTGAAGTAGCGCACGTCCGCGCCCGCGCGCCGCAGGGCCGCGCCGACGCGCGCGCGCTCCTCTTCGCTATCGTCGACCAGGAACACCCGTGCGCCTTGTAACGACGCCTGCCGCAGCGGGCCGACGAAAGGCAGCGCGGGCGCGTTGGGCGCACGCAGCGGCATTTCCAGCCAATAGGTGCGGCCCGGCCCGGTGGACGAGGTGTCGCTGCCGAAGCGTCCGCCGAATTTCTCGATGTCCCCGCGTGCGTGCGTGGCGTCCAGCGGCGGCCGGTCGGCGAGCACCGCGTTCATCTGATCGGACACATCCAGCGCGGCGGCATCGGCCGGCGGCAGGCGGCCGTCGGTCACCGCGAGGCGCGCGGCGTCCTGCGCGCGGCGCAGGCTCAGTTCGATACGCCCGCCCGCCGGCGTGGCTGCGATGGCGTTCAGGCACATGTCCCAGATGACCTGCTGCAGCACGCCGGGGTCGCCGGTGACGCGCGCGCTCTCCATGCTCAGCTCGGTGTACAGGATGACGCCCTTCTCATCGATGACTTGCCGTATGGCGTCCAGGACGCCCGCCACCAGCGCCGCCAGGTTGACGGGCTGCGCGGCTTGTCTCGATCCGGCCTTCTCCAGTTCCGTCTGCTGGCGCTGCAGGGTCCACATCTGCGCGTAGATGCCTTTCGCCGCCAGCAGTTCGGCATGCTTGCCGCGCTCGACGACGCGGCCATGCTCCAGCACCACGATTTCGTCGGCGTCGACCACCGTGGACAGGCGGTGCGCAATGATCAGGGTGGTGCGGCCGTGCGAAATACGGTCCAGCTCCGCCTGGATGGCGCGCTCGGTGCGCGTGTCCAGCGCCGATGTCGCCTCGTCGAACAACATGATCGGTGGATTCTTGAGGATCGCGCGCGCGATGGCGATACGCTGCCGTTCGCCCCCGGACAGCTTGACGCCACGCTCGCCCACCACGGTGTCGTACTGCGCCGGCAGGCTTTGCACGAAGTCGTGCAGGCGGGCTCCCTTGGCGGCCTCGATGATGTCGGTCAGCGACGCGCCTGGCCTGCCATAGCCGATGTTGTACGCGATGGTGTCGTTGAACAGCATGGTGTCCTGCGGGACGATGCCCAGGTGCCGGCGCAGGCTGCCTGGATCGACGCCGCGCACGTCCACGCCGTCGACGGTGACGTGGCCGGAGTCCGCCTCGTAGAAGCGGAACAGCAGACGTCCCAGCGTCGATTTTCCGGAGCCGCTGCCGCCGACCACGGCCAGCGTGCCGCCGGCGGGGATGTGCAGGCTGACGTCCCACAGGATCTGCCTGCCCGGCTCGTAGCTGAAGTTCACATTCTCGAACCGCACGTCGCCGCGTCCGGGATGAAAAGGGCGCGCGGGCGTCGCCGGATCGCTTTCGGGGGGCAGCCGCAATAGCCCGCAGACCTGCTCCGCGTTGATCATCGCCTCTTTGGTCTGGCGGAACACCAGCCCCAGGGTGTTGAGCGGCAGGCAGATCTGGATGATGTAGGCGTTGACGAGCACCAGGTCGCCGACGGTCATCGCGCGATCGGTGACCTGCACGCCCGCCAGCAGCATGACGGCGCCCACGCCCAGTGCGATGACCGCGCTTTGCGAGATGTGCAGCGTCGACAGCGCGCGCTGGTTGTCGATCCCCACCGCGCGCCATCGATCCAGCAGATCGCGCAGCCGCCGGGATTCGCCCGCCTCGTTGGTGTATACCTTCACCGACTCGTAGTTGAGCAGGCTGTCCACCATGCGGCCGCCCGCGGCGGAATCCAGTTCATTGATCATGCGCTGGTAATAGATACGCCGCTTCGTCAGCACATAGGTGACGACGGCGTAGAGCACGAAGGTCGCGGCGACGATGACGGCGAAGGCCAGATCGTAGGCGCCGACCAGGATCCCGACGACGGAGCCTATCTCCACCAGTGTCGGCAGCAGCGTGAAGAGCGCCGTCCCCATCAGGAAGCCGATGCCGTTCGTCCCGCGTTCGACGTCGCGCGCCAGCGTGCCGGTCTGGCGATTGGCGTGGAAGCGGGCGCCCAGCCGGTGCAGGTGGTCGAAGATGCGCAGGTTGAATTCGGCCACCGTTGCCTGCGCTACCGGCGAAAACACGATGTCGCGCAACTCGGTGAACAGGCCGCCCGCGAAGCGCAGCAACGTATAGCCGATGAGCAGGAACACCGGCAGCGCCAGTACCGCATCGGGTCTGCTCAACTGGTCGACCACCATCTTGAGCGCCACGGGTACGGCCACGGCGAAGCCCTTTGCCAGGACGAGCAGTACCAACGCCGCGCCGGCCCGGCGGCGGTATTTCCATAATGAGCGTCCCAGGGTGCGCAGTACCTCCGCGCGTGCGTAGCGCGATGCGTCGTCTGCCATGCCTGCTCCCAAAGGATGAGTTGCCCTGTGCGCGCCGTGGCGGCAAGGCCTGTGCCGGGCGGCTGCGGCGCCGGGCATCACCCGGACTAGTTCGTTCGGCTGGCTGCGCGGCGCGTTCCTCCGCCAAGCGCCGGAATTGTAGGCATGCTGCGATGCGTCTAAGGTAGGGGCGTTGAGACCCCATCCCGCCATCTCCGTGACGACTACCCGGCCGCCTCGCGCCGATCCCGCTACCTTGGGCGATGACTATCCCGGACCGACGCCCGGGCAGGCGTCGCGTTTCCTGGCGCAGGCCACGTTCGGCCCGACGCCCGCGGAAATCGATCGCGTGGTGCGCATGGGGTATGCGGCGTGGCTGGACGAGCAGCTGAACCTGCCGCCGTCACAGACGCATTTCGACTGGCTGCTCTCCATCCGCGCCGATAACGAAGCCAACAAGGGCAACGGCATCAATGCGCCGCTGGAATCCACGCTGTGGCGCAAGTTCATCGCCGCGCCCGACCAGGTGCGCACGCGCGTGGCTTTCGCCCTGTCGGAAATCTTCGTGGTGGGCGTGTCGGCCATCACCGCCAACTGGCCCTTGTTCGGCGCGGCATCGTTCATGGACATCCTGGCCGAACACGGCCTGGGCGATTACCGCACGCTGCTGGGCGCGGTGACGCTGAACGTATCGATGGGCTGCATGCTGACGTATCGCGGCAATCGCAAGGAAGACCCGCGCACCGGCCGCGAGCCGGATGAAAACTACGCGCGCGAGGTGATGCAGCTGTTCACCATCGGCCTGTACCAGCTGAATCCGGATGGCACGATCAAGCTGTCCAAGGGCAAGCCGATCGAGACCTACAGCAACGACGACGTGCGCGGGCTGGCCAGGGTGTTCACCGGCTGGGACCTGAGCGGCAGCGAGGAAAACGTGGCCTTCCATCGGCGGCCGATGGCGCTGAACCCCGCCTTGCATTCCTTGTCGGAGAAGCGCTTCCTGGGGGCGGTGGTGCCGGCCGGAACGGGCGGCGTCGCATCGATGAACAAGGCCCTGGACGTGCTGTGCAGCCACCCCAACGTGGGACCCTTCGTCGGCACGCAGCTGATCCAGCGGCTGGTCACCAGCAACCCGAGCCCGGCATACGTGGGCCGCGTGGCGGCGGTGTTCGCCGATGACGGGCGCGGCCGGCGCGGCAACCTGCGCGCCGTGGTCAGGGCGGTGCTGCTGGATCCGGAGGCCCGCTTTCCCGACCTGGCGTCGCCGACCTGGGGCAAGGTGCGCGAGCCCATCGTGCGCTTCGCCGCCTGGGCGCGCGCCTTCGGCGCGACGTCGACCAATGGCAAGTGGGCCATGCCCGATACCACCGACAACACCATCCGGCTGGCGCAGAGTCCGATGCGTTCGGCATCGGTGTTCAACTTCTTCCGGCCGCGCTACACGCCGCCGGGCAGTCCGATTGCGGAGCGCGGCATGGTGGCGCCGGAAATGCAGATCACCGATGAAACCAGCGTCGCGGGCTACCTGAACTTCGTCGCGATCTACGTCGATCGCGGCTGGGAAGACCTGCAGACATCCTATAAGGCGGAAGTCGCGGTGGCGCATGATACGCAAGCCCTGGTGGACCGCGTCGTGCTGTTGATGGCCGGCGATGCCTATGATCGCGGCACCGCCGCCGAGATCGCGCGCGCCGTGGCCACCATACCGGCCGATCGCGCGCTGGACCGCGTGCGCGCCGCGGTCACGCTGGTGGCGGCCACCCCTGACTATCTGGTGCAGCGATGACGACTTCAACTTCGCGCCGGGAGTTCGTGCGCCGCGTGTCGGCGCTGGGCGCGGCGGGTGTCGCGGGCGCGGCGCTGCCGCTGGCCGTGCGCCTGGCCGCGGCCGGCGAAGCCGCCGCGCAGGCGGCGCCGCCCGGCACCGCGGCGCGATCCGATGGCAGCGAGGACTACAAGGCCCTGGTCTGCGTTTTCCTGTACGGCGGCAACGATCCCTACAACACGGTCGTGCCCTACGATGCCGATAGCTACGAGCGCTATTTCCGCACGCGCGCCGACATCGCGTTGAAGCGGGACAAGCTGGACGCGACGGTGCTGCGCGGATCGGCGCGCGACAATGGCGCCGCCGGACGCGCCTACGCGCTGGCGCCGGCGCTGGCGCCGCTGACGCCGCTGTTCGAGCGCGGCGCGCTGGCGGTGCAGTTGAACGTCGGCCCCATGGTCGTGCCCACCACCAAGGCCGATTACATCGGCGGGCGGGTGCCCATGCCCCCCAAGCTGTTTTCGCACAACGACCAGCAATCCTACTGGCAAGGCCTGGCGCCGGAGGGCGCGGCATCGGGCTGGGCCGGCCGGCTGGCCGACCTGTTCGCCGCCGGCAACGGCAACAGTACCTTCGCCAACGTCACGGCCGGCGGGACGGCGCTGCTCTTGGCCGGGCAGCACGTGTCCGCCTACCGTGTCAGTCCGGCCGGCTCGACGCCGATCGAGCTGCTGCAACGGGACACTTATGGATCGACCGCCTGCACCGATCTGCTGCGCGCGCTGTTGACGCGGCCCGGACCGCATCTGTTCCAGCAGCAGATCGCCGCCACGCTGGCGCGATCGATACGCGCCGACACGCAACTGCGCGCCGCCCTGGAAGGCGTCGACGTGCGCGGCGGCTTCGATACCCCCCTGGGCGCGCAATTGAAGATCGTCGCCCGCATGATCGCCGCGCGCCGGACGCTGGGCGTCAAGCGCCAGGTGTTCTTCGTCTCCCAGAACGGCTACGACAATCACGACGGCCTGAACGGCACGCATCCCGGCCTGCTGCGGGAACTGGGCGGCGCGCTGGCCGATTTCCAGCAGGCGATCGCCGCGCTGGGCATCGAAGACCGGGTGACCACGTTCACCGCATCCGAATTCGGCCGCACCCTGGTGTCCAACGGCGACGGTTCCGACCATGGCTGGGGCGGCCACCATTTCATCCTGGGCGGCGCCGTGCGCGGCGGCCGCTTCTACGGCACGCAACCCGATTGGGACATCAAGGGCCCCGGCTACGTCGATGCCGGACGGCTGCTGCCGAGCACCTCCGTCGAGGAATTCGGCGCGACGCTGGGCGCCTGGTTCGGCGCCGGTGACGGCGCGCTGGACGAGGTGTTTCCCCATCTGCGCAACTTCGGCAGCCGCGACGTGGGCTTCCTGCGGCGGGCCTGACGCATTCGACGTGGCGACATGGCCGGCGGACCCGGCCATGTGCATGAGTGCTCCGCTCGATGCACTAAGACGTCCGGGCAGAAGACAGCGCGCGCCGCCATACCCCAATATCTGGGACCGGAGGAGAGACCGGGTGGCGCGAGTGGTGAGGACGCGCCCGCATGGGGCCGCGCCAGCGCGGCAGGCCACCGCACACGCAAAATCACCATGACGACACACTGGCGTAACCGCGCGCGAAACAATGGGCCACGATGGCTGTTCCTGGCCGCGCTGGCGACCGTGCTGGCCCTGGCGGCAGGTGCGGAACAGGCCAGGGCGGGCGAGACCTACCGCTACAAGGATCCCTTCGGCAACTGGCGCAGCATGACGGTCGACAAGGGGATGGCCAAGTACTACAGGCAGGCCCAGGCGCGCGCGGTATCGCGCTGCGCGACCTGCGCCCCGCGCCTGCGGGTCGGCGGCCCCGCCGGCGCGCCGGCCACGGCCGCGGTGGCGCAGGCCGACGAAGCGCGCGTGGCGGCGCTCAGCACGCATCGGGGGCTGGACGATTACCGCACCGTCATCGCCAAGGCGGCAGCCGATTACGGCCTGGATAGCGCCCTGCTGGGCGCGGTCATCGCCATCGAGTCCGGTTTCCGCAAGGACGCGCGGTCCCCCAAGGGCGCGCTGGGCCTGATGCAGCTGATGCCCGGCACCGCCGCCGCCTTGCTGGCCGATCCGGATATCGAGCGTGCCCTCGTTGATCCGGCCACCAATGTGCGGGCCGGGTCGCGCCACCTGCGCAGCCTGATCGACCAGTATCCCGGCCGCCTGGACCTGGCGCTGGCCGCCTACAACGCCGGGCAGGGCGCGGTGCAGAAATACGATGGCGTTCCGCCCTATGCGGAAACCCAGCAGTACGTGCGCGACGTGATTGCCCTGTACGCCCGCTACAAGGCGGGCTGGTAGGGCCGGCGCGGCCGCGGCAGGCATACCGCCGCGGCCGCGCCGGTGGGCAAGATGGGGGATAGCCAAGCCGCGCGGGATATGGTCCCATGGAGCGCTTGATCGATGGTCTCCCGAGGATGGCATGCACGGTTTCTGGATGTGGGTTTCGGCTATGGGTGAATCGCGGCTGGTGCTGCCGGCCGCGCTGATCGCGATGCTGTTCGTCGCGATGACGCAACGGCCGCCCGTGCTCAATTGGCTCTGGGCCTTCGGCATCGCCGGGGCGGCGGTACTGGCGTCCAAGCTGGCATTCCTGGGGTGGGGCATAGGCTGGGCCGCCATCGACTTCACGGGCTTCAGCGGCCATTCCATGGTGTCGGCGGCGGTGTATCCGGTGCTGGGGTATGCCTTGGGCAATCGCCACTCGCGGCGTTTGGCAGTCGCGCTGGCATGGACCGGCGCCGCCTTCGCGGTGCTGATCGGCATTTCGCGCCTGGTGCTGGGCGCGCATTCGGTTTCCGAAGTGATACTCGGGCTGGCGGTGGGCGGTCTGGTGTCCGGGGTGGTGCTGGCGCGCTGGCCCGTCGGCCGCCTGGGCCTGCGCGGGGGGGCGGTGGCGCTGGCTTTCCTGCTGTCGGCGGCGGCCAGTTATTCGGTCGCGCCCAAGGTGCGCACGCATGACGTCGTGGTGGCATTGGCCCTGGCCTTGTCCGGCCAGGATGCGCCCTATACGCGCGATCATCTGCATCGCGGCCCGGTATAGGCGCCCGATGCAGGCGCGCGTGGCGCGCGTTCGCTGACAAAATGCTGAAAGAATGGCGTTGAACGGGATGTCATAATCTCGCTCCGTCGCCATAGAACCGTCTGTTTTTCCGCCATGCCGCTTGCCATCGGTGCGTTCATTGTCCCGCTCATCGTGGCCTGCGCCCTCTTCATGGAGAACGTCGACGCGACGGTGCTGGTGACCGCGCTGCCCTCGCTGGCGCGCGACCTCGGCGAAGACCCCATCACCTTGAAGCTGGCCGTCACCAGCTATGTCGTCGGCCTCGGCGTGTTCATCCCCATCTGCGGCTGGGTCGCCGACCGCTTCGGTCCGCGCACGGTGTTCCGTGCCGCCATCGGCGTATTCGTGGTGGGCTCGTTGCTGTGCGCGGCTTCCGACTCCCTGTTCACCTTCGTGCTCGCGCGCTTCGTGCAGGGCGTGGGCGGCGCCATGATGGTGCCGGTCGGGCGCATCATCATTTTCCGTTCGGTGGCGCGCGCCGACTTCGTGCGCGCCGTCAATTACCTGACCGTCCCGGCGCTGCTCGGGCCTGTCGTGGGGCCGCTGCTGGGCGGCTTCATCACGACCTACCTGCACTGGCGGCTGATGTTCTTCATCAACGTGCCCATCGGCCTGCTGGGTATCTACCTGACCAACCGTTATATCGACGACGTGCGCGATACCGAGCCGGGGCACCTGGACTGGCTGGGCTTCGTCCTGTCGGCGGGCGGCGCGTCGCTGTTCATGCTGGGCATGTCGCTGGTCGGCAGCGATGTCGTCAGCGACCGCGCGACCACCATCATGTGCGCGGTGGGCATCGTGCTGTCGGGCTTGTATGTGCTGTATGCGCGGCGCGCGAAGAACCCGCTGCTGGACCTGCGTTTCCTGCGCATCCCGACCTTCCACACCAGCGTGATGGGCGGTTCGCTGTTTCGCATCGGCCTGGGCGCGGTGCCTTTCCTGCTGCCGCTGGCGCTGCAGGAAGGCCTGGGCATGACGCCGTTCGAGGCCGGCATGATCACGTGCGCATCGGCCTTCGGTGCGCTCTTCATGAAAACCCTGGCGCAGCCGCTGCTGCGGCGCTTCGGTTTCCGTCCGGTGCTGATGGCGAACGCGGCGCTGTCCGGCCTGGCGCTGGCTAGCTATGGGCTGTTCCACCCCGAGATGTCACGCGGGGTGATCTGGGTCATCGTCCTGTTCGGCGGCATTTTCCCGTCGCTGCAATTCACCGCGCTGAATGCGCTGGCCTATGCGGAAATCGATAGCGGCGACGTGGGCCGGGCCACCAGCGTGGCCAGCGTGATCCAGCAGATGTCGCTGGGGCTGGGCGTGACGGTGGCGGGTATTGTGTTGCAACTTTCCCATTATGTGCAGGGCCACGCGCAGATCGTGTGGACGGATTTCTGGCCGGCGTTCCTGGTGCTGGGACTGTTCTCCGCCGCTTCCATCCCGGTGACGGCGCGCATGCCGCGGGGAGCGGGCAGGGAGCTGACGCGCGGGCGTTGATGTCGCCGGCGGTCCGGCTCGCATCATTGCTCGGCGCGGGTCCTTACAGGAAGGACTTGGCCTGCTGCAATACCACGTCGCAGGCTTGCTGGGCGGCGGCCTGCTTCAAGCCGCCACCGCTCAGGTCGACGCTCTTGCCGGAGCCGGTCTGCAGTACGCCCATCGCGCCGGACAGGTAGCCGCTGTCCTTCTGCGGAGGCTGGCCGGTGCTGCCGCCCAGCTTGCCGAGCAGGCGGTCCTTCAGCGAACTCGCGGTGCCATCCGACAGGTACTTGTTCTTGATGCAGTACTCCAGGATGCCCGCGGCGTTGCCCAGGTTGCCGGCGGTCAGTCCGCCCGCGTCGGGCGTCGATCCGCCGCCCAGACCACCCAAACCACCCAAGGCGCCTTTCAGGTCCAATCCTTCGGCATGCGCGGGACCGGCCGCCATGGCCGCGAGCATGCCCGCCAGCGCGGCGGCGCGTGCGAAATTGCGTGTCTTCATTGCTCTCACTCCTGGGTGAACTCCTATGCGAGGAAATGCCCGGGCCATGGGCCTAATCGGGCGATAATGTCGGCGCCGGACCGCCCCGGCCGTGCGCGGAGCACGAACCGCACGCGTGTCGGCGCATCGGTGCGGCCGATCCGCAGCCGGCGTAAGAATAGGCGCATGGGGTGCGCCTCCAGGTAACGATAGGTGCCATAACACTAGTCATCATGACGATACGTATACTGCTTTCCCGCGATACCGCCGAACGCCTGCGCGAGCCCATCGCGAAGGTGATGAATGGCCGTCCGTACGAATTGCGCATCGCCGAGCCCACGCTGGGCCACGCGTACGACGACGTGGATCTCGCATACATCTCGCGCGAGGTGACGGGCGCCTCGACCAAGCACGTGCTGATGGAGTCCCTGCAGGCCTTCTACGAATCGTTGCGGGCGTCGCCGGGGCTGCGCTGGGTGCATGTGCATTCGGCGGGGCTGGACCGGCCGATCTTTCCCGAACTGAAGGCGCGCGGCGTGGAAGTCAGCGCATCGGCGGGCGCGAACTCCGAACCGGTGATGCAGACGGCGCTGGCCGGCTTGCTGGCCTTGAACCGGCGCATGCACGTGCTCCTGGATGCGCAGCGGCAGGGTCGCTGGCTGAAGGCCACCGAGCTGAAGATCCCGCGTGACCTGGCGGGCCAGACCGCGGTGATCGTCGGCTGGGGCAGCATAGGCCAGCGCCTGGGCGCCGTGCTGAAACTGCTGGGCCTGAAGATCGCGGTGGTGCGCAGCAGCGCCGAACCGGTGGACGCGGAGACGGAAACCGTGGCGTTCGAGGACATCGGCAAGCTGTTGCCGCGCGCCGACTGGCTGATCCTGGCCTGTCCCTTGAGCGAGCGCACGCGCGGGCTGGTCGATGGCCGGGCGCTGGCGGCGCTGCCCGAAGGCGCGCACCTGATCAACGTGGCGCGCGGCGAGGTCGTCGTGGAAGCCGACCTGATCGAGGCCCTGCGCGCGGGGCGGCTGGGCGGAGCCTACCTGGACGTCTACGAGCACGAGCCGCTGGATGCCGGCTCGCCGCTCTGGCATATGCCCAACGTCATCGCCACGCCGCATGCGGCGGGCCATTCGGACGGCAATGCGAAGCGCGTCGACGCGATCTGGATGCGCAAGCTGGAGGAATGGCTGCGCGCGTATGGATAGGCGCTTCCGGGGGCGCGTCCAGCCGGTAGTTATCTAAAAGGCAGATAACACGAATCACTATATTTCGTTTCTCCAGATATGGGGTTCTGGGTAGCATTCCACCCATGAACTATGCCGAACGCAACGCGCCGTATTGGAAGAGAAACCTGGTGGTATGCGTCTTCGGATCGTTCACCACGCTGGTCAGCTTGAGCATGCTGCTGCCCTTCCTGCCTTTGTATGTGCAGCAGTTGGGCGCGAAGTCTGCGGATGACGTCATGCGCTGGTCGGCCATCGCCTTCGGTGCGACGTTCTTCGGAACCGCCATTACGGCGCCGGTGTGGGGCAGGCTGGCCGACAGGTACGGCCGCAAGCCCATGCTGATACGCGCCGCGGTGGGCATGGCGATCGTCATGTCGCTGATCGGCCTGGCGCGTGGCATTACGGATCTCGTCCTGCTGAGACTGGTCGCGGGCCTGGTCGGCGGCTATGCCTCCGCCTCGACGGTGATGATAGGAACCCAGGCGCCGCCGCGTCAGGCCGGATGGGCCTTGGGTGTCCTTTCCACCGGCGCCTTGGCGGGCAGCCTGGTCGGACCGCTGGTGGGCGGGTTCCTGCCAGGCCTCGTCGGCATCCGCGGTACGTTCTTCGTCGGTGGCGGCATCATCGCCGTGGCCGCGCTCGCGACGATGTTCCTCATACGCGAAGACTTCGACGTGCAAAGCCACCGATCGTCGACCGCAACGCGCGCAGCGGGCAGTCCTCGCTCCATCAACAACCTGTACATATGGACGTTGCTGACCACAGCGATGATGGTCCTGCTGTCGAACATGTCGATCGAACCCATCATCACGATCTACGTGGGCGAGCTGGGCGTGCATCACGACAAGCTGGCGCAGTCGGCCGGCATCATCATGGCCTGTTCCGCGCTCGGCAGCATACTCGCCGCGCCGCGACTGGGCGCGATGGCGGATCGCGTCGGCAGCCGCCCGGTCATCATCGGCTGCCTGGTCGCGACTTCATTGGTCCTGGTACCCCAGGCATTCGTCAAAGAGTGGTGGCAGCTGGCAGTGCTGCGGGGAATCATGGGCGCGACACTCGCCGGCTTGCTTCCTTCGGTGGCCAAGCTCATACGCCAGTCCGTCAGCGAAGGCGAGTCGGGATCGGCGCTGGGCTATCTTCAATCCGCCCAGTTTTCCGGGCAGGTCATAGGCCCATTGCTGGGCGGCGCGATTGGCGTCCACATGGGCCTGCCGCATGTCTTCTTCGTGACGAGCGCGCTGTTGCTGCTGTGCGCGCTGCTGAATTACTGGTCCGAGCGGCGCGCCAAGGCGGGCGTGGCGAGGCCGGCGAGGTAAGTCCGGCCTGGCCCTGCTCCCAGGCAAAGCCCAGGCACGGTTCGCTGCCTAGTCGGCGCGTATGCCATTCGCCTTGATGATCTGGCTCCACTTGTCCCGTTCGTTTACCACGAAGGCGGCCATCCCCGCGCGTGTGCTGGGTGTCAGATCGATACCTTGCTGCATGGTCCTGGCCTTGACCTCCGGGTCCGCCAGGGCCTGTACGAAGGCGGCATTGAGCTTGTCCAGGATGGCCGGGGGCGTCTTGGCCGGCGCCATGAGGCCGAACCACGGCGTGACGTAAAAGCCCGGGACTCCCGCCTCGGCAAAAGTCGGCACGTCGGGAATCGATGGGGAGCGTCGTTCACTGGCAACCGCCAGTGCACGAAGCTTGCCCGCGCGGATATTCGCCAAGGACGAAGGCAGGTTGTCGAAGAGCATGTCGATCTGGCCCGCGAGCAGGTCCTGGGCGACCGACGCCACGCCCTTGTAGGGAATATGCGCGACCTGGGCGCCGGTCTTCGCCCGAAGCAGCTCGATCGCCAAATGCGGCGAAGTGCCGACGCCGGCCGATCCCGCGTTCAACTTGCCGGGGTTGGCTTGCGCGTAGGCAATGAGTTCGGCGAGATTCTTCGCGGGCACGTTCGGATTCACCACCAGCACGCTGGGCACGGTGCCCAGCAGGGTGACGGGTGCGAAGTCCTTGACGATGTCGTACGGCGCGGGGTTGTACAAGGCCGGCGCGACCGCGCAACCGAATGCGCACAGCAGCAGGGTGTAGCCGTCGGGATTCGCGCGCTGGACGTATTGCGCGCCGATATTGCCGCCGGCACCGGTCCTGTTGTCGATAATGA
Source organism: Bordetella genomosp. 9 (assembly GCF_002261425.1). NCBI lineage: Bacteria > Pseudomonadati > Pseudomonadota > Betaproteobacteria > Burkholderiales > Alcaligenaceae > Bordetella > Bordetella genomosp. 9. The sequence goes on along the minus strand of NZ_NEVJ01000003.1, from coordinate 2,368,338 downwards.
TGGGTTGCCCGAGCGCCTTTCCGACTGCCTCGGTCAGGGTGCGCGCGAACACGTCGGGTGCGCCCCCGGCGGTATACGGCACGACCACAGTGATGGGCCTGGTGGGAAAGTCCGCCGCCCCCGCCTGGAGGGGTGCCATGGCCGACAGCATAACGACGCCGAAGGCCGCCGCATGGCGGGCGGCGTGGCGAGCGAAGAAACGGCGGATGAGTCCGCCACCGAGAGGTTTCCTGGTCAATTGAGCCACCTTTGTGATTGGCGAATACGGCCCATCTGCTTCCGTGCCCCCAGGCATGTACCCATCGGACCGCCGATGAATAATATGGTCGCGTCAAGGGCGGCGGTAGCAGTTTTCCAAGATGGAATCGATCTGGAAATGTGAATCCCCGGGGTATCTGCATCCGTGATCGAAGGCATCTGAAAGAATCGCTCCCCTCGGCATTTTCCCGACGCTAAGATGCCGCCAAGTCATTCAATATGCGGGAGCGTCATGGCTGCGACACTTACTCGAATCGAGACCTTGCTTTACCGCGCCGAAGTCCATGAGCCGGTCAAGACATCCTTCGGTTCGATTCCGCGCAGGTCGGTCCTTTTGCTGCGCGTGGAGGATTCCGACGGTGCGCATGGCTGGGGCGAGATCTGGTGCAATTTCCCGCCGTTCTCCGCCGACAACAAGGCCCGCTTGGTCGAGACGGTCATCGCGCCGGTAGCCTTGGGCGTCGAATGCCAGGACCCGAAAGCCGTATGGCATGCATTGAGCGCGAAGACCCGCCGCTGGGCGATACAGAGTGGGGAATACGGCCCGATAGCAGCCTGCCTGGCCGGGCTCGATCTTGCGCTCTGGGATATGGCGGGACGAAAAGCCAAGCTTCCCTTGAGGGCTTTGCTCGTGCCGGGCGATGTCCCCGAAACCGTGCCTGCCTATGCGAGCGGGCTCAATCCCGATTCCGCGTTGAAGACCATCGACAGGGCGCGCGTGGCCGGATTCAATGCCTTCAAGGTCAAAGTGGCGTTCGGGCTGGCGCAGGACCTCGCGGTCCTGGACGCCATCAACAAGGAGTTGGCCCGAGACGAGCGCCTGATGGTCGATGCCAACCAGGGCTGGGACATGCCGGAGGCGCGGATCGCGGTACCCAGGATGGCGGAACGCGAGCTCGGCTGGATCGAGGAGCCGATTCCCGCCGACAGTCCGGCGGAAGACTGGGCGGAGTTGGCGATGCTTTCCTCTTCACCCATCGCGGGGGGAGAAAACGTTGCCGGATTCGCGGATTTCTCGCGGCTGATCGCGCAGCGCAGCCATAAGGTGGTGCAGCCCGACGTACTCAAGTGGGGCGGCATCACCGGCTGCTTCGCGGTCGCCCGCCAGGCCGTGGCCAACGGCTTGACGTATTGCCCGCACTGGCTGGGCAGCGGCATTGGGTTGTCCGCATCGGCCCATCTGCTATCCGCTGTGGGCGGGGACGGAATACTTGAGCATGACGTCATGGAGAATCCGCTGCGGGAGCCTCTCGCGCTTCCTTTTCCCAGGGTCCGCGACGGCAGGTTCCCCTTGCCCCAAGGCGCGGGACTGGGTGTCGAGCCTGACGTTGCCGGCGTGTCGCGCTGGCTGCTCGACCGTAAGGACCATCGGAAGTAACCGTTTCCAGAAAAGGAGCTGTCCAGATGTTGATCGAGTTGAGGCGCTACACCATCGTCCCCGGCAAGCTGAAGGAATATCTCAGCCTGTACCAGGAAAGAGGATTTCCAGCGCAACGGAAGCACGTGGGGGAACCCGTGGGGTACTTCATTTCCGAGATAGGCACTGTCAACCAGGTGGTCCATCTGTGGAAATACGAGGACTTCGCCGATCGCCAGGCGCGTCGCGCAGCCATGGAGGCGGACCCCGACTGGCAGGCATACAAGAAGTTGACGGCAGCCGGCGCGTACATCCAACTGCAGGAAAGTCAGTTGTTAAATCCCGCGCCCTGGTCAAAAATCTGACCAACATGGGCTTGCCGGGTGGTCGACATGAATCTCTGGGACCTGAAGATATTCAATATGGTGGCGCGCACGGGCGGCATTGGGCGTGCGTCGGCGGAGTTGAACACGGTTCAGTCCAACGTGACCGCCCGCATGCGGCGTCTCGAAGAAGAACTGGGGACGCCGCTGTTCGAGCGGCATTCCAGAGGCGTTGCCTTGACGGCGGCGGGCAAACGCCTGCAACCGTACGCGGTCCAGGTCATCGAGCTGATGAACCAGGCCAAACAGGCCACCGCGGATACAGGCGCGCCGTCCGGTCCCCTGACCATCGGCGCGGGCGCCCTCACGGCGTCGCAGAGACTTCCCCGATTGATATCCCGATACGCGCAGACCTGGCCTGACGTCGACTTGTCCGTTACGACGTCGACTACCGGACGCCTGATAGAGGACGTGTGTTCGCACAAGCTGGACGGTGCGTTCGTGGCGGGACCGATCTGCGTCCCGGGACTGATCTCCGAGCCGATGTTCATGGATGAGCTGGTCCTGGTTACCCCTCCGTCGGTCCGTTGTCTTCAAGAGGTGCTGGACAATCGTTCGTTGCGGATGATCGTGTTTCCCAACGGCTGCGCCTATCGGCCACAACTTGCGGAATTGCTCCACAGGGAAGGCGCGCCACCGCGCCGCACGATGGAGTTGTACTCGCTCGATGCAATCATGAACAGCATAGGCGCGGGGCTCGGCGTGGCCTTGCTGCCGGCCGGCGGCGTAAGGCCCTATGTCCGTGACGGGATGGTCGCGACTCATCGGATCGACGAGAAAGGCCGGCCGGCCGAGACGTGCTTCATTCGCTCGGCCAGCCTGCGGGTGTCCAGCGCCGCGTTGGAATTCATAAGGATGGCGGCACATTTCCGTCCCGCGGTGTTGCTGCCTCACTTCACGACTTCCGAGTCGGGAGCCGGGACGCCGGCGCGCCTGACAGTCTGATGCTTCCACGCGGGCTGGCATTCCGCTGGTCCAGGCCTGCGGTGGGTGTCTTTATTCCTGCAGCGTGATATTCGTTTCCTTGATGACCTTGGCGAACTTGGCCGTTTCGGCGCGGCGGAATGCGTCGAACTCGGCGCGCGACGACGGCGCGGGCTCGGCGCCCTGGTCTTTCAGGGCCTGCAGCAGGCGGGGATCCTTCATGGCCTGCAGCGCGGCCTTATTCAGCTTGTCCAGGATGGGCGCCGGCGTACCGCCGGGCGCGAACAGGCCGAACCAGTTGACGACCTCGTAGCCGGCGAGCTGCGGCGTTTCCGACAGGGCGGGCACGTCCGGCAGGGCTTCTAGGCGATGCGATGACGTGACCGCGATGGGACGCACCTGTCCGCTCTTGATGAAGGGCATCGCGGCCGCCACGCTGGTGAAGGTCATCGTCACGTGCTGGGCGACCACGTCGGCGATCTGCTGCGCCGCGCCCTTGTACGGAATGTGGCGGATGTCGACGCCCGCCATGCGGTCCAGCAGTTCACCGGAAACGTGCTGCAGGTTGCCGATCCCGCTGGAAGAAAACGTCAGCCTGCCGGGTTGCGATTTGGCGTAGGCCACCAGCTCGGCGGGCGTCTTGACCGGCACCGACGGGTTCACCACCAGGACGTTGGGAATCCGCGCGACCAGCGTCACCGAAGCCAGCTCGCGCTCCGGGTTGAACATCATTTTTTCCTTGTACAGCGACGGGTTCACCACGATTTCGCCGGCCGCGGACAGCAGGATGGTGTAGCCGTCCGGCTTGGCCTTGGAAACGTAGTTCGCGCCGATCATGCCGCTGGCGCCCGGCTTGTTCTCGACGATGATCGACGTGCCCAGGGTGTCGTGCAGGCGTTCCGCCATCAGGCGCGCGATCAGGTCGACGCCGCCGCCGGCGGTGTACGGGACGATCAGGCGGATCGGCATGGTGGGATAGTCATCCGCCGCGCTGGCGGCGCAGGGGATGGACAGCAGCGCGGCGATGCCCAGCGCGGCGCGCAGGCGTGGGATCAGGGGTTTCATCATCGGTCTCCTCATGTTTTCTGTTTCATTGCGGCTCGATCGGCGGGTCCGGGCGATCCGCCCGATTCCGCCCGACGGCCGGGACGTTCAATCGCCGAACACCATGCAGACCGGGCTGCCCGTGGCCGCGACCACGCCGGCGTCGGCGAGTTCGCCGGTACCGGGATCGACGTGGAAGGCCACGATGGTGTCGCTGTCCTCGTTGGCCGCGTACAGGTAGCGGCCCGCGGGGTCCAGGGTGAAGAAGCGCGGCGTGCGTCCGCCGGTGGCCCAGGCGCGTACGTAGCGCAGGCGGCCGCTGGCGGCGTCGATGGCGAACAGCGTGACGCTGTCGTCGCCGCGATTCGATGCGTACAGATGGCGGCCCGTCGCGTCGACCGCGATCGCCGCGGCGCGGCTGTTGCCGGTGTAGCTGTCCGGCAGCGTGGACAGTATCTGGAACGGCGTCAGGCCGCCGGTGTTGATGTCATGGCGGTATGCCGTGACGGTGGAGTCCAGTTCGTTCACCACATAGGCCCATGGCGCGGCCGGATGGAAGGCGATATGGCGCGGGCCGGCGCCTTCGCGCGTCGCGACGCAGGGCGCCGCGGCCGGCGCCAGCCTGCCATCGGCGAGACGGAAAGCGAAGATCCGGTCCAGTCCCTTGTCCGGCACGATCAGTTGGTCGCTGCCCGGCACGAAAGGATTGAAATGCGGCTTCGCGTGCTGCTGCTCGATGCGGTGCGGACCGGGCTCGCCCGGCAGCGAGACCAGCTGGCTGACCGGCAGCAGCATGCCATCGCCCGCCAACGGAAGCACGGCCAGCGTGCCCGTCGCATGGTTCGAGACGACGATGTGCGTGCCGCGCGGCGCGATCGCCAGGTGCACGGGGTTGCGGCCTTCCGTGCCCTGGCGGTTCAGGAAAGCCAGGCGGCCGGTGTCCGAATCGACGCGGAAGGCGCTGATTTCGCTGGCGTCGCCGTGCACCGCGTACAGCACGCGGCCGCGTCCCGTTGCCGGCACGGGGCCCAGTGCCAGATAGGAAGGGTTGACCAGGTCCGCGACTTCCTGCACCAGGCTCAGCGCGCCGGTGCCGGGATCGCGATGCCAGGCCGTGATGCCGCGTCCGCGCGCATTGCGTTCCCGGGAAGTCCTGCAACCCACATAGACGCTGGCTTTCATGCGCGCAGCTCCGCGAAGGCCATCTTGCGCACCACGTAGGGCAGCACGCCGCCATGCGTCAGGTAGCGGATTTCCTGTTCGGCATCGAGCCGCAGGGAGACTTGCAGTTCGCGCGGCGCCGCACCGCCCGCGCGCCGGATGCGCAGCGTCAGCAGGTTGTCGCCCACCTTCAAGTCGTCCAGGCCCAGGAGATCGAAACGTTCGCTGCCATCGAGCGCCAACATGTCGGCATGGGCGTCGCCGGTGAAGGTCAGCGGCAGCACGCCCATGCCGATCAGGTTGCTGCGGTGGATGCGCTCGAAGCTGCGCGCCACCACCGCGCGCACGCCCAGCAGCGCCTGCGCCTTGGCCGCCCAGTCGCGGCTGGACCCGGCGCCGTAGTTCCATCCCGCGAAAACCAGCAGGGGAATGCCGCGCGCCACGTAGGTCGCGGCGGCATCGTAGACCGGCAGGACCTCGCGCCCGTCGGCGTCCCAGGCCCAGGCGCCGGCGCCGCCCTGGTCGCCCACGAGCCGGTTGCGGACCGCCTTGTTGGTATAGGCGCCGCGCAGCATGACCTCATGGTTGCTGCGGCGCGTGGAATATTGATTCAGGTCTTCCCGCGCTTCGCCGCGCGCCAGCAGCCACTGGCCGGCCGCGCTGGCGGGCGGTATGGTGCCGGCCGGCGAGATGTGGTCGGTGGTGACGTTGTCGCCGAATACCATCAGCGCTCTCGCGTCGTTCAGCGCGGCCAGGGGCGCGGCCTGCGGCGTGACGGATTCCAGATAGCGGGGCCGGCGCAGATAGGTCGAGCCGGCGTCCCAGGGATAGCGCACGCTGGGCGGCGCCGACAGCGCGCGCCATTGCGGCGTGCCGGCCCAGATGGTCGCCGCGCGCTGGCGGAACAGTTCGGGCCGCAGCACGCGATCGGCCAGCGCGGCGACGTCCTCGTCGGCGGGCATCAGGTCGCGCAGCCAGACCGGCCGGCCGTCCGCATCGGCGCCCAAGGGGTCCTGCTCCAGGTCGACGCGGATGTTGCCGGCGATCGCGTAGGCCACGACCAGCGCGGGCGAGGCCAGGTAGCCGGCCGGCAGACGGGGATTGACGCGGCCTTCGAAATTGCGGTTGCCGGACAGCACGGCGACGCCGCGCAGGCCCTGGTCCACCATGGCTTCCCCGGCCGCCGCCAGGCCGCCGGAGTTGCCGATACAGGTCATGCAGCCGTAGCCGACCAGGCCGAAGCCCAGGGCTTCCAGGTCCGGCAGCAGGCCGGCCTCGGCCAGGTAGTCGCCCACCGTGCGAGACCCGGGCGACAGCGAGGTCTTCACCCAGGGCTTGCGGCGCAGGCCACGCTCGCGCGCGCGGCGCGCCAGCAGGCCCGCCTGCAGCATCAGCAGCGGGTTGGCGGTGTTGGTGCAGCTGGTGATGGCGGCGACCAGCACGGCGCCGTCCGTCGGTTCGTCCGCGGGTTCTCTCGTCGGTCCGCCCGTCGCGGGCGCCTGCGCGCCCATGCGCTCGACGAAGGACGCCCCGGCGCGCGCCAGCGCCTGGCGTTCGTGGGGTTGGTGCGGCCCCGCCACGCTGCGCTGCACGGCCGCCAGATCCAGCGGGATCACCGCGTCGAAGCGCGGCTCCGGCTCGCCATCGCGCCGCCACAGCCCTTGCGCCAGCAGATACGCCCGCACGCGTTCGCGCTGCGCGTCGGTACGGCCCGATAGCCGCAGGAAATCCATGGCTTCGTCATCGAAGGGGAAGAACATCACGGTGGCGCCGTACTCCGGCGCCATGTTCGCCACGGTGGCCCGCGCCGCCCAGCCCAATGTCGACAATCCGGGCCCGCAGAATTCGACGAACTTGCCCACCACGCCGTGGGCGCGCAGCAGCTCGGCCAGCGTCAGCGCCAGGTCGGTGGCCGTCACGCCCTGCGCCAGGCGGCCGCTCAGGCGTATGCCCACGACCTCGGGGTAGGCGATGGGGACCGGCTCGCCCAGCAGCGCCGCCTGGCTCTCCAGGCCGCCTATGCCCCAGGCGAGCACGCCGATGCCGTTGATCATCGGCGTATGGCTGTCGGTGGCCACCATATCGTCCGGATGCAGGAGGGCCTGGCCGTCCTGCGTGCGCGCGGCGCACACGACTTCGGCCAGCGCTTCCATATTCATCTGATGGATGATCCCCGTGCCCGGCGGGATGACCTTGAAGTTGTCCAGGCTCTGTTCGGCCCAGCGGATGAAGCGGTAGCGTTCGCCGTTGCGCCGGAAGTCGATATCCAGGTTGGCCTGAACCGCGTCCGGATCGTCGTAGTGTTCCACGATTACCGAGTGGTCGATCGTCAGCACGGCGGGAATCAGTGGATTGACCCGCGAGGGGTCGCCACCCAGTTCGGCGACGGCGTCGCGCATGCCCGCGAAGTCGGCCAGCGCCGGCAGGCAGGTCGTGTCGTGGAACATCAGCCGGTTGGGATGGAACGGCACTTCGCAGGCCGGGCCGCCGCCCGCGGCGCGCGCCAGCAGGGCGGGCAACGCCTCGGGCTGGCAGCGCGCCACGTTCTCGATCAGCAGGCGGATCGAGTAGGGCAGGGCCGACAGGCGCTCCGCCGCCAGGATGCGGTGCAGCGCAACATAGGCGTGGTCCTGCCCGTTGACGGCGAGGCGGTCGAGCAGAGCGGGGTCGGGTCGATTCATGGACGGATCGTAAACCCCGCCCGCCGCCGGGAAAATTGATGCTTCGCCAAGCGAGCGTTTCCCGTTGAAGAACGCTGCGCCCCGCCTGCGCGTCGCTACGCGCGCAGATACCCCACCAGCGACCGCGCCGTGGGCGGCAGCGTTTCCAGGCTGCGTACGCCGATCAGCAGGCTGCGCCGGGCCCACGGTTCGGCCAGGGTCAGCGCGCGCAGCTTGCCGCCGCGCAGGTAGGGCGCGGCGACCGCCCGGGGCAGCACGGCGATACCCAACTGGGCTTCCACCAGCTTGCACATGCAATCGAAGCCGCTGATGCGTATGCGCGGCCGCAGCGGCTTGCCGCGCTTCTTGGCCTCCGCCGTCAACAGCGCGTGCACCGAACTATCCAGGTGGGGACCGACGAACTCGTGGTCCAGCACCGTGTCGAAGCGCACCTTCTGGCGGCGCGCCAGGGGATGCGTCGCCGGCACCACCACCACCAGTTCGTCCTGCCGGTAGGGGAACAGCTGCAGGCCATGCGCGGGCGTCTGTTCGGCGAAGATGCCCAGGTCGGCGTGGCCGTCGGCCACCGCTCGCACTACAGCCGTGCCCACGCGCTCTTCGATGTCGAACTTGATCTGCGGATAGTCGTTGGCGAATCGTTCGATGTCGCCCGGCAGGAATTGCGCCAGGGCCGACGTGATGGCGTGGATGCGCACGTGGCCCTTCACGCCGGCGGCATAGCCCGCCAGTTCTTCGTCCATCAACGACAGCGTATGCTGCATCTGGCGCGCGTAGTGCAGCAGGGATTGGCCGGCCGGCGTCAGGTCCACCCCGCGCGCGTAGCGCACCAGCAGGGGCGAGCCCGCCTGCGCCTCCAGTTCGGCGATCCGCTTGCTGATGGCCGATACGGCCAGGTGCTTGCGCTGCGCGGCCTTGGTCAGGTTCTTGTCCTCGGCCACGGCGATAAACAAATCCAGGCTGGTCAGGTCGTATCGCATGATCGATGTATCCGGCTGTCGCCGTGCGCCTCGTCCGGCGGCCATGCCGGTCTTCTGTTAGGCTTGAGGCCCATCGCCGGTCTCGGTGATGGTGGCAGGGCGCATAATTGCACGACTTCGTCCAACTCAGGTGGGATTTCACGACCGCAGCGATGAAAGCGCAACCGCTAAGATTCGATCGTAACGTGATCGACGATGTCCTGGCCGGCAGGAAGGTCCAGGCGCGCCGGATACTCAAGCCGCAGCCGCCCGACAATACGGTCAGCTGGCTGCGGGAAATCGGCCCGGGCGGCAAATGGATGGCGGTGGAAGACCCGCCGCCCACGCCTTCGCGCCGGCGGGTGCGCCGCATGGTGTGTCCGTATGGTGAACCGGGCCAGAGCATCCGGGTGTACGACGATGCGGGCGCCGCCTTCGGGGTGGTGACCCTGGTGGGCGTGCGCATCCAGCGGCTGCAGGATATCAGCGAGGCCGACGTCGTCGCCGAAGGCTGCGCGGACGGCCAGAGCGCGCGCGGCGGCTTCCTGCCGGGCATGCCCCTGAAGTCGATATTCGCGGTGGCGTGGTGCGAAACCAATGGCGCACGCGCCTGGGCGGTGAATCCCTGGGTGTGGGCGCTGGAATTCAGGGTGACGGAGGCCTTGCCCTACGACCGCCGGGCGGCGCCGCCGGACGTCCCGGAGGCGCCTGGAAACGCGCCGCCAGAAAATCAATGAAGGTCCGCACCCGCGCGGACAGATGGCGGCTGCCGGGGTAATACACGAACAGGTCGGCCGAAGGCAGCGTGTAGGCCGGCAGCAGCCGGCGCAGGCGGCCCGTCTCCAGGTATTTGGCCAGGTCCCACTCGGAACGGATCAGGATGCCATGGCCGTCCAGCGCCCACCCCAGGACGATATCGCCGTCATTGCTGGCCAACGCGCCGGCGACCTTGATCGCCTGGGTTTCCCGATTGCGCGTGAAGCGCCAGACGCCGTAGGCCTCGTCGTTCTGCCGATGGATGATGCAGCGATGCGCCGCCAGGTCGGCGGGCCGCTGCGGCGCGCCGTGGCGGGCCAGGTAGGCGGGCGACGCGCACAGAAAGCGGCGATTGCTCAGCAATCGGCGCGCGCTGAGGCGGCTGTCGGGCAGGGTGCCGAAGCGCACCGCCAGGTCCAGGCCCTGTTCCACCAGGTCCACGGGCCGGTCGGTGACTTCCAGCCGGACTTCGACGTCGGGATGCAGGCGGGCGTAGTCGGACACCAGCGGCGCGATCACGGTGCGGCCGAAGCCCAGGGTGGCGTTGACGCGCAGCACCCCGCGCGGTTCGGCACGGCTGCTGGTGACCTGGTCCTCCATTTCGCGGATCTCCGCCAGGATGCGGCTGGCGTGGCGCAGATAGGTTTCGCCCTCGCTGGTCAGGCTGGCGCGCCGCGTCGTGCGATTCACCAGGCGCACGCCCAGGCGCTGCTCGAGCTGCGCCAGGCGTTTGGTGGCGGCCGGCGGCGTCATGTCGAGTTCGCGCGCGGCGGCCGACAGGTTGCCGTGTTTGGCCAGCAGGACGAAGAAGTTCAGCTCGGAGGCAATATCGGATTTCATATACGCGCGTACCTCGTGCCCTGGAGATCCGGTTTTCGCCGAAAGTTAATAATAATCTTCCTTCAGGTGAATAAAAAACCCCCGGGACTTCGTTAATCTCTGGTCGACCCCAGCCCCGCCGGGCCACGCATACCGACAGGAGACTCCCGTGCGCATCGTCGAAATCCGCGAGCAGACCAAACCCATCAGCTCGCCCATCCGCAACGCCTACATCGACTTCAGCAAAATGACGCTCAGCCTGGTCGCCGTCATCACCGACGTGATGCGCGACGGCAAGCCCGTGGTGGGCTACGGCTTCAATTCCAATGGCCGCTACGGCCAGGGCACGCTGATGCGTGAACGTTTCATCCCGCGCGTGCTGTCCGCCGAACCCGACACCCTGCTGGATGTCACTGGCCAGAACCTGGATCCGCACAAGATCTGGGACCGCATGTTCATCAACGAAAAGCCGGGCGGCCACGGCGAGCGTTCCGTCGCCATGGGCACTCTGGACATGGCGGTGTGGGACGCGGTCGCCAAGATCGCCAACAAGCCCCTGTTCCAGCTGCTGTCGGAGCGCTATGGCGACGGCAGGCCCGAACGCAAGGTGTTCGTCTACGCGGCCGGCGGCTATTACTACCCCGGCAAGGGGCTGGAAAGCCTGCAGGACGAAATGCGCGGCTACCTGGATCGCGGCTATTCGGTCGTCAAGATGAAGATAGGCGGTGCGTCGCTGGACGACGACCTGCGCCGCATCGATGCCGTGCTGGACGTGCTGCAGGACGGCCAGCGGCTGTGCGTCGACGCCAATGGCCGCTTCGATCTGAAGACGGCCGTGGCCTATGCCAAGGCGCTCTCGCAATACGACCTGTTCTGGTACGAGGAAGCCGGCGACCCGCTGGACTACGAACTGCAGGCCGAGCTCGCGCAGCACTACGACAAGCCCATGGCTACCGGCGAGAACCTGTTTTCCATGCAGGATGCGCGCAACCTGATCCGCTACGGCGGCATGCGGCCCGACCGCGACTGGCTGCAGTTCGACTGCGCGCTCAGCTACGGCCTGGTCGAATACCTGCGCACGCTGGATATGCTGAAAAGCTACGGCTGGTCGCCCAGCCGCTGCATCCCGCATGGCGGCCACCAGATGTCGCTGAACATCGCCGCCGGATTGGGCCTGGGTGGAAACGAGTCGTACCCGGACCTGTTCCAGCCCTATGGCGGTTTCCCCGACGGCGTGCGGGTGGAAAACAGCTATATCACCATGCCGGACCTGCCTGGCATCGGTTTCGAGGGCAAGAGCGACCTGTACGCGGAGATGAATCGCCTGTCTTCCTGAGCGGCGGGCAGCCTTCCCGTCGCGCGGGGCGTGGAGCGATCCCGCCCCGCCCATTCAGGGCCGGCGCTATTCGCCCGCCGCGTCCCGATCCAGGTACCACAGCAGTTCGCCCTGCGGCCGTACGCGGCCGGAGGGCACGCCGGGATCGTGCGCCCGCGCGCGGCTGACGGCGGTGCGCTTCTTGTCGCCCGCCGCCAGGAATACGACGGCGGCGGCGCTGTCCAGCGCGGGCAGCGTCAGCGATATGCGCGGTTCCGGCTTCACGCCCACCACCGCGACGGTCCAGTCGCGGGTGTCCTCGACCTGCGGCGCGCCGGGAAACAGCGAGGCCGTGTGGCCGTCGTCGCCGATGCCCAGCAGATTCACGTCGAACAGCGGCCGTCCAGCTTCCAGCTTCGCCGACCCGTAGTACTCGCGCAGCGTGTCGGCATAGCGCGCGGCCGCCGATTCGGGCGTGCCGTCCGCCGGCACCGGGTGCACGTTGTCCGGCGGGATCGGCACGTGGTCGATCATGGCCAGGCGGGTCATGCGGTAGTTGCTCTGCGGATCGTCGTACGGCACGAAGCGCTCGTCGCCCCAGAAGAGGTGCACGCGCGACCAGTCGATGCGGCTCGCGCGCTCCGGCTGCGCCAGCAGTTCATACAAGGGTTTGGGCGTGCTGCCGCCCGACAGGGCCAGCGCGAAGCGTCCTTCGCAGGCCGCGATGCGCGCCGTCAGCCAGTCGGCAAGATGCGCCACCAGGCTGGCGGTGTTCTCGAAGATGCAGCTTTGTTCCTTGTCCATGAAGACTCCTCAGGCCGCGGGAAGGATGAAGCGGTGCACCGCCGCCGCCAGTCCGTCGTCGGCATTGCTGGCGGTGGTGACCGTGGCCTGGGCCCGCACCTGCGCGCTTGCCTGCCCCATGGCGATCGACAGGCCGGCCCGCTGGAACATGGGCACGTCGTTGTCACCATCGCCGATCACCGCGGTTTCCGCCAGCGATACGCCCAGGTGGCGCGCCAGCGCTTCCACCGCGTCGCCCTTGTTCGCGCGGGCATGGTTGACGTCCAGGTAGTAGACCTGCGAACGCGAGGCATGGGCGCCCGGCGCGATGCGCGGGTTGATTTCCTGTTCCAGCCGGATCAGGCCGTCCGCGTCCGCGCTGGCGGCGACGATCTTGCCGATGCGGTCCAGGTAGGGCTCGAAGCTGTCGACCAGGGTGCCGTCGAAGCCCAGCGTGTGCCGTTCGAGCGGCACGTAGGGACCGTCCGGATCGCGCAGCAGCCATTTGTCGTCGGCGAACACCCAGGTTTCCACGGGCTGGCCGTCGAACATGTCCAGCGCGATGCGGGCGTTTTCCACCGACAGCGGATGCGATTCGATGGTGCGCCCGCTGGTATCGACGATGGCGCCGCCATTGAAGGCGGCAGTCGGCACGTCCAGGTCCAGCAGGCGGATCAGCGGCAGCATGCCGCGCGGTGGCCGGCTGCTGACGAGCGTGAAGGCGATGCCCGCGCCGCGCAGCGCGCGCACCGCCGCGATGGTGGCGGCGCTGATCTGCTTGTCGGGCCGGACCAGCGTGCCGTCGACATCCGACACCAGCAGCCGGATGGCGCCCCGGTCTACTTCAGGCTGTGCCATGCGCGCCCGTCCCGCCGCAGCAGTTCGTCGGCGGCGTCGGGGCCGTCCGTCCCCGCCGGATACATGTGCACGTCCTTGCAGTCCTGCCAGGCATCGAGGAAAGGCTGCACCGCGCGCCAGCCGTTTTCGATATTGTCCGCGCGCTGGAACAGCGTCTGGTCGCCGATCATGCAGTCGTACAGCAGCGTTTCGTAGCCCGTCGACGGCTGCATCTTGAAGAAATCCGAATAGGCGAAACCCATCTGGATGTTGTCGATTTCCAGCGTGGTGCCGGGCTTCTTGGCCTGGAAGTCGAACCACATGCCTTCGTCGGGCTGGATCTGGATGATCAGGTAGTTGGGGCGCAGGCGGTGCACATGCGTGTCCCGGAACGGCGACATCGGCGCGGGCTTGAAGCAGATGGCGATCTGCGTGCTGCGCACGCCCAGCCGCTTGCCGGTCCGCAGGTAGAAGGGCACGCCGGCCCAGCGCCAGTTGTCCACCCACAGCTTGAGCGCGACGAAGGTTTCCGTGCAGCTGTCTGGCGCGACGCGGTTTTCCTCGCGATAGCCGGGCACGCGCTGGCCGCCGGTCTCGCCGGTGGAATACTGGCCGCGCACCGAATTGCGGCGCGCCTCTTCCGGCGACTGCGGGCGGATGGCGGCGACCACCTTGGCCTTTTCGCTGCGCACCTCGTCCGCGCCGAAGGCCGCGGGCGGCTCCATGGCGACCATGGCCAGCAGCTGGAACAGGTGATTGGGCACCATGTCGCGCAGCGCGCCGGTGCGTTCGTAGAAGTTGCCGCGCTGTTCCACGCCCACCGTTTCGGCGGCGGTGATCTGCACGTGGTCGACGTAGTGGTTGTTCCAGAACGCCTCGAACAGGCCGTTGGAAAAACGGCTGACCAGGATGTTCTGCACCGTTTCCTTGCCCAGGTAGTGGTCGATGCGATAGACCTGCTTTTCGTCCATCACGGCAAGGATGCCGGCGTTCAGTTCCTGCGCGGTCTTCAGGTCGGAGCCGAAGGGCTTTTCGACGATCACGCGGCGGAACTGGTCGTCGCCTTCTTCCAGCAATCCCGCATGGGCCAGGCGCGTGATGACTTCGCAGAAGAAGCGCGGCGCGGTGGCCAGGTAGAACACCGCGTTGCGCGTGCCGGAGGCCTCGATGCGCTGCTTGATCGCCTGGTAGGTGCCGTCATCCAGGAAGTCGCCTTCCAGGTAGGTGATGCGCTGCGCCAGGCGGTCCCACAGCTGGTCGTCCAGCGCCGGCTCGCCGCCTTCGCTCTTGCCGCGCTTGGCCGACATTTCCTGCATGAAGTCGGCCAGCTTGCCGCGGTATTCCTCGTCGCTGACCTTGTTGTGGTCGACGCCGACGATATGCAGCGCGTCGCCCACCAGGCCGTCGCGCGTCAGGTTGTACAGCGACGGCACCAGCAGCCGCTTGACCAGGTCGCCATGGGCGCCGAACAGAAAAAGGGTAGCCGGCGGCGCCATCTGCGACCGCGGGGCGCGGTTTGTCGATTGCGCGGCCGTCATTATTTTTTCTCCTCGACGTGGCCGCCGAAGCCGAAGCGCATCGCGGACAGCATCTTGTCGCCGAAGGTGGCGTCCTGGCGCGAGCGGAAGCGGGCGAACAGGGCGCTGGCCAGCACCGGCGCCGGCACGGCCTGCTCGACGGCGGCGTCGATGGTCCAGCGGCCTTCGCCGCTGTCGGCCACGTCGCCGGAGAAGCCCGCCAGCTTGGGATCCTTGGCCAGCGCGATGGCCGTCAGGTCCAGCAGCCAGGACGACACCACGCTGCCGCGCCGCCAGACCTCGGCGACGTCGGCGACTTCGATGTTCAGGCGCTGGTCTTCCGGCAACTGGTCGGAGCCCTTGGTCTTGAGGATATCGAAGCCTTCGGCATAGGCCTGCATGATGCCGTACTCGATGCCGTTGTGGACCATCTTGACGAAGTGTCCCGAACCGGCGGGACCGGCATGGATGTAGCCCTGCTCGGCGCGCGCGTCGCGGCCTTCGCGGCCCGGGGTGCGCGGGATGTCGCCCAGCCCCGGCGCCAGGCAGGAGAAGATCGGATCCAGGTGCTTCACGACCTTGTCCTGGCCGCCGATCATCATGCAATAGCCGCGTTCCAGGCCCCAGATGCCGCCCGAGGTGCCGACGTCCACGTACTCGATCTGGCGCGCCGCCAGCGCCTTGGCGCGGCGGATATCGTCCTTGTACATGGTATTGCCGCCGTCGATGATGATGTCGCCCGGCTCCATCAGGCCCGCCAGCGTATCGATCATGTGTTCGGTGACGGCGCCGGCCGGCAGCATGACCCAGACCGCGCGGGGCTTGGCCAGCTTGGCGATCAGGGCTTCCACGTTGTCGACGCCCGTCGCGCCTTCGGACTGCAGCTCCTTGACCTTGTCCAGGCTGCGGTTGTACACGATGACCTCGTGCTTGTTCCGCATCAGGCGGCGCGCGATGTTGGCGCCCATGCGCCCAAGTCCAATCAATCCGAGTTGCATAGCAAAATCTCCGCGTAAATAAACCGGCGCGGCTAGCCGCGCCCGGTCCGGAAAACCAGGGCCTGCTCGGCCCGGATCAGTTCGTCACCTGCTTGACGGCCTTGGCCAGGCGGGCCAGCCCGCTTTCGACGTCGCCGCCCTTGATGTGCACCCGCAGATAGCGCCGGCCGCGCTCGGCCAGCACCTGCAGATCGCCGGAAGCCTGCGCCGCCTGCACCGTGCCGAAGCTGATCTTGCGCCCCGGGATGGGCAGGTCGCGCGCCGGATCGGCGGTGATCTGCAGGAAAACCCCGCTGTTCGGGCCGCCCTTGTAGGCCTGCCCGGTGGAATGCAGGAAGCGCGGACCGAAGCCGCCCACCGTGGCGACCTTGCGGCGGTCGCGCACCGTCGCGCGCAGGCTGGCGATCTGCCGTTCGTGCGCGGCGTTGCGCGCCACATAGGCCAGCACCGCGGCGTAGTCCCCCTGGCCCAGACGGGCCAGGTGCGCCTTCAGCACGCCTTCGACGGTGCCGTCGGCGGCCAGCGACTTGTCGCCGTAGAAGGCCAGGTCGCCGTCTTCGGCGATGGGCGTTTCGGCGGGCAGCTGGCCGGTTTTCTCGTAGGCGTCCGTCAGGGCGCGCGTCTTGATCTTGCTGGCTTCGACGTCGGGCTGGTCGAAGGGGTCGATGCCGATGACGGCGCCGGCGATGGCGGTGGCCACTTCCCAGCGGAAGAATTCCTGGCCGATGGCGGCCGGGCGCGGCAGCGTGATGCGGATGACGGGCTGCCCGGCGGCGGCAAGGGCCTGCACCTTGGCGTCGAGCTGGGCGGTGTCGTCCTCGGCGCAGCGCACGTAGGCGAACACGCGGTCCTGGCCGTAGACGTCGGGCGTGCCGATGGGTTCGAGGTCCACCGGCACGATGCCCTTGCCATGCTTGCCGGTGGATTCGGCCAGCAGTTGTTCCAGCCACGAGCCGATGCTGGCGACCGCGGGCGACGCGAAGATGGTGACCTTGTCGCGGCCGGCGCGGGCGGCCTCGCCCAGGACGGCGCCCAGGCGCACGCCCGGGTTGACCGCGGGCGGCGACGACGGGCCGCAGGCGCGCACCATGGTCTGGGTGGTTTCCAGGAAGTGCGCGACGTTGTGGCCCATGACGCCCAGCGGCACCAGGCCGAACACCGACAGCACCGAATAGCGGCCGCCGATGGTGGGGTCGCCATGGAAGATGGCGCGATAGCCGGCCTGTTTGGCGGCCGCTTCCAGTTTCGAACCCGGATCGGTGATGGCGATGAAATGCTTGCCGGCATTTTCCTGGCCGACGGCGGCTACGGTGGCCGCGTGGAAATGCGCGTTGAGGATTTCCGGTTCCAGCGTGGAGCCCGACTTGCTCGACACGATGAACAGCGTGCGGGCGAAATCGATGCCGCGTTCCACCGCGCAGATTTCTTCCGGGTTGGTGGAGTCCAGCGCATGCAGCGCCAGGCCCTGGCCCGACTCGCCCAGCGTCTGCGCCAGCACTTCCGGTCCCAGGCTGGAGCCGCCCATGCCGAGCAGTACGGCGTGCGTGTAGCGTTCGGCCTGCAGATCGCGCGCCAGCGCGGCGACGGCGTCGGCATCGACCTGCTTGCCCTGGCCGGCGGCCAGCCAGCCCACCCAGCGGTCTTCCTGCTGGCCGGTCCACATGGATGCATCATGCTGCCACAGGCGGCGCACCCAGCCATCGGCGCGCGCGCGGTCCAGGCATTTGTCGACGGCCTCGGCCAGCGGCTTGGGCAGTTCGTACGCCACGCCGTTGACCTGTTCGCCCAGGTAGGTCATGCGCTTGGCCGCGACCGCGCCCAGCAGCGCGTCGAAGGCGTCGGAGAATTGCCTGGTGCCGTCTTCCACCAGTTCGCGCGTGACGCCGTCCAGGTCCAGGCCCAGCTTCTGCGCGTCTTCCAGCTGCCGGCGCGCCGTGTCGACGTCGCGCGTCAAGGTGGTTTCCACCGTGCCTTTCTCGCGGAATGCGTCCATGGTGGGCGCGGGCATGGTGTTGACGGTGTCCGGGCCGATCAGCTCGTCGACATACAGCGTGGCCGGATAGGCGGGGTTCTTGGTGCCGGTGGACGCCCACAGCAGGCGCTGCGGCTGCGCGCCTTTCTGCGCCAGCGCCTTCCAGCGGTCCTCGCCGATCAGTCCCAGGTAGTCCTGGTAGGCCAGCTTGGCGTTGGCGATGGCGATCTTGCCCTTGAGCGCATTCAGGCGGTCGCCGTCGGCGCCCGGCTTTTTCAGGGCTTCGTCGATGTTCTTGTCGATGCGGCTATCGATACGGCTGATGAAGAAGCTGGCCACGCTGGCCAGCCTGTCCACCGGCTTGCCGGCCTTGGCGCGGGCTTCCAGGCCGTCGATATAGGCCAGCGCCACCGCGCGGTAGGCGTCGCGCGAGAACAGCAGCGTGACGTTGACGTTGATGCCGTCCTCGATCAGCTGGCGGATGGCCGGCACGCCCTGCGGCGTGCCCGGCACCTTGATCATCAGGTTGGGACGGTCCACCGCCTTCCACAGGCGGCGGGCTTCGTTCAGGGTGCCTTCGGTGTCGTAGGCCAGGTAGGGCGAGACTTCCAGGCTGACGTAGCCGTCCTTGCCTTTCAGGCGGTCGTACACCGGCCGCAGCGCGTCGGCGGCATGCTGGATATCGCGCACCGCCAGTTGCTCGTAGACGTCGCCGGGCTCGGCATCGGCCTGGTACAGGATGGCGTGCAGCTGCTCGTCGTAGGATTCCCCGTGGCCCATCGCCTTTTCGAAGATGGACGGGTTGGAGGTGACGCCGGTCAGGCTGTCCTCGCGCACCAGCTTGTCCAGGCCGCCCTGCGCCAGGAATTCACGGCTCAGGAAATCCAGCCAGATGGCCTGTCCGGCTTCCGCCAGCCGGACCAGCGGGTTCTTGGTCGTTTGGTTCATTTCGTACTCCTTTTCTCTTGAACCTGCTCGCGCGCGGCGCGAATCACATTGTCCACCGTGAAGCCGAACTTCGCCTGCAGCTTGGCGATGGGCGCGGACGCGCCGAAGGTGCGCATGGCGATGGTCTCGCCCTTGGTGCCGACGTAACGGTCCCAGCCCATGTAGCCGGCCTGCTCGACCGCCACGCGCGCGGTCACGTCCGGCGGCAGCACGCTGTCGCGATACGCCTGGTCCTGCTCTTCGAACAGGTCCCAGCTGGGCATGGAGACGACGCGCGCGGCGATGCCGTCGGCGCGCAATCGATCGTAGGCCTGCAGGCATAGCGATACTTCGCTGCCGGTGGCCATCAGGATGACCTGGGGCTGCTGCGGCGCGCAGTCGGCCAGCACGTAGGCGCCGCGCCGCAGATCGGTCGCGGGCGCGTACTTGGTACGGTCCAGCGTGGGCAGGGGCTGGCGCGTCAGCACCAGCGCGGTGGGATGATTGGTCTGCTGCAGGGCCACCTTCCATGCTTCCACGGTTTCGTTGGCGTCGCAGGGCCGCAGGACGCGCATGCCGGGTATGCCGCGCAGTTGCGCCATCTGTTCGACCGGCTGGTGGGTGGGACCGTCTTCGCCCACGCCGATGGAATCGTGCGTGAAAACGAAGATCACCGGCAATTCCATCAGCGCGGCCAGCCGGATCGGCGGCTTCATGTAGTCGCTGAAAATCAGGAAGGTGGCGGTGTAGGGGCGCACGTGCGACAGCGCCATGCCGTTGGCGATGGCGCCCATGGCATGTTCGCGCACGCCGAAGTGCATGTTGCGGCCGCCGTAGTCGTCGCGCTCGAAGCTGCCCGCGCCGTCGAAGGTCAGCTTGGTCTTGGTGGAAGGCGCCAGGTCGGCGGCGCCGCCCATCAGCAGCGGGATGTGCTTGGCGAATGCATTCAAGGCCTTGCCGCCCGAGTCGCGGGTCGCCAGTCCCTTGGCGTCCGGGGGGAAGACGGGCGCCTCGCTGTCCCAGCCGTCGGGCAGCTGGCCCTGGCGCATGCGTTGCAGTTCTTCATGCATGGCCGCGTCCTGCGCCTTCAACTGCTCCATCGTCTTCGTCCACTGCGCGTAGGCGGGCTGGGCGCGCGCGGCCAGGGCGTCGTGCAGGCGGTCGCGCACTTCGTCGGGCACCAGGAATTGCGCGTCTTCCGGCCAGCCATAGGCTTTCTTGGTCAGGCGGACTTCTTCTTCACCCAGGGCTTCGCCGTGGGCCGCGGCGGTATTGTGCTTGTTCGGCGAGCCGAAGCCGATCACGCTGTCGACCACGATCAGCGTCGGCCGGTCGGTGGTGGCCTGGAACTGGCGCAGCGCGGCGGCCACCGCCATGCGGTCGTTGGCGTCGGTGACGTGCAACGTGTTCCAGCCATAGGCGGCGAAGCGCGCGGCGACGTTCTCGCTGAAGGCCAGTTCGGTATGGCCTTCGATGCTGATGGTGTTGTTGTCGTAGATCCAGCACAGGTTCGACAGGCCCAGGTGGCCGGCGATGGACGCGGCTTCGCCGGAGACGCCTTCCATCATGTCGCCGTCGCCGCAGATGACATAGACGTTGTAGTCGAAGACCTCGCGTCCCGGGGCGTTGAACCGCTGCGCCAGGTGGCGCTGGGCGATGGCCATGCCGACGCTGTTGGCGCAGCCCTGGCCCAGCGGGCCGGTGGTGGTTTCCACGCCGGTGGTCATGCGGTATTCGGGATGGCCGGGGGTCTTGGAGTCGAGCTGGCGGAACTGCTTGATGTCATCCAGGCTGACGGCCGGCTTGCCGCTGGGCGTGCCGTCGGCGTCGATTTCGATCACGCCGCCCAGGTGCAGCAGGCCGTACAGCAGCATGGACGCATGGCCCGCCGACAGCACGAAGCGGTCGCGGTTGGGCCAGTCGGGATGGGCCGGGTCGTAGCGCAGGAAATCGTGCCACAGGGTGTAGGCGACCGGCGCCAGCGCCATGGGCGTTCCGGGGTGGCCGGAATTGGCTTTCTGAACCGCGTCCATGGCCAGGGTGCGCAGCGTATCGATGCACAGCAGGTCCAGCTTTTCGTCATTGCGCGCGGGATCGGGGGACGGTGGAGTATTCATGAGACCTCTCTCTGGCGGAAACGCGGACAAACCGGCTTCAGGAGCAATCGTCATGCCCATTTGGCCGCCGGTGGACCAAGGGCGTCTGGCATCGCGAACGGCCGGGCGCCAGGCCGTCGCGGGCAGGTATTCAGGGGCCGTTCATGCGCGGCGCGCCTCGCGCCACAGGGCGGCGCCGCCTTCCAGGCCGGCGTCGTTGGAGCCGATCCGGATGTGGTCGTCGCCGGCGAAATCCAGCCGTGCGGCATTGCCGCCGCCGATGTAGATGCGATCCGGCATGAACAGCATGTCGACCAGTTCGATCGCCCGCCGCACGCGTCGGTTCCATTGTTTCTTTCCCAGGGTTTTACGCTTGGCTTCGCCCAGGTATTCGTCGTAGGTCTTGTCTTTATGGATGGGATGGTGGGCCAGTTCCATGTGCGGCATGAGTTCGCCGTCGCGGAAAAGTGCGGTGCCGACGCCGGTGCCCAGCGTCATCACGAATTCCAGGCCGCGGCCGCTGACCAGGCCCAGGCCCTGCATGTCGGCGTCGTTCAGCAGGCGGGCGGGCTTGTTGCCGAAGGCGCGCGAGATCGCCTGGCGCAGCGGGAAGCCGGCCCACAAGCTGGTGTCCAGGTTGGGGGCGGTCAGCACCTTGCCTTCGCGCACCACGCCGGGGAAACCGATGGAGATGCGGTCGAATTCGGGTAGGCCGGCGACCATGCGCTTGACGTTTTCGAGCAGGATCTTGGGCGGGCAGGGATGCGGGGTGGGCACGCGGACGCGCTCGGCCAGCATCTGGCCTTTCTCGTTGATGACGGCAGCCTTAAGGCCGGTTCCGCCGATGTCGATGGCCAGTATGCCGGGCTTCATGCGTCATGTACTCCTTGGGCGACGAGCCGCGCGGAAAATCCACGCCGCTCTGCCGTAAGGTACACCAAGAGTTTGACGGATGGTATTGGCCAGGGGCGCCCGGCTAGGGGCGCCCGGCCAGGGGCGCCCGGCCAGGGGCGCCGGCCACCGGTCCCCGGCCGGGGGGCGGCCGGGATGCCCAGGCGAGGGCGGCCGGGCGCGCCCCAGGCTCCGGCGCCGCGCCGCGGCGGCGGCCCCGTGCCAGAGGCGTTGAAGCGCCTTATTTCAAAATGGCGACGCCGTCCGCCGCGCGCACGCCGCGGCCTTCTTCCTGGACGAAGAGCGGATTGATCTCCGCCTCGACCAGGCGATCGCCCAACTGTCCGGCCATGGCCGCGAAGTTCAGCACCGCGTCCTCCAGCGCCTTGACGTCGGCCTTGGGGCGGCCGCGATAGCCGTCCAGCAGCGGCCAGGACTTGAGCGAACGCAGCATCTCGCCCACGGTGGCGCGGTCCACGGGCAGCAGGCGCAACGCGGTGTCCTGGAACAATTCGGCCGTGACGCCGCCCAGTCCCACCAGCAGGGTCGGGCCCAACTGCGGGTCGCGATGCACGCCGACGATCATTTCCACGCCGGACGCCATTTCCTGCAGCAGATAGCCTTCCGGCTCGATGCCGGTGCGCTCGCGCACGCGCGCCGCCATGGCCTGGATCGCCTCGCCCACCGCCTCCGGCGCGACGCCGACCGCGACCCCGCCGGCTTCGGTCTTGTGGGTGATGCGGCTGGACAGGACCTTGAGCACGACGGGGCGATCGAAGGCTCGCGCTTCGCGCTGCCCTTGCGCCGCGTCCGCCACCGCGCGCTCGCCGACCGAAGGAATGCCGTAGCGCGCGAACAGCGCGCGGGCCTGGGCTTCGTTCAGCGAACCGGAAGGCAGGTCCGCCGCGTCGACAGCCGAGGTCCCCGCGCTGGATCCGCTTGCCCCGGCATGCGCGCCCGCCGCACCGGCCGCACCCGCACCGGCCGCCTTGGCCCCGCCCGCGTCGCCCGCGACCGATCCGGCGTTCTCGCGCGCCGTGCGCGCCAGCATCGCCGACAGCACCGCCGCGAAGCTTTCCGGCGCCGTGAAGGCGGGCGCGCCCGCGCGGTTGACGTTGGACAGCACCGCCGGCGCATGGGGACTGACGTAGGCCAGCACCGGCTTGTCGCTCTGGTCCAGCGACGCCGCGATGGCGCCCGCTGCCAGCGTCGGCTGCGCCAGCGCGGACGAACCCACGATCGTGATGACCGCGTCGTAATCGGCGCTGTCGAGCAGCGTGGCGATGGTACTGCGCAGCAGCTCGGGCTGCAGCCCGGCGAGCGTGACGTCGATGGGATTGCGGTCCAGCACGATCTGGTCGTTCTTTTGCAGATCGCGCAGCCGCGCGGCCGTTTCCGGCCCGGGCGGCGGGGTTTCGAAGCCCGCCACGCCCAGGCTGTCGGCCACCAGCGTGCCCGCGCCGCCAGTCGACGTCAGGATGGCGATGCGCTTGCCGCGCAGCGGCCGGCGCGTGGCCAGCGCGGCCGGGATGTCGAGCAGATCGGCGAAGGTCTGGGCGCGGACCGCGCCGACCTGGCTGAACAGGGCGTCGTAGACGCGGTCTTCGCCGGCCAGCGCGCCCGTATGCGACGCCGCCGAGCGCGCGCCGGATTCCGAACGGCCGACCTTGTAGACGACCACCGGCTTGCCGGCCCGGGCCGCCTTCAACGCCGCCTGGCGGAATTTTTCCGGATTGCGCAGGCCTTCCATGTACAAGGCGATGACCTGCGTGGCCGGATCGTCGGCCAGGTGGTCGATGAAGTCTGCGGCTTCCAGGTCGACTTCGTTGCCGGTGGAAACGAGTTTGGAGAAACCCAGCCCGGCCGCCGCCGCGCGCGACAGCAGCGAACCCAGGATGCCGCCGCTCTGCGACACCACCGCGATGCCGCCGCCCTGCAGCGATTCCATCTCCAGGGCGCCGCTGGCGCACAGCATGATGCGATCCGTCAGGTTGACCAGGCCGATGGTGTTCGGCCCCAGCAGCCGCATGCCGCCGGCGGCTTCCTTGAGCGCCTGCTGGCGGCGCGCGCCGCTTTCGCCGGTTTCGCCGAAGCCGCTGGCCAGCACGATGGCGGCCGGCGTGCCGCGCCGTGACAAGGCGCCCACGGCCTCGATCGCGCGGTCCGGCGCCACCAGCACCAGGCCGACGTCCGGCACGCCGGGCAGGCTGTCGATGTCGGGATAGCAGGTCAATCCGGCCACCTGGTCGGCGCGCGGATTGACGGGATAGATGGCGCCCCCGTAGCCGTGCTTCTGCAGATAGGCGACGGGACGGCCGGCGGTCTTGCTGGCATCCGCGGACGCGCCGATGACGGCGATGCTGCGCGGGTGGAGCAGGGTATGGATGGCGTTCATGGGGTCAGCCCTCTTTTCAGCTCTTCTTCGCGGATTTGTCCAGGAAGGCCTGCACCGAAGCCTGGTGTTGTTCGGTGGTGTAGCAGATTGCCTGCGCCTGGCTGCCCATCTGGAAGACCTGGTCGGCGGTCAGCTCGAAGGTCTGGTTCAGGATGGTCTTGCTCAGGGCCAGCGCGGCGCTCGATCCGGCGCTCAGCGTGCGGGCCCAGTCGCAGGCCTGTTGCAACAGCTCGCCGGCGGGCGCCACGCGGTCGGCCATGCCCAGGGCGTGGGCTTCTTCCGCCGTGACGGTGCGCCCGCTGTAGATCAATTCCTTGGCGTGCTGCAGGCCGACGCGGCGCGGCAGGAAGTACATGCCGCCGCCGTCCGGGATCAGGCCGCGCAGGATGTAGGTCATGGCGAAAGTCGCGTTATCGGCGGCCATCACGAAATCGCAGCACAGGGCCAGGTCGCAGCCCAGTCCCGTCGCGGCGCCGTTCACCGCGGCGATGGTGGGCTTGGTCAGGTCGTGCAGGGCGGCGATCGCATGGTGCGTGCGCTGCTGGCGGCTCCAGCCGTTGAAGGCGACCTGGCCGGCCGGCGCCGCCATGCGTTCGCGCATGCCGCGGATGTCGCCGCCCGCGCAGAAGGCCTTGCCGGCGCCGGTCAGCACCAGCGCGCGGATGGCGTTGTCGCGCGTCACCTGGTCCAGCATGGCGATGAAGTCCTGGCGCATTTCGTCGTCGATCGCATTGCGCACTTCGGGACGGTTCAGCGTGATGACGGCGACGCCGTCGTCGACCTGCATTTGTAGGGTGGGATTCGACATGATCTCTTCTCTGCGAGCCGCGGCTCGCGTTGGGTTGCATGGATGATTCGGTGCCGGGGCGCGGCCGCGTTCGCCGGCGCGGATTACTGTTCGGAGATACCCGCGTCCTTGATGATCTTGTCCCAGCGCTGCGCCTCGCCGCGCACGAAGGTGTCCAGCTGGGCGGGCTCGCCGACATTGATCACCAGGCCTTCCTCTTCCACGTTGCGGCGGAAGCCGGGCGCCTGCACGGCCACTTTCAACGCGGCATTCAGGCGCCCGATCACGTCCGCCGGCGTGCCGGCGGGCGCATAGATGCCGTACCAGCTTTCGACGACGTAGCCGGGCACGCCGGCCTCGGCCACGGTGGGCCAGTCGGGGTGCGACGGCGAGCGCTGCGCCGACGTGACCGCCAGGGCGCGCAGCTGGCCGTTCTTCACCAGTTGCGCCACGCTGGACACGGTGGAAAACATCATGTCGATCTGGCCGCCCATCAGGTCGGTCAGCGCCGGCCCGGACCCGCGGTAGGGCACGTGCACGATATCGACCTTGGCCAGGCTCTTGAACATTTCCCCGGCCAGGTGCGCGGACGTGCCGTTGCCGTAGGAACCGAAGGTCAGTTTGCCGGGGTGCGCGCGCGCATAGGCCAGCAGCTCCTGCACCGTTTTGAACGGCGCCTTGGGCGACACCACCAGCACGTTGGGCGAGCGGCCGATCAGGGCCACCGGCGCGAAGGCATCGAAGGTGGAGTAGGGCAGCTTCTTGTGCAGCGCCGGGTTGACGGCATGGGCGAAGGTCGCCAGCAGCAGCGTGTAGCCGTCAGGCTGCGCCTTGGCCACCGCTTCCGTGCCGATGATGGTGCTGCCGCCGCCGCGGTTTTCCACGACCACCGTCTGGCCGAGGTTCTGCGTCATGCCCTCGGCGAGCTGGCGGCCGACCAGGTCGGTGCCGCCGCCCGGCGGGAAGGGCACGATCAGGCGGATGGGGCGTTCGGGATAGGCGGCCTGGGCCGCGGTCGTCGCCAGCCCGGCAAGCGCCAGGCAGCTGGCGGCGAGCGCGATGGCGGCGCGCCGTGTCAGGGTCGGGGGGAAGGTCATCAGCGTCTCCGGAAGCACGCCCCGCCGGGTGGGCAGCATGGATGCGGCTGTTCAGGCGAGGGCCTGGAGACGGCTGCGCAAGGCGGGTGCGATCGTCTTTTGCGATGCGGCCAGTTTAGGTGACAATGTCGCGCCCGGCGCGCCGGTATTTTCACCTGATGGAAATGGGTCGCCGCCGGCCCTGGATGATCCATGCCACCCTCTCGCCGCCCCACGCCCGCCGCCCAGCCGCCCGCACCGACGGCCGCGCGGTCCGCCACCCAGCCCGCCAGGCCCGGCGCGGCAGGGGCGACCCGATCGCCGGCCGCGGCGGCGCCCGCCCGATTCGCGCCCGGCGCATCGCCCGCGAACCGGTCGCTGGAGCGCGGCATCGCCCTGCTACGCGCCTTCCGGCCCGGCCTGGAAGTGCTGGGCAACGGCGAACTGGCCGAACGCACCGGCCTGTCGCGCGCGACCGTCAGCCGCCTGTCGCAGACCCTGGTGCGCACCGGGTTCCTGGAATACGAGCCGACGCTGCGCGCGTATCGCCTGGGCGCGCCGGTGCTGAGCCTGGCGCACGCCATGCGCAGCGGCTCGCCGATCATGAAGGTGGCCGCCCCGTGCATGCGCGAACTGGCGCAGGCACGCCGCATCAACGTCGGCATCGCGGTCGCCGACGGCGACGATATGGTCTACCTGGAATCGGTGCGCTACAGCCGCAAAGTGTCGCTGCGCAGCGTGGTGGCGGGCCAGCGCGTGCCGATCGAGCTGACGTCGCTGGGCCGTGCCTACCTGGCCGCGCTGCCGGAAGCCACGCGGCGGGGCTGGATCGCCGCCATGATGCACAGGCGTCCCGGGCATGGCCAGATGCTGGCCGACGATATCGAGTCCGCCTGCGCCAGCGTGCGCGACGCGGGCTACTGCGTGGCGGCCTGGCAGCCCGCCGTGGTGGCGCTGTCCACGCCGCTGGTGTTGCCCAACGGGGCCGTGTATGCCCTGAACGTCAGCGTGACGACGGCCGAGCCGCCGTCCGCCGTGGCGGCGTCCCTGGCCGACGATCTGCTCGGCCTGAAGCGCCGCATCCTCGCGGCGCTGGAAGACACCGCCGCGCGCTGAACCGGCTCAGGCTTGCGCCGGCACCACCTGGGCGCTCAGCGTCTGCCCCAGGAAGCGGGCGCTCAGTTCGGTCTTGCCGGCGGGGATATCGAAGGGCTTGGCCACCGCGCCCGTCGTGACCACGTCGCCCGTCCGCAGGGTCAGGCCGTGGTAACAGGCATGGTCGAACAGGTGGCGCAGCATCTGCGTCGGGTCGATCGCGTCGTCACCGCTCAGGGCCGTGCCCCGCGTCTGGCCGTCGGCCTGCACGGTCGCCGTGGCGACGCCGCGCTGGATGGCGGCGGCATCGATGCGCGGCCCCAGTATGGAGGCCTCGAAGCCCACGCTGTCGCCCACGAAACTGGGCCAGCCCACCGCCCGCCGGTTGATGAAGCGCGACAGGACCAGTTCGAAGGCGATATGGGTCGACGACACGGCCTGCATGGGATCGGACGGCGCCGCGCCCGGCGCGATATCGCGCCCCAGGACGAAGGCGATTTCGAACTCCACGGTGATCGGCGCCTGGCACAGCACCTGCACGGTCGCGCCGTTGTCGTAGCGATGGCCCGCCAGCACGCGGCCCACCAGGGGCCGTTCGGTGCCGGCGGCCTGCATGGCGGCGACGCTGCCCACGCCAAGTTTCCAGCCGGCTTCGCGATCGCCCGTCTCGGCGGTGTAGGCCTTGATGAACGCGTCCTGCAAGGCATAGCCCTCGGCCAGGGTGCGCGGACGGATGTCGGCGGGGATTTCGCTTATCTGGCGTCCCTCCCGCCACGTCCGAGCCAGCAATGCGGCTGCCGGGGCCGGATCAAAAACGTCGGTCACTTTGAGCTCCTCTACGGTGTTGGCCGCCGTCGTGCATGGTTGCCGGCTGCGCGGGCCGGCCTGACGGTCGGCCTCCATCTTAATACCGTCCCGATTTCCCGAGCGTCGCATCCTGACCACGCCCAGGCGTCAACTTCACGCTGGAGTTCACGTTGGACAAGGGAAAGCGCACTGAGATCGAATATCATTAGCGTTTTCGAAAAGAAGGCCCGCCGCCGCGCCCGCCATACGGGGTGCGCGGACAGGCAAGGCCCCTATCCAATGAGCCACATCCTGCCTGCCCACCCCGCTGCCGCGCGTCGCGCCGATCCCGTACACGCCGCCGGGCATCGCCGCGGCGTTTTCCTGAAATGGCTGCGCAAGGCGCACAGCTGGATCGGCCTGTGGGGCGCGGTGCTGGGCCTGTTGTTCGGGCTGACGGGGTTCTTCCAGAATCACCGCGCGGTCATGAAGATCAGCACCGGCGCGCCGCAGGTCACCAATGTGCAGCTGGCCCTGCCCGTGCCCGCCCCGGCGTCGCCGCAGGAGATGGCCGCCTGGCTGCAGGCCGAACTGAAGCTGCCCAAGGCCGCCGAACGCATCCAGCGCGATCCCGCCAAGGCCGTGGCCTGGGGCGACAAGGCCGTGACCCAGCCGGAACACTGGCAGATCGCTTTCCGTTCGCCCAAGACCATCGTCCAGGCGGAATACTGGGCGGGCGCCGGCCAGGTCAGCGTCCGCCGCATGGAGCCGGGCCTGCTCGCCACCCTGGAGAACCTGCATCGCGCCAACGGCGTGACCGCGGCCTGGGTGCTGATCGCCGACACCATCGCCGGCGGGATGGTGCTGCTGTCCATTACCGGGGTGCTGCTCTGGACCGGCTTGAATCGCCGCCGCACCGTGGGCGCCGCCATCCTGGGCGTGTCCATCGTCGCGACGCTCTGCGTCGCCGCCGCGACGGTCTAGGCCGCTCCGGTCGGCGCCGGGCTATTCCACGTCTATCCGGGCCGGTCCGCGCAGGCCGATCCGGCCCGATCAGTTCGCGGCCGCGCGGCGCCGCAGGCGCCACAGCGACGTCACTTCGCGCACGCGGGCCGCATGCAGCGGATCGTCCGGGTCGGCTGCCTTGCCATGCACGGGCCGCGTATCCAGCCGGCCGGCCACCGCCAGGCCTGCCGCCTCTATCCACGCCAGCAGTTCTTCGCGCGTCCGCAGCCGCAGGTGTTCCGCCAGGTCGGAAAGAATCAGCCAGCCTTCGCCGTCATCCGCCAGATGCCCCGCCAGCCCCTGCAGGAAACCGCGCAGCATGCGCGATTCCGGGTCGTAGACCGCGTATTCGACCGGCGCGCTGGCGCGGGCCGGCACCCACGGCGGGTTGCACACCACCAATTGCGCTTGGCCGGGCGGGAACAGATCCGCCCGCTCCAGCCGCACGCGATCCCGCAGGCCCAGGCGGTCCAGGTTTTCCCCGGCGCAAGCCAGCGCGCGCGGATCCATGTCCGTCGCCACCACCTGCCGCACGCCCCGGCGCGCCAGCAGCGCGGCGATCACGCCGGTGCCCGTGCCGATGTCGAACGCCAGGTCCACACCCGCCGGGCGCGGCAG
The DNA here is from genome assembly GCF_002261425.1 of Bordetella genomosp. 9. NCBI lineage: Bacteria > Pseudomonadati > Pseudomonadota > Betaproteobacteria > Burkholderiales > Alcaligenaceae > Bordetella > Bordetella genomosp. 9. Next base: position 2,338,901 of record NZ_NEVJ01000003.1, on the reverse strand, counting down.
GGGCGCCTGCGCGATCAGGTCCAGGTACTCGCCCCGCACCGGCGAGTACACGCCGTAATGCGGATAGACGCGCGCACCCAGCGCGGCGATTTCCACGCCTTTTTCACGCCACTGCCACGCGCCGACCAGCCCCAGCAGTTCGCGCAGGGACGCGACATAGGGCCGCTCGGCTTCACCGTGGACGGCGCGGCAGGCGCGCGCCACGTCGGGCGCGCGCCGCAAGGGAATCACGTGCCCCGGCTCGAAGGGAATCAGCAGCATCCCCAGCACGCGGGCCCGCTGAGCGCGCGCCTGGCGGTGCAGATGGAAGGCTTCCGGGAAATCCGCCGGCCGTTTTTTCGATGCCGGGCGCCGGTCGACGCGCCGCGTCAGGGCCTGCAGCAGCTGCCGCGCGTTCTGGAAGTCGCCGCGCCACAGCAGCGCGGTGCCTTCGCAGGCCAGGCGATAGGCCGTATCCGCGTTCATGGTGTCGTCCGCGACCACCACCCGCCGAGGCGGCGGCGCGCCGCTTTCGGAACGCCAGTCCGCGTGACGGTCGGCGCCGTCCTCGGTCCAGGACAACTGGAGCGGTTCAGGTAGAGCAGGGGAGTGCATCGTGGGCGCGGTTGGCGGCAGGTCCTTGTACGGGCCTGGATGATGGGCTGGCCGCGCGGCGTTGTTGTTCCGGCGGAATAACTTGATATTTTACGTGCCGGGAAGCGAACTTTCCGCCGAGCTTCCGTTCCAATCGGCGGCGCGTGTGTCAAAATTCAGGGCGCTATCCACCGATACTGCGAGATCCCTTTTGAATCGTTTGTCTTTTGCCTGCGGCGCCATGCTGGCCGCCTGCCTCGCGTTCGTCGCTCCCGCCCAGGCCCAAGGCCAGGCCGCCCGCCCCTCCCACAATGATCCGATCTTCGTCCTGAATTCCCTGGACGCGAACGTCAGCGTGATCGATCCGGTCACCTACAAGGAAATCCGTCGCCTGCCCACCGGCAAGGAGCCGCATCACCTGTATTTTTCGCCGGATCAGAAATCGCTGATCGTCGCCAACTCGGTGGGCGATACGTTGACGCTGATGGATCCGCGCACGGGCCAGATCCAGCGCACCATCACGGGTATCGTCGACCCCTACCAGCTGCGCTTCTCGCCCGACATGAAATGGTTCGTCACGGCGGCCAACCGCCTGAACCACGTCGACATCTATCAATACGTGCCGCGCGCCGATGGTTTCGATCTCAAGCTGATGAAACGCGTGCCGGCCGGCAAGACCCCCAGCCACATCGGCATCGACAGCAAGAGCACCACCGCCTACGTCTCGCTGCAGGATAGCGACGAAGTCGTGGCCATCAACCTGGCGACCCAGGAAAAGCGCTGGACGCTGCCCGTGGGCAAGACGCCGGCGGACGTCTACATCGTCCCGGGCGACAAGGTCATGCTGGTCGCCCTGACCGGCGACAGCTACGTCGAAGCCTACGACCTGACCAGCCCGGGCATGCCCAAGCTGATCACGCGCATCAAGACCAATGCGGGCGCCCATGCCTTCCGCATCCAGGGCGACGGCCAGCACATCTTCGTCAGCAACCGCGCGGCCAATACCATCAGCCGCATCGACTTCAAGAACCTGAAGGCGGTGGCGGAATATCCGGCGCCCGGCGGTCCGGACTGCATGGACCTGATGGCCGACGGCAAGACCCTGCTGGTCACCTCGCGCTGGGCGCGCAAGCTGACCTTCATCGATATCGACAAGAAAGAAGTCGTGCGGCAGATCAACGTAGGCCGGTCGCCGCACGGGGTATGGACACTGGATCATGTCGCGATGCACTAGACGCGCATCGGCCGCCCTGTGCGGCCTGCTTGCCACGGCCATGGCCGGCGGCGCCGCCGCCGCGCCGGCGCCGTTGTGCGCCAAGCCCGTCTATCTGACCTTCGACACAGGCCACATGGGCGTGGCGCCCCTGATCGCCGACGTGCTCAAGCGCCACGACGTCAAGGCCAGTTTCTTCCTGGCCAACGAACGCACGCAGACCAACGGCACGTCGCTGGACGACCACTGGGCGCCCTGGTGGCGCGCCCGCGTGGCCGATGGCGACGTGTTCGGTTCGCATACCTACGATCACGTCCATTGGCTGAAGGACCTGCCCGGCGACCGCTTCGAAATGCGGCCCGACTTCGGTCCCAATGCCGGCAAGAAGGAAGTCCTGACCGCGCAGCAGTATTGCGACGAGCTGCAGCGTTCCGCCGCGCGGTTCAAGGAAATGACGGGCCACGCCATGCTGCCGCTGTTCCGCGCGCCGGGCGGGCGCACGTCGCCCGCGCTGCTCAAGGCGGCGCAGCAGTGCGGCTACCGCCACGTCGGCTGGGCGTCGGCCGGTTTCCTGGGCGATGAACTGCCCAGCGACAAATACCCCAACAAACAGCTGCTGTCCCGCGCGCTCGCCAATATCAAGCCGGGCGATATCCTGATGGCCCACCTGGGCATCTGGTCGCGCCAGGATCCCTGGGCGCCGGCCGTGCTGGAACCCCTGATCACGGGGCTGCGGGAAAAGGGTTATTGCTTCGCCACGCTGGACCAGCATCCCGCTTACCGCGCCTGGGTCGCGGCGCATCGTCAATAGGTTTACCGGTTTTTTCGCGATGGATACGTTCAATCATCTCATCGGCATGGCCCAGGAAGGGCTGTTCGAGTCCGTCATCCAGCCCGTGCTGTACAAGCTGGGGCTGTCCGGCGTCATCGAAGACGCCTACGACGCCACGCTGTGGCTGATCGCCGGCCTGCTGCAGATCGCGGTGCTGATCTGCGTGATCGGGCCGCTGCAGCGCTGGCGGCCGGTGGAAGCGGTCACCGACCGCCGCGCCGTGCGCCTGGACATCCTGTACACGATCATCCATCGCCTGGGCGTGTTCCGCGTCGCGCTGTTCTTCGCCATCGACCCCTTCTGGGACGACATCTTCGGCACCCTGCACGTGTGGGGCCTGGCGACCTTGCAGCTGGACCAGTTGTGGCCCGGCGTGACGGACAATCCCCTGGTCAGCCTGGCGATCTACCTGCTCATCTTCGATCTGGTCGAATACCTGTATCACCGCGCCCAGCACACCTTCGAGTGGATGTGGGCGCTGCACGCCGTGCATCACAGCCAGCGTCAGATGACCATGTGGAGCGACAACCGCAACCACCTGCTGGACGACGTCCTGCACGACATCGTGATCGTGGTGGTGTCGCAGCTGATCGGCGTGCCGCCCGCGCAGTTCGTCGCCATCGTCGCGATCCTGCAACTGGTCGAAAGCTTTTCCCACGCCAACCTGCGCCTGCATTTCGGCCGCTGGGGCGAGCGCCTGCTGGTCAGCCCGCGCTTCCATCGCGAGCATCACGGCATCGCCTACGAAACCACGCCCACCGGCAAGGTGGTGGGCAGCAATTACGGCGTGATCTTCCCGATATGGGACGTCCTGTTCCGCACCGGCCGCTTCGACGGCAAGTTCGGCCCCACGGGCATCGCCGACCAGCTGCCGGACGCTGGCGGCCACGATTACGGCGAAACCTTCCTGGCCCAGCAGTGGCTGGGCTTCAAGCGCCTGTTCACGCTGCGCCGCCGCCGCTCGCGCGAGGCATGACGATCTCGAACACGGTGCCTTCGGCGCGTGTGGACCGCACGCTCACCGTGCCGCCGTGCGCGTCGATGAACTTCTTCACGATATAAAGCCCCAGGCCCAGGCCGTTCTTGTTCGCGCGGCTTTCCATGCTGGCATGGAAGGGGTTGAACAGATTGGGCAGCAGATCGGCGGGGACGACGCCCTGGTTGGCGACCTGCACGACGATGCGGTCCGGCGCGACGCCGTCGATGCGCACCAGCACCGGATGCGCGGGATCGCCATGCTGCAAGGCGTTGCCCAGCAGATTCGACACCACCTGCGAAAAGCGGTCCACGTCGATATCGCCATGGCAGTCGCCCTGGACGTGCAGCTGCACGCGTTCGCGCTGCGCGGGATCCGCGATTTCGTCGACGATGGCGCGGCACACGCCGGCGTAATCGCTGCGCACCGGCTGCAGCACCAGGCCGTTCGAGCGGATGCGCGCGACGTCCAGCAACTGGTCCACCATGCGGGCCATGCGGCCGGCGCTGAAGCGGATGCGCTGGGCGTTGGTCTGCACCTTGGGGTCGCTGGAGCCGCGCAGCAGCAGCTCCGATCCGTGCAGCACCGCCGACAGCGGGTTGCGCAGATCGTGCCCCAGCACCGCGGTGAACATCTCGTTCAGCGTCAGGGCCTGGCGCAGTTCTTCCAGCTGGCGCGCCAGCAGCTTCTTCTGGTTGTGCAGCTCGACGAAGACATTGACCTTGCTGATCAGCACGTCGGCGTCCAGGGGCTTGTAGAGGAAATCCACGGCGCCGGCCTCGTAGCCGCGGAAATGCGCTTCGCGCTCCTTGGTGCCGGCGGTCAGGAAGATCAGCGGCACGCTGCGGGTGCGCTCGCTGCCGCGTATCAGTTCCGCCAGCTCGAAGCCGTTCATCTGCGGCATCTGCACGTCGATCAGCGCCAGGGCCACTTCGTGCGCCAGCAGCAGCTCCAGCGCTTCCACGCCGGAGCGCGCCTGCAGGATGTGGATGCCTGGCCTGGCCAGCAGGGCTTCCACCGCCACGAGGTTCTGGGCGATGTCGTCGACCACCAGGATGTTGACGCTTTCAGTCACGGTCGATTTCCGTTATTTCTAGGGTCTTTGCCTAAGGCCGCCAGCGCGAGCGCCAGCGTGGCCTTGTCCATGATGCGGTCCGCGCCGGCCTGCGCGATGGCGCTGGCCGGCATGGCGGGAGAGTCCGCGTTATCGGGATCCTGCACCCAGGCTTGTCCGCCCAGCGCGCGCACGCGCTGCAAGCCGGCCGCGCCGTCCTGGCTGGCGCCCGTCAACACGATGCCCAGCAGGCGATCGCGGTAGGCGATGGCCGCGGATTCCATCAGCAGGTCGATCGATGGCCGCGAGAAGTTCACCGCTTCGTCCTGCGACAACGCGAAGGAACGGTCCGGCTCCACCAGCATGTGGTAGTCGGGCGCCGCGATATAGACCATGCCGGGCGCGATGAATTCCTTGTCTTCCACTTCCTTGACCGGCAGGACGCAGCGCGCGGCGAACAGCTCCGCCAGCAGGCTGTGCCGGTCCGGCGGCAGATGCAGGACGATGGCGATGGCCGCCGGAAAGTCGGCCGGCAGGGCGTCCAGCACGGTGCCGATGGCATCGACGCCACCGGCCGATGCGCCGATGGCGACCAGCTCGATCGCGGCGGAGGAGAGCGGGGCGGCGGTCGTCATAGGCGTTGGTAGATGCGCTGGCGCGGCGCGACTTCCGTGAAGCGGCCGGCCTGCGAGGAAAAGCGCAGGCTTTCGCGCGTTCCCAGGCCGAGGAACCCGCGCCGTATCAGCGATTCATGGAACAGTTGCGCCGCGCGATCCTGCAGTTCCCGGTTGAAGTAGATCAGCACGTTGCGGCAGGAGACGAAATGCACTTCCGAAAATACGCTGTCGGTCGCCAGGCTGTGGTCGGCGAACACGATCTGCTCGCGCAGCCGGCGGTCGAAACGGGCGTCGTGCAGGTTGGCGGTGTAGTAATCCGAAAGCGAGCGCGTGCCGCCGCTTTCCCGGTAGTTGCGGCTGAACTGGGCGATGCGGTCCACCGGGTAGATCCCGCTTTCGGCCTGGTGCAGCGCGTCGGTATTGATGTCGGTGGCGTAGATCAGCGTGCGCGACAGCAGTTGTTCTTCGTCCAGCAGGATGGCCAGCGACCAGACTTCCTCGCCGCTGCTGCAGCCGGCCACCCAGAGCTTCACCGACGGATAGGTCTTGAGCACCGGCACCACGTGTTCACGCACGGCCTGGAAATATTCCGGGTCGCGGAACATCTCGCTGACCTGCACCGTGAAGTACTGCAGCATGCGCGCGAAAATCTCGGGCTGGTGCAGGACCATGTCCTGCAACTGGCTGACCGTGTCGCAGCCGAAGTGCGTCATCGCCTGCCTGACGCGCCGGCGCATCGACGCCACGGCGTAGCCGCGGAAGTCGTGCTGGTAGCGCAGGTAGACGGCTTCCAGCAGCAGCTTCAGCTCCAGGTCGAACAGCGCGTCCATCGCGGCGGGGCCGCTTACTTGGGCATCCAGACTCGGCATAGCGAAATCAGCTTGTCCACGTCGATCGGCTTGGAGATATAGTCGTTGGCGCCCGCCTCCAGGCAATTGCGGCGGTCATCCGTCATGGCCTTGGCGGTCAGGGCGATGATGGGCAGGTCGCGCAATTCCGGCCGCTTGCGGATCTCCCGCGTCGCGGTCAGGCCGTCCATTTCCGGCATCATCAGGTCCATCAGCACGATGTCCACGTGCGCGTCCTTGGCCAGCGCGTCCAGCGCTTCGCGGCCGTTGCGGGCCACCAGCAGCTTCGCGCCCAGCGGTTCCAGCACGCTGGACAGGGCGAAGATATTCCGCACGTCGTCTTCCACCAGCAGGACGCGGCGGCCTTCGAACACCATGTCGCGCTGGCGTGCCTGCATCAGGAGCTTCTGCTGGTCCGGCGGCAGGGTCGCTTCCACCCGGTGCAGGAACAGCGTCACCTCGTCCACCAGCCGTTCCGGCGATTTGGCGCCCTTGATGATGATGGAACGCGAATAGCGGCGCAGGCGCTGTTCTTCGTCGCGGGTCAGCGCGCGGCCGGTATAGACGATCACCGGCGGGAAGGCGTACTTGCGGCCGGTGCCCATCTGTTCCAGCAGCTCGTAGCCCGAAGCGTCGGGCAGCATCAGGTCCATGACCATGCAGTCGAAGGTGCGCGTGGCCAGGTGTTCCAGGGCTTCGGCCACCGTGCCCGCCGTGGTGATCTCGATATCGTCGGCCTGCAGCAGCAGCGAAATGCTGGCGCGCAGGTCGGGGTCGTCTTCCACCACCAGCAGGCGGCTGGCGCGCCGCTGCAGCTTTTCCTCCACACGCTTGAAGGCTTCCACCAGTTCCTCGCGGGCCACCGGTTTCAGCGCATAGCCGACCGCGCCCAGTTCCAGCGCCGTCTGTATGTGGTCGGCCACCGACACGACGTGGATGGGAATGTGGCGGGTGGCCGGATCCTGCTTCAGTTGGTCCAGCACGCTCAGGCCCGATTGGTCGGGCAGGCCCACGTCCAGCAGGATGCCGCTGGGACGCAGTTCGCGCGCCAGGCGCATCGCTTCGGCGCCGTGCGAAACCAGCACGCAATCGAAGCCCAGTTCGTGCGCCAGTTCGTACAGGATGTCGGCGAAGCGCTCGTCGTCCTCGATCACCATGACCATGCGTTCGTGGCGGCGTTCCTCGATATCGCCGCGCGCCGGCCGGAAGATGCCGATGTTGGGCGCGGGGCCCAGCGTGCGCTCGCCGGCGCCGGCAAGGCCCGTTCCTGAGCCCGACGGCGCGCGCGGGGCGGCGTCGCCGGCCTCGGCACGCTGGCTGCGATCGAAGCGCGCGAAGGCGGCGCGCATGCCCGCGCCCGCGCTGTCGGCGGGCGATGCCGCGGTCCTGGTGGGCGCCGTGGCGGGCAGGGGGGCATCGCCGCCCGCTTCCGCGCCGCTCTCCCGGCTTGCCGCATCGGCGGCCGTGGCCGCCTGCGCTTCGGTGGCGGCCAGATGGGCGGCCAGGTCGGAGGTGATCTCGGCGGTGAACGTGCTGCCCTTGCCGGCCTCGCTTTCCACGCGCAGCTCGCCGCCCAGCAGGCGCGTCAGTTCACGCGAGATCGACAGCCCCAGCCCGGTGCCGCCGTACTTGCGGCTGGTGGTGCCGTCGGCCTGGCGGAAGGCCTCGAAAATGACTTCCTGCTGGTGCGGCGGGATGCCGATGCCCGTATCGCTGACGGCAAACGCCACGCGTCCGTCGGCCACGCCCCGTACCGTCAGCACCACTTCGCCCTGTTCGGTGAATTTGAAGGCATTCGCCAGCAGGTTCTTCAGCACCTGCTGCAGCTTGGCGGCGTCGGTCACGTAGGTGGCCGGCGCGCTGTCGTGGATGTCGATGCGGAAATCCAGCTGCTTGCCGGCGGCGATGGGCTCGAACATCTGTCGCAGCGGTTCCAGCACGCCGGCGGCCGACACGGTCTCGGGCGCCATATCCACATGGCCGGCCTCGATCTTGGACAGGTCCAGGATGTCGTTGATCAGGGTCAGCAGATCCGCGTTCGACGCATGGATGGTGCGGGCGTAGCGCTGTATTTCCCCGGGCGCCATGTTCGCCGATTTGGGATCGGCCAGCATCTGCGACAGGATCAGCGAACTGTTCAAGGGCGTGCGCAATTCATGCGACATGTTCGCCAGGAATTCCGACTTGTAGCGGCTGGCGCGGGACAGCTCGCGCGCATTGGTTTCCAGCGTGGCGCGGGCCCGCTGCAGCTCGCGCTTCTGCTGCTCCAACCGCTGCGTGTGTTCTTCGAGCCGCGCATTGCTCTGCATCAGGTCGCTTTGCTGCTGTTCCAGGCGGGTCTGCGATTCGCGCAGGGCGCGGCCCTGTTCTTCCAGTTCTTCGTTGGAGACGCGCAGCTCTTCCTGCTGCGTCTGCAGTTCTTCGCTCTGGCGCTGCGTTTCTTCCAGCAGCTCCTTCAGGTGTTCGCGGTAAAGGGCCGAGCGCAGGGCGACGCCGATGACTTCGCCGCCGGTGCGCAGCAGTTCCAGCTCGCGCTCGAAATCGCCGCCGTCCTGCAGGAATCCCAGTTCCACCACCCCCTGCGCGCGTCCGTCGGCGGTGATGGGGGCAACCACCAGGACGCGCGGCGCGGCTTCGCCGACGCCGGACGTGACCCGCGTGTAGCCCGGAGGCAGGTCGCGCACGACCAGCGGGGCGCCATGGTTGGCGACTTCCAGCGCCATGCCGCGGCCCGGCGTGGCGTCGGGCGCGTCGGCCCGGTCGCGCGCGTAGCCCCCGACCCACGACAATGCGCCGCGGTGGAGCCGGTACATCGCGCCTACCTGTGCATTGGTGACCTTGGCCAGCGCCCGCAGGGCGTTCTGCCCGATTTCCTGCACGCTCAGTTCGCCCAGCAGGTCCTGCGCCAAGGCGTTCTCGGACTGCTGCAGCCACATCAGCCGCTGCGCGTTCAGCCTTGCGGTGATGACCTGCATGCACAGCAGCGCGGTGGTGAACATCGTCACCAGGCCGAAACTGCGGTTGATCAGGTTCTGCGTCGGGACATTGCCGCCCAGGGGCAGGAAGGTGCCGGCGATGATGAACACCAGCTCCAGCAGCGCGACCATCAACGGGACGTAGCGATTGCGCTGGAAGACGCTGAGCACCACCGGAAGCATGTAGAACACCCATATCGCCACGCCCAGCGGCGTCACGATGTCGATGGCCAGTATCAGCACGCTAAGGATCGCTATGCCCAGATGGACGGGCATATCGTCGTTTTTGTGGGACAGTTGCATGACGTTCCGGTTGAAAGCTTCGCCTTATCGCAGCGACGGTGGAAATAGTACCGCACGTTACTTCATGTATCGCAGCGGGCGCCCTGATAGCAAGTATCGTGCCCAGCGGCGGGACTTCCAGGCATGACCGGTCTCGCGGGCGGGGGGATATGGTCAAATCGGCAACGAAACGGCGCTTCTGTCGCGCCGGCGCGTGGGAATTGTTACCTTAGCAGCCATGCCAGATTCCCCTTCCACCCGGGCCGCGCCGCTCAAGCGCTACGAAGCCGTCGCCGCCGATATCGCCCGGTCCATCCAGGCCGGGACGCTGCGGGCCGGCGACCGCTTGCCGTCCGTGCGGCAGGCCAGCGCCGCGCGCCGCGTCAGCGTGTCCACCATATTCCAGGCGTATTACCTGCTCGAGGCGCGCGGCTACATCCAGGCGCGCGACCGCTCGGGCTATTACGTCAGCCCGACCCGGCGTCCGCCGCCCGAGCCGGAGATATCGCGTCCCGATGGCGACGCCGCGCAGGTGGACGTCGCCGCGCTGGTATTCGACGTCCTTGGGTCCGTGCGCGACCCCGATACCATTCCCCTGGGCTCCGCCTTTCCGGCGCCCACGCTGTTTCCCTTGATGCGTCTGGCGTCTTCGCTGAAGGCGGGCCTGCGGCGCATGCATCCGCGCAGCAGCATCGCCGACATGTTCACGGGCAATGCCGCCCTGCGGCGGCAGATCGCCGTGCGCTACCTGATCGACGGCATGGACGTGCAGGGCGACGACCTGGTCATTACCAATGGCGCGATGGAAGCCTTGCAGCTCGCCCTGCTGGCGGTCACGCGGCCGGGCGACACGGTGCTGATCGAGTCGCCGGCCTTCTATGCCACCCTGCAGGCGCTGGAACGCATGAAGCTGCATGCGGTGGAAGTGCCGACCAGCCCGCGCACGGGTATCCAGCTGGACGCGCTGGCCCAGGCCATCGAACGCCATCGCCCGCGCGCTTGCTGGATCATGTCCAATTTCCAGAACCCCACCGGCAGCCTGATGCCGGACAGCAGCAAGCAGGCGCTGGTGGGGCTGCTGGCCCGACATGGCATCCCGCTGATCGAAGACGACGTCTATGGCGAGCTGTATTTCGGGCGGGTGCGGCCGCTGCCCGCCAAGGCTTATGACCGCGACGGCCTGGTGCTGCATTGCGCGTCTTTCTCGAAATGCCTGGCGCCGGGCTACCGCGTCGGCTGGGTCGCCGCCGGACGCTACGCGCGTGACGTGGAACGTCAGAAGCTGATGACGACGCTGGCTTCCCCCAGTCCCAACCAGCTGGCCCTGGCCGAGTACCTGGACCATGGCGGCTACGACCGCCATCTGCGCCAGCTGCGCCTGACGCTGGCGCGCCAGCAGCAGCTGATGATGGCGGCGCTGGCGCGCCATTTCCCCGAAGGCACGCGGGCCTCGCGCCCGCAGGGCGGGTATTTCCTGTGGGTGCAGTTGCCGCCCGGCGCGGATGCCCTGGCCGTCTACCGTGCGGCTTTGGAGCAGCGCATCAGCGTCGCGCCGGGGCCTATCTTTTCGCCGCGCGGCGAGTTCCGCGACTGCCTGCGGCTGAACTATGGCCATCCCTGGGACGACACCCTGGAAGACGCGATGCGGGTATTGGGCGAGATCGTCGCCCGGCAGGTATCCGCCCGAGGCGACAACCGCGGCGACAACCGCGGCGGTTAACGCCGCGATATGGGCGGAGCTACGGGCGGAGCTACGGGCGGAGATATGGGCGGGCGGCGACAGCGGCGGGTCAGGCCTGGCCGTCCGAGCCCGGGCGCGGGTTCGCCGCGCTGCCGTTGATGCGCCGCTCCACCCGGTGCAGCACATCCAGTATCACCAGCGCCATCAGGGCGCTGACGATCGCCACGACTTCCTTGCCCATGCCCGCCGCGATGCCTATCGCCGCCGTCAGCCAGATGCTGGCCGCGGTGGTCAGTCCGCGGACCTCGCCTTCGGCGCTCGATTTGATGATGGCGCCCGCGCCCAGGAAGCCGATGCCGGCGATCACGCCCTGCAGCACCCGGCTCAAGTCATTGACTTCCATCCCGCCCTGCAGCGGCGCCAATACGAACAGCGCCGCGCCCAGGGCCACCAGCATATGGGTGCGCAGGCCCGCGGCCTTGCCGCTGCGTTCGCGTTCGTAGCCGATCAGGCCGCCCAGCAGCACGGCGATGAGCAGGCGCGTGACGATGCGCGTATAGGCCTGCGCGTCGGCGATATCGGAGAATTCTTCCTGCAGGGTCTGCCACACGGTGGCGGAAAGAGTGGTCATGCGTCGCTCCGTATGGGGATGGGGGCAGGGCGCCGCCGGCGGGCCGTCGCCGGTGTTTTACCACGGGGCCATGCGGGCGGCCGCCGCGCGCCCGAGCGCCGCACGGCGCAAGTCGCGGCGCTCCTGACGATGGCATGGGGATCCGGACCGATGCCGCAACGGTGTGCGACGGGAGAGTTCGGGTTAGTTGGTCCTACATGTGGTCAAACAGTCCTACGAATCACCGCCCGTGCAGGAAGCTTGCCGGGCGGCCTTTCCGTCGCGGGACGCGCGGCGCGCCGGTCCCTGCGCGGCGCGGCCTGACAGACCGGGAATCCTGCCGACGATACAGTGGCCGGCGTTCGCGTGCGGCACGCGCCCGGCGTGCGTGATCCGCGCGCCGCGGCGTCTTTCACGCCCCGTCACGACAGGGCCTTGGAGATTCATCAAATGGCTATACAGTTACCCGGCGCCTCGCCGTCCGCCCTGGGCGCGGCGGGCATGGCTGGCATCGAGACGCCGCGCGGCCGGCTGGGCGCGCGCGTATTCCGGACTTGCAGGAGCCGCGTCACGCGCGCCGCCCGCTCGATCAGCCGGCTGGTGGAGCGGCTGATTCATGCCCGCACCCCCAAGACGACCTTGATCGGCACGCGCCCGGGCGGCGGGCCCCGCGCCAGCCTGGCCAGGCTGGCGCTGCGGCCGGTCACGGGCACGTGCATGATGGGCGGCGCTGACATCCCGGCGATGAGCGGCAGCACGGCCGCGGCCGTCGCGCCCGGCGCGAGGCCATCGGCCGGCGCGGCGCGCATCGACGATCCCGACGGCTCGCCCGGCGCGTGGTCGAGCCGATCGTCGTCCAGTCCCGCCCGGACCACCAGCACTGGCACGCCGGCCGGCAGTCCGGCCTACTGCGGCGTGCGCCTGAAGCCGGGCATCAGCCCCGGTACGCCGCCCGCCCAACAGCCCGATGCCGGGATGCCCCCGCCCTTGCCCGCGCGTTCCAAGCGGCTGGAAGACTTGTTCAACGGCAAGCTCAGCCCGGACAGCATCCGCGGCTCCGGCGCCTGACGCCGCCATCTGACCCGCGGGCCGGCGGCCGCTAGGCGGCCAGGAAGCGCCGGACCGCTTCGTTGAAGGCGCGCGGATTCCCCAGGTTCATGCCATGGGAAGAGCCCGCGATCCGCAGCGACTGCGCGTTCGGCAACCAATCCTGCAGGGCATCGAGCACCGCGGGATAAGGCGGCGGGCTGAGCGCGCCGCCTATCAGCAATGCCGGGTGCGGAACCGACCCGGCGTCCGCCGGCGTCAGCATGTAGGGCGCCTCATGCGCCTGCGCCGTCAGCGTATGCGCGTTGGCGATCACCATATCCTTGAACCAGGGCACCATGCGGCGCCAGGTGTCTTCGCCGCTGACCGTGTCGATGAACAAGGCCAGGCCGGGTTCGATCCTGCCGGCGCGTATGCATTCCAGCGCGCGGCGGCGAAAATCGTCCCGGTTGTCGTCATGCTCGCTCAGCACCAGGCCGGGATCGGCAAGCACCAGCGCGTCCACCTTGTCCGGATACCGACGCGCCAGCTGGAAGCTGACGCGCCCGCCGCGCGAATGTCCCAGGACGTGCGCGCGTCCGCCGCAATGCCGGTCGATGAAGGCCGCCAGCGCGTCCGCATGGTCCTCGACGGAAAAGCCCGCCAGGTCGGTGTCCGCCGCTGCCGGCCAATAACCCGGCAGGCTCACGGAATACACGCGGAAGTCGCGCGACAGCGCCGGCACCTGGGCCTTCCAATAGCGCAGATCGCACAGCGATCCATGCACCAGTACGACGGGCTGGCCGGCGCCATGGACGGCATGCGCCAGGTCGTCGGCGGAGGCGTGATGGATCGGATACGGAAAATCGTGAGGCATCGCGGATGGCGGATTCGTAGCGGCGGGCCGGAACTCGGCGCCTCGATTCTAGCCCGCCCCCGCCCCGCGCCGGACTCGTCAGTCGACGAAGCGGACCGGGAATCCATGCCGGTGCGCGAAGCGCTGCGCGAACTTCCGCATCTGGTAGGCCTGGTAGCCCTTGTTGCGGTAGGCGGCGGCCGCGGCCTGGATATCGCCGTGCGAGATCACCATGCCCCGCACGTCGCGCGAGAACCGCACGTCCGTCTGCATCTGGCACTCGATGTAATTCAGCTTGCCATCGAGGACGCCGGGCAGGCTGCGCTCGCTGCCGCGCGTGGCTGCCCCGCTGGCATAGCGGTAGATCTGCCGCAGCATGAAGGGATGGCAGTAATAGAGCAGCTTGGGCATCTCGTGGAACAGCGCGATGGCCTGGTGTGCCTGGGGCGCCACGCCGCCGTATTCCGCCCGGCGTGCGCGGAAGTCCTTCTCGACGAAAAAGGAGTCCGTATGCGAATAGCTGCTGGCCGCCTTGACGTAGTCCTCCAGGATGAATAAGGATTTTCCGTAGTAATCGCTGCCCACGCCGCCGTTGACGCAGTAGCCGAAGTCCAATGCGCCGTAACGCGGCCGCATCATCGGATACCGCTGCCAGTCGGCGGCGTAGTGCTGGATCTGCATTCGAACCTGCGCGGGTTTTCTGCCGGCGCCGCGCCCCGCATGGTATTCGTCCTTCCCGGGATAATCGAACACCCGCGTCTCGACCTGATCCCGTTGCTTGAGTGAATGGGGCGGCGCCAGGCCCTGCGCTGCGCGTTCGAAGCAGTTGATATAGCTCTCGTAGGCGCACTCCCCCGTGAAGAAAGTCGCGGCATTGAAGTTGATGGTGACGCGTGCATCGGTCAGGACCTTGACCATGGCCTGGAAGTTCCGGCGTTCCAGGTCGCGGGGCGGGCGGCATATGCGCACATAGCGCTGGAAGGCGCGCTCCGTGTAGTCGCCATCGTCCTTCAGGTACTGACGCATTCCCAATACCTGGTTGCGCGCGAGGCGCATGCGGGCGAGGCCAGGGTTGTCGATCGTCGTGGGCATCGATGTCTCCGTCATGTGGTGATCGGCGGAATTGCCTGAGACCAGAACATAGCGTCGTGCCGCGATCATGGCCTGCCGATAAATCTCAAAGTGATCGACGCGCAACATGAGGCGATCCCAGGCGCGCGATTTCTCGACGTCCTCAGATTTCTCGGATTCTGGCGACCGCGGCGCGCACGTAAAGTTTCGTTCGTCGGCGTGCATCCCACAGGATGTGCCTCGCGCAACCCGCATCGCCAGATCGAAGCGACTCGCTTCGTATCGATGCAGCCCCAGTCACAAGCCAGCGTGCTGCTGCCCCAGAGAGACATTATCGTGTCTGTTCAAGACGTACTTCCCGAGCGAGCCGCGCATCAGGATGGCGCCGCGCCGCCGGAGCCCATGCAGGCCTCCGGCGTGGCGTACGGCGTCGTGCGGGAAGCGCCGGGCGACGGTGCGGGGCACGTCCGACAGGGCGCCGGCGTCATGGACCTGGACGCGTATCTGGGCGACATCGCGCCCGACGCGCCTTGCGGTCCCGACCTGCAGTACGACGCCGACTATATCGAGCTGGCCCGCCTCATGCAGGGCACGGCCGCGGTGGAGTACGGCGACATGCGCATCGACGCCGCCGATCCCGACTGGCGGGCGGTCAGGCCGGCGATATCGAAGCTGCTGGCACGTACCCGCGACCTGCGCGTGCTGGTGTGGAACGCACGTTGCCTGACCGGCCTGCATGGACACGCGGGCCTGGCCGACGGACTGGCGCTGCTCGAAGCCAGCATCGAGCGCCATTGGGACCATTTGCATCCCGCCCTGGACGAAGACAAGGATCCGGTGGAGCGCCTGAACACCCTGGTGGCGCTCGATGACGTCGATGGCCTGCTGCGGCAGGCGCGGCTCGCGGCCTTGGTGCGGACGGCGGGTTTCGGCGCCGTGAGCCCGCGGGATATCGAACTCGCCACCGGGGAACTCAGCCCGCGCCAGGGCGAAACCGCGACGGAACCGGCGGTCGTCGAGGCCGCCGTGCATGCCGCCAGCCGCGCGGAAATCGAAACCTGCCTGGCCTGGCTGGAGCAGGCCAGCGCCAGCCTCGAACGCATCGAGGATCTGCTGGCGCGCCGTGTCGAGCCCGGTCACGCGCTGGCCGTGGAGAAGCTGCCCCGGCTTTTGCGCCATGCGGCCAGGGTGTTGCGCGACTACCTGTCGCGCCATCCCGACGTGCTGCGATCCGGCCAGCGCCTGGCGGGGCCGGACACCGCCTCGGGCGAAGCAGTCGCAGGCGGCACCTACGCGGGAATCCATGCAGGCAGCCATGCGGACGGCCATGCCGGCGCGGACCGCGACATCCGCGGCCGCGACGACGTCGCGCGCCTGCTGGACCGCATCTGCGAGTACTACGCGCAACAGGAACCCGGCAGCCCCGTGCCGGTCCTGCTCCAGCGCGCCAAGGGGCTCATCCCCATGAACTTCATCGAGCTCATGTCCGAACTGGCGCCGCAGGGCTCCGCGGAGATCGGCATTCTTCTCGGCATTCGCCCCGAGGTGTCCCTACCCGGTATCGATCCGTCGGAAGCTTATTCAACCCACTAACGGAGATATTCCGGATGGCCAAGGAAAACAGTCAGAAGTCCATCGGGCGCATGCGTCCGCCTCGTGTGCAGATCGAGTACGACGTCGAGGTGAATGGTTCGGAAAAGAAGGTGAACCTGCCCTTCGTCATGGGCGTGATGTCCGACCTGTCCGGACAGTCGCTCGAAGCGCTGCCGCCGGTCGCCGCGCGCAAGTTCCTGGAGATCGACAGCGAGAACTTCGATGATCGCATGGCCGCGATCAAGCCACGCGTGGCCACGTCGGTGCCCAACGCCCTGACCGGCGAGGGCAACCTGGGCGTGGATATCACCTTCGAATGCATGGACGATTTCTCGCCCGCGGCGATCGCGCGCAAGGTCGAGCCGCTGCGCCGGCTGCTGGAAGCGCGCAGCCACCTGTCCAACCTGATGACCTATATGGATGGGAAGGTCAGCGCGGAAGACATGGTCTCCCAGCTGCTGGCCGATCCGGCGCTGATGCAGACGCTCGCGCGGCCGGCCGCGCCAGCCGAAGGCCAGGAAGGACCGGATGCCGGCGCCGGCCAGGCGCCCGCGGCCGACCAGCCGGAAGGCGCGGCACCCCAATCGTAAATTCCCCAGGATACGAGGTTAGAACATGAGTGAAGCAGTGACGGCGGCCGAACAGGCCAACGGACTAGTGGAAATCGAGGGCGCCAGCAGCGATTTCTCGAGCCTGTTGCTGAAGGAATTCAGGCCGAAGAACGACGAGGCCAAACGTGCGGTGGAGCGGTCCATCACCACCCTGGCGGAATACGCCCTCAAGGACGCGACGCTGATTTCGGCCGACGTCATGGATACGGTCCAGGCCATGATCGCCGAGATCGACCGCAAGCTGACGCTGCAGATCAACAGGATCCTGAACTGCGCCGAGTTCCGCGACGTGGAAGGCGCATGGCGCGGCCTGCACTACCTGGTATCGAATACCGAAACCAGCGAGCAGATGAAGATCCGCGTGATGAACGTCTCGAAGACGGATCTGTACAAGACCTTGAAGAAATACAAGGGCTCGGCGTGGGACCAGAGTCCCTTCTTCAAGAAGATCTACGAAGAAGAATTCGGCCAGTTCGGCGGCCAGCCCTACGGCGCCCTGGTGGGCGACTACTACTTCGACAACAGCGCGCGCGACGTCGACCTGCTGACCCAGATCGGCAGGATCTGCGCCGCATCCCATACGCCGTTCTTCGCCGGCGCAGCGCCATCGGTCATGCTGCTGGAGTCCTGGCGCGACCTGGCCAACCCGCGCGACATCAATAAGCTGTTCCAGACGCCGGAACATGCCGCCTGGCGCGCGCTGCGCGAATCCGAGGACTCTCGCTATATCGGCCTGACCTTGCCGCGTTTCCTGGCCCGGACGCCGTACGGCGCGCGCTCCAACCCGGTGGATGAGTTCGCCTTCGAGGAAGACACCGGATCGGGTGACCCGGAACGCTTCACCTGGGCCAACGCGGCGTATGCGATGGCCGTCAACATCAACCGGTCCTTCATCGAATACGGCTGGTGCTCGCGCATCCGCGGCGTGGAGTCGGGTGGCGCCGTGGACGGATTGCCGGTGCACATGTTCCCCACCGACGACGGCGGCGTCGACGTCATCTGCCCGACCGAGGTGGCCATCAGCGATCGCCGCGAAGCCGAATTGTCCAAGGCGGGCTTCCTGCCGCTCGTACACATGAAGAACAGCGGCACCGCCGCCTTCATCGGCGCGCAGTCCCTGCAATTGCCGACCGAATACGACGATCCGGAAGCCACCGCCAACGCCAACCTGTCCGCCCGCCTGCCGTACCTGTTCGCCTGCTGCCGCTTCGCGCATTACCTGAAGTGCATCGCGCGCGACAAGATCGGCTCTTTCAAGACGAAGGAAGAGATGCAGCGCTGGCTGTACCGCTGGATCCTGAAGTACATGGACGGCATGCCGACGCAGTCGTCGGAAATCGTCAAGGCGATGAAGCCGCTCAGCGACGCGGCCGTGACGGTCGAGGAAGTCGAGGGGAATCCCGGCTTCTACACGTCGAAGATCTATCTGAAGCCCCACTACCAACTTGAAGGGCTGACCGTTTCGCTGCGGTTGGTCAGCAAGCTTCCCGCCGTCGAAGGGAAGTAATACGTCGGCCGCGTCATTGCGCCGCCGTATAGGTCCGGCGGCATACCCGCCGCCGGGCCCGGTGTTCGGCATTTTTTGCGTATCACGTATCAGGAGTAACGCATGAACGACATGGATTATAAAGATCAACCGATTCGCTGGACCGGCGATTTCGGCAAGGACATTCCCGGTGCTTGCGAGCTCGCCGGCGCGGAAAAGCAGGTCGACCTGTTCCATGCCAGCTATCAAGCCGGCAACTCCGGGCGTCTGAAGATGGGCGGCCAGATGCGTCCGGGCAGTGTGGTGTACAGCGACGTCACCGTGTCCAAGCCGACGTCGGCGGCCACGCCCAAGCTGGCTTCCGCATTCGACAAGCGGCTCGAGGTGCCCGAAATCACCATCTACCAATACACGCGGGCTGGCGAAAAGACGCCGTCTATCGCCGAAAAGTGGAAGCTGGAGAACTGCTACATCATCGATTTCCAACCGGGCTCCGTGGGCGGTGTCGATAACTTCTCCATCGACTACAAGCGGATCACCATCGACACCTTCGAGGTGATCGACGACGGCACCCTCAAGCCCACCGGCACGCGCGGCTACGACCGCGTCACGCACGAAGCGTTCTGACAGGCGGCTTGAACGGGATGGCGCTTTATCGAAGCGCCACCCCGGTATGGCCGGGCCGCCGATCAGGCGGTCCGGCCGTCTTTCCATCGTTTCTTCATCTGATGGTTGCACACGCGAGATGACCGAACTTGTCAGCAGGAATCGGCTGCAGCCGGCGCTACTGGACAGGCTTACCGACCTGGACCCCGGATCGGCCCTGGAATTGCGCGAGCACAGGGTGATCTCGCTGCGCCAGCTGCGCGAAGGCGTGCTGCGCGACGTTCGCCAGCTGCTCAATGCGCGCCGGCTCCAAATCCCCGGACTGGAGAGCGGGCCGCAAGCGTATCCCGAGATCGCCGGTTCCGTATTGAACGCGGGACTGCCCGACTACGCCGGCAAGGTCGCGTCCAACGTCGACCGGCTGCGGCTGGCGGCGGACATCGCCGAGACCCTGCGGCGCTTCGAACCGCGGATCCTGGTCGATACGCTCAAGGTGTCGCCCGTGCCGCCAGACCAGGACGCCCGGCGCAACACCATGGCCTTCCTGGTCGAGGGCGATCTCTGGGCACAACCGTATCCCGAACGCCTGTACCTGATGACGGAGCTGGACCTGGAAAACGGCCAGATCGCGGTCGCCCCGGGCGCCACACAGGGGCGTGAATGAATCCGGAATTCCTGCGGTACTACAGCGAGGAGCTGCGCTACCTGCGCGAGATGGGCGGCGAGTTCGCCGCAGCCTATCCCAAGATCGCCGGCCGCCTGGGGCTGGAAAGCTTCGAATGCGCCGATCCTTACGTGGAGCGCATGCTGGAAGGCTTCAGCTTCCTGGCGGCGCGGACCCGCATGCGGCTGGAGGCCGAATTCCCCCGCTTCACGCGGCATCTCGCCGAGATGATCTACCCCCAGTATCTTGCGCCCACCCCGTCCATGACGGTGATCCAGCTGCAACCCGAATGGGGGCATCCTGGCCTGGCGCGCGGCTATCGGGTCGGGCGGGGCACGGCCTTGAAAAGTCATCTGGACAAGTTCGGCACGACGCGCTGCGAGTACCGGACCGCGCACGATGTGACGCTCTGGCCGCTGCGCCTCGATGCCGCCGAATACACACCCTGCGTCGGTAGCATCAACGGCGCGCGCATCGACAATGGCCAGCGGCCGGAGGCCATGCTGCGCCTGCGGTTTTCATTGACGGGCGGCATGCCCGCGCATGCCCTGGCGATGGACAAGCTGGTCTTGTTCCTGCGTGGCGCGGACGCGCTGCCGTCCCGGCTCTACGAGCTTCTGGTCGGCCACGTCATCCAGGGCTGGCTGTCGGCGCCCGCGGCGTCGCATGCCGCCGGCCGGGCGGGGGCGGGCACTTCGGCCCGGGGCTGGCTCGCGCCCCTGGGCGCGGACTGCGTCGCCGCGGTGGGACTGTCCGACCACGAAGCGCTGTTGCCGCCATCGCGCCAGGCTTTTCGCGGCTACCGGCTGCTGCAGGAGTACTTCGCCTTTCCGGAAAGATATCTGTTCGTCGCGCTGCATGGCCTGGGCGATGCCTTGCGGGGCCGCGACGACTCCGCCTTCGACGTCGTGCTGCTGCTGGACAACCACGACCCGCATCTCGAACGCGTCATCGGCCCGTCGAACTTCTGCCTGAACTGCACGCCGGCGATCAACCTGTTTCCCTGCCGTTCCGACCGGCTCATCCTGGATCCGGGCAAGTTCGAGTTCCACGTCGTACCGGATCGCAGCCGGCCCATCGACCTCGAAATCCATGGCGTGGAGGCGGCCCACGGTTACGGCGCGTCCGATACCCGGCCGCGCACGTTCGAGCCGTTCTTCCGGGTCCGCGATCCGGAAGCGCAGCGCCGTGCCGGCGGGGGCTTTTTCCAGCTGCGCCGCGAGCCGCGCCGGGCAACGCAGCGGGAACTGCGTGACGGTCCGCGGTCGCGCTACATGGGCAGCGACGTGTTCATCGCCTTGCTCGATATGGACGCCGCGCCGTTGAGCGAGGACATCCGGCAGCTGGGGCTGGACGTACTGTGCACCAATCGCGACCTGCCGCTGTCGATGCCCGTGGGTGTGGGCACCACCGATTTTTTCTTCGATGACGAAATGCCGGTGCGCGGCATCCGCTGCGTGGCCGGGCCGAGCGAACCGCGGCCCGGCATGACGGCCAATGCATCGACCTGGCGCCTGCTGAACCACCTGGCGCTCAATCACCGCTCGCTGTTCGACGACGAGGGCGCGGGCGGGCGCGGCATACGGGAGCTGCTGGACCTGTACTGCCACGAGACCGACGTCGTCGGCAGGCGCCAGATCTCCGGCATCGCCGGCGTGCGATCGCGCGGGATCACCCGCAGGTTGCCCACGCCGGGGCGCGCGGCCTTCGGGCGCGGCCTGGAAGTCACACTGACCCTGGACGACGGCGCCTTCCAGGGCGGCGGCGCCTTTCTTTTCTCCGCTGTGCTGCAGGCCTTCTTCGCGGGCTATGTGTCGATCAACCACTTTGCCGAAACCCTCGTGCGCACGCCCACACGGGGCGAGATCATGCGATGGGCCGGCACGGAGGGCCTGTGCCACACCCTGTAGGTCCGGACGGGCCGCTGGCTCGCGACACGCGGCGTTTCGGCTTCTTCCAGGCGCTGCGGCTCATCGAGGCCGCGCATCGCGACCGGCCGCGGCTGGGCTATTCACGGCATCCTCGCGACGATGCGGTCAGGCTCGGACAGCGGCCCCGCCTGGGTTTCGTCGCGGCCGAACTGGACGCCTACCAGCCGGCCGGCGACGACCGGCCGGCGCGGCTGTCGGTGAATGTCGGCGGCCTGTTCGGCGTGAACGGCCCCATGCCCTTGCACCTGGCCGAGTACGTGCACAACCGCATCGCGCACGCCGGCGACGCGACGCTCGCCGCGTTCGCCGACGTGTTCCACCATCGCCAGCTATGCCTGTTCTACCGGGCCTGGGCGGCCGGCCAACCCGTGGTGGGGATGGACCCGGAGCGGCCTGCGTCCGCCGGCTATGGCTACTACGTCGGCAGCCTGTGCGGCTGGTCCGGCGCGGTCGCGGGCGCGGCAAGTCCAGGCGAACGGAATGTCGCGGATGTGGGAGACGTGTTGGACAGGCTGCAGTTCTGCGGCCTCCTGTCCACGCGCACCCGTCACGCCAGCGGCCTGGGGCTGCTGCTGGGCCAGTACTTCGACCTGCCCGTGCGGATCATGCAGTTCGTCGGTACGTGGTTGCGGCTGGGCGCCGGCGACCGCACCCGGTTGGGCGGCAGGGCCTCCCGCCATCCACTGGGCCGCGGCCTGGTCATCGGCAGGCGCGTGTGGGACCGGCAGAGCAAATTCCGCGTGCTGATCGGGCCGGTCGGGGCCGGCGACATGCGGCGCCTGCTGCCCGGCACCGCCAGCCACCGGCGGCTCGTCGATTGGGTCCGGCTCTACACCGGCGGGCTGCTGGAATGGGATATCGAACTGCGCCTGACGCGCGAAGCCGCGGCATGCATGCGGCTGGATGGCCACGCGCGGCTGGCATACACCAGCTGGCTGGGCCGTCGCACGGCCGCCGGCGTAACGCCCGCCGTGCGTATCCAGCCGCGCGAAAACACTTACTCCAGGCGCTGACCGGCGCGACCAAGGACCTTGAAATATGGCGGAAATCAGCCGCGCTGCTTTATTCGGCAAACTCTCCCCGCTCGCCTATCGAGCCATGGAAAGCGCCACCACTTTCTGCAAACTGCGCGGCCACGCGCACGTCGAACTGGAACACTGGCTGCACCAGGTCCTCCAGTCCCATGACTCGGACCTGCTGCGCGTCCTGCGCCATTTCCAGATCGACAACGCCGCCTTGGCGCGGGATCTGACGGCCGCGCTGGATCGGCTGCCGCCCGGCGCGGGCAGGACGCTGGATCTTTCCAGCCAGCTCGAAGAAGCGGCCGAACGCGGCTGGATGTACGCGTCGCTGCAGTACGGGCAAGTCCAGGTGCGCACCGCGCACCTGCTGCTGGGCATGCTGCGCACGCCATCGTTGCGGCGGGCGCTGATCGGCATCTCGCGCCAGTTCGCCGCCATCGACCATGCCGTCCTGGACGAGGGCTTCGGCGCGTGGCTGCGCGGTTCGCCGGAAGAAGGCGCCACCGGCGCCGACGGCCTGCTGGAGGGCATGCCGCCCAACCAGGCCGCGGGATCGCCGCCGGGGCAGGAGCCCGGCCAGCAGGCGCTGCAACGCTACACCGTCGACCTGACCGCGCTGGCCCGCGACGGCAAGCTGGACCCCATCGTCGGCCGCGACGACGAGATCCGCCAGGTTATCGACATCCTGCTGCGGCGGCGCCAGAACAATCCCATCCTGACGGGCGAGGCCGGCGTCGGCAAAACCGCCGTGGTCGAAGGGCTGGCACAGCGCATCGTGGCGGGCAATGTCCCGCCCATGTTGCGCGACGTGGCGCTGCGCACGCTGGACGTGGGCCTGCTGCAGGCCGGCGCCGGCGTGAAGGGCGAATTCGAACAGCGCCTGCGCCAGGTGATCGACCAGGTGCAGGCGGCGGAAAAGCCCATCATCCTGTTCGTCGACGAAGCGCATACCCTGGTGGGCGCCGGCGGCGCGGCGGGCACCGGCGACGCGGCGAACCTGCTGAAGCCGGCCCTGGCGCGGGGCACCTTGCGCACCATCGCTGCGACTACGTGGGCCGAGTACAAGCGCCATATCGAGAAAGACCCGGCCCTGACGCGGCGCTTCCAGCCTGTCGCCGTCGACGAGCCCGACGAACAGAAGGCGCTGCGCATGCTGCGCAGCCTGGTGGCGCCCATGGAGTCGCACCACGGCGTCCATATCCTGGACGACGCGCTGCGGGCGACGGTGCGGCTCAGCCATCGCTACATTCCCGACCGCCAGCTGCCGGACAAGGCGGTCAGCCTGCTCGATACCGTCTGCGCGCGCGTGGCGGTCAGCCGGCATGCGACGCCCGCGGCCCTGGACCGCCGCCGCGCCGACATCGATGCCTTGCGCGCCGAACTGGCCTTGCTGGAGCGCGAGGCCGCGCTGGGCCTGGGCGACGGCGCGCGCGCGGCCGACATCGCGGCCGCGCTGGTGCGCGAGGAGCAGGCCCGCATCGCGCTGGAAGCGCGCTGGAACGCCGAGGCGGCGCTGGTCGCCCGGATCGCGCGATGCCGCGCCAGGCTGATCGAAGCCGGAGCGGAAACCGAAGCGGAAACTCAAGGCGACGTTCCCGCGCCGGACTGCCTGGCCGAGCTCGCGCGGCTGGAGGCCGAACTGGTATCGACCCAGGACGACCAGCCCCTGGTGGCTGCCTGCGTGGACCGGCATGCGGTGGCCGCCGTCGTGCAGGATTGGACCGGCATTCCCGTGGGCCGGATGCTGAACGACGAAATCGACGGCCTGCTCGAACTCGACAGGACGCTCGACCGCCGCATCGTCGGCCAGCCCGCGGCCACGGCATGCATCGCCCGCCGCATCCAGACGGCGCGCGCGGGGCTGGACCGTCCCGGCCGTCCCGTCGGCGTGTTCCTGCTCGCCGGCCCGTCCGGCGTCGGCAAGACCGAGACCGCGCTGGCCCTGGCCGACGTGCTTTACGGCGGCGAGCACAACGTCATCACCCTGAATATGAGCGAGTACCAGGAAGCCCATACGGTTTCCACCCTGAAGGGCGCGCCGCCCGGCTACGTCGGCTATGGGGAAGGCGGCGTCCTGACCGAGGCCGTGCGGCGCCGTCCTTACAGCGTCGTGCTGCTGGACGAAGTGGAAAAAGCCCATCCCGACGTGCATGAGGTCTTCTACCAGGTGTTCGACAAAGGCTGGATGGAAGACGGGGAAGGGCGGGTGATCGACTTCAGCAATTGCCTGATCCTGCTCACCACCAACGCGGGTTCGGACGTGATCGAACGCCTGTGCGTGGACGATGCCCCATACCCCGCGCCGGAACAGCTGCTGGAAGCGCTGCGCGCGCCGCTGCTGCAGGTATTCCCGCCCGCCCTGCTGGGCCGGATGACCGCCATTCCCTATTACCCGCTGGCGCCGGCGAACCTGCGCCGCATCGTGCGCCTGCAGCTCGACCGCCTGGCGCAACGCCTGCATGGCAGCGACGCGCTGTCCTTCTCCTATACGGACGCGGTGGTCGACGAGATCACCGCCCGCTGCAACGAAAGGCAGAGCGGCGCGCGCCTGGTCGACGCGGTGCTGATGCAGGCGGTATTGCCCGGCGTCGGCCGGCGCCTGCTGGAGTGGCGCAAGCAAGGACGGGTGCCGCGCGAGATCCGCGTGGATGCCGGCGACGGCGAATTCCGCTACGCGCTCAGCGACGCAAGCACGGAGGCTGCCGATGGCGAGTGACGCGCAAGGCGAACGGCCCTTGCGGATATCCGGCGCCCGGCTTCCGGCCGACACCTTGCTGCACGACGTGAAAGGCCGCGAGCGCCTGGGCCGGCCCTACAAGATCAAGATCCTGTTTTCCTGCGCGAACGGCGAGCCGTCGCCCAGTTTCCTCGGCAGCAATGTCTGCATCACCGTGCGGGGGCAGCGCGGCGACCGCTTCCTGAACGGGATCGTCGCGCAGTTCAGCCTGCTGGAGCTGGGTGTACTGACCAGGAATGCCGAACTGCCCCGGAAGGCCTACCGCGCGATCATCCGCCCGACGGTGTGGCGATTGACGCGGTCCTCGCATTGCCGTTTTTTCCATGACCAGTCGGTGCCGGATATCGTGCGGGTGCTGCTGGACGAGCGCAAGGTCGGGTTCCGCAACGCCTGCACCCGGTCCTATCCCAAGCTGGACCATTGCACGCAGTACCGCGAGACGGACTTCAACTTCCTCAACCGCCTGCTGCAGCGGGAAGGCATCTACTACTACTTCGAGCACCAGCAGGACGGTACGGACACGCTGGTCCTGGTGGACGACACGCAGCAGCATGAAGCCATCAAGGACTACCGAACGATCCCCTTCGACCCTGTCAGGCGTGATCGGGACGGCGGGGCCGCCGCCGATGCCGTCTACGACTGGCGTGCATCGCGACGCGTCGTGGCGGGATTGAGCGAGGCCAATGCCTTCGATTATCTGAACGTCGGCCGTAGCGCCTCCGGGGGCCTGAAGGCCAAGGCCGACGACCCGGCCGGAGACAAGGACTACGAGCACCAGGAGCCGGCACGCTGGTATGTCGACGACGCTGTGGGAAAGCGCTATGCCCGCGTCCAGCTCGACACGCATCTGGCACGCGCCGCGCGGGTGCATGGCCGCGCCACCGCCGTGGGCGTGGCCGCCGGCGGCTGGTTCGGCCTGTCCGGCCACCCGTGCACGGAGCAGGACGGCGATTACCTGGTCACCGACGTGAAGTACCGGATGAACGATGGACAGCGGCTCCTGGCGCGCAAGGCGGCGGGCGGCCGGCATCGCGCGCTGTTCGACTGCCGGTTCGCGGCGATCCCGCGCAACAGCCATTACTACCCGGCGCCGTGGGCGCACGTCCCCAACGTCGGTCCGCAGACCGCCACGGTCGTCGCGCCGGACGGCGACGACTTCGCCACCGACGCGCATGGTTGCGTCAAGGTGCGGTTCCATTGGGAACAATTCAATCCGCCCGCGGCCGGCAAGATCATGCAGCGCTGCTGGGTGCGCGTCGCGCAGCCCTGGGCCGGCGGCCGTTGGGGCGCCATGTTCCTGCCGCGCAAGGATCATGAAGTCCTGGTCCACTTCCTGAATGGCGATCCCGACAAGCCGCTGGTGGTGGGCGGCCTTTACAACGGCAAGAACAAGCCGCCCTATGTATTGCCCGATGCCGCCGCGGTGTCGACTTTCCATACGCAGGGCACGGGCGGCAAGAATGCCGGCAAGCGCAACGAGCTGCGCTTCAACGACGACAAGCTGCAGATCCTGCTCTACACCGACGGCAACCAGGACAACTATATCGAGCGCGACAGCCTGGCCTACGTCGGCCAGGATTCCCACACCATCGTGAAGAACGCCCATCTGGTCGAAGCGAAATCACAGCACGTCACGGTGAACGAAAGCCAGCTGACGCGCGCGCGCGACGTGTCGCTGAACGCCAGCCTGGCCATCGTCCATGAAGCCGGCGAAAAATACGTGGTCAAGAGCGAGCTCGTGCACGTCAAGGCCGGCGCGACGCTGGTCCTGGAGGCCACCGCCATGCTGTCGCTCAAGGTCGGCGACAGCTTCGTCTCGGTGACGCCTGCCGGCGTGCAGATATCGGGGCCGATGGTGCTGCTGAACTCGGGCGGCGCCGCCGGCAGCGGGCCGGGCGGCTCCACCACCGCGCCCGACCATCCCAGGAAGGCCGACGACGGCACGTCGGTGAAGCGGAACTGACATGGCCCTGCCCGTCGTACTTGGCGCCGAGCTGATGTGCACGTTCGGCACCGCGCCGTCCACGCTGATCGTGGAGCCCGAGTCGCGTGTCCTCGTCGAAGGGCGGCCCGCCGCCAACATCGAGGACAACAAGCCCTTGCTCAACATCACGCCCTTCCTGATGTGCATGTCGCTGGCGAATCCGGAAGTGGAGGCGGCGACCACGGCCGCCTTGGGCGTGCTGACGCCCATGCCATGCATTCCCATCGTCGAGGCGCCCTGGCTGCCGGGCGCGCCCACCGTGCTGGTGGGCGGCTTGCCGGCGCTGGACAACAACTCGCGTTGCATGTGCCAGTGGGCCGGCGTCATCTCCGTCGTCGTGCCGGGCTGCGTGCGCACCATGGTGCCCTGAGCCTACGATTTTTCCCGGTGTCCGGACCGCCGGATGATGCGATCCTCTCCTCAGGCATCGGATTCCTTAAGGGTATCGATCGTACCGGTCTCGCGCGGCGCGCATCCAGACCCCTGACCATGGGGCGCCTGGGTGGCGCGGCGGGGGATCAATTCGGCGCCGCCGCGAACCAACGCGCCGGCCGCTTCGAGGATGAGCAGATGAACGACAATTTCTGGAACACCTTCAATACCCGCGCGGGCGCGCTGGATGCGCTGGCCCGTGTCGACCTGCTGGCCGGCGATCCCGCCCTGGACCGCCGGCTGGCCGTGCTGGCGGACGCCGATCCGCTGGGCCTGCGCACGCCGCGCCGGCCGTTGCCGGGCTACCGCGAGGCGGCCGCGCGCGACACCGCCTCGCCAGAGCACTACGCCTGCAGGCTGCCCACGCAGGCGGGCTTGGCAACGGCAGGGTGCCCGGACGCCGATGCATGAGTGCCGACGCCTTGCCGCGCGCCTGCTGACCACCAGTTGCCTGCTCGCATGCCTGGCGGCATGCGGCACGGCCGACGTCGTCGACCGAGACATCCATCTGCGGCTGAAGGCCGCGCCGGATCTCAACCCGGACGGCGCAGGGCGGCCTTCTCCCGTGATCGTGCGTATCTACGAGCTGGCGCAGTCCGACGATTTCTGCCAGGCGAATTTCTTCGACCTGTACGACAACGACAAGCGCATCCTGGGGAAGGATCTGCTGTCGCGTTCGGTGCTGGCGGTCCGGCCCGGCCAACGGCTCGCATTGCGTCCATCGCTCGTACCGGGCGCGCGTTACCTGGCCGTGCTCGTTGCCTACCGGGACATCTATCGCGCCCGATGGCGGGCCGTGGTCGGCCTTCCGGACAGTGGTGATGTCGATTGGGTGGTGACGCTGGCGGCGGGCAGCGTGGCCGTGGCCGAGCGCGACGGCAAGAATGATTTGGGTTCCTGGAAGGAGGGGATTGATGTACTGGAACAATAAGATCGTCTGGTCGGAAGGCATGCTGCTGCAGCAGCAACATCTGCAGCAGCATGATCGCTACTGGCGCAATTACATCGACGGGCGCCTGGGTCGCGGTCCGCGGCGCTGGGGTTTTTCCAGGCTGGAGCTGGACGAGCACCAACTGGCCCTGGGCAAGCTGGCGTTGCTGGCCTGCGAGGGCATCATGCCGGACGGCACGCCCTTCAGCCTGCCGGTGGACGACGATCTGCCAGGGGCGCGCGACGTGCCCGATGGCACGCGCGACGTGCTGGCGGTGCTCGCGTTGCCGCTGGCCCGGCCCGGCGCGCCCGAGGCTGCGGCCGATGATGTGGCCGATGATGTGGTCGGTAATCCGGGGGCGGCCCCGGCCCGCTACCGCATCGCCGAATACACGGTCCATGACAGCAATGCCGACGCGGACCAGGATGCCCTGCTGCAGGTCGGACGGTTGCGCCTGCGCCTGGCGTTCGACCATGAAGTCGCGGAAGGCCATGCGGTGCTGGGCGTGGTTCGCATACTCGAACGCCGTTCCGACGGCACGGTCTTACTGGATCGCGCCTACTGCCCGCCGGTGATCGACTGCCGCGCCGCGCCGCGCCTGGTCCGGCTCACGGACGAACTGGTCGGCCTGCTGGGCCAGCGCGGCGCGGCGTTGGCCGACCGCCTGGTTCGGCCGACGACCCACGGCGCGGCCGAGATCGCCGAATTCCTGCTGCTGCAGCTGGTCAATCGCGCCGAGCCCTTTTTTTCGCACCTGGCGGCGGCGGGCGGCTTGCATCCGGAACATCTTTATCGCGAGATGCTGCGGCTGGCGGGCGAGCTGGCCTGCTTCAGCCAGGGCGACCGGCGGCCGCCCAAGCTGCCGCCCTATCGGCACGATGGCCTGGACAGCTGCTTCCAGCCGCTCATGGAATACCTGCGGCGCGCGCTGTCGGCCGTGATCGAGCCGCAGGCCATCCCCATCCCGCTGGAAGAAGGCCAGTTCGGGATGCGCGTGGGGCGCATCCCGGACGTGGGTCTGCTGCGTACCGCCAGCTTCGTGCTCGCGGCGGGCGCGGACCTGCCGGCCGATGCGCTGTGGGCCAGCCTGCCCGCCAAGCTCAAGGTCGGACCGGTGGAAAAGATCCACGACCTGGTCACGCTGCAATTGCCGGGCATCGCCTTGCGCACGCTGCCGGTCGCCCCCCGGCAGTTGCCGTTCCACGCCAACCGCTGCTATTTCGCCCTGGATGCATCCGATGAACTATGGGCGGATCTGCCGGTTTCCGCCGGCATCGCGCTGCACGTGGCGGGCGATTTCCCCGGCCTGCGCCTCGAGCTGTGGGCCATACGGCAATGAGGATGTTGGATTACCCGGTGTCGACGGACAGCGCCGCCGTCGTCGACACCACCTTCGCCGCCACGCCGTTGTTCCTGCCGCGCCACGCGCTGAATCCGCTGGTCGAGGCGGCGCATCCCCTGCTCGAACTGGGCATGCTGTTGCGGCATGGCCGCCAGCCGCCGCCGCTGCCGCTGGAAGAGCTGCGCCGCCGGCTGGCGCTGATGGTGCGCAACTTCGTCGATGCCTGCGCCCACGTGCCGACGGACACCGTGGCGGCCGCCCGCTATTGCCTCTGCACCTATCTGGACGAAGCCGTCGCCGCCACGCCCTGGGGCGGCGAGGCCTGGTCCGCGCGCAGCCTGCTGGTCATCTTCCACGGGGAAGCATCGGGCGGCGAGCGCTTCTTCACCATCCTGCATGAACTGTCGCGCGATCCCTCGGCCAACATCGATGTGCTGGAGCTCTTGTCCGTGATACTGGCGCTGGGCATGCAGGGCCGCTATCGCCTGTCGCCGCAGGGCGTGGCCGCGCTGGGCCAGGTCCGCCAGAAGCTGCGCGGCCTGATCCGCAATGTGCGGGGCGCGCCGGATTCCGCCCTGTCGCCACGCTGGCGCGGCGACAGCGCGGGCAACCGCCGCGTCGGCCTGCTGCGGCCGCTGTGGTGGGTCATGGCGGGCCTGTTCTTCGCCCTGGTGTCCTTCTACGGCTGGCTGGAGCTGCGCTTGCGCCAGCAGGCCGAAACCGTCGCGCTGGCGCGCGAGGCCGTGCGGGTGAAGGTTCCCGTCGTCGTCCCGCCGGAACGCGACACCGCCCCGCCCGCGCCGGCGGCCGCCCCGTCGCTCCCGCCGCTCGCGTCGTTCGCGGACGAACTCGACCGGATCCTCGCCGCCGACGTCGATGCGCGACGGCTGCGCATCGACCACCAGACGGGTCGTGTCGTCCTGACGCTGGGTAGCGATGCCTTGTTCGCCTCCGGCAGCGCGCGCGTCCCCGCCGCCGATCTGCCCTTGATCCGCCGGATCGGCGATGCCCTGCGCATCGTGCCCGGACAGGTCCTGGTCGTCGGGCACACCGACGATCAGCGGCCCGCGCCCGGCGCGCCCTCCAACTGGGCGCTTTCCTTGGCCCGCGCCACGCAGGTGGTGGAGCTGCTGCGCCAGGAAACCGACCAGCCGCAGCGCTTCCTGGCGCAAGGGAAGGGCAGCAGCGAACCCGTGGCGTCCAACGACACGCCCGCGGGCCAGGCCCGCAACCGGCGCGTCGTCATCACCCTGCTGGCGCCGGGCGCTTCGCCATAGCGCGCTTCATCACCGGCCTTCCCTCTGGCGGCAGGCCAGGCCCGCAAAGTCATATAAAACAAACCGCGCAACATGCTCAAGAATCCCTTCGGCGGCCTGACCGTACGCCGCATCGCGCTGGCCGTGCTGGTGCTGCTGGGCATCGCTTTTGTCGTGCAGCAGTCGCCGCGCGTCTCCTATGCGGGCTATGCGCCGTTCGCGACGCCCGTTGCGCGCGCGTGGCTGACCCTGGCCTTGTGCCTGCTGTGGATATTCGCCTACGGCGTGCTCGCGCTGGTGCGGCGGCTGGATCGCCTGCGCATCACCTGGCAGCCGGCCCCGCCGGAACCCGCCCAGGCGGCCTCTGACGACGGCACACTGGTGGCGGCGCGCGACAGGCTGGATGCCCTGTTCCGTTCCACGCTGCGCGTGCTGCGCAGGGACGGCCCGTGGTGGCGCTTGCGTCGCCACAGCCTGTATCGGCTGCCGTGGTACCTGGCGCTCGGCAGCCCTGGTGGCGGCAAGACCTTGTTGCTGGCAGCCTCGCGCCTGGGCCTGGGCGCGCCGGCGCCGGAATCCGAATGGCGGCCAGGTGATCCCTGCCGTTTCTGGCTCGGCGACCGCGCCCTGGTGATCGAGACGCCCGGCGCGCACGCGGCGATCTGGCATCACCTGCTGAAACGCCTGCGCCAGGCACGCCGGCTATGCCCGGTCAACGGCGTCATCGTCGCCATCGACGTGCAGGACCTGCTCGGCGGCGAGCAGACCGCCATGGCGCGCGCCGGCGAAATCCGCGCCTGCCTGCGCGAGATGCAGCGCTGCTTCCGGCGCGCCTTCCCGGTGTACGTCGTCGTCACGCAATGCGACCGCCTGGCCGGCTTCGACACCTTCTTCACCCACCTCGACCGCGGCGGCGCAGAGCAGCCCTGGGGCGTCACGTTCGCCGGCGCGGCACCGCGCGCCGACGATGCCGCGCTGGCCGCATTCATGTCGGAGTTCGTCGCCCTGGTGCGCCGCCTGCAGGATCGCGTCGTGCATCTGGCCGCCACCGCGGGCGACGATGTACAGGCGGGCGCCATCTACGGCTTTCCCGCGCAGTTCGAATCGCTGGCCGAGCCGCTTTACGGGATGCTGGGCCATGTGTTCGCCCGCTCCTACCAGGCGCCGCCTGCGTGGCTGCGCGGCGTCTACTTCACCAGCGCCGCGCGCGATGGCCAGGAGCATCCCGTTTCGGCCAGCCCGCTGGCGGCCGCGGTGCGGGCCCATGCGCCCGCCCGTCCGCGCGGATCCACGCAGCCGCACGGCTACTTCATCGCCGGGCTGCTGCGCGACGTGATCTTCCGCGAAGCCGGCCTGGCCGGCCGCGCGGCGGCAAGCGCAAGGCGTCACGCGTCGCGTTACCTGACGCCGGCGGCATTGGCCGTGACAGTGGCCGCCATCGTGCTCGTGCTGATGGCGGGTTTCGACCGCAACCGCGTGATGACGCGCGCGGTGCATGCCGACACGGCACGCCTGGCCGCGCTGGCCGCCAGCGTGGACACCGGCGGCACGGCCGATGAGCTGCCCAGGATGCTGGCCTTGCTCGACGCGGCGATGCGACCGGCGTTGCCGCCGGCCCGCTCGCCGGCCGAATCCATCCTGGAGCGCTGGGTCGGCCTGTACCAGGGTGACAGATTGAAGGATGCGGCCCGGACCGAATACCGCACGCTGCTGCGGCAGGCCCTGCTGCCCTTCGTCCAGGCCCGCGCCCGCGAAGCGATGATGGACCCGGCGCAAGGCGACATGCCGCGGTTCCGGGCCTTGCGCACCTATCTGATGCTGGGCGATGCCGAGCACTTCGATGCCGCCGCCGTCATGGCATGGATCACGCATGACGCGCGCGCCTTGCCGCTGACCGATGCGGGACGCGCGAAACTCCTGTCCCATGCGCGCGCCTTGCTGGACGTGCCCGATTTCGAAGCCAGTGCCCCGCCCGACGCCGAACGGGTCGCGCGTGTCCGCGCCGAGCTCAGCGCGCGGCCCCTGGCCGACCGCCTGTACGACATGCTGCAGGCGGACCTGTCGGAGGCGGTGCCGGAACCCTTGTCCGTCGCCCAGCTGGAAGGCATGGACACGCCGCTGGCATTGCATCGTCCCAGCGGGCTGCCCTTGTCCGATGGCGTGCCGGGGGTGTACACGCTGTCCGGCTACCACCTATATCCCGCCGCGCGCGACAAGCTCATCACAGGCAGCGAGCGGGATGGGTGGGTGCTGCGGCGTCCGGTGTCCGCCGGCCATGCCGAGCGCTTGCGCGAGTCGCTCGATAGAACCTATTTTTCGCGCTACGTGGAAGCCTGGGATGCGCTGTTGAACGACGTGCGCGTCGGCGCCATGCCGCCCGACGCCCGCGACGGCGCTGCCGAAATGCATGTCCTGGCCGGGGCGGACAGCCCCTTGCGCCGCTTCCTGCAAGCCGTCGCGGTGCAAACCGACCTGGCCGGCAAGGGCTCGCCGCCGACCCCGGTCGACCGCCACTTCGGCGCGCTCCATCAACTGTTCCAGGGGGCGAACGGCGCCGCGCCGCCCATCGCACGGATCCAGGCCAGTATCGAAGGCGTGGCGCAGTTCCTGGATGGTGTCGATGCTGCCCGCCAGCATGGCGTACCGGCGCCGCCGGCCGACGCGATCGGCGCCATGCAGGATGCCGCGGAAGGCCAGCCGTCGCCGCTGCGCGACATGCTGCAGCAGCTGGCGAACGACGGCAAGGCGGTGGCGGTCGACGACATCCGGCGCCGCATAGACGAACTATGGCGCGCCGACGTGGCGCCGTTCTGCCATGCCGCGTTGGACAACCGCTATCCCGTCGACCCGCGTTCCAGCCAGGACATGACGCAGGACGATTTCAACCGCCTGTTCGGACCCGCGGGACTGCTCGCGAGCTTCTTCCAGGCCAACCTGCTGACCTATGTCGATATGAGCGTGACGCCCTGGCGTTGGCGGCCGAACGCCGTGCGCCTGGGTTTCTCGCGCGCCGCGCTGCAGGTGTTCCAGGACGCCGCGACCATACGCCAGGCCTTCTTTCCGGACGGCGGCAAGACCATGGCGGTGCGCTTCCAGCTGCTGCCGCTGTTCCTGGATTCCTATTTCACGCGCTTCACGCTGGCGTTGGGAAACCAGGCCCTGGATTATGCGCATGGCCCCGCCGTCCCGATCAGTTTCGCCTGGCCCGACAGCAGCGCCGCGCAGTCCGGCCGTATCGGCTATGAGCCGGCGGACCCCGGCGGGCGCGACGGCCACGCGGTCAGCGGACCATGGGCGTTGTTCAGGCTGCTCGATCTGGGCACGCTGCGGCAGGTGCGCAGCGACCGCTATAAGCTGGACTTCGATCTTTCCGGCAAACGCGTGTCGCTGGAGCTGGACGCGGGCAGCGTGATCAATCCTTTCGGCTTGCCGGCGCTGCGCCGGTTCAAGTGCCTGGACCGTCTGCTCGGTGCGGGCCCGGGGCCGCGTTGAGGCCGTCGATGACGACATAAGGCGCACCCAGGTCCGTGCGGCCGACGCGCCCGCGTACGCCATAGACGTCCGCCAGCATGGCGGGGGCCAACACGTCCGCCGGGGCGCCTTCGGCCGCCAGCGCCCCGTCATGCAGCAGGATCGCATGTTCGGCATGCCGCAGCGCGACCGCCAGGTCATGCGTCGCCATCAGGGTCACCAGCCGCCGCTCGCGCGTTTCGCGCGCCAGCAGCGCCATCACCTCGAACTGGTGCCGCAGGTCCAGCGCGGAAAGCGGCTCATCCAGCAGCAGGACGCGAGGCTGCTGCACCAAGGCCAGCGCCAGTCCCGCCAATTGCCGCTGGCCGCCGGACAGCTCATCCAGGTGCCGCATCGCCAGGTGGCCGATATCCAGCCGCGCCAGCAGCGCCTGCGCCGCGTCGACATCCGCTCGCCCGCCCAGACGTCCCGATCGCGCGCGCGCCGCCGCCACCACGGCCTCGAGCACCCGCAGGTGTACGGCGTCCGGCAGATCCTGGGGCATGTACGCCACCAGCGCCGAGCGGTCGGCGGGCGGCACGGACGCCAGGTCGCGGCCAGCCCACGCGACCGCGCCCTGGCGCATGGGCATCAGCCCCGCCAGCGTTCTCAACAGGGTGGATTTACCGCAGCCATTGGGCCCCAGCACCGCGGTGACCCGTCCGGGCGGCAGCGCCTGCAGCGAAAGTCCGCGCAGGACTTCCCGCGCGCCGTACCCGGCGCGTATGTCCTGGACCGACAGGCCGTCCGCGCCCGGCGCGCCGGCCATCGATATGCCGACCGTCATGGCAATTGCCGCCGCAGGACCACCGCCAGGAAAACCGGCAGTCCCGCCAGGGCCGTCACGATGCCGATCGGCAATACCAGCCCCGGCACCAGCCACTTGGACAGGATCGAGGCCAGCGACAGCACCACGGCCCCCACCAGCGCGCTGCCCGCGAGGTAGAAGCGATGGTCCTCGCCGAACAGGCGCCGCGCGATATGGGGCGCCACCAGCCCGATGAATCCGATGACGCCCGCCAGCGACACCGCCAGGCCCGACAGCAGGCTGATGCGCGCCAGCGCGCCCAGCCGCAGGCGGCGCACGTCCACGCCGAAGCTGGCGGCGCGCTCGGTGCCCAGCCTCAGCGCCGTCAGGCGCCAGGCGGCCCGCAGCGAGAGCGGCAGGGCCAGCGCCAGGGCCAGGGCCAGCGCGCCCAGCTGCATCCAGCCGATGCGGCCCAGGCTACCCATGGTCCAGAACACCAGGTTCTGCAAGGCCTGGGCGCTGGCCACGAACTGGATCGCCGAAACCACCGCGTTGCACAGGAACACCATCGCGATGCCGAACAGCACCACGCCGCTGGCCCGCATGCCACCGCGGCGCGCCACGGTGTCCAGCAGCAGCGCGCCGGCGGCCGCGAACACGAATGCGCAGGCCGCGATCGCCCAGTCCGGCGCGATCCACGGCAGCAGCCAGCCGCCGAACACGATCGCCACCGACGCGCCCAGCGCGGCGGCGGACGAAACGCCCAGGGTGTCGGGACTGGCCAGGGGATTGTTCAGGACGGTCTGCATCTCGGCGCCCGCCAGGCCCAGGGCCATGCCGACCAGCACCGCGGACGCCGCCTGCGGCAGGCGCAGGGTCCACACGATGACGCGGTCGACCGGCGGCGCGCCGTCCGGATGCAGCAGGGCAGCCAGCAGGGCCTGCGCCGGCAGGTCGCTGCCGCCGATCAGGAAATTGCCCAGCATCGCCGCCAGGATCAGCGCGACCAGGGCGGCCAGCAGCAGGGCGCGGCGCCGCAGCAGGCGCCGGTAGGCCGCCACCGGATCGGCGGGGGCCACGCCTTATTGCAGCAGCTGCAGGCGGTTCTTCGCCGTGTCGGCGGCCTGCGTATTGGGGTAGTCCTTGACGATGCGCTGCAAGGTGGACTTGGCGCCGGCGCGGTTGTTCATCTCGATCTGGCTGCCGGCGATGACCAGCAGCGCGTCGGGCGCGCGCGCATTGTCGGGCGCGTTCTTGACCATGGTGTTCAGCTGGTCGATCGCGCCCTTGTAGTCCTTGGTCGCGTAGCGGCTGCTGCCCAGGTAGAACTGCGCGGTGGGCGCCAGCTGGCTGTTGGGGTACAGCGCCAGGAAGGCGGTCAGCGCTTCGGCGGCTTCCTTGTACTGGCCGTTGCGGAAGCGGTCGATGGCGCCGTCGTATGTGGATTGTTCCTGCGGGTCGCCGGCGGTCGCCCCGCCCGTATCGGACTGGCTGCCATTGGCGGGCGCGCGCGGCACGGCCTGGTGCGTGGCCTGCTCGATCTGGTTGCGCAGCTCGGTCACCTGCTGCTGCAGCGATTGGATCTGGTCCGCCAGCTGCATGCGTGAATTGTCATTGATCTGCTTCATCTGCTGGATCTGCTTGCGCAGGTCCAGGATCGCATTGCGCGCGTCGTCGTCCGCGAACGCATGGGCGGGAGAGGACAGGGCGGCGAAAGCCAAGCCGGCGGAGGCCACCAGGATACGCAAAGACGGGACTCGGTCGTTCATGAGAATTCCTGGGTCAAGATAAAAACATGCGCCGGGCGGCCATTCGACCATCCCGACGCATGTTGTAAGGCAAGAATATCAGCCTTGGACAGCTGACGAATCAGCCGTTGGAATCAACGCTGGTAGTTGATGTCCGCGCGGCGATCCTGGGCGTAGCTGGCTTCGTCCGTACCCGTGGCGTGTTCCTTGCCGAAGCTGATGACTTCGATCTGGCCGGCGTTGACGCCGTTCAGCTTCATCAGGTCGGCCACGGCGTTACCGCGGCGGGTACCCAGCGCCAGGTTGTACTCCGAGCTGCCGCGGGGGTCGGTATTACCCTCGATGCGGACGCGCTGCGTCGTATGGCTGGTCAGGTAGCCGGAGTGCATCTGCACCAGCTGCTTGTACTGGTCGCTGACGGTGTAGCTGTCAAAGTCGAAGAACACGCTCTTTTGCTGAGCAAGGGGGCTGGAGGGGTTGAACGGGTCCATGACCGGACCCGAGCCGCCGCTGGCGGTGCCCGCCGAGCCAGAGCCCTGGCCTCCCTTGTCATCCAGGGGGACGGAGCTGCAAGCGGCCAGAGTTGCTACGAGCGCTGCAACGGTTAGGCTTTTGGCAATGCGCGACTTCATGATGGTTCCTTTGTTGATAAGTGAGTCACACGTGTTAGCGGGTAAATGGGCCCCAAGTCGGTTCGTTGATCTGCCCGTTCAGTACCGAAAGCGTCTGCCGCACGCGGCCGTCGCTCGATACCACTGCAAGAACGTTACGTCCGCCTTGGATAGCCGCGTATAGTACTTGCATTCCATTCGGCGCAAAACTGGGAGATTGGTCATCGTTGCCATTAGTCAGCAAAGTCTCGGTGCCGCTGGACAAATTGAGCGAAGCGATACGAAACGCGCCGTCTCGTCTTGCAACGTACACGAGCGTGGAACCATCGGGCGAAATACGCGGTGAGACGTTGTAACCACCATTAAACGTCAGCCGGCGGGGCTCTCCGCCCCCGATGCTCACCTGGTAAATCTGCGGGCCGCCGCTGCGGTCGCTGGTAAAGATGATGGAACCGCCATCCGGCGTGAAGGTGGGCTCGGTGTCGATGCCGGGCGAGCGGGTCACGCGGCGCAGGTTGGAGCCGTCCGCGCTGATGGTGTAAATCTGCGACAGTCCGTCCCGGGTCAGCACGATGGCCAGCATGCTGCCGTCCGGCGACCAGGCCGGCGCGCTGTTGTTGCCCTTGTAGTTGGCGACCGGAACGCGGGCGCTGGTGGCCAGGGTGTGGACATAGACCACCGGCTTGCCGGATTCGAAGCTCACATAGGCCAGGCGCGTACCGTCCGGCGACCAGCGCGGCGAAATGATCGGCTCGCGCGACCGCAGCGCCACCTGGGGATTTTGCCCGTCGGCGTCGGCGACCTGCAGCTCATAGGTGTTGCCCTGTTTCAGGACATAGGCGATCCGGGTCGAGAAGACCCCGCGCACACCCGTAATTTTTTCGTAGATACGGTCGGCGATCTGGTGCGCCACGCGGCGCAGTTCCTGTTCGGAACCTGAAAATGCCACGCCATCCAGTTGCCCGCGCTTGACCGTGTCGGCCAGGCGGTAGCGGATATCGAAGCGGCCGTCCGGCGTCTGGTTGATGCTGCCGTAGGCCAGGAAATCGGCCCCCTTGCCGCGCCAATCGTCATAGTTGACGGTGCTGTCCACCGTCAGTCCGGCGCTCGAGCCGTCGATCAGGCGGAACTGCCCGGTGCGGTTCAGGTCGGCGCGGATGACTTCGGCCAGCGCATGGCCTCTTGTGGTGTCGCCGGCGAAGTCGGCGATGGCCACGGGGTACTGGGTCGCCCCCGTTCCGGAAATGTCCACGCGCAACTGGGCGTGGGCCGGCCGGCCTGCCAGCAGGATTGCCAGCAACACCAACAGGCCGAAACCGTAGGTCCTCAGCGCAGCCTGGATCGAGGGTCGGCGATGGGCTGGAGTCATGGTAAGCAATCTCCTGTCAGTCATACATGCGGTAAATAACGTCGATCACCGATTCGTACCTTCCGGTCGAAGGTTTCGGGAAGGGGTTGCAGCGGCGGATGCCGGTTTCCACCGCGCGGTCGAAGCCGGTATTGCCGGACGACGACGTCAGGCTCACCGAGGTGACGGCGCCGCTGGAGTTCAACTGTACCCGGTATTGAACGGTGGGGTTGGACGAGCCGGCTCGTGGGGGCGTCGGATACGAAACGCCGGGCTGGATGCAGGCCCGTACCTTGGCGCCGTAGCCATCGTCGCGCCCGCCGCCCGCCTGGTTGCGGTCGGCGGTGCCGCCGGGAATCCCGGCCGCGCCCAGGGCGTCGTTGCGGAAGGCTTCCTTCAGCGCGCGGTCGGCGGCGGCCTTCTTGGCGGCTGCCGCCTTCTCGGCGGCAGCCTTTTCGGCCGCGGCTTTGTCGGCGGCGGCTTTTTCGGCGGCCGCCTTGTCAGCGGCAGCCTTTTCAGCCGCGGCCTTCTTGGCGGCGTCTTCCTTGGCTTTCTTGTCGGCGGCGGCCTTATCGGCAGCCGCTTTCTCAGCAGCCGCCTTGTCCGCGGCAGCCTTTTCAGCCGCGGCTTTCTCGGCGGCGGCCTTGTCGGCGGCCGCCTTTTCCGCCGCAGCCTTGGCCGCGGCGGCTTTTTCGGCATCCTGCCGTTGTTTCTCCAGGCGCTGCTTTTCTTCCAGCGCGGCCTGCTGGCGTTCCTTTTCCAGGCGTGCCTGTTCGGCCAGGGCAGCCTGGCGTTCCTTTTCTTCCTGTTCTTTCTTCTTGCGCGCTTCCTGCAGCGCGATCTCGGGATCGGGCGTGTCGTCCGGCTTGGGCTGGGCCTGCGGCTGCGGCGGGGGAGGCGGTGGTGCCGGTTGGGGCTGCGGCGGGGGCGGCGGCGGTTCCGGCGTGGGTTGCGGCTGGGGCGTGGGCTGCGGTTGCGGCTGGGGCGTAGGCGGCGGCGAAACCGGCGAATCGCCGTTGGCCCACAGCTGCACCTGCACAGGCCCTGGATTTTCCGTGCGCCAGTTCACGCCGAGCACCAGGACCAGGACCAGGATGGCGTGGACCAGCACGGCCAGGCCGAATGCTTTCCGATTGTCCTGCGCTGGCGGCGCTTCCGGCGCGCGGCTGGAGTGCTTGATTAGAGGAGGCGTCATCGAATGAAGTGGATAGGGCGCCGATCAGCGCTTGGTCGCGGCGGGCCGCTGCTGCGGTTGTCCCGCCGCCGCGGCGGCGGCACCCGTGGACGACTGCTGGTCGACCAGCAGGCCCAGGCGCGTCACGCCGTTCGTGCGCAGTTCGTCCATGACTTTCACGACGGATTCATACGGCACCTTGCCGTCGGCGGCGATCACCACCGGGGTGTCCGCGGTGATGCGCGCGCGGACCTGGCTGACCAGTTCCGAGCGGCCGATGTTCTCCGGATTGGCGCCGGGCTCGCGCATGCGCAGCGCGATGTCGCCGTTTTCCGAGATCTGCACTTCGAGCGGCTTGACCGGGACGTCGGACGCCTGTCCCACCGAAGGCAGGTTGATCAGTCCGGGCGTGATCAAGGGAGCGGTGACCATGAAGATCACCAGCAGGACCAGCATCACGTCGATATAGGGAACGACGTTGATGTCGGCTTTCATGCGGCGGCTGGAACGGCCGCCCGAGCGTACCGAGGACATCAGCGCACCTGCCGTTGCAGAATGTTCAGGAACTCATCGACGAAGCTGTCGAAGCGGATGGAGAGCCGGTCGATATCGTTGGTGAAGCGGTTGTAGGCCACCACCGCGGGGATGGCCGCGAACAGGCCGATGGCGGTGGCGATCAGGGCTTCGGCGATGCCGGGCGCGACCGAGGCCAGGGTCGCCTGCTGCATATTGGACAGGCCGATGAACGCGTGCATGATCCCCCACACCGTTCCCAGCAGGCCGATGTACGGGCTGACCGAGCCGGCCGAGGCCAGGAAGTTCAGGTGGGATTCCAGCGAGTCCATTTCACGCTGGTACGCGGCGCGCATGGCGCGGCGGGCGCCGTCCAGGACGGCGTTGGCGTCGCTGGCTGCGGCGCGGCGGGCTTTCAGGAACTCCGTCATCCCGGCGTCGAAGATCCGCGCCAGGGCGCCTTGTTCGGCACGGCGGTTGGCCACCGCCTGCTGCAGCATGGACAGGTCGCCGCCGGACCAGAAGTCGTCTTCGAAACGGCGCGTCTGTTGGTGGGCCCTTCTGATAGCCAGGCGTTTGGCGAAGATGTACGTCCAGGACATGATGGAAATGCCCAGGAGCAGCAGCATGATCAATTGGACCGGCACGCTCGCATGTGCGATCAGTGCGAACAACGACAGGTCGTTGGAGACTTGCATTTTTATCCCTGAATAGAATCGAGTGTTGCGCGCAATCCCGGAGGCAGTTCCGCGGGCCTGAGGCTGGTCGCATCCACGCAGCACACTTGGATGTTGCCCTCGGCCAGCAGTTCCCCGCTGCGTTCCGCCCGCTGCGCGAAGTGTATCGAAGCCCGGCCGACTCGTGTAACACGCGAACGTATGGTAAGCATGTCATCCAGTCGGGCGGGTTTGCGGTAGACCATGTCCAGCCCGGCCACCACGAACATCCTGTCCTGCGCCTGCGCCAGGCTGGCTTGTTCGAAGCCCAGCGCGCGCAGCCATTCGGTCCGGCCGCGCTCCATGAACTTCAGGTAGTTGGCGTAGAAAACGACGCCGCCGGCATCCGTGTCTTCGTAATACACACGGATGTCCAGGGTCGATTCCAGGGATTGCTGCGAGGACGACGGGGCGGTCAAAGGTTTTCCAGCTTGGCCAGTACTTGCTCCAGCGCCTGGTCAGCCGGCACCGTACTGGCGCTGGCTTCGCGGCGGGCCTGCAATTCGACCACACCGTCCTTGAGCCCACGTTCTCCAACTGTTACGCGCAGGGGAGCGCCTATCAGCTCCCATTCAGCGAACATGACGCCGGGCCGGGCATCACGGTCATCAAGAATGACGTCCACGCCGCGTTCGCGCAGGGCTTCGTAGAGTGCAACGGCGGTGTTACGAACAGTTTCACTTTTACCCCATCCCACCGGACAAATTACCACTTCGAAGGGGGCGAGGGCGCGCGGCCAGATGATGCCCCGTTCGTCGTGGTTCTGCTCGATGGCCGCCGCGGCGATGCGCGTGACCCCGATGCCGTAGCAGCCCATCTCCAGCAAGGCCGGCTTGCCGGTCTCGTCCAGGTAGGTCGCCTTCAGCGCCGACGAGTACTTGGTGCCCAGGTAGAACACATGGCCCACCTCGATGCCGCGCTGGATGGCCAGGGTCCCCTTGCCGTCCGGCGCCGGGTCGCCTGCCACCACGTTGCGCAGGTCGGCCACGTGGGCCGGCTCGGGCAGGTCGCGGCCCCAGTTGGCGCCGACGTAATGGAAGCCTTCCCGGTTGGCGCCGCAGACGAAGTCGCCCATATTCGCGACGGTGCGGTCCGCCACCACCGTGACGGGCTTTTGCGTCTGGATAGGGCCAAGATAGCCGGGTTTGCAGCCGAAATGCTCGACGATCTCGTCCTCGGTCGCGAAGCGGTAGCCTTGGTCCAGTCCGGGCACCTTGGCCGTCTTGATCTCGTTCAGGACGTGGTCGCCACGCAGCATCAGCAGCCAGATGCGCACCTGGCCGGCTTCCGGCTCGGTCGCCAGCACGATGGATTTGACGGTGGTTTCCAGCGGAATGCCCAACTGCGCCGCGACTTCCTCGCACTTGGCCGCGCCGGGCGTCGGCACGGCTTCCAGCGCCCGGCCGGGCGCCTGGCGCTGGGCCAGCAAGGGCGCCGCTTCCGCCAGTTCGATATTGGCGGCGTACTGGGTGTCCGGGTTGTAGACCAGCAGGTCCTCGCCGGTGTCGGCGATCACCTGGAATTCATGGCTGCGGCTGCCGCCGATGGAGCCGGTATCGGCGGCCACGGCACGGAATTCCAAACCCAGCCTTTGGAAAATCCGCATATAGGCTTCGTACATGGCGTCGTAGCTGCGCAGGGCGCCGGCTTCGTCGCGGTCGAAGGAGTACGCGTCCTTCATCGTGAACTCGCGGCCGCGCATCAACCCGAAGCGGGGCCGCCGCTCGTCGCGGAACTTGGTCTGGATGTGATAGAAGTTCACCGGCAGCTGGCGCCAGCTGTGGATCTCGTTGCGGGCGATGTCGGTGATGACCTCTTCGGACGTCGGCTGCAGCACGAAGTCCCGATCGTGCCGGTCCTTGATGCGCAGCAATTCGGGGCCATACTGGACCCAGCGGCCGGATTCCTGCCAGAGCTCGGCAGGCTGGACCACCGGCATCAGCAGCTCGATGGCGCCGGCGGCGTTCATTTCTTCCCGCACGATCTTCTCGATCTTGCGGATCACCTTCAGCCCCAGCGGCATATAGGTATAAATCCCACCTGCCAGCTTGCGGATCATGCCCGCCCGCGTCATAAGGCGGTGGCTGACGATTTCGGCCTCGGCGGGCGCTTCTTTGAGTGTATTGATGTGGTAGTTGGAGGCGCGCATGGTTTCCAGGAGGCGGCAGGTACGTATAATCAGTCGTAATTGTATTGAATTTGGTGGGGGTGGCCCATGCTGGACCGCGAAGGCTACCGTCCCAATGTCGGCATCATTCTCGTCAACACCAGAAACGAGGTCTTTTGGGGCAAGCGGATCAGGGAACATGCCTGGCAGTTTCCGCAGGGCGGCATCAAGTATGGCGAAAGCCCGGTGCAGGCCATGTATCGCGAACTCCATGAAGAAGTGGGCTTGAAGCCCGAGCATGTCCGCATTTTGGGGCGCACACGCGATTGGCTGCGCTACAACGTCCCGGATCATTTCGTCCGGCGGGAATGGCGTGGCCATTACAAAGGTCAGAAGCAGATCTGGTTCCTGCTCAGGCTGGTGGGGCGCGACAGCGACGTCTGCCTGCGCGCCACGCAGCATCCTGAATTCGACGCATGGCGCTGGAGCCAGTATTGGGTTCCGCTGGACGCCGTCATCGAATTCAAGCGGGATGTCTACACGCAGGCACTGAACGAGCTCTCGGCTATTTTGTTCAGGCGGCATCACGAAACCCGCTACCTGCGCCAACGCGTGCATGGTCAGCGCGCGGCCGAGAATCTGGCGGGAGGGCCTGACGGCCATGCGCATATTGCTGGTTGAAGACGAAAGGGACATGGCGTCCTGGCTGGTGCGCGCGCTGGCCCAGAGCGGCTTCGTGCCGGATCACGCGCCCGACGCGCGCACGGCCGAAGCCTTCATGGCGGGCACCGAATATGACGCCATCGTCATGGACCTGCGCCTGCCCGACAAGCACGGCCTGGTGGTGCTGCGCGAAATGCGCAACCGCGACGACCGTACGCCCGTGCTGGTGCTGACCGCGCAGGGCGCCCTGCAGGATCGCGTGCGCGGCTTGAACCTGGGCGCCGACGATTTCCTGACCAAGCCCTTCGCGCTGGAAGAGCTGGAAGCGCGCCTGACCGCGCTGGTCCGGCGCAGCCGTGGGCGGCAGCATCCGCGCCTGCAATGCGGTTCGCTCTCGTACGACAGCGAAAGCCGCGCTTTCACGCTGGACGGCTCCCTGCTGTTCCTGACCCCGCGCGAACACGCCGCCCTGGCGGCCCTGCTGACCCGCAGCGGCTATCCGGTCGACAAATCGCAGCTGTTCGGCAAGGTCTTCAACCACGATAGCGAGGCCAACCCCGACGCCATCGAAGTCGTCCTGCATCGCCTGCGC
This sequence comes from Bordetella genomosp. 9, assembly GCF_002261425.1. Lineage (NCBI taxonomy): Bacteria > Pseudomonadati > Pseudomonadota > Betaproteobacteria > Burkholderiales > Alcaligenaceae > Bordetella > Bordetella genomosp. 9. Next base: position 2,293,962 of record NZ_NEVJ01000003.1, on the reverse strand, counting down.
AAAAAGCTGGCGGGCAGCGATATCCGCATCGTGACCGTGCGGGGGCTCGGCTACATGCTCGAAAGCGTGGCCAGCGAATCCGAATCCGCTGACGCTTGAAAGGCCCGGTTCCGGCAGTGTCAGCGCATCTCCCGCCGCCGGGCGTGTCCGGCACGCGCGATCCCGGCCGCCCGTGGTATGCCCGGGTCGGCATCCGGGCGCTGCTGATCACCCTGCTGCTGCCCGGCGTCATCGCGCTGCTGGTGATCGATAGCTACAACGATTACCAGACCCTGGCCGACATCACCAACGACGCCTACGACACCGCCTTGCTGGAGCCGGCGCGCGTGCTCGAAAGCAGTATCGAATTCACGCCGGACGGCGCCCTGCAGGTCGTGACCCCGTTGTATGCCCAGGTCATGCTGGAATCGCGCGCCGGCCTGCGCAAGTACTTCCGCATTGAAGAAATCGAGCCGCCGCTGCCCTCCGGCCAGGCGCCCGCCACCCCCGGCCTGGCCCTGCTCGGCATGCCGGACATCCCGCGCCCGCCGGTCTGGCCGCGCAGCGACGGCCAGCCCACTTTCTATGACGGCGCGTACCGCAACGACCCGGTCCGCATGGTCGCCCTGGTCCGCGATCTCTACTACCACGGCACCCATCGCCAGGTCCTGATACTGGTGGGCGAGAGCACCGGCAAGCGCATCGAGGCCGAGGACGCCGCGCGCCGCAAGGAGCTGCTGCGCGACGGCCGCATGCTGGCGCTGGTCGTGCTGATGGTGTGGTGGGGCGTGGCCTGGGCCCTGCGGCCGCTGGCCAGGCTGCGCAACGAGATCCGCGCGCGCTCGGCCGACGACCTGACGCCCCTCGACGCCACCCGCGTTCCCTCGGAAGTCACGCCGCTGGTGGAAGCGGTCAACTATCACATCGCCCGGCACCGCCACATGCTGGAAGAACAATCGCGATTCCTGGACGATGCCTCGCACCAGCTGCGCACGCCGCTGGCCATCATGTCGACCCAGGCGCAATACGCGCTGCGCGAGCGCGATCCGGTGCTCATACGCGATGGCCTGCGCGCCATCGTCGCGCAGCTCGGGCGCACGCGCCGCCTGACCGAACAGCTGCTGCAGCTCGCCCATGCCAGCCAGGGCGGCGAGGCGCCGCAGCGCGTACTCGACCTGAACGACGTCGCGCGCGAGGTGGTCCTGCAATATCTGCCGCTCGCCCACGAAAAGCAGCAGGACCTGGGCTGGAGCGATGCCCGCGGCGACACGGATGAAAGCGGCATGACAGGCCCGGCGGCTCCCGTGGCCGGTTCCGAGGTCGAATTGCACGAAGCCATTGCCAACCTGGTCCACAATGCGGTGAACTATGCGCCGCGCGGCGCACGCATCACGGTATCGGTCGTGCGCACCGCTACACGCGTGGAAGTCCACGTGTCCGACAACGGGCCGGGGCTCAACCCGGCCTTGCGCGCACGGGCCTTCGCACGCTTCGATCGCGCGGGCGTGGAGGCCGGCGGCGCCCCCACGTCGGGCTCCGGCCTCGGCCTTGCCATCGCGCAGGCCTACGCCCGCCGCAACGGCGGCGACATCGTCCTGGCCGACGGCGAAACGAATGCCCAGGGCGGCGTCGGACTGTGCGCCATCCTATGGATACCCCTGTTAGGGGATAACCCTGGGATTCAGGAACCCGACAGTCTAAAGAAAGCGGATTAGCAGCTTCCCTCCTTATTCTGCCCTCCAGGCTCACGGTGCTTTGTGAGAGGGACGTGCTCACCCTGAGCACTTCCTATAAAGGCTGGTGTAAGCCTAGTACACGGAGGAATGCAGTGGAAACACTGAAAAAATACAACAAGGACTACTACGGCGGAGCGCTGATGGTCCTGATCGGCCTGGGGTCGATATACGGTGGTCTGAACTATCAGATCGGGACGCTAAGCCATATGGGGCCCGGGTTCTTTCCGGCAGCGGTAGGGGGGTTGTTGGCTTTCACGGGCCTGTTGATCGCGATCGGCGGCAAGACAGGCGCAAAAGAAAAAGAAGCGGGCGAAGGGACGCACGTGCCGTCCTCGCATCCCACCGGCATGCCCGACATGCGCGGTGCCATCTGCATCATCATCGGTATCCTGGCTTTCATTTTCCTTGGCCATTACGGCGGCTTGTTGCCGGCGACGTTCGCCATCACCTTCATCTCGGCGCTGGGCGATCGCAAGAACACGGTGAAGCAGGCCTTGATTCTTTCTCTGGGCATGGTGGTCATCGCCGTGGTCGTGTTCTGGTGGGCGCTGCAACTGCAGCTCCCGCTGTTCCAGTGGGGTTGATACGCCATGCATCAAGCACTAACTGATCTCTGGTTCGGATTCGGCGTCGCCTTCGAACCGCACAACCTGATGTGGTCCTTCTTCGGCGTGCTGGTGGGTAACCTCATCGGCGTGTTGCCGGGGATGGGCGCGCTGTCGGCCATTTCCATCCTGCTGCCGCTGACCTACGTCATGCATCCGGTCCCCGCGATCATGATGCTGGCGGGTATCTTCTACGGCTCGCAATACGGCGGCGCCATCGGCGCCATCCTGTTGAACCTGCCTTCACACCCGCCGCATGCGGTGACCTGCCTGGACGGCTATCCGCTGACCAAGCAGGGCAAGGGCGGCACGGCGCTGGGCATCACCATGATCGCGTCGTTCTTCGCGGCGTCGGTCGGCATCCTGGTGATGATCTTCTTCTCGCCGTTGCTGGTGGAAATCGCCTTCAAGTTCGGCCCGACGGAAATCTTCTCCATCATGCTGCTGGGCCTGATCGCGGGCTCGACGATGTCGCGCGGGTCGCCCCTGAAGGGCATCTGCATGACCTTGTTCGGCCTGCTGTGCGGCGTGGTCGGTACGGACGTGAACACGGGTACCATCCGCCTGTCCTTCGGTATCTTGGACCTGTCCGACGGCCTGGAACTGGTGGCCATCGCCATGGGCCTGTTCGGCGTCGCCGACTTCATTATGAGCGTCAACCGCATGAGCATCATCGGCACGGGCGCCAAGCTGCGCCTGCGCGATATGCGTCCGTCAGCCAAGGAATTGAAGCAGTCCTTCCTGCCGCTGGTGCGCGGTACGCTGGTCGGCACCATCTTCGGCGCCATGCCCGGCACCGGCCCGACCATCACCACGTTCATCGCCTATGCCCTGGAACGCAAGATCTCCAGGACGCCGGAACGTTTCGGCACCGGCATGCTGGCTGGCGTGGCGTCGCCCGAAGCCGCGTCGCACTCCAAGACCCAGGTCGACTTCATCCCCACCATGAGCCTGGGTATCCCCGGCGACGCGGTGATGGCGCTGATCCTCGGCGGCCTGTTGATCCAGGGCATCCAGCCCGGTCCGCAGCTGATCACCGAGCACCCGGACATCTTCTGGGGCCTGATCGCCAGCTTCTGGGTCGGCAACGTGCTGCTGGTCATCCTGAACGTGCCGCTGATCGGCATCTGGGTCAAGCTGCTGCAGGTGCCTTACCGCTACCTGTTCCCGTCCGCGCTGTTCTTCATCGCAGTGGGCGTGTTCAGTACGCAGAACAGCCTGTTCCAGATCTGGGAAGCCTTGGCCTTCGGTATCATCGGCGCGATCTTCATGCTGCTCGATTTCTCGGTTGCGCCCATCCTGCTGGGTTTCGTGCTCGGACCCATGGTGGAAGAAAACTTCCGTCGCGCGCTGCTGCTGTCGCGCGGTGACATGATGATCTTCCTGCAGCGTCCGATCAGCGCCTGGTTCGTCGGCATCTCGACCTTGCTGATCCTGGTGCAGATCATTGCCCACGCACGTCGCAAGTTCAAGAAACGCGACAAGCCGATGCTGCCCAAGACCGCCTGACCGGTCCACGGCCTGCCATCGAAACCGCCGCGTCCCGCAAGGGCGCGGCGGTTTTTATTTGAGCCTGCCGCACGCGCGGCATGCTAAGGTTTTGGCCTTCGCCAACCTTCTCCTTCGAACCATGCACGTTCTCTTCGCCTGCCCCCACAACGACCCCGCGGATTGGCTTCCTGGCCTGCGGGCCGAGCTGCCCGATTACAGGATTTCGGTGTGGGATCCGTCCGGCCCGCCGTCGAATGCCGACGTCGCGCTGGTATGGAAGCCGCCCGCGGCCCTGATCGAACACGAACCCAATCTGAAGGCCTTGTTCAACCTGGGCGCCGGCGTCGATGCCTTGCTGGGGATGGATCTGCCGCCGCACATCCAGATCGTGCGGCTGGAAGATGCCGGGATGGCGGTGCAGATGGCGGAATATGCCCTGTACGCGCTGCTGCGCGCGTCGCGCGGCTTCGGCCGCTACGAACAGGATCAGGCTGCCGGGCGCTGGTCGCCCATGCCGGGCCTGCGCCGCGAACAATGGCCGGTCGGGGTGCTGGGCCTGGGTGAAATGGGCGGCCGGGTGGCCCAGGCCATCGCGGCCTTCGACTATCCCGTGCTGGGGTGGTCGCGTTCGCCGCGCAGTGTCGAAGGCGTGCGGACGTACGCCGGCGCGGACCAACTGCCCGAATTCCTGGGGCGCACGCGGGTGCTGGTCAATGTGCTGCCGCTGACGCCGGAAACCACCGGCATGATCGATCGCCGCATGCTGTCGCAGTTGATGCCGGGCGCGCACCTGATCAATGTCGGCCGCGGCGGGCACGTGAACGAAACGGATCTCCTGGCCTTGCTCGACGAAGGCAAGCTCGAAGGCGCCACGCTCGACGTGTTCGACGTCGAGCCCCTGCCGGCCGGGCACCCCCTGTGGACGCATCCGCGGGTGCACGTCACGCCGCACATCGCCGCCAGCACCTTGCGCGCGGAGGCCATCGCGCAGATCTCCGCGAAGATTCGCAAGCTCGCGCGCGGCGAAGCCATTTCGGGCGTCGTCACCTCGCAGCGCGGCTACTGATCTCCCGCGCCGGCCGCTCAGTCGCGCAGCCGCTTGACCAGGCTGGACGTATCCCAGCGGCCGCCGCCCAGCTTCTGCACGTCGCCGTAGAACTGGTCCACCAGCGCGGTCACCGGCACGCGCGCGCCATTGGCGCGCGCTTCTTCCAGCACCAGCCCCAGGTCCTTGCGCATCCAGTTCACGGCGAAGCCGAAGTCGAACTTGTCGTCCACCATGGTCGCGCCGCGGTTTTCCATCTGCCAGCTCTGCGCCGCGCCCTTGCTGATGACGTCCAGCACCAGCTTCATGTCCAGGCCGGCGGCCTGCCCGAAAGCGATGCCTTCGGAAAGCCCTTGCACGATGCCCGCGATGCAGATCTGGTTGACCATCTTGGCCAGCTGGCCCGCGCCCGGCGCGCCCACCAGCGTCACGGCGCGGCCGAACACCTGCGCGACCGGCTTGATGCGGTCGAACACCGCCTGCTCGCCGCCGCACATCACCGTCAGCACGCCGTTGACGGCGCCTGCCTGGCCGCCCGATACCGGCGCATCGACGAAGTGCAGACCCAGGCCCTGGCCTTCGGCGTAGAGCTCGCGCGCGATCTGTGCCGACGCGGTGGTGTGGTCGACGAATACCGCTCCCTTGGCCATGCCGGCGAAGGCGCCGGCGTCGCCCAGCACGACGCTGCGCAGGTCGTCGTCATTGCCCACGCAGCAGAAGACGATTTCCGCGCCTTCGGCCGCCTGGCGCGGCGTGGCGGCGGTCTTGCCGCCGAATTCCTTGGCCCATTCCTGGGCCTTGGCGGCGGTGCGGTTGTACACGGTCACCTGGTGGCCGGCGCGGGCCAGGTGCCCCGCCATGGGAAAGCCCATGACCCCGAGCCCCAGGAAGGCGACTTTCTTCGAGGGTGCCGCGTCATAGGTTTTATTGCCGATGGAAGCCATGGGATCTCCGATTGCGGGGTGGGTGAGTGTGGAAATTCGGTACTGGATCGGTACTGGAACTAGAAGCCGGCCGCCAGGCCGTCGCGGCGGCTGTCGCTCGCGGCCACGTAGCCATCGACCGCCGGGTCGCCCAGGCGCCAGATGAACTGGCCCGAGCCGAAATCCATGTACGGATCTTCCAGGCCTTCCAGCAGGTGGCCGCGCGCGCGCAGCGCGTCCAGCACCTGTTGCGGCATGTCGGGCTCGATATCCACCGATATGCCGTGGTTCCATTTCCAGCGCGGCGCATCACAGGCGGCCTGCGGCTGCTGGCCGAAGTCGAGCATGCGCACGAGCGTCTGCAGATGGCCCTGCGGCTGCATATTGCCGCCCATCACGCCGAAGCTCATCACCGGGGCGCCTTCCTTCATCAGGAAGCCCGGGATGATGGTGTGGAAAGGCCGCTTGCCGCCGCCGACGACATTGGGATGCCCGGCTTCCAGCGTGAAGCCATGGCCGCGATTCTGCAGGCTGACGCCCGTGCCCGGCACGACCACGCCGGAGCCGAATCCCATGTAGTTGGACTGGATGAAGCTGACCATCATGCCGTTGCGATCGGCCGCGGTCAGGTAGATGGTGCCGCCTATCGGCGCATGGCCCGTGGTGAACAGCTTCGCGCGCCGCATGTCGATCAGCTTGGCGCGCGCGGCCAGGTAGTCGGGCGCCAGCATCTGCTCGGGCGATACCGACATGTGCCGCGAATCGCCGACGTGGGCGTAGACGTCGGCGAACGCCAGCTTCATGGCCTCGATCAGCAGATGCTGGGTCTCGGGATGATCGACCGGGCGCGCCGCCACGTCGAAGTTCTGCAGGATGCCCAGCGCGATCAGCGCGGCGATGCCCTGGCCGTTGGGAGGGATCTGGTGCAGCGTATAGCCGCGGTAGTCCTGGCCCAGCGGGGTCACCCACTCCGGCTGGTAGTTGCGCAGGTCGGCCAGCGTCATCGCGGCGTCGTGCGCCTGCGCGTGCGCCACCAGCTTGTGCGCGGTCTCGCCTTCGTAGAAATCTCGGCCGCCCGTCGCGGCGATGCGCTTGAGCGTGCTGGCCGCGCCCTTCAGGACGAAGTGTTCCCCCACCGCGGGCGCGCGTCCGCGCGGCAGGAAGTGTTCGGCGAAGCCGGGCAGCGATTGCAGGACATCGGCCTGCGCGGCCCATTTCTGCTGCACCACGGGCGATACCGCGTAACCGCGCTCCGCATAATCGATGGCCGGCGCCAGGATGTCCTCGAACGACAGGGATCCCAGCTTTTCGTGCAGGGCGCTCCAGCCCGCCACGCAGCCCGGCACCGTGACGCTGTCCCAGCCGCGCATCGGGATCACGCCGTTGTGCTTGCGCTTGAAATAGTCGGGATTCCAGCCGCCGGGCGCCGTGCCCGAGGCATTCAGCCCGTGCAGCCGCGAGCCGTCCCACACGATGGCGAAACAGTCGGACCCCAGGCCGTTGCTGACCGGTTCGGTCAAGGTCAGGGTCGCGGCGGCCGCGATGGCGGCGTCGACGGCATTGCCGCCGGCGGCCAATATGCGCAGGCCGGCCTGCGCGGCCAGCGGCTGGGAGGTCGCCACCACATTGCGCGCGAACACGGGCGTGCGCGCAGTCCTGTAGGGATTCTGCCAATCAAAGGTCATAGGGGATCGGAGCGGCGTTCGAGACGGGGTAAACCCCTACTTTAACGTAATAGATTGTGTGCACTGCACCATATTATTCCGGGCGTAAAAAAAGCGCCCCGGGGGGCGCTTTTCCAAGGTTGGGGGCGATGCGGGATCGCCCCCGGTACAGACACGCGGTCAACCTTCTTCGACGAAGGTCTCTTCGCGCTTTTTCCGGATCGACGGCAGCGCCACGATGATCACCAGCGCGATCGCCGCGGCCAGCAGGGAAGCCGACAGGGGGCGCGTCACGAAGGTCGTGAAATCGCCACGCGACAGCAGCAGGGCGCGACGGAAGTTTTCTTCCATCATGGGTCCCAGCACCAGGCCCAGCAGCAGCGGGGCGCCTTCGCACTTCAGCTTCGACCACACATAGCCGATCAGGCCGAATGCCGCCGTCATGAAGATATCGAAGGTGTTGTAGTTCAGCGAGTACACGCCGATCGTGCAGAACACCAGGATGGCCGGGAACAGGACGCGGTAGGGCACCTTCAGCAGCTTGACCCACAGGCCGATCAGCGGCAGGTTCAACACCACCAGCATCAGGTTGCCGATCCACATCGAGGCGATCAGGCCCCAGAACAGTTCCGGGTGGCTGCTCATGACCTGCGGACCGGGCTGGATGTTGTGGATGGTCATCGCACCCACCATCAGCGCCATCACCGCGTTGCCCGGGATGCCCAGGGTCAGCAGCGGGATGAAGGAGGTCTGCGCCGCGGCGTTGTTGGCCGATTCCGGGCCCGCCAGGCCGGCCGGATGGCCCTTGCCGAAGCGTTGCGGATTGCGCGAGATCTTCTTTTCCAGCGTGTAGGAGGCGAACGAGGACAGCACCGCGCCGCCGCCGGGCAGGATGCCCAGCGCCGAACCCAGGGCCGTGCCGCGGAGCACCGCGGGATAGGCTTCCTTGAACTCGGTCTTGTTCGGGTACAGGCTGCCGATCTTGTCGGTGATGTCGACGCGGTTTTCCTTCTGCTCCAGGTTGGTCATGATTTCGGCGAAGCCGAACACGCCCATGGCGACGATGGCGAAATCGATGCCGTCCTGCAGTTCCGGGATGCCGAAGTCGTAGCGCGCCACGCCGGAGTTCACGTCCGTGCCCACCATGCCCAGGAGCAGGCCAAGCAGGATCATGGCGATCGCCTTGGGCAGCGAACCGGACGCCAGCACCACGGCGCCGACCAGGCCCAGGACCATCAGCGAGAAATACTCCGCGGGACCGAACTTGAAGGCGACTTCAGCCAGCGGGGGCGCGAAGGCGGCCAGCAGCACCGTGGCCACGCAGCCGGCGAAGAAGGAACCCAGCGCGGCAATCGCCAGCGCGGCGCCCGCCCGGCCGTTGCGCGCCATCTGGTGGCCATCCAGGACGGTCACCACCGCGGATGTCTCGCCTGGCAGCGCCACCAGGATGGCGGTGGTCGATCCGCCATATTGCGCGCCATAGTAAATACCGGCCAGCATGATCAGGCCCGCGACGGGCGGCAGAACATAGGTGATCGGCAGCAGCATCGCGATCGTCGGCACGGGGCCGATGCCCGGGAGCACGCCGATCAGCGTACCCAGCAGGCAGCCCAGCAGGGCGTAGGCCAGGTTCTCGGGCGAAATCGCCACCGAGAAGCCCAGCATCAGGTTGTTCAACAATTCCATGGCCGGTGCTCCTTAGTTCGCGCCAATGAAGGACGGCCAAAGCGGGAAGATCAAACCGAGGCCCTTGATGAATGCCAGCCAGACGAACAGCACCAGGAAGATGCCGTTCGCGACGGCGACCTTCCAGTTGAATTCATGGCTCGCCAGGCTGCTGACGACGACCAGCAGGAAGACGGAGATGTAGACGCCCAGGAAGCGCAGGACGACGCCGTAGAGCACCACGGAGCCGAGCACCAGGAAGGCGATGCGCCATTCGAACTTGTCGACGTGGGTTTCGGTGGCCTTCTTCGAAAGCGAACCGATCAGGACGATGGCGCCCAGCAGCGCCAGGACGACGCCCAGCCAGAAGGGAAAGTACCCGGGGCCCATGCGCGCAGCGGTACCCATTTGGTAGCTGGTCGCTTGGAAGGCGAATCCCAGTCCCAGGACGATAAACATTATCCCGGACCAGAAGTCCTGTCTGTTACGTAGCTGCATGATTGTCTGCTCCTAATACAGCATGTGATAGAAAAACCGTTCAGCCGGCCGTTTGCTTAATTTCAGGTTGGAGTGTGCTTGATGAAAGTAAACTCACAGGTCTGCGAATGGCGCCATGGTAATGGAGCGCTTTCAGGGATGAAACCCTGTAATTTGGCTGAATGCCTATGGTTTTCCCTAGAATTGAACCTGCCAGGTACCTGAGTCGTAACAAAGGGGTGGTTGTGGCAGGCGAATGAAAGCTTTTTGAAAGTTTTTAGAAAGAGAAGGGAAAGCCGGGTCGGGTCCCGCGTGGCGGGATGGCCACATGAGCCTGCGGGGCAGGGATCGGCGGCGGGGTTCGCCGCGGTTCCATGGATGACGGCATCCAGGCGTTGAACCCGCACCGCGGGGATGGAGTTCTGGCGAAATATTGCCAGGTATCACATGGTGCATATGACCATGTAGCGGGGCGATGAATGGTTTACGATAGCGCCCATGCTGCAAGACCTCGATCAACTCGCTGCCCGCATCGGGCAACTGGTGCAACGCACCCGTCAGCTTCATAGCGAACGGGATGCGTTGCGATCCCGCCTGAGCCAGGCAGAACAGGATTCCCGCAAGCTGCGCGAACATTGCGAAGACGCCGAAGCCCGTTTGCAGGCTTTGCAGGCACGCCTGCAAACGCATGACAGCGAACTGGCCGCAAAGCTCGCGCAGTCCGAGGAAAACGAAGCCCGCCTGCGTGCCGAACTCGAAAAGCATGCGGAACAGCGGCAGGCGCTGGAAAACCAGCTGACCGCGCAGGAAACCGCGTGGCAGAACCGCCTGAGCGCGCGCGAAACCGACCTGCAGCGTTTGCGTGTGGCCGCGGTGGCCGCGCGCGAGCGTATCGATGCCGTCCTGGCGCGTCTGCCGGGCGCCCCGGTCGAGGAGCATCAATAAAGTATGGAACGCGTAGACGTAAATATCCTGGGCCGCGAATACTCGATGGCCTGCTCTGCGGAAGAAAAACCCACCTTGCTGGCCGCGGTGCGGCATGTGGATCAGCTCATGCAGCGCATCCAGGGCACCGGCAAGGTGTCCAGCAATGAACGCATCGCGGTGATGGCCGCGCTGCAGGTCGCCGGTGAATTGCTTTCCATGAAAGCGCCCGACGGTCCCTTGGGCGGCTTGGCGGTCGGCGACTTCAAGCGTAGAATTGAGGACATGAATTCGATGTTGGACGACGCCCTCTCCGGGCAGGAAAAATTGCTGTAGCCCACGGGCATTCCCAGGCGACCGCGCTCCTCCCATCGTTGTCCGTCGTAGTGCTTTTGTTCTTCCACGGTTTTTCGGATTTTCAGTTTGTCCCTGCCGTGTTCGTGACTGGACCATACATTCTCTGAACCTATGCTTTTTGGCATACAGGTTGCGTGAATGTGGGGGCTGGTGTGATCGTCTCTCTGTCAGACGAACCCGACGCCCCTCCGATCGCGACCACCTTGAACCTCTCGGTTCGAGATGCCGGTCCTGACGACACAGGCGGGGCATTTATCCCGCGGGCCTGCTTTCATGCAGGTGCCGCGCGGCCCCTGGGCCCAAGCGCTAGCGCCGAAGCCCACATCCACGAGCGCCGAAGCCCACATCCACGAGCGCCGAAGCCCACATCCACAAGCGCCGAAGCCCACATCCCTCGGAACATCTCTCCCGAAGTCCTGGCGCCGTGCGGCCACCGCAACGCAGCTTCGTTGCCAGGTCTTTCATTCGCTCAACCATCGTAGGTGGCGCATGGCCTAGAATTTCCGGCGATGCGCGCGCCGCCTGTCGGCGCGCCGCCGCGATCCCGCGCCGAATCCCCGGTGCGATCGTCACAGGAGGCCTACCCACATGCTTGATCGCTCGCTGCCATTTCGTCTCGGCCCTATCCCCACGCGCGCCGCGCTGGCCCTGGTCCTTGCCTGCGGTGCCGGCATTGCGATGCCGGCCGCGACGATGGCGCAAGGCGCGCCGTCCGCCGATGCCCACCATGCCACGCAGGCGGGCGACAGGCAGGACGCTGGCCCGCTGCTGACGCTGCAGGCGGCGGCCACGGAAGAAGTCCGCCAGGACACGGTGCAGATCACCGTCAGCGCGCAGGTCGAAGCGCCCGACCAGGCCGGGGTGGGAAAGAAGCTGAATGCATTGCTCGACGACTTGATGAAGACCGCCAAGAGCAACCCCGACGTCAGCGCGCGCACGGGAAGCTACCGCGTCTGGCCCAACAACAATACGAAGGGCAAGATCGTCGGCTGGCAGGGCGAAGGCTCCATCGTCCTCGAATCGACCAACTTCGACGCCGCCTCGGCGCTGGCGACCAGGATGGGCGACAAGAGCGCGATTTCCAATATCGGCTTCACCTTGTCGCGCAAGGCGCGCGAAGCCGTGGAACGCAAGCTGTTGAACCAGGCGGCCCAGGCCTTCCGCGAGCGTGCGCTGGCGGCGGCGTCGGCATTCGGATTCAGCGGCTATCGCCTGAAGAAAATCGATCTGGGCGGCGTCGGCGCGGTCGCGCCGCGCGCCTATATGGCCATGGCGAAGGGCGCCATGCCACCCGCGCCGGCTGCCGATGTTCCCCTGCAGGCCGACATGGTCACCGTCAGCGTGGACATCAACGGGACGATCGTTTTGCAGTAAAGACGAACAGGAACACGCCGATGATCACCATGGGGATCGACAGCCACTGGCCCATGCTGAGCCCGCCGGCCAGCAGGCCCAGGAAGTCGTCAGGTTCCCTGGTGAACTCCACCAGGAAGCGGAAGGTGCCGTAGCCGATCAGGAACAGGGCGCTTACCTGCCCGGTGGGGCGCGGCTTGCGGGCGAACCACCACATCACGATGAACAGCGTAATGCCTTCCAGCCCCAGTTCATACAACTGCGATGGATGGCGCGGGATGCCGTCGCCGCTTTGCGGGAACACCATGGCCCACGGCACATCGGTGGGCCGGCCCCACAATTCGCCGTTGATGAAATTGCCCAGTCTCCCCATGGCCAGGGCCAGGGGGATCAATGGGGCGATGAAGTCGCTGACCGTGAAAAAGGACACGCCGCGCTTGCGCGCGAAATACAGCATGACCAGGATCACGCCCAGCAGTCCGCCGTGGAAGGACATGCCGCCCTGCCATAGATAAAAGATTTCCAGCGGATGCGAGAAGTAGTACGACGGCTTGTAGAACAGCACGTAGCCCAGCCGTCCGCCCGCCACCACGCCGATCACGCTATAGAAGATCAGGTCTTCCAGGTCGCGCGCGGTGAATCCCCCGGCGACCTTGCCATGCGCGATGCGCCAGCGTCCAAGCAGGTAGACCAATCCGAAGCCCAGCAGGTACATCAGTCCATACCAATGTACGGCCAATGGCCCGATGCGGATTGCGATGGGATCGAATTGAGGATAGCGCAGCATGGGTTGGATGTATAAAACAGGGTGGCCCGATCATAACCGGCCTTGGTGTTTCCGCCCGGCGGATGCCGCATCGGCTTCCGCCTGGATCGTCGCGATACCGGCCAGCACGCCGACCAGGAGTCAGATCATGGCAGCTAACGAACGTTCCCGGCATATCACGCATGGCGTGGCGCGCGCGCCGAATCGCGCCATGTACTACGCGCTGGGCTATCGCGAAACCGATTTCGACAAACCCATGATCGGCGTGGCCAACGGCCATTCGACGATTACGCCATGCAATAGCGGCCTGCAGCGGCTGGCCGATGCCGCGGTGGACGCCGTGCGGGCGGCGGGCGCGAACCCGCAGACCTTCGGCACGCCGACGATCTCCGATGGCATGTCCATGGGCACCGAAGGCATGAAGTACTCGCTCGTATCGCGCGAGGTCATCGCCGACTGCATCGAGACGGCTGTCCAGGGCCAGTGGATGGACGGCGTGGTCGTCATCGGCGGCTGCGACAAGAACATGCCGGGCGGCATGATCGCCATGGCGCGCATGAACGTGCCGGCCATCTATGTCTATGGCGGCACCATCAAGCCTGGCCATTACAAGGGGAAGGACCTGACCATCGTCTCGGTCTTCGAGGCGGTCGGCGAATACACCATGGGCCGCATGGACGAAACGGACTTCAAGCAGATCGAGAAATGCTCGGTGCCGGGGTCCGGTTCCTGTGGCGGGATGTACACGGCCAACACCATGAGCGCGTCCTTCGAGGCGATGGGCCTGAGCTTGCCGTATTCCAGCACCATGGCCAACGAAGACGTGGAAAAGACGGCTTCGGCGGCCGAGTCCGCGCGCGTGCTGGTGGAAGCGGTCAAGCGCCAGATACGGCCGCGCAACCTCATTACGCGCCACTCCATCGAAAACGCGGTGGCCGTCATCATGGCGACCGGCGGCTCCACCAACGCGGTGCTGCATTTCCTCGCCATCGCCCACGCGGCGGAAGTCGACTGGACCATCGACGATTTCGAACGCATGCGCCGCCGCATCCCGGTCATCTGCGACCTGAAGCCTTCCGGCCGCTACGTGGCCACCGATCTGCATCGTGCCGGCGGCATTCCCCAGGTGATGAAGCTGCTGCTCAACGCGGGCCTGCTCCATGGCGATTGCCCCACGATCACCGGCAAGACCATCGCCGAAACGCTGCGGGACGTGCCCGATGCGCCGCCGGCCGGGCAGGATGTGATCCGGCCCATCGACCAGGCGCTCTATGCGCAAGGGCATCTGGCGATCCTGAAGGGCAATCTGGCGCCGGAAGGCTGCGTGGCGAAGATCACCGGCCTGAAGAACCCCGTGATGACGGGCCGCGCGCGCGTCTTCGATTCCGAGGACGCCGCCATGGACGCCATCATGGCGCGCGCGATCGTGGACGGGGATGTGGTGGTCATACGCTATGAAGGTCCCAAGGGCGGACCCGGCATGCGCGAGATGCTGTCGCCGACCTCCGCGCTGGTCGGCCAGGGGCTGGGCGAGACCGTGGGCTTGATTACCGACGGAAGGTTTTCCGGCGGCACCTGGGGCATGGTGGTCGGCCACGTGGCGCCGGAAGCCTTCGTGGGCGGTCCCATCGCGCTCATCCGCGAAGGCGATTCGGTTACCATCGATGCCCACCGACTACTGCTGCAACTGAATATCAGCGACGAGGAAATGGCCGATCGCCGCAAAGCCTGGACGCCGCCCAAACCGCGCTACACGCGCGGCGTGCTGGCCAAGTTCGGCAAGCTGGCCGGCACTGCCAGTCGCGGAGCCGTCACCGATGCATTTGAAGATTGAAGGAATACGCGGTCGCGTGGCCGTGGCCGCGCTGGGCTTGCTCCTGGCGCAGGGCGCCATGGCCCAGACCGTGGGAGAGTCCCTGGTAAAAAGCAAGGTATGCCTGGGGTGCCATCAGGTGGATACCCCCCGCGTCGGACCGCCGTTCCGGGCCGTTGCGGAGCGCTACGCCGGCCAGCCCGACGCCGAGGCCTACCTATCCAATTCCATACGTAATGGCGGCCGCTATCGCTGGGGCAAGCTGTCGATGGCGGCCCAACCGCAGGTCAGTCCGGAGGAAGCGCACGAGATCGCCAAATGGATCCTCACGCTCGCCCCGGACCAGAAAAAGCCCTGACGGCTCAGTCCTTGCCGGCGGTCTCCACCGGCTTCAGCACCCCGCGCCGCATCTGGTCCAGCTCGATGGACTCGAACAGCGCCTTGAAGTTGCCTTCGCCGAAGCCTTCGTTGCCCTTGCGTTGAATGATCTCGAAGAAGATCGGGCCCACCTGGTTTTCGGTGAAGATCTGCAGCAACAGCCCGCCACCCGGGGCGCCATCCAGCAGGATGCGGTTATGCGCCAGGCGCGCGGTCTGCTCCCCATGATCCGGAATGCGCCGGTCGAGCAGCTCGTAATACGTATCCGGCGTGTCCAGGAAGGTGACGCCGCGAGCGCGCAGCGCTTCCACCGTCGCATAGATGTCGTCGGTACCCATGGCGATATGCTGTATGCCTTCGCCGCGATACAGATCCAGATATTCCTGGATCTGGCCTTTCTGCTCCGTGCCTTCTTCGTTGATGGGTATCCGGATATTGCCGCAGGGCGAGGTCATCGCCTTCGACTTCACGCCGGTGACCTGGCCTTCGATATCGAAATACCGTACCTCGCGGAAGTTGAACAGGCGTTCGTAGAATTCCGCCCATTCCGCCATGCGCCCCTTGTGCACATTGTGGGTCAGGTGATCGACCATCGTCAGCCCCGCGCCGGCATAGGTCAGATCGCTTTCCGCCGTCTGCGCGTCGATGGGCTCGAAGTCGACGTCGTAGATGCTGATGTCGCCGATCCCGCCGTGCCCCTCCTTGCCGCGCCAACGGTCCACCAGATAGATCAGCGAGTCGCCGATGCCCTTGATGGCGGGTATGTTCAACTCCATGGGTCCGCTGTGGGAGTCGAAGCCCCAGGCACCCAGCTCCAGCGCGCGACGGTACGCCGCCGCCGCGTCCTGGACGCGGAACGCGATGGCACAGATGGACGGGCCATGCAGGCGCGCGAAGCGCTGGGCGAACGAATCCGGTTCGGCATTCACCAGGAAGTTGACGCCGCCCTGGCGATACAGGATCACATCCTTATGGCGATGCCGCGCGATGGCCTTGAAACCCAGTTGCTCGAACACCCGGCGCAGGGCCGCGGGGTCGGGCGCCGCGTACTCGACGAATTCGAAACCGGCGGTACCCATCGGGTTGTCCCAGGGGCGGAAAGGTTCAGTCATATTAGGCATCCTGTTATGCGGTTGTCCGGGGGAGCGAAGTCCGAAAAATTGTAGGCAACTTGCCCAGGCATCTGATTGCGAAAATGGCCCATAATCCATAGAAAATGGCAGTAAAATGCTCATTATTCAAACGGAGGAGCATAAAATGTCAACAGACGCGTTGGATCGGACCGATCGCAAGATCCTGGCCGAGCTGCAGCGGGACGGGCGGTTGACGAACCAGGAGCTGGCGGACCGGGTGTCGTTGTCGCCCAGTCCCTGCCTGCGCCGGGTCCGGCGCCTGGAAGAAGAGGGCTATATCGGCCGCTACGTCGCGCTGGTGGACGCCGGGAAAGTCGGGTTCGGCCTGCTTGCCTACATTACGATCCGCCTCAATAAGCACAGCGGCTCCAGCCATGCGCCCATGGCCGACTTCGCGCGTGACGTCCAGGCCTGGCCCGAGGTCGTGGCCTGCTACGCGATGACGGGTGACATGGACTATCTGTTGCGCATCCAGGTACGCGACCTGGCCCACTTCTCCCGCTTCGCCATGGATACGCTGATGCAGCATCCCGCCGTCATCGACATGCGCTCCAGCTTCGCGCTGCAGACGCTCAAGGAGACGACCGAGCTGGCGCTGTAAGGCCGGCCCCGCTCGTGCTATCATCTCGGGCTTCGGTTGCGTGATTGAACCGGATTGATGGTGAAGGCCGGGGCGCAAGCCGGCGGTGGGTCAGGGAAATCTGGGTCAGGAAATATTTTCGACAAGCCCGCTCCCCGATTTGACAGCCCTAAAAAAAGCCTTCATAATCTCGTTTCTCTGCTGCTGACACAGCAGCGACGCAAGGCAAACCAGCCGAGCGCCGCGGTGACAGCAAGCAGAACTGCTCTTTAAAAACTAACAACCGATAAGTGTGGGCGCTTGATGGATGTAGGCGCACCCGAGCCGGTGTGGTGTTTGGACGATAACGTTCGAGCGCACGGCGGCCGGGGCCGAAGAAATCAAGTGCTCACAGAAGTAAGTGTCAGGAATCAGATGGTCGCAAGATCGTCTGGGTTCTATCACTTCCTTTGAGAGCGCTAAGCGAAAGACAGCCCGGGTCGATGGACCTTGGGTTGTACGAAACAGAGATTGAACTGAAGAGTTTGATCCTGGCTCAGATTGAACGCTGGCGGGATGCCTTACACATGCAAGTCGAACGGCAGCACGGACTTCGGTCTGGTGGCGAGTGGCGAACGGGTGAGTAATGTATCGGAACGTGCCCAGTAGCGGGGGATAACTACGCGAAAGCGTAGCTAATACCGCATACGCCCTACGGGGGAAAGCGGGGGATCTTCGGACCTCGCACTATTGGAGCGGCCGATATCGGATTAGCTAGTTGGTGGGGTAACGGCTCACCAAGGCGACGATCCGTAGCTGGTTTGAGAGGACGACCAGCCACACTGGGACTGAGACACGGCCCAGACTCCTACGGGAGGCAGCAGTGGGGAATTTTGGACAATGGGGGCAACCCTGATCCAGCCATCCCGCGTGTGCGATGAAGGCCTTCGGGTTGTAAAGCACTTTTGGCAGGAAAGAAACGGCGCCGGCTAATACCTGGCGTAACTGACGGTACCTGCAGAATAAGCACCGGCTAACTACGTGCCAGCAGCCGCGGTAATACGTAGGGTGCAAGCGTTAATCGGAATTACTGGGCGTAAAGCGTGCGCAGGCGGTTCGGAAAGAAAGATGTGAAATCCCAGGGCTTAACCTTGGAACTGCATTTTTAACTACCGGGCTAGAGTGTGTCAGAGGGGGGTGGAATTCCACGTGTAGCAGTGAAATGCGTAGATATGTGGAGGAACACCGATGGCGAAGGCAGCCCCCTGGGATAACACTGACGCTCATGCACGAAAGCGTGGGGAGCAAACAGGATTAGATACCCTGGTAGTCCACGCCCTAAACGATGTCAACTAGCTGTTGGGGCCTTCGGGCCTTGGTAGCGCAGCTAACGCGTGAAGTTGACCGCCTGGGGAGTACGGTCGCAAGATTAAAACTCAAAGGAATTGACGGGGACCCGCACAAGCGGTGGATGATGTGGATTAATTCGATGCAACGCGAAAAACCTTACCTACCCTTGACATGTCTGGAATCCCGAAGAGATTTGGGAGTGCTCGCAAGAGAACCGGAACACAGGTGCTGCATGGCTGTCGTCAGCTCGTGTCGTGAGATGTTGGGTTAAGTCCCGCAACGAGCGCAACCCTTGTCATTAGTTGCTACGAAAGGGCACTCTAATGAGACTGCCGGTGACAAACCGGAGGAAGGTGGGGATGACGTCAAGTCCTCATGGCCCTTATGGGTAGGGCTTCACACGTCATACAATGGTCGGGACAGAGGGTCGCCAACCCGCGAGGGGGAGCCAATCCCAGAAACCCGATCGTAGTCCGGATCGCAGTCTGCAACTCGACTGCGTGAAGTCGGAATCGCTAGTAATCGCGGATCAGCATGTCGCGGTGAATACGTTCCCGGGTCTTGTACACACCGCCCGTCACACCATGGGAGTGGGTTTTACCAGAAGTAGTTAGCCTAACCGCAAGGAGGGCGATTACCACGGTAGGATTCATGACTGGGGTGAAGTCGTAACAAGGTAGCCGTATCGGAAGGTGCGGCTGGATCACCTCCTTTCAGAGCAAGCGCGTGCGTTTGTCAAGCGGCCACACTTATCGGTTGTTGTTTAAGACTGGATCGAAAGCGGATCCGATGCGAATTGGGTCTGTAGCTCAGTCGGTTAGAGCACCGTCTTGATAAGGCGGGGGTCGTTGGTTCGAATCCAACCAGACCCACCAAGGTTTTATCTGGGGGTGTAGCTCAGCTGGGAGAGCGCCTGCTTTGCAAGCAGGATGTCATCGGTTCGATCCCGTTCACCTCCACCAATTGCCTTGTTTGATAAACGAGGCGGGTGCAGCGTCGAAGGGTCCGCGGAAAGAGTTCAACGATCAGTGTTTGAAGCGATATCGAAAAATACCTCGATATGGCTTACGAGCCTTGATCGTTGAGTTTTTGACTCGACAGTTTTATTCGTTCTTTAACAATCTGGAAGAAGCACAACGAGAAGTATTGGCGGTGTGTTTATTGTCTGTATTGATAGCGATATCGATATGGCGATAAATGCGTCGTTGAATACGGGTTGTGATTGCATTAGTAGTTCAAACTCAAGTGAATTTGAACGGCACAAACGCAAAGTATCATGTCAGAGCAAGACGGTTGCTTGGAAGAGTTCTATAGCCATCAGCGTTATAGGATCAAGCGACTAAGTGCATATGGTGGATGCCTTGGCGATCACAGGCGATGAAGGACGTTGTAGCCTGCGAAAAGCTGCGGGGAGCTGGCAAACAAGCATTGATCCGCAGATATCCGAATGGGGAAACCCACCGTCGCGAGACGGTATCCTGGGCTGAATACATAGGCTCCAGGAAGCGAACCGGGTGAACTGAAACATCTCAGTAACTCGAGGAACAGAAATCAACCGAGATTCCGAAAGTAGTGGCGAGCGAAATCGGAAGAGCCTTTACGATTTAGCGCGTTGTATAGTCGAACGGGATGGAAAGCCCGGCCGTAGCAGGTGATAGCCCTGTAGGCGAAATGCAATGCGTGGAACTAGGCGTAAGAGAAGTAGGGCGGGACACGTGAAATCCTGTTTGAAGATGGGGGGACCATCCTCCAAGGCTAAATACTCGTGATCGACCGATAGTGAACCAGTACCGTGAGGGAAAGGCGAAAAGAACCCCGGAAGGGGAGTGAAATAGATCCTGAAACCGTATGCATACAAACAGTCGGAGCCTCCTTGTGGGGTGACGGCGTACCTTTTGTATAATGGGTCAGCGACTTACATTCAGTGGCGAGCTTAACCGGATAGGGAAGGCGTAGCGAAAGCGAGTCCGAATAGGGCGATTTTAGTCGCTGGGTGTAGACCCGAAACCAGATGATCTATCCATGGCCAGGTTGAAGGCACGGTAACACGTGCTGGAGGACCGAACCCACTAGTGTTGAAAAACTAGGGGATGAGCTGTGGATAGGGGTGAAAGGCTAAACAAATCTGGAAATAGCTGGTTCTCTCCGAAAACTATTTAGGTAGTGCCTCAAGTATGACTGCGGGGGGTAGAGCACTGTTATGGCTAGGGGGTCATGGCGACTTACCAAACCATGGCAAACTCCGAATACCCGCAAGTCCAGCTTGGGAGACAGAGCACCGGGTGCTAACGTCCGGACTCAAGAGGGAAACAACCCAGACCGCCAGCTAAGGTCCCGAATTATCGCTAAGTGGGAAACGAAGTGGGAAGGCTTAGACAGTCAGGAGGTTGGCTTAGAAGCAGCCATCCTTTAAAGAAAGCGTAATAGCTCACTGATCGAGTCGTCCTGCGCGGAAGATGTAACGGGGCTAAGCGATAAACCGAAGCTGCGGGTGTGCACTTTAGGGTGTACGCGGTAGGAGAGCGTTCTGTAAGCCTGTGAAGGTGACTCGTAAGGGTTGCTGGAGGTATCAGAAGTGCGAATGCTGACATGAGTAGCGATAAAGGGGGTGAAAAGCCCCCTCGCCGTAAGTCCAAGGTTTCCTGCGCAACGTTCATCGGCGCAGGGTGAGTCGGCCCCTAAGGCGAGGCAGAGATGCGTAGCTGATGGGAAGCTGGTTAATATTCCAGCACCATCGTACAGTGCGATGGGGGGACGGATTGCGGAAGATCATCAGGGTGTTGGATGTCCCTGTTGCTGCATTAGAGAGGGCGCTTAGGCAAATCCGGGCGCGTGACTCAAGGGTGTGGCACGAGCGAGCATGTCTCGCGAAGTGATTGGAAGTGGTTCCAAGAAAAGCCTCTAAGCTTCAGCTGTACGAGACCGTACCGCAAACCGACACAGGTGGACGGGATGAATATTCCAAGGCGCTTGAGAGAACTCGGGAGAAGGAACTCGGCAAATTGATACCGTAACTTCGGGAGAAGGTATGCCCCGGTAGTGTGAGGCGCCTGCGCGCTGAGCATGATGGGGTCGCAGAGAATCGGTGGCTGCGACTGTTTATTAAAAACACAGCACTCTGCAAAGACGAAAGTCGACGTATAGGGTGTGACGCCTGCCCGGTGCCGGAAGGTTAAGTGATGGGGTGCAAGCTCTTGATCGAAGCCCCGGTAAACGGCGGCCGTAACTATAACGGTCCTAAGGTAGCGAAATTCCTTGTCGGGTAAGTTCCGACCTGCACGAATGGCGTAACGATGGCCACACTGTCTCCTCCCGAGACTCAGCGAAGTTGAAGTGTTTGTGATGATGCAATCTACCCGCGGCTAGACGGAAAGACCCCATGAACCTTTACTGTAGCTTTGCATTGGACTGTGAACCGGCCTGTGTAGGATAGGTGGGAGGCGCGGAAACCGAGTCGCCAGATTCGGTGGAGCCGACCTTGAAATACCACCCTGGTCTGTTTGCGGTTCTAACCTTGGCCCGTTATCCGGGTTGGGGACAGTGCATGGTGGGCAGTTTGACTGGGGCGGTCTCCTCCCAAAGCGTAACGGAGGAGTTCGAAGGTACGCTAGGTACGGTCGGAAATCGTGCTGATAGTGCAATGGCATAAGCGTGCTTGACTGTGAGACTGACAAGTCGAACAGGTGCGAAAGCAGGACATAGTGATCCGGTGGTTCTGAATGGAAGGGCCATCGCTCAACGGATAAAAGGTACTCTGGGGATAACAGGCTGATACCGCCCAAGAGTTCATATCGACGGCGGTGTTTGGCACCTCGATGTCGGCTCATCTCATCCTGGGGCTGTAGCCGGTCCCAAGGGTATGGCTGTTCGCCATTTAAAGAGGTACGTGAGCTGGGTTTAAAACGTCGTGAGACAGTTTGGTCCCTATCTGCCGTGGGCGTTGGATACTTGACGGAGCCTGCTCCTAGTACGAGAGGACCGGAGTGGACGTACCTCTGGTGTACCGGTTGTCATGCCAATGGCATTGCCGGGTAGCTATGTACGGAAGAGATAACCGCTGAAGGCATCTAAGCGGGAAACTCGTCTGAAGATTAGGTATCCCGGGGCCTCGAGCCCCCTGAAGGGTCGTTCAAGACCAGGACGTTGATAGGTCGGGTGTGGAAGCGCAGTAATGCGTTAAGCTAACCGATACTAATTGCCCGTGCGGCTTGATCCTATAACCCTGATGGTTGACAGCACCATCCAAAGCAAGCGGCTTGCATAAAGCCATGATGCTTGCGAATGTGCCCGCAATCCCAACCCGAATTCAACACCAAGCAGTACCACGCAGCACCCCCCAATACCCTCGACCTGGCCCGCGCCAACAGCGCGCCAGGCGTGCTTCTCCCAGATTGGCGTGACGCGAACGCTCCCACACGAGCGCACGCGCCGCGCAACCCTTTACGCCTGACGACCATAGCAAGGTGGTCCCACTCCTTCCCATCCCGAACAGGACAGTGAAACGCCTTCGCGCCGATGATAGTGGACGGACGTCTGTGAAAGTAGGTCATCGTCAGGCTCTTATCCCCAAAACCCCGCTGCACGCTGCAGCGGGGTTTTGCTTTTTCAAGCGCCGCATTCAAAGGACGTCCGCAAATAACAACGTTCAACAGCCCGGCAAGGCAGGGCGACCGAACCGTCGGATGTTGTGCGGTAACATAATCCGATCAACCAGAAGGAGCGGTTATCGTGAGTGAGCCCCAGATCCCTGTGACCACCAACAGTCCTGACCTGCGCACCATTACGCATGTCGCGTACGGCTTGTACGCATTGGGCTTCGTGACCGGCGGCTTTCTCGCCATCGCCACGCTCGCGGCTGTCGTGCTCGTTTATATCAAGCGCGCCGACGCGGCCGGCACCTACTATGCGTCGCACTTCGACTGGCTGCTGCGCACCTTCTGGTGGGCGCTGCTGTGGTTGGCGATCAGCGCGATCGCGACCTTGATCTTCATCGGTTGGATCGGTGTCGCGGCGACCGTGATCTGGGTGCTTTACCGCTTGATCAAGGGCTGGCTCGCGCTGATGGAAGGTCGTGCGCCCACGGCATATGCGTGAATGTGCGTGACCGCACGCGCCCTTGCGGCGCATGCATGCATGTCACGCAGCACTGCAATCCAATGAAAACGGCTGGCATATTGCCAGCCGTTTTTTATTCCGTTCCCGGGCGGTGATCAGCGCGACGCGATGATGTCGTTGCGCATGTTCCCTGGCACGGCGCCTGCTGGTACGAATTGCGTCGCGGCGCTTATCGTATGCCGGGGTCCGCGAGGTAGAACCTGCTGACGAACAGCACGGTCCAATTTGCCCTAGCGGTTAAGCGGGCTGTAAAGGACCGAAGACGACCTTTACTTGAGATGCGCGTTGACCAGCTTGGTCAGTTCGAACATCGAAACCTGGTCTTTGCCAAACAGCGGGCGCAGCTTGTCATCTGCGTTGATGTTGCGCTTATTGCTGGCATCTTGCAGGTTGTGCTTCTTGATGTATTCCCAGATCTTTTTCGTGACCTCGGTGCGGGGCACCGCCTCGGGACCGATGACCGCAGCCAGATCCGCGCTCGGGGTGAGCGGCTTCATGAAAGCAGCATTCGGCTTGCGGGCGGACGCGGTTTTGGAGGGTGTGGCCATAACGCGGCTCTCCTTCTCTGAGTGTTGGAAAATTGATCCTGCGGCCGGAGCATAACGTGTCTGCGCCCTAAAGACAAAGGCATTTATCGTCTGTAGCAACTAAAATGACGCACTAAACTCCGCAACTTTGTAATCCGTGACGGACTATGTATCCGCGTTCTCCGCTTGAATCGATACGCTTATTCCATGATGAACTAACGGCGCTGCGACGCGACCTGCATGCCCATCCCGAGTTGGGGTTCGAAGAAGTGCGAACATCGGGCATCGTGGCGGGCGCGCTCGAGGCCTTGGGCATCGAGGTGCATCGGGGAATCGGCAAAACAGGTGTGGTCGGCGTGATCCGCGGACGCGGTAAGGATAGCGGGCGCATGATCGGATTGCGCGCCGATATGGACGCGTTGCCCATGACGGAAGACAACGCCTTCGGCCACAAGTCGACCAAGCCCGGTTTGATGCATGGCTGCGGACACGATGGCCATACCGCGGTGCTGCTGGGCGCCGCGCGCTACCTCGCGCAGACGCGCAACTTCGACGGCAGCGCGGTGCTGATTTTCCAACCGGCGGAAGAAGGCCGGGGTGGCGCCAAGGCCATGATGGAAGACGGCCTGTTCGACACCTTTCCCTGCGACGCCATCTACGCGTTGCACAACTGGCCGGGACTGCCGCCAGGCACGATAGGCATCAATCCCGGGCCCATGATGGCGGCGGCGGATCGCTTCGAGATCGTCATCAACGGACGCGGCGGCCATGGTGCGCATCCGTACCAGACCATCGATCCGGTCGTGGTCGCGGGCCATCTGATCACGGCCTTGCAAAGCGTCGTCGCGCGCAATATCAATCCGCTCGATTCGGCGGTGTTGTCGGTCGGTTCAGTGCAGGCCGGCCACCCCGGCGCCATGAGCGTGATTCCGCGCGAGGCGCGCATGGTCGGCACCGTGCGTACCTTCCGCAAGACCGTGCAGGAACTGGTCGAGAAGCGCATGACCGAACTGGCGACGTCGATTGCCGGCGCGTTCGGCGCGACGGCCGAAGTCACCTACGAGCGGATCTACCCCGCCACGCTGAACACACCGCGGCACGCCAATCTGGTGGCGGACATCGCCACCGAGATGATAGGCAAGGAGAACGTGGTCCGCGATCTGGTGCCGTCCATGG
This sequence comes from Bordetella genomosp. 9, assembly GCF_002261425.1. Lineage (NCBI taxonomy): Bacteria > Pseudomonadati > Pseudomonadota > Betaproteobacteria > Burkholderiales > Alcaligenaceae > Bordetella > Bordetella genomosp. 9. Next base: position 2,268,926 of record NZ_NEVJ01000003.1, on the reverse strand, counting down.
GGTCGGAGGATTTTTCCTTTATGCTTCAAGCCCGGCCAGGCGCGTATTTCCGCCTGGGGCAGGGCGGCGCGGACGCCGGCTGCACCCTGCACAACAGCCATTTCGATTTCAACGATGCCGTCATCCCGCTAGGCGCGGCCATGTTCTGCGCGCTGGCCGAACGCGGCATGCCCTTATCGGAATAGAGACGGCCGGCACCATCGCCGCACATTGCCCCATATCGCCTCCTGGCGCGGGTTGTGGGCGCCAACATCCACACTGGGAATTTCATGTCCACACAGTCCTTCGATACCATGGTCATCACGCGTCCGGATGACTGGCATCTGCATCTGCGCGATGGCGATGCCCTGGCCGCGGTGGTCGGCGATACGGCGCGCCAGTTCGCGCGCGCCATCATCATGCCGAACCTGAAGCCGCCGGTCACGACGACGGAACAGGCGCTGGCGTATCGCGAGCGTATCGAGGCCGCGCTGGCCGCCGCCGGCGTATCCGCCGGTTCGTTCACGCCGCTGATGACGCTCTACCTGACCGACAACACCTCCGCCGACGAGATTCGCCGCGCGAGCGAGTCCGGCAGCGTGTACGCGGTCAAGCTTTATCCGGCGGGCGCCACGACGAACTCCGATGCGGGCGTGACGGACTTGCTGGGCAAGTGCCGCCCCGCGCTGGACGCCCTGGAAAAATGTGGCATGCCCTTGCTGGTGCATGGCGAAGTCACGGATCCGCAGGTCGATGTGTTCGATCGCGAAGCCTTGTTCATCGAGCGCGTCATGCTGCCGCTGCGCGCCGCCTACCCCGCCTTGAAGGTGGTCTTCGAGCACATCACCACCAAGGACGGCGCGGAATACGTGCGGGACGCCGAAGGCCCGGTCGCGGCCACGATCACGCCGCAGCATCTGCTGTACAACCGCAACTCGCTGTTCCAGGGCGGCATGCGTCCGCATATGTATTGCCTGCCGATCCTGAAGCGCGAAGTGCATCGCCAGGCGCTGGTCGCCGCCGCCACCAGCGGCAGCAAGCGTTTCTTCCTGGGTACGGACAGCGCGCCGCACGCCCGCGGCTTGAAGGAACACGCCTGCGGCTGCGCCGGGTGCTACACCGCGTTGCATGCCATGGCGCTGTACGCCAAGGCCTTCGAACAGGCGGATGCCCTGGACAAGCTGGAGGCATTCGCCAGCCATTACGGCCCGGATTTCTATGGTCTGCCGCGCAATACGACGACGTTGACGCTCAAGCGGCAGGAATACGTCATCCCGGACGCAGTGCCTTACGGCGCCGACACGCTGGTGCCGCTGGCCGCCGGAGAATCGCTCGCCTGGCGCGTGCAGGTGTGAGAAGTCGCGCTGACTGACGGCGCGTAGCCGCGCGCCGTGGGCGCGCCAGGTCGCTCAGGACGTGGGCGCGCGGCGCGCTTCCAACTGCTCCCAGCGGTTGAATTTCTCTTCCAGGGCGCGGTCCAGCTCCGCCAGCTTCTGATTGATGCGTTCGACTTCGTCGGGCGCGTCGCGATACAGCGAGCCGTCCGCCAGCCGCGCCGACAGCGCCGCCTGTTCGGCTTCGATCGTCGCGATGGCGTCGGGCAGGGCGTCCAGTTCCTTGATCTCCCAGGTGCTCAGGCGGCTCACCCGCGCGGCCTTGGACTTGCCCTGGCCGCCGGCCTTGTCATCGGCCTCCGGCTTGTCGGCCTGGCCCGCCGCGGACGCCGCGCCGCCCGTCGCATCGGCGACGGCGGGCGCGGGCGCCGGGCGCTGGGCGAGCCAGTCGTCATAACCGCCTACGTAGTCTTTCCACAGGCCCGCGCCGTCGTTGGCGATGGTCTGCGTCACGACGTTGTTGAGAAACTCGCGGTCGTGGCTGACCAGCAGCACGGTGCCCGTATATTCCTGCAGCAGCGATTCCAGCAGCTCCAGCGTTTCGATATCCAGGTCATTGGTGGGTTCGTCCAGCACCAGCACATTGGCGGGCCGGGCGAACAGCCGGGCCAGCAGCAGGCGCGCGCGTTCGCCGCCCGACAGGCTGCTGACGGGCGAATTGGCGCGCGCGGGCGAGAACAGGAAGTCTCCCAGGTAGCTCATCACGTGCTTGCGCGTGCCGCCTATCTCTACCCATTCGCTGCCCGGGCTGATGACGTCGGCCAGGGTGTCGGTTTCATTGAGCTGGGCGCGCATCTGGTCGAAATAGGCGACCGCCACGTTGGAGCCCATGCGCACCGTGCCCGAATCCGGCGCCAGCTGGCCCAGGATGATGCGCAGCAAGGTGGTCTTGCCCGCGCCATTGGCGCCGATGATGCCGATGCGGTCGCCGCGCAGTATGGTGGTGGAGTAATCGGCGACCACGACGCGATCGCCATAGGCTTTGCGGACGTGCTGCAGTTCCGCGACCAGCTTGCCCGAGCGTTGCCCCTCGGCGATCGCCAGATTGACGTTGCCCTGTCTTTCGCGGCGCTCGGCACGCTCCACGCGCAAGTGTTCCAGCCGCCGCACGCGTCCTTCGTTGCGAGTACGACGCGCTTCCACGCCCTTGCGTATCCACACTTCTTCCTGCGCCAGCAACTTGTCGAAGCGCGCTTGTTCCAGGCGTTCCGATTCCAGCCATTGCGCCTTGCGTTCCTGCCATTGCGAGAAATTGCCGGGGAAGCTGAGCAGACGGCCGCGGTCGAGTTCGACGATGCGGGTGGCGATGTTGTCCAGGAAACGGCGATCGTGCGTGATGATGACCGCGCTGCCTTTCCAGTCGGCCAGTACCTGTTCCAGCCAGGCGATGCCGTCGAAGTCCAGGTGGTTGGTCGGTTCGTCGAGCAAGATCAGATCGGGCTCGTCCGCCAGCGCGCGCGCCAGCGCGACGCGTTTGCGCGTGCCGCCGGACAGGCCGGCGACGCGGCTGTCGCCGGGCAGGCGCAGCCGCTCCAGCAAGGCACGCACGCGTGCGGGCCGTTGCCAGTCTTCGTTATCGTCGAGCGGGCCGCACACCGTTTCGAATATGGTGGCGTCCTCTTCCAGGACGGGCTCCTGCTCGACCGTGGCGACCTTCAGTCCGGCCGCGCGCGTGATGTCGCCGTCGTCGGGATCGGTGCGCCCGTCCAGCAGCCTGAGCATGGATGACTTGCCGGCGCCATTGCGGCCGATCAGGCCGATGCGTTCCCCGGCCAGGATGGAGAAGTCGGCGCCGTCCAGCAGCGGGTGGTGGCCAAAGGCGAGCTGGACGCCGGTGAAGGTAATCAGGGTGGCAGGGGCCATGGAGCGGTACGGAAATCGGCTTGAGACCGCTATTGTCGCAGGAAGGCCCGGGCGCTGCCGGCGCGCTCAGTCCGCGGGCATGTCCGCGCCGGCCGCGGGCGCCGCGCGCGGATCGAAGTAGCCGTCGGTAAGCGTGCCCAGGAAGGCGACCACGTCATCGATCTCACGCGGCGTCAATGCGGGCGGGTCGCCCGGCTTGCCGCCGAATGGCGGATCCATATTGACGTTCTCGTGATACCGCGCCGGCAGATCGTCGAACTTGTCCACGGTGCCGTCGGCGCGGCGCGGGTACCAGCGTTCGGGTTGCACGTCCCGGGTGGCGTAGAACTCGACGACTTCCCGCAGGGTATGGAACACGCCATTGTGGAAGAACACCTTGCGCGTGGCGACGTTGCGCAGCGTGGGCGAGCGGAACAGGCCGCAATAGTCGGGATGGTCGGCCAGATCCTTGCGGTAGGGGCCGCACAGGCCGAGATCGAAATAGGCGGGGTCGGCGTTGTCGGCGATGGCGGGATTGCGCGGTACGCCCAAGGCGATGTGGCCGTAGTCGTTGAATATCGGCAGGGTGCCCGGCACGCTGAAGCGGTGGCAGCTGGCGCAGTTGCCCTTGTCCTCGGCGGCGAACAGCCGCAGGCCGCTCGCTTCCTGTTCGGTAAAGCTCGCGCGCCCCATGGCCACCGCGTCGTACTTGCTGCTATAGGGAAAGAACAGCGACGGGGTGTCCTGGTAGTAGGCGAGCGCCTGGGCGATCGCCGCGAAGGCCTTGTCGGTATCGTCGAAGATCTGGCTGCCATACAGGCGGCGCACCGTGTCCGCATAGGGCGCCGATTGCACGCGGGCGACGACGGCGGCCGGGTCCTTGTTGCCCATCTCGCGCGGGTCCAGCAAGGGAATACGCGCCTGCGCATCGGCACGGTTCACGCGGCCATCCCAGGTCAGGCCGCCGGTGGGGCCGGCATCCGTGCTGTTGTCGCCTTCTTCCTCGCTGTCGACGAAGTGTTCGTTGAAAGGGGGGGCCTGCTGCAGGTACATCAAGGACGGTACGGCGCGCACGCCGCTCCGGGTCATGGCCGATCCGCCCGGCTGCACCGACATGCCGTCGGGCGGGCCGAAGTGATTCTGCGGGCTATGGCAGCTGGCGCAGGACTGGCGCCCCGACGCGGACAGGCGCGGGTCCATGAACAGTGTCTGTCCGAGCGCGGACAGGTCGGCGGCCCGCTGCTTCGCATAGGCGCGATCGAAGGTGACCGGGGGCGGTGGATAGACGGCCTGCGCAGTCCCGGACTGCGCCGAGGCATATCCCCATAGGGCGCCTGTCGCCAGCAGCGCCGGCACGAAAAAGAACAGGAAGCGTGCGCGGTGCGAGGCGGCGAAACGGGCGAGAGACATGGATGGAAAAGGGGTAAAGCGGATGGAGAGCGGACGGACTGCGGTTTGGGTTGCGGGTTCAGCCCCACAGGAGGCTAGCAGCGCAATATTTCCGTTCATGGAAGCCACGCTGACCATGCCCTGAACGGCGTGGCGGTGCTTCAGTTCGCGTTCAGTAAAGCTTCATGAAGTTCACATCTTGGTGCCCGACCATGGCGGCGTTTTGCGCATGCCATTCATCAAGAGGAACTTGCTGGTATGAAGCCGACTTTCCGCACCAAGTGCGTTTCATCGCTACGGCCGCTGGCCGCGTTAGCAGTCCTGGGTACGCTGGCCGCCTGTGGCGGCGACGGTGGAGACTCCGCCTCGGATCTGGTCGCGCGCGCGCAGGATCGCGCCGTCGACAACATCCAGAACGTGGTGGTGATCTACGCCGAGAACCGCAGCTTCGACAACCTGTACAGCGACTTCCCCGGCGTGGACAGCCCGCTGGCCACCGCCACCTACGCGCCCCAGATCGATCGCGACGGCAAGACCGTACTGGCCGCGCTGCCGCCGGTATGGGCCGGGCTGACCAACGCCAAGGCGCAGTTCGATCCCACCGTGCCGGTCGTCACCACGTCGCAGACGCAGGGGATGCCGAACAAGCCCTTCTCGATCAACGACACCTATCCTGGCGTCGACCTGCGCGCGGTCAATGCGGACCTGTGGCACAACTTCTATCAGAACCAGATGCAGATCGACGGCGGCAAGAACGACCAGTTCGTCGCCTGGGCCGATAGCGCCGGCGGGCTGGTGATGGGCCACTTCACCGGCAACGCCACCACGCTGCCCTTGTGGAAGGTGGCGCAAAAGTACGCGATGGCCGACCATTTCTTCATGGGCGCCTTCGGCGGTTCGTTCCTGAACCACCAGTACCTGATCGCCGCGACGCCGCCGGTCGTGCCGATCAACGACAACAACAAGAGCAAGGTCGCCACGCTGTCGGATGGCCCGCAGGGTTCGCACCTGGCGGTGAACCCCGCTGCCCAGGGCGCGGATTCGGCATTGAGCGGCCCGGCCACGTCGATTTTCGTGACCAGCAGCGCCACCCTGACGCCGGACGGCTTCGGCATCAACACGATGCAGCCGCCGTACCAGCCGAGCGGCAACAAGCCGGCCGCCAACGCGCAAGGCGTCACCGCCGGACTGCTGGCCGATCCCTCCAACGCGACGACGGTGCCGCCGCAGACGCAGCAGAACATCGGCGACCTGCTCAGCCAGAAGGGCGTGGAGTGGGCCTGGTACAGCGGCGGCTGGGCCTTCCAGACCGCGCGTTCCACCAATCCCGCGGGCTGGGTGGGGTCGGACTACACGGGCACCGCGCTGCAGTCCAATGGCCAGCCTTTCGTGAACTTCCAGTTCCATCACCAGCCCTTCAACTACTTCAAGCGCTTTGACCCGACCACGCCGGACGGCGTCGCCCAGCGCACGGAGCATCTGAAGGATGCGGGCGTGAACGGCGAGAACTTCATCGCCGATATCCGCGCCGGCAAGCTGCCGCCTGTGTCGTTCTACAAGCCGGTCGGCAACCTGAACGAGCACAACGGCTACGCCGACGTGCTGCGCGGCGACCAGGCCATCGCCAATATCATCGCGGAGCTGGAAAAGAGCCCGCAGTGGGGCCATATGCTGGTCATCGTGACGTACGACGAAAACGGCGGGCTGTGGGACCACATCGCGCCGCCCAAGGGCGACCGCTTCGGCCCAGGTTCGCGGGTGCCCACCATCATCGCCGGTCCGACCGTGCGCCAGGGCTACGTCGACCACACGATGCTGGATACGACGTCCATCCTGCGCTTCATCACGCGGCGCTGGTCGTTGCCGGAACTGCCTGGCATCACCACGCGCCGCAACGCCCTCAAGCAGAATTCGGGCGTGGACCAGGGCGACATGAGCGAAGTCCTCGACCCCAGCCTGACCTGAACGCGGGCAATCGCCGGCTCAGGCTAAAATGGCGCCAGCAGGACGGGTCGGGCAATCGCGGTGCGCATGCATCGAGGAAGGTCCGGACTCCACAGGGCGCGGTAGCGGCTAACGGCCGTCCGGGCGCGCGGCGGGCAACCGGCGCGCGCTCGAGGAACAGGGCCACAGAGACGAGTCTGCGAAGCGGGCGCGGGTCACACCGCGCACAGGCACGGCGACTCCGTGCCGCGCGTCCGGCAACGGGCGCGGCGTCGCAGGGTGAAACGCGGCAACCTCTACCGGGAGCAACATCAAATAGGCATGCGCACGGTCTTCGGACCGGGAAGGGCGGCTCGCCCGAGCATGCGGGTAGATGGCTAGATCCGGCCAGCAATGGCCGGGCCAGAGGAATGATTGCCCGCCGGGGTCTCCCCGGCGTACAGAATCCGGCCTACAGACCCGTCCTGCCCTCCTTATGTAGGACTCCCTTGCTCCGAGAGGCGGGATGAACGCCAGGCGAAACTTCTTCTTTCGCCGTAGCCTCAGGTAGGACTTTTAGATCATTTTGCAACCCCCTGATTTATCAGGGGGTTTTTATTTTGTGTTTTCAACGGTGACAGCTAAGTCCTTGTTGTGATTGAAAAATTTGTGTCCGGTTGCTTGACCGCGGGTTTCCCTTCCCGTAGAGTGGGAAAAAGTAGGTTTTTGTGCAATTAAGTGGGAGGAATGGGTGTTCCAGGGAAGCAGCGCACTCACGCTGGATGCGAAGGGGAGGATCTCGATTCCGACCCGGCATCGTGACGCCCTGGTCGCTCAGGCGGAGGGCCGGCTTACGTTGACCCGCCACCCGGACGGTTGCCTATTGCTCTACCCGCGCCAGGAATGGGAAAAAAAGCGTGAGGTCATCGCCGCGCTTCCCATGTCCGCCCGGGCATTGCAGCGGCTGCTGCTGGGCAATGCCCAGGATGTCGAGCTGGATGGGTCCGGCCGCATCCTGATCGCCCCCGAACTGCGCAATGCCGCAGGTATGACGCGCGAAGCGATGTTGCTCGGCATGGGCGCGCACTTCGAGCTGTGGGATGCCGCTTCCCTGGCCCGCCGCGAGGCGGAAGATCTGGCTCAGGGGATGCCGGAAGTGCTGAATCAGTTTTCGTTCTGACGCCGATATGGAACTCGAGCATCGGCCCGTGCTGCTGGCGCCGACGGTGGACGCGTTGTTGTTGCCGGATTTCGGCACCCGCAAAGCCGCCGGCCGCGGCCAGGACGATGCCGGCGAGGCGCGGCGCCGATCGGGCGGCGTCTATGTCGATGGCACGTTCGGACGTGGCGGGCATTCCGGCGCACTGCTGGCGCGCCTTTCGCCCGATGCAAGGCTGGTGGTGTTCGACAAGGATCCCAGCGCGATCGCGGTGGCGCGGCAGTTGGCCGCCGCCGATGCCCGCGTGGCGGTCGTGCATGGCGGCTTCGCCACCATGCGCGAAGCGCTGAACGACCTGGGCGTGGAATTGGTGGACGGCGTCATGCTGGATCTGGGGGTGTCGTCGCCCCAGATCGATGATGCCGGGCGTGGGTTTTCCTTCATGCGCGAAGGCCCGCTGGATATGCGCATGGATACGACGCGCGGCCCCACGGCCGCCGAATGGCTGGCCGAGGCCGGTGTGGATGAGATGCGGGAGGTCATTGCGGAATATGGCGAAGAACGGTTTGCTTTTCAGATTGCAAAAACGATTGCAGCTCGCCGCGCAACAGGGCCGCTGCGCACCACGCTCGAGCTTGCCGAGCTCGTCGCAGGCGCCGTCCGCACGCGCGAAAAGGGGCAGCATCCGGCCACGCGCACCTTTCAGGCTTTACGGATTTACCTCAATAGGGAACTCGAAGAGCTCTCACGCGCCCTCGCGTCAGCTTTAGATCTGCTCGCGCCGATGGGGAGGTTGGCGGTGATCAGTTTCCACTCGCTCGAAGACCGTATGGTCAAGCAGTTCATCGCGGCCGCCGCCAGGCCGGGAGCGGCGCATTCCCGCCTGCCGTTGCGCGAGAGCGAAATGCCGCAGCCCCTGTTGCGCAGCCTGGGCCGCGTGCTGGCCGAGCCCGATGAAGTGGCCGCCAATGCGCGTTCCCGCTCGGCCATCCTGCGCGTGGCCGAACGTACCGACGTGCCGCTGCCCCAGGGCGGCGGCGCCACTTTCGTCGGCGCCGAACCGCTGTCCGCGGCGCGCGCGCGCCGTGCCGGCAAGGGGAAACGCTGATGGGCCGTATCAGCCTGCTCCTGGCCGCCGTGCTCATGTCCTGCGCCATCTCGCTGGTGACCAGCCGCTACCAGGCTCGCCAGCTGTTCATCGACTTCGACCGTTCGCAGGCCCAGGCCCGCGACCTGGACAACGACTGGCGGCGCCTGCAGCTGGACCGCGCCGAGCTGGCGCGCAACGCACGCGTCGACCGCGCCGCCCGCGACGACCTGAAAATGATCCCCATCGTGCCTGACCGGACGATCTACCTCAACCAGGCTCCGGTCCCGGGAGGCGCGCAATGAAGCGCTTGCCCTTCTTCAATAGCCCCGTGCTGCGCGGGCAATTGCCGGCCTGGCGTTCGCGCCTGGTGCTGATCCTGCTGTTCGTGGGTTTCGGCACGCTGGCCGCGCGCGCCCTGTTCCTGCAGGGCATCACCACCGAATTCCTGCAGCAGCAGGGGGAGCGGCGCTACGAGCGTACGCTGACCCTGGCCGCCACCCGCGGCAAGATCCTGGACCGCAACAATGTCGTGCTCGCTTCCAGCGTTCCGGCGCGCGCCATCTGGGCCATCCCGGACGACGCGCGCGGTGCGCCGCCGCAGCAGCTGGCCGCGCTGGGCAAGCTGCTGGACATGCCGGTGGCCGACCTGAACAAGCGCCTGGCCGATGAGGACAAGAACTTCGTGTACCTGAAGCGCCAGGTACCGATGGATGTCGCCGACAAGATCAAGCAACTGGGCGTGCCGGGCATCCATCAGCAGCCGGAAACCCGGCGCTATTACCCCGAAGGCGAGGTCATGGCCCACGTGGTGGGCTTCACCAACGTCGAAGACCAGGGGCAGGAAGGCGTCGAACTGGCCTTCAACAAGCAGCTGTCCGGCCGTCCCGGCACGCGCCGCGTCATCAAGGACCGCCTGGGCCGCGTCATTGAAGACGTGCAGGCCGTGACGGAACCCGTCAACGGCAAGGACTTGCGCCTGTCCATCGATACGCGCGTGCAGTACCTGGTGTTCAAGGCGCTCAGCGACGCGATCGCGCTGCATCACGCGCGTGGCGCGGCGGCCGTCGTGCTGGATGCGCAAACCGGCGAAATCCTGAGCATGGCCAGCCTGCCGACCTATGATCCGGGCGACCGCAGCAAGCTGGATACGGACGCGTTGCGCAACCAGGCGATCACCGACACGTTCGAACCCGGCTCGATCATGAAGCCGTTTACCGCCGCCCTGGCCCTGGACCTGGGCCGCATCACGACGTCGACCATGTTCGAAACCGGCAACGGCCATTTCCGCTACCAGGGTTCGACCATCAGCGACGTCAGCCGCAACGGCACCATCAATGTGGCCGACGTGCTGCGCCGCTCCAGCAACATTGGCATGACCCTGATTTCGGAGAAGCTGGAAGCCCGCGAAATGTGGGATCGCTTCACCGAGCTGGGCCTGGGGCAGGCGCCCCAGCTGGGCTTTCCCGGCGCCGCGCCGGGCCGCTTGCGGCCCTGGGACCGCTGGCGCCTGATCGAAAAAGCCACCATGGCCTACGGTTACGGCCTGTCGGTTTCCCTGCTGCAGATGGCGCGCGCCTACACCGTGTTCGCCCGCAACGGCGACATGGTGTCGCTGACCCTGGTCAAGCGCGATAGCGAGCCGACCAGCGTCAAGGTCTATCCGCCCAAGGTGGCCGCGATGATCCGCGGCTTCCTGGAAGCCGCCGCCGGACCGGACGGCGCCAAGCTTGCCCAAGTACAGGGCTACCGCGTGGCCGGCAAGAGCGGTACGGCGCGCAAGATCGTCGACGGCAAATACAGTACCAGCCGCTATCGCAGCTCCTTCGTCGGTTTCGCGCCGGTTTCGGACCCGCGCATCGTCGTGGCCGTCACCATCGACGAGCCGCAGACCGGCGGCTACTATGGTGGCGCGGTCGCCGCGCCGGTGTTCTCGACCATCGTCGGCGGCGCCCTGCGGCTGATGAATGTTCAACCGGACGCTCCATTCGAGTCCACCGTCGTGGCGGGCTTGCAGGAGCGGATGAGATGAACGCGACGATACTGGATACGCCCGTCACGACGCCGTCCGATGCGGACGGCGTCGTAGCATGGTTGCGAGCCCACGTCGCGGCCGGGGCGGATCTGCGGCTGGATTCGCGCGAGGTCAACGCTGGCGATGTATTCGTCGCCTGCCGTGGCCGCGCCAGCGATGGCAGCCTCTATATACAGCAGGCCATCGCGCGAGGCGCGGCCGCCATCCTGGTCGAAGGACCGCGGGCGCCGCTACCCGACGCCGTCGCGTCCGGCGTGGCGCTGCGGGTGGTCGATGGCCTGCGCGGCATGCTGGGCGAGCTGGCCGACATCTGGTATGGCCGGCCGTCCGCGGCCCTGGCCGTGATCGCGGTCACCGGCACCAACGGCAAGACTTCCTGCGTGCAATGGCTGGCGCATGCCTTGACGCATGCAGGCAAGCCGTGCGGCGCGATAGGCACGCTGGGCGCGACGCTGCCGGACGGCCAGGTGCTGCCCGGCAGCCTGACGACGCCCGATGTGCTGGCGCTGCATCGCCTGCTGGCGCAGATGCGGCAGGCTGGCGCCCAGCTGGTGGCGATGGAGGCTTCGTCCATCGGTATCGAGCAGGGCCGCATGGACGGCCTGCGCATCGACATCGCGGCGTTCACCAACCTGAGCCGCGATCATCTGGATTACCACGGCACCATGGCCGCGTACGAGGCCGCGAAGGCGCGCCTGTTCGCATGGCCGGGGCTGACCGGCGCCGTCGTCAATGCCGACGACGAAGCCGGCCGCCGCCTGATCGCATCGCTGGATCCCGCGCGCGTACTGACCTACGGGCTGCAATCGTCCGCCGATCTACAGGCGCGCGACCTGGCGGTGACGGGGCAGGGGCAGATTTTCACGCTCGCCACCACGCAGGGCGAAGTCCAGATCATGACCGGCCTGCTGGGCCGGCACAACGTCTCGAACCTGCTGCTGGTCGCCGGCGTGCTGCAGGCCTTGGGTTGGAGCCTGGCCGACATCGGCTGCGAGCTGGCGGCCGCCGCCCCGGTGGACGGGCGGATGGAGATCGTCACGCCGATCGCCTTGCCGGCGGCCGCGACCCCGGCCGGCGGCCCCATGGTGGTGGTCGATTATTCGCATACGCCGGACGCGCTGGAGCGCGCCCTGGCGGCCTTGCGGCCGGTCGCGCAGGCGCGCGGCGGCAGGCTGCTGTGCCTGTTCGGCTGCGGGGGTGACCGCGACGCGGGCAAGCGCCCGGTCATGGGCGCCATCGCCGCACAGGGCGCCGACTACGTCGTGCTCAGCAGTGACAATCCGCGCAGCGAGGATCCGGCCGCCATCCTGGCGCAGATACGCGCCGGCATCGCCGACGATGCCGCCGTCACCATCGAAGCGGACCGTGCCCGGGCGATCATGCAGACGGTCTGGGCCGCCCGCGTGGAAGACATCGTGCTGCTGGCGGGCAAGGGCCACGAGACGTACCAGGAAATCGACGGCGTCAAACTGCCGTTCGACGACCGCGAATGGGCGCGGCTGGCGCTGCTGCTGCCGGGCGTGTCGGCGGTGTCCACCGATACGCGCACCATCGGGCCCGGCCAGCTGTTCCTGGCCTTGGCGGGCGAGCGTTTCGACGGCCACGATTATCTGGCGCAGGCGCAGGACCAGGGTGCGGTGGCCGCGGTCGTCGCGCGCCGGGTCGACGGTGTGCGGATGCCGCAACTGGTGCTGGGCGACACCCGCGTGGCGCTGGGACGCATCGGCGCCGCGTGGCGCGCGCGTTTCGCGCTGCCGGTGATCGCGGTGGCGGGCAGCAACGGCAAGACCACCACGAAGGAAATGATCTCGGCCATCCTGGCGGACTGGCTGGGCGCCGGCCAGCGTCTCGCCAGCGCGGGCAACTACAACAACGACATCGGCCTGCCGCTCATGCTGCTCAGGCTGCGCGCCGAGCATCGCGCGGCGGTGTTCGAACTGGGCATGAACCATCCTGGCGAAATCGCGCTGCTGGCGGGGATGGCCGCGCCCACCGTGGGCCTGGTGAACAACGCGCAGCGCGAACATCAGGAATTCATGCACACGGTGCAGGCCGTCGCCGAGGAAAACGGCGCCGTGCTGGCCGCATTGCCGCGCGATGGCTATGCGGTGTATCCGGGCGACGATGCGCATACGGCGACCTGGGACGCGATGAGCGCCACGCCGCGCGTCCTGCGCTTCGGCCTGCAGGCGGGGCTGGACGTCTATGCCGAACAGATCCAGGCCGACGCCTTGGGCACCCGGTGCCAATTGGTCACACCTGCTGGCATAGCGATGCTGGAGCTGCCGGTCCCCGGCATGCACAATCTGCGCAACGCGTTGGCGGCCACCGCATGCGCGCTGGCGGTGGGAGCGCCGCTGGCATCGGTATGCGCGGGCCTGGCAGGTTTCAGCGCCGTATCCGGGCGCATGCAACGGCAGCAATTGAGTGACGGAACGCTGCTGGTCGATGACACCTACAATGCGAATCCGGACTCCGTAAGAGCAGCCATCGACGTGCTGGCGCAATTGCCGGCGCCCCGTGTCCTGGTATTGGGCGACATGGGTGAAGTCGGCGCCAACGGACCGGCGATGCATCGCGAAGTGGGCGAGTACGCGCGCGATCGCGGCATCGATCTGCTCCTAACGCTGGGGAAAGCCGCCGGTGACGCGGCGATGGCTTTCGGACCCACGGCAAGGGCCTGCGAGAGTGTGGAAGAAATTGTGACGGCGCTGCGCGGCTCGGCCGCGCGCGCCGTATTGGTAAAGGGTTCGCGCTTTATGCGCATGGAGCGGGTAGTGAAGGCGTTTTTGAGTACCGATGGACATGCGCCCCTGGGGCAGGGAGAACAGCATGCTGCTTGAGATCGCCCGCTGGCTTTCCGACGACATCCGCACCTTCGGGGTCTTTGAGTACATCACGCTGCGCGCGGTGTTCGCGTGCGCGACGGCCTTGCTCATCGGCCTGTTCTTCGGCCCGCGCGTGATCCGCAAGCTGACCGAACTCAAGATCGGCCAGGCCGTGCGTGCCTATGGCCCTCAAACGCACCTGGTCAAGACCGGCACGCCGACCATGGGCGGCGCGCTGATCCTGATCGCGATCGGCATCAGCACCCTGCTGTGGGCGGACTGGAGCAATCGTTTCGTCTGGGTGGTGCTGCTGGTCACGTTCGGCTTCGGCCTGATCGGCTGGGTGGACGACTACCGCAAGGTGGTGCATCGCAATCCGGAAGGCATGCCGGCGCGCCAGAAATTCTTCTGGCAGGCGCTGATCGGGCTGGTCGCCGCGGTCTATCTGGCCTTCGCCGTGTCCGCGCCCGCCAATACCGAGCTGTGGCCGCTGTTTCGCACGTGGGTGATGAGCGGCTTCATCATGCCGCTGCCGACGCGCGCCGACCTGATCGTGCCTTTCTTCAAGACCGTCAGCTATCCGCTGGGCGTGCTGGGCTTCGTCGCATTGACCTGGTTCGTGATCGTGGGCACCAGCAATGCGGTGAACCTGACCGACGGCCTGGACGGCCTGGCCATCATGCCCACGGTCATGGTCGGGGGCGCACTGGGCATCTTCGCCTATGTGATCGGCCGCGCGGACTATTCCAAATACCTGTTGTTCCCCTACATACCCGGCGCGGCCGAACTGCTGGTGCTATGCGCCGCGCTGGCGGGGGCGGGGCTGGCGTTTCTCTGGTTCAACGCCTATCCCGCGCAGGTCTTCATGGGCGACGTCGGCGCGCTGGCGCTGGGCGGCGCGCTGGGTACGGTGGCGGTGATCGCCCGCCAGGAAATCGTGCTGTTCATCATGGGCGGCGTTTTCGTCGTGGAAACGCTGTCGGTCATGGTGCAGGTCACCTGGTTCAAATACACCAAGCGCAAATACGGGGAAGGGCGGCGCATCTTTCGCATGGCCCCTTTGCACCATCACTTCGAAGTGGGCGGCTGGAAGGAAACCCAGGTCGTTGTCCGCTTCTGGATCATCAGCATGATGCTGGTTTTGATTGGCCTTTCGACGTTGAAATTGCGATGAGCGCGACGGATTTTTCCGACTCCGATACGCCTTGCATCCTGGTCCTCGGACTGGGAGAAACCGGTATTGCCGCCGCACGCTGGTGCGCGCGCAACGGTGCCCGGCTGCGCATCGCCGATACCCGCGAGCAGCCGGGCGGCCTGGATGCGCTGCGCGCGATTTTCGACGGCATGGCCGCGGATGAACAACCGGACTACCGCCTGGGATCCGCCAGCTTCGACGCGGCGCTGCTGGACGGCGTGACGCAAGTCGTGATCAGCCCCGGGCTGGCGCCCAACCAGGAGCCGGCGCAGGCGCTGCTGGCCGAAGCGGAAAAGCGCGGCGTCGAGGTCGTGGGCGAAATCGAATTGTTCGCCCGCGCGCTGGCCACGCTGGCGGAAAGCCGCGAATACCGGCCGCGCCTGGTGGCCGTGACCGGCACCAATGGCAAAACCACGGTCACCGCCTTGGCGCTCAGCATGATCGAGGCCGCCGGCATGACTGCTCGCGCCGCCGGCAACATCGGGCCCGCCGCGCTGACCGCGCTGATGGACGCGCTGGACAACAACAGCCTGCCGCAGGCATGGGTGCTGGAGCTGTCCAGCTTCCAGTTGCACACCACGCATACGCTGTCGGCCGACGCGGCCGTCGTATTGAACGTCACCCAGGATCACCTGGACTGGCACGGCGACATGCAGGCTTACGCGCAGGCCAAGGCGCGCCTGCTTGCCATGGCCCGCATCGCGATCGTCAATCGCGACGACCCCTTGACCGCCGGCATGGTGGAAAGCCTGGACAACCAGCGCGTGCGCAGCTTCGGCCGCGACGCGCCGGCGCTGGTCGGCGACATGGGCCTGGAGCAGGGCCAGGGCGTGGCCTGGCTGACCGCCTGCGAAGCCAGCGATTTCGATATTCCCGCCCCCGCGCCGACGCGGCGCAAGAAAGATGCGCCGCCGCCGCCCCGTCCGGCCGGCCGCCTATCCCGGCTGATGCCGGTGGATGCGCTGCGCATCCGCGGCATGCACAACGCGACCAACACGCTGGCCGCGCTGGCCCTGGGCCGCGCGCTGGATATCGGCTGGGGTCCGATGCTGCGCGCCGCCCGGGAGTACGGCGGCGAACCCAATCGCGTGGAGTTCGTGCGCCGCATCGGCGACGTGGACTTCATCAATGACAGCAAGGGCACCAACGTCGGCGCGACCGTCGCAGCGCTGGAAGGCCTGGGCCAGCCCGTCGTGCTGATCGCGGGCGGCCTGGGCAAGGGCCAGGATTTTTCGCCGCTGCTGGCGCCGGTCAAGCGTCACGCCCATGGGGTGGTGCTGATCGGCCAGGACGGTCCGGAGATCGGCAAGGCGCTGGAGAGCACCGGCGTCGCCTGCGTGCGGGCCGCCGACATGCGTGACGCGGTGCGCCAGGCGATGACGCTGGCGCAGCCCGGCGACGCCGTGTTGCTGTCGCCCGCGTGCGCCAGCATGGACATGTTTCGAAACTATGTACACCGTGGCCAGGTCTTCGCGCAGGAAGCGCAGGAACTGGCGCTGGATCGGGGAGAAGTGGCATGACGGCCTTGATGCACGCTCGCGCGCAGGGGAGCGCTTCCCTATGAGCCTGTTCGCCGACCTGACCGGCAGCGTCAACGCGGTGCGCCCCGGGCGCACCCGCATGCGCAGCTTCGACATGCCGCTGGTCATCGCCGCCGGCACGCTGCTGTCGCTGGGCCTGTTGATGGTCTATTCGGCCTCGATCGCGCTGGCGGACGGGCCCCGCTACGCCGCCTACGGCCAATACTATTTTGTCGCTCGGCATGCGGCCTTCGTCAGCGTGGGCATCGTGGCGGCCGCCTGCGCGATCACCGTGCCGATCCGCGCCTGGCAGCGCCTGGCCGTGCCGCTGTTCATCCTGTCGTTGTTCCTGCTGGCCATCGTGCTGGTGCCCGGCATCGGGCGCGAAGTGAACGGGTCGCATCGCTGGATTCCGCTGGGTCCGATCAACTTCCAGCCGTCCGAGCTGATGAAGGTTGCGGCGCTGCTGTACGCGGCCGACTATACGGTCCGCAAGCAGGAACACATGCAGAACTTCGCGCGCGGCTTCCTGCCCATGGCCTTCGCGCTGGGCGGCGTGGGCCTGTTCCTGCTGCTGGAGCCGGACCTGGGCGCCTTCATGGTGATCGTCGCCATCGCCATCGGCATCCTGTTCCTGGGCGGCATCAACGGCAAGTATTTCAGCAGCCTGCTGGGCGTGCTGGTGGGCACCTTCCTGCTGCTGATCTGGGCGTCGCCCTGGCGCCGCGCGCGCCTGTTCGCCTACCTGGATCCGTGGAACCAGGACAACGCCTATGGCAGCGCCTATCAGCTTTCGCATTCGCTGATCGCGCTGGGCCGTGGCGAATGGTTCGGCGTCGGGCTGGGCGCCAGCGTGGAAAAACTGCACTACCTGCCCGAGGCCCATACCGACTTCCTGATGGCGGTGGTGGGCGAAGAGCTGGGATTCGCCGGCGTGATGCTGGTGATCACGCTGTTCGCCATCATCGTCCTGCGCGGCTTCGAGATCGGCCGCCAGGCCATCGCGATGGAACGCACCTTCGCCGGCATGCTGGCGCAGGGCGTGGCGATCTGGTTCGGCGTGCAGGCGTTCATCAATATGGGCGTGTGCCTGGGCCTGCTGCCCACCAAGGGCCTGACCCTGCCGCTGATGAGCTACGGCGGTTCCGGCGTCGTGATGAACCTGGTGGCCCTGGCGATGCTGGTCCGCGTCGACCTGGAAAACCGCACGATGATGCGTGGAGGCCGCGTATGAATACGCCCGGCCGCACCGCGGTGATCATGGCCGGCGGCACCGGCGGGCACATCATGCCCGGCCTGGCGCTGGCGGCCGTGTTGCGCGAGCGCGGCTGGCGCGTGCTGTGGCTGGGCAATCCCGACAAGATGGAAGGCCGCCTGGTGCCGGCGCATGGCATCGAAATGGCCGAACTGCGTTTCCAGGGCCTGCGCGGCCGCGGCGTCAGCGCCTTGCTGCAGCTGCCGGCGCGCCTGTACGCCGCCACGCGGCAGGCGTGGAAGCATCTGGCCGCGGCGCGGCCGGACGTCGTGGTCGGCATGGGCGGCTATGTGGCCTTCCCGGGCGGGCTGGCGGCGGCGCTGCGTCGCGTGCCGCTGGTGGTGCACGAACAGAACGCGGTGGCCGGCACGGCGAACCGCACGCTGGCGCGGCTGGCGCGGCGCGTCCTGACCGGCTTTCCCGGCGTGCTGCCGCGTGGCGAGATGGTGGGCAACCCGGTGCGCCGCGAAGTCTGCGCCATTGCCGCGCCCGAGCAGCGCTATGCCGGCCGCACCGGCGCGCTGAACGTGCTGGTGGTCGGCGGCAGCCTGGGCGCCCAGGCCTTGAATACCGTGGTGCCGCAGGCGCTGGCCCTATTGGCCGAAGGCGCGCGTCCGCGCGTCACGCACCAGGCGGGCGAACAACATATCGATGCGCTGCGCGCGGCCTACGCCGCGGCGGGCGTGCAGGCCGACTGCCGCGCGTTCATCGACGACATGGCCGGCGCCCTGGCGGCGGCCGACGTGGTGATCTGCCGCGCGGGCGCGATGACGGTGGCGGAGATCGCCGCGGCGGGCGCCGCCGCGCTGTTCGTGCCGTTCCCGCACGCCATCGACGACCACCAGACCGCGAACGCGCGGTACCTGAGCGACGCTGGCGCCGCATGGCTGCGCCAGCAGAACGAATTGACCCCGCAATGGCTGGCGGACTGGCTGGCGCAGCGTGGCCGCGACGAGCTTCAAGCCGTCGCCGCGCGCGCGCGTACCCGCGCCATGCCGGATGCGGCCCGCCACATTGCCGACGCCTGCGAAGCAGCCGCGCTGGCGCGCGTCGATGGCGGAGTGAGACAGGCATCATGAAACATCGTATCCAACATATCCATTTCGTCGGCATCGGCGGATCCGGCATGAGCGGGATCGCCGAAGTGCTGCTGAACCTGGGCTATCGCGTCAGCGGTTCCGACCTGCACGAATCGGCGGTCACCCGGCGCCTGTCCGGCCTGGGCATGTCCATCGTCATCGGCCATTCCGCCGCGAACATCGCCGGCGCCGACGCCATCGTGACCTCGACGGCGGTGGCCGGCGACAACCCCGAAGTCATCGCCGCGCGCGCCGGCCGCATCCCGGTGGTGCCGCGCGCCATCATGCTGGCCGAGCTGATGCGCCTGAAGCGGGGCATCGCCATCGCCGGCACGCATGGCAAGACCACCACCACCAGCCTGGTGGCCAGCGTGCTGGCCGCCGGCGGTCTCGATCCCACCTTCGTGATCGGCGGCCGGCTGAACTCGGCCGGCGCCAACGCGCGGCTCGGGCAGGGCGAGTACATCGTGGTCGAAGCCGACGAATCCGACGCGTCTTTCCTGAACCTGCTGCCGGTCATGGCCATCGTGACCAATATCGACGCCGACCATATGGACACCTATGGCCATGACGTGGCGCGCCTGAAGAGCGCCTTCATCGAATTCACGCAGAAGCTGCCCTTCTACGGCAGCGCCGTGCTGTGCAGCGACGACGCCAATGTGCGCGAGATCATGCCCTTCATCTCGCGGCCGGTGACGACCTACGGGCTGGACGGCGAAGCCCAGGTGGCGGGGCGCAACGTCCGTGCGGACGGCACGCGCATGTGCTTCGACGTCCTGCGGCGCGACCGCGAGATCGAGCTGCCGCCCCTGTCGGTATGCCTGAACCTGCCCGGCCTGCATAACGTGCGCAACGCGCTGGCGGCGATCGCCGTGGCGTCCGAACTGGGCGTTCCGGACGAGGCCATCTGCAGCGCGCTGGAATCCTTCAACGGCGTCAACCGCCGATTCACGCACGTCGGCGATTTCCCCGTCAGCGCGCGGGACGGCGGCACGTTCACCGTCATCGACGACTACGGCCACCATCCGGTCGAAATGGCGGCGACGCTGGCCGCGGCCCGTGGCGCCTGGCCGGACCGCCGCATCGTCCTGGCCTTCCAGCCGCACCGCTACACCCGCACCCGCGACTGCTTCGAGGATTTCGTCCGCGTGCTGGGCACGGCCGACGCCGTGCTGCTGACCGAAGTCTATGCCGCCGGTGAAGCACCCCTGGTTGCCGCCGATGGCCGCGCCCTGGCGCGCGCGCTGCGCGTGGCGGGCAAGGTCGAGCCGGTTTTCGTCGAGGACGTCGCGGAACTGCCGCAGACCGCGCTGGACTTCGTGCGCGACGGCGACGTGGTGATCGTCATGGGTGCAGGATCGATCAGCAGGGCGCCGGCGCAGATCGGCGAACTGGCCAACGTTGCCCAGGGGCAGCGTGGCGACAGGAGGACGATGCAATGAGCCAACACGAATTCGACGCCACCGCGCGCGAAGCCAGCCTGCGCCGCGCACGCGCCGCCGCGCAAGCCGGGCCGCACGGCCATGGCCTGGGCCGGGTCGGCGTGCTGTACGGCGGCCGCTCGGCGGAGCGCGAGGTCTCCCTGATGTCGGGCCAGGGCGTCCACGAAGCGCTGTGCAGCGTGGGCGTGGACGCGCATCTGTTCGATACGGGTACGAAGAGCTTCGCCGACCTGGAAGCCGCTGGCTTCGACCGCGTCTTCATCGCGCTGCATGGCCGCTATGGTGAAGACGGCACCCTGCAGGGCGCACTGGAACTGCTGGGCATTCCCTATACGGGCAGCGGTCCCGCGGCGTCGGCCATCGCGATGGACAAGATCATGACCAAGCGGATCTGGCTGCAGCACGGGCTGCCCACGCCGGAGTTCGCCATCCTGGACGCGGATACCGATCTGCGCCGGGTGCCGGACGACCTGGGATTGCCGCTGATCATCAAGCCGCCGCATGAAGGCTCCACCGTGGGCATCACCAAGGTGCGCGGCTATTCCGACATGAAGGACGCCTACGCCGAGGCGGCGCGCTTCGACGCCGAAGTCCTGGCCGAGCAGTTCATCACCGGCCGCGAACTGACCGTCGCGCTGCTGGGCGGCGGCCGCAAGGCGCGCGCCCTGCCGGTCATCGAAATCGTCGCCCCCGACGGCAACTACGACTACGAACACAAGTACTTCTCCGACGACACGCAGTACTACTGCCCCGCCGATCTGCCGGACGCGGTGGCGCGGGAAGTGCAGCGGGTCAGCGTGGAGGCCTACCGTGCCCTGGGATGCGAAGGCTGGGGACGCGCCGACCTGATGCTGGATGCCAGCCAGCGCGTCTGGTTGCTTGAAATGAATACATCGCCGGGCATGACCGGCCATTCGCTGGTGCCGAAGGCGGCACAGGCGGCCGGCATGTCCTATCCCGAACTCTGTGTGGCAATACTGTCCGAGGCTACGTGCAAAGTGCGCAGCCCCGCCCGCAATACCTGACTGGATCATCCGTGTGGAACGACGCTCGCACCACCAACCTGATCGCCAACACGCTGGCCGTGCTGGCGGTGCTCGCCATGCTGGGGGCGGGGCTGGTGTGGCTGGCCAAGCGGCCGTATTTCGATCTGACCGCGATCGAACTGGAAGCAGCGCCGGGCTCGCAACTGCATTACGTATCGCCGGTCAGCATGCGCGCGACGATCGCGGGCGGACTGAAAGGCAATTTCTTTACCATGGACCTGGATCAGGCCCGCGAACTGTTCGAGTCGGCGCCGTGGGTGCGCCACGCCACGATACGGCGCATCTGGCCCAACGTGTTGCGGGTCAGGATAGAGGAGCAACAGCCGCTGGCGCTCTGGAACGAGAACCAGATGATCAACACCTGGGGGGAATCATTCACCGCCAACACAGGGGAGCTGGACGACGAGTCCGCGCTGCCGCACTTCTATGGTCCGGAAGGCAGCGAAAGCCTGGTCGTGCAACGGTATGCGGAACTGGCCCGGTGGTTCGCGCCGCTGGACATGCGCGTCAACGACCTGGAGCTGAGCCCGCGCTATGCGTGGCGCGTGACGCTGTCCAATGGCCTGAAGCTGGATCTGGGACGGGATCCGGGCGCCGATGCGCCGGATCCGAACGGCCCGCCCGGCGCCTTGCCGTTCGCCGCGCGCATCCAGCGTTTCGTGCAGGCCTGGCCCGCGCTGACGCAGAAGCTGGAAGGCCGCGCCATACTGCAGGCCGATTTGCGCTATCCCAACGGCTTTGCCCTGGCCCTGGCGCAGCCGCCCGAAGCCGAATCGAAAACCAAACCGAAATCCAATCCAAAAAAGCGCTAACGCCATGACCCGTGACATCAAGGACTTAATCGTCGCCCTCGATATCGGAACCAGCAAGGTGGTGGCCGTCGTCGCCGAAATCCTGCCGGAAGGCCGATTCGAGGTGCTGGGCCTGGGCCAGCATGAATCCCGCGGCATGCGCAAGGGCGTGGTCGTGAACATCGAAACCACGGTCAATTCCATCCAGCGCGCGCTGGAGGAAGCCGAGCTGATGGCCGACTGCAAGATCCGCGACGTCTATACGGGCATCGCCGGCAGCCACATCCGCAGCTTCAATTCCAGCGGCATGGTGGCGGTCAAGGACAAGGAAGTCACCGCGACCGACGTGGCGCGCGTCATCGAGACCGCCAAGGCGGTGAATATCCCCACGGATCAGCAGGTACTGCACGTGCTGACGCAGGAGTTCATCGTTGACGGTCAGGAAGACATCCGTGAGCCTATCGGCATGAGCGGCCTGCGGCTGGAAGTGCGCGTGCATATCGTGACGGGCGCCGTCAGCGCGGCGCAGAACATCGTCAAGTGCGTGCGGCGTTGCGGGCTGGAAGTGCAGGACCTGATCCTGCAGCCCCTGGCGTCCAGCCTGGCCTGCCTGACCACGGACGAAAAGGAACTGGGCGTGGTGCTGGTCGATATCGGCGGCGGCACGACCGACGTGGCGATCTTCACGGGCGGGGCCATCCGGCACACCGCGGTGATCCCGATCGCCGGCGACCAGATCACCAACGACATCGCCGCGATGCTGCGCACCCCGACGCCCGACGCCGAGGAAATCAAGCTGCGCTACGGCGTCGCCAAGCAGGTCCTGGCCAGCCCCGACGAAACCGTGGAAGTGCCCGGCCTGGGCGATCGCGGTCCGCGGCTGGTCAAGCGCCAGGCGCTGGGCGCCGTGATCGAACCGCGTATCGAGGAATTGTTCACGCTGGTGCAGCAAGTGGTGCGGGATTCCGGTTACGAGGACCTGCTGGCGTCCGGCGTCGTCCTGACCGGCGGATCCGCACAATTGCCCGGCATGGTGGAACTTGCCGAGGATGTCTTCCTCAAACCGGTGCGCGTCGCGGTACCGGAGTACGAAGGCAGCCTGGCCGACGTGATGCGCAACCCGCGCTTCGCCACGGTCATGGGACTATTGCAGGAAGCGCGCATGCAACGCATGCGCGGACGCAAGGTGGCCGCGCAAACAGGCAACTTCAAAAGCCTGCTGGCGCGGATGAAAGAGTGGTTCATGAATTGAATAGGAATCGCGCTGCCGGCGATTCCGGGGCGTGCCGAGCAATACGACGGCGCGCTGGCGGAGACGCTTCAAACCCGTGGCGGACAGCAAATGTCGGCGTCGGCTTTGAAGCGATTCACAAAAAAGGTAGTTGGGGTTTTGTTTTTTGTGATTTGCAATCAGACTTGAGGGAGTCGCATCATGAACTTTGAAATGCTCGAGAACAGCACCAAAGGGACCGTGATCAAGGTCGTTGGTGTCGGGGGCGCGGGTGGCAATGCCGTCGCGCACATGATCCGCAACGGTGTCAGCGGGGTCGATTTCATCTGCGCGAACACCGATGCGCAGGCGCTGGCCGCTACCAATGCGCCCGTGCAGATCCGCCTGGGCCGCACTGGCCTGGGCGCGGGCGCCAAGCCCGAGCAGGGCCGCGCGTCCGCCGAAACCGCGCGCGAGGAGATCCGTGCCGCGCTGAATGGCGCGCACATGGTCTTCATCACCGCCGGCATGGGCGGCGGCACGGGCACCGGCGCCGGTCCCGTGGTGGCGGAAGTCGCCAAGGAGCTCGGCATCCTGACGGTGGGCGTGGTGACCAAGCCTTTCCAGTTCGAAGGCAACAAGCGCCTGAAGATGGCCGAAGAGGGCATCAACGAGCTCGCCAAGCACGTGCATTCGCTGATCGTCGTGCTGAACGAAAACCTGTACGAACTGATGGATGAGGACGCCACGCAGGAAGACTGCTTCAAGTCGGCGGACGATATCCTGCATAACGCCTGCGCCGGCATCGCCGAAATCATCAACGTGGAAGGCAATGTCAACGTCGACTTCGAAGACGTCAAGACGATCATGGGCGAGCAGGGACAGGCCATGATGGGCACGGCAACCGCGTCGGGCGTGGACCGCGCGCGCGTGGCCGCCGAGCACGCCATCGCCTGCCCGCTGCTGGAAGGCATCGACCTGCACGGCGCGCGTGGCGTGCTGGTGAATATCACCGCCAGCCGCACCCTGAAGATGCGCGAAACGCGCGAAATCATGGAAACCATCCGCGGGTACGCTTCCGAGGATGCCACCGTGATCTTCGGTACGGCGTATGACGAGTCCATGGGCGACAGCCTGCGCGTGACCGTGGTCGCCACCGGCCTGGGCCGCACTTCCAGCCGTCCGCAACTGGTGCAGAGCCGCGGCGAAGCGCTGCGTACCGGCACCGACGACTTCCCCATGGTCGGCATGGTGGCCAACAACGGCGCGGGCCAGGGCGACTACCGCAACCTGGACATGCCGTCCGTGATGCGCAACCCGCGCACGCAGGCGTCGGCCCAGGTGCGCGCGCTGGAAAGCTCGGGCATGGATCACTTCGACATCCCGGCTTTCCTGCGCAAGCAGGCGGATTGAAGTAGACAGGCGCCTCGCCGGGCGCCGGCTGGCGGCTGCCGGCCGCTCCGGCGCGCCTCGTAGTACTCCCTCATCCCCGGCCCGCGAAAGCGGGCCGGGAAGGGAACAAATGGGTCGTTTCAGATAGTTTCAGGCTATCGAGAACGTAGGGTTGTTTGCCTTGGATAGCCGTACACCCGGGGTTACAATACTGTTCTTACAACGGCGTGGCGGATTTCTTTCCGCTAACCAAGAATCCGAATAAAGCCCATGTTTCGTCAACGCAGCATACAGAATCTCGTCAAGACCACAGGCGTCGGGGTGCATTCCGGCCGCCGGGTGGAGCTGACGCTCCGTCCCGCTGCGCCGAACACCGGGATCGTCTTTCATCGCATCGACCTGCCCGAAGTCGTCGACCTGCCCGCGCAGGCCACCGGCGTCGGCGATACGCGCATGGCTTCCGTGCTGCAGCAGGGCAATGTGCGGGTCTCCACCGTCGAGCACTTGATGTCGGCCCTGGCCGGCCTGGGTATCGACAATCTGCACGTCGACCTGACGGCGGAAGAAGTGCCCATCATGGACGGCAGCGCGGCCACGTTCGTCTACCTGCTGCGCTCGGCCGGCATCGTGGAGCAGAACGCCCCCAAGCAGTTCATCCGCGTGCTCGAGCCTATCGAGGTACGCGAAGGCGAAGGCCGCAACGAAAAATGGGCCCGGCTGGAGCCGCATGACGGCTTCGCCCTGGCCTTTTCCATCGATTTCCGGCATCCGGCCATTGATTCGACGGCCAATTTCGCCGAAGTCGACTTCGCTACCCATTCCTACACCCGCGAGATCGCCCGCGCCCGCACGTTCGGCTTCGTCAATGAAGTCGAAGCCCTGCGGTCCATGGGCCTGGCGCGCGGCGGCAGCCTGGACAACGCCATCGTCATGGACGAGTACCGGGTGTTGAACAGCGACGGTTTGCGGTATGACGACGAGTTCGTCAAGCACAAGATCCTGGACGCCATCGGCGACCTGTATCTGCTGGGCAAGCCGCTGGTTGCGCGCTATGTCGCCTGCAAGTCCGGCCATGCGCTGAACAACCAGCTGGCCCGCGCGCTGCTGGCCCAGCAGGAATCCTGGGAATTGGTCAGCTACCAGTCGCAGGCCGAAGCGCCCCAGGCATTCCGCTACGAATGGAAGTTGGCTTAGGGGTCCACCCCCGAAGCGCTGCGCGTAGGAGCCCACCCCCGAAGCGCTGCGCGCTTCCCCCTCAAGGGGGCGACGCCGACGGACCGGCGTAGCCGGATCCGTGGCGTCCTCGGTGGGGCTACATCACTTCAGGGGTTCAAAGGCCCACTTCCTGATGCCGGGGATCAACGGTGTCTATGATGCTGGAGCAGGCGCTCGATTGCGTCGGCCAGCGGACCCGGATTCAACGTTTCCCGCAAAGCCTCGAAAGCGCCTAGCGCCGTGTCGCCCAGTGGCATGACGTCCTTGGGCGCGCGTGGCGGTTTTATCCCGGCGCCGGGCAAGCCGGCTTGAACCTTCACCGCGATTTCGTTAAGGTTCCACCCTGCCGCGTGCAATGCCTGTGCGATCCGCGGCGCCATCTGGCGCAGTTTCGCGGCATGGGCGGCGCTCGGTACGGCCAATTGCAGGCGGTCGGCTTCCAGGCGCGCTACCCGGCAGACGTTCCCCAGGACGGGCGGCACCACGCTGGCCACCGTGCGCTGAATCTGCAGGTGCAGATTCGCCGTGGCCAGCACGCCGGCGCCGCGTGTGTCGTGTCCCAGCCAGCCCATGGCGGTTTTTTCACCGCGGCCAGGCTTGCGGGGGGGACGGAAGGGCGCGCGTTTGTTCATTCCGTTTGTTATTTCGCCAGGCAACAGGATTACTCGATTGAAGTTTGTCATTATGCATGCCCGGCGCGGTTCGGCGGGGCATTTCACCCTGGAAGGCGGCCGGCTGGCCTTGCTGATGAGCGGCGCGCTGCTGCTGGCGGCCCTGGCGGGCGCCCTGGTCGCACGTGGTTTCACGCCGGCCGGCGTGCTGCCCGCGGCGCGGGCCGGGACGGTCCCGCAGGATCCCCAGGCCGGCTATTCCGACGATGCCCTGCACCAGGCCCTGGCGATGCTGGCCGCCAAGGTCGGCACCATCCAGGCGCGCCTGGCCGGTGTCGACGCCTTGAGCCGCAGGCTGGCGATCGCGGCGGGGGTGCCTTTGCCGGACACGTTCGCGACGGTGGCCGACGCGGACCAGGCAATGGACAACGGCGCGGCGGGCGACGACACCGCCGCCAACGCCGCTCGCGTGGCCGCCGCCCCGCTGGACGGCCCGCCGGGGACGGCGCAGACCCTGGGCCGCGACATCGACGTCCTGGCCGACGAACTGGCCGGCCGGATGGCCGCCCTGCAGCTGTTCGACATGGCGCTGACCCGTCGCCGCGCCGATCTGGCGCGCTTGCCGTCATCGCTGCCGGTCACCGACTATCCCTATCTGAGCTCTTCGTACGGCTGGCGGCGCCATCCCGTCACCGGACGCTATCTGCGGCACGAGGGCCTGGATTTCGCCGCGCCGATGGGCACGCCCATCCTGGCCGCCGCCGGCGGCGTGGTGGTGGCGGCGGGCCGCGATGCCGGCTATGGCCAGCGGGTCGATATCGACCACGGCGATGGCCTGGTGTCGCGCTACGCGCATGCATCGGAAGTGCTGGTCAAGGCAGGGGACCTGATCCAGCGCGGAGAACTCATCGCGCGCGTCGGGTCTTCCGGCGTGTCCACGGGCCCGCACCTGCATTTCGAGATCCGCCTGGGTGGCCAGGCCATGGATCCTCGTCTGTTCCTCGGGCGTCCGCCCACCGCACCGCCCGCGCTCGCCGCGGCGACGGCCACGGTCATCCGCTGACACGGCCGGCCAGGGCGCCCAGCCCGGCCTGCCGGCCCGGGTATCGAGCCCGGCGCGGCACCGCTATGCCAGGCGGGAATGTTGCCCTCGCGGTGCGTTACACTCGATCGTTTCCCGGCGGGTTCTTCCGCCTCATCGACAACAATATTAGTCGCGTACCGACGCCCCCGAATCGGGGTGGCAGGCGCGCGCGGACACACGCATGGTTTCTCTGCTAAAAAAACTCATAGGTAGCCGCAACGACCGGCTGCTTAAGCAGTATCGCAAGGTGGTGAGCCAGATCAATGGCCTCGAATCCACCATCGCCGCGCTGTCGGACGAGCAACTCGCGGCCAAGACCCAGGAATTCCGCGCCCGCTTCCAGCAGGGCACGACGCTGGACGATCTGCTGCCCGAAGCCTTCGCCGTCGTGCGCGAAGCGGGCAAGCGGGTGTTCGGCATGCGCCATTTCGACGTGCAGATGCTCGGCGGTATCGCCCTGCACAACGGCAAGATCGCCGAAATGCGCACCGGCGAAGGCAAGACGCTCATGGCGACCCTGCCGGTGTACCTGAATGCCCTGTCCGGCAAGGGCGTGCACGTGGTGACGGTCAACGATTACCTGGCGCGCCGCGACGCCGAATGGATGGGCCGCCTGTACCGCTTCCTGGGCATGACGACGGGCGTCGTGGTGCCGCAGCAGCCGAACGAAGAGAAAAAAGCCGCCTACATCGCCGACATCACCTACGGCACGAACAACGAATTCGGCTTCGACTACCTGCGCGACAACATGGAGTATCGCGTCGAGGATCGCCGCCAGCGCAGCCTGTCGTATGCCATCGTCGACGAAGTCGACTCGATCCTGATCGATGAGGCGCGCACGCCGCTGATCATCTCCGGGCAGGCCGAAGACCATACCGAGCTGTACATCCGCATGAACGCGGTGCCGCCGCTGCTCAAGCGCATGGAATCGGAGCCCAAGCCGCAGGAACCGGAACCCGAAGGCGACTACTGGGTCGACGAAAAGAGCCAGCAGGTCCATTTGTCCGAAGCCGGGCACGAGCATGCCGAGGCCATCCTCAGCCGCGTGGGCATCCTGCCGGAAGGCGAATCGCTGTACGACCCGCGCCACATCGCGCTGATGCACCACCTGATGGTGGCCCTGCGCGCGCACACGCTGTTCTTCCGCGACCAGCAGTACGTGGTGCAGGACGGGGAAGTCGTCATCGTCGACGAGTTCACCGGCCGTCTCATGGTGGGCCGCCGCTGGTCCGACGGCCTGCACCAGGCCGTGGAAGCGAAGGAAGGCGTCAAGATCCAGCACGAGAACCAGACGCTGGCCTCGATCACCTTCCAGAACTACTTCCGCATGTACGACAAGCTGTCGGGCATGACCGGCACCGCCGACACGGAAGCCTACGAATTCCAGGAAATCTACGGGCTGGAAACGGTCATCATCCCGACCAACAAGCCCATGGTCCGCAAGGACCAGAACGACCAGGTATTCAAGACCGCGCGCGAAAAGTACGACGCCATCCTGGCCGATATCCGCGACTGCCATGAACGCGGCCAGCCGGTGCTGGTGGGTACGACCAGCATCGAGAACTCCGAGCTGCTGTCGGGACTGCTGCAACGGGCGAAGCTGCCGCACGAGGTACTCAACGCCAAGCAGCACGCGCGCGAGGCGGAAATCGTCGCCGAAGCGGGCAAGCCCGGCCACATCACCATCGCCACCAACATGGCGGGCCGCGGCACCGACATCGTGCTGGGCGGCAGCGTCGACAAGCAGATCGACCTGATCCATGCCGACGAGTCGGTGACGGAAGCGGAAAAGCAGGCGCGCATCGACAAGATCCGCACCGAGTGGAAGCCGGCCAACGAAAAGGTGAAGCAGGCGGGCGGGCTGCGCATCATCGGCACCGAGCGCCATGAATCGCGCCGTATCGACAACCAGCTGCGTGGCCGCGCCGGGCGCCAGGGCGACCCGGGCTCGTCGCGTTTTTACCTGTCGCTGGAAGATCCGCTGATGCGCATCTTCGCGGGCGACCGCGTGCGCGCCATCATGGAGCGCCTGAAGCTGCCGGAAGGCGAACCCATCGAAGCCGGCATGGTGTCGCGCTCGATCGAAACCGCGCAGCGCAAGGTCGAAGGCCGCAACTTCGACATCCGCAAGCAACTGCTCGAATACGACGACGTCGCCAACGACCAGCGCAAGGTGCTGTACACGCAGCGCAACGAAGTACTGGAAGCCGCCACGGTCGGGCCCACGGTGGAAAACCTGATCGACGGCGCCGTCGAGGAACTCGTCCGCACCTACGTGCCGGCGGAATCGGTGGAAGAACAGTGGGACGTGCCCGGCCTGCAGCGCGCGCTGGAGTCCGACTACCAGCTGTCGCTGCCCTTGACCGACATGCTGGAAAAGGAAACCAGCCTGACGGACGACGATCTGCTGGAGCGCGTCAAGGAAGCGGCCTCCGCCGCCTATCGCGCCAAGGTGGAACAGGTGGGCGCCGAAGCCTGGGGCCAGTTCGAACGCTCCATCATGCTGCAGGCCATCGACCAGCATTGGCGCGAGCACCTGTCGTCGCTGGACTATCTGCGGCAGGGCATCCACCTGCGCGGCTACGCGCAAAAGAATCCCAAGCAGGAATACAAGCGCGAGGCCTTCGAACTGTTCTCGGGCATGCTGGACCGTATCCGCGATGACGTGGTCAAGGTGCTGATGACCGTGCGCATCCAGTCGCAGGAGCAGGTGGCCGAAGCGGAAGCCGAGGCCGCGCAGCCGCACGTGCAGAACGTCCAGTACCAGCATGCCGACTACGACGAGGCGCTGGCGGCCGGCGAGGACGAGCGTCCGCAAGGCCAGCAGCCGGTGCGCAATGCGCTGCCCAAGGTCGGCCGCAACGATCCCTGCCCCTGCGGCAGCGGAAAGAAGTACAAGCAGTGCCACGGCAAGCTGGCGTAGGGACGAGGCGATGGCAACGGGCGCCGGCACGACGGAACTCGATCACGCGGTGATCATGGTGCGGGACCGTCTGGAACAGGCGGCGCCCCATTTCGAGCGCCAGGGCTACACGCTCAGCGAGACCGAGATCCACAACCTGGGCTCCTGGAATCGCCTCATGGTCCTGGAGCATTCCTATGTGGAATTGCTGGGATGGCCGCCGGGCAAGCCGCCGGCGCGCAAGGAAATCGCCGACTCCCCCTTGGGCCTGGAAGCCCTGGTGCTGCGCACCGAGGATGCCGAGGCGACCTATGAAAGGCTGCGCGCGGCCGGTTACGCGGTCAATCCCGTGCAGGTCCTGACGCGGCCGGCGCAGGTGGGCGGCAAGACCATGGAAGCCCGCTTCCACACCGTGCGGTTCGCCGAACAGCCCATCCCGGGCATCCGGTTGTATTTCTGCCGCCACCTGACGCCCGAATGCGTCTGGCAGCCCGCGTTGATGCAACACGCCAACGGGGCCCGCGCGGTCGTGGAAGTGCGCGCGCGGGCGCAGGATCCGGCCGCGCTCGCCGCGCGGTTCGCCGATGTCGCCGACAGCACCGCGCAGGCCGCGGACGGCGGCGCCTGGCTGGTGCCGCTGGGCCATGCGCGGCTGCGCATCGAGCCGGCGCAGGCGGACCAGGGTACCGCCCTGGACAGTCTGACGCTGGTCGATCGCAATGGCCGGCAAAGCGTCCTCGATACCGATTTCGACAAACAAGCCTGAGGCTGGGATTGGGCCGACGGAGCCCCCCGACTGAACACCCCGACTGAGCCCTGACAACCGCGCGCCCGCTGCGTCTCCGGGTAACTCCCATGGCGGCACAAAGTGTATACACCTTAGTATGCACTTTCCGGAATGGGTGCCTCAGGGAGTGGCATATGGCATTACCTCGCTACGCGGACCGTACCGCCGCCGGTCTTTCCGACCTGTACGACACCGTCAAGGCCATGGCGGTCCGCTTCGATTTCAAGCCCGGCCAGCGTATCAACGAGGTCGAGCTGGCGCGCCAATTGAACGTCAGCCGCACGCCCCTGCGCGAAGTCCTGAACCAATTGATGGTGGAAGGCTTCGTGATCCGGGCGGTGAATCGCGGATTCATCGGCCGCCCGCTGGACGCCAAGCAGATCCACAGCCTGTATGAATTCCGTTCCGTGCTGGAGTGCGGCATCGTGCGCGCCGCCTGCGAGCGGGCCACCGAGGAACAGCTGGATGAATTGCAGGCCGCGGTCGAGGTCTCCCGCGACGTGCCGGAGGACGCCGACGCGGTGCGCCTGCTGGCGCTGGACGAGTACTTCCACATGTCGCTGGCGCGCCTGACCGGGAATGAGGAGTTCGTGCGCAGCCTGGAAAGCGTGAATGCGCGCATCCATTTCGTCCGCTGGATAGACATGCAGCAGGGCCGCCGCAGCCATACCCAGGCCGAACACCTGCGCATCGTGCACGCGCTGCGCGCACGCGACGATGCCTTGCTGCAGGAACTGGTGTCGCGCCATATCGGGCGGCGCCTGGACCAGATCACCGATGTCATTCGTACTGGATTTTCGACGATCTATATGCGGGATCAGCTCGAAGACCAGGCCTGATCAACACAAGGGGAAAATATGAAAGAGCTCAAGAAATCCGCCTGCTTGGCGGCGGCCGCGCGCCGCCGTTCGATCCTGGGGGCGGCGCTATGCGCCACGCTGTGCGGCGTGCTGGCTGCCATGCCCGCCGCGCGCGCGGCCGAGGAAAAGCCGCTGATCCTGGTGGTGCCGTACCCCCCGGGCGGCAGTACCGACATCCTGGCGCGCATCATGCAGCCCAAGCTTTCCGAGCGCCTGCATGGCCGTCCCGTGATCGTCGAAAACCGCGCCGGCGCGGCCAGCCAGATCGCCACGGGCTTCGTCGCGCGCGCGGCGCCCGACGGCAACACGCTGCTGGTCAGCTTCGACAACCATGCGATCAACCCGGCCGCGAAGAGCAACCTGCCCTACGACACCTTCAAGGATTTCGTCGGCATCAGCCAGACGGTGCGTTTCCCGCTGGTGATCGGCGCCAACCCCCACGTGCCTGGCGATACGCTGGCGGCCTTCTTCGACGCCGCGCGCAAGAACCCACGCAAGCAATACAACTTCGCCTCGACCGGCGTCGGTTCGCTGAACCACCTTGCGCCCGAGCAGCTCAAGCGCCTGTCCGGCGTGGATCTGCTGCATGTGCCCTATGGCGGTGGCGGGCCGGCGGTACAGGCCGTGGTGGGAGGCCAGGCGGACATGACCTGGTTGAGCTATGCCGCGCTGCGCGGCCAGATCCAGGCCGGCAAGATCAAGCCGCTGGCCGTCGCGGGCGAAAAGCGCCTGCCCGACCTGCCGAACGTGCCGACGGTGGCCGAATCCGGTTTTCCAGGCTTCGAAGCCTATTCCTGGAGCGGCATGTTCGCCCCCGCCAAGACGCCGCCCGCCACGGTGCGGGCGCTGACCGCCGATTTCCAGGCGGTGCTGGCGGACCCCGAGGTGCGGCGCAAGCTGACCGAGGCCGGGTTCGAGGTCATCGGTTCCGACGGCCCGACGCTGGACGCCTACGTGAAGCGCGAATACCAGCGCTGGGATCAGTTCATCAAGACCAACCACATCAATCTGGAAAACTGACATGGACCAACTGAACGGCGCCGAAGCCATGGTGCGCATGCTGCAGGCGTATGGCGTGGAACACATTTTCGGGCTGTGCGGCGACACCAGCCTGCCGTTCTACGACGCCTTGCACCGGCTGGATCACGGCATGCGCCATGTCCTGACGCGCGACGAGCGCAGCGCGGGCTATATGGCCGATGCCTATGCGCGGGTCAGCGGCAAGGTCGGCGTGTGCGAAGGCCCCAGCGGCGGCGGCGCCACGTATCTGCTGCCGGGTCTGGTGGAGGCCAATGAATCGTCGATTCCCGTATTGGGAATAACGTCGGACGTCGCGGTCGGCTCGCGTGGCCGCTATCCGCTCACCGAGCTGGACCAGGAGGCGCTATACCGCCCCTTGACCAAGTGGAACCGGACGATCGATCGCGCCGACCAGATTCCCGGGATGGTGCGCGCGGCATTCCGCGCCATGACCGGCGGTAAGCCGGGCGCCGCGCATCTGTGCTTCCCCTACGACGTGATGAAGCAGCAGGTGGACGCCGCGGATATCTGGGCGCAGCCCGAACACGGCCGCTTTCCCGCCATGCGCTACGCCCCTGACCCCGCGGACGTCGCGCGCGCCGCGGCCATCCTGGCGGAATCGCGCGCGCCGGTGGTCATCTGCGGCGGCGGGGTGGTCATCGCAGGCGCCAGCGAGGCCTTGCGCACGCTGGCCGAATCGCTGAAGGCGGCCGTGTGCGTCACCGTGAGCGGCCAGGGCAGCCTGGCGGACACGCATCCCCTGAACGCGGGCGTGGTCGGGTCCAACGGCGGCGTGCTGGCCACCCGCGACGTGGTGGCGGCGGCTGACGTGGTGCTGTTCGTCGGCTGCCGCGCCGGCTCCACCTCGACCGAGCACTGGCGCTTCCCTAGCCGCGACACGACCATCCTGCATATCGACGTCGATCCCATGGTGGTGGGCACGAACTACCGCACCGAGGTCGGCATGATCGGCGACGCACGGTTGGCGCTGGAGGCACTGAACATCGAACTGGCGCCGCGCCTGGCGCGGCGACGCGCCGATGCCGCCGACGGCGCGGTATTGGCGGGCAGGGCGCGGGCGGCCCGGGCGGCACAGCTGGATGCGCTGGCATCGTCCAACGAACGGCCCATCCGGCCGGAGCGCGTGGTCAAGACGCTCAACCGCCTGTTGCCCGACGACGCCATCGTTTGCGCGGACCCGGGCACGCCTTGCCCGTATTTCTCCGCGTACTACGACGCGGCGCGGCCGGGCCGGCAGTTCATCACCAATCGCGCCCACGGCGCGCTGGGCTATTCCCTGTCGGCCGCCTTCGGCGCCTGGTTCGGCCGGCCACAGTCCAAGTGCGTGTCGGTCATGGGCGATGGAAGCTTCGGTTTCACCGTCGGCGAGCTGGAGACCGTGGTGCGGCACAAGGCGCCGCTGCTCATGATCGTGTTCTCCAATTCGGTCTATGGCTGGATCAAGGCCAGCCAGAAGGCGGGCTACGACCAGCGCTACTACAGTGTGGACTTCGACCGCACGGATCATGCGCGCATCGCGGAAGCCTATGGCGTCAAGGCCTGGCGCGTGGAAGATCCGGCGCAACTGGAAAGCGCGTTGCGCGCCGCCATGGAGCATGACGGACCGGCCCTGGTCGATATCGTGGCCCAGCCGCTGCAGGATGCCGCGGCGCCCGTGAGCCAGTGGATGGGTTAGTGCATGGCCGCTGCGTTGACGACGTGGTTCACGCCCGTCGTCAGCGCCTGGGCATCGACGCCGTACACGTGCAGCGATACGGCAACGGTGTCGCCCGCGTTGCCCAGGCGATGGACCTGGCCCAGCCCGGGCGCGGCGGTCACGATATCACCGGGCCGGCGGCTGGCCTGCTCCACGACGTGCGCGCAGCGCGCACCTTCGTCCCAGCGGTACAGGGTTTCCGTGAGTTCGCCGCTGACGACGCGATAGGCGCACCAGGTGTGGTGGCCGTGCACCGGGCTGAACTGCCCGGGCGGCCACACCAGATACACCACCGTGTAGCGGCCCTGCGGGTCGGCGTAGGCGACGTGCCGCGAATAGCCGCCCTGTGGCGTCGCCAGCGCTTGCGGGCAGACGCGGTCCAGCGCGCAGGCGGGATCCGCGCTGGCCACGCCCTGGGCGAGGGCTCCGAGCAGACCCTGGCCGGACAGGTCGCGGGCGGCAAGGATGGCGTCGCAGAGCGGGGCGAGGCCGGCAGGCGGGGTATGGGATTGCATGGCTTATCCGGGAGGTGCAGATAAATTCCATGGTAAGGGCACAGTTGAGCAAATAATTTGCTCATTTGCCCGTCGGCCGGGACGATATTGGAATGTCATTGCTTCCGGCCGCGCGGCCGTCGTCGGGCAAACGTGGAGGGTGCGGCCGCGCCGCGGTCAGGCCGGGTCTCCGACCGGCACTTCATACGCGCGCATGGGCGGCGCGGGGCCGTCCCAGGGCTCGATGTCGACCAGCGCCGACAGGGCGCTGCTGCCCTGGGTCAGTTGCGACGTGCCGACATCCAGCGTCAGGACGTTGGGGTTGCCATGCCGCTCGAGCCTCGCACTGCCGGCATCCGCATCGAACCAGGCACCGGTCGACATCACCAGCACCCCCGGCATCACGGCGTCGTCCAGCATGGCGCCCGCCAGGCAGGCGCCCCTGTCGTTGTGGATACGCACCAGCGCGCCGTCGGCGATGCCGCGCGCGGCGGCATCCGACGGATGGATGCGGACAGGCTCGCGTCCCTGGATCTTGCCCGCATTCGACAAGGGCGCGGGATCCAGCTGCGAGTGCAGGCGGCGCGCGGGCTGGCTGCTGACCAGATGCAGCGGATAGCGGCTGGCCGTGGGGGATCCCAGCCATTCGACCGGCGGCAGCCAGGCCGGATGGCCCGGGCAATCGTCGTAGCCGAAACCGGCGATGCGTTCGGAATACAGTTCGATCCGGCCGGAAGGCGTACGCAGGCCATGTCCGGACGGGTCCTTGCGAAAGTCCTCGAACAGCACGAAGTCCCGCCGCGGCGGGGGCAGGGCCAGATGGCCGCGCCGCCAGAAGTCCTCGAAGTCCGGCGTGTCGGGCAAGCCGTCCGCCGCGGCCCACTGCGCGCGCATGCCGGCATACATGTGCCGCAACCAGCCCCAGGCGTCCCGGCCCTGGGCGTAGGGGTCCTCGTACCCGCCCATCGCCGCCAGTTCGCGATAGATGTCGAAGTCGTCGCGGCTTTGTCCCTGCGGCGGCAAGGCGCGATGCATGGCGAAGACATGGCCATCGCGGGAAGACGCGCCGATGTCGTTGCGCTCCAGCGTGGTGGTGGCCGGCAGGACGATATCGGCGCGCCGCGCGGTGGGCGTCCACCACGATTCGTGGACGACGATGGTCTCCGGACGCTGCCAGGCGCGCTGCAGGCGGTTCAGGTCCTGGTGATGGTGGAAGGGGTTGCCACCCGCCCAGTACACCAGCCGGACGTCGGGATAGCGGTAGTCCTGGCCGTTGAAGCGATAGGCGCCGCCCGGATCCAGCAGCATGTCGGCGATGCGCGCCACCGGTATGGAACTGGCCGCCGGATTCGAACCTTCTGGCAGCTGCGGCACGGCGGCGTCGGTGCGCGGGTTGCCGGCGCTATTGATGGATCCCAGTCCGAAGCTGAAACCGCCGCCCGGCAGGCCGATCTGCCCGAGCATCGCGGCCAGCGCAATGCAGGCCCAATAAGGCTGTTCGCCACGATGGGCGCGTTGCAAGGACCACGTGCAGTTCACCAGCGAGCGGCAGCCGGCGGCGTCCAACGCCAGGCGCCTGACCGTGCCGGCCGGGACGCCGCAGATGGCCGCCGCCCATGCCGCCGTCTTGGGCTGGCCGTCGGTATCGCCGCGCAGGTAGGCCGCATAGCGCGCGAAGCCGTGGCAGCACCTGTCCAGGAAACCGGCGTCGTGGCGGCCGGATTCCAGCAGCACATAGGCCATGCCTATCATCAGCGCGGCGTCGGTATTGGGACGGATCGGTATCCATTCGGCCGGTATGCCGTCCGGCATGTCGCCCCGGGTGGGCGAGATGATCACGACGCGCGCACCCTGGCCGACGGTGCGCCGCAGGTGGTGGGCGGTGGTGTGATCGCCGGCGCCGCCGGCGATCACCTGCGCATTGCGCAGCGGCATGCCGCCAAAGGCCAGGATCAGCTGGGTGTGGGCGGCCACGCTGTGCCAATCCGTCACCTTGCCCGTCAGAGGCTGCCAGGTGCCGATCACGTGCGGCAGCAGGAACTGCGCGGCGCCCCAGCTGTAGTTGCCGACCTGGTCCGTGCAGCCGCCGCCCGCGTACAGGAAGCGCCGCGTCTGGCTCATGGCATTGTGGAAGCGTCCCGCGGACGACCAGCCATAGGACCCGCCGAAAACCGCCTGCGCGCCGTGCGCGTCCCGCACGCGCGCAAGCTCCTCGTGCACGAGCTTCAGGGCGGTGTCCCAGCCGACTTCCACATAGCGGTCCGTGCCGCGCCCGTGGGCCGTCGCCGCGTCCGTCCCGCGCCGGCGCAGCCAGCCCTCGCGCACCGCGGGCCGCGCGATGCGCAGCGGCGAGTGCACCATGTCCGGCATGGCGTGGATCATCGGCGAAGGCGCGCGATCCCCGGCGAACGGCTCGCAGGCCACCAGCCGGCCGTCGCGCACCAC
This sequence comes from Bordetella genomosp. 9, assembly GCF_002261425.1. Taxonomy (NCBI): domain Bacteria; kingdom Pseudomonadati; phylum Pseudomonadota; class Betaproteobacteria; order Burkholderiales; family Alcaligenaceae; genus Bordetella; species Bordetella genomosp. 9. Next base: position 2,231,225 of record NZ_NEVJ01000003.1, on the reverse strand, counting down.
GGCCGTGTAGGCGCCCCAGTGCGACAGCGAGGGATAGCGTTGCAGGGTGGATGTCATGATCCCGGTGGTTTAACACAAAGCGCCCGGGCGGCCTCCGATGGACGCCGTCGGCCGGAAAGGGCAAGATGGCCCCCTTTGCGGCGCCGGCCGCGCCGAGGAAAATCCATGGATCAGACCGATATCAAGATCCTGAGCCTGCTGCAGAAAGACGCCGCCTGTTCGGTCGCGGAAATCGCGGAACAGGTCAACTTGTCGGTGACTCCGTGCTGGCGCCGCATCCAGAAGCTGAAGGATGACGGCGTGATCGCCCGGCATGCCATGCTGCTGGACCCCAACGCGCTGGGCTTGAAGCTGACCGTCTTCGTGACCATCAAGACGAGCCAGCACAGCGCCAAGTGGACCCGGCGGCTGATCGACGCCGTCCAGGCGCTGCCGAACGTCGTCGAGTTCCATCGCATGGCGGGCGACATCGACTACCTGCTGAAGGTCATGGTCGAGGACATGGCGGCCTACGACCGCTTCTATCGCCGGCTGATCGATGCCGTGGACCTGCTGGACGTCAGCGCCAGCTTTTCCATGGAAGTCATCAAGAGCACGACAGAATTGCCCTTGGACGGCCTGTAATGCTGAATTTCTCGGATTGATGGAAAGGTTTTTCGTTGCCGGCGTACAACGAGAACGCAATTTCCATTTCATTCGATTCCAAAGCAGTGATCTTGCAACGTTTTTTCCCTGCCGCGGGCGTACGATATTTTTGTTCCAATTCGTAGCCGATAGAGATAGAGCAGCATGTCCGCGGTGCCCTCCGGCGAACCCGCCGCGCCATTTTCCGGCGCCCTTTTAGAACGCATCGAAACCGGCTGTACGGGCGCCGAGGCCGCGCTGCCGGACGGATTTCCCGGTAGCTGGGATGGCAAGGCGGATCTTTGGGTATTCGCCTACGGCTCCCTGATCTGGCGCCCCGGCTTTCCCTGGCAGGAGCGGCGCCTGGCCAGTATCCACGGCTATCACCGCTCGCTTTGCCTGTGGTCGCGTCATCATCGCGGCTCGGACCAGGCGCCAGGGCTGGTGTTTGGGCTGAATCGCGGCGGCTGCTGCCGTGGGGTCGTGTTCCGCATCGGCGCGGCCGATGTGCCCGCCGCGTTCGCCGGCTTGTGGGAGCGCGAGATGATAGGCGGGGCCTATACGCCACGTTGGCTGGTCTGCCATAGCGAGCAGGGGCCGGTGGCGGGGCTGGCGTTTCTCCTGAACCGGGCGTGCGCCGATTATGCCGGCGACGTGGCCGAAGAGCGGCGGCTGGACGTTATCCGCACCGCCGTGGGCCGATCCGGGGCTTGCCTGGATTACGTGCTGGAAACCGAACGGGCGCTGCGCGACCACGGCATCAGCGATTGCCGCCTGGGGGCGCTGGTGCGGCGCCTGGTGTCGGCATTCTGATCAGAACGTCCATTTGCCGAACATGAACAGCACGTTGCCGTTACCCTTGCCGCCGGGGATGTAGGTGGCGTAGAACGTCGCCTTGTCATAGCCCACGGACGCCAGCGGCAATATCCCGGGAAAAGGGATGTAGTGGAAGATGTCTTCGCGCGCGGTCAGGAACGCCGTGTAGCCGATGCCGAAACGCCAGTTGTCGCCGATGCGGCCGATCTTCTGGTAGCCGTAGCCCGCGATGGGTTCGACGTGCCCATGCGAGTCCAGGAAGGCCATGCCGTACAGGCCCTGCCAGTCGCCGTCCTCGTCATAGATACCCTTGCCCCAGCCGCCGCCCCAGCTTTCCTCGCGAAAGCTTTTGATCTTGTCGGCGGAATATGCGGCACGGTTGTGCCAGGCATAGCCGGTGACGTACAGCTCGTCGTTGCCCTGGTTCCAGATCTGGCCCAGGCGATTGCACGCGCCTTGGGCCCAGTCGGGTACGTTGTCACAGGCTTGCGCGGTCAAGGGCAGGGCGGTGGCGGCCGCGATCACGGCGGTGGCGCCGGCACGCCGGGCGGCGTGGACGAACGAGGACTTCATTGCGGGAAGGAAGTAATGATGACCGCGGTGTGACACTTCCGTCGCGTTGAAGTGCCTGCCGCGAATCTCCATATGCGCAAGCGTTTGCTACGCCGCCAGGGCGCGCCCGCGCCATTCCGTTGAAGCGCCGTGGAATTGGCCTACAGCAGGAACACCGTGGCCAGGCCCAGGAAGATGAAAAATCCCAGCGAATCGGTGGCGAAGGTCAGCAACACCGACGAACCGATCGCCGGATCCTTGCCGAAGCGGTCGCGCAACATGGGCACCAGCACCCCGAACGAGGCGCCCACCAGCATGTTGCATATCATCGCGGCCATCATGACCAGCGCGATCGATACCGAGCCGGAAATGCCCCAGGCGAACAGCGCGGCCACCAGGCTGCCGCACAGTCCCACCAGCAGCGTGACCAGCAGTTCGCGCTTGACCAGCTGCCACAGGTTGCGGCCGGTGATACGGCCGACCGCCAGGGCGCGGATGATCATCGTCATGGTCTGGTTGCCGGAGTTGCCGCCGATGCCGGCCACGATGGACATCAGGAAGGCCAGGATGACGATGTGGCTGACGGTGCCCTCGAAGCGCGAGGCGACGAAGGACGCGGTGGCGGCGGTGCACAGGTTGAACAGCAGCCAGGGCGCGCGGTTGCGCAGGGCCATGGCCACCGGCGCGAAGATGTCTTCTTCCTGCAGGCCGGCGCGCGACAGGGCCTGTTCCTGCGAGTCTTCGCGCATGACGTCGACGACGTCGGCGATGGTCACGCGGCCGATCAGCCGGCCCTGGTCGTCGACCACCGGGGCCGATACCAGGTCGTACCGTTCGAAGGCGCCGGCGGCGTCCGCGTCCGAATCCAGCGCGGCCAGCGTCAGGTAATCGGTGCTCATGACGTCGCGCACCGCGATATCCGGTTCGCTGACCAGCAATGTCGACAATGGCAGGATGCCTTGCAGCTTGTCCTGGCGATCCACGACGAAAATCTGGTCGGTGTGATCGGGCAGTTCATGCAGCCGGCGCAGGTAGCGCAAGACGACTTCCAGCGTGACGTCTTCGCGCACCCGGACCATCTCGAAATCCATGATGGCCCCGACGCTGTCTTCGGGATAGCCCATGGCTTCGAGCAACTGGGCCCGTTCCTCGTCGGTCAGGCCCTTCTGGACTTCGGCGACGACGTCGGCCGGCAGGTCGGGCGCCAGATCCGCCAGTTCGTCGGCGTCCAGGTTTTCGGTCGCCGCCACCAGGTCCTGGCGGTCCATCGCCTCGATCAGCGATTCCCGGACCCAGTCTTCGACTTCCAGCAGCACGTCGGCATCGTGTTCGGCGCTGACCAGCTTCCAGACCGCCTGGCGCTCGTCCTTCGGCAGCGATTCCAGGATGAAGGCGATGTCGGACGGGTGCAGCCCGTCGACCAGCGCCTTCAGTTCGGCTTCGTGCTGCCGCTGCACCAGTTGCTCGACCAGGTTCTGCCGCGTGTCGCCTTCTTCCTGGCGGTGCACGAGGCTGGCGACCAGCTCCTGCCGGCGCAGCAGTTCCTGCACTTCGCCCAATGCGTGCTGGGCGTCTTCCGGGTCGAGGCGGCGCGGCGCGGCGGCCGGCTTTTGCACGATGTCGGCTTCGGTCATACGCGCTTGCCCGTCATAGTGCGGGCAGGGGACGGCTGCGGCGGGCGTCGTCCGTCGCGACATAGACCAGGGTGGCTTCCGTGACCTTCACGACTTCGGCGTCCAGGCGCTGGCGCTGGGCGTAGACTTCCACGGACACGGTGATGGACGTGGTGCCTGTCTTGACCACGTCGGCGTACAGGCTCAACAGGTCGCCGACGAAGACGGGCTGCTTGAACAGGAAACTATTGACGGCGATGGTGGCCACGCGGCCGGCTGCGCGGCGTGCCGCCGGGATCGACCCGGCAATGTCCACCTGGGCCATGATCCAGCCGCCGAACACATCGCCATGCACATTGGCGTCCGCGGGCATGGGCATGACGCGCAGGACCGGGTCGCGTTCCTTGGGCAGGCTGACGAAGGGCGAGGTTTTACTGGCGGACATGGGGCCGGCTCCTTACGGATAACCGGCCGATTATGACGGAATTTCGTCCTCGTCGCGTGACAGCTGCCTGACCGTTCAGCCGAGCAGCTTCACCAGCCCGTAGCCACCGAAAACCAGCCACGCGTACAGGATCAGGCCCAGCGCCAGCACGCGCGGTCCGGCCTTGCGGATCTGGCTGAAGCGTGTCTCGATGCCCAGCGCCGTCATGGCCATGGTCAAGGCGAAAACGTCCAGCTTGCGCACCTGCGTCACCACGTCGGCCGGCACGACGTTCAAGGAGTTGACGATCGCCAGCGCCAGGAAACCGACGGCGAACCATGGAATGGGCAGGCGCGCGGCGCCATGGCCACCCTGGGCCTTGGCCCCGGCCGCCCGGCGCAACCAGAGGCCCAGCACCAGCAGCACCGGCACCAGCAGCGCGACGCGCGTCATCTTCACGATGGTGGCGACTTCGGTCGTCGCCGGATCGACGTTACTGGCCGCGCCGACGACCTGCGCGACTTCATGCACCGTGCCGCCGATATAAATGCCCAGGTGCTGGGTGTCGAGGTTCAGCCATCCCGCATGGTAGAGGACCGGATACAGGAACATCGACAAGGTGCCGAACAGCACCACCGTCGCCACCGCCACCGCGCTCTTGTGGGGCTGGGCGCGCAGCGTGGGCTCGAAGGCCAGCACCGCCGCCGCGCCGCAGATGGCGCTGCCCGCCGAAGTCAGCATGGCGGTATCGCGGTCCAGGCCCAGCAGGCGCTGGCCGACGACGGTGCCGATGACCAGCGTGCCCACCACCACCGCCACGGAAACCGCCAGGCCGGGCAGGCCGACGGCGGCGATCTGCTGGATGCTGATGTTCAGCCCGTAGAACGCGACGGCAATGCGCAGCAGCCGCCGCGCCGCGAAATTCACGCCCGTGCTCCAGTCGTGCGGCATGGTGCCGCGCAGGAAATTGCCGTAGATCATCCCGCAGACGATGCCGACGACCAGCGGCGAAAAGCCCAGGTTGCGAAGGAAAGGCAGGCTGGCCAGCTGGACCACGGCGGCGGACAGCAAGCCGACGAAGAGCACGCCGTTGAGCTTGTCGCGCCAGGGGGTTGCCAGCGGCAGGCTGGCGGTGGTGGTATTCATACGCGTCGATTCCCAGGGCCGGCCGCGACAGGAAAGCCCTTCCTGTTATGACCGCGCGGCAGACCTAAATAACTGCTGGTAATGTTACGTTTGCCGGGTTTATTTGAAAACTTTGCATATTTGATGTCTAGTATCGGAAATTCTGATATCTTGGCGGGACCATGACGCCGGAACAACTGTTGACCTTCGCCTATGTCGCCGAAGCCGGGAATATCAGCCGCGCGGCGGAGCTGCTGCACCTGTCGCAACCGGCGGTATCCGGCCAGTTGCGGGCCTTGCAGGAATGGTTCGGTGAGCCCCTGTACCGCCGCAGCGGCCACGGCATCGCGCTGACGTCCGCCGGCGAACGCCTGGTCGAACACGCGCGCCAATTGCGCCATGCCTACGCGCAGGCGCGCGGCGTCCGAGATGCATGGCGCGGCATCGCCTCCGGTTCGCTGCAGCTGGGCGCCAGCACCACGCCCGCCAGCTACGTGCTGCCCGCCCTGGTGGCGGCCTTCCGCGCCCGTTACCCGGCGGTCGCATTGCAGCTATCGGACGGCAATACCCGCGAAATCGTGCAGCGATTGCCGCAACTGGACATGGCGTTCATCGAAGGCGATATCCCGGCGGGCTTGCCGGCGGATACCTCGGTGTACGAATGGCGGGCCGACGAAGTCGTCGCCGTGGTCCCGGCCGATCACGCCCTGGCCGCCCAGGACAGCGCCACGCTGGCCGACATCGCCGCCTATCCGCTGGTGATGCGCGAACAGGGTTCCGGGGTCAGGGGATTGGTCGAGCGCGCCTTCCAGGCCGAAGGGCTGGCGCCCGACGTGGCGCTGGAACTGGCGGGTGTGGAAGGCGTCAAGCAGGCCGTGCGCGCCGGCCTGGGCATCGGCTTTGTTTCCATCATGTCGATGCGCCATGAAGACGGCGCGCTGGTGGCGCTGCGCGTCGGCGCGGGCGGCCTGACCCGCACCTTGAGCATCCTGCTGCCGCATGCATCCGCCCCGGCGCGGGCGGCCGCGCTATTCCTGGAGATGTGCCGCGCCTGACAGGCGCGCCAGCGCCAGCCGGACCCAATACGTGGCGCCCAGCCCCAGCAATTCGTCGTTGAAATCGTAGCTGCCGTTATGCAGCATGCAGGGGCCCATGCCGTGGCCCGCCACGCGGTGGTCGCCCCAGCCATTGCCGATCCAGACATAGCAGCCGGGGATTTCCTGCAGCATGAAAGCGAAGTCTTCCGCGCCCATCGAAGGCTGCACGTGGTCGTTCACGTTGTCCGCGCCCACCAGGTCGCGCATCACCTGCGCGCATACCGCGGCTTCCGCGCGGTGATTGATGGTGGGCGGGTAGTGGCGCTGGAAATCGAAATCCACCTCGCAGGCGAGCGCCGCGCAGGTATGCACGGCGATTTCGCGCATGCGCTCCTCGATCAGGTCCAGCGACTCCACCGTGAAGGTGCGCACCGTACCGCGCATGACGGCCTGCGTGGGAACGACGTTGTCGGCACTGCCCGCATGGATCTGCGTGATGCTCAACACCGCGGCATCCAGCGGGTTCCGGTTGCGCGTGATGATGGTCTGCAGGGATTGCGCCAGCTGCACCGCCGTCATGACCGGATCGATGCCCAGGTGCGGCATGCCGGCATGCGATCCCTTGCCGGTGATGGTGATGCGGAAATCGTTGCTGGACGCCATGATGGGTCCATCGGTCAGCCCGAAGGCGCCCTGCGCCATGCCCGGCCAGTTGTGCATGCCGAACACCGCTTCCATGGGAAATTCGCGGAACAGTCCATCGTCGATCATGCGCTTGGCCCCGCCGCCGTGTTCTTCGGCGGGCTGGAAGATCACGTAGATGGTGCCGTCGAAATCGCGGTGCTGGGCCAGGTAGCGGGCGGCGCCCAGCAGCATGGCCGTATGGCCGTCATGGCCGCACGCGTGCATCTTGCCCGGGTGGCGGCTGGCGTGCTCGAACGTGTTGATTTCCTGCATCGGCAGGGCATCCATGTCGGCGCGCAGGCCGATCGCCCGCGTGCCCGGGCCATTGCCGCGGATGGTGCCCACCACGCCGGTGCCGCCCAGGCCGCGGTGCACGGGAATGCCCCATTCCTCGAGCTTGCCGGCCACCACGTCGGCGGTCCGGAATTCCTCGAAACACAATTCCGGATGGGCATGCAGGTCGCGCCGGATGGCGGCGAGTTCCGCTTGCCAGGCAACGATGGGTTCGAGCAGTTTCATGAGGCACCGATAGGTTGCGCGCCCGCGCGGGCGCGGCAAGTTTGGACTGGGGGCAGGAGACCGCGAGGGGTCGCCTGGGGCCGTCGGAACGGCCGGCCGCCGCGTGGCGGCGGCTGGACGATTGAGCGTATCATCAAACACGGCCTTTATTAAATTGGAGACAACACCATGCAGCGTCCATGGCTGGCCGAATATCCCGCCGGCGTGCCCGCAGACGTTTCGGTCGATGCCTATGTGTCGCTGGTCGACCTGCTGGATCGGGCCTGCGAACGCTACGCCAGCCGCGTGGCCTGCACGGCGATGGGCACGGATATCCGCTACGAGACGCTGGATCGCCACGCAAGGTGCTTCGCCGGATGGCTGCAATCGCTGGGGCTGCAACAGGGCGCCCGCGTGGCCCTGATGATGCCCAACGTCCCCGCCTACCTGGCCTGCATGCTGGGCACGCTGCGCGCGGGCCATGTGCTGGTCAATGTGAATCCGCTGTACAAGCCGGCCGAGCTGCAGCGGCAACTGCTGGACAGCGGCGCGCAGGTCATCGTCGTGCTGGAGAACTTCGCCCACACCCTGCAGGACGTCGCCGACCGTGGTGAACTGAAGCACGTCGTCGTCACCGCCGTGGGCGACCTGTTGGGCGGGGTCAAGGAAACGGTGGTGAATCTGGTGGCGCGGCACGTCAAGAAGGCCGTGCCGCAATGGCGGATCGAAGGCGCGCTGCCCCTGTCGCGGGCGCTGGCGATCGGCAGGCGCCACGGTTTCGAGCCGCCGGTGCTGTCCATGGAGGATCTGGCCGTCCTGCAGTACACCGGCGGCACCACCGGTACGCCCAAGGGGGCCATGCTCACGCATCGCAACCTGGCGATCAATGTGCTGCAAACCGAGGCCGTGGCCTGGCCGGCGCTGCACGACGTGCCTGGCCAGCTCACCATCATCAGCGCCTTGCCGCTGTATCACGTATTCGCGATGACGGTCTGCGGCCTGTATGGCATGCATGCCGGCATGCGCAACCTGCTCATACTGAATCCGCGCGACCAGCCCGCCTTGATCAAGGCCTGGCGCGATCTGCCGGTGAATATCTTCCCGGGCGTCAATACCCTGTTCAACGCGCTGGCCAACAATCCCGCGTTCGCCGCGCTGGACTTTTCCGCGCTGCGCCTGACGTTCGGCGGCGGCATGGCGGTGCAGGGCACCGTGGCGGAACGTTGGCGCACGATGACCGGGCGTCCCATCATCGAAGGCTATGGCCTGTCGGAAACGGCGCCGGTCGCCACGGTCAATCCCACCAATACCCTGGCGTTTTCCGGCACCATCGGGCTGCCCGTTCCGTCGACCGACGTCGCCATCCTGGACGATCGCGGCGATGCCGTGCCGGAAGGCCAGCGCGGCGAGGTCTGCATCAAGGGACCGCAGGTCATGCGGGGCTATTGGCAGCGTCCGCAGGAAACCCGCGAAGTCATGACGGCGGACGGCTATTTCCGTACGGGCGACATCGGTACGATGGACCAGCGCGGCTATATCCGCATCGTCGACCGCAAGAAGGACATGATCACCGTCTCCGGCTTCAAGGTTTATCCCAATGAAGTCGAGGAAGTCATCGTGTCCCATCCCGGCGTGCTCGAAGCGGCGGCGATCGGCGTGGAAGACGAACGGTCGGGCGAAGTGGTCAAGGTTTTCATCGTGCCGCGCGACGCGGCCCTGTCGCAAGCCGAGATCAATGCCTGGTGCCGCGAGAGGCTGACGGGCTACAAGTGTCCGCGCGAGATCGAGTTGCGCACCGAGCTGCCCAAAAGCAATGTCGGCAAGATCCTGCGGCGTGAACTGCGGGAAGCGGCGGCGCTGGAATCAGCTACCCGCGAACCCGCGGCCGGGCAAGCCGCCCCATGCGCAACCGCCCCGCGGGAGGCCGCCGCCCGCTAGGAAGCGGCGCGGCGCGTCCATTTTTCGGCCATGTGCGCCGCTGAATCGCGGCGCGGCGGGTTCGGTTCAGCCCGCCGTTTTCCCGGTCAGGTGCGGCGCGATCATGGCTTTCAACGCGGCGGCGACGTCCTTGTTGCCGGACACCACGTAGCCGCCGATGGGCCAGCTGTCGACGCCATGCATGTCTTCCGCCACGCCGCCGGCTTCGCGCACGATGACCGTGCCCGCGGCGACATCCCAGGGCGCCAGGCCCATTTCCCAATAGCCGTCATAGCGGCCCGCCGCCGTCCACGCCAGGTCCAGCGCGGCGGCGCCCAGCCGGCGCACGCCGCGGGTCTGGTTGATGGCATCGTGCAGCGTGGGCATGTATTGCTGCGCGAACGAAAAGTCCCGGAACGGGAATCCCGTCGCCAACACCGCGTCGTCCAGCGAAGGCGTGCGCGAACAGGCGATGCGATGGCCGTTCAGCCATGCGCCGACGCCATGGATGGCGTTGAACAGTTCTTCGCGGCAGGGGTCGTAGACGACGCCCACGACAGGGGTATCCGCGGCCAGCGGCGCGCCGCCGTCCACCTTGGCTCCCGCGCGCGCGATCAAAGCGATGGACACCGCGTAGTGCGGAATCCCATGCAGGAAGTTCGTGGTGCCGTCCAGCGGATCGATATACCAGGTGGCCTCGCCCTCGACCTTGCCGCCGGTTTCCTCGGCCACGATGCCGTACTGCGGCGTGCGCTCGCGCAGGACTTCGATGACGGCGGCTTCGGCTTCCCGATCCGCCTGGGACACCAGGTCGTTGCGCGCCTTGCGGTCGATGACCAGGTCGGCACGGTGATGCGCGTAGGATTGCAGGATCGCGGCCCCGGCGTGCGCGGCGTTGACCGCGGCATCCAGGGCTGCGCACAGATCCATGGGCACTTGATGGGAAGTGGCTTGCGCGGAGGGTTGCATGCTTGTCTGGCGATAATCAGGGTTGTTCCACTTCGCGCGCGGCGCGATGCGGCGGGCGGTCAAGATGGCTGCCCGATAGATTGATTCTACGCCGCACATAGTATCCACACGATGTAACCCCCCATGTTCGAGTCCTCCAGTGTTGCTTATCGGCCCTTGATTCCCGCCGATCCCGTCATCGACGCGCACGGGATCGCGTACAGCCGCGAGTACGACGATGTCTATCACCCCGCCGATGGCGCCTGGGCGCAGGCGGGATATGTGTTCCTGCAGGGCAACGGCTTGCCGGACCGTTGGCGCGGGCGCCCCGCGTTCACCGTGTGTGAAACCGGTTTCGGGCTGGGCCTGAACTTCCTCGCGCTCTGGCGCGCCTGGCGCGACGATCCGCAGCGGCCGGCACGCCTGCATATGGTGTCGTTCGAGGCGCATCCCTTGCGCCCGGACGATCTGGCGACCCTGCTGCGCCGTTACGCCGCCGGCGGTCCCACGGCGGCGCTGGCGAGCGAACTCCTGGCGCAGTGGCCGCCCTTGCTGCCCGGCGTGCATCGACTGGAATTCGAGGGCGGGGCGGTGACGCTGACACTCGGCTTCGGCGACGCCGCCACCCTGGTGCCGGCGCTGGATTTCGTCGCCGACGCGTTCTTCCTGGACGGCTTCGCGCCGGACCGCAATCCCGGCATGTGGACGCCCGCGCTGATGCGGGCCCTGGGGGCCCATGCGGCGGCGGGCGCCACGGCCGCGACCTGGTGCAGCGCCGGCACCGTGCGCCGTGGCTTGCAGGAGGCCGGCTTCGCCGTGTCCAAGCGGCGTGGCTTCGCGGGCAAGGTCCACATGACGGTGGCCGTCCACCCGGGCGCGCGGCCGGATGCCGCGCCGCCGCCGTCCCACGTCGCGGTCGTCGGTGCGGGGATAGCCGGCGCCTCGCTGGCCCATGCGCTGGGCTTGCGTGGCGTACCCGTCATGCTGTTCGATGCGCATCCGGTATCGGTGCATCAAGGGCATGTGGCGGCCGCGCTGACCCCGCTCGTCGCGCGCGACGACAATGCGCGGGCGCGCCTGTCACGAGCCGGCAGCCATCGCGCGCAGGCCCGCTGGCGCGGTCTGCCCGCCGAGGCGCGTCCCTGGCAGTGCGGCACCCTGCAGCTGTCGCGCGACGCCGGCCGTGCCGCCGATGCCGCGTCGGTCCTGCGGGCGCTGGCGTTTCCGGACGCCTGGGTGCGCGGCGTCGACGCGGCACAGGCCAGCGAATTGGCCGGCCTGCCGCTGTCGCGCGGCGGCCTTTACTTCGCGGCCGGCATGCTGGTGCGCCCGCCCGCCCTGATCCAGGCCTTGATGGCCGCATCGGGTGCCGCGTTCGTGCCCGCCGCGGTCCGCCGCATCGAACATCGCGCGGACCTCTGGCGCCTGTACGACGACGGCGGCCGGGAGATCGGGCAGGCTGCCCACGTGGTGCTGGCCAATGCCATCGGCGCGCGCGACATCCTGGCGGCCAGCGAACTGCTCCATGCCTTGCCGCTGGTCGCCCGCATGCACGCCCTGGCGGGAGAAGTGACCTTGCTGCCGGCCGCCGGACTGGCTGGCGGTCCGCGCTGCATCGTCGGCGGTGAAGGCTATCTGCTGCCCGCCGTGGATGGCGGGTGCGTGGCCGGCAGTACCTATGCGCACGGCGCGGCCGTGAGCCTGGTAACGGCGGAGGGGCAGGAAACCAATATCGCCAAGGCGGCGGGGTTGCTCGCGCCAGGCGCGATGCGGGGGTTCGAGGCGTCCGCAGGGTCGCTGCCGGGCTGGGCGGGCTGGCGGGCCGTGCTGCCTGGCAGGCTGCCGGCCATCGGGCCGGTGCCGCATGCGCCGGATGTGTCCCTGGCCACGGGCTACGCATCGCGCGGATTGAGCTGGGCCGCCCTGGCGGGCGACGCCATTGCCGCGCAGCTGTGCGGCGAACCCGCCGTCCTGGAATCCGACCTGATGGCGGCGATCGCGCCGGGCCGTGGGGCGGGCGGCGGCAGGGGAGGCTGACCGCCAGGCGTCCGCATGGAAAATGAGGCGGAAGCCCGAAATTGCCAGACGTTGCCGCACGTTGGATGATTCGGCTCGTCGGCGGCGGCCGGTGCCGATGCCGCCGGCCGCCGAGGTAAGCGGCCGCTTCGGCCCCGGGCGCGGCCAATACGGCCTGTCCGGCGGCAGCCCCGCGAGGAGCAAATCCAATGCCGAGTTTATTTCAGCCGACAAATCCGTCAAAATACCGCCTTTTGGTGCTATTTGGCTAAGCGGGGGATGCTAGGTGCCGCCCAAGTTCGATTTTGCGCATACAAACCAGCTCGAAAGCGTCGAGCTGTTGACCGCTCGCCCCAGCCGAATTGATTTCGATACGGGCGACGGTTTGCGTTTTGTGGTCGAGCCGCACGCGCCGGGCGTTTTCCGGATCCGCTGTGGACATCCGCACGCGTTGGCGGACGACAAGCCCAGCGCGCGTGAAAAGGCCATCGCCGAAATGCTGCTCGCCCGGCAGGAAGCCGTGGGAGAAGCCACGATCGCGCCGCGCGATGGCGGCGGCTGGCGTATCGCCCAGGGCGACACCGCGCTGGAAATCATGACCGATCCGGTGCGCGTGGCGCTGTTCAAGGGCGACGCCCAGGTCTTCGTGTCGGATGACTCCGAGCATGCGCCCGGCTTCGGCCACAACGCGCTGGACGAAACGGACGAAGCCGTCTGGACCGTCAGTTTCGCGCTGGATGGCGACGACCGAATCTATGGCCTGGGAGAAACCCCGGGCGATCTGGATCGCCGCGACGAACACGTCGTCTCCGACGATCCCGAGCACCGCGCGCTGCCGCTCGCATGGAGCCCCAAGGGTTGGGGTGTCTACGTCAATACCGTTCGGCGCGTACAGCACGCGCTTGGCGCGGAGCCGGCCGACAGCGCCTATGTCGTCACGATGGACGGCGCGGTGCTGGACCTGTTCCTCTTCGTCGGCGAACCCACCGAAATCCTGAACCAATACACCGCCTTGACCGGCCGCGCCGGCCAGCCCGTGCTGTGGGCCATGGGAGTCTGGCTGCGCCAGGCCGAAGGCGAAATGGCCACGCAGACCACCGCGCTGATCGAACGCATGCGCGCCCAGGAACTGCCGCTGGATGCCGTGCAGCTGGCTCCGCCAGCCGCCTGGGCATTCCAGGCCGACAAGCCGCAGCTCGAATGGGACGCCGCGCGCTTTCCCGATGCGCGCCAGTTGTTCGCCTTGTTCCACAAGCATCACGTGCACGTGTGCGCGCCCGGATTCCCGGGCATCCTGCGCCACACGGCCCTGTTCGAGGAACTGGAAGACCGCGGCTGGCTGCTGGCCCGCGACGACGGCAATGCCCAGGTATTCGATGGCACCGCCGCATCGGCGGGACAGCCTTTCGGCCTGCTGGACCTGACCAACCGCGACGTCTACGCCTTGTGGGCCGAACGGCAGCGCCAGTTGATCGAAGACGGCCTGGACGCGCCGGCCTGTGACATCCAGCTGGCCATACCCGACGGCATCACCGCGCGGGGCGGCGAATCGGGCCCGGCGCTCCGCACCATCTATCCGCTGCTGGCCCGGCGCGCCCTGTTCGACGCCGTCGCCGGCCACAAGGTGCCGCCGGAAGGCGTGGTGCCCAGCACCGACCTGTTTCCCGCGGCGCAACGCCTGCCGTGGCAGAGCGGTCCGCGCGTCAGCAACGATTGGCAGGGCCTGGAGCACACGCTGCGCACCGCCTTGTCGATCGGCGCCAGCGGCCTGCCCGTGCAAGTCCATGCCATCGGCAACGCCGCGGCCCCGACCGACGCGATGACGCCGGAGCTCTACCTGCGCTGGCTGACCTTCGGCGTCTTTTCGTCCAACCTGATCTTCGAAGGCGTCGAAAAGCTGCTGCCCTGGGCCTTCGGTGAAGAAACCCTTGCGCATGCGCGCACCTGGCTGCAATGGCGCTATCGCCTGATCCCTTATGTGCTGGGCGCGGTGGAAGACGCCGTGCGTACCGGCCTGCCGGTCCAGCGCTCCATGGCCATGGCCTTCCCCGGCGACGCGGATGCGCACGCCTGGGACCTGCAGTATCTGCTCGGTCCCGCGCTGCTGGTCGCGCCCATCGTCAAGCCCGGCAACGAGGTCCATGTATACCTGCCCAAGGGCGAAGCCTGGTGGGATCTGAACACCGGCCATCGTTACGAAGGCGGCTCGGTCTGGACCGTGACGTGCGATGCCGGCCAATACCCGGTATTCGGCCGCGAAGGCCATATGCTGTGCCTGGGACCGGCCGCGCATCACACGGGCGAATTCAATTCCGCCCGTATCCTCGATGAGGTCTGGATGTTCGGCATGCCCATGCACAATCCCGTGGTCATGCGCAACAAGATCCGGGTCATGCAAATGCAGGGTTCCAGCTATATCAAGGGCCTGGAAGGCCTGCGCATCCTTCCTTCCGAAGGGCTGGAGGTCAAGCGTCGCGGCGCGGAAGTCCGGATTTCCCGGGCCCGCTGATACCGTACGTCCGATCACGCTCTCCCCACCGGGGCAGGGCGGCATACGCGCGCGATTTATAATCAAAAGTTATAAAGCCGGCACGAAACTGTCGTTCTGCTACGTATCGCGCTCGTTCACAATGTCGTCGCGCCATGATTCACATCAAAAACCTCCACAAGACCTATGCCACGCCACATGGCCGATTCGAAGCCCTGCGCGGCATTACCCTGGATATCGCGCAGGGTGAAGTCTTCGGGATCATCGGCCCCAGCGGGGCCGGCAAAAGCACCCTGGTCCAGTGCATCAACCTGCTGGAACGTCCTGACGAAGGCACCATCGCCATCGGCGACCAATGCCTGACGGGCCTGCCCGAGGACCAGTTGCGGCAGCAACGGCGCCGCATCGGCATGGTATTCCAGGGCTTCAACCTGCTGGCCCGCCGTACCGTCTATGGCAACGTGGCCCTGCCGCTGGAGATCGCCGGCGTGCCGAGAAGCGACATCCCCGCCCGTGTCGACCGCCTGTTGAAGCTGGTCGGCCTGGAGCATCTGGCTCATCGCTATCCGGCCCAGATCAGCGGCGGTCAGAAGCAGCGCGTCGGGATCGCGCGCGCGCTGGCCAATGAGCCGGATGTGCTGCTCAGCGACGAGGCCACGTCCGCGCTGGATCCCGAAACCACCCACACCATCCTCACGCTGCTGCGCGACATCAACCGCCAGACCGGCGTCACCGTCGTGATGATCACGCACCAGATGGAAGTGGTCCGTGAAGTCTGCGATCGCGTCGCGGTGCTGTCCGAAGGCCAGATCGTGGAAATGGGCAGCGCCGCCGAAATCTTCGCCACGCCGCGCCACGACATCACCAAGTCCATGGTGTCGGCGGCCACGGCCAGCGACCTGACGGATGCCACGCTGTCCGCCCTGCGATCGCGCATGCGCGACGCCGTCGCCGCGCGGCCGGACACCGCCGTGCGCCTGCTGCGGCTGTCGCTGGGCGGCAGCCTGGGCGCCAGCGGCGTGATCTCGCATCTTTCCCGCCATTTTTCTTTGGACGTCAGCCTGATCCAGGCCCGTATCGAGGACGTGCAGGGCATCGCCGTGGGAACGGCGTTCGTCCTGGTCCAAGGTGCGCCGCAGTCCCTGGACCAGGCCTCGAATGACCTGGCGACGCGCGCCGTCGCCGTACACGAGCTTGCACATGAGCCCGCAACAACTGATAGACGCACTGACCACTTCGCTGCTTGAAACGCTATTGATGGTCGGCGTGTCCGGCGGCATCGCGGTGCTGCTCGGCATCCCCATCGGCGTGGTGCTGGTGGTCACCAGCCGCGGCGCCATGCTGCAGCGGCTTGCCGTGAACCGCGTGCTGGCGGCCGTCGTCAATGCGACGCGGTCGCTGCCGTTCATCATCCTGATGGTCTTCATCATCCCCTTCACCCGCCTGGTCGCGCAGACGTCGATCGGCACGACGGCGGCCATCGTGCCGCTATCGGTCGCCGCCATCCCGTTCATGGCGCGCATCGCCGAAAACGCCTTGCGCGAGGTCGACCCCGGCCTGATCACGGCGGCCCGGGCGATGGGCGCGTCGCCCGCGCAGATCATCATGAAGGTGCTGCTGCCGGAAGCCTTGCCCGGTCTCGTGGCCGGCGTCATGGTCACCATCGTCAGCCTGATCGGCTATTCCGCGATGGCGGGCACCATCGGCGGGGGCGGCCTGGGCGACCTGGCGATCCGTTATGGCTACCAGCGCTTCCAGACCGAGGTCATGACGGCGGTGGTGGTCGTGCTGATCGTGCTGGTGCAGGTCATGCAGAGTCTTGGCGACTGGGCGGTCCGCCGCATGTCGCATCGTTAGCCGGCCGCGCGTCGCGTCGCCATGGGGCGCCCGCGCCGCGGTCAAATCGCAATCCTGGGAATCCAAACAATCATGAAGCTGAACTTCATCAAGATATTCGCCGCGCTGGCAGTCGCCGCCGGCCTGGGCGCCACGGCGTCCGCCTACGCGCAGGACAAGCCGCTGAAGGTCGGCGTCACGGGCGGCCCGCATGCCGAGATCATGGAGGTCGTGAAGGAACAGGCCGCCAAGCAAGGCCTGAAGCTGCAGATCGTCGAGTTCTCCGACTACGTGCAACCCAACGTCGCGCTCGCGGCGGGCGACCTGGACGTCAACAGCTACCAGCACCAGCCGTATCTGGACAACGCCAATGCGGATCGCGGCTACAAGCTGGTCAGCATCGCCAAGACCGTGATCTTTCCCATCGGCATCTACAGCAAGAAGGTGAAGAGCCTGGACGCGCTGAAGGAAGGCGCCCGCATCGGCATCCCCAACGACCCGACCAACGGCGGCCGCGCCCTGCTGCTGCTGCAGACCCAGGGCCTGATCAAGCTGAAGGCCGGCACCGGCCTGAAAGCCACGCCCCTGGACATCGCGGAAAATCCCCGCAAGCTGCGTTTCATCGAACTGGACGCCGCCCAGCTGCCGCGTTCGCTGGATGACACCGATGCGTCGGCGATCAACACCAACTTCGCCATGCAGGCCGGCCTGGATCCCAAGAAAGACGCCATCGCGCAGGAAGCGCCCGATTCGCCCTACGCCAACGTGCTGGCCGTGCGCGAGAAGGACAAGGACCGTCCGGACCTGGCCAAGCTCGTGGCCGCGTATCACTCGCAGGCGGTCAAGGACTTCATCCAGACCAAGTACCATGGCGCGGTGATCGCGGCCTGGTGATGGCTGCTTTGGTGGTCGTTGCGTGGTGATCGCTGCCTGGTGCTAACCGCACGTTGCTCAGCACGCGCGGCCTCCGAGCCGCGCCCCGCCCCGGGGGCTTGCTTTTTGACAAGCAAAGCCTCATAGGCCATAATCGCGGGCTTCGGTCGGGTCGTTAGCTCAGTCGGTAGAGCAGCGGACTTTTAATCCGTTGGTCGCGCGTTCGAGTCGCGCACGACCCACCACCGATCCCTTGGAAATCAAGGGCTTATCTCGCGGAGGCCCGCAATGGGCCTGTTGTATTCCCGCAAAGTCCCCGTTCTCACTGTGCTCGCGGTGTGCTCGCGGCACGCCTGCGCAGCTCCTCCAGCGCGGCAATGTAGCCCAGCGCGGCGTCCTTGCTATCCGACCAGGCGTCGTACATCAGCGTGCCCTCCGTGGTGCGGCACCGGACGTACCACCAGCGGCCCTTGGAGAACAGGTAGATGTTGCCGATGGACGCGTAATAGACCCGAGCGACCTTCTGCTTCGACGCGTCGCGGCCGAACCAGGACCCGTGCGTGGTCCACGTTGCGTCCGCTATCTCGAAGTACTCCGGCGTCACCTTGACGGATTCCGGGTGCTGCTTCTCCGGCTGCTCGTTCAGGTACTTCTCTACGACCGCTACCGGGTCCGCAGGCGCTGGCGTGGCGGTGTAGGGCTCCATGCCGGAGCAGGCCGTGAGCAGCAGGAACAGGATGGCGGTTACCAGGTGTCGCATATCTCCTCCATGTGGACACGGCATGATACCGAACCGGCGCGGCTGAAATTTTGTTGCAATTTTCCGCGGGGGTTGCGCCCCTCGCGCCCCACCCGAATTCCCCCGTAGGCCCTCCTTTCCTGCCCATCCCTGAAATCGGGCCGCTGAGGCCCTGGAATCCATCCGGGTAGGGTGGCCTGGGTAGCCTGCCGTTCGCGCCTTGTAGGGGCCATCCTGGGCCTTGGCGGGGCATATCTGCACTCATGGTGCACTCAGCACATGGCCTAGTCTGGGCAATCCTTAGGCAATACAAGGGTTTAGGGCACGTGAACAGCGGCTATCCATTCCGCTTGGCGTAGAACGGCCTACGAGGCGCTATCGGCCTGGGTGGCTATGTCGGTATTCCCTGGGCTGTGATCGACGCGCCTGGGCCATCCTGGTGGCTTGGCGGGCTACTGGCCGGATGGCCTGTGCATCGCCGGGTGTATTGCTCATAGCGGCGCTATGGAATTCGGGAATTGAGGCGTGAGCGTGGGTGTGCGCGTGAGCGGGCGCATCTATCTCACTGTTTCGCGGGTAATTACCGGCCTGCCCGGGCTATGCGCTCATCCGTGCTGAGAATCTCATCGTCTGCCCCTGGTTCACGCTCCCAGTACACACAGCCTACGTCAGCATTGCCCACGATGATTGGGCCACGGTAGGTACATACCGCATGGCTTCCATTGCCTGTTGTCTGCCCATGCCAGTGCGTGCATGTCCAGCATCCACCAGGGCGATGGGCTGTATCCCGCATGAAATCGCTGGTGTGCATGGTTCAGTACTCCGTGTCCGATGGCTATGCCATTCGGTACCCGATTAGACACATAGCCCGCCATCTGTAAATGCACCCGAAGGATGCCAGACATCGCCCTACCCACCCGGGATAGAACCCGGGGATGGACAGTAGGCACCACACCATAGACAGTGGGATAGGACAGCCAATCCGATACCTATGGACAGGACGTACTCAGCACACCACGGGCCTAGCCTGACGGCAATAGGACAACCCATGATATGTACTCCAGGAATACAGCACAGAAGATGTACCGGATGGACTGTCGGAACAGGCAGCACATGGACAGCAGGACAGGGCTAAGGTACATAGGGACAACCCAGGAATAACAATCTTCGTATCCGCTCGATTGAATACAGGGTGCATAAGGAATAGAGCATGAATGAGCTGCGTAAGTACCGGATCGGATGGGCGGTGTACATAGCAATATGTGCCCTGGGTTTGATCCTGGCGGCGCTATGGCACTAGCACGGTACGGCACAAAGTGCTTGACAGGATGTAATAGCCGGCGTATAGTTCGTTCCATCGCAGCAGAGAACGGCCTAGCGCAAAGCGCAGCTAAGTAGGGCAAGCGATAGCAGCAGTAAACGCAGTTCAGCTAGACCACTACCCGCTGAAGCGGGGAAACGGAAAGGCAGGATTGCAAGGCATTTGATGTATCGCATCGAACCTTGTGCAAGCGGCCGATGGGTCACACCCAACGGAAACTTCCCAAAGAACGAAGCAGTGCAAGCAGGACCGCTCTTTAACAACTCGCATGGACGCTGGGAATCCATAGAACCAGCACGGTATCGTCACGCGCCATGCTTGATGATCCCGGGTGGACCTTGCACGCCTACAGCATGCCTTGAGTACGCCACGGTTAGCAGGGGCACGAACAAAGCACACAACACGGATAGGGCCGGGTCGAATGGGCTTTATCTGTTGCCAGGGTGCGCGCGGAAGGGTTACGGCTTCTGCGGGTACGGACACAGTGACAGGGATAGCCCACTGTGTGCTTTGTTCGTGTATCACCATAGAGCCCGCCAGGGCATAGCAGAGCGTTCCGCATAGAGCGCTGTGCTATGCCTTCGACGGCAACGGGTCCGCAAAGGGCCGCAATCACGCATCCTTGAAAGGACGGCAGCCATGTACCTATCAACGCAGAAGACCGGCTACATACAGCCGAATGGGCGGGAACGCATCGTCATAGTGGCGGTTCAAGCGGGCGAGGTTATAGCCAGCTTCCCGCCGCATCTAAATGACAACCGCGTGCCAACCATCAGCGCTGTGCGCAACATGATGCGCGGCAGCTTGATGGACCTGAGCATTGCCCGACTCCGCAAAGTGACGGCCGTTCGGCGCGCTACGGGGTGCAGCCGGGATACCGCCATCTCGTACTTGATCGCCGAGGAGTGGACCGTCCACGACTCAATCCTCAGCTATCGGGCGGGCGCTGCTTATCGTGGCTGCCTAATTTCCTGACACCTGAACCGCCGCACCCAGCGGCGCAACCTGCAACCCTTAAGGGAGCAATCATGTCCTACAAGCCCGTGTATCCCACGGTGGCCGAACTCGCCACCATGACCGCGCAACAGGTATTCGACCGCGTGGCCGTCCATCTGTTGAAGCAGGGCAAGCCGGCGACGCTCGGCGCGGGCACTTGCGTGTATCGCGGACCCGGCGGGACGGCCTGCGCCGTGGGAGTGTTGATTCCAGAAAGCGAGTACGCCGATTGCCTGGAAGGCGGCGCGGTGGGTTACCTGATCGGCATGTGCCATGACCGCGACCGGCCGGAGCTGGGGCACTTCCTGAGAAAGCACCAGGGGGTACTACGCGATCTACAACAAGTCCATGACACAACGGAGCCAGATGAGCCCGTATCACCTGAACGCATCCGCCGCGATGGACGCGATCAGCGGGGTGACTGCGTGAAACGCCTGTTCATATACCCCAACTTCGGCAACCCGTGCAACTTCCCGGATTACGTCGCGCATAGCGGGCAGATAGTGGACGTGGTCCACGAGATTCCCACGGACCAGGATGAGCGCCTGTACCGCGTCCGCGCTGCCGATGGCTGGGAGGGGGACGCCTGGGACTCTGAACTTTCGACGGTGGCCGCATGAACCCGCCGATTCTCACGCAGGCCCAGGCCGAAGCGGTGTACAGCGCCATGTGCGCGCTGAACAATGTGGGCGGGATGATCGGCGCCACGCTCGGAGAGGCCCATATAGCGGAGTTCCCGTCCGGCCGTATCGAAGTGTGGCGCAGTGCCGACGCGCGGGAAATGTACTCCGGGCAAACCGACTTCGCCGCCGCGTACGGCCTCGATTAACGCAGCACCCTCGCGGCGCGGGGAGTGCGCCGCAATCACCCAAGGAACCATCCATGAAGAAGCTGATTTGTATCGGCGTCGCGCTGGCTGCGCTCGCCCTGTCCGGTTGCGTGTTCAACCCGGTCAACGTCGAACGGGCCAACGTGACTATCTACGCCGACCGCGTGGCCGAGGCCAAATGATTGCCGCCGTCGTGTACCTGGTAATCAACTTCGGTGGGTACTACAACGCCGCTGCTGTAACGGTTCCCATGGACACCGATGCGGCATGTTGGGCTGCGGCGAATGAGGCCAAGGCCCGCAAGCAGGTGATCGATGCGTTTTGCATCGTTCGGAAGTAGCGAGCAGCACCCAGGCCGCTAACGCGGCCCACCAATACAGGCCATTCCCATGAGTGCCCTGTATTGGTGTCACTCAGCACCTAGCGCAATCCGCGCGACAACTGGCGCATTCAGCGCCGCCCGCCCACACTCGTTAAGGAGAGGCAGCCATGAGCACCCAACCCACCAACATGGATGATGTTATCGACAGCCGCGACGTTATCGCGCGCCTCGAAGAATTGCAGGACGAGCAGCGCGATTTGGCACAGGCCGTCGAGGAAGCGCAAGCGGCGTTCAATGACGCGGACGGTATCGACGCCCGCGATGAGGCGATGGATTGGCTGACCGGCGCAGAGAATGCGCTTTCCGAGTGGGAAGCGGACAACCTCGAAGAGCTGGAGGCGTTGCGCGAACTCAACGAGCAGGGCGAGGACTACGCGCCGGACTGGCGGCACGGTGAGACGCTGATTCGGGATAGCTATTTCGAGCAGTACGCCGAAGAGCTGGCCGAGGACATCGGCGCGGTACAGCGCGGCGCGCAGTGGCCCAACAACTGCATCGACTGGGCGCAAGCCGCGCGTGAACTCCAGCAGGACTACACACAAATCGATTTCGATGGCGTGTCCTACTGGGTGCGGGGATGACCATGCCGCGCATCGTCGGATACACCTACACGGCTGCTTACCACTGCCCATTTTGCGCCCGCCAGGATCAACACATGGGCATCATCACCTGGGGTGGGCTGTCTCTGCTCAGCGTAGCGGAAACGACCTTTGACGACCAGGGCGTAGCGGTAGGCGCGCTGGACCGGGAAGGGAACGAAGTGCGCCCGGTGTTCAGCACGGACGAATTCCCGAACGGGTCGGAGTACTGCGATACCTGCGCCCGGGAGATTGCGCCATGAAAATGTATCGCGTGATCGTCCGCGAAGTGGTGGCATACGAAGTGATCGTCGAGGCTCACGATGAGGCGGACGCCGAGGAGCAAGCCTTTGAGGCCGTCGTGCAGGGCGAGGCGGACGACATGGGCGTCCAGGACAGGTATGTGCACTATGTGCACTTTGAGGAGGAATCCACGTAAGGCTGCCCGCCGGAGTAGCACCGAAACAACGGTATTCGCATCGGCGCATAGCATCGTAATTCCGCCCTGTCAAATGGGCGGGGTTCTATAGTAAACAGGCAGTCAGGTTTAGCCGGTGTCCTCGCGGGAGCCGGCTAAGCCGGATTACTTGGCCCGCTGTATCGGCGGATTCAATCAACCGTGGACGCAGCCGTAACCCTGCGCCACTGCCAACGCGCCAAGGCGCGCTAAAGGAAGTAGCAAAAACATGAGGCTCTTACATCCCAACCCCAAGCGGAAAGACCCTGTGGTCTTGGAGTACCGCGACGGCACACAGCTACTGTTTTCGTATGAGGTGCCGATAGCGGCGTTTATCCCGGGCCAAGGGTACATCGTGAGTGATGAGGACATGTCACCCACGAATGAACGTCGCGTTGCTGAGTGGGTGGATTTCAGCAACGCACGCGAAGTATCGCAGGACCAAATCTTTCATGTAATCACTTCGCGCCGCAACCTGACGGCCGAAGAAGCTGAATAGAGAACATCAGCCATAGGCCCGCGTGCGGGCTTATGACGGCCGTTCTCGCGCCGGAGCGGGGCACCGCTTAAAGACCCAACCCTAGTGCGGATCAGTGGACTACCAACGCGTAGACCTATGGATCCGTGCGCCCTATCCGTGTTGCAAATTCACATGAAGATTAACCAACTGATGAAAGCCCGCGCTGATAAGCGAGACAGGGCGGGGAACAAATTCGAACAGAGCGGGGCGCACCTTCGGGCGCAGTTCCGCAAGTTCAGGGCTCGCTGTCGGGGCCTCATGGTCTAAGCAGCACGGAAGTATCGCAGTCAATTCGCAGTACCAACCGACGCGCAAAGCGTCGCACTTCGAGGATAGTTATGAAACAGTCCAAGACCGCCAAGAAGCAACACCATCACCCGGAACGTCTGCGCAATGTGCGCGCGTTCGCCAAGTCTCTGTTGGAGCGTCGCAGCAGCTTCGCCATCAACACGAATCAAATGCGGCTTGCCTTTGCCCGCGCTGTGGGAATGGCGCAATGACCGCGACAACAACATATCCCAGTCTTTCGAACCTGCCGGACGAGGTATCCCCGGACGGCAGTTGTTTTATCCACTACACGCGCGACAAGTCCGGCCGTATCGTCGCCGCGCATTGCTGCCCCATGCCGGGCGAAACTCGCCGACCGTCGCGCGTACTCGTCGTGAGCACGTCCCGCCGTTGCGGCAAGTCCATGTTCGGCCGCCTGATCCGGGGCCAGTCCCCGCTCCAGCGTATCCAATCCCTGTTTGCCTGAGGTGACCATGGAACAATTCAACATGATTCCCCCGCGCATGACGGCGACGGAAGTAGCCGTATTGCAGGCGTTGGCCCGGACCCCGCTGGAGCAAGAGAACATCCGGCTGCACGCCGAAGTGAACCGCCTGCGCGCGGCGTACACGGTCATGTCCCGCCAGTACGACGCCATGCGCCGATCAGCCATTCAGGCCGAGTGCGAGTGCGACGAACTGAACGAGTACGCCCACGCCCTGGCGGACCAGCTGGCCCACGCCCAGGATGCGAACTACCGCAAGCGTCGGCACATCAAGAAGCTGGAGGTATCGCTGCGTAAGCATCGCCGCCCCTGGTGGCACAAGCTGCTGGACGCAGTGGCGCCCACGCATTCCCACGATCCGTACCCGTTCCACTAGGCCATGAAGGTTCGACATATCGGCCTTCCGCGTGCCCGGGCGCAGGCCCTCGGAGCACGCATCGCTCAGGTGGCGCGCAAGCAGGGCATAGAGCAGGGCAAACGCATCGCGGTGCAGCGCGTGTTTGATGTGTCCCGCAGCGAGTACCCGGGCAGCGCCCGCATCATTCAGCATTTCCTCCGCGAATACTTCTATCGTTACCTCAACTAAGGACCTGATGAAGCAGACCGTAGTAACCGCGTTCTCCCTTGCTCACGCCGTTGGCATCCAGAAGCACGCTGACGACAAGACATTCCCGCCGATCCAGTACACGACGGAACAGCGGAAGGCCATCTACGCGGATGCGTGCGAGGCCAGTATCAACCGCACGCCCGCCAGCAACCCGGGGCACCCGCGCCACGCTCGGCGGCGCAGCGGACTCAGCGCACGCCAATGGCGTATCTGCACGCGCAAGTCGCACGCCCTCCGCATGTTCGGCTGACTCTAACCAACGCAGCACTCACTGGCGCAGTAAGCGCCGCAACCACAGGAGCATTAAATGTCCCTCTCCACTCTGATCCTCTCCGCGACGCGCCGCGTCCATCGTATCGGCGTCAAGCTGCACTGCCAGGCGCTGGGCAACCGCGTCCGCGCCGCCAATCGTGCGGCCGACCGCGCCACCGATCAACACCGCGCCGCCATGGCGATCACCAACGCCGCCCGCGTGGCGGAGCAGGAAGCGAAGGGCAAGGCGCACAAGGCGTCCACCCTGGCGCACTACGCGGCCCAGGCCGCCCAGGCGGAAGCCCAGCAGATCGGGGGCGCGCTGTAATGGCACAGTTCAAGAAGGGCGACAAGGTCCGGGCTCTGCGTGGCGGATGGTTGGGTATTCAGCCCGGCGAGGTGTTCACGGTCAGCAACCCGGCGGCGGGCCACAGCAACCCCGCTGGCTACATCCGGCTGGAGGAGTTCGAGCAAAGCTACCCCGGGCACAATGTGGATGTCGGCAGGTTCGAGCTGGTGCCCGAGCAGCCGCGCGAGTTCACGTATCGGAGCAAGCACGTCAAAGGCGGGAAGGTCTTCGGCAGCCTGGAAGAGGTCGAGCAGTACGTGCTGGGCGGCGCAGGTACGGACATCGAGTTCCAAATCGTCGAAATCGTCCCGGTCAAGACCGTGAAGGTGGCCCGCGTACTGGAAGAGGTGAAGGCGTGAGCGCGCACAAGTTCAAGGCGGGGGGACAAAGTACGCGTGGCGCGGCTGAGCCCGCGGGGCTATCCGGAGAAGCCGAGTCTCGGGCCTGTTGGCACGGTTCACACGGTGGCTAACGTCTCCGACTACGCCGGCGACCAGTTCGTGGACTTGGCGGGCGGCGAGACTGAAGTACTGGCCGACCGCTTCGAGCTGGTGACGTCCAAGGCGGAGTACATGGTGCGACGCATGGACGTGGGGTGGGAAGGCGATGAGCCGATAGTGTTTGCCACGAGGGCCGAGGCGGTGGAGCACGTCCGCAAGGACTGCACGGTAGACGTGGAATTCGAGCTGCTGGAAGTCCGCAGTGTGGGCTGCCTCGTGGCCCGCGAGCAGCGCATCGTGGAGATTGACGAATGAGCGCCCCCGCGACGCAAGTCGCATCGTTCAACGCCATGCGGGCCAGCGGCGCGGATGTGCGGCAGCACGACAAGATCGTGGAGTGTCTGCGCCTCATGGACCGGCCGCTCATCAAGGACGAGATTGTGTCGCTCCTGCACCCGATGCGCGTCAGCTCCGTGACGGGCCGGCTTACCGAGCTGGTCAAGGCGGGGCGAGTCAAGATCGACGGCACCCGCTACAACCCCGAGACGAACCGCAACGTGTCGCAGTATGTGGCCGTATAAGCGTACGTGGCGCGACCGGCTGCACGAGTGGTCCGACACCGCCAATGACGTGTCCATGGCTCTTATCGGCGTCATCTTGGTGGTGGCATTCGCCGCGGCGAGCGGCCTGGGCATCTACGCGCTATACCTGGGCGTAGTTGCTCGATAAGCGCGAATGGTTGGCCGCGTGCCAGGCCCTGCCCGAAGGGCGCAGCACCCGCGTCAACCACTCGTGCGGCGACGGCAAGACCCTTCGGCTGTCACATGAGGCGACACGCTGGCGGGCCTGGTGCTTTCGATGCGATGAGGCCGGCGTCGAGGACAAACCGGTGGAGTCCTTTGCGGATCGACTCGCGCGCCTGAAGCGCGAGGAGTCCGTGGACAGCGCCCTGGAAACCGTAACCCATCTTCCAGGCCCACCGGAGTTCGACGTATCGGCATGGCCGGCAGCCGCCAAGGTGTGGCTGTTCAAGGCCGGCGTGGGCCTGCCAGAGATAGAGGAGCTGGGCGCGTATTGGCATGAGCCGAGCGGACGCCTGGTACTGCCGCTGTTCGACCCGGACGGCAACCTCATCTACTGGCAGGCCCGGGACGTGACGTGGACCCGCGCATCGGCTCGGCCCAAGTACATCAATCCCAAGGTGGACAAGCAGTACCTCGTCGCTAAGTACGGACGGGGTGACCCGCTTGTGCTTACCGAGGACGTATTGAGCGCGTTCCGCGTGGGCCAGTCCACGGAGGCATGGTCCCTCATGGGTACCAGCCTATCCGATGGCGTGGCCGCAACCATAGAAACTCACCGACCCGTATGCGTATGGCTCGATCCCGACCGACCGGGTTTGCGCGCCGCACGGGAAATCACAAAGCAATTGCTTTCCCTGGGTATCGACGCGAGGCGGATCAGGTCCCGCGCCGACCCGAAACTTCTATCCAACAGGGAGATTCGCCATCACTTACGACAACCCGCCTGATGGTCCCTGGCTGCCCTGGGTGGCCGGCATCCTCGTGGCATTCGTGATTATCGACCAAGCCGTGAGGTGGTTCCGGTGAGGCGCAGTGACTGCTGGATGACATTCAGCGAGGCGCTGGAGTCCTACCTCGAAAACCGCGAAGTCGCCCGCCATTTTGGTCCTGGTCGCAACCGCACGTACGCAGAGGAGCAGATGGCTACCGCCGCCGAGCACATGGACGCGCTGACGGGTGACGGTGACCCGGAAGGGGAGGCCGCATCCTCGAATTAACCACGCTCCAGCTTCTGAAGTACCGGGATCGGCACGAGAAGCTGGCGTCCGCCGCCATGGATGCGGTGGATGGCAACACCCAGACGCTGCTGAAGGACTTCGGCAAGTTCTTCAAGGAGCACCCGGACTGCTCCGAAATCCACAGCGGTCCGTTCACCCTGTGGTTCAACCTCAAGCACAAGTCCCTGTCCGCCGAGCAGAAGGAGCTGTATCGCAAGCGCCTGAAGCAGATCGACAAGGACGTGGACCCGACCGTAGAGGCCGGCCTGCTGCAACGGCTGATCGACGCCACCACGGCCAACAAGGTGGCAACCATGCTGGAGAGCTGGCAGGAGGGCGAAGTGGACATGACCGAGGCACTGCGGTCGATCCACGAGCACCACCAGCAGCAGCTCACCCGCAAGGTGAAGCCGCCGGAAGTCCTGGACGACATCAG
This sequence comes from Bordetella genomosp. 9, assembly GCF_002261425.1. Classification (NCBI taxonomy): domain Bacteria; kingdom Pseudomonadati; phylum Pseudomonadota; class Betaproteobacteria; order Burkholderiales; family Alcaligenaceae; genus Bordetella; species Bordetella genomosp. 9. The sequence goes on along the minus strand of NZ_NEVJ01000003.1, from coordinate 2,203,295 downwards.
CGAACTGCTGGCCGAGGACAAGAACAACATCGGCCTGCACTGGCGCATGACCGCGCTGGCTTGCGCCATGCGGGCGATGCAGGAAGGGGACTTCCTGGTGTTCGCCGCGCGGCCCGATGCCGGCAAGACCACGGGCCTGGCTTCCGAACTGACGTTCATGGCCCCGCAGGTGGACAAGCTGTACCCCGACGAGCACCGCAGCATCATCTGGCTGAACAACGAGGGGCCGGGCAGGCGCATCAAACGCCGGCTGTACCAGGCCGCGCTTGGCCTGAAGGTCAGCGAGCTGTACGAGCTGGACCAGCAGGGCACGCTGAAGGAGGCGTACGCCAAGGCCGTGGGCCGCAGCGACATCATCCGCGTGTTCGACATTCACGACTTCTGGTCGCATGAGGTCGAGGACATCATCGCCAGCATCCCGTCCGCGCTCGTGGTGTTCGACATGATCGACAACATCAAGTTCGGCGGAGAGATAGCCAACGGCGGGCAGCGCACGGACCAGGCCCTGGAGGCGATGTACCAGTGGGCGCGAAACATGGCCGTGAAGTACGGCACCCGCGCCGTCGCAACGTCCCAGGTATCGGCCGCAGGGGAGGGCTTGCCTTACCCCGACATGTCCATGCTGAAGGACAGCAAGACCGGGAAGCAGGGCGCGGCTGACGCCATCGTGATCCTGGGCAAGAGCAATGCCGCCGAGTTGCAGAACACGCGATTCATCGGCATCCCGAAGAACAAGCTCCACATCGAAGGCGGGCCGAAGGACCCGCAGCGCGAAGTCGTGTTCGATGCGGAGCGCGCACGAGTGAGGGACCCTTCTTGAAACTATACCTGCGCTTTAAGGACGGCACGGAGATGGACCTGCGCGACGTGGTGTCCTTCAGTCTGGACGAATGGGGCGACGTTGCCGTCGATTACGACAGCTACGGCGACAGTACGGCACACTACAGCGGCGTAGAGGCCGTTACGGCAGAAGCTTGAGCGGCACCCCTTACCGCGTATGGGACCTGGAGACATCCACCAAGACGGAGTTCAAGCGCAAGGCGAACCCGTTCTCCGCTGAGAACTACATCGTATGCCAAGGCTGGCAGGTCGGCAATCTCAGCAAGGAGATGAAGGGCGGCGTCACGCCGTCCGACTACTTCCCGGATGGCGATGACCAGGAGTCCCGCGTAGCCGCCTGCAAGGCGCTGCCGCAAGACTGGTTCACCAAGCACCTACAGGGCACAAAGCTGCTGGTGGGCCAGAACATCAAGTTCGACCTGCTGTATGCCCTGGCGAATCCCAACTCGCGCCCCGAGCACAACCTGCAAGCGTGGATGGACTACATCAACGCGGGCGGGATGATATGGGACATCCAGCTGGCCGAGTACCTGCTGGCCGGCATGGAGCAGTCCAGCCACATGCTGTCCCTGGACGAGATTGCGCCGGCCTACGGTGGCAACGTCAAGCTGGACGAGGTTAAGGCCTTGTGGGACTCAGGCGTGGACACCATCGACATCCCCGAGGACCTGCTGCTGCGCTACCTGGCCGGCCGCGAAACCGAGCAGGGGTTCGAGGAAGGTGACATCGGAAACACCGAGAGGGTTTTCCGAGGTCAATGGCTGCGGGCGAAACAGTCCGGGCAGCTGCGCAGCATCCTGCTGAACATGGGCGCGCTCGTGTTCACTATCGAATGCGAGCGCAACGGCATGCACGTTGACAAACAGCTGGGCCTGGAGCTGGCCGAGAAGCTTGCGAAGAAGCTGGCCGAGGCCACGTTGCAACTGGAGACGTTCCTGCCCGAGGGGCTGCCCTTCGAGTTCAACTGGAATAGCCGCTTCCACAAGTCGGCCCTGATCTTTGGCGGCACCGTCAAGTACGACGCGCCGGCCCTGGTGCTGGGCGAGGACGGGAATCGGACCTATTACCAGAAGAAGGAGCTGCACGCGCTGCTGAACAGCCCGGAGCTACCGTCCTGGCCGCTGGATAAAGTCCTCGCGGACATGGCGCAAGGCAAGGCGTGGAACGTACAGCGGTACGCCGGAGGCAGGAACAAGGGTGAGATAAAGACCAAGCAGGTGACGGTGCCGGACATCGAGCGCGGACCCAAGACCCGCATCGAGCCGCACTACTACACGTTCGAGGGCTTTACCAAGCCGGACCCCGCCTGGGAAGGCGCGGACAAGGGCGTGTATAGCACGGCGTCCGAGGTCATGGACATCCTCACGCAGAACACGGATGTACCGTTCCTGAAGACGCTGGGCCAGGTGGTCAAGCTGACCAAGGACCTGGGCACCTATTTCATCACGACCGATGAAGACGGGAACCAGAAGGGCATGCTCACCCTGGTCCAGCTGGACAGCATCATCCACCACATGCTGAACCACACCAGCACGGTGACGGCGCGGCTTTCCAGTTCCAACCCGAACCTACAGAACATCCCGAAGGGCCAGAAGTCCGAGGCCAAGACGGTGTTCAAGTCGCGCTTCGGCAAGGACGGGGTAATCATCCAGTCCGACTTTAGCTCGCTGGAGGTGTACGTCCAGGCCATCCTGACCCGCTGCGCACAGCTGATCGCGGACTTGAAGGCGGGCGTCGATATGCACGTCATGCGCCTGTCTGTGAAAGAGGGCATGGAGTACGACGAGGTGTACCGGCTGTGCAAGGGCAAGGACGTGGAGCCCGAGCTGCAAAAGGACTGGGACTACAAGCGCACCGGAGCGAAGGTGTTCTCGTTCCAGCGGGCCTACGGCGCGGGCGTCAAGAAGATCGCCCAGTCCACCAAGATGGCCGAGGCGGACGTGCAGGCCTTGGCCGACGCGGAGAACGCGCGCTACCCGGAAATCGAGCCGTACTTCGAAGACAAGGCGAAGGAGATTCGGAAGTCCCGCGTACCCACCGGGCTGACCGTGCAGCACCCCGAGATTCCGGGACTGAACATCCAGCTGGGCAAGGGCTACAGCGTGACGCCGGACGGCAAGCGGTACTGCTACCGCGAGCACCCCGCGCCCAAGTGGTTGATCGAACGTGGGCGGGAACGCTCCGGCTTCATGCCCACGGAAATCAAGAACTACGAGGTGCAGGGCACGGGTGGCGAGTGGGCCAAGGCAGCGATGTGGCTGTCCGTCCGCGCGTTCTACCACTTCCGCAACTTTGACGGCAAGGGTTTGCTGGTCAACCAGGTCCATGATGCCGAGTACGCCGACGCTCACAAGTCGGTCCGTAGCAAGGTCGCGGCTCTCCTGCATGTGTGCATGGAGGAGGCGAGCACCTTCATCGAATGGTGGTTCAAGTGGGAGCTGCCCCTGGGCGTGCCATCGGACACGGTGTGGGGCAGCAGCATGGCCGAGGAAAAGGAAATCGAGACGGCCAATTTCGACAAGGCAGTACAGGCGCTGCGCCCCTGGGTGCGCAAGCGATTCATCGGGAAGCACATCCCGAGCTACGAACGTTCCCTTTAAAGAGGAAATTCACACGCATGGCATTCAATATCAAAGCCGCGGTTGCCAAGGCCGCCAAGACCACCGACATGAACCAGGCCCAGAAGGGCGGCGGCGGATACACGCCCCCGGCCGAGGGCAAGCCCGGCCTGCGGTTCATCGCCTACATCGAGCTGGGGCCGCAGAAGGAAACATTCAAAGGCCAGGAGCGCGTCCGCGAGCAGGTCAAGATGGTGTTCGAGCTGCACGGCAAGAAGTGGCCGGTGGATCAGAACGGCATGCCGCAGCGCTTGGCGATCACCCTGTCCAAGTCGTTGAACGAGAAGGCGACGTTCTTCAAGCTGTTCAAGCAGATGAACTACAGCGGCAAGTACAAGCACATGGCCGAGATGCTGGGCGAGGACTTCAGCGGCCAGGTGTTCCACCGCACCGTGGGCGAGGGTGCGGACCAGAAGACCTACGCCGGCCTGAAGGATCCCGCCTCTGGCGTCTACGCCATCACGCCCCCGTACTCCGTGAACGAGGACGGGGAAGACGTGCGCCGCAAGATTCCGGAAGCGGTCAACCCGCTGAAGCTGTTCCTGTGGGATCACCCGGATAAGGAGCAGTGGGCCAGCATCTTCATCGACGGCACCTACGACGACGGCAAGTCCAAGAACACGTTCCAGGACGCCATCAAGGCGAGCCCGGGCTTCGAGGGCAGCCCCGTCGAGGCCATGCTGCTGGGCGACCCGGACACGGGCGACGACGACGACGTGGAGAAGGCCAAGGCCGACGCCAAGGCGAAGAAGGATGCCAAGGCCAAAGACGACAAGCCGAAGTCCAAGCCCGCCGAGAAGAAACCCGGGCCGGCCGACGATGACGCCCCCGGCGACGACGACCCGCTCTCCGACATCGGCGGGGATGACGAGGACTGATGGCACAGCCGGAGTGGCTGCGTAATGCAGCTGCCCGGGTAGCCGAGCAGATACCGGACACCGCGCCGCAGGACGAGGTAGTGCCAGGCCGGGTGGCCCTGATCGACGGGGACTACCTGGCGTACTTCGCCAGCGGCGGGGACAACATGCGTGTGGACATATCGCGGCGAGTCGCCGTGGATCGTATGCACGCTGTCCGGGAGCTGTCCGGCGCGGAGCGGGTGGAGCTGCACCTGTCCGCCCGGGCGAGCACCAAGGGCGAGCGATTCCTGATCGCCACCACGCAGCCGTACCAGGGGCAGCGGCATAGCAGCCGCAGGCCGAAGAACTGGGAGGCCGTCCGCGAGTTCCTGGAGACGGCCGACGAGGCGCTGTTGCGCGCCCGACGCGTCACCTGGATGGACCGAGAGGCCGACGATGGCTTCGCCCACGCAGCCCTCAGCGCACGCGGCCCGCTGGAGTCCGTGGTGCACCACACGGCGGACAAGGATATGCGCATGCTGCCCGGCCTGCACCTGGCCTGGACGGACTACGCCCGCACGCAAGTCCCGAAGGGCGCGTACGAGGTAATAGGCCCGTATGACGGCAAGGTGTACGGCACCAAGTGGTTCTGGATGCAGATGCTGATGGGGGATACCGCCGACCACATCCCCGGCTTCTACGGGCTGGGCGAGGACAAGGCCCTCCGCATCTTGGCCGGCACCCGCTGCAACGCGGAGGCATACGAGGCTGTGCAGGCCGAGTACGCCCGACAGAAGGGCGACGCCTGGGCCGACTACTTCGTGGAGCAGGCCGGGCTCCTGTGGCTGCGCGCCACCCATCACCCCCACGACTTCCTGCGCGTGCTGCCCGAGCACAGAAACCCTGAGCTGATGGCCGCCGTGCGGCGCATGCTCGCCAACGTCAAGGAGAAACGTGAAGCGCTTGACCGCCTCAATGCTCAAGCCTAAGCGGGCGCAAATGCTCAAAGAACAGGGCGGTGTGTCTCCCATCACCGGCCTGGAGATTACGGACCCCGTACTGGATCACTGCCACACCACCGGCAACATCCGCGCGGTCCTGAACCGATGGGAGAACGCAGTGCTCGGCCGCCTGGAGAACTGGGCTTCCAGGCTGGGCAAAGGCATCGACCCGATCCGCTTTCTGCGCGGCGTGGCCGACTACCTGGAGTTCCACCGGACGTACCCCACCGGCATCCTGCACCCCACACACCGCACCGAATCGGAGAAGCGGGAGCTGCGCAACAAGCGCGCACGCGAGTCCCGCCGCAAAGCCAACATAGAAGCGCGGCGCGCTGCCGCGAAGGAAACTGAATGAGCGTTCTTATGCGCAAGAAGGTGCGCACCCGCATAGGCATGGTCGATGTATCCGTCCGTGCTGTCAACGGCTGCGGCTTGGACCTGCGCTACCACTCCGTGGCGTACGAGTACGAGGCGAGCATCAACGACATCCGCGCGACTGTTCGCGCGGACTCGTTCCTGGTCAGTACTAGCGGCGATGGCTTCCTGGAGCATGTCGAGCGCGACCTGCTGCACCGCCTGATGCGGTACGCGTTCGAGGTCGTGGGTTGACCCGACCCCGCATACTCAGTCTCGACATCGAGACAAGTCCCGTGCTGGCCTACGTCTGGTCCCTGTGGAAACAGAACGTCGGCCTCAACCAGATCAAAGAGGACTGGTGCATCCTCTCGTTCTGCGCCAAGTGGCTGGGTGATGACGCGATCATCTACCGCGACAACAGCAAGCAGCGCAACGTAGAGGACGACCGCCGCCTGTTGCGCTCTCTCTGGAAGCTGCTGGATCAGGCCGACATCGTGGTGGCGCAGAACGGCGTGAAGTTCGACCGGCGCAAGATCAACGCGCGATTCCTCCTGAATGGCATGCCGCCCCCGTCGCCGTACGTGATGGTGGACACCATGCTGGAGGCGAGGAAGAACTTCGGCCTCACCAGCAACAAGCTGGAATACATGACGGCGAAGCTCTGCACCACCAAGAAGCTGAAGCACCAGAAGTTCCCCGGCTTCGAGCTGTGGTCGCAGTGTCTCCAACGCAACCCCGAAGCCTGGGCGGAGATGCGTGAGTACAACATCGCGGACGTGCTCTCGCTGGAGGAGCTGTACCTGATCCTCCGCCCTTGGATCGACGGCCACCCGAACGTGGCGAACTACACCGAGCCCGACACGCCGACCTGCCCGAAGTGCGGCAGCGCGAATGTGATCCAGAAGGGCTATCGCCACACGCAAGTAGGCCGCTACGCCCGCTTCCGCTGCTCCGACTGCGCCGGATGGTCCCGCGGCCGGCAGATGAAGAACTCCAAAGACCAACGCAAGAACCTTCTGGTGAGCTGATGAAGCTACGTGATCGACTCATCAAGCTGCTTGGTGGCGTGACCATGGCTCAGTACGAGGAAGCCCTGGACGCGCGCCCGGACTTCGAGGCCACCCGCATGGGGAATCTCGTGGTCCTACAGGACCGGCGCTACCGCGAAGCGCAGCGCCAGATCAGCGAGCTGTCCGAGCAGAACAACGAACTCGGCTATGAGTGCCTCCGGCTACAGCGCGAGCTGGAACAGTACCGCAAACCCCAAACCCAAATGGAGCCCGCATAACCATGGCACGAAAGACTTCCAAGCAGTCCCCCGACCTCGGCGCGAAGCATGACGCCGGCAAGCCGCGCTGGTCCCTGCTGCGTTTCGGCATGGCCCGCGCCCTGGCGGGCATCGTGGACGTTCTCACCTTCGGCGCGTTCAAGTACGCGGATCATTCCTGGATGACCGTCCCGGATGGCGTGGATCGCTACTTCAGCGCGATGGAGCGGCACATGAACGAGATTGCGCTGCACGGCCCGCATGCCCGTGACGCGGAGTCCGGCCTGCTGCACATCGACCATGTGAACACGAACGGTATGTTCCTGGCCGAACTGCTGCGCAACATCCCGGAGCCGCGTTGAGCGTCGTCCGTGAAGACACGGCCATCCAGCAGACGCTGGAGGCCGCAGCCCGCAATGCGTTCGAGAATCGCATGGTGTGCGCCCTGGAAACGGGCAACCGCGCGCAGGCGCGTCTGGTCTATGCCGAAGCCCAGGACGCCCTGACCGAGGATTCACTGGCCTATCTGCGCGCCGTAGCGCAGGACGACTACCGCGTGGATGTCTGCTATGGGTAAGTACATCATCCACAAGGCGGTCGAGTTCGACGCCGTGAAGGTCTCGGCCCGCAAGGCGATGGGTGCGGAATCCATCCGGGACCTGGCAGGCACGTACATGGCACAGCGGAAGTACGACGGCTGCAACGCCGTCGTCATCGTTACGCCGAACGGGGAGGGCGATAAGGTGCTGTCCCGCACCGGCGAAGTGGTCCGCTCCTGCGCCCACCTGGTCCGCGCCGTGCGCAACCGCGTCATCCGCAAGCTGGAGCGCGGGCACGCAGTGGCTGTCCTGGGGGAGGTGTGGCGTGCCGGCGTGCCGCAGGCCACCATCAGCGGCGAGTTCCGCCGCCATGAACCGGCCGCGGGCCTACGCCTGGCGGTGTTTGACATGCTCACCTTGGGCGAGTTCGAGGCGGGTTACAGCCCCTATGCGTATACCGACCGTTTCGACGTGCTGTATCCGTACTTCCGAGAGGACGACATGGGCAGCGTGTTCCTGGCGGGCACCTACAACCCGGGCACCTACGGCGATCCGGCGGACCTGGCCTCGTACTTCAGCAAGCTGGGCGGCTATGACGGCCTGATCCTGCGCGATCCGCACGGCACCTGGAAGGCGGGCAGCGGCACGGATGGGGAAATCATCAAGGTCAAGCCTACGCTGACCCTGGACCTCCGCGTTACCGGCGTGGAAGAAGGCAAGGGCAAGTACAAAGGCACGCTCGGCGCGCTGGTGTGCCAAGGCCCGAAAGGCTTGGTGAAGGTGTCGGGGATGTCCGACGAGCAGCGGGACGAGTGGTGGAACGGTGAGGGGCCGAAGGGCGATTCCCTGATCTACGGCAAGATCATCGAAGTGGAGTGCCTGGGCATCACCGAGGCGGGTTCCCTGCGCGAGCCGCGCTTCAAGGGCGTTCGTCACGACAAGGAGCACGCCGACTTTGAATAGCCGCCGCTTGGCCTGGGCGGGCGTTTGACGCTAACCCAGGCTGAGTTCGAGCGCGAGACGATACGGGAGGGCGTGCAACGCGCCCGCCGTGCCCTCGCGGCGAACGAGGAAAAGGGAAGAGCGCACAACAATCCGTACGCGCAGCCGATCTACCGGCGCTGGGTGGTCCCACTGCGCGACATGATTACCGAAATGCTGGAGGAGGGCCTGAAGAAGTCAGGACGGCGGGCGGCGCACGTTGCGCTGCTCAAGCCGCTGGACCCAATGGTGGTGTCCCTCATCTCTATCCGCACCGTCATCACGACCCTGATGCAGAGCAGTGACTGCGGAGGGCGTGACCTAGCCAGCGCGGTAGGGCGGGCGCTGCACCAGGAACTCGTGCTGACGGTGTTCGAGGACATCAGCCCGGACCTGTTCTACGAGGTCATGAACGACCTCGACCGCAGGCACAGCCGATCCACGGACCACAGGTTCAACGCGCTGATGGGCTCGGCGCGGAACAGCAACCTGGAGCTGCCCCGCTGGAAGCCGCATGATCGCGCCCAGGTCGGCATGTGGGTGCTGGAAGCCCTGCGCGTGCTGGGATTCCTGGACGTGGCGAGGGAGCGCCGGCACGAACTGGGGAGGATCAAAGAGCACTTGGCGGTGGGCTTGTCCGACGACGTGACCGAGCTGGTGAACCGCATCAAGGGCTTGGTGGAGGTGAACCGGCCGTACACGCTCCCGTGCATTGAGCAGCCCAAGGACTGGGTGGCATTCAATGACGGCGGCTGGCACAGCGTGGAGATGCGCCGCATCACGCCGTTCTGCGTGAACGTCCAGCGGGTGCGCAGCGTGGACACCCTGGACCGCATCAAGTCCGCGGACCTGTCCCGCATCCTGCCCGCCATCAACCACCTTCAGGCGGTGAAGTGGCGCATCAACGTCGATATGCTGGAGACGGTGCGGTCCATATCCCGGTCGCGGCTGGACCTGAAGGAGGCGCTGTCGCAGCAGGGACCAGACGCCCCGGAACGGCCGGAGTTCCTGGTCCCGGGCCTGGACAAGGCGACGCTCAGCGAGGACCAGGCGGCGCGCTTCAAGCAGTGGAAGCGTGACATGGCGCGCTACCACACGGAGATGAAGCTGCGCGGGCAGCGCTGGGGCCGCTTGGAAATGGCGACCAAGGTGGCAGACAGGTTCAAGGACCATGCCGCCATCTACTTCGTCTACCAGGCGGACTTTCGCGGGCGTCTGTACGCCCAGTCCACCGGCGTGACGCCGCAGGGATCGGACCTCCAGAAGTCGCTGCTCCAGTTCGCGGAGGGGAAGCCGCTCCCGGACCCAACTTCAGTCAAGTGGTTCAAGGTGAACGGGGCCAACCGGTTCGGCGTGGACAAGAAGTCCCTGGAAGAGCGCGTTGCCTGGGTCGACGAGCACAGCCGGTTCATTCTCGGTTTCGCTGACGACCCCGTGAATAACGACGAGTGGACGCAGGCGGACAAGCCGCTCCAGTTCCTGGCGTGGGCGAAAGAGTACGCGCAGTGGGTGCGCAATCCTAACGGCTTCAAGTCGCACCTGCCAGTGGGGCTGGATGGCAGCTGCAACGGGCTCCAGCACTTCAGCGCGATGCTGCGCGATGGCGTGGGCGGGAAGGCCACCAACCTGATCCCGGCCAACCTCCCCAACGACATATACGCCCAGGTGGCGCGGGTGGTGTTGGCGAAACTCACCGCCCTTAATCCGAATGACTTAGGTGAGCGGGATCGCGCGCTGCGCGCCGGGTGGCTCGCCCACGGCATCAATCGCACGCTGGTGAAGCGGTCGGTCATGACGCTGCCGTACGGGTCCACGCGGTACTCCTGCGCAGAATTCATTGTGCAGGATTATCTGCGGCACGGCCTGGTCAGGGAGTTCGAGCCGGTGCAGTACACCGCCGCGGCGAATTTCCTCAGCCACATTGTGTGGGAGGCGATAGGCGAGGTGGTGCTTGCCGCCAGGAGCGCCATGGACTGGCTGCAACAGTGCGCCAAGCGGATCATCAAGGCCGGCAACCCGACCATCGAATGGATCGCACCCAGCGGCTTCCCGGTCACGCAGGTCTACAACGAGCGCGAGGAGATACGGGTGAACGCCAAACTGTTTGGCGGGTGCCGCCTTTGGGTCCGCAGCGACGTGGACGCGCCTCGGGCGTCCGGGCACAAGAACGGGCTCGCCCCGAACTTTGTTCACAGCATGGATGCTGCGCACCTAACGCTCACCACGCTGGCGTGCCAGCGGGCCGGCATCGCGTCGCTGGCGATGATCCACGACGACTACGGCACGCATGCGGCCGACACGCAGAAGCTGTTCGAGCTTATCCGAGAGACATTCGTGGAGATGTATGAAACGCACGATCCGATCATGGATTTCTTCCGTCGTTATGACGGCCTGCCTACGGCTCCCGGCCGCGGGGCGCTGGACCTTCAGCAGGTCCGCCGAAGCGAGTTCTTCTTCGCCTAGCGGCAAATCAGTACCCGATCAGACCCGCGACAAGGAGGAACCCGTGCAGGTAAAGACCATCCATCGCCTATCCCCCGAGGCATATCGCGCCCTGGAAAAGCTGCTCGCCGGCTCGGCGAGCGCGGTAGTGACTTCGCAGACCACCGATCTACAGGCCGGCGACATGCTGGGTGTGCAGCGCGTGCTCAAGGCTCTCCGCGATGGATTCGTGGTTGAAGTGTGAGGACTGGGCCGCGAGCGATAGAGCCGCGGTCCTGCGCGCCTTCAAACGTCACTACGACGACAGCCTGTATGCCGGCCACCCCTACGCCAAGCTTGTGGACTTCGATTACGGCTGGCAGACCATAAACAACGGGGACGTTGCCGCTGCACTCACGCATGGCTATCTCGTCGTCTACGACATTACCCCGACGTGGTACTGCCCGCACAACCTGTTCATCGAACAGATGGTTCTGCGGGTCGAGGACCGCCCAGGGTTTTTGCGGCGGGTGATCGCGGCGATGGAAGACGAGGCGCGCAGGTGGGGCTGCGCCGGCATCGCTACGGGCGACGCCATGGGCATCGCCATGAGCGCGGCGTACAGACGCGCGGGTTACTCGCCAGTCGTTTCACAATTCTATAAGGAGCTGCCTAATGGGTAGTGGAGTATCCAAGATCGTCAAGAAGCTGGACCCGTTCACCGCGAAGGTGGTTGACCCTGTACTGGGCGAGTCCGGCCTGCCGAACGTCACCGGCAACGACGGGGGACGCGCGTCGGCCATGGCGGACCAAGCCGCCGAGCAAGCGCAGGCGGTACGGGACCAGGCCAACCAAATCGCCCAGTCTCAGCGCGATGCGGCCCAGGTGCAGACCGCCGCGCTGCGTGACCAGACCGCCGCGTCAGTGGCCGCCCAGGTTGCCACGATCAATCAACAGCAGGCAGCTGCGCAGCTCGCCTCGGCCCAGGCCGCCCAGCCCCAGGAGGGCAACCCCGATGTCCAGCTCGACGGTGCTGGCGACTCCGGCGACCCCCGGCGCAAGTACACATCGGGCGGATCGGCCAGCATCGGCGGCACCTCGGGCGGCGTAGGCATCCGCCTGTAACGTGGCAGGCACGATAAAGGATGCGTGGGAGGAGGGCGTAACGCGGCGCGCTGGGCTAGTTACCCGGTGCGAGCTGTACGCCGCCTTCACCATCCCATCCGTTTGCCCGCCCGTAGGCTACGACCAACAGGCCACCGAGCTACAGACTGACTACCAGGCTGTCGGCGCGCAGGCCGTCAACAACCTAGCCAACAAGATCAATCTCGCGCTGTTCGCGCCCTCCCGGCCGTTCATGCGCTACGACGTTCCTGCGGAGCTGGCCGAGAAGCTGGAGCAGGATATTCCGGACCTCAAGGGCAAGCTGGCCCTGGCGGAGCGGGAAAGCATCCGCCTGCTGGACCAGCTCGCCGCTCGGCCCAGGCTGTACGCGGCGGCGCAGCACCTGATAGTCACGGGCAACTGCCTGCTTATCCTGGGCAAGGATAAAGGCGACCCGCCGCGGGTGCTGGGCCTCAAGAAGTACACCGTCAAGCGCAGCCTGTCCGGGAAGGTCGTGGACATCATGGTCAAGGATGACCTGAAGTTCGACGAGCTGGAGGCCGACGTTCAGGCGTTCCTGAAGTCGAAGGACGCGAACTACGCCAAGATGGACCCCGAGGACCCGCGCAGTTGTGGGGACGTGTGCTGGTTCACCAGGGTACACCTGATGCCCACCGGCAAGTACCGCGTCGAGTGCTATATCGATGACCACCTACTGCCCCAGAAGTACAACGGCGAGTACACGGCCGAGGAGCTGCCGTACCGCGCGCTGACGTGGGAACTGCCTGACGGGCAGCACTATGGCGTCGGCCTGGTCGAGCAGTGCGCGGGTGACTTTGCTGCGCTGTCCGCGCTGTCCGAGTCGGCGCTGAAGGCTGCGATCCTGGCGTCCGAGTTCCGCTGGTTGGTCAACCCTGCCGGGCAGACGCAGCCGGAGGACCTGGAGGAGTCGGAGAACGGTGCGGCTATTCCTGGCGTGGCCGGCGACATCGAGGCCATAAGCGCCGCGGGCGCTGGCGTGGCCCAGGGCCTCCAGATCATCAACACGGTCCTCACCGAGTACGTGAATCGGATCGGGCGCACGTTCCTGCTGGGCTCCAGCGTCATCCGCGACGCCGAGCGCGTTACCGCCGAGGAGGTCCGCCTACAGGCCCAGGAGCTGGAAACGTCCCTGGGCGGCGTGTACTCCCGTCTCGCCATCGACTTTCAGCTGCCGCTGGCCTACTGGCTTGCGGGCCAGCTGGGCGTGAAGCTGGCGGGCTCTGGCTTGCGTCCGACGATCATTACTGGTCTGGACGCGCTGTCCCGGAACGCCGACCTAGAGAACCTGAAGGCGTGCATTGGCGACATGGCGCAGCTCGCAGACCTATCGCAAGGCCCGCTCGGGACGATCCTGAACTTCACAGCGATTGCCGAGGACATCTTCGCCGGCCGTGGCGTGGACAAGTCCAAGTACGTCAATGACCCGTCCACGCAGCAGCAGCTGCGCGACGAACAAACCCAGCGGAATGTCACCGAGGCCGCCGCGCCCGGTGTGGCAAAGGCCGCCGTTGAACAAGCGAACCAACCACAAGGATGATGAATGACGACAGAAGCAGCGCAGCAAGCAGCGACTACCCCGAACCCTGGCGCAACCAGTACGCAGGCCCTGCCCACCCCAGCGGGTACTGCCCCGGCGCCGGCTTCCCCTGCGCCGGCTGCGACACCTGCTGCGCCTGCGGCGAGCGCCCCTGCCGCTGCGGCGACCAAGACTGACGCACCCGCTGGCGTATTCGGCCAGGCCGTCGAGTACAACAGCACCGGCATCGCCAACCTGGACACGGCGCTGGCCTGGGCCGGCAAGCACGGACTGAGTGTCGAGGGCAATCCGGCCATGCAACAGGCCATGGAAGGCAACTTTGCCCCGCTCCGTGCCCTGCTGGCCGAGAAGCAAATACCCGGCGGCGAGGCGTACATCGCTCTGGCCGAGTCCGGCTATGCCGAGTACAAGGCCGGCCAGGATGCCAAGACTCAGGCAGTGCAGCAGATCGTCCTGAACGCCGCGGGCGACGAACAAGCCTGGAACGAGGTGCTGGACTGGGCTCGCGCCAACGCAGAGGAACACGAGCGTGCCGCTGTGAATTATGCATTCGATCAAGGCGGAATTCTCGCGGAAGCCATGGCGCAGTACCTGGTGGGCGCGTATCGCGCCCAGCCCGGTGTGTCCACGCCGCAGCAGGGCAGCCCGGCGACCAGCACCGCCGCAGCGCGCCCGGCAGCTACCGACGCCGGCCCCCTGTCCCCCAAGGACTTCGCCGCCAAGTCGCGGGAGCTGCGGCACAAGCTAGGGCCGGACTTCGAGTCCTCGCCTGAATACGCACGCGTCGTACAACGACGCAACGCCTGGCGCGGCTAAACGCCAATCCTCAGAGGGCCAGTTCGGGAAACCGGGCTGGCCCTTTTGCTTTGGGCGCTCGCTGATTCAGTACCCGATCAGACACACAACGTGTCAATTCCAGAGAGCCTAAAGCGTGGCAAGAACTGACACGCATAACAACTATAAGGACCCACTCAATGGGCATCAGCGTACAAAACATCACCCGCCCGGGTGCCGTTCTCCAGAGCGGTAACAACACGCAAATCGGTACTTCGCCCAGCGGCACCAATCCGCAGGCGTTGCACATCGAGCAGTACGGCGGCGAAATCGAGGGCACCATCGCCCGCAAGTCGATCATGCGGAATTTCATCCCCGTGCGTTCGATCAAGGGCACTTCCACCATCTCGAACTTCCAGATCGGTGAATCTGCCCTGAGCAAGGTCACCCCCGGCACCGCGCCGGACGGCACCGTGGTGCAGGCGCAGAAGGTCAAGCTGACCGTGGACACGCTCATCAACGCGCGCTCCATGGTGCCGCTGCTGGACGACTTCCAGAACTCCTACGACGCCCGTATGGCTATCGGCCAGGAACACGGCAAGAAGTTCGCCAAGTTCATCGACCAGGCGTTCATGATCCAGGCCATCAAGGCCGCGCAGATCACCGACATGTCCGGCTACCCGGCCGGCTGGCAGCCCGGCACGCAGAAGACGTTCGCGACGGCCGGCCTGGAGAGCGATCCGTCCGCGCTGGAAGACATGTTCGGCCAGCTGTTCGCGGACATGGAAGAGAAGGACGTCGATCCGCTGACCGATGACGTGGTCATCGTGATGCGCCCCAAGTCGTACTACGCCCTGCTCCAGAACGACCGCCTGGTGGACCGCACGTTCATCCTGTCGGACGGCACGGAAATCAAGACCAAGAGCCTGAACGTCTACGGCGCTCCGGTCTACGTGTCCAACAACCTGCCGAATACGCAGATCACGGGGCACTACCTGTCCAACGCCGGCAACGGCAACGCCTTCGACGGCGACTTCAGCAACGTCGTGGCATCGGTGTTCTCGCCCCGCGCTCTGCTGGCCGGCGAGACGATCCCGCTGACCCCCGATGTGTTCTACGACCCCATCACCAAGATGTGGTACATCGACGCGCACACCTCCTTCGGTGTGACGACCAACAACCCCGTCTTCGCAGGCGTGGTCAAGAAGGCCGCCTAAGCCGTCGAACAACAAATAGCCCGGTGCCCACAAGGTCCCGGGCTATTTTCGCTTAAGGAGGTTCAATGTCGGCAATCACTCCGCTGACCGTCGTAAATAACTGCCTGAAGACGATGGGGGAAACTCCGCTCAACGAGCTGGATGCAGACCATCCGTACGTACAGGCGGCACTCAATATCCTGTCCGAGGTGAACGTTATCGAGCAGGAGCTGGGCTGGTGGTTCAATACGGACTACATCACGCTCCAGGCCGATCCGAACACGGGCTACGTGTATGTCCCCGCAGACACCCTGAATCTGGAGCTGGAGGACACCTCGCTCGTTCAGCGTGGAAACCTGCTGTGGGACACCCTGAAGCAGACCAACAAGATCGGCCGAGGTGTGCGTGGCCGGCTGATCCGCGAGATACCGTTCGAAAAGCTGCCGCACAACGCGGCTGCCATGGTTTCCCTGCGCGCGCAGTTGGATTTCCAGTCGTCCTATGATGCGGACGACAACAAGTACAAGAAGCTGAACGCCGCGTACAGCCAGGCATACAGCCGCGTGCGCCGCATGCACATCCGCAACCAGCGCCTCAACATGTTGGAGGCCCCAGGCGCGCAGCGCGTCCTCGCTGGCATCCGCCCGATCACCCGTACTGGTCGCGCCCTGTACCCTTACCGCATCCGCTGATGGCGCGAGTAGCTTCTAGCTACGCCAGCGTCACGCGAGGCGTATCGGAACAGGTCCCGCAGGACCGGCTCCCCGGGCAGCATTGGGAACAGGTCAACGTCATATCGGACCCGCGCCGCGGCATTTCGCGCCGCCACGGGTCGGTGACGATGGACGAGAAGGCCCTGAGCATAGCTTCGCTCAGTGCCGCGCAGCAGGGATACCTGCGCAACTACCGCGAGTACAGCTTCTTCATCGACGGCACGGAATACTCGCTGCACTACCAGTCGGCCGCGCGCACCTTGGGCGACACCCTTCCGTTCTGCTTCTGCTTCAACAAGGACACCGGCAAGTTCCTGAACGTGCAGCTCCAGCCTTCGGCCGCCAACGCGCTGAATCCTTGGGTGTTCGGCGGGCTGTCCGCGATCACGACGGTGGGGAAGTACATCGTCATGGCATCCAACCAGTTGGGGCCAGGCTACACGACGACCAACAACTACGCGGCCCAGGGCTCGCGGGCGGTTGCCTGGGTGCGCGGTGGATCGTACAGCCGAACATTCAAGATGACCGTTCGCCGCAGTACGGACGGGGCCGTGTTCTCCGCGGCGTACACCACGCTGTCGTCCAGCTACCCGAATCTGCTGGACACGAGTGACATCGTGCAGGACGGGAACTCGAACTACCAGAAGCAGGTCAACGACCGCGTGAACGCGTACAACTCCGCAGTGAACAAGTGGATTGGCGACGCCATGGCGAGCGTACAGCCGCAGTTCATCGCGGCGCAGCTTATCGCGCAGCTGGTGGCGCAGGGGTTCACCAACCTTGCACAGGTCGGCGGCTCTATCATCATGGAGAACGTCTCGGAGCTTTCTGTAGACGACTCCGGGGACGGCACACTGTTCCGCGCGGTGTTCAACGAGGTTGACGACCCGGCGAAGCTGTCCACGGTTCACTGGGCGGGCAAGGTGGTACGCGTCAAGCCTAAGGGCACGGACGACTCGTACTACATGGTCGCAAAGCTGGACACTGGGGCCTCCTGGGGCACAGTGACATGGGTCGAAGGTCCGGCACAAGTGGTGCAGCCGGGGCAAGTGTTTGCCCTTGCGACGCTCTCTGCGGACAAGCAGACCCTCATCATCGCGGACAGCCCCGCGCGACTACAAGCCGTCCTCGGCACGCCGGTGCCAGGATACGCGGCGAGCGTAGCCGGCGACACCAGCTCGAAGGGAGCCGTTCCCTATTTCTTTGGGCGGCGCGTCACCTTGCTTACCGTGTTCATGGACCGGCTGGTTATCGTGGCGGACGGCGTGATCTTCATGTCACGGGCCGGGGACTACTTCAACTGGTTCCGCGCGTCCATGCTGCGCGACGATGCGGACGACCCCATAGAGGCGTACGCCCTGGGTGCTGAGGACGACATCATCACGAAATGCGTGACCTACAACAAGGACCTGTTCCTGTTCGGTCAGCGCAACCAGTACAGCATCAGCGGCCGGGCGGCGGTGACTCCCAGCACTATCGCTATATCCACCTCGGCCAGCGAGAAGGACTCCGTGAACGCGCAGCCCATCGTGGTGGCGAATCTGCTGTTCTACGGAAAGTATGAGTCCGCGCCGAATCAGGCCGGCCCGTCGCCGTTCAGTACGAGCGTGTCCCAGTTCCAGCTGGGCCTGTTCGAGGACGCGCCGGAGCCATTCCTGATAAGCCAGCAGCTGGACAAGTACATGCGCGGGCGGCCGATCCAGTTCGCCGCGCTACCGTCACCGCACACTATATTCGTCCGAACGGACGGCTACGACATGGGGCTGTACGTGTACCGCTTCATCGACCAGCCGGGCTCGCAGCAGCGGGTGTTCGACTCCTGGTCGCGCTGGGAGTGGTCCCCGGTGGTGGGCCGCATCATCGGAATCACGACCTACAAGGCCACGCTGTACGCCTTCACGATTCGCCAGAACGCACAGGGCCTGTGGGCCGCGTGCGAGCAGTTCGTGATGGACTCGGACGTGTCGCCTCGCCCGTATCTGGACATGCTGCGTACGGTTGCCGCTTATCGCGCCGGCACGGGGTTCCTCCGCCCGGCGGATTCGTCGGTGCTGTCCGACGTGTACGTTGCGGCTGACCAGGGCTCGCCTGCCGCTCTGCTGGGTGCGCATATCGCGGATCAACAGTCGTTCTACACGGACGTACTGAACAGCGGGCAGTACGCCGCCTCGGTCGGAGTGCATTTCGATTCCGATACGGACCTCACTTCGCCATACGTCCGGGACCAGAACGACCGGGCGCTGGTGAATGGACGCTTGGTGGTCAACCGCTACACCGTCTCGCTTACGCAGACGGGCGGCATGGACGCCTACCGGGTTGACTCGGAAGGGGAGCGCCGCGTGTTCGGGTTCAACGGCCGGCGTGTGGGCTTGAGCAACAACCAAGTCGGCCGCCAGCCAGTCAGCGACGCCACTGTGGACATCCCCTGCGGCCGGGCCAACGTGGAGCACCGCATGTCCTTCCGGTCACGCGGCTGGCTTCCTTGCACCATCTCTGCCATCGAGTGGGTTGGGCAGATATTCAACAACTCACGCCGTGTGTAGGAGGGTAATGTGTACCAGGCGATCATAGGAATGGCCTGGCAGTTCGGCCAGGACTACATGAAGGCGCAGGAGCAGCAGTACATAACACGGGCGCAGGACTCGCTGAACAGCGCAGACGTGTTCGCTCGTAATACCGTGGGCCAGGCGAACGCGGACGCCGCGAACCTCATCCGTGGCGGCCAGAATCAATTCCTGGCAGCCCAGGCGACGCTGGCGAACACGCAGCGCTCCGCTGCGAACCAGTCGAAGCTCCAAGCTTTCGGGGACCAGAGCAACGCCCTGGCCGAGAACGAGGTGCGCGTTATGGACTCTATGGTGCGCGGCCGGCTCTCGGCCCGGCTACAGGCCGCGGCGACGCTGGGAGCACTGCGCGCCGACGCGTCGGCCAGGGGCGTGGGCGGGTCGAGCGCGGATGCGTTGCGCAGCGTTGTCTCACTACAGGCCGGGGCAGTTGAGACGCAAGCGCAGGATAACCAGCGCTACATCAGCTTCGACTCGCTTATGCGGCGCCAGGGCCTGGTCCGCGCTTCGGTGTCCAGCCTGGACTTCGGCCAGTCCATCCCGACGCTGGATTACGGCATCAACGTCGCGCCGAAGGCGCAGGTCCCGCTGCTGGCAGGCAACTTCGGCCCCGGTCCCTTCCAGCAAGCGCTGGGCGGGGTCATTGGAACCGGCCTCACCCTTTGGGCCAAAGGCGCATTCAAGTCGCCCAGCGCATCCCCAGGGGGCGGCATCACAGCCGCCTCGGGCGTCGGTATTGGCGACGCGTTGAGTGACGGCAGTGGCCTCTCTTATCAGGGCGGCTACTTCAGTGGAGCATAAGGAGATTCAATGGCCGGATACGGCTTAGACAGCGGCGGCAACGTCGTCATTCAGCAGCCGGCTGCATCCGGGCAAGGCCCCGCTACCCGCATAACGGGAGGTGGGGCTGGGCCTGTGCAGTTCCAGCAGGCACCGTTCGCTCCCCAAGGCGACTTCCGCATGGACCCGTCGTCCAAGGTGCTGGACGCGCTGAATCAGTTGACGCGCGGTGCGCTGGATCAGTTCGTGCAGCAGAAGCAGCAAGAGCAGTACTTCGAGGGTATGTCGGAGGTGGCTCAGGGTAAGTCTCTGCTGGAAATCCAGAAGGAGCAGCCCTGGTACGCCAAGATTTTCGGCCCCGGCGCCACGGTGCGCGGTGCACAGGCGATGACGATGATGTCCGCCATGGACGACGCGCAGTCGACTTTCCTACAGAACATGCCGGAGCTGCGGAAGCAGTCGCCAGACGTGGTGCGCAAGTACCTGGTGGATCAGGCCAAGCAGATCGGCAGCACGGGCGATCCTGCGACCGACGCGATGGTGCAGGCCAAGCTGGCGGAGCAGTTCGGCCCGATGCTGGACCTGCACATGAAGCAGCACGTCGCGTATGTCCAGGAGCAGAACGTCACCACGTTCGGCAATACCTTGGTGTCTGCTGGCGATACCTTCCAGACGGCCCGCGGCGTGGGCGATGGCTTCTATACGCCCGAGCAGCAGGAACAACAGAAGGCCCGCGCCCTCGCGGCATTCCAACCGCTTCCTGGCATGACCGACGAGGCGTGGGGTAAGGCGACGGCTCAGGCCATGCAGGCGAACATGCTGAAGGGCAACTTCGCCATCGTGGACGCGTTCAAGCAGACCCCTGAGTACCAGAAGCTGCCGCTGGATACGCGCAACGCCCTGGAGCGCATGCAGCCGTACGCGGTGCAGTGGGTCCAGAAGAACAACCCGCTGTACCAGGGCGATGCCAGCGATACGGCCGGGCTACACGTCGCTCTGTCCCAGGGCTCGGGGCCGCAGTCCATTGAGCAGCTGGACAAGTACATCGACAGCCGCAACGCAGCGTGGACGCAAAAGACCGGCGCGTCCACCCCGTTCTTCGACAACGATGAGCGGGCGCGGATGCATGTCATGTGGTTCCAGGGCCAGGAGTACCTGCGCCGTCAGCAAGCCCCGCTGATTAACGCCTACCTGAAGGGCGAGCAGCAAGCGCGCGATGCGCAGCAGCAGCAGACGGACCTTCTGGACGGCATGAGCAATGGCCGCGCCCCCATCGCGCTTGACCACATGAGCGCCGATGTGGTGCAAGCTACGCTGCGCGCCTCGTTCGCGGACTCGCAACGCAAGGGGCCTGAAGCCCTTCGCAGCTGGGTCGGGAAGCTGGCCGTCGCCTCGCAATGGGGCGCGAAGACGGTAGACAGCGACCTGAAGAACCAGCTGACCACCGACGCGAACAACTTCTTCGTTCAGGGGACCCTGACCACGGACGGCATGCGGAACTCGCTGGGCCTTATGCAGGTCATGGCGACATCGCCCAATGGCGTGGCTGCGCTGGCGCAGTACGTCGGCCCGGAGAACGCGGCCAAGATGACGATGCTGGTGCAGAGCGGTGTGAACCTGAGCGACAAGTCCGCGGTAGACGCGGTGCGCCAAGCAGTGCAGAACGGGTGGAAGGCGGACGTAACGCAGAAGGACATCAAGGAAGCCCAGGCTGCTATCGACGGCGAGGACCCAGGTTTCCTGAAGCGCAACATCCCCATCTTCGGCCCCGGTAGCGTTACGGGCTACGACCTCAACGATGACAGCAAGCGGCGCATGGCGCAGGACCTGGCTCCCAACGTCGCGCGCTACATGCGCGGGATGGGCATGGACCGCGACACCGCCACGCAGCTGGCGTTCGCGCAGATGTTCGGGCCCAGCTCCAACGTGGACTTCATCGACGGCACCTATGTGCCCGGCTCCCTCACGTCCCGAGGCCAGGGCACGGGGCTGTTCGCCGCGGTAGCCGGCCGGATTGGCGGCCTGTCGCAAACGTCCGAGGACTACCAGGAGGCGGTGCGCAACGTCATTACGCAGAACATGGCGGGTGCCGTGGGCAAGGTGCCGATTAAGACGGCGGACAAGCGCACCAACGTGGCCGGCAAGGCGATGAATAACCTGCTCAATGCGGTGCCCTTCGTGGGCGATCAGATGCCGCGCCCGTTCAGCGAGCAGGGCCTGACGCCCGATCCCAACACCTTCGACCCTGACGATTACAAGTCCGTATCGGGCATGCCAATCGGGGCGGGTGTGGTGCAGATCACGCGGGTGCCGAAGACCAACGACCGCGGAATGCGGCCCGTCACGGTGACCATCACCGCAGACCAGGTGATCCGCGAGTTCGACAACGTGAAGCGCAAGCGCGCCGAGCAGGCCAAGCCTTTCGGGCTGGACATGCCGGCGTATGTACCCAACCCGTAAGCGGCCCAGGTGGGATTCCAACGAGTCCCACCGCCGACGCTTACCGTTCAATCATAGGAGAATAGATGGCTGATCCATTAGGCGTCCGCCTGAACAACCCCGGCAGCATACGCTTTGGCGCTGGCTTCGAGGGGGAGCAGGAGGGCGAGAAGGGCTTTGCGCGCTTCCCCGACCCCATCGCGGGCGGCAAGGCCCTGGTCAAGAATCTGATGACCTACGGCAGCAAGTACGGCCTGAACACGGTCGAAGGCATCATCACCCGCTACGCCCCGCCCAACGAGAACAACACAAAGGCGTATATCGCGGCTGTGTCCGGAGGTCTGGGCGTAGAGCCCAATGCGCCGCTGGACATGCGCAGCCCGGAGGTGCTGTCCAGCCTGGCTCGACAGATCGCGAATCATGAGCAGGGCCGGGAGTACGATCCCGAGTTCTTCAAGGGGGTGGCGCAGTCCGTAGCCACCGGCCAGCCCGCTGACCCGCTGACCCGCGTGTTCATGGACAGCGCCAGCCAGCCCACGTACAGCAAAGAGAAGGCACGCGCCGAGGGCGTGGCCCAGTATTCCCAGGTCCCGCTCGACAGCGCGTCGCAGCCTTCGGCGCTGGATGCCGAGTTCAACAAGGCAGCTGAGGCGCTGCCCGGCCTGTACGACGACGACGCGGCACGCCTTGCCAACGAGCAGCTGCACGCTGGATTCCAGGAGTCCGTGCTTGACTCGATGGTCCACGGCACTGTGACGGGCAAGCTGTTCGAGATTGCCCAGCGCGGTGACTTTGACCCATCCTTCGACGCCGCATCCGAGGACAACCGCAAGCGGATGCAGGATGCCGGCGTGTACGGCAATGACCAGCTGGCGGACTACGTGCTGGGGTCGCGCAATGCGGATGACTTCGCACAGCGGCTACAGACTGCGCAGGAACGCCTTGAGTACATGCGCCGCATGGCGAACACCCAGGGCCTGGATAAGGCCGGCGCGGTTGCGGGGCAGCTGATCGGCGGCTTTGCGGACCCGGTAGCAGTCATTTCCACCATGGGGATGGGCGCAGCCGTGGCTTCCGCCCGCAGCGCGGCAGCCGCCGGCAGGGCGCTGTCAATCGCCCGGGGCGCTGGGGCTGCGGCTGTGGAGAACATCGCCATAGGCCAAGCCCTGGAGGCCGCCGACAACCAGCGGTTCTCCTGGGGCGAGCTGGTAGGCCAGGGCATTACCGGCGCGGCGCTGGGCACCCTCGGTGGTCTGCTGGTGCGCCACGACGGGCGGCTGCACACCGACCTGGCGGAGCAGGCCAAGCCGGAGGCCATCCCGGTGCTGGACGCGGCGGCGCGCGCTGCGCAGGGTGCTGTGGATGGCACTACGGGCAGAGCCTGGATAGAGGGCCAGCTACGCGACGCGGGCCTCGGGGCTGACACCCTGGACCATTCCATCTCCACGGACCTGGGCGGCCTTGATGGCGCAGCCCTGGGACTGTCCCCGCGCGTCAAGGTCGACCCGCTTGCCGAGCGGCAGGCATACGTGCTGGACAAGCAGATAGAGGCGTTGGAGGCGCAGCGGGCCGGGCTCACGCCCGCCACCGCGGAGCTGGCCGACCCGGGCGCTATCTCCAAGGCTCGGGGCGACATCCAAGCGCTGCGCCAGGGTATGCCCACGGCGGACGATGAGAAGGCCCTGACCCGGATGTACCAGGACCAGGGCATGAAGTACCGGGAGGCCAACCAGCGCGCGCGCAAGGAGTTGGCCGACAAGCAGGCTGACGTGGAGGCCCAGGTGGCTCGCCTGGAGGATACCGTACGCCGTAACGCGGAGGCGCAACAGGCCACCGAGCGTGTGCAGCAGGTTGACCAGCAACTGGAGCAGCTGCGGAAGCAGCGCGAAGGCGTAGCCGCGCCCAAGACCGCCCGCACGGTGCTGTCGCAAGTCCTGGACGCCGCGTATGCTGCCCAGCGTGAGCGCGCGACATTTACGCCCCTGCCGCGGCCCCGGGCCGAGCTGCCGGCTGGCGCGCGGGCGTCCACCGTCAAGGGTGAGCTGTCCCGGCTGGCGCGCGAGGCGCAGGACCCCCTGATCCGCACGCTGGCCGGCCGGCTGCGGGAGCAGCGCTTCCCCGATAGCGTCATGGGCTATTGGTCCCCCGAGGACATCCGCCGGCACACCAACGGCAAGGGCCTGGCGTACTACGATCCCGTGTCCGGCACGGTCAACGTTGCCCACGGTGCGCCGGAGCATATCGTCCTGCACGAAATCTCCCACGCGGCGACGCTGGACGCCATCGCCCTGGGCAAGCAGCACCCGACATCCACAGTGGGCAAGCTGACCGCGGAGCTGGATACGCTGCGGACACAGATGCAGAAGGCACACGCAGACGCGGGCGGCGGTACCCAGTACTACCTCAATTCCGTTGAGGAGTTCGTGGCGGGGCTGTATTCCGGGGATTCGGAATTCGTCCGCCGCCTGTCCGCCACCAAGCTGGACACGGGCGAGTCCCTGCTGTCCCGCGCGGTGCAGCTTGTGCGCACCTTGCTGGGCCTGGGGCCGCAGGACAACAACGCGTTCCTGAAGGCGCTCGACCTGAGCGACAGGCTCATAGAAGCGCCGCTTCCGGGGCAGTCTGGCAACACTGGCCTGCACCTGTTCCCGGCGGACGAAAAGATTCCGCTGACCGTGCGGGAGCAGCAACTGAAGGACGCGCTGGAGGCCGTAGGCGAGGACTTGAGCCCCGAGGCTCGGGAAACTGCGGAGCGCGCACAGAAGTGGCTGGATAGCCGCCCCGAGTGGCTGAAGAAGGGCGATGAGTGGGCAGCGTCTCCCGGCGTGGTCCTCTCGCGCTCCAAGTCCAAGGTGGCGCGGATCGCCGGCAGCATCCTGTTCGAGAACTCCATGGGTAGCGGCAAGCGGCCCGGGCAGGGCACCGTCGCACTGAACTACGAGATGATGCAGCGCGGATACCGCGACAGCTATCTCATGGACATCCAGAAGGACATGGTGTCCCTGATGTCCCCGAAGGAGCGGGCCGACTACGCCATGCTCGGCGGCGCGCGGCAGGCTGTGGAGCGCATATCCGACCAGGTGGCAGAGGAGCGCCTGCGCCGCCGCGCCGCGATCAAGGAAGGTCGCGAGCATGTCTCTACCGCGCCGGCCGAGGTGCAGCGGATCGCCGCTGCTATGGATTCCCAGATTGCCAAGATGGTTCGCGACGGCGAGGCCGTGGGCAACGAGTACGCCGAGAACGTAAAGGGCTCGGGGATCGTGGGGTTCATGCCGCAGGTGTGGAAGTGGGACAGGTTCGGGGATGCCCTGCGCAGCGACCCGAAGACCTGGGAGGCGCTACGTAAGAACTTCACGCAGCAGTACGTGGAGATGAACGTGGAGCCCGTCATCAAGGAGATGCTGGCGAGTGGTGCGGACCCCGAGCAGCTGGCACGCGCCCGCGCGCGGCTGATGGAGCAGGTCGAGCACCAGGTGAACACCCGCCTGACCGAATCCGTGCGGGACCCGGACACGCGGACCAACATGGACGAGGGCAAGTTCGAGAACATGGCCGCCGAGCTGTTGGACGAGAACTTCCACGGCGCGCAGTTGACCGATGATGTGGTGTCCAAGTTCCGTCAGTTGCTGGGTGACCGCGTGCGGGATCGCACCCGTACCGAGTTCGACCTGCTGCGCGAAGTGGATGGCGTCCGGCTGCTGGACTTCGTGGAGCACGATATGGTTTCCACCGTGCAGCACACGGCCCACCGATTCGCCGGGCAGAACGCGATGGCGAAGGCGGGCTTCAAGGACTACCAGGACTTCGAAGCGCTGCTTACGCTGGCGACCAAGGACGGCGCGACGCCGGAGGATGTGAAGCTGCTGCAGTTCGCCGGGCGGGCCTTTGGCTTCCAGCCCATGAAGGCATCGGACCATCCCATCCTGGCTGCGCTCAAGAACTTCACGTACGCGGCCACGATGGGCAAGCTGGGCATTGCGAACCTGGGCGACCTGGCGAACGTGACTACCGCCGCTGGCTTCCGTGGCATGTTCAAGACGCTGGGTTATGGGTTCCGCGGCGAGACTGAGCTGTACAAGTCCCTCGCCAACCGGGCGGCCGGGCTCCTGGGGCAGGACTACCGCATCCACGCCATGACTGCCGATGTGCTGCCGAATGGCCGCGCGATGACCGGCATGGGCCAGCGACTGCTTCGCGTGTCGCAGAAGTCGGCTCAGCTGGTGTCCTGGCTGAACGGGTCCAACTTTGTCCAGAAGATGCTGCACAAGGGATTCCTCCCCGTGCTCGCTGAGGACCTGACCAACGCTATCCGCGGCAAGGAGGGCGGCATGTCCGTTCGTCGCCTGGCAGACGCGGGCATCGATGGGGAAACCGCGCAGCGCATCCGCGGACAGTTGGAGAAGTACGAGGCAGCCCGGAAAGAGGGCGACGCGTTCCGCTGGGACGAGTGGGACGATCAGCAAGCCGCTGACAAGTTCATCGAGGCGATGCACCGCGTGACGTACCAGACCTTCCAGCGTTCGCTGATTGGTGAGGCGGCCATGTGGCGCAGCGAGTCCCCGCTGGGTGCAGTCATCGGCCAGTTCCACAACTTCGGCCTGACCTCCATGGAGAAGCAGCTGGGGCGCAATCTCGCCATCAACGACATGAACACGTACACGGCGCTTGCTGTGGGCATGTCGTGGGCCGCGCTGCTGTATTACGCGCGCCTCCAGGTCAACACCATGGGCATGGACAAGTCGCAGGCGGAGCAATACGTGAAGGACAACACCACGCCGTGGAAGCTGGCGCAGGGCACGCTCACGTACTTCAACATGAGCGGCGTCGCGGCCGAAATGTTCGGTGTGGGCGAGGTCGTCTTCGGCGGCAACACCTACCAGGCGGGCTCCGGGCCGGTGGCGGCGATGGGCTACTTCGGCAGCCTGTCGAAGGCCGCCAACAGCGCCGGCTCACTGCTGACGGGGCAATCGAGCAACCACCGCAAGGACGCTCGCAATATCCTGCGCATCCTTCCTGGTGGCAACTCCATCGCCGGGACGTACTACAGCAACCTACTGCGGGACGAGGACTGATATGGGCCGCCTTCGGGCGGCTCAATCAGTACCCGATTAGACAACAATTAGAAGGGGTATTCATGGCAGCTGAAGAGCTGAATCCGTGGATCAACTCCGCAGGGCAGGACGGTGAACGGAACTCCATGCAGGAATTCCCATGCGACGGGGCGCAGACCTCGTTCGAGTTCAACTTCACGGGCGGCTATATCGATGCTGCGAACGTGAAGGCGTACCTGTACGACATGGACTCGGGCATAAAGACCGATGTCAGCCCTGTGGTTCTCACGGGTCCCAACACGATAGAGGTTACGCCGGCACCTGCCGCGAACTTCCGACTCGTGGTCTTCCGGGACACACAGAAGACTGTACCGCTCGTGGACTTCTCCAACGGCGCGGTAATGAACGAATCGAACCTGGACAAGATCGCCAAACAAGCCGTGTTCAACGCGGCCGAGATGGTAGACCGGTTCGACGAGATTAACGCCAGCTCGGCCGACGCCATCGAGCGCAGCTTCACGGCGCTGACCACGGCACAGGCTGCGGTCAGCACGGCCGGCACGGCGAGCACCAATGCGAGCTTCGCGCTTGCGGCCTCTCAGACTGCGGCGAACACTGCGAACGACGCACGTGAGGATGCGAGCCAGGCGCTTGCCACTGCCAACGGCATCAATGGCAAAGCCCAGCAAGCTTTGGACAATTCGGCGGATGCGGTGGCGGATGCCGGCGCAGCCGTCCTAGCAGCCCAAACAGCACTGGACGAGGTGCAGAACTTCACCGGGTTGTTCGCAGAGTGCCGCCTTGACGGCGGCACAGCTGCCAACTCGATCAAGCTGTCACGATACAACGGCAGCCGCATCACGCTTGGCGGAACCACCCTACAGATTCCGGAGAACGGCTTGGAGGTTGTGCCCACCGGGCTGACTGCGGCGGCGCTCTACTACGTGTACGCATACCCGAATAACGGTGCGCCGGCCCTTGAATGGGGCACGGGTACTGCGTGGGCACGGGCAACTGGGCCTGACGGGCGGCAAATTAAAACTGGTGACGCCTCGCGCCTGTTGGTGGGAATGTTCAGACCCAGTGCCGGCGGGGTCATAACCGACACGACCGCCACCCGCGGAGTCGCAAGCTGGTTCAACCGGATTCCCAAGTCCGTGACCGGATCGGCCGGACCAGCCCCGATCAGTTCTACCACGGACGTGGCGGTTATAGGCATTCCGCTTCTGCGCTGGGCTGGCGAGGCTGTAATTTCGACTTTGGACGCCCGCATCGTTTCCGGATCGGCGGCGGTCACCGCGTTCGCATCTTTGCGCAACGGCGCAACCGTAACGACGAGCGGCCAGATCATCATAAGCTTCCCCTCTCAGGGCCTATGGGATGGGGCGTCAACCACCTGGATAGACATGGTTGGCGCCGAGGGTGCGGTGTCCCCCACGTGCTACGCGCATGTGGATACCGGCAGCGCGCAGTACGTGGTGTTCATCAACGCTCACACGCGGCTTTGATGGAAAGGTCCCGACCGGCCCGCATACGAATCGCGGGCAGGAGGTGGGCTGTTCAGTACAAGCGCAGGACCGAGGGCCGTGCCTTCGGCCTGTGCGACTACGACGCGCACACCATCACCATCCGTGACGGCATGAAGTCCGTCGAAGAAGCGGACACACTCATACACGAGACATTCCACGCGCTGATCCACAGCGCAGGCATCGTATTCCCCGACGCAATGTCGGAGGAGCAAGTGGTGCGCGCGCTGGCCTCTGGGCTGGCGGGCGTACTCGCAGACAACCCGCGCCTGCTGGCGCACCTCGCACAACTTCTAAGAGACAAACAATGATTGTCCGTTCCGCCGACTCCGGCGTGCCCGCCGCGGTTGGCGTGGCCGGCGCGGGGTATACCTACCTGGGGCTCCCTCTCTCCGATTGGGTGTCCATCTTCACCATCGTTTACCTGTTCGTCCACGCCGTGGCTATCGCGCCGCGTGCGCTGGAGACGATCCGTAAGGTGGTGGCGCACTTCAAGAACAAGAACTAGAACATGTCGAAGGCAACCGTTGACGCTCTTGGCGAGCTGCACGGTGCCGTAGCGAAGGAGCTGACCCGCCGCATCAACGCGGACGAGGCCAGTGCTGCGGACATCGGGGCCGCCATCAAGTTCCTCAAGGACAACCAGATCACTGCGTCCATCGAGGACAACTCGCAACTGCAAGACCTCCAGCAGAAGCTGAAGGAGCGCGCAGAGAAGCGCGGGCTGAAGCTGGTACAGAACAAGACCGCCGAGCTATCCGACGCAGAAGCGGATGACATCATCGCCAAGGCGGCACAAGCGGCATGAGCCAGCGAGAGGCTGCCGAGCTTGCATTAGCTCGGTGGGACATGCTGGAGCTGGTCCAGAAGGCGTACCCGACCTTCGTACCGTTCCTGCATGACGTAATGTCCGAACTGGGATTCAGCACCACAGAAATACAAGAAGACATCGCTGAGTTCATCGCGTTCGGGCCGCACTACCTGATGGTTCAGGCGCAGCGTGGGCAGGCAAAAACAACTATCACAGCCGCCTACGCTGTCTGGTGCCTGATACACGACCCATCCTATCGGGTGCTGATCGTGTCCGCTGGCGGCACACAGGCCAACGAAATCTCCACCCTCATCGTGCGGATCATCCTCACGATGGACGTGCTGGAGTGCCTGCGACCTGACCGCACGGCCGGCGACCGCACGTCGGTAGAAGCATTCGACGTACACCACTCGCTGAAGGGCCTGGACAAGAGCCCGAGCGTGGCGTGCATGGGCATTTCCGCGAACATCCAGGGGAAGCGCGCGGACCTGCTGATCGCGGATGACGTGGAGTCCAAGAAGAACTCCCTCACGGAGCACCAGCGCGAACAGCTGCTGGAGCTGACGCGGGACTTCCCATCCATCTGCTCCACTGGCCGAATCATCTACCTGGGCACGCCCCAGTCGGTCAACTCGATCTACAACACGCTGCCGGGCCGCGGCTACATCGTCCGCATCTGGACCGGCCGCTACCCTACGCAGGCCCAGCTCGCCAACTATGGCGGCATGCTGGCCCCGCTGCTTCTGCGGCGCATGAAGGCAGACCCGTCGCTGATGTCCGGTGGCGGGTTGCTCGGCGACCAGGGCAAGCCCACTGACGCGGCGCTGCCGGCCGGCACAGAAGAATTCCTCCAGAAGAAGGAAGCCGACCAAGGCCCCTCGTACTTCCAGCTCCAGCACATGCTGAACACGACGCTGGCGGACGAAGACCGCTTCCCGCTGCGCCTGCACAAAATCATGGTGCTGCGCGTGATGAGCGACCAGTTCCCGCTGATGCTTACGCCCGGGATGCTGGAGCACCAGGTGGTGCGCTACGAGGTCAACGGCCGGACGTACACGTTCAACATGCCCGCCAGCATAGGCGAGGATCGCGCGCCCCTACAAGGCGTCGTCATGTACGTGGACCCGGCTGGGGGCGGCAAGAACGGCGACGAGACGGGTTATGCCGTCGTCGGGTTCCTGAACGGCAACATCTGGGTTCTGGCCTGCGCCGGAATCAAAGGCGGGTTCTCCGTCGAGGGCTTCCGCAAACTGGCTGGCATCGCCCGCCACTGGAAGGTGAATCGTATCCTCGTCGAGAAGAACTTCGGCAACGGTGCATACCTGAACTCCTGGCTGCCGATCCTGCGCGCCGAGTACCCGCAGACGATGGGTGCTGGCTGCGCCATCGAAGAGGTGTTCGAGTCCGGCCAGAAGGAACTCCGCATCATCGACGTGCTGGAGCCCGTCATCGCCCGCGGCGCACTCGTCTTCAACGACGACATTCCGCGCAACGAGATGGACACGCTACTGGCCTATCCGAACGAGCAACGCATCTCCTACAGCCTGCTGAACCAGATCAAGAGCATCACGCGCGAGAAGCATGCGCTGACGCACGACGACCGCGTAGACGCCCTCGCCGGCGCGGTGCGGTACTGGACCAACGTCCTGGGCGTGAACCAGGAGAAGGCCATCGAACGCCAGCGCACGCGCGAGTTCGAGGAGTGGAAGAAGAACCCGCTCGGATACAACCGCACGACGCAGGGGCCGAAGGGCCGGCGCAGCGGGTCCCTATTCAACAAGTACAAGAGGTGAGCATGAACTTTCTCGACCTGCCGTATCCCGGCCAAGTCAATCGCAGCATTGCGCTGCGCCAGGACGCCGCGCGCGCCATCAGCCAGATGGAAGCGCTGTGCCGTGTGTCCGAAGCCGGCCCGGAGCGCGCCGCCCAACTGGGCGCGTTCTTCCAAGCCTGCGCCGACGCCTGCACTGCCCTGGTTCCCGCCGAAGGCTCGTAATGGGCATCCGCCAGCGGATTGCCGTGGGCCTGCTCGCGGCGTCCGCGGCGGGGCTCGGCTTCATCACCAGCTATGAGCAGCGTGTTTACACCGCCTACCCGGACCCCGTGCTCGGCTGGCGCGTGCCGACTATCTGCGATGGACACACAGGGCCGGACGTGCGCCGCGGCATGCGTGCTACGGACGCTATGTGCGAATCCTGGCGAGCAGCTGACGCTGCCGCCTCGGCTGCTGCCATCCAGCGATGCAGCCCCCACGCAGTCCTGACTCAATACGAATTCGACGCTCTGGTATCCCTGACGCACAACATCGGGACCGGGGCCTACTGCCGCTCCACCATCGCCAAGAAGGTGGACCGGAACGACTACGCTGGCGCAGCCGCCGAGTTCCCCAGATGGAACCAGGCCGGCGGCCGCGTGCTGCGTGGGCTGGTAGCCCGGCGCGCGTGTGAGGCCCAGCTGTTCCGCACCGGAGACTACACCTGTGCTCCCTAGCAAACTTACCCTGGGCCTGGCCGCGGCTGTAGCCGCACTACTGCTGGCCCTGGGGCTGATGTTCCGCCACTACACCGCGGAGGTCACTCAGCTGCGCCAGGACGTGAAGACGGCTCAGGCCGGCGAGAAGGCCGCCAAAGCCGCAGGATCGGCATACAAGGCCGAGCGCGACAAGGTGGACTCCAAGTACCGACAACAACAAAAGGACCTCGCCAATGCGCTGGAAGCGAACCGGAGCTGGGCTGACGCTGCTGTGCCTGACGCTGTGTTTGACAGCCTGTTCGGTAGCACCGCTACCGCCCGCTGAGTACTTGGAGGACTGCCTCCACGCAGAGCCGCCGCAAGAGCGGACCAACGGGGCGCTGGCGGATTTCGCACAGCGCGAACGGTTGGCCCTGGACCTCTGCAATGCCGACAAGGCAGCCCTGCGGGCCTGGTCAGCCAAGCTTGCCCACTAGGTGCTGGACATCCAGGTGGGTGTACCTGTTCAGCATGGACAGGGTTTTGTGCCCGGTGATCCGGGCGACCTCAATCTGATTCAGCCCTTTCTCGAATAGCCGGCTAGTAGCCTCGTGCCGCAAGTCATGGAACCGCAGGTCCTGCGCACCGATGCGCTTCGCCGCGCGCTTGAGCGCCTGGCTCACGCTGGCATCCGCGATATGGAACACTTTCCCCGTCGCGTCCTCCCGCTTGACCGACCTCAGCAGATCCACCGCGCGGCGGGAGAGCGGGACGGTGCGCGGGCTCCCGGACTTCGTGTCCGGCAGATAGGCGGACTGCCGCTCCAGGTCGATCCGTTCCCACTCCAGTCCCATAATCTCCCCGCGGCGCATGGCTGTCTCCACGGCAAGCTCCATGATGATGGCGGCCTCCCGGGACCCGGTGTGCTGGATCAACTGCAGCAGCTCGTCGCGGCGCACCCGCCGGTCGCGGGCGTTGTCGATTACCGGCCGGCGGGTTCTCGGAACGCCCTCAGGCAGCCGCCAGCGCAGCTCCTCCACGGCCAGCACGTATGCCCGGTGCAGCAGCGCCAGCTCGTGCTGGACGGTCTGCGGGGCCGATCGCGGCATCGCCAGGCGCATGTTCTTGTAGTCCTTGAGGTGGTCCGAGTTCACCTTGATGGCGTCGAGCTTCCCGAGGTGCTTCTTGATCCGCTCCGCGCGTTCCTTGTCGTCCTGATGGGACTTCTTCGCCTTCGCCTCGTCTAGCCCCAGGTACCAGTCCAGCAGGTCCGCCACCGTCTGCACGTCCCGCTTCTTCGGAACAACTATGGTCAGGCCCGCGTCAATCTGCGCCTCCATTTCCCGGCCCCAGGCCACTGCATCCGAGTGGCGGTCGAAGGTGCGGAACAGCGCCGGGTTGCCCTTGCGGCGCACCTGGCATTTCCATTTGCCGCGGTACTTGCTGACTGATGCCATGCTGTTCTCCCTGTGCTCAGAACGGGCTGCGAGAACAGAAATTGTCCGGAAAGCAAGCAATAGCGTCAAGGATGACCGGACTTTTAATCCGTTGGTCGCGCGTTCGAGTCGCGCACGACCCACCACCAGAATCTGTCCTGCAGTACAGGTATCTACGCCGCTCTTATGAGCGGCGTTTTTATTGCGTCAAGGGCAAGGTCAGGGTCAGGGTCAAGGTCAAGGCCGCGGACATGCGCCGAAACTGTCCGTGGTCGCGTCATCGCTTGTGGCTCGCCTCCATACGCCTTCCAGCATCGCCGGCACCCATTGTTCGGCCGGGCAGCGGCTCCAGGTATTGGCCAGGAAAACCATCGAATCGTCGCCACTGGCCTGCCTGGCCTTTTCCAGCTCCAGCAACAGCAGCGTACCCGATGCATAGGGACAGCCAGCCACCGATCCACGCGATGTCGCCTGCCGTAGCACCACGCTCGGGGCGAACAGGCAGCGCTGGCCGGCCATCTCGGGCGTGAGTGTCCGCCGAACCGAGGCATCGAGATACAGGCCGCGCATCTGGCCCAGGCCTTTCACGACGTTGTGTATCGCTACGCTCACGGCATGGACGCCTGCAAGGTCTCCGCCCACCATCGAGGCCAGCAAGGCCTTGGCGCGCGTCACCTTGCCCGTCATCTTCCACCTCAGATTACGCAGCGCATTGCCCGGCGCCAGCGACGCGGCAATCACCTGCGCGGCGGCCCAGGTGTGCTCGCCCCCTTCGAAGGTGGGGTTGAACAGGCGGCCGATGACCTGCTGCACGAGCGGTCCCACCGCGGCGTCTGTATTTGAGCCGCGTACCCACGCTGCCAACGGCTCCAGGTCAGCGGGGGCCGCACGGACGTCCGGCGCGGCGGCATTGAGTTTTTCCCATAGCGCGTCCTGCCGGATCTCGCGCCCGGGTGCCGTTCTCGCGCTCATCGTCGGGAATCGACGGCCGTTGTAGGACAGCACGCCAAGGATGCGGCGGACCAGCAGGCTGTTGAGTAATGGCTTGCCAGCGCCAAACGCGCGGTCGACCATGCCGTCACGCGCGACCTGCAAAATGCCCTCGGGCTGATCCACCTTGATGACGTCGACGAGACCCGGAATGCGCTTATGTTCCACGATTATGTACCTCGAAGGGGCATTCGTTCAGCTCGCGTACGCGGACAGGTTCAGGTATTTTGCCATTGCCGCCACTCGTGCCGTTCGAACAGGGCCGACGCGCGCGATCACTTTCCCGCGGCGTCGGATATGAGGCCAGATCATGCCGTCAATGCAGGTCGATGATCTATCGGCTACCCGACAGATTGGGACACTATGGATTCCGACGTACGACACTATCGACAGCAACTTGCCACGACGTCGTGGTTCAAGGATTCGCCGGTCGAGCTTCAGGACTATCTCGTCGCGCGCGCCGAGCTGCTCCGATTGAAGAAGGGACAACCGCTCTATCGGCGTGGGGAACGGTCGTTCGGCCTGTACGCGATTCTCGACGGTGCGGTTTCGATCGGCACCGTTGGCGCGGATGGGAAAGAGGCCTTGCTCGCCGTGCTCGGGCCGACCGCCTGGATCGGAGAAGTCTCCATGTTCGACGGCCTGCCCCGCCCGCACGATGTTTCAGCAATTGGTAAGACGCTCGTGCTGCACGTCCCTGGGCCCGCCTTGGAAAGCCTGCTTGGATCTCATCCGGGCTACTGGCGAAATTTCGGTTTGTTGATGGCGCAAAAAATCCGGGTCTCTTTTGAGAGCAGCGAGGCCATGATGCTGCTGCCCGCCGCTCAGCGCCTGGCAAGCCGCCTGTTGCTGATCGCGGGTGGCTATGGGGGAATCAATGCGGAACAAAGCAGGATAAAACTCTCGCAGGACACTTTGGCTGCAATGGTTTCGCTCACTCGGCAGACGACGAACCAGTTGCTCAGGAATCTTGAGAGCGAGGGGATCGTAGATCTGAAGTTCGGCGAGATCGTTATTCTGGATCTGGATCGCTTGCGCGCTGCCAGTGTCGAAGCCACCGATCGTTGAACGCCAATTCATCCGCATGGACAGGCTGTTTTCGGTGCATCGAATCGACTCATTCCGACAGGTCACTTCGCCTCGAACACCCGGGCCGCCGCGCATGAGCCGCAGCTGTTGAGGCCGCTGTGCCTGTAGAACCGTAACTTTCCCTAAAGCCACGGCTCAGAAATTTCCTATTTTTCCCGCGCTACGTGTTGCCTAGACTTCGACGCATTAAGGTGTCGGGGCGACTGACTGGCAATCCACGTTGTTTCCATGCGTGGTGCCACATTCCAGGTCTCCGCAAGGCGGCCGCCCGTTACCTCGGTAGCCATGTTGGCCCCTACGTCGCATGCCAACAAACGTTAAGCCGCACGTGCACACGTCCGGACGTTACCGCAGGTATCAACCCTGACCCCTCTGCCTCGGCGCCCGGATGGCGCCGCCAACTTTACGCCTACGGTCGTTCGATGCATTCGGCCGACTTGGATTCCTATGTCTCAAATACTGAATCGGCCCGTTCGGATCTGCCTGCTCGGCGAATTCCAGCTGATCGTCGACGGCGTGGATAAAACCCCGCTGATCGCCTACGGCAAACCCAAGCTGCTGCTCGCGATGCTCGCGCTTTCCCTGGATAAAAAGCAATCCCGCGCCGCCCTGGCGGAACTCCTGTGGCCGAACTGCGCATCGGGGGCGCGTGCCAACCTGCGCCATGCGCTCTGCGTGCTGCGCCACGTGCTCGGGCCCATGGAAAAGGCCATCCTGTCCACGTCCAGCATGCTGGCGCTGGACCAGAACCTGGTTACCGTCGACGTGCTGGCGCTCTGCGGCATTGGCCCCTATGCACGGCTGACCCTGGAAGAAAGGCTCGGCCATGATCGCGGCGATCTGCTCGAGCATATGGTCACGCCGGTCAACGCGGCATTGTCCGCCTGGCGCATGAGCTGGCAGTCGCGCCTGTCGCAGGAAGTCTCGCAATGCCGGCAGGCATACATCGCCCAATTGTGCGCGGAAGACAAAATCCAGGACGCCTTGGCCAGCGCGCGGCAGTGGGTGCAGGTGCATCCGGGTGACGAACATGCCCACCGCGACCTGATCCGCATGCTGCGCGATACCGGTCGCCGCGAATCGGCGATGAAGGCCTACGAACATTGCGTCGCCGTCATGGGCGAATACTACGGCACGACCCCCTCGCTGGAAACGCGGTCGCTGCTCGACGTGTCGGCCTCCAGCGAACGCGCCGTGCACGCGCCGTCGTCCGCCAACGATGACGCCCGGCCGCTGGCGGTCCTGGCGGTGGCGATCGGCCATGACGGCGACGGCGTTCCCGGTGAAGAAACCATCGACCGTGTCCAGGCGGCGCGTCAGCGGCTGGTCCGGCTGGCACAGGCCGCCGGGCGCCGGGTCTGCCTGGGCGCCGACGGCAACCTCGCCATTCTGTTCGGCTATCCCACGTTGAACGAACGCCCGACCGAATCCGCCGCGCGTCTGGCCTGCTACATCCGCCGCTGCGCGGTATCGCCGCATGTGTCGCTGGGCATGGGCATCCACGCGGAGCTCGCGCGCGTTCCGCCCGATAACGGAACGCTGCCGATGATGCTGGTCGGACAACGTGCGCTGCGTCTCGCCTATCTTGCGGAGTCGGGGGAAACGCTGCTGACGGACGCCGCCCAGGCGCGCCTCAGCGATCGCTTCGTGGTGCGGCCGGACGAACGCTACGGCCTGCGCGTCGGCATACTGGAAGGCCAGTCCCAGGCCATCACGGTGCATCGCATGTTCGGCCGTACCACCGAATTCGACATCCTGGTCCGGCGCTGGAACAGCCTGCGCAAGAATGAGCGGCCGCATGTGATGTACCTGCGTGGCGAGCAAGGCATCGGCAAATCACTGTTGGCCCAGGTCTTCGCGGAATACGTGCGGCGTGGCGGCGGGGCGGTCTCTTTCCTGCGCTGCGATCAGGAAAATCGGCAGTTGGCGTTGCATCCCTTCCACGAATACTTCCTGTCCCGACTCGCGGTGCAGGACAGCGTCGGCAACCGGGCCGCGGACGACGCCGAGCTCGGCTATGCGCGGGCAATCGAATCGCTGGGCTACCGCGTCGGCCTGGACAAAGCGACCAGTGCGATGCTGGTGGACTATTTCGTCGGCCAACGCAGCGGGAGCGGCGGCGGCGCGCCGTCGACGCCCGCAACGGCATTGACGTCGCTGACGCCCCTGGCGCCGGAAGTCGAGGGCCTGATCGCGCCGCTGTCCAATCTGCTGCTCGATGGCGACGCGCCCAACCAGGCCTTGCTGATACTCGTGGACGACGCGCAATGGGCGGATGCCGCCACCCGCGGTCTCCTGACGTCGCTGCTGCATCAGCGCCGGCGCGATCCCGTCATGATCCTGCTGTGCGGTCGTGGCATGAACCTGAACGTGCCGATCGACGAAACCATCACCATGCCGCCGCTGCGTCGCGACGCGATGGTGCAACTGGTGACCTTCCGCGGAAAGGACAAGCGGCTTTCCAGCAAGATACGCCGCCGTATTGTCGAGAAAGCGCGCGGCGTGCCGCTCTATGCGGAGCAAATGGTGCGCCAGTGTCCCGCCGATATCGAGGAAGAACCGCCATTGCTGATACGCGATCTGCTGGCGGCGCGCGCCGTCTGCGAACGGGAAGAATCGACCGATGTCGCGGTGCCGCGTCTGGCCGGCGAATACACCATCCCATTCATGGAAACCGATTGAGGGTGATTGCTACGGGCGCAGAAGCCCATGAAGGATGACCAGGGGCCATAGGAACCATACCTTGGGCAATGCCACTGACCGGTCCCATCATATGCCGAGGTTGCTCATGAATACGGTATCGCCCGACGGAGACTCA
The DNA here is from genome assembly GCF_002261425.1 of Bordetella genomosp. 9. Taxonomy (NCBI): domain Bacteria; kingdom Pseudomonadati; phylum Pseudomonadota; class Betaproteobacteria; order Burkholderiales; family Alcaligenaceae; genus Bordetella; species Bordetella genomosp. 9. The sequence goes on along the minus strand of NZ_NEVJ01000003.1, from coordinate 2,165,111 downwards.
CATGGACGCGCATAAATTGATCGCGCTGTTCGGAGAGGAAAGCGGTGTTCCGCTTACCTTGGGTGAATCCGGGACCATAGACCTGATATTCGATAACGACGTCACTGTCACGCTGGAACACGATGATCCGCAGGACATGCTGCACGCCTACGCGGTATTGGGACAGGAACCCGTCGAAACAGACCAGCGGTTGACGCTGTACCGCGATATGCTTTCCGCCAACGCCTTTGGCCACGAAACGGAAGGCGCCGCCCTGTCGCTGGACGATCGTACGGGCGAAATCCTGCTCACGCGCCGGCTCGAGTTGGCCGACGCCACCGTCATCCAGCTGCGTCGAACCGTGGAAAGCATGGTCGACGTTTCGCTGAGCTGGCGTGAAAAGCTGGCTACCGTCGGGCATGTCGCGGCCGCCATGCCTGCCATGCCCGCGCTGAACGCCAAATCCGCGCCCCCAGGAAACAGCCTGCGCGCTTAAGCAGTGGCCACGCTACACCAGTCCCATATCCCGTGCATGCGCATAAAGTTCGGCATCGTTGCGTGCCGCCAGTTTGCGCATGGCATCCATCTTCTGGCGACTGGTCGTCTTCGCGCTGACGCCCAGAATCTCGGCAATCTGGTTATTGCTATAGCCCTGTGCGAACAGCCGCACCACTTCCATTTCACGTGGGGACAGTTGCGCGGGTTCGGCCACCTGTGTTCGTGGGACGCCTAGCGCGGCAAACTCGCGCTGCACGTTCTCCGTGACATAGGTACGCCGGCTCGCCGCACGCTGGACCGCCGTCGCGATTTCCTTCACCGCCGCGCTTTTCTCCACCAGGGCGAACGCGCCGGCTTGCAGGATGGGAGACATCAATGCCGGTGACGCCATTTTCGTCAGGACGACGATACGAACGTCGGGGAATTTCTGCTTCAGTTGGAGCAGCATGGCGAGCCCGTCGGGTTGCTGCGAGCCGGGCATGGAAAAGTCGGTCACCAGGACATCGCAGGGATGCCGGGATAGACACGCAAAGAGGCTTTCTGGTGAATCCGCCACCGCAACGACCCGAATGTCGCCGGAGGCTTCCAGGGCATTCTTCATGCCGAGCAGTACTACAGGATGGTCGTCGGCAAGTATGACTCGAATCATTTAGATAGACGCTTTGATAAAGCGCGCCCATGTCGGCGACACGGAACAAACTATGGGAACGCACCGTTGCTGTGCGCTGTCTGGATACGGGCTCGGGATAGCGCCCGTATCGGCATCCATAAGTTTCGCTCCTTACCGGTGGAAGCTTCGTTAAATCGGCTCCGTCGGCTCCGTACCCCCCCCGGTCGCGCGCGTCTGTCGGCGATAGCCGGACGGCGTAATGCCATGGTCGCGATGAAACGCGACCGAAAAATTGCATACGCTGCGAAAGCCCACGTGGTTGGCGACCTCGCGTATCGGCATGCCGGTCTGCGCGAGCAGGCGCCGGGCGGTTTCCATCTTCTGCCCGAAGATCACCTTATGCGCCGATTTGCCCATCTTGGTCTTGAACAGCGCCGTCAGCTTGCGTTCGTTCGTCCCTATCTGCCGGGCGAGCTGCCTTACGGTGTGGATGCTGCCGACGTCGGTCGCGATCGCGTTCAAGGCATTGCGCAACAGCAGTTCTTCCGCGACAGGCGGACGCATGCGCGGCACGGCGCTCTCATCGCGCACCGGCGCCCGGCGCAGATGGACCGAAATGCGCGCCAGCAATTCCTCGGGATAGATCGGCTTGGTGATGCAATCGATGGCGCCCAGCGAGAAAGCTTCTCGGCTGGCGGCCTGGCGTTGCTGCTCCAGCAGAAAGACGAGCGGGATGGATTGCGTGTCCGGTGTCTGCATAAGCAGGCGGCCCATCATGAACGGATCCATGTCATGCATCGACCCGTCCACAAGGATGATGTCGGGACGCCAGGCCTGCGCGTGATAATAGCCCTGCCATCCGGATGCCAGCGTCACGCGAAAGAGCTGATTGCGCAGGAAATCGGTAGTCGCGTGCAGCTGCGCTGCGTCGTCCGATACGATCAATACGTGCGAAGGCCGCCGATACGTTGTCGGCAAGGCGTTACGCTGGCTCACGTCCGCGGTCTTGGGCATGGAGCCGGAATCGAGATTGGGGGCGATACGCGGTTCGGATAGGGTGGATTGGTTCACGTCGTCTCCTTGTAGGGATACGGCTTCCCCGCATGCGCTCGCTGGGTAGGCGTTAGGGTGGAGAAGCGGCATGCCCATGCTAGGCAATGCGTGATCACGGTGCGTTTAAAAACCCGCTCATAGCTTTTGAAAAATACCGCTTGTCGTCGCCAATCTGTCACTGGCGCAATTGATCAACGACGTCGGCGGCCCTTCAAAATGACGGCGGAAGGCGACAGGACTGCAACCAAGTTGTCGCCGGAACGCCGATGCAAAGTTGGCGGGGCTGGAAAAGCCGAGTTGGTCCGCGATCTCCGCGATGGTCATCGATCCGTCCTGCAGCAGCGCGCGGGCTCTTTCCATGCGCTGGTCGCGCAGGTAGTCATGGATGGTCTTGCCCAACAGGTTGCGGAAGGCGCTGGTCAGCCGTTTCTCGTTCACACCGATCAGCCGCGCCAGGTTCTTCTGCGAAGGTGCGTCGCACAGATGATCCGACAGGTATTGCGTGGTGGTGTTCACAATCGCCTGTTCGTTGGAGATCGAACCCACCCGTAGTTGCGGCGTTGCGTTTGTTCCAGGGATCAATTCGTCGAGCGAATCGCGGGTGCCGTGTTGCGCGGACAGGAATGAAGTCGCGCGCCTTGTCATGTGCAGCTGTACACGCACGCGGGCCAGCACCTCTTCAGGGTTGTACGGCTTCAGCACATAATCGGCCGCGCCGGCATCGAAGCCCTTGAGACGCTCGTCCAGGCCCGATGATGCGGTGACGAAAATCACAGGGATGTGCGCGGTGATGGGATTGCTTTTCAAAAGCCGGCAAGTGGCATAACCATCCACGCGAGGCATGGACACATCCATCAGGATCACGTCGGGCGCGACCTGGGTTGTCGCTCGTTCGTATGCCTGCTTGCCATCGAGCGCGACCATCAGCTTGAAGTTCTCTTGATTCAGCAGTTGCACCAGCAACCTGAGATCCGCGGGGCTATCGTCTACCAGCAGTAGTCGAGCTCCGTGCTTCAAGGGTTGAGAGCTGATCATGGCGCGCGTCCCTCCGTACGTCCACTGTAGTGCCGTGCAACCTTGCAACGGTTGGCTGCGTGGATATAGCAATTATTAACATACGGGAACGATCATTTCCACCGTTTGTTGCAAGGGGTCTCGTGCTTAACGATGAGTCCTCGCGAGCCTCATAGAGAAGCTCGGGTCTTTGTATTTCGAACGATGCAAAGTGATGAGTGTGGCTATCTCGCACAATGCATGCGAGATGAGTCGCGGGCTCGAAAAATCGTGAGCATCACGTACCGACGACGCGCACGATGTCCTTGCAGGAGCTGACCACCAGCTTGATCATGCCCGCGGCGCAGGTGGACTTGAAACTCAGGTTGCCGCTCATCAGCGCAAAGCGCTGCGCGCTTGCGATGTCCAGCGCCGGCGCATTCATGTTCTCGCGAAACGACGCATCGACATTCGCCGTCTCCTGGTCTATTGCGCTGGTGCTGGTTCTCAGGTTTTCGTTGACGTTCATCAGTGTGTGCTCCGTACGAGAGGTTGTGGGCGGTAAGCCCGGGCTAGCGTTCAGCGCGGCTGCGTGCGGATAGCTGCGTCCACAGCCGCCAGGATCTCTCGCGCCGAGATCGACGCGTCGGCCAAGGCCTTGGCCTTCACGAACTCCGCTGGTCGAAGCGGGGAGCGCATCCGCGTTTGCATGGCGCTTTGAATGGCATCCAGTCCAGCGCGCAGGCGCAGCCGGCTCGCTTCATCGGTGGCGCAGCCAAACAGCTCAAGGACTTCGGCGACGTTGATGGGTTCATGAGGCACAGGCATGTCGGGTATCCGTGGAACTGCGTTGGGGCGAAATCATCGCGTGATGATCGTGGGGCTGGGGCCATCGAACACGACACTGCCGTCGTCTATCGAGGTCAGCCGATAGGCGCCGTGCGTGCCGCCGACCGCGATGCGGGTTCCGTCCTCCAGTACGACCCACGGTTGTCCGCCTCCGACGACGGTACGCACCCGAAAAGGAAAGGAGGCGTCGGCCTGTCCCGGATCACTGTCGATGCGGATGGCGCCCATGTAGCGCGGGTTCAATGCATCCTGGATGGCATTGAGTCGTTCCCGTTGCGACACGTCCAGCACGCCGGGCTTGATGTGCAGCGCCTTGTCTTTCCAGGTCGATGCCATGGCGGGCAGGCCCGCCATGGCGACGGCTTCGCGGAATGCCCCGGCGGCCTCGGTGGCGAGCGACAGGCTGATCGTGATCGGGAAAGCGGAAGCCTCGCCATCGTCGCGCCAACGCCGATAGGCCTCTTGCCGCACCTGGTCGGTGCCCGCCACGCCGCGGATTTCGAGATCGCCCGCGGGCAACCGGCCGATGCCCGCGCTGATGTCCATATCGAGCATAAGCGTGCGAAGGCGTTCCGCGATCTGCGTTTCCGTTGCCACGCGCATGGCGGGCAGGGGCCATATCGTGCTCAAGGCCGTGGCAAGGCTGTCGTGCTCGGTCTCGTCTTGGACCCAGCCGGTAATGACGACCTCCTGGTATTCGTTGGCACGGGCCTGGACGCGGGGTGCATAGCCACGTTCGGCCAGCAAAGCCTGCGCGCGTCGTAGCGTCTCCGGTTCCAGCGGCCGGCCCGTACGGGCTTGCGCGTTGGATGGCGCCTTGCTGGGCGGAAACGAGGCGACGCTGCCGAACACCAGCAGGACGAGCAAGCCGCCCACCGCCCACCGCAGGCCGGCGGCCCTGGGACGGCGATAGGTGGGCACGCCCAGGGCAGCATACGCTTGCGTGGCGGGTTCGAGCGGCGCCCCGACGAGGACTTCGGCGCCCGGGGCGGTGTCCGTCTCCGCGTTCGACTCGGGCGCCGGATTCTGGACGGCATGCGGGACGGCGATCAACTGGCCCGGCGCCGGCCAGGGCGTCGACGGGTGCGCGACCGTGAGCAGGACGGGGCCGAGCGCGAGGGGCATTCCGAACGTGGTGTCGGAACGATCCGACGCGGGGTATGGCGTATCGCCGGATTCGACGGCGTCTTCAGGACCGCGTGGATCGGACGGCGGACGCATGCCCCATGCAGCGGGACCCAGGCTCAGTCGGGCAGCTTCACGGGGAATGCCTTCGTCGCACAGCACGATGTCGCATCGGCCATCCGAACCGATCAGCGCCCCGTCATGCGCCTGGCATTTCGCACCCTGATGCAGACCGGTCAGGACCCGCAGTTCCAGGTCAAGTGTCATGGCAGTACTCCGCAATCCAGCCGGCATGCATCATGACTCATAGGTCTACCCGCGCGAGGGGCTGCACATTGATTTCCGGGACCAGCTCCTGGTATGACAGCACGGGAAGCTGGTAGAGATCCTGTTCGATCAGCTTGCGCACGTATCGGCGGATGTCCATGGACGTCAGGATCACCGGTCTGGCTACCGTGGTTTCCAGCGGGCCGACGGTCCGGCGGATGCTATCCAGCAAGGCCTGGGATTTTTCGGGATCCAGGGCCAGGTAGCTGCCACCGGCGGTCTGGCGGATCGCATCGCGCACCACGTCCTCGACGTCCGGGGCCAGCAGATAGGATGGCAGGAAGTTCTGGCCGTTCGAATATTTGTGGCTGATGTATCGCTTCAGCGCCATTCGGACGTACTCGGTCAGCAGGACGATGTCCTTTTCCTTCTGTGCCCACTCGACCAGGGCTTCCAGTACGGAACGCATGTCGCGGATGGAGATGTCTTCCGATATCAGGCGCTGGAGAATCTCGGCGATCTTCTGTATCGGCATGACGCGATGCGCTTCCTTGACCAGTTCGCCGAAGTTTTCTTCCATGGCCGTCAGCAGCTGGCGGGTTTCCTGGATGCCGATGAACTGCGCGGCGTGCTTGCGCAAGACGATGGACAAATGCCAGTTCGGTACCTGGTGGGGAAGCAGATAAGGCACGCCCGCCCCGTCCAGCGTGGCGGCATGTTCACGCATCACCCAGAACGCCGATTCGCTGGCCAGGCCGCTGACATCCCGCTCGTAAGGAATGCCCATGGCATCCAGATTGCGTGAGCCTTCGCGCACCAGTACCGCGCCATTGCGCAATGTTCCCTGGATCACCGGCACCTCGAACAGCAGGATCTGGTAGGCGCGATCGCGCAACTGCCTGGCACGCCGCAGGCGGATGTCCGGCAGGGGAACACCCAGTTCCTGGTAGACCGCGTGGCGCACGGCGGGGAATTCGACGGTGATGATGTTTTCGTCGATCTCCGCGGCCAGGGCTTCGGCGATCTCCAGGGTCACCGGCTCGGCGGGGGCGAACTTGGCGGGCTGGCCGGCTTCCGGCGACGCCTCGCCCGGTCCACCAAAAGCGCCGTCAGGGCCGCCGCCGGCGCCGTCGGTGCCCGCGGCGCGCGACGCGCGGGGGGCATTCAACAGCACGAAGCCGGTCACGCCCGTCAGGACGGACAGCGTCAGGAAAACCAGGGTGGGCATGCCCGGGATGACGCCGATGCCCAGTGCGATGACGGCGGCGATGATCAGGGCCCGCGGATGCGCCATGACTTGCGCGCCGATGTCGCTGCCGACGTTCGACGGCTTGTCGCCGGTCGGCACGCGTGTGACGATGATGCCCGCGCAGATCGCCGTCAGCAAGGCCGGTATCTGCGAAATCAGGCCGTCGCCGACGCTGAGTATCGAGTACGTCAGTGCGGCTTCGCTGGCGCTCATGCCGCGTTGGACCGAACCGATCAGCAGGCCGCCCAGCAGGTTGACGGCCACGATGATCAGCCCCGCGATGGCGTCGCCCTTGACGAACTTCATCGCGCCGTCCATGGCGCCGTACAGCTGGCTTTCCTTTTCGACCACGCTGCGGCGCCGGCGCGCCTCGTCCATCTGTATCGCCCCGGCGCGCAGGTCGGCGTCGATGGACATCTGCTTGCCCGGCATGCCATCCAGCGAGAAGCGGGCGGCCACTTCAGCCACGCGCTCGGACCCCTTGGTGATCACGATGAACTGCACGATCGTCAGGATCAGGAAGACCACCAGGCCCACCACCAGGTTGCCGCCCACGACGAAGTTGCCGAAGGTGTCGATGATGTGGCCGGCATCGCCATCGAGCAGGATCAGCCGCGTGGTCGAGATCGATATCCCCAGCCTGAACAGCGTCGACACCAGCAGGACGGCGGGGAAAGAAGAGAAGGCAAGCGCCGACGGCAGGTAAATCGCCACCATCAGCAACACGCAGGACAGCGTGATGTTGGCGGCGATAAGTATGTCCATGACCGCCGTGGGCATCGGCAGGATCATCATGAACACGATGGCCATGACGGTCGCGGCCAGCAGGATATCGTTCCGGCTGGTCGCGATGGCGATGATGCGTCGTATTGCTTGCATGGGGGAGGGTGATGCGGGCCGGCAGGAGCGAACTAGGCGGATGTGGCGGTAGGGGGGCTGGTACGGGTGGCGGCGTAGGCCTGCATGGCCTGCCGCGCCTCGTCATGGCGGCCGGCGGCCGACAGCGCTTGTGCGCGCACCACGCGACAGGCGGGCAAGGCGAGCGCCTGCGTATCCGCGCGGTCCAGCACGGAAAGCGCCTGCTCCGGTGCGCCGGCGCGCAACTGCGCATAAGCCAGCAGGATCAACGCGCGGCCCTGGCAGCCGCCTGCCCGGTTGCACGCTTCCAGCAAGGCGACGGCGTCGCGCGCCTTGCCGTTCTGTAACTTGAGAAAGGCCAGCACTTGCAGCAATTCGATGGTCTCGGCGGGAAGCGGGGCCGAGTGTGTCTGGTTCATCCCTGTTGCAACGCGGTTCGGATCGTGCGCGACTGGTTCCTCAACACGACGTTGCGGTCCAGCACCAGCAGGGCCGACTGGTATATGGGGCTGTCGAGGCCGCCGTTCGCGCCGGCTTCCCGCAGGGCCATACGGGCGTGTCGCAGCACGGCGTCGAAGGTGGGCGGATGACGCAGATCGGATAGCGTGATGTCCGGCTCCAGTGCGTCGTTGACGGAAAGTTCCAGGCAGGTTTGGCCGAGGAATCGAGTCAATGGCGTCAATGGCGTCAACGCCGATTCGGCCGGCCCGGTCACCGGCGCGGTGGTCGGTCGTCTCGCACGGACAGGACCCCATCCCGACGAGCTGGCTGACGGATGGCCGCGCGCGCCGGCGTCGTGATCTCCCGCCGGAGACGCGCCGCCTATCGCGGACGGTGCGGTAAGTGATGGGGTGGACGAGATCATTCTGGGCGCATCCTGGGTTCTTGCCGGCGGTGTCGACTGTGTGTGGGGTCATGGTAGTGGCCGTGCTCCCGATTTCGTTCCCAGTCCCGTGCAATATCGGATCAAGTGTTGAATGCAAGCGGTCGCGTAGCGGAACTGCCCACTGTAGCCAGGCACCTACGCCCCGGGTCTTTCGTATGGACCCGACGCAGCAAACAGGAGTGCTAAATGAGTGTGTCTACAACGGGTGTCGGACAGTCTCTGGGTGGTTACGGTGAAATCGCCGGGGTGGGTGTCGGTGGCGGCGAGTACGCGGCCGCGCCTGGCGAGAACTGGGGAAAAATCATCGCCGAGGCCATCGCGACCAACAATGAAGTCACTCAGTCGAACGGGAGTTCGCTGAACGCATGCAATCAGGAGTCGACGCGGCTGATCCGCAGAACGCGCCAGATCAACGAAGCACGTGCCGAAGTCGGCAACTTCATCAATCTCTTTCCGGTCCAAATGGGCAAGGAAGACAACAATCCGATGTTGAAGGATATCCAGGGCATTCTGAAGGACCGCGAGAGCGGTGCGAAAAAAGACGAAATCGAAAAGCCCTACGACGACAAGAAGCTGGAAGTCACGTCCGGCATGCTCGCGGAACTCGGCATGACGGGCCTCACGGGCGACTCCAGGAAGTCGGAATTCGAAACGATACGGACCAAGCTGGACGGCTATCGCGATGAGGTGTCCAGCTCCCAGTCGATGGTCGCGTCCAAGCAGGGCCTCATCATCGGCAACATCAATCAGCTCCAGACCGGTATTCAGGGGCTGATCAAGGCAGCCCAAAGCATCGCCATGGGCTTCGCGCGGATCACCGGGTCTGTCTGATGGCCGCACCGTATCGCGGTCATGGTCGCGGCGTCGACGTCATGCGCGTCGTGCGCGGGATCCTGAAAAACGATCGTCCGTTGGGCGATTCCCTGGGCATCCGCGATGGGGATCGCCAGCGGTTGCATGCCGTGGCCCACGACCTCTATCGGCAAGCCAGGTACGACCTGGCCCAACATCTGTTCGCGCAGCTGGTGCTGTATGACAACAAGGATCCGCGATACATGAAGGGGCTGGCCGCCGCCACTCAGATGCTGGGGCAGCACGAGCACGCCGTGCACATGTACGCCGTCGCGGCGCTCATGGACGTCAATGATCCTTCCGTTGTCATGCACGCGGGAGACTGCTTCCGCGCCATGGGCAAGCCCGCCCGGGCCTTCGATTCCTTCGATCTCGCGCGGTCCATGTGCAGCAGGCCGGAGCACCAACAGATAAAGCTGCGTTGCGATCAGGCACTTGCCGGACTCAGGCAGGCGGCCTGATCACTCAGGGTCGGTCACCCGTATCGGTGTTCCGAAATTTCCAATATCTAGGAGTATCCATAATGTCTACGATGTCCGTTTCATCGAACGCCGGCGTAATGACGCATAGTCCGGTGCCCGGCTTCGGCGACGCCGATCAGGCGGCGGGAGCCGAATCGTCCGTGTTGCGGGCGATGGCCGAAGCCGAAAAGATCATGGGCGAAGCCGCGCTGAAGGAAAACGCGGACGCCATGAAGGCCTGCCTGGACAATCGCGAAATCGCCTTGCAGAAAAAGCGCGTCGCGGTCCACCAGAGCGCCAGCAAGGAGCTGGACGCCGCCTGGGACAAGAACCTGGCCATGCTGGCCAACGCGGGTATGTCCGTCCTGGGCGCCGCGATCAGCTTCGGCTGCGTATATGCCGCCGGCAAACAGATGAACAGGGCCGTCAGCGAGGGCAGCGTGCTCAATATGAGCCGCTACACCGAGCGGGGCTCCGCGATCGACAGCTGGAATGGCCTCGGCACCGCCAGCCAGACTACCGCGCAGGGTCTGGGCAGTGCCACGTCTTCGATCGGCCAGACCCTGGGCGCCAAGCGGGATGCCGAGAAAAAGTACCACGACGTCGAAGGCCAGATGCAGGACAGCGACGCCAATGTCGCCATGGACCTGGCGCGCCGGCGCAGCGGCGATACCGGCGAAGCCAATCGGCGCCTGGACAAGGTGAACGAGCTTCGCCTGGAATTCCTGCGTTCGGCCATGCGCGTGCTGGCCTGATTTTTTGATTGCCGAGGAAGGTTGCTATGAGCACAAGTATTCAAACTCCCGGGCCGCTGTCGTGGCCCGGCGATGCAATGGTGGTGACCGGCGGCAATGCCCATGCCAAGGAAGCATCCGATCCCTTGGATTCCATCGTCCAGGCGATCGAAGATATCGTCGGAAGCTTCAGCGGACCGCGCGACGACACCGAAGCCAGGCGGCCGACGGTGAAAGCCATGGAAACGCACGACGCGAACGGCGCGCCTTTCCTGGCGGCGCCGGGCGCGCCGGTCGTGGCGCCCTTGGCGTCCTTGGCGGCCCCGTCGCCGCTCAATGTCGGCCTGCTGGTGGCGGAAGTGCAAGGCCTGCGCACCGAGGCCAACGGCGCCCTGGTCAATGACAGGACCAACGAGTCCTACGACCAGATGAAGGCCCGCGTCGACAGATATGTCGACGCGCAGATGAACAGCATCAAGGAATTCGAGCAGAAGGCCGCGGACTTCCTCGAGAACGCCGGCCGCTGGTACAACCGGCTGACCAGCTGGGTGTCGGAAACCCTGGGTCCTTACATGCCCTATATCACCGTGGCGATTGCCGCGGTGGCGACCGTCGCGACCGGCGGCGCCGCCTGGCCTGCTCTGGCCCTGGCCGGCGCGGCCCTGGCGAACCATGTATTGAAGCAGAACGGTATCGACGTCGTCGGCGCGGTATCGGATGCGATCAAATCGACCGGCAGTGTCGTATCGAAGAAAGCCGCGGATACGCTGGCCGATACGGTCGGTGCGGTAATGGGACTGCTGTTGGCGGACCCGAATCCCCTGGCCAAGTTCTGCGGCAATATCGCGAAGGCGTTCGGCGCCAGCAAAGAAACGGTCGAGCGGGTGGAATTCTGGGGGCAGATCGTCGGCATGGCCATCGTGGTCATAGGCAATCTGGCCGTGGCCGGCGGCGGGGCCGTCATCAAGAGTCTCGCGAAAGCGCTGTCCGGCCTGGGCGCCGGTAGCGGCTCGGTCGCGTCGAACGTGGCGTCGGCGGCGACGGAGACCTTGAAGCGCTTCGTCGGTTCAATGGAACAGCTTGCGCAGGATGTCATCCAGATCATCCGCCAGTCCCTGGCCAAGCTGAAGGAGCTGGCTCAACTGTTCCAGAAGGCCATGCAGTCCGCGAAAAACCTGAACGTGGCGACGGTCAGGGGAGCGGCCTCGACCGTCAGGGACAGCGTGGCCGGGTGGCAGCCAAGGATCGATACCGGGGCCAAGGTCGCGCAGACAGCGGTGAACGGGGCGAATGGCGGTATCGGCGGTGCCAATGGCTGGCGCAACCTGAACTTGGGCATGGCGCAATGGGACGTCGAGATCGCCCAGGCCAATCGGCGCAAGACGGAGCAGTTGCTGGGCATTACCCGCGAGCAGATGCATGACACCGATGACATCACCAGGCGGTCGATGGACAGGGTCGCGCGGAACCTGCAGGCCAATGCCGATCTGACCCGCGACTACACCGGGGAGCTGGCGACGCGGGCATCGATCCAATCGGAACAGATGACGGCGTAGCACTTTGACGGCTACCGATATGTCGAAAGACATGATCGAGGATGGCCGGGTCATCCAGGAACTCGCCGAGCTTGCCTTCGTCGGCGCGTTCCTGGGACAGGCGCAGGCTGCGGAAACCATTTTCAACAGCCTGCGCGTGCTGCGTCCTGACCATCCCATGGTCGATCTGGGGCTGGCCATGGTCCATATGCTCGCCGGCCGGCCCGAGACCGCCTTGTCGGTGGTCGAACGGGCCGCCGGCCTTGATCCGGACAACGGCCTGGTTGCGCTATGCAAGGGCTTCATGCTGCGTGACGCCGGCCATGGCGCCGCGGCCGACAGGAAATTCGCGCAGGCCCTGGAACAGGAAGATATCGCGCCCGACACCAGGCGCGAGCTGTCCGGGGCCTTGCGCCGTTGAGCGCGACGAACGCGTGCCTATACACAGGAGTTCAAATTGAAAGTCGGATTGCTCGATTCCATTTCCGAGGTCAACGCTGACGCCCTGCCGCCGGTCGGCGCCGACGCTATGCAGGTGGCGTTGTTCCGCGCCGCCATGAACGGGCCGGTCTCGCCGTTGGGCGATGCCGGGGCGGGCGACGATACGTCGAGCGACGGCGATGCCATGGGCATGGGGTTGTTGCTGCGGAATATTGCCGGGGGCGTGCGCAATCACCTGGCTGGAATCTCCGGCAACTGGGGGCAGGCGCAGGCGCTGGCGGCGGATCTGGAGCAGCGTCCGGTGCTGGACGGACAGGCCATCCGGGACGCGCTCAAGCTGGCTCGGACGGCCAGCAGGCTGTCGGTCGACATCGACGTCGCCGCCAAGGTGGGTGGGAAGTTCTCCCACACGGCCGACGTCATGTCGCGGGGTTGACTTGCCTTCCATGCAGCAAGCATCGCCCCTGGTATACATGCGGCTGGTCGGTGCGATCGCGCTCGCACTGCTCGTGGGCTGTTCCAGCCGCGTGGAACTGTTTTCGGCGGCCACGGATGCCGAAGCCAACGAAATCCTGGCCGTGCTGTTGCAATCCTCCATACCCGCCGAGAAGCAGCTCAAGAAGAACGGCGTCACCCTGTCCGTCGCCGAGTCGGATGTCGCCAAGGCGCTCAGTATCCTCCGGCTGCAGGGCCTGCCCAGGGAACGCTTCGAAGGCATGGGCAAGATCTTCCAGAAGGAAGGCATGATCTCATCCCCCCTGGAAGAGCGGGCGCGTTATATCTACGCGCTTTCGCAGGAACTCGAAAGCACGCTGACCAGGATGGACGGCGTTCTGGTCGCCCGCGTCCATGTCGTGCTGCCCGACCAGGATGCCGCGAAGATCAACAAGACCCCGGCTTCCGCCGCGGTATTCATCAAGCATCAGTCCGGCTACAACCTGGACGTGCTGAAGCCGCAGATCCGCACGCTGGTGTCGCACGCCATTCCGGATCTGGGCGAAGACCGGGTGTCCGTGGTGCTGGTCATGGCCCAACGGGCGGGGGTATCCGCCGCGGCCTCGCTACCGGCAACCTTGCCGGCGAATTTTCCATCATCCCTGCAAACGGCCCGTGACGCCGGGCAGGGCGAAGGCCCGCAGGCCATGCAGGGAAGGCGGGCAACCTGGATCTGGTGGCTTGCGGGTGTGCTGGCGATTGCCTGCGCCGCGGGCGTCGCCGCGATCTGGGTTTGGCGCAAGCGGCGCGATGGTTTCGTGCACGACTCCCCGCTGGACAGGGGGCCCGGCGTGGGCGGCTTCGGTCAAGGTTGAAGCATGTCTGGCTTGTCGTCGGGTTTGTCGTTGGGCGTGTCGTTGGGCTTGTCCTTGCTGGAGCGACCGATGGTCGTCTTCAACTTTCTGCCGAGTAAAACCCTGCATCCCACGCGTATGGCGGACTACGGGCCCTGGCCCCGCGCCTGCGCCCTGGCTGTCGGCCCCGCCGCCGCGGCGTCTTGGCATCGTCACTGGTCCGCCGCGATACTCCAGCGGGAAGGCTTGCACGCCATGCCAGTGACCGACGGCGCGGCCGTCGGGCTCGACATCGCTGTCCTGCCGCGGGACGCGCTGGCCTTGCTGGTACGCCGGATGGGCGTGGCGCTATGCGCCCCACGGTTGCGCTACGCCATCATGGGTTCTTCCGTGCGGGCCTTGCAGGATGCACTGGGGCCGGACGTCATGCATTGGGTCAGGGATGCCCGCGCCATCCATCCCGGCCTGCCCGGCGCGATGTTGGTCGATGCCGGCCAGGCACGCCGCGACATCGACCTGGCCGGCCATGCCTTGCTTTATCTGGCATTCCAGGGCGCGCCGCCAGCCGTGGCGCGCCGCCTGTTCCTGAAGCTTCCGCCTCTGCCTGGCCCGTCACCATCGTTGCCGGCGGCCACGGCGAACGACGATATCGTGCAAGCGGTGTCGGCGGCCATCGATAGCGATGGCGCGATGGCGCTGGCACAGGCCGTCCGCGGCAGTCCAATCTTCCGGGGGCGAGATGATATTCCGGGTTGAAGCGGCATGCGATGAGCCGCCGCATGACTTGGCGGCCGTCCCCGTGGGAAAGGTCCTTCGCCGCGACGAACACGTCGCGTTCCTGGATGCCAAGGGTCTGATCCGCCGCGCGCGGGATGATGCAACGCGCGTGGCGGAGCAGGCACGCGAGGCCTATCGTCGCGAGTGCGAACGCGGATACGCGGAGGGGATGCAGGCAGCACGCGTCGAGCAAGCCGCCGCCATGCTGTCCGTGGCACGGCAGACGGCCGATTACCTGCGGCAGGTCGAGCGCGAGATGGCGGAACTGGTGGTGGCGGCGGTACGCCGCATCGTAGGGGACTTCGACGCGACCGACCGTGCGCTGACCGTCGTGCGCGGCGGGCTCGCCGTGTTGCGTCGGCAGAAGAATGTGTTGCTGCGCATGCATACCGACGATGCTGCGGTGGTGCGCCAGCATATGCAGGCGCTATTGGCGCAGTTTCCCGGCGTGGATTACCTGGATGTGGTGCCCGACGACCGCCTGGCCCGCGGCACTTGCAGGATGGAAACGCCGATAGGCACGATAGAAACCAGCCTGGACCAGCAGCTCGACGTGGTGCAGCGGGCGCTGGAAATCGCGTTGGCCGATCAAGGCGGATCGCGGCCTGCCGCCATGCCGGCGCAAGATGATGTTTGATCACATCCTTCCCCGGCTGCGCGCGAGCCTGGCCGAGGCCCGCACCATTGAGGTGATCGGGCGCGTCACCCAGGTAACGGGCACGATCATACGGGCCGCGGTGGCCGGGGCGCGCGTGGGCCAGCTCTGCATATTGCGGGACCCCGATGGCGGCGGCGACATCAAGGCCGAAGTCATCGGCTTCGCCGAGGACGCCGCGCTGTTGACGCCCATCGGCGATACGCGCGGAATCTCACCCCGGACGGAGGTCCTGCCCACGGATGGCGTACTGAGCGTGCCGGTGGGCATGGCCCTGCTGGGGCGCGTGCTCGATGGGCTGGGGCGCCCCTTGGATGAGGCGACGCGCGGCCCGCTCGCCACGACGCAGACGTACCCTGTCCAGGGTCCCGCGCCGCATCCCCTGTCGCGCATGCCCATCCAGCAGCCCCTGGAACTGGGCATACGCGTCATCGATGGCCTGTTGACCTGTGGCGTAGGCCAGCGCGTGGGCATTTTCGCGGCGGCGGGCGGCGGCAAGTCGACCTTGATGGGCATGTTGGCCAACGGCGCGGACGTCGACGTGCGCGTAGTCGCCCTGATCGGGGAACGCGGGCGCGAGGTCGGCGAGTTCCTGCAGCGTGACCTGGGCGACAACCTCGGCAATAGCGTCGTGGTGTGCGCCACCAGCGACCGGTCGGCGATGGAGCGCGTCAAGTCGGCTTATGTGGCGACCGCGATCGCCGAATACTTCCGCGACCAGGGCAAGCGGGTGCTGCTGCTGATGGACTCGGTGACCCGTTTCGCCCGTGCCCAGCGTGAGATCGGCTTGGCCGCGGGCGAGCCGCCGACACGGCGGGGTTTTCCTCCATCGGTCTTCGCCGTGCTGCCCAGGCTGCTGGAACGCGCCGGCATGAACGCGCGCGGTTCGATTACCGCGTTCTATACGGTGCTGGTCGAAGGCGATGACATGACCGAGCCGGTCGCCGACGAGGTTCGTTCCATCCTGGATGGCCATATCGTGCTGTCACGCAAGCTCGGTGCGGAGCACCATTTTCCGGCCGTCGACGTGCTGGCTTCGGCCAGTCGTGTGATGCGCAATGTCGTGCCGCGCGAACATGCGGCGGCGGCGGGGCGCTTCCGGGAACTGATGGCCAAATACGCGGAGATCGAACTGTTGCTCAATATTGGCGAATATCAGCCTGGCCACGACCCCGTGGCGGACGAGGCGGTCCGCAAGATAGGCGATATGCGGCAATTCCTGCGCCAGGCGACGCAGGACGAGAAGGATCGCTTCGATGCCACCGTTGCACGCATGGCCGGCCTGGTGCACGGATGACGGCGATCGCGCGTGACCTGAGACGCGACCTGGTCGTCCTGCGTCGCCTGCGCGAAGACCGCGCGGCCCGGGCATTGGCCCAGTTGTATCGCCAGTCCGAAGAAGCCGCCTTGCATCTGGCTCGCGAGCAGCGGCAGTTGGAACACTGGCGCATCCAGGCCGCCGACGAAGAGGCGGCCATGTACGCGGCCTTGCTCGCCGAACCGGTCAACCGGCGCGAGCTGGAGCGCAGCTTCGGAAAAATCGACGCGCTGCGCCAGCGGACGCGGGTCCTGGAACGGGCCGTGGCGTCGGCACGTGAGAAACGCGACGAAGCGGACGCGGCGCTGGACCAGGGAAGGGCCGCGCGTGCCGCCGCGGCCAGGGCGACACGCAAGTCGACGGAAGTGCTGGAGCGCTACCGCCGACACCGCGCCCTGGAGCAAGAGCGGGCCGCCGACGATGCCCTGGATGAGGCGGCCGTCATGATGCACGGCCGCTTCGTGTCCTGATCGTCGCGTTCATATGCCCAATCAGGAGTTGCCAACATGAATGTGTCGCCGTCCACGCAGCCGTCCGCCCCGCAGCCGCCGCAACGCGGCGCCCGTCTGGCGGAAAACCCGCGCCGCCTGCCCATGCGGGTTCCCGTCGATCCCGTCGACCCAGACGAAGCCGCCGTGTTCCGTGCGCTGTTGTGCGAGCGTGACGGGAGGCAACCCGACGCGCGCGTCGAGCGTTTCCATCCGCGTGTCGGAATGGACCTGCCAGAGCGCCGTTCCGAGCGCGAGGATGACATCGGGCGCGTGACGCGACGGCAGGCCGATCTCGAACGCCAGGAAGACATGTCCACCGAAGATGCATCGCTTGCGCCCAGGGATCTGGGCGCGCTGGCAGCCATGGTCACCAAGGTCTATCTCGACGCGCTGCACGACGAGCGCCGCACGATAGGCATCGCGCTGAACGAAGACCTGCTCCCCGCCACGCGTCTATCCGTCCAGGAGCGAGGGGGGCGGCTGGCGGTGGACTTCGTCAGCATGAATGCCTGCGCGCGCGACCGCCTGCGGCGTGGCGCGGCCGCGCTGGCGAACCGCATCGCGGCGGACCTGTCGCGCGATGTCGCCGTCAAGGTGGCGGCCCATGACGGCGATCGACAACCATTGGAAGTGCACGCGGACGCGGCGCCCGCGCCGCGGCGGGAGTCGATGGCATGACGGCACCCGTGCCATTGCGGCTGGTCCGCCGGACCGCGGCGCAGGCAAAGGCGCTGAGCAGGATCGCCAGGCATGCCGCCCGTGGCATCGTCGAGCCGGAAGACGACGGGAATCCCGACGCGCGGCCGTGGAATATATGTATGAGCGCGGTGTCGTCGCATGAGGCGCCGGAGCATCACCGCGAGCCCTTACACGGCGAAAATACGCGGGACGCGGCATGGCGCTCGGTCATGCTGGATTGGCAGGGGGCGCGGCTGGTGCTGCAACTGTCATCGCGCGTATTCGACGACTGGCTGGCCATGCGCATGCCGGACCTGGACGTTGCGCCGTTGCCGCCGTGCTTCGTCGACGCCGCGTGGGAGTCCCTGGTCCGCGATGCCTTCGACGGCCTGGGCATCGGGCGGCTGTGCCCCGCCATGCGGGTGCTTGGCGTGGACGCCCCGGCGCATCCGGGTCTGCCCACGCAGGCCTACCCGTATGCGTGGACCTTGACCTTGCACGCGCCTGGCGGCGGACGCGCGGTTGCGGCCCTGCTGGCGGCGGACGAGGCCGGCTTGCTGCGGCTGAGCGAACTGCCGGGCCGCAGCCCGGCAGGGCAGGACGCGAGCGAGACGGATCTTCTGGACGGGCTGTCCATACGGCTGGTCGCCCGCGCCGGCGTAACGACCTTGCTCGGCGACGCGCTGCGGCGCGTGGAAATCGGTGACGTCGTGTTGTTCGACCATGGCCTGGCGAGCCTGGAAGGCGATGCCTGGCTGGCTACGCCCGATGGACAGGGCCTGCGCGTGCGGGCGTGCGAGCCGGACGCGTCCCGCTATGTCGTGACACAGGAATGGAGCAGCTTACGCATGAACGATTACCCTACGCCGGAGGATCATTATGGATCCCGGTACGACCATGGCCTGGAGCCTGGGCAGGACCTTTCTCCGGAATTCCCTACACAACCGCATGAGCCGCCGCACCCCAGCGCCGAACAGCATGGCGCAAGGGCAGGGGACCCATGTGCCGACGTCGTGCACGGCCAGATGGTATCGACGCCCGCCCAGGCCGAACCCGCCGCCATGCCGGAGGCCGGCACCCTCCCCGGGGCGGAAGGCCCGGACGTCGATCGCATCCCGGTACATCTGGTCTTCGATCTGGGCGAACTGAACATGCCCCTGGGAGAATTGCGGCGCCTGCGGCCCGGTGAGTTCTTCGATCTGCAACGGCGCATCGACGCCGGTCCGGTACATATACGCGCGAACGGTACGCTGATCGGCACCGCCGAGCTCGTCGACATCGACGGCCGCATAGGCGCGCGCGTGCTGACGCTGTTTCCAGGCCGGGACTCATGGGGTTGAGCGATTTCGACCCGGTCGCGCTGATCGTCGTCATCCTGTGCGTGGCGCTGCTGCCGCTCATCATCATGTTGACGACTTCTTTCCTGAAGATCTCCGTCGTGCTGGCGCTTCTGCGCAACGCGATCGGCGTGCAGCAGGTTCCGGCGAATACGGCCTTGAACGGGCTCGCCTTGATCCTCTCGGTCTACGTGATGGCGCCGGTGCTGGGCAAGGTCGTCGACGAAGCCAGGCAGGCCTACCGGAGCGCCACGACGCAGAGCGAGCCGGCGGAACGCTTCGACAACCTGATGGTCGCGGTCGAGCGCGGCTCCGCCCCGCTGCGGTCGTTCATGCTCAAGCACAGTGGTGCCGGGCAGCGCCGCTTTTTCGTGGAGACGGCCACCACCTTATGGGGGGTGGAGCAGGCCAGCGGCCTGCGGGAAGACAATCTGCTCGTCCTGATTCCCGCGTTCGTGATCTCGCAGCTGAACGCCGCGTTCCAGATCGGCTTCCTGCTCTACCTGCCGTTCATCATCATCGACCTGATCGTTTCCAACATCCTGCTGGCCATGGGCATGATGATGGTGTCTCCCGTCACCATCGCCATTCCGCTCAAGCTGTTCCTGTTCGTGATGCTCGATGGATGGACCAAGCTGATCCAGGGCCTGGTCCTGTCCTATGCGTGAGACCGGGCCGTATGAACGTCGCTGAGCTGGTCTATCAACTGAAGGAAGCCTTGTACCTGATCTTCTGGCTGTCGCTGCCGCCCTTGGCGGTGGCGTCCGTGGTCGGGACCCTGTTTTCCCTGTTCCAGGCGTTGACGCAGATCCAGGAGCAGACCCTGTCGTTCGCCATCAAGCTGCTGGCGGTGTTCGTGACATTGCTGCTGACCGCGGGCTGGATCGGCATGGAAATTTTCAACTACTCGCTGTCGATATTCGAGTCCTTCCGTGCGATCCGGTAGTGCGAGGGGAACCGCATGAAGGGTTACGCCACCTACGCCGCGGTATATGAGCTGCTGCTATCCATGGTGCTGACGCAACCCAGGATCCTGCTTCTGTGCATGATGCTGCCCGTCTTCAGCAAACAGATACTGCCCGGGCGGTTGCGGGGCGCGCTGGCGATCGCCCTGGGATTGCTGGTGGTCCCGCTCGTGCTGCCGGGTACGGCCGCCGCCGCGCCCGTCAGCTTGTTCGCCGTGCTGCTGCTGGTGGCCAAGGAAGCCTTTATCGGTCTGGTGCTGGGGTTCTTCCTTGCCATCCCCTTCTGGGTCATCGAAGGGGTGGGCTCGGTCATCGACTACCAGCGCGGCGCCAGCATGGGGGCCTTGCTGAACCCCACCATGGGCGGCGAAACCACGCCCACCGCCGTGCTGATGCAGCTGGCGTATGGGGTTTTCTTTTTCGTGGGTGGCGGCATTTCCCTGGTGCTTTCGATACTTTATGACAGCTTCCGGCTCTGGAATCCCTGGCAGTGGTACCCCGCTTTCCGGCAGGACGCCATGCCCTTGTTCCTGGCCCAGTTGGATCGCCTGATGCATCTGGTGGTACTGCTGTCGGCGCCCGTGGTGATCATCATGCTGCTGGCGGAATTGGGGTTGGGCCTGGCCAGCCGCTTCACGCCGCAACTGCAAGTGTTCTTCCTGGCCATGCCGATCAAGACGGGGCTGGCGCTGTTCGTGCTGGTGCTGTACGTCGGCATACTGTTCGGCCACATCGATAAGGAAGCCCGGCGCGCGGATGAGCTGCTGCCCGTGCTGACACACATCTGGCGGGCTCCGTGAGCGGCGAAAAGACCGAAAAGCCGACACCCAAAAAACTCCAGGACGCTCGCAAGAAGGGGGATGTCCCGTACAGCCGGGACTTCAGCCAGACCATGCTGACCCTGGCGTTGCTGGCGTACCTGGTCTTCAACGGGCAGGCCATCCTGGCTGGCATGCTGCGGCTGCTGGCCGTGCCGGCAGGGCTGGGCGACCTGGAATTCCGCGAGGCGCTCAAGGTGGCGGCGACGATCGCATTGCGCGAAGGCGTGGACCTGCTGTGGCCTTTCGTGGCGATCGTGCTCGGCTTCGGCCTGTTCGTGGAATTCGCGCAGATCGGCGTGCTGTTCGCCGCTGAAAAAGCCAAGCCGTCAGGCGTGAAGTTGAACGTGGTTTCCAACGCCAAGAACATCTTCTCCGTGAAGAACCTGGTCGAAACGATCAAGTCGACGGTCAAGATCATCTGCTTCTGCCTGCTGACGTGGCTGTTGCTGCGTGCCGGCCTGGCGCCGCTGGTCCACGCCGGATCGGGAGGCCTGGAAGGCGTGCTGGCGGTGAACGGCGGGTTGTTCCGCATGTTGTTGCTTTACACGGCGGTGTTCTGCCTGGTGATCGCCGGGCTGGATATGGGGTGGCAACGCAGGCAACGCAACAAGCGCCTGATGATGACCAAGGAAGAAGTGAAGCGCGAGCAGAAGGACATGGAGGGGCAGCCCGAGATCAAGCAGCAGCGCAAGCGCCTGCATCAGGAAATGAGCAACGGCGGTGCCGTGGAGGCCGTGCGCAAGGCTGCCGCGCTGGTGGTGAACCCCACCCATATCGCGGTGGCGCTGCGCTATGTGCCGGACCAGACGCCCCTGCCCATCGTCGTGGCCAAAGGCCGGGACGGCGTGGCGCTGCAGATGATGGACATGGCGCGCCGGCTCGGCGTGCCGATCATGCGGGACGTGCCGCTGGCGCGCGCGCTGCTGGCCGATGCCCGCGAAAACGAATACATCCCGAGCGAGCTCGTCGTTCCGGTCGCCCACGTATTACGTGCCGTGCGCGATCTGGCGATGGAGGATGGAGACAGCCCGCCGGGATCCCCGTAGAGACGCGTACACATGATTATCGATGAGTTGGACAATGATGTTGCAGCGATGGTGTTCCCGCGGTCGGAAGGCAATGCCCAGCCTGTGCCTGGCTGTCGCGACCGTGGTGCTGGCGGCGAACGCGAACGCCGCGCCTTCCTGGCCGGCGGCGCCCTATACGTATTTCGCGGCCGATGAGTCGCTCGAAAGCGTCCTGCGGCGGTTCGCCAGCGGCTTCAGCCTGGCGCTGCAATTGGCGCCGGGTGTGGCGGGCCTGGTCAACGGCAAGTTCACGGCGGCGAGTCCGACGGAGTTCATGGACAAGATGGCGGGCGTCTACGGTTTCAACTGGTTCGTGTACGCCGGTACCCTGTTCGTCAGTCCGGCGAGCGCGATGGTGACCAAGACCATCAGCGTCGGCAACGGCGCCATCGCCGGCCTGCGCGATGCGCTGGACAGGCTGGGCGTGATCGACGACCGCTTCGGCTGGGGCGAGCTGCCCGACCAGGGGCTCGCGCTGGTATCGGGGCCGCCCGCCTACGTCGCCTTGATCGAACGGACCATCAATGCGCTGCCGCCCACGGCGGGCAGGCAGGAAGTCGCCGTTTTCCGCCTGAAGTATGCGTCCGTCAATGATCGCGTCGTGCGCTACCGGGACCAGTCGATCACCACGCCGGGCCTGGCGACCCTGCTGCGTGAACTGATCGCGGGCAGCGGTCCAGGCGCCGGCAATTCGGTGTTGTCCGCGATGGCGGCGCCGTTGCGCGATCCCTACGCCTTGCGCGAACCCGGCGCGGCGGGGACGTCTCCGCTGACGGGCATCGGCAAGCCGGCTCAACCGGCGCGCGGCGGCTCGCTCGATGGCGGGCGGCGGGCCCGCCAGGCAACCATACAGGCCGACGCACGCCTGAACGCCGTCATCGTGCAGGACATTCCGGAGCGCATGGCCGTGTACCGTTCGCTGATCGCCCAGCTGGACGTCCCCACGACCTTGATCGAAATCGAGGTCATGATCGTCGACATATCGGCCGACGCGACCAAGGAGCTCGGCGTCAGGTGGGGCGCGAGGGCCGGCAAGACGGAGTTCGGCATGGGCTACAGCGGTCCCAGGGCGAACAATCCGGATGGCAGGGGACTGGATCGCGGCATCATGCCGCCCGGCACGATAGGACTGAGCGTGGCGGATTCCCTGTTGGCGCGGCTGAACGCCCTGCAGCACGACAACGAGGCGCAGATCCTGTCCAAGCCGTCCATCCTGACCTCCGACAACATGGGAGCGCTGATCGACCACTCCAAGACGTTCTACATCCGGCTGGCCACCGACCGCTATGTGGACGCGCGGGCGGTGACGGTCGGGACGTCATTGCGTGTGACGCCGCGCTATATCGATGCGAACGGCGCGCGCCAGGTGGAGCTGACGGTGGATATCGAGGACGGAAAGATCACCCAGGATGCCGAGGTCGACCAATTGCCCGTCACGTCCAAGACCAGCGTCAGCACGCTGGCCGTCGTCGCGGATGGCGAGGCCTTGCTGATCGGCGGCTACAACATCAGCGAGGACGGCGACGAAGTCAGCAAGATTCCCTTGCTGGGCGACATCCCGGGGCTGGGCGCCTTCTTTTCGCACAAGAAAAAGAGCAGCAAGCGATGGGAGCGGATATTCGTGATCCGGCCGCGGGTGGTGGAAGTGAACGGGGCGCCCTTGATCCCGGCTTCGTTGCGCAAGTGGGGCGAGGCCGTCAATTGGTCCTGGGAAGGGGGATCGCGATCGACGGTGTACGCCGACGGCATGGACAGGACCTTGCAGTTGTCGCAGCCGGGGCCCACGCAGGTGTTGAAGGTCCCGGCCGTGAAATGATCGGCGGAATGATCCGCCGGATCAGGCGTCCAGTCGGACGCCCTTGGTTTCCAGCTTGGAACGCAGCGCGGCGCGGGCCCGCGACAAACGGCTGCGTATGGTGCCGACGGGTACCGTCAGCCGCGCGGCCGCTTCTTCGTAGGTCAGATCGTTCAGGCCCATCATCAACAGGATGCTGCGCATGTTTTCGGGGAGTTCCGCGATGGATTCTTCCAGCAGGCGCAGGGTCTGGTTCTGCTCGGCGGCGTCGTCCGGGGTCAGGTCCTGGGACGCATGGTCGCTGAGCGCGTCTTCGCCGACGAAGAAGTAGCGGCATTCGGGCGCGCGCGACAGGTAGTTGCGCACCAGGTTCAGGGCGATGCCGTAGAGCCAGGTGGAAAGCTGCGATTCGCCGCGGAAGCTGTGGTACGACTTGGCGGCTTCCAGGAAGGCTTGCTGCGTGAGGTCTTCCGCGTCGGGGCAGTTGCCGATGTGCTTGATGATGAAGCGGTGCAGGCGGGTGGCATGGTTCTGCACGAGTTCCCGGAAAACGGCTTCATAGGCACTGTGCGACGTTGCAATCGCGATGCTGGCGCTGGTCACATTGGCGGTCGCGTCGTAAGCGATGGGCGGTGCCGCCTGGATGCCATGGTGATGGTCGTGGAGATATCGCATGGAATAGCCAAAAGGTCACGGGGCGAGCCAGTATGGCGCAATACCCCCAGGCCTCGACCGAACCGTGCAAGCAGAAATTCAGGTTCGTTAAACGGTGGCGAAATCGTTCCATGAACGTACGGAAAGCGCGTTTATCCACGTGCTGAAAGCGCCGTGGGAATATGTCCTGGCACCTGTGCGAAGACATGGCGTTCCGGCCGCATCGCTAGCCGGATTGTGGGAAATTTCCGAGGCTGGTTCCACGCCTCTCATCTGCCGCGGCTCAGATTTTTCGCGTACCCGAAGCCCGCGCCGGTTCCTAGAATGCCCTCCGGCCTCGCAGGCGCGTGACATCGCGGAACGCTGGCGTCCTCCCTCCGCCAGACCCGTCGTCCACCCTTGCGAGCGCCCTCAAGCGAGGAGCCGGGACATGGGTATGAAGACGATGTATTGGGTGTCGCAGATCTTCTCTTGGAACTACATCGACGTCGCGGGCAGGACGCATGGGCGCATAGACTGGTTCGAGGACATACGTGACATCGGCTACTGGTGGCAGACGGCTTTCGAGACGGGCGTGTGTCCCAGCGTGGAGCAAGCCAAGCGGGGGGTGGAGGACGCGGTGATGCGGCGCCGCATGGCGCTGGAAGCCCGCTACCTGGCCGGCGTGCACGCCGCCGCGGAACCGAGCGCGGTGCTGTAGTCGCACTTTCCTGTAAAAAAGATAAAATTTCCTTCGAAATATTGCGAGGTTGGACGGCAGGTCGGCGCCCCGGGCGCCGGACGGCGGGTCCACCGCGTCCATGGTTCAGGAAATCTGCTTCTACGGGTGGTGCAAATGCGGTTGAAGGAACAAAGCGTGGGAGCCCGGCTGGCGCTGGGCTTCGGGGTGGTGCTGGCCCTGCTGGTGGCCTTGGCGGTACTGAGCATGGTCCGCATGCGGTCCGTGGACAGCAGCTTGAACATGATCAATGGCATCAACAGCGTGAAGCAGCGCTATGCCATCAATTTCCGCGGCAGCGTGCATGACCGCTCCATCGCCTTGCGCGACGTCGTGCTGCAGGGCTCGCCCGCGGAAGTCGCCAAGGTCGTGCAACGCATCGAGACGCTGGCGCGCGACTACGCGGAATCGGCGCGTCCGCTGGACCAATTGTTCGCGCGCGAAGTGGTGCTGCCCGAGGAAAAATCGGCGCTGGCGCAGATCAAGGAATCCGAGGCGCGCACCATGCCGCTGATCCAGCGGGTGATTGCCTTGAAGCAGTCGGGCAAGGGGCAGGAAGCCACCGATCTGCTGCTCTCCCAGGCGGCGCCGGCCCTGGTGACCTGGCTGGCCGACATCAACCGGATGATCGACCTGGAGGAAAAACTGAATCGCACCATCGCCATGCACGCGCAGGAAGTCTCCGGCCACTTCGAGCTGGAGATGGCGGCGCTGTCGCTGTTCGCGGTGGTGCTGGGCGTGTGCGTGGCGGCCTTGTTCGTGCGCGGCCTGCTGCGACAGTTGGGCGGCGAGCCCCGCGACGCCACTGAAATCGCCAACCGCATCGCGCAGGGCGATCTGAGCGTGCAGGTGCGCGTCAAGGACAACGACAAGACCAGCCTGCTGTTCGCGGTCAAGAGCATGCGCGACAACTTGTCCGGCATCGTCGGGCAGGTGCGCGCCGGCACCGATACCGTGGCGGCCGCGGCAGCGCAGATTGCCGCGGGCAGCCAGGATTTGTCGTCGCGCACGGCGCAGCAGTCGGCCTCGCTGGAAAGCACGGTGTCGTCCATCGAGCAGTTGACGGCGACGGTGTCGCAGAATTCCGATCATGCACGCGAAGCCAATACGCTGGCGGTGTCCGCGTCGGAGATCGCGACGCGTGGCGGCGCGGTCGTCGGTCAGGTGATCGACACCATGGCATCGATTTCCGAGTCGGCCCGCAAGATCGTCGATATCACCGGCATCATCGACAGCATCGCGTTCCAGACCAATATCCTGGCCCTGAATGCCGCCGTGGAAGCGGCGCGGGCCGGCGAGCAGGGACGGGGCTTCGCCGTCGTCGCGTCGGAAGTGCGCGCGCTGGCGCAGCGCAGCGCCGCGGCGGCCAAGGAGATCAAGGCCTTGATCGACGATTCGGCGCAGAAAGTGCGCAGCGGCAGCGAGCTGGCCACGCAGGCGGGTGTCACGATGGAAGAAGTGGTGACCAGCGTGCAGCACGTGACGTCGCTGGTCGGCGAGATCACCGGCGCCAGCGTGGAGCAGGCGCAGGGCATCGAGCAGGTGAACCGGACCATCATGCAGATGGATACGGTCACGCAGCAGAATGCCCAGTTGGTGGAGCAGGGCAGTTCGGCTGCCGCGGCCTTGCAGGCGCAGGCCGCGACCTTGTCGCAACTGGTCAGCGTGTTCCAGGTGCAGGCCACCGCGATCCGTTTGCGGGACAGCGCCGATGGGTATGGCGCGGCGGGAGCACATGGATCCGCGGTCCAGGCTGGCGGCGCCGGGCAGACGTCGTTGCTGGCGGCCTGACCCGGCGGGCCTTGTCGCGGACGAGGCAGATCAGGCGTAGAACTCGGCCGGCATGGGCTTGCCCAGGTAGTAGCCCTGGCCGAACTGGCAGCCGCGCTTGAGCAGGGCGTCCTGGTGCGCCTCGGTTTCCACGCCTTCGGCGACGATCTGTATGTTCAGGCTGGCGCCCAGGGCGATGATCGCTTCGACGATCGAGCTGGCCCCCGGGTTCTGCACGAAGGACTTGTCGATCTTCAGGGAGTCCACCGGGAAGCGCTGCAATTGCGTCAGGGATGCATAGCCCGTCCCGAAGTCGTCCAGGGCGATGCCCACCCCCGCCTGATGCAGGGTGCGCAAGGCGTCCTCCACCGCGTCGGCGCCTTGCCCCAGGTAGACGCTTTCGGTGATCTCCAGCGTCAGCTGGTCGGGGCGCAAGCCATATTGCGCGAGCATGGCCAGGATATGGCTGGCCAGGTCGGAACGATAGAACTGCGCGGCGGCGACGTTGACCGACACGCGCTTGAAGTCGAAACCCTTGTTCGTCCAGCGCCGCATCTGCTCGCAGGCGTTGCGCAGGGCCTCGTCGCCCAATAGCGGCGCCAGCGTCTGGTCGTCGAAGGCGGCGTTGAAATAGGCCGGACCCAGGATGCCTTTTTCCGGCAACGACCAGCGCATCAGCGCTTCGAACCCCGACAGCGTGTGCGTGCGCATGTCGTAGATGGGCTGGTAGTAGAGAATGAATTCCTTGCGTTCGATCCCGCGCCGTACGTCGCGCAGCAATTGGACGCGCTCTTGCAGGCGGTCGCGCATTTCCGGTTCGAATGCCACCGTACGGTCGCCGCCGGCTTTCTTCGCCTGATAGAGCGCGATATCCGTATTGCGCACCAACTGGTCGGCGTCCCCCGCCTGCGCGGGGGCCTCGCACAAACCTATGCTGACCGAGGCCGACAGCGTCTGCTCGGTGTAGTAGATGGGTTGCTTGAGCTGCAGGCGCAACTGGTTCATCTGCTCGATCGCCTGCTCGAGCGTGCCATTGGGCGGCGCGATGACGGTGAATTCGTTGCTGCCGACCCGCGCGGCAAAGGTGCCGACCGGGAAATACGCGGCGATGCGCTTGCCGACTTCGATCAGCAGCTGGTCGCCCGCATGGTGGCCGATGGTGTCGTTGATGTCCTTGAATCCATCGATGTCGATGGCGATCAGGACGATCGGTTCGAGCCGCGAGAAGTGCCTGCCGAGTTCCAGCAGGAAGGCGCCGCGGTTCGGCAGGCCGGTCAGCTTGTCGGTGTAGGCCAGCTCGTGGAAACGCTGCTGGGATTCGACCTCGTCGGTAATGTCCTCGACCAACCCATGGACGTGGACGACCTGGCCTTCCTGCGTTTCCGGTTCGGCCAGTACGTGGATCCAGCGCGAGGAACCGTCCAGCCGCCGGATGCGCCGCCGCGAATCGTAGCCTTTGCCGTCGCGCAGCAGCCGGGCGAAATCGTCGCGCGTGTCGAGCAGCGCGTCGCCGGGATAGAAGCGGCGCATCATGGTGTCCAGCGTGGGCTGGATCGTGGGGTCCATGCCGTAGATCTCCAGCGCCTGCTCGCTCAGCGTCAGCTGGCCGGTGATCACGTTGTATTCCCAGCCGCCCACCTTGGCCAGGCGGAAGGCGCGCGCCAGCAGCTGTTCGCGCCGCCGGGTATCGGCCAGGGCCTTGCGGCCGCGCAAGGCTTCGCTCGCCATGGCGGCGAAGTCACGCAGGCGTTGCGCGTCGTCCTCGGAAAATGTCCGGTGGTCGGTGTCGGCGATGCACAGCGCGCCGACACGCGTGCCATCAGCCAGCGTCAGCGGCGCCGCGGCGAAAAACTGGACGGTCGGGGCGGGGCCGGTGGCGGCGCCCCCGCAGAGGCCGTCATGCGCGGCCAGCGAGGCCGCCGTGGCGGTGACGATGCCGGGCGAGTTCAGGACGGGATAGCTCCACCGGGCGAGCAGTTCGGCGGTGCGCCGGCAGGCGCCGCTGGACCACAGGCTGACCGGGCTGGCGTCGCGCAGCCAGGTTACCGCAAACATCGAGACGCCAAAAAAAAAGCCGGTCAGCCGACAGAGTTCCTGCACGCCGGGCAGGTCTTCGCCTTCACGCAGACCCAGCACGCTCAGCGGAATGAGCGGCGCCCCGTGATCGGAGTTGATGTTGGGCCAGGCGGTCATGCCGGAGACCTCAGGCGTGATCTGCCGCCGGCACGTTCAGCAGCCAGCCGCCGTCCTGCTTGACCAGCTTCCATCCGTAGAACGAGGCTATTTTCTTCGCGTCTTCCAGCGAGATGGGCGGGGCGCTTTCCGGCTGCAGGGTGCGGGTGGTGGCATCCGGCGGCGCGGGCAGGGACCGGGCAGCCAGTCCATGCGGTCCTTCCTGGCTGATCTGCAGGACGCCGCGTTCCGGCAGGCCGTAGATCGCCAGGATCATCCACGCCATCAGCACGTAGCGGCTGGGCCGATGGGCGACCGGCGTCGCGTGGGGAAAGTCGTCGATCTGCACCTTCTTGCCCGACAGCAGCAACTGCGAAAACGCCAGGCGCCGGCATTCCTGCAGGATGCCCTGGACGTCCATGGCGGGGCTGTCGTCCTGGAACCAGTTGTTCAACAGGCGGATCGCCGCCACGCTGTCGTCCAGCATGGTGTCCAGGTCGCCGACGAAGGGGGGCGGGTCGGTTTCCGCGACGGTGCCCTTGGAAATGGCTTTTTCCAGCAGCACGATCGTGAGCTTGGCGTTGGATAGCGGTTTCAGCGCGTCGTGGCGCAGCACCGGGAATACGTGCGCGAGTATCCTGAACTGAATGCCTTCCACCAGATGAAGGTCTTGATTGCCGGCCCGCATTATGTCGTCTTTTCCCCAGGAGTACCCAGCAGGCGTTCCAGCACGGACAGATCCAGCGGTTTTTCCAGCCAGGCGTCGAAATTGACAGCCTCTACCCGGTCGTTGTTCCGCGGCAGGCCGCTCAGCGCAAGAATGCGAAGTCCCTTGCCGTAAGTGGCGCGCAGGCGCGCGGCCAGCTCGTAGCCATCCAGATCGGGCAGCACGATGTCGGTGATGACGACGTCGGGGCAGCGCGACGCGCAGGCGGTAATGGCTTCGCCGGCCGTGGCCGTCGTCTGCGCGGCATGGCCCAGCAGTTCGACGAATTCCGACAGCAGTTCCGACGCCATCTCGTTATCGTCCACGATCAGGATCTGGAGGGTTTTGTCGGTCATTCTGGGGTTTTCTCCTGGCACGCGAGCGATGTTGTTTGTCCGGTAGTGTGACACGTTTAACAAAGGCAACAGCCCGTACGGCAGGATAATGATACAGACAGCCGTGGAAGTTTCTATTTGTTTCTAAATCATTACCGATCGACGGCGCGCCGCCGGGACCGCGGCACCGGGACCGCGCCACATTCGTCCGGAGCGGTCAGGCTCTTTCGAGCCCGCTGCGCAGTGATGGGGCGGTCCGGCTCGCCGAGCCGTGCAGTGCGGGCAACGCGTAGCGGCCTTCGCGATACGCCCAGCTGGGCCACAGCGCGTGGGCCAGGGCTTCGCGCACGAGACCGGCGTCGACAGGGGCGGCTTCATACGTTTCGGGCTGCCCGTAGCGGTACTGCACCGGCGCCTTCTGCGGACCCAGCACCAGCAGGCGATCGCCTTTCAGGTACCCGTAGTTGTCGCCGTATTGCATGATCGCGCGGCCCGGGTCGCCTTCCTGGAGGGCACGCGTCAGGTCGCGGCCCAGCATGGGATGGCGGCTTTCGACGCCCATGAGCGACAACAGCGTGGGCGCCAGGTCGACCTGGCTGATGATGCGGTCATCGCGGCGCGCGGCCACGTCGGCGCCCAGGATCAGCGCCGGTATGTGGAAGTGCCGTACCGGCACCAGGCTGGCGCCCGACACGCGCGAATCGTGGTCGGCGGCGATCAGGAAAACGGTGTTTTCCCAATAGGCCGAGTTCCTGGCCTGTTCGAAGAAGCGCCCGAGTGCCCAGTCGGCGTAGCGGACGGTATTTTCGACCGTGGCGGGATTGCCGTCCGGCTGGATGCGGCCGGTGGGATATTCCCAGGGCGTATGGTTGGACACCGTGAAGGCCAAGGTGAAGGTGGGCTGCTCGCCATCGCTGCTCAACAGCCGATGCAGCTGGTTGAACATGTCTTCGTCCGAGGCGCCCCAGGTGCCGACGAACTGCGGATCCACGAATTCGCCGCGGTCGACGATCTGGTTGAAACCGTTGCCCAGGAAGAAGCCCTTCATGTTGTCGAAGTGCGCTTCGCCGCCGTAGATGAAGCGGGAATGGTAGCCCTGCCGGCCCAGCAGATCCGCCAGCGTGAAGAAACCGCGTTGCGCATCAGGCAGTTTGACCACGGCCTGCGCCGGGGTCGGCATAAAGCCGGTGACGACCGCTTCCAGGCCGCGCACCGAGCGCGTGCCGGTGGCATAGGCCCGCGTGAAATTCCAGCCATCGCGTGCCAGCGCATCCAGGCATGGCGTCAGCGCCTGCCCGCCCAGGTTGGCCACATATTGGGCGCCCAGGCTTTCTTCCAGGATGATGACCAGGTTCAGCGGGCGCGCCCGGCGTTGCCCGGGCGTCTGCAGATGCATGCTGGGATAGGCCGGGTCCGCCGGCGGGTGCGGGAGGCCGGCGGCCTGCAACACCTGCGCGTGCATTTCTTCGTCCGGCATGTCGCCGTAGACGGCGGACGCCGATTTCTCGTTCTTCATGCTGTAGACGGCGTACAGCACACTATATAGAGAGTTCAGCGGCAGCATGTTCAGCATGCCGTCGCCGCAGTAGGCCACCGTGGACGGATTGATGGGGCGATGTTGCAGCGTGCCCCGTATGGCCAGTATGCCGATCGCCAGGGCGGCCACGCTGTACAGCGGCATCTGCCACCAGGCCAGGGCGGCGTCGGGGCGCGGCGAACCGAACATGGCGTGGCCGGCCCACGCGGCCAGCGCGACCACGACCAGGCCGCCCACCAGCGGGCCCTTGAAGCCGCGCCACAACATGCCGGAGACTTCGCGCGGGTGCTTCAGGTATTCGACGAAAAGGCGGTTGGGGCGGGCGTCGTATTCGAGAATGAAGGGCGGCGTGGCGACTTCCATGAATACCAGCAGCAGCCATGCCGCCTGGAACCAGACCGAGGTGATGGCGGCCGCGGTCGGGAAATGACCCAGCCAGGGCGCGAAGACGGCCGGTGCGATGGCCAGCACGGCGACCTCGTGCGCGTCGATGCGCCAGCCGCCCCGCAGGATGGGCCAGAGGCCGCCGGCATTGCGCACCCGCTCACGCTGCCAGGCTGCCAGCGCCAACCGGCTGATGGTCAGCATGATCAGCGCCGCGACGATAAAAACGAAACACAGTTGCCGCATGGGCTCTCCTGGCTTGCGCGTGCGAGCCGCGCTGCCTTATGGTCTGACGGGTTCGGCCTCCGGGGAAAGGCGGCCGGTTTGACGGGGGCGAACCCCGGGGCGCAATGTTAATGCGTATCGTGGCGCCGCGCCCTGGCGGGCGGGCCGATGCGGCCCGGCACGGAATATGCGCCGCGCCCGCTACGGACGGGCATGTCCTGACGACTGTCATCGAAAGAAGGCGACAAGAATGGCGCGTAGAAACAAAATCCTTGCCGGTATCGCAGCCGCGATAATTTTAATCCTGGTAGCCGTGGTCGTGTTCCTGGCGACGCTGGACGCGAACCGCTTCAAGCCTTTTGTCGAAGAGAAGGCCTCGGCCGCGCTGGGGCGGCAGGTGGCCATCAACGGCGATCTGCGGCTGGAATGGCGGCGTCCGGAGGACGAGCATGGCTGGCGGGCCTGGATCCCCTGGGCGGAACTGACCGCGGGCGACATCTCGGTCGCGAATACGGACTGGGGCAAGGCGCCGAAGTTCGCCACGCTGAAACAACTGCAATTCCAGGTGGGGCTGTTGCCCTTGCTGACGCATCGGGTGGCCTTGCGGCATATCCAGCTCGGCGAGCCGGCGGTGAACCTGGAGCGCCTGGCCGACGGGCGCGCGAACTGGGAGTTCCAGCCGCAGCAGGATCAGGACAAGGACGCCGACAAGCAGCCGTCGGCATGGGCCCTGGACGTGCGCGAGATCGCCTTCGACAAAGGGACGGTGGCGTATCTGGACGCAACCCGCCAGGCGGATGTGCAGGTCGTGGTGGATCCGCTGGGCAAGCCCATCTCCATCGCCAATCTGGCGGGGGCGGAGATCGCCGGGGACCTGAGCGGATCGAAACGGGCCGCCAGCGGATCCGCCGCGCAGCCGGCGCAAGCCGATGGCAAGGGCCAGGGCGGGCAGGCTGGGCAAGCCGGGCAGTCGAACCCGGCGGGCCAGCCGGGTCAGCCAGGTGCAAGCGATGCCTACGTTTTTGGCTGGCAGGCCAAGGGCAAGTACAAGGGCCTGCCTGTCGATGCGCAAGGCAAGGTGGGCGGCGTGCTGGCGCTGCAGGACACCGACAAGCCCTTCCCGCTGGAGGTCAAGGCCGCATTGGGACACACCAAGGCATCCGCTGTCGGCACCTTGACCAATCCGACGCACCTGGGCGCGCTGGATCTGCGCCTGACCTTGTCCGGCGCCAGCATGGCCGACCTGTTTCCCCTGATCGGCGTGGCCTTGCCGGATACGCCGCCCTACAGTACCGACGGCCGGCTCGTGGGGCGCCTGAACGAACCGCAGGGCGCGGTCTATGAGTATCGCGGCTTCAACGGCAAGGTCGGCGACAGCGATATCCATGGCGACCTGACGTTCACCGACAGCAAGCCGCGGCCACGCTTGCAGGGGCAGTTCACCTCCAACCTGCTGCGCTTCGCCGACCTGGGGCCGCTGGTGGGCGCCGATACCGGCAAGGGCAGCGGCGGCAAGGCGGACTCGGACAGCGCCAAGGTGGCGAAGGCCGAGCGCGCGTCGGGCCAGGCTACCGATAGCGGCAAGACGCCTTCCGACCAGCCGGCGGACAAGGCATTGCCGGTGCAGGAGTTCCGCACCGACCGCTGGAACGCCATGGACGCCGACGTGAGCCTGAAGGCCAAGAGAATCGTCCAGACCGCCGACCTGCCCATCACCGACCTGCAGGTGCGCGCGGTCATGCAGAACGGCGCGCTGGCGCTGACGCCTCTGCGCTTCGGCATGGCGGGCGGCACGCTGGACGCCGATATCCATCTGGACGGTTCGAAGAAGCCC
This sequence comes from Bordetella genomosp. 9, assembly GCF_002261425.1. Classification (NCBI taxonomy): domain Bacteria; kingdom Pseudomonadati; phylum Pseudomonadota; class Betaproteobacteria; order Burkholderiales; family Alcaligenaceae; genus Bordetella; species Bordetella genomosp. 9. Next base: position 2,131,193 of record NZ_NEVJ01000003.1, on the reverse strand, counting down.
ATGCCCGGCCGCGCCAAGATTTCCGCGCGGCGCCTGCAACTGCCGAAGTTGTTTCCCAAGGTGGAAAGCATGAAACGCAGCCTGGGCGAGTTGAACGGCGATGTTGCCTTGAGCGGCACCGGCAATTCGGTGGCGGCGCTGCTGGCCACCGCCAACGGCGAGACCAAAATCCTGATCAACGATGGCGTGATCAGCGCCAGCCTGATGGAGCTGGCGGGCCTGAACGTGGGCAACTACATCGTCGCCAGGCTGTTCGGCGACCAGGAGGTGCCCATCAACTGCGCGGCGGCCGACGTCAAGGTGAAGGATGGCCTGGCGACCCCCGACCTGTTCGTGTTCGATACCGAGAATGCGGTGATCAATATCGACGGCTCGGTGAACTTCAAGAACGAAGCGATCGACCTGGACATCACGCCGCATAGCAAGGGCCTGCGCATCATCTCGCTGCGTTCGCCGCTGTATGTGGATGGCACGCTGAAGAATCCCAAGGCCGGCGTGAAGGTCGCGCCCTTGCTGGCGCGGGGCGCCGGCATGGTGGCCCTGGGCGCGGTGCTGACCCCGGCGGCGGGCCTGCTGGCCCTGATCGTGCCGAGCAATTCGGGCGCCGAGAACCAGTGCTCCACCCTGCTGCAACAGATGAAGCAGCCGCCCAAGGCGCCGCCGCCGAAGCCGGCCGCGAAAGCCCGGCAGGCTCGATAGTCCCGGCCAGGCGTGTCGTCAGGCCGCCTGGCGCGTGGCGAAGCGAAAGCCTTCCGGGTCGGCCGGGGCGGCGACGCAGGTCAGGTTGCGGCCATGGTTCTTGGCCTGGTAGAGCGCCTTGTCAGCCTCTTTCAACACGGCGTAGACGTCGTTGCCGTGGTCGGGATAGCGCGATACGCCGATGGAGATGGTCACCTTGCTGCCCGTCGGGTTGATGGTGTTTTCCATGGCGGCGCGCAGGCGTTCGGCGGCGCGGACGGCGTCGTCCAGCGAGGTCGCGGGCAGCAGCATGGTGAACTCTTCGCCGCCGGCGCGGCCCAGCACGTCATTGCTGCGCGAGCCATGGCGCATCAGCGACGCCAGCATGCGGATGACGTCGTCGCCCATGTCATGGCCGTGGCTGTCGTTGATCGCCTTGAAGTTATCGATATCGATGACCGCCACCGCGAACGGCATGCCCGTGGCCGCGAATTCATCGAGCGCCCGCATCAACCCGCGGCGGTTCAGCAAGGCGGTCAGCGCATCCGTGGTGGATTCGCGGCGCAGGCTGCGGATCTTGTGATTGATGCTGCCCAGCCCAGTGAGCAAGGCGCGTTTCAACTGCGCGGACTCGAAGTACCAGGACTTGACGCTGCGTATGCGGTCGGACGCATCCGTTTCGTCCATCTGCTTGGCGGCGCGCGCCAGCTGCCACAGGGGCTGGGCAATCAGCTTGGACAGCCAGCCGATGCCGAGCAGCAGAATGAGCATCAGCGGCAGCGAGTTGCGGATCGTCATCCACAGCAGGTCGTCCAGGCGCTGCAGCGTGCCTTCGACGGGCCGTTGGGCGATCAGGCCCCAGCCGGTGGAGGGGACCACCGCATAGCCGGCCAGCATGTCGATACCCTTGGTGTTGATCAGGCGGCGCTCGCCGGACACGCCGCGCATGATGTCCGCCACCGCCGGATTCTTCGCGACCGACTCGCCGATGCGCCCCTTTTCCGGGTGATAGATCAGCTTGCCGGTGCGATCGACCACGAACAGGAAGGACCCATCGCGGTAATAGTGTTCGCCCAGCAGGAAATGCAGCGCGTTTTCTTCGTGCAGGTACAGCGTGCCGGCGATGAAGCCCAGATAGCGGCCGCCACGGTCGACGATCGGTTGTGAATTCAGGATGACCCAGCGCCCGGTCACGCCCAGGTAAGGTTCGCTGACCTGCGGCTGGCGCGAACGCAGGGCCCGCTGTACGGGTTCGCTGTCGAGCCGGGCGCCGATCAGCGCGGCCATCGGCGGGTCCACCGTTTGAATCACCCCCGTTGCGTCGACGACGAGCACTGAATTGAAGTGATCGTTCTGCCGCATGAGCCGCTGGGTCTCCGCGACGGCGCGGTCGGGCCCGGTCTCCATGTCCGCCAGCATGCCGGCGCTGTAGGCGAGCTCCTGCCGGATGGTCTTGATGAAGTTGTCGGTCGTGTTGGCGAGCTTGGCGGCGTAGGCGTGGTTGCCCTCCAGCGTGTTCGTGAGCAGGATCTCACGCTGGACGCGGTAGCTGGCGTAGAAGCTGTTGCCGAGCGCCAGCAGCACCGAACACAGGCACAGCCAAAGGATGAGACGGCGCAGGTCGATTCTGAACATTGGAGGTGGGGCGACCCGCGGCGCTACTCAAGCATGGAATCGGAGGATCATACGCCGGGTCTAGTCCAAAGGCGGAGGCTGGCGCCGGGCGAGATGTAACGACGCCGATCGGCAGGCCATAATGTCGCCTTGCCGCGACAAGGGGCGGCCCGCACCGCCGTCCACGCCGGGCCAGGCGCTTCCCGCCGGGGGCGCCCGAACCGGCGCCGGGGCAGGCTGGGGCCCCGCCGGAGCGATACTTGCCCTTCCGTGGCATTACACCCTTGCATGGAGATACTTGCCCCATGAGCCACCTGGTCCTGCTGCTGCTGGGTATCGAGTATTTGCACAGGCGCGCCCGCGCGCTGGCCATTTGCGGCCTGCTGATGCTGGCGGCGGGCGCGGTGATCTTCATCGACGCGCTCGACGGGGTACTCTACTTTCCCCTGGATTTTTTCGCCGCGCTGCTGGTGATCGAAGGCATCGCGACGCTGTCCATCGCCAAGTCGGGCGTCGGCGGCCAACGGGTGCTGCGCTATACCAAGGGCGTCTTCGTACTGCTTGCCGGCACCCTGGTGCTGGCGGGACAGCACCACGGCAATTTCGTGCTGTCGATGATGTTCGGCCTGCTGTTCCTGGTGGATGGCCTGATACAGTGCATCGCCGCCTACGTCGTGCGCTATCCCCGCTGGCGCGTGGTGTTCGCGTCCGGGGTGGCCGAGGTGCTGCTGGCGATCTTCTTCTTCCAGCCTTATCCCACCCACTACGCCGGCACGGTGCCGTACTGCGTCGGCCTGTTCCTGGCGATATCGGGCCTGAAGCTGCTGTGGCTCGCGCGCCGCGTGCGCAATCTGGACGCCAATCCGGCGCTGGCCAGCAATCCCGATCCGTCCTTCATGCCGACGCGCGTCGACGGCCCGGCGCGGAAAGTGTTCGACGGCCCGCCGCTGCCCAGCGAGCGCGCCTTGACCGTGCACGTGTGGACGCCATCGGGCTCGGCCAAGACCGAGACGCGCCATTATCCGGTGGTCAACCGCTATATCGCGGCGGTCGGCGTCAACGGCGTGGTCTCCACGGGCCATGCCGCGCTGGAGTCGCCCGAGGGGGTGTACATCAGCCTGTATCCGGCGGAGGAAATCGATCACTCGCCCGAGCAGTTCGGCGCGTTGCTGCGCGCCACCGCGGACAACAACGTGCCGGGCATCTACCAGCCCGACTACGCCACCGAGTCCAAGGCCTGGTGCCCATCGACCGCGCAGGTGCGTATCCGCAATTACGATGCGGCGAAGCTGCGGGCGTTCTGGGACGACTACCGCGCCGTCGAGATCTACAACCTGACGCACCGCAACTGCTCCAGTTCGGTGTCGGCAGCGCTCGAAGCGGCGCTGGACGGCGTGGTGGGCCGCCTGCACGGTCCGGAGGCAGGCTGGGGCGCGCTGTGGCGCCTGCTGCTGACGCCGGAGCTTTGGGTGGCGGCGCAGATACGCAAGCGTGCCCTGACCATGGCCTGGACGCCAGGCCTGACGCTGGACTACGCGCGCGCGCTCAGCATGTTGGCCGATCCGCGGCCATTCGGTTGGTGGAAGGTGTCGCAGGCGGCGCTGCGTCAGATGGCGGCGCTGCGCGCTGCCTGGCGTCGCCAGGATCGCGAAGCGGTCGCACGCAATGCGCAGACCCACACCCAGACCCAGTCATGACGGCGTTGGCCGCGGCCGCGATGGTGGCTGGCGGCGTGTGGGGCGCGCTGGCGCTGTGGTTCCAGTCGCCCCTGGACGGACGACTGCGCCTGCTGCCGTCGCTGGCGTGGCTCGGCATGATGGCCGCCGCGCTGGCGGGACTGGCGGCCGGCCGCCCGTGGGCCGCGGCGCTGTTCGGCGTCATGCTGGCCGGACTGCTGGCCTGGTGGTTCCTGGGCCTGCGGCCGTCCAATTCACGAGACTGGATGCCCGAGGTGGCGCGAATCACCCACGGCTCGGTCGATGGCGATATCCTGACCTTGCACAATGTGCGCAACTTCGACTGGCGCAGCGCGACCGATTTCGACGCCCGCTGGGAAACCCGCCGCTACGACTTGGCGAAGCTGGCATCGGTGGACCTGGCGCTCTCGTATTGGGGCCGGCCCGCGATCGCGCATGCGCTGGTCTCGTTCGGCTTCACGGACGGCCAGTACCTGGTGTTCTCGGTGGAGATCCGCCGCAAGCGGGGCGACACGTTTTCCGAGATCGGCGGGTTCTTCCGCCAGTACGAACTGTCGGTGCTGGCCTCGACGGAGGAAGACAGCCTGCGGGTGCGTACCAACGTGCGGGGTGAAGACGGCTACCTTTACCATGTCCACATGCCGGCCGGCGCGCCGCGCAAGCTGTTGCTCTCATACGTGGACACCGCTACGCGCCTGCTGCGGCATCCGCGCTTCTACAACACGCTGACGGCCAACTGCATCACGATCGCGTACCGGCTTGCCGACAGGATCGTGCCCGGGCTGCCGCTGGACTACCGGCTGCTGCTGTCGGGCTATCTGCCGGAATACCTGTATCGGATCGGCGCGCTGTCGGGGGCGGACAGCGTCCAGGCTTATCGCGCCGCCGGGCGATACACCGACCGGGCGCGGGCGACGCGGGATCCGGCGGAGTTTTCGCGGAATATACGGCGCGGGGTGCCGGGGATTGGGGGCGAGGCCTAGGGACATGCGCATCCAAGCATGCAAGCCCTGGAATGCAAAAAGCCCACCGCGATTGGTGGGCTAGGTGCGGGTACTGCGAAAGAATTCTGGTGGGCTGTGAGTGGCTCGAACACTCGACCTACGGATTAAGAGTCCGCTGCTCTACCAACTGAGCTAACAGCCCGCTCGGGATTTCCCCGGGGGGTTCCCCCATGCTGGCGACGCGTCACCAGCGAAGAGGGAAGAGTATACACGGATTTATGCGTGGGTCCAAATCGGCGGCGCTCCTCACCTGTAGCCGGCCCTTTCGTGCCGCGGCGTCCGCTACTGGCAGGTGAGGACGCCGGCAGGAACGCGGCGACTACACTTGGCTATCACTCAGCCGGGGAACGGACATGGCAAAAGGGTTGGTCGACGTCGATGGCGCGGCGAAGGCGCTCAGGCAATTTGCCGAGGAGCGGGATTGGCAGCGATTCCATTCGCCCAAGAACCTGGTGATGGCGCTTACGGGCGAGGTCGGTGAGCTTGTCGAGATCTTTCAGTGGATGAGCGAGGCCGATTCACACCGCGCTGCCACCGCGCCCCAAACGGCACAGGCGGTGCGGGATGAACTCGCCGACGTTGCCCTGTACCTTATCCGTCTCGCGGACGTGCTCGGGGTCGACCTCGACGCGGCCATCGCCAGCAAGCTCGTCTCGAATGCCGCGAAATACCCGGTCGAGACATCGCGCGGGGTGAGCACGAAATACGATGCGCTGCCGAGGCAGTGATTGACGGTCACGCGATCGACCCGCCGGTAATCGGCAAGGTCGGCGGCATCAGGATGGTTCCTGCTGAGGCGGTCACTATAATTCACTATAAGCCGCTATAAAGCCCTATAAGTTCTGCCGTCAGGCGTGCCGCTTGTCGATTTTCCTCCGCTGGGGAAGCCTTTCATCGACTGGTTTTGCGCCCAGGAGTCGCCCGGAAATCCTGGGCGCGGCGGTGGATCGGATGCGCTTCGATTTTGCGCTGCGTGCCGAAGACGTCCCGCTACGCTTCGAATCTGCCGTGCGCGAACAGATCGACCAGGCCAACAACGAACTCCTGCGCATCTTCCATAGCCCTCATGCCGCTGCAATGAACCGTCCTGCGGGTGCTGGCCCGCATGAGGCGGGACTATGCGTCTATTGAGCAGGCAACGATGGACAAGCACCGTCACCTGCTCGGGGGGAAAGGGCGGGACCTCGTCACCGGGCAGAATGTCCAGGCGGTGTTGGCATCGCCTAGTGTGATCGGCGGCACACGGCCAGGAAGTGTTACCCAAATGTTTAAGAGTTCATACGGCAACCAAAAAAAACCTTTAGAAATATAGAAAGTACATGGTTTTGTTGCGCCCCCTGTAATGGATGTAATTCATTTGGCGCCATCCGAACCCGTTCTTCCGCACCGCAGAATCAATTTCACAGCAATCAACATTTTTAGAAAGAAAGATTGCTGAACCTTGCGTCTACATTTCGGCGGCCGGTCGTTCGGAGATCAAAAGATTTCCTTCGGTGTCGGTTCCGTTGAGCGGACCTCATCCAATCGCGGCCGGCTAAATCAAACAAATAGTTGCTGATGTTTCTGCTCGTGTGTCTCCCACGGTGGAGATCCTGTGTCCACGACACGAATGAAATAGCGAGGTTCACGTGGTAAAGAGAATCGCAGTGTGCGGCCTGGGATATGTAGGCCTGCCGGTTGCCGTCGCCTTCGCCCGGCGTTTTGATGTCGTCGGTTTCGATGTGGACAAGCGCCGGATCGCGCGCCTGAAAGAGGCGGACGACTGGACCGGCGAAATCGAACGCCATGTCCTGCTTGATTCCACCATCCAGTTCACGGATGAGGTAAACGACCTTCAGGGGTGCGACTTCTTCGTGGTCGCCGTCCCCACGCCCGTCGACGAGAAGTGCAATCCCGATTTTTCCTTGCTGGTGCGTGCCTGCCAGTCCATCGGCCCGGTGCTGCGTCCCGGTTGCATCGTCGTTTTCGAATCCACCGTCCACCCTGGCGCGACCGAGGAAATCTGCGGTCCGGAGCTGGAAAAGGCCTCGGGCCTGCGCTGCGGGATCGACTTCAAACTGGGCTATAGCCCGGAGCGGATCAATCCCGGCGACCGCGAGCATCCGCTGGAGAAGATCGTCAAGATCGTGTCCGGGCAAGACGCCGACACGCTGGAGGCCATCGCCGGCGTCTACGAGAAGATCATCGAGGCCGGCGTGCATCGCGCCTCGTCGATCAAGGTGGCGGAAGCCGCCAAGGTGCTGGAGAACACCCAGCGCGACATCAACATCGCCCTGATGAACGAGATGTCGAAGATCTGCGACCTGGTGGGCATCCGGACGTCCGAAGTGCTGGCGGCGGCGGGAACCAAGTGGAATTTCCTGCGCTTCACGCCGGGACTGGTGGGCGGCCACTGCATAGGCGTGGATCCGTACTACCTGACGTCGAAGGCGCAGGAGCTGGGCTATCACCCTGAAGTCATCCTGTCGGGCCGCCGCATCAACGACGGCATGGCCAATCACGTCGCGTCGCGCGTGGTCCAGGTGCTGGCGCGCAACGGCCGCCTGAACGGCTCGACGCGGGTGGGCATCATGGGCATGACCTTCAAGGAAAACGTGCCCGACATCCGCAACTCCAAGGTCGTCGAGTTGTACAACGCGCTGGGCGAGTACGGCATTACACCTCTGGCCTGCGATCCCATGGCCGATGCGGCCCAGATGGAGCACGAATACGGCATCAAGCTCACGGAGCGGCGTCATCTGAACGACATGGACGTGTTGATCCTCGCCGTGCCGCATCAGCAGACCATGGAGTCCATCTGGGATGACCTGCCGCAGCTGGTCAAGCGCGGAGGCATGGTATGCGACCTGAAGTCGGTGTTGGACAGCAGCCGGCTCCAGCCCGATCTCCTGTACTGGTCGCTGTGAGCGAGGGCGTCGAGCCCCTCACCGTCGATCCATCAACAGAGGTGACCTGAATGACTGCTTTCACGATCGCTCCGGTAGGAACCTGCCGGATCCATACGCCGCTGCGCGACGCCGTGGGGCGCTACCCGATCAAACTGCAACTCGGGCGCAACTATGGCTTCGTGCACACCAGCGCCGAAGCCTTGCAGCAGGTGCGGTTCATGTACGGCAAGCGCGATATTCCCGCCGACGTGCAGCGGCTGATATTCCGCCCGTCCAATGGCGAGCAGGCCCGCCGCGGCACGCACAAGCCGGCCGATCTCTACATGGTCGAACTGTCCTCGCGCAAGCTGCTGACCATAGACGGCTACCCCATCCAGTCGAATTACCTGGCGCGCCATTTCAGCGAGTTCTTCGCCGACCGCGCCAGGACCAGGACGTTCTGGTCGCTGGCCGCCGCCGATGGCCTGGCGGAGCGGCGCGCCTTGCTGGACAAGGATCCGGTGTTCAAGAGCCTGTCCGTGGAGGATCGCGAACTGCTGGCGCGCATCGTCAAGCGCGATCTGACCGATGACGAGATCGAAAGCGATATGCGCGAGCTCGTCGACCTGCTGGGGCAGGACAAAGTGGTGTTCGTCACGCATGTGAACGCGCTGACCCCCGACAACGCGCCGATCGAGCAGCGGCAGCAGCTGATCTCGTCCGTGGGCGCGGGCGCGCAGCGCATCGGCGTGCCGTGCTATGACCCCACGCCGTTGATGAACAAGATCGGCCAGGCGGACGCCATGGAAGACGGCGGGCTGGACCTGACCCATTACACGGAATTGTTCGCCGAGCGGCTGTGCGCGGACTGGTACAAGAACTACATGCGCCCGCGCATGGGCGCGTCCACCCCCGCGCCCGCGGCGGCGAAGCTGGCTGCCGAGGATGCCGCCGAACGCATCGAGAAGATATGGGAATCGGGCGAGCTGCGCGAAGCGTCGCGGCGCACCCGCGACGTGCTGCGCCGTCATCCCGGCACCCCCGACCATGTGCTGCTGCTGGCGCGCATACAGGGAGAGCTCGGCGACCACGAAGGCGCGATCGCCCTGTTGCAGAGCGCGGACGGCGAGATCGCCTCGGGCAGCAAGGCCGAGCAGATATTGATGCGCAATCACTTCGAGCTGGGCCATCACGACGTGGCGTACTCGCTGGCGGCCGGCCTGCTGGGTGACGAGATCGAGACGCCGGAGATCCTGCGCATCGCGGCGATCTGCGCGGGGCAACTGGGCAATGTCGACGAGGCGCTGGGCAGCTGGCGGCAGTTGTTCCGCATCTCGTCGCCTGACGATCCCTTGGCGACGGAAGCGGCCGACACGGTGCTGTCGATGCTGCAGGCAAGCGGCGAGATGGACGCCGCCATACGCTGGGTCGAAGAAGTCCGCGCGGCGCTGCCTTCGTATGGGCGTGGCTATGCGGTGCTGTGGCGCCATCACCTGATGGCTGGCGACCGCGGCGCGCTGCGCGCGCTGGCGGCGGAGTACCCGGCGCTGGCCGATGCCGATGCGCTGGAACTGGTCAAGGAAGCCTCCTGGCGCGGCTTCCTGGTGGCCGCGGCCGGCCTGGCCGTGTCCCGCGGACTGGTGAAGAGCGAGCAGGACGACGTCCGCGCATGGCTGCGGTCGCAGTCGGCGACGTGGGCCGAGGAAGGCGCCCGCGCGCTGGAAGAAGGGCGCCTGCGCGACGCGGCGGAACGGATCTGCGCGCACCGTCTGCTCGATCCCGATGCCCTGGCCGGCGTGCGGGCCCAGCGCGCCTTCGAACGCGCGATGCGCCTGGCCGTCCGCTCGGCATTGCTGGCGGGCAATCACCAGGAAGTGATCGAGCTGACGGATATCGCGCTCGACGCGCATGTCGATTTCCCCGAGCTGGACGCGATGCGCGGACGGGCGGCGGATGCGCTGGGCGACAAGCAGACCGCGATGCGGCACCTGAAGCTGGCGGCTGCCGAAGACGCCGCCCAGTTCAGCACCCGGCTGTACTTCGCCCGGGTGGCTTTCAGCGGCGGCTGGTATGGCGAGGCGATCGATGCCTACACGGCGGTGCTCGCCCATCCGTCGGCCGACCAGGGTGCGAAGGAGGAGGCCGAGCGCCAGCTGGGCCGCCTGGGCCCCCGCTCGATACGCGCGGCGCGCGAGAAGCTGGCCGCCGGCGACCATCGCGGCGCCTGGCAGCTGCTGGACCGGATCGCGCAGTCCTGGCCCGAAATGTCCGAAGTGGCCCACGAAAAGCGGCGCATCCTGGCCGTGTTGTATGCCGAGGCCCGCGCGCTGGATCCGTCGAGCGCGAGCGAGCGCCTGGCCCTGGGGCAGCGCATCGTGCAACTGGTGCCGGACGACGTGATCGGCCTGCGGCTCGCGGCCGTCGGGGCGATGCGCCTGCACCGCTTCGAGCAGGCCCTGCCGTACTGGGAATCCTTGAAGTCGCGTTCCGACAAGCCGGAGCAGTTCGACCACTACATCCAGCGGTGCCAGGTCTGGATCGAGAAAGCCAACCGTAGGAAGGCAGCATGAACCATCCAGCGGAAGCCGAGCAGAAGGACAGTACCGACAGCGCCGCCGAACTCCACCGGGTCCAGGCCCAGTTGGAGGAGATCGTGGCCGCGTCGGGACGGGTGCAGCTGGCGCAGGCCAATCTGGCGCGCGCCGAAGCGCTGGCCGCCGGACACATGGCGGACCCCAAGGTCCGCTACCTGGTCCTGCGGCTGAAGGAAGCGGCGGGCCTGAACGAGGGCATGGCGGAGCAGTGGACCGCGCTGCTGCGCGATTGCCCGCAGGACCCGCAGGTCGTGCGCTACAGCGCGTCCCGCCTGGTCAAGGACCGTCATGTCGATGAGGCCCTGGAACTGGTCAACCGCTACTTTCCGGCGACCGCCCGGAATCCGGACAAGTTGTTCGCCAGGGCCAAGCTACTGAACGACATCCGGGCCTACGAGCAGTCGGATGCGCTGTTCCGGCGCCTGATCGCGCGGCACGGCGACCGTAACGTGCGCGTCGAATTCGCCAAGCGCCTGCGCAAGCGCGGCCTGCTGGCGGATGCCTACGACACGATAAGGCCGGTGGCCGATCAGCTGGCGCCCGGCAGCAAGGCGGCCGAGCTCGCCACCGCCCTAGCGAACGACTACGGGTTCTACCGGCGCTTCGAACCGGAAGAGGGCCTGGCGGGCAAGGACATCAGGATCGTGTCGATGAAGCACGCCATCCTGCATTTCCGCAACCGCTGCGTGGTCGAGGAACCGGCGGAAAACGCGGTGTCGATCGCGCTGGTGACAGGTAGCCTGGGCCCGGGTGGCGCGGAGCGGCAACTGACCCGCCTGGCCGGCGAGCTGCACCGCATGGCGGCGTCCGGCGATCGCACGACGGTCCCCGATCGCCGCCCCGCGTTCATGCGGGTGCGGCCGGAGAAGGTCGAAGTGCTGGTGAAACAGCACACCGAGCCCGCCGGGTCCGGCAAGAAGCAGGGCCTGGATTTCTTCCTGCCCGTGCTGGCCAAGGCGCAGATACCGGTCACGGAAATCAATGGACTGCCGGCGATTTCCACGGCGCATCAGACGGTCACCGATCCTGCCTTGAACCGCCTGCTCGAACAACTGCCCCCGCCCGTGCACTACGGCGTGACCCGCCTGACGCCGCTATTGCGTGAAAACGCGTTCGACGTCGTCAGCCTGTGGCAGGACGGCACCTGCCTGTTCGGCGCGCTGGCGGCGCTGCTGGCTGGCGTGCCCACCATACACCTGGTGTTCCGTGGTCTGCCGCCCAACATCCGCAAGGACCGCTTCCGCGAGGAATATCCGGTGCTGTACCAGGCCCTGGCGCAGATCCCCGGCGTGCATTTCGTCAGCAACAGCAAGGCGGCTGCGCAGGAATATGCGAAGTGGCTGGGCATACCGCTCGAACGCTTCCATATCCTCTACAACGGCGTCCCCGAGCTGCCGACCGATACGTCGCCGGAGGACCAGCGCAAGTGGGAGGCCTTCGTGGCGTCCACGCCCGACGCCACCGAGACCATCGGCGGCGTCTTCCGGCTGGAGCCCGACAAGCGGCCGCAGCTGTGGATCAAGCTGGCCGCGCTGTACCTGAAGCGGCGACCGCAGGCGCGGTTCTTCATCGTCGGCGACGGGCGCCTGCTCGACAATATGGTCGCGCTGGCGGACGAACTGGGCGTGGTGGACCGGCTGATGTTCGTCGGCCTGTCCAATCACGTGGGCTACTGGTATTCGCGCATGGACGCAAAGGTGCTGCTTTCCCGGTTCGAAGGCCTGCCCAACGTCCTGATCGAAGCGCAGCTGCTGGGGGTGCCGGTGGTCTCGACGCCCGCCGGCGGCGCTGGCGAGTGCTTCGTCGAAAACGTCACGGGCCACCTGATCGAGGATCTCGATCATCCGGACCTGAACGAGGCCTGCGACAAGATCGAGTCCATCGTCGACCAGATGCGCGGCAACGAAGTATTGAAGCAGCACAGCCGGCAGCGGGCGCGCGACCTGTTTTCGCTGAACGCGATGCTGGACAAGTTCCTGAGCCTGTGCGTGTCGGTGATGGGCATATCGCAGAACGATGAGCGTATCGCCGTGGGACCCATGCGTTTGATGGAGGCGTGATGGTGGTCCGATCCAGGGGCAGGGCGGCGCCAGCGATGGCGCTGCTTGCCGTGCTTGCGCTGGCGGGATGCCAGCTGCCGCGCTCCGGCCCGATGTTGAGCGAGATGACGTCGGCGCACGACGACAAGGACGTCATCGTCATGCCGGTCACCCGGGACCTGGCGCGCGAAAGCAATATGCCGGAGGTGATGGATTTTCCCGCTCCCTATCGCGACGCCGAGGACGTCGCCTTCGACGTCCTCGTCCCGGGCGACGGCATCAACGTCACGGTCTGGGAACGGGACGGCCTGGGCGTGTTCGCGGCCAACGCCGCCGGCGCAAGCGAACTCGGCACCCAGGAAATCGACCGGATGGGGAATCTGTATGTCCCCATACTCGGCCGCTTCAAGGCTGCCGGCATGACGCTGGCGCAACTGCACGATGCGGTCGTGGCACGCCTGAGCAAGCTGATCGTGGGGTCCGACGTCAGCGTGACCCGCGCGGCGGACGCGCGCGGGCAGATGGTGACGGTGCAGGGCAACCTGACGAAGCCCGGCATGTACCCCATCACGCAGACCACGCAGCGCCTGAGCAGCGCGCTGGCGCAGGCGGCGCCGGTGCAGACCAATCCGGAGCAGCTGGTGATCACGCTGCGCCGGGGCAAGCAGATCGCATCGGTGCGCCTGGCGGACCTGTATCGCAACCAGGACAACGACATCCTGCTGCGCGCGGGCGATGTCATCACCGCCCATGACGCGCGCGAGTACCTGACCGTGCTGGGCGCGGCGGGCACGCAGGGCCGGGTCGCCATCAGCAAGCGCAACTACAGCGTGCTGGACGCGCTGGGCGATTCCAAGGGCCTGGACGACAAGACCGCGGACCCGCGCTCGGTGTTCCTGTTCACGCCCGCCAGGCCCGGCACGCAGGGGGCGCCGGACACGCTGCCCATCGTCTACCAGTTCGACCTGACGCGTCCGGAACAGGTGGCGCTGGCCGGCCAGTTCACCGTGCGCGAAGGGCAGGCGATCTATATCTCCGATGCGCCTTTCACGCAGGTGCAGAAGGTCTTGTCGGCCTTCCGCGTCACCATGAGCGCCGGCTTCAGCGCGACGCGCGCGATCGACAGCGATTCGGGCTCCAGCAACACGGTGAACCAGTAGCGTGTCGACGAGCAATGAGGATCGCATCAAGGACTGGCGCGCGCGCCGGCAGGATCGCGGCTATACGGTAGGGGCGGGCATCGCGGCATGGCGCCTGGACCTGGCCGCGTTGTCCGACGCCAGCATATCGCCGGCGTCGGTGCTGACCCGGCTGGTCGCGCGTCTGCGCGGCCAGCGGCATGACAGCGTGGCGGCGCGGCGGGCGGTGTACGAGGCCGTGCAGGCCGAGCTCGACGCGGAGATCGAGCGCAACGGCTACGCCGATACGTCGGCGGATTTTCCGCGGCGCCGGCTGCGCATCATGGTGCGCCTGCTGGAACTGGACATCCGCGCGGGCGCCGATGTGTTCGCGCCGGGATACATGCCGGCCAGGCTGGCGGCGGAAGACGAACGGCTGGGCCAGGCGCATGAGCGCCGTGAACGGCGGCGGCTGCAGGACGAGGCGCAGAGCGCGCGCCGCCATGCCTCGCGCAACGATATCCCGCTGCGGATCGAGCTGCCCGAGGACGAGGCGCTCGACCTGGCGATCCTGCGTGAACGCCTGCGCGACCTGCACGGCGCGCCCCGCGGCCGCGACGTCGACCAGGGGCGGCCGCGGCTGCGCACGCTGTTGCCGATGTTCGTCTATCAGCTGCGCGTGATGCATGGAGAGAGCCGGATCGCCCTGCTGTGGGCGCTGGTCGGCCCGGTGGTGCTGCTGACGCTGATTTCGTCGCTGTATTTCCTGATGGGAACCCATTACATCCTGGGCATGGATGTGCCGACTTTCTCGCTGCTGGGGGCGACGACCTGGATCATGTTCCGCCAGATCATCTTCCGCAGCAGCACCAGCTATGTGTCGGCGCGCGGCATGCTGAACTTCCAGGGCGTGACGCCGCTGATGGGGGCGGTGGTGCAGGCGCTCATCTATGTCTCGGTGTATGTGGTGGTGTTCGCCGTGCTGATCGGCGCGGGCAGCACGATAGGCTGGATCACCCTGCCGGCGAGCTGGTCGGGCTTCCTGCTGTTCGTAGTGCTGATGGCCGTGGGCGGCGCGTCCGTCGGGGTCCTGTTCGGCGCCATCGCCACCGCCTGGCATTTTTTCCTGCGGCTGGCGCCGGTCATCGAGCGCTTCCTGCAGATTTTCTCGGCGGTTTTTTTCGTATCGGAGCAATTGCCGGAGCAGTTGAAACCCTATTTTCTCTGGTCGCCCTTCGCGCACGGCATGCAGCTGCTGCGGTCGGCGTACTTCAACAGCTACAAGTCCCAGGATGCCAGCTTGAGCTATTTCCTGACCGCGCTCGTGTTCCTGGCGGTGACCGCGCTGGCGGCCGAGCGCCTGGCCCGCAGCAATGTGCAGCCGATGTGAGGCGCCGCGATGATCCATCTGAACGGCGTCACCGACGAACCCTATGCATTCGGCAGCCGGCAGACGCTGCTGGCCGGCGTCGATCTCGATCTGCCGGTGGGGCGCTATGCGCTGCTGTCGCCCACGCCCGAGCTGCATCGGCAGATCATCGACGTGCTGTGCCGCCTGCGTCCGCCGCGCCATGGCTTCGTCAGGCACGACGGCAGCGTGTCCTGGGCGATCGGCCGGCAGGGCTTCATCCGCGGCAAGGCCAACGGCCTGAGCATGATCGAGTTCGTATCGGAGATGTACGAAATCGATGCCGACGACACCGTGGAGCTGGTCGCCGACCTGGTCAGCGATCCCAAGTGGTTGTCCAGTCCCATGGAGCACTGGCCGCTTTATGCGAGGCAGGAATTCTCGTTCGCGCTGGCGCTGGCGCCGGCGTTCGACGTCTACGTGATCGAGGGGGCGATGCCGTTCGAGCCTTGCCGCTTCACCCGGCTCTGGCTTGCATTGTTCGAGGAGCGCCTGGTAGGTCGGACGCTCATTTTTTCCAGTTATCGCCAGAACCAGATGGCGGACTATTGCTTCAAAGGCTTAGTGTATGAAGGAAGCACGCTCAGAATCGAAGACGACCTCGACCGGTGCATCCGCAAGTATCCGCCCCGACGATCCCGGAGCGAATCCGGAAGCGCGGGCGAAGACGCCTACGGAGGCGGACTCGGCGACGGCCAGCTCGGTCTCTGAGGCCCGGTCGGAGATCGAGCGGCGCGCCCGCGAACGGCGCGCGGTGCTGCGCGCGCGCCGCCGCGATCGCCTGGTCAGTGCGTTCATCGTGCTGGCGCCGGTGGCGCTGGCCCTGGTCTATGTGCTATTCATCGCGACGCCGCGCTACGAGGCCGAGTCGCGCTTCTTCGTGCAATCCGGCGCCGGGCAGCAATCCGGCGGCGGCGGTGCGGCGAACCTGCTCACCACCGGCAACATGGCGGGCATGCTGGGCGGATTCGTGGACGGCTGGGCGGTCAGCGATTTCCTGCGATCGCGCGACAGCATGCGCCAGCTGGACCAGGCCATCGGCCTGCGCCGCTACCTGTCTCATGGCGGCCTGGACCCGTTCAACCGGCTGGCGGAAGACGCGAGCGAGGACGAGCTCTACCGGGCCTATCAGTCGGCGGTCCAGGTTTCCTTCAACGTGCTGGAGCAGATCGACGTATTGCGTGTCAGCGCGTTTTCGCCCGAAGACGCCGCCGTTCTTTCCAGGGCGCTGATACACCTGGCGGAAGATTTCGTGAGCCGGTTGAACGAGAAGGGCGTGGCCGACAAGCTGAAGGTCAGCCTGGAGTCCGTCAGGCGCGCGGAGCAGAAGGCGCTGGAGGCCCGGGACGCCTTGACGGCCTGGCGCACCGCGCACGGCAATATCGATCCGACGGCGTCGGTGGCGATGCTGTTGAACCTGTCCGGCCAGCTCGAAGGCGAGTTGAGCAACGCGCAGATCAACCTGGACAAGATCCGCGCGCTGGGCAACAAGGACCATCCCATGCTCAAGCCGGCCGAATTGCAGGTCGCCGCCTTGCAGAAGCGGTTGGTGGCGCTGCGCCATCGCCTGAGCGGCCAAGGCAATACCGAGGCGCGGCAGCTGAAGTCGTACGAAGGATTGCGCAATGCGCAGGTATTCGCCGATTCCAACCTGACCCTGGCGCAGCAGTCCTACCAGCAGGCCATGGTGGACGCCCTGCGCCTGCAGCGCTATCTGTCCATCATCGCGCAGCCCGTGCCCACGGACCGTCCCAGCAGTCCGCGCATGCCTATCCTGTTGCTGGAAGCCCTGGCCGTGGGCTTCGTGCTGATGTTCATTACCCGTATAGGTCTGGCTCTGCTGAGGGGGTTGCGTCATGGTTGATGTCCTGGCTGATCGAGACGCGCAACGGCGTGACGCGGCGTCCGTCGATGGATCCCGGCTGATCGACGTCATCAGACAGGTTCGTGCGTCGGCGGACCCCGTCGGCGCGATGCGAGCGCTGGACCCGGGCCTGGTGCGGGCCGCGGACGGCCGCCGCGATGTCCGGCGCCTGCTGGTGTCGCCTTATGTGCGCGAAGGCGCGCTCGCAGCCGCGATCGCCGCGCTGGACGTGCTGGTGGCCGCCTATCCGTCGCAGGTCGAAGAGCGGCGCCTGCTCGCCAGCCTGCTGGGACGGACGGAGCAATGGGAGCGGGCTGTCGACGCGGCCGACGCGGTTGCCGGCATCCAGCCGGACAATGCATCGCTGCATGCCGCGCGGATCCAGCTGCGCCTGCGGGCGGGGCGCGTGGCCGAAGCGGCCGCGATCGCGCGCGCCACCATGGACACCGTGGCGAACGAGCCGGGCGAAGCGCATTTCTGGATGCTGGCCTGCCTGCGCGATGGCGACATGGCGGCGGCGGCGCGCATGGCGGGGCTTCTGGATGCGGCCCGATCGCCCAACGAACGCGTGGCGGCGATGGCGGTACGCGCCTTGTATGAGGATTGCAGGACGGAGGCGGCCATCAGGTTCGGCGAGGCGGCGTTGGGCGCGGGCCACGACAGCCCGGTGCTGCGCACTTATCTCGGGCTTGCCTACGTCCGTCGAGGATTGGACGAGGATCGCGGGGTGCACGCGGCCGGCCACTTCGAGGCTGGCCTGCGCGCCGCGCCGCGCGACGTCAGGCTGCTGTCGCTGTACGGCGAGACATTGCTGCGGGCCGGGCGCTACAAGGCTGCGGTGGAACCGCTCCGGCAGGCGGTCGAAATGGCGCCGGACCTGGACCAGACGCGGGTGCTCTATGCGCGCGCGCTGCGGTACTCGATGCAGTACGCCGATGCGGCCGAACAATTCCTGAGCGTGCACAGGAAATCCCCGGACAACCTGCTCTGGCAGCGTTCGGCGATCGCGGCGCTATCCCAGGCCGGCCGCACAGAGGAGGCCGAAGCCTTGTTCGAGCAATACGTGTCGCGGCGTGGCGAGCGGCTGCCCGACAGCTTCCAGGAAGCGTTGGATGGATTGCAGGACCGCATCGACAGCGCGCCGATACCGCAGGCCCGTCTGGACTGGGCCTGGTCGCTGCGCGGCCGGCCGGACGCGGATCGCGCGCAATGGGAGCGCGCGGCGCGCTGGGGCCATCTGGTGGATCATCTGCTGTTCGACTGGATCGAGTGCCGCGAAGCACGCGTGGAAGAAGCCATGGCGCTGCTCGGCGAACTGGACAGCGGCGAACGCTTCTTCGCGCCCTTGCTGGCGGCCGGACGCGGCGTCGTGGTCGCCACGGCGCACGTGGGACCCATGTACGCCGGCCTCATGGCGCTGGAGCTGGTGGGCATCCCGTCGCGCTGGCTGGCGACCGCCCCCAATATCGCGCGGACCAGCTACGCCGAGGCCTTGATCTCCACGGCAGACCAGAGCGAAGCGCAGGTGGCCAAGGCCTGCATGCGGGCGCTCGGGTCGGGTTATGTGCTGTGCATCGCCGTTGACGGCGCCGCCAACCCGGCGGCGCCGCGCACGATCTTCGAAGGCCAGGAAGTGACTTACTCGGCTTTCGCGTCCCATATGGCGCACCGCCTGCGCGTGCCGTCGGTGTTCTATGCGCCGCGCTGGGAAAACGGACGGGTGGCTTTCACCCTGGAGATGCTGCCCGAGGCCGCGCCCGGCGAGGATGCCGAGGCGTACGCGCTGCGGTGGCGGCAGGCTTATTTCGAACGGCTCAGGGAGCATCTGGCGGGCGCGCCGGAAAACCTGCGCCTGAGCGGCGGCATCTGGCGGCACGTCAGGACGCCCGATCGTTCCGCGGACCAACAGGACTCGAGGACATGATGAACACGACGGATTTGCACGACGATACGACACTGCCGCCATGGCTGCTCGATGACACCCAGCGCGACCTGCGCGATGCGCTGCTGGCGCGGCGGCGCTGCTGGCTCGTGACCGGCGCGGCGGGCTTCATCGGCTCCAACCTGGTGGAGACCTTGCTGCTGCTCGGCCAGGATGTGCGCGGACTGGACAACTTTTCGACGGGGCACCGGCGCAACCTGGAAGAGGTGCGCGGGAACGTCGGCGAGGACCGCTGGGCGCGCTTCGCGCTGCATGAGGCGGACATCCGCGACATCGCCGCCTGCGAGCGCGCCGTCGCGGACGTCGACTACGTGCTGCACCAGGCCGCGTTGGGTTCCGTGCCCCGTTCGGTGAAGGACCCGCTGACCTCGCACCAGGTGAACGTATCGGGCTTCCTGAACATGCTGGACGCCGCGCGGCGCGCGTCGATCCGCGGTTTCGTCTACGCCGCGTCCAGCTCGACCTATGGCGACGAGCCCAACCTGCCGAAACGCGAGGACCGGATCGGCAAGCCCTTGTCGCCTTACGCGGCGACCAAGCTCATGGACGAGATCTACGCGGACGTGTATGCGCGGACCTATGGCTATGCCTCGACGGGCCTGCGCTATTTCAACGTGTTCGGCCCGCGGCAGGATCCGGACGGTGCGTACGCGGCGGTGATCCCGAAATGGGTCGCGTCCATGATCCAGGGCAAGGCCGTGCAGATCAACGGCGACGGCGAGACCAGCCGTGATTTCTGCTTCATCGGGAATGTGGTGCAGGCGAACCTGCGCGCGGCATTGCGGCAGGCGCCCGAGACAAGCGAGGTGTACAACGTCGCGGTCGGCGGCCGCACCACGCTCAACGATCTGTTCGGCATCATCCGCGACGGACTGGCGTCGCGCGGTTTCGAGTACGGACTCGCGCCCGAGTACCGGCCCTTTCGCGCCGGCGACGTGCGCCATTCGCAGGCCGACGTGTCCAAGGGGCGGGCCGGCATCGGCTATGAACCGCTGGTCGACCTGCGGCGCGGAATGATGCAGGCGCTGCCGTGGTATGTCGGCTTCCTGACCGCCCAGGCGTACGCATGAAGGAGACCGGGATGATGCGCTGGCTATCTGCTTCCGCTGTTGCGTTCGTCGTTGCTTTTGTCGTGTCGTACGGCGGCATCGCCGCCGCCGATGAAACCTGCCGCATTCCCGATGAGCACTGCCCCACGGTGGCATCGCTGCTGCAGCAGCGCCAGGGCTATGGGCGCAATGCCACGGGCGGCCTGGGCGGGAAATTCGTCGACGTGACGTCGGACAAGGATGCCGGCCCGGGGACCCTGCGCGCGGCCTTGCAGCACGCCCAGGGCGCCACGTGGATACGTTTCGCCTCGGACATGACCATCGTGCTGGCGTCGCAGCTGCGCGTGCCCGCCAACGTGACGATCGACGGGCGCGGCCGGCAGGTCACCCTGATCGACGATGGATTGGGCGTTTACGGCAGCCGGAACGTGATCCTGACGCACCTGACGATAGACGGCCGTTTCAGCCGGCTGACGCAGGCGGTGAATGTGGCCAACGGCAGCCAGGACGTCTGGGTGGACCACATGGACCTGTCGCGTATGTCGGATCGGCTGCTGAACGTGAAGAACGGCTCGACCGACGTCACGGTGTCATGGACGAAGTTTCACGACTCGGACAAGGTCATGCTGCTCAACAACATCACATCCAAGGATCTGTACCGCAACTACGAGCGGGACAAGATCGCGCGCGTGACGCTGCACAACAACTACTTCTTCAACACCGTGCAGCGTAATCCCCGGGCGCAGTTCGGCACCTTCCACCTGTACAACAACCTGGTGGAGAACTGGGATTTCTACGGGATGAGTTTCAGCCTGGAAGCCCGCGCCCTGGTCGAGGGGAATATGTTCAGCAACGTGGCGCAGCGCAAATGCATGGAGCCGGAATTCTTCCCCACGGTCGAAGGCGTCAAGGTGAACTACTGCAAGTACATCCCGACCGCGCCGCAGAGGAGCGCGCTGCCCAACGGGGGATCCGATCGCCGCAATTTCGAGAAGTCGAAGGCCGCATTTGCCTATACGCGCGATTTCAAGGCATTCCTGCGTGTGAAGGACAATCTGTACATGGGCGATGCCAAGCCGGTGCTGGAGGACTATCGTCCCGAGGATGTGCCCGCCCCGCCCTATTGCTACGCCTACGAGCAGGCCACGGCGGATGTGGCGCGGAAGATACGCATGTTCGCCGGCAATACGAAAGAGGACCCGCCGATGATCGCCGCCCGCAGCGGCTCGGGCTGCCGATAAGGATGGCCGGGGAGGGCCAGCCATGAATGCAAACAGCCCTGCAAGCAGGGCTGTCTGTTCTGTTCAGTCTGGTCGGAACGTCATCCCTTCGTAAAATCGGGGACGGGTCCGAAGCCGGTGAGGCACCGGCTGGTGCAGACTTACAGCGGGGTGATCTTGGTGGCTTGGGGGCCCTTGGCGCCCTGGCCCGAGACGAAGCTCACGCGCTGGTTTTCTTCCAGGTTGCGGTGGCCCGTACCCTGGATTTCGGAGAAATGCGCGAACAGATCCTTGCCGCCCGAGTCAGGCATGATGAAACCAAAACCTTTTTCGGAGTTGAACCACTTGACGACACCGGTTTCCATGAAATTCCTTGATAAATGATGGACATGAGTCCAGGGGATAGATGATCAAGGCAGGACATGGACAATGATGGCGCACTACTTGGCTCGCACACTACCGAACGGAATCGAGGGCACTTGAGGATCTGCGGGCACTATGAAGGCAGCGCCCCTGGCCGTCAAGCAATAAATTCGTGCGGAAGAGCACCGGGCGAGCCAGTAGAGGACGTTCCAGCAGGTGCCAGGACAGGTATGCGGCGGATCCCGTCAGGGCGGCGGCCGCCGCCAGCCCCCACCATGGATGAGCGGACCAGCCTAGCGCCAACAGCGCCTGGATGATGGGGAAGCGGTAGAGATGGATCCCGTACGACGGGTCGCCGTACCGGCCGGCGGGCAGGTGGACGCGGCCGCTGGTTGCCAGGAATATCGTCAGGCTCCCATAGAAAACCGGTTGTACGAGCACGTCCCATCCGGTGCCAGGCGTACCAAAATGTGATGGCCGACACCGGCGCGAGAGATCCGGATCTGCGGAGGATGCGCGGGTCGCTGGCGTAGAGCGATCCCGGTACGAAGAACGACAGCTGTCCCGGGAACTGGCGCGCGATCACCGGCGAACCGACCTGGTTCAGGAAAACGTATACCCATGTGATGCTGGCCGCGGTCAGCACGAGGGCCGAGGGCAAGGCGTGAAAGGTGGCCGAGAGATAGTGCCAGGTCGCTGGCGAGCGCCAGAACTCGGCGGGCGAAAGATCGGTCATGCCGGCGCCTATGGCCAGGCAAAGCAGGACGGCGCAGGCGTACGCGGGATAGATGCGGCGGATGCGCTTCGCGACGAAGTCGCGTAGCGCGTCGAAATTATTGCTTCGATGAGAGTCCATTGCGTGGTCCGATGCCTTCGTGCGAATGCGAGCATCGGGTGGGTCACATTGACCACGCGGTTGTCTCCCGAACGGGGCTTCAGCTGGCGGTTTCCTTGGCGCCGGCCAGCTGGGCGCTGCGCAGCTGCGACGGGTCGGACTTCAGGACCACCAGGCTGTTGATGTTCGACAAGGTATTGCGCCAGTTGGCGCGGTCCTGCTCGGTGGCCGAGCCGTCGTCCTTGGGCATGCTGGCCTGGATCAGGTGCAGCATGTCCCAGCTGCGCGACACCGACGACGGCGTATTCAGGCGCTCCTGCAGTTCGCCGGCCACGTATTTGCTGACGTCCATGTTCTGGCTGGCGGTCTGCGTCAGCGATGCCTTGGTCAGGCGGCCGTCCTTGTAGGCGATGCTGGCCACGCTGCTGGCCGTGTCGTCCACCTTGTAGTAGTAGTAATTCTGCGAGAACTTGTCGCCGGTCAGGTTCAGGGGCGTGTCGGGGTAGAGCGATTGATGGTAGCTGGCGCTCAGGTGCGATTGCTGCGTCTGTTCGATGGCCCGATCGTTGGCGCCGCTGCCCTGGATCTTGGTCTGCTGCGATACCTGGTAGGAGAAGGCGTCGTGCTCCTCCGGCCGCATGGGATTGGGCGATGAATCGGGCGCCTGCACGGAGGCGCTGAAATCGGCCAGGCCCGACAGCATGGCGTGGTCGGCGTCGCTCAGGGGGATGACCGGCGCCATGGCCAGGTGCTTCTGGTCCACGCTGTAGTTGCTGTTCAGGGCGCCGAAGGCGTCCTTGAACATGGCCATCAGCGCGGCATTGCCCTGGCCGCGGCTCTGCGCCTGGTCGAATTGCTGCATATAGCTGGCCAGGGCGTGCGCCTGCTGGTCGGCGCTGCCGATCAGGGAAGGATTGGACAGGTCCACGTTGACGCTGACCTTGCCCGCGGCGCCCGTGAAGTCCACGCTGCGATGCTGGCTGTCGGCCTGGAAGTCCAGGCTCTGCACGCTGCCGTCGGGCATCTTGAAGCTGGCCTGCAGGTTGACCGAGCTGAGCACGTTGGGATCGAACTTCGTCAGGCCTTCCAGGGACAGCTTGGGCGGCACGCTGGTCAGGCCGTCGATCGCGCCCTGGAAGGCGTCGGCCAGGCCGGACAGGGCGTTGCGCTCGGCGGTGGACAGGGTACCGCCGGTCACTTCGACCTGTACGCCCAGGCCGCCCGCCTGGCTGGTCAGCGACAGGTGAACGGTCGCGCCGCCGGCCGTCTTGACGTCCAGGGTGATCTGGTTGTCGGCCACGGTGTGCAGCTGGGTCTGCCGGATCTGGTCGAGCCTGGAGGTCGCGCCCGCGCTGCCGGAGTCGGTCGTGCGCAGGATCACCGACTGCGAATAGTCGCCGCCGCCCAGTTGGAAACGGTCCAGCAAGGCCGCGCCCAGTCCGCGGAAGCGATCGCCCACGGCGGTCGCGTCGTAATTCTTCGACATCAGCGCGCTGATGGCGTCGCTGGAATCCTTTTCCCAGACGGGCGTGGACACGGACAGCGCGCCGGTGTCGTCGTAGGTCTGGTTCAAGCGGGCGGTCTCCGCATCCGTCAGGGTGACGGTCGCCGAATTGGCCGGCGTGGAGACGCCCGGCGCTGCGTTCTTTGGATCGGCCGGCACGGGCGCCGCCGGCGCCAGGGTGGCGGCGGACGCGGATGCGGCGTTCAGGGGCAGCAAGCTTTGCATGGTCTGTTCTGTCGATCGGGGCGAAACGAGGCCGCGGGCGATCCCGCTCATCCGTTAACGGCGCGATGGCGTAAGAATTAAGGGGCGGGCGCCCCAGGGGAGCGGCCGCGGGCTGTCCGGTGTCCCGGTTCAGAGCAGATCCAGGATCCGCCGGCCCAGCCGCCGGGCGGTGTCGCTCGAATCGATGTTGGTGAAGTTCAGCAGCAGCGCCGCGCCGGGGTCGCGCGCGATGCCCCACTGGGTGAGGGCATGGCCGGCCATGCCGTGTTCGCGCATGCGCCGGGCCAGCGGGGCGTCGGGTAACTGGCCGCGCAGGCGCAGGACCAGGTGCATGCCGCCCGGCTGGGGGTCGATCTGGAAATGCCGGTCCAGGACGTCGGCCAGGGCCTCGGCGGCGATTTCCCGGCGTTCCTTGTAGAGCTTGCGCATGCGCTGGATGTGGCGGGCGAAATGGCCTTCGGCCATGAAGGCGGCGACCAGCGATTGCATCAGATTGGGTGCGCCGCCCGAAAAAGCCAGGCTGGTTTGCGTGAAGCGCTCCACCTGGTCTTCCGGAACGACCAGATAGGCCAGCCGCACGCTGGGAAACAGCACCTTGCTGAAGGTGCCGGCGTAGAGGACGCGGCCGTCGCGGTCCAGGCTTTTCAGGGCGGGCAGGGGCCGGCTGGCATAGCGGTATTCGCCGTCGTAATCGTCTTCGATGATCCAGGCCTGGGCGCGGCTGGCCCAGTCCAGCAGCGCCAGTCGCCGCGGCAGCGTCAGCGACAGGCACAGCGGACTTTGATGCGATGGCGTGACGACGACCGCCCTGGCGTCCGGCGCCAGCTTCAGGCCTTGGGCGACGTCCAGGCCGTCGGCGTCCACCGGCACGGCCACGCCGCGCAATTGCGCCTGGGCGATGAGCTCGCGGGTGGGCGGGTACCCGGGGTCTTCCAGCCAGACCGGGTCGCCGCGCGCCAGCAGGGCGCGGACGATGAGCGCCAGGGTGTGGCGATAGCCCGTGGTGACGAAGACCTGGGCCGGGGAGCAGGCGATGCCGCGGGAAACCTGCAGATAGGCCGCGATGGCCGTGCGCAGGGGCGGGATGCCGTTGGAAATCGGATAGGCCATGTCGGCCGCCTGCATCGCGCGCACGCAGCGCGCGCCCAGTCTTGCCCAGACCTTGCGCGGAAAGGCGTCCAGCGCGGGCAGGCCCATCTGGAAGGGCAGAACCCCGCCCCACGTGTCGCCGTCGAGCGTCAGCGGTACGGGCGCGGCGGATGGCAGGCCGCCCGCCGTCCCGTCGCCACCCGCTTCGCGCACGCCCGATTTGCTCACGGGCAAACCAGAATCGGGGCTCGCGGCGGCTTGCCCCGCCGGCGAGCGGCCCGGCTGGGCGGCGGGCAGGGCAAGATCGGGCGTGACGACGGTGCCGGCCTGCCCGCGCGCCTGTATATAGCCTTCCGCGGACAGCAGGCCATAGGCGGCTTCGACCGTGCCGCGCGCCACGCCGAGCTCCTTGGTCAGGGCGCGCATCGACGGCATGCGATCGCCGGGCTTCAGCACGCCGCTGGCGATGGCGTCGCGGAAGCGCTCGTATATCTGCCGGTACACGGGAATCATGGCCTGGTCCGTCTGTCGATTTATGGCTCTGTGCATTATGGCATCCGGCTTCTACGATGCCTCTCCTGATGCCATATGCGACAAGGAGCGGGGCGATGCGGGACAACGGTGTACAGAGCGGGAATGTCGGAGCGGGAGTCCAGGGGCTGGAAAGCCAGGACCTGCGCCATGTGGAAACGGCGGACGAGCTGCGGGCCTGCCATGCCGTGATGCGCGAACTGCGTCCGCATCTGCGTGACGAGGAGGATTTCACCTCGCGCGTGCAGCGCATGCACGGCGACGGCTATCGCCTGCTGGCGGGCTGGAGCGACGGCGAACCCGTTGCGTTGGCCGGCTACCGGCTGCAAGAGAACCTGATCTACGGGACTTTCGTGTACGTGGACGACCTGGTCGTCAAGGACGGACGCCGGGGCGACAACTGGGGCGCCAGACTGCTGCGCGAAGTGGCCGTGATCGCGCGTCGCGCGGGGTGCCGGAAGCTGGTGCTGGATACCGCCCTGGGCAACGCGCTAGCCCAGCGCTTTTACTTCCGCGTGGGGTTGCTGACAGGCGCGATGCGATTCAGCATGGATCTGTCCAAGGACGTGGCATGAGAATACTGCGTGTCCATTGCAGCCCGCGCGGCGCGCGGTCGGAAAGCTATCGGCTGGCGGACAGGCTGGTCGGCCTGCTGCGGCAACGCTACCCTGACGCAAGGCTCATCGATCGCGGCCTGGGGACGAGCGCGATCGCGCATGTCGATGAAGGCTACGCGGACGCATTGGGCGGACATGCCGAGCCGTCCATGGACGCCGGCACCATGGTCCATTCTGAACGCCTGATCCAGGAGCTGGAGGATGCCGATTGCCTGGTCATCGCCACGCCCATGCACAACTACACGGTGCCGTCGGCGCTGAAGGCATGGCTCGACCATATCGTGCGGATACATCGCAGCTTTGCCCCGGGTCCGACCGGCAAGGTGGGCACGCTGGCGGACCGGCCGGTCTACGTGGCCATCGCGTCGGGCAGCCGGTTCGATGGCGAGAGAACGCGGCAGCCGGATTTCCTGACGCCGTACCTGACCGCCATCCTCAACACCGTCGGCCTGTACGACATCCACTATTTTGCCGTGCAGGGCACGGCGCTGGGGGCGGATGCGCTTGCGCGGGCCCGCCAGGCGGCGGAAGAAAAGCTGGCGGCGTTTTTCTCGCTGCCGGCCGCCGCCGGCCTGCATCAGGCGGGGAAGCGGTTCTCCCATTCCTCCACGTCCGGCAGTCCCAGGTAGGCGCTGTATTCCGCGCCGGTCAGCATGCGGTCGCGCATGGCCATGGTGCCGCCGTCGTCGCGCAGGTGGCCGAGCGCCTCGCGCATGGCGTAGCCCAGGGCATTGCGCAACAGTCCGGGATAGATGGCCAGCGCGATGCCCAGCTCGGCCAGATCCGGAAAGCGCAGCGCCGCCAGCGGGCCGCCCGAGTCCAGGTTGATCATGCAGGGGATGCGGATCCGTTCCGTCACCGCGCGGATGTCCTGCAGGACCTTGTCGTGCGCCTTGAGTTCGACGAAAACGGCGTCCGCGCCGGCATCCGCGAAAGCCTGCGCGCGGCGGATGGCCTCGTCCAGGCCCATCGAGGCGGCGCAGTCCGTGCGGCCCACGATGAGCAGTCCGGTGGGCGCGCGCGCCGCGGCCGCGGCGGCGATGCGGGACACCGCGACGTCGAAGGGCAGTACCGCGCGGGCGCCGGGAAATTGCGCGCAGCGCTTGGGGGATTGCTGGTCTTCGATGTGGATCGCCGCGACGCCGGCCGCTTCGAATTCTTCCACCGTGCGGCGGATGGCGGCGGCGGCGCCGTAGCCCGTATCGGCGTCGCAGATCAGCGGCAGGTCCACGCATGCCGCCACGCGCCGCGCGTGGCTGGTGATCATGGTCAGGTCGACCAGCCCGACGTCGGGCTTGCCCAGCAGGCTGGCGGAAACGCCGTTGCCCGTCATGTAGACGGCTTCGAAGCCGGCGTGCTGCACCATCCGCGCGCCGTAGGCGTCGTAGACGCCTGGCGCGATCAGCGTGGGTTGGCCGCGGCCCGCGCGCGACAGCCGTTCGCGCAAGGCCTGGCGCAGGCGCGCCGGCTTGTTCCAGTCGGCCTGGCCGGCGGCGCCGCCGGTTGCCGTTGCGTTGGTTGTTGTCGCATTCGTTGCCGTGGCGTTCATTCCGCGATGCTCCAGTCGGGATGTTTGCGCAGGAACGGTATCAGGCCCCCTTCGCGCAGGATGGCGCGGATCTGCGGCGGCAGCGGACGCAGCGTCTGCCGCAGTCCGCGGGCGGGCGCCCGCAGTTCGCTGTGGCCGAGGTCGATGGTGACCTCGTCGCCTTCCGCCAGGCCGCTGGTGTCGTACTCGATCAGCAGCAGCCCGTTGTTGATGGCGTTGCGGAAAAACTGCCGGCCGAAGGACGGCGCGATGATGGCGGCGACGCCCAGGCGATGCAGGATGTGCACCGCCTGCTCGCGCGAGGAATTGATGCCGAAGTGCGTGCCGGCGGCGATGATGCCGCCGGGTTTGAAACGGGCCGCGAAGCCCGGCGCCACGCCTTCGAAGGCCTGCGCCGCGATATAGGCTTCATCCTTGCCCGGCAGGTATTTCCCCGAGCATTGCGTATCGGTGTTGACGTCGTCGCCCAGCTTGTAGACCGGGCCGGTGATGACATCCTGCGTGGCATCAGTCATGGCTGGGCCTCCATTCGCCGCCTTCGACGCCGCGTGGGTCGGTGATGTAGCCGGTCAGGGCCGACGCCGCGACGGTGGCCGCCGAGCCCAGCCAGATTTCGGCTTCGTGGTTGCCCAGGCGGCCGCGGAAATTGCGGTTCGCGCTGGAGATCGCGACTTCCCGGTCGCCGGGAATGAGGTGGTTGGTGATCCCCACGCAGGTGCCGCAGCCGGCGGCCTCGAATGACGCGCCCGCCGCGGTCAGGATTTCGATCAGGCCTTCGCGCGCCGCGTCCAGATAGATCTTGCGTGACGCCGGCGTCACGATCATGCGGACGCCGCGCGCCAGCTTGCGGCCCTTGAGGATGGCCGCCGCCTGGCGGATGTCGTCCAGGCGGCCGTTGGTGCACGTGCCGATCAGCGCGAAATTGATTTTCTGCCGGTCGATCTGGTCTATGCCCACCACGTCGTCGACTTCATGGCGCCGCGCCACCTGCGGCACCAATGCCGATGCATCGATGGCGACGCGATGCGCGTACCGGGCGTCGGCATCGGCCGACACCGGGCGGGGCGGGCGGGCGCCGTGCGCGGCCAGCCAAGCCAGGGTCTTGTCGTCGGCTTCCAGCAGCGCCGCCTTGGCGCCGAGTTCGGCGGCGTGGTTGGCCAGCGTCATGCGGTCGTCGATCTCCATGGCCGAGACCGCCGAGCCGACGTATTCGATGGCCAGGTAGTTCAGGCCTTCCGCACCGAAGCGGCCCAGCATGTGCAGGGTGATGTCCTTGGCCCAGACGCCGGGCTGCAGGCGGCCCGACAGCTCGATGCGCGCCGATTCCGGCACGCGCAGCCAGACCTTGCCGGTCTTCATCACGGCGGTGACGTCGCTGCCTTCGACGCCGGTGCCGAAGGCATTGAACGCGCCGTAGGTCACGGAGTGCGTGTCCGTGCCGACCACCAGGTCGCCGCAGGTCAGGTGCCCGCCTTCGGGCAGCACCTGATGGCAGATGCCGTCGCCGATGTCGTACAGCGGACTGCCGTGGTCGTCGGCGAAGCGGCGCATGGCGGTATGGGTCTGCGCGGCGGCCAGGTTGGGCGGCGGCGAGTAGTGATCCAGCACCCAGGCCGTGCGCGGCGCGAAGGGCAGTTTTTCCGCGCCCATCTTGTCGACCATCTTGATGGCGTTGGGCGCGCGGGCGTCGTGGACCATGGCGAAGTCCACGTCGGCGATCACGATGTCGCCGGGCTGGACCGCTTCTATCCCGGCATGCCGGGCAAGGATTTTTTCAGCGATGGTGGAAGGCATGATGGCTACGGATCAGATGTGTTCGATAGGCGGCGGTTGTCGTTCGTCGGGACGGCGCGGCCGGGCTCACACCGCGTTGATGTTGATCTTCTTGACCAGGTCGCCCCACTTCTTGCTCTCGGCGCGGATGTAGCGGTCGGTTTCGGCCGGTGTGGAAGGCGCGGGGTCCAGGCCCAGCTTCTTGAGCTTGGCGTCGACGTCGGGGTCCTTCAGCGTGGCCACGATGGCTTTGTTCAGCACGTCGATGACCGCCTTGGGCGTATGCGCCGGCGCGGTGAAGGCGTACCAGTTGTTGGCTTCGAAGCCCGGATAGCCGGACTCGGCGATGGTCGGCACGTTCGGCAGGACATCCAGGCGGCGCAGGCCGGTCGTGGCGATGGGCCGCAGCTTGCCGGCCGCGATGAACTGCACGGCGTCGGTGGGGCTGGCGAAGATGGAGGCCAGCGTGCCGCCCAGCAGGTCGTTCATGGCCGGCGCGCCGCCGCGATAGGCGACATGCTGGTTCTGCAGGCCCGCGACCGATTTGAGCAGTTCGCCGGCCAGGTGACCGCTGCTGCCGATACCGGAAGAGCCGAAGGACATATCGGAACGCTGGGCGCTGGCGGCCTTGATGTAGTCCGCGAAGGTCTTGATCTTGCTGTTGGCGTTCACCACCAGGACGTTGGAGAAGGACACCGCCAGCGAAATCGGCTCCATGTCGGTGACCGGGTCGTACGACAGCTTGCTCAGGTGCTGGTTGACGGCCAGCGAACCTATGGTGCCCAGCATGATGGTGTAGCCGTCGGGCGCGGCCTTCACGAGCGCGTCGGACGCGATGTTGCCGCCGGCGCCGGGGCGGTTGTCGATGATGATGTTCTGCTTCAGGTTCTTCGACAGTACCGGCGCCATGATGCGGGCGACGGTATCGGAGCTGCCGCCGGCCGCGAAGCCGACCAGCAGGCGGATCGGTCGGCTGGGGAAGGCGTCGCTGTCGGCGGCCAGGGCGGCGCCGCTGGCCAGGGGCAGGGCACAGGCCGCCGCCAGCGCGGCGACCGCGCGTCGAAGTGGGGAAAAGCTCACGATAGTCTCCTGTATACCTGGTCTGCACGCCAGAGCTGGACGGGTAAATGCAAAAGCGATGCCAGTTCTGGCCTGACCCCGGCCCAGAGGGAAACCGCCTCTGGGAGAAGCGCGGCTTCCGTTTAAGTGTTTCATGAAGGAAAATACGCGTTTCATAAACGCATCACTGGGCTGCAACAATGGCTGTCTTTCCCGCACCGGCCGATTCCGCCGCCGACCGCGCGCCCGCCGGATCGCGTGCGTCGCCCCCCTTGCCCCGCCTCTATGCCGTCACCGGCTATGGCCTGTTCGAAAGCCTGCGGCAACTGGCGCCTGAATTCGCCACCCGCGCCAGGGTGGAGCTGCTGCATGATGCGTTCGACGCCGCGCTGGCGCCGTTGAACCAGGCGATCGCGCAGGGGCGCTGCGACGTGGTGGTGGCCTCGGGCAGCAATGGCGCTTTCCTGCGGGCGAAGCTGGCGGTGCCGGTGGTGCTGGTCCAGATCGGCGGCTATGACCTGATGGCCGCGTTGGCGCAGGCCCGCGAGCTGTCGCCACGCGTGGCGGTGGTGCTGCACCATGAAGTCACCGCCGCGCTGCGGCGCTTCATGCGCGTGTTCGGCCTGGACGTGGAGCTGCGGGCCTACGACACGCCCGACGATGCCGCGCGATGCATACGCGAGCTGGCCGCGCAGGGTGTGGAAGTCGTCGTGGGAGCCGGGATGGTCACCGATTTCGCCCGCAAGGCCGGCCTGACGGCGGTGTTGCTGTATTCCGCCGATTCGGTGCGCGCCGCGATGGAAACGGCGTTGGCCATCGCCCATGCGCAATACGAAGAGCGCGCGCGGCGCGACCGGCTGGACCTGGTGCTGCGGCATTTGAACGACGGCGTGGTGGCGGTCGATATGCAGGGGCATGTCACGACGATGAATCCCGCGGCGGCGCGTATCCTGGGCACCGCCGCATCCCAGGCGGCGGGCCGTCCGTTGGCCGAGACGGCGGCAGGGCTGACCGCCGGCCCGGCCCTGGCGCGCGGAACGCCCGAACTGGGCCGCGTGGAGGACGTGCGCGGCCAGCCGCTGGTGGTGGATGCCGTGCCGCTGTTCGAGGCGGGCACGCAGACGGGCGCCGTGCTGACCCTGCATTCATCGCAGCCGCTGGAACATGCGGTGGGCCGCCTGCGCGCGCACAGCCACCGGCGTTCGCGTTCGGCCCGCTACACCTTGAACGGCATGGTCGCGGTGTCGGCGGCCATGCGCGAGCTGGTCCATCGCTGCGAGGTGCTGGCGCGCAGCAGCGATGCGTCGGTGCTGATCCAGGGGGAAAGCGGCTCGGGCAAGGAGGTGGTGGCGCAGGGCATCCACCGCGCCAGCCGCCGCCACGCGCGCCCCTTCGTGGCGATCAATTGCGGCGCCTTTCCCGAGCAATTGCTGGAAAGCGAGCTGTTCGGCTACGAGGAGGGCGCCTTCACCGGCGCGCGGCGCCAGGGCAAGGCCGGCCTGTTCGAAGCCGCGGACGGCGGCACCCTATTGCTGGATGAAGTGGGCGAGATGCCTTTGCCGTTGCAAACGCGCTTGCTGCGCGCCCTGCAGGAAAAGGAGATCACGCGGGTGGGGGGCATCGACGCGATACCGGTCGACGTGCGCATCATCGCCGCGACCCATCGCGACCTGGCGGCCATGGCGCGCCAGGGATCGTTCCGGCACGATCTGTTCTACCGGCTGCACATCCTGCAGATCCGCGTACCGCCGCTGCGCGAGCGTCCGGAGGATATCGCCGCGCTGGCGGCCGAACTCTTGCCCGCGGCCCTGCAACGCATCGGCGCGCGCGAAGTGGCGGACGAGGTGCTGCGGGTCGCCTTGCCGTTGCTGCTGGCGCACGACTGGCCGGGCAATGTGCGCGAGCTCGAGAACGTCGTCGAACGCATGGCCTTGGAATGCCTGCTGGCCGATGCCGTGCCGCCGGCCGCCACGCTCAGCAGCGTGCTCGATCAGCCGGGGCCGGACTCGGCCGGCGCGCCCGGCGGCCGCCGGCTGGATGCCGTGCAGCGGGCCAGCGAACATCTGCATATCCGGGACGTGCTGGCGGCGCACGGCGGCAATCAGGCCGCCGCCGCGCGCGAACTGGGCATCAGCCGCACGACGCTGTGGCGCAAGCTGCGTGGTGGCGGCGGCTGACGGGGCTCGCCCGATGCCGCTCACTTCACCGGCGGAAAGTCGATCTCGGTGTCGTTGATGCGGTTGAAGGTGTTGGTATACGTGATCAGCGCGTAGGCAAAGGCGATGTCCGCCAGTTGCGCGTCGGTGTAGCCGGCGGCGCGGATCGCCTCGACTTCGGCGGCTGGCAGCGTGCCGCTGGTTTGCTGGATGACCCGCACGAAGCGCACCAGCGCATCGCGCCTGGCGTCGCCGGTCGGCTCGCCGGCGCGGATGTTGCGCAGGGTATCGGCATCGAGTCCCGCCATCTTGCCCAGCATCATGTGCGCGGCCAGGCAGTAGTCGCAACCGCTCAGTTCGCTGACCAGCACCTTGATGGTTTCCACGTCCTGGCGCGGCAGGCTGGCGCGCGCCAGGGCGGCTTCGGCCGCCAGGTAGGCCGACAGGGACGCGGGCGTCAGGTGTCCCAGGGTCGCGTACAGGTTCGGCAGCTTGCCGTTGGCCTTCTTGATCTGGGCGTAGAGTTCGGCGGTGGCGCCGGTGGCGGATTCGACGGCAGGGATGGCGATGCGGCTGGTGGTCTGGCTCATGGTGTGGCTCCTTGGGGAAGACGTTTGGTGATCAGGAGCCTCCACTTTAGATCGACGGAATGATCTTGCCGAGCTTTTATATGCTCAATAAAATGCTCAATAGGATCAAAAAAGGGCGTGCCAGGCCCCGCCCGGGAGAATGCTTATGTCCGCCAGGCCCGACTGGATCAGCCGCCTGCTGGAAATGATCAGTGTGACCGGCCAGCTGGAAATACGCTGCGCCTATGGCGCGCCGTGGCGCATCGTGGAGGCGCCATCGGCGGCGCGCGAAATTCCCTATCACGCGGTGCTGAAGGGCATCGCCATCCTGGAAGATCCGCGGGACAACACGGTGCGCGAACTCGGTCCCGGCGACATCCTGATGCTGCCGCACGGATCGGCGCATGTCCTGCACGACGGCAGCGGCCGTGCGCCCCTGCCGGCATCGTCGCGGCGGACGCCGAATCTGACGGTCAGCGAAAACGGCGGCGGGGAACCGGTGCTGGACATGCTGTGCGGGCGCTTCTTCATCACGCCCCCGCATGACCGGTTGATACGCGGCTACCTGCCGGCTACGCTGGTGGTGCATGCGGAAGGTGGCGAGACGGGACCGGCGAGCCAGCTCGCGGCCCTGGTGGGGATGATGCGCGCCGAGGCCATGGCCGACACGCTGGGCGGGCGCGCGATGCTCAATGCGCTGTCCGCCGCGCTTTTCACCCTGGCCTTGCGCGTGGCGGGCCAGGGACAGCAGGCGCCGCAAGGACTGCTGGCGCTGGCGGGCCATCCGCGCCTGGCGCCGGCCTTGTCGGCCATCTTCAACGAACCGGCCCGGCCATGGACGCTGCCCGAGCTGGCCGCGCTGTGCAGCATGTCGCGCGCGACCTTCATGCGGCATTTCCAGGACAAGCTGGGGCGCACGGCCTACGACCTGCTGACCGACGTGCGCATGAGCCTGGCGTCGAATGAACTGAAACGGCCGACGGCCACCGCGGAGGCCGTCGCGGAAGCGGTCGGCTATCAATCCGTGGCCGCGTTCCGGCGCGGCTTCGCGCAGTGGATGGGGATGACGCCCGGCGAATGGCGGCGCCGGGCGCGCGCGGATCAGGAAGCGTCGGCGCCGGGTTGAAGCGACGCGATGGCGGCGCGCACCATGCCGCGCAGCAGGGCCGGTTCGGGACGCGAGCGCGCGAGCACGCGCATGCCCAGTTGCACACCCAGCAGCATGCGCGCCAAGTCCGCCGCGGACTGCGACCGGGTGATGGTCCCGTCCCGCTGTCCGGCCTGCACGCAGCGGCGGAAGAAGGTTTCGATCCGGCGCAGGACGTCGGCGATCAGCGTACGCAGATCCGGATCGCGCGGCGCCATTTCGAGGGCGGCATTGACGAGCATGCAGCCCTTCATATCGGGGTCGTCCAGGGACCGGCCGATCATCTCGGCGTAGAAGCCTTCGATGGCCTGCAGCGGCTCCCTGGACTGCAAGCGCTTGATGCGGTCGGCGATGCTGATGTCGATGTAGCGTTCCAGCGCGCGGCGATAAAGCGCCAGTTTGTCGCCATAGGCGTTGTAGACGCTGGCGCCGGTCAGCGCCATGGCGTCGGCCAGGTCCCTGACCGATGCGGCTTCATAGCCGTGCTGCCAGAAGTACCGCAGCGCCAGGTCCAGCGTCTGCGCTTCATCGAATTGTCTGGGTCGACCCATGGATCTGATCTCCGGCGCGCCAAGGGCGGGGACCGCGGTTCGGCGTTCGTGGTTGACGATTTTAGAGCAAGTGATTTAAAAGACCAGGCGGTATGCCCGGTGCGCCATCCGTCGATGGCGACGGTACCCATACGGTCGGCGTGGCGTTCGCGCGTCGTCGCCATGCACAGGGAGATTCGATGATACGGTTCTACTTCCACCCCACGCCCAATCCCGCCAAGGTGGCGCTGATGCTCGAAGAGATCGGCCTGCCTTACGAGGTGATTCCGGTGGATACCAGCAAGGGGCAGCAGCACGACCCGGCGTTCCGGTCCATCAACCCCAATGGCAAGGTGCCGGCCATCGTGGATACCGAAGGGCCCGGCGGCGTGCCGGCAACCGTGTTCGACTCCACCGCGATCCTGCTGTATCTGGCGGAAAAGAGCGGCAAGCTGCTGGGGCAGCCGGGCGACCGGGCCGACCTGCTGTCATGGCTGTTTTTCATCGCGTCGGGCCTGGGGCCGTTTTCCGGGCAGGCGGTGCATTTCCAACATGCCGCGCCGGAAGGCCTGGACTATGCCGTCAACCGCTACCGGCGCGAAGCCGAACGCCACTACCAGGTCCTGGACGGCAGGCTGGCGGGCCGCGAGTTCATCGTCGGCAAGGAATATACGATCGCGGATATCTCGGCCTGGGGCTGGCTGGATCGCGCGTCGCGTGTCCTGAAAGGGGCGCCGGAGCCGCTGGCGCCGTACCCCAACATCGCCCGCTGGTTCGCGGCCATCGACGCGCGCCCCGCCGTCGCGCGGGCGCGCAAGGTCGGGACCGATTTCGGCTTCAAGACCGCCCGGGACGAAGAAGCGAAACGCGCCCTGTTTCCTTCGAACTATCCGCCCGCCGCCTGATTCCGCCCCGGGCTATGCGTTGCGTGGATCGCGCGGGTCGCCCGGGAAGACGGTTCACGCCGCTGCCCAGGCCTGCGGCAGGCCTTCGGTCAGGGTGGCGACGAACTCGCGGGTGCGGGCGTGCGTGGGGTTGGTGAAGACGGCTTGCGCCGAGCCGGTTTCGATGACGGCGCCGTTTTCCAGGAATATCACTTGTTGGGCGATGCTGGCGGCCAGGCGCAGGTCGTGGGTGGCCATCAGCATGGTCATGCCTTCGGCGGCCAGTTGGCGCAGTACGTCGACGACTTCCTTGGCCAGCCCGGGGTCGAGCGCGGACGTCGGTTCATCGCACAGCAGGACGCGCGGCGCGGGCGCCAGTGCGCGGGCGATGGCCACGCGCTGCTGCTGGCCGCCCGAAAGGGTGGCCGGCCAGGCTTCCGCCTTTTCCAGCATGCCGACCTTGTCGAGCAGTTCGCGTGCGCGCGAGGCGGCGCGTTCGCGCGGCCAGCGCTGCACGGTCACCAGCCCTTCCATGACGTTCTCCAGCACCGTCTGGTGCGGAAACAGCTGAAAGTTCTGGAACACCATGCCGGTCTGCTTGCGCACGCGCTGCACGGCGGCGAACGGCGTGCGCACGCCCGGCTGGAAATCGATGCTGGCCTCGCCCAGTTCGAGCCGGCCGGATTCGGGGACTTCGAGCAGGTTCACGCAGCGCAGCAAGGTGCTCTTGCCGCTGCCGGACGGGCCGATCAGGGCCGTGACGCTGCCTTCCGGGACGTCGATGCCGACGTCCCTCAGCACATGCACCTGGCCGAAATGCTTCTGGATATGCGCCAGGCGGATCATTGCGACGTCCCCGCGAAGGCCGCATGCTTGCCGAAGCGCTTTTCCAGGCGTACCTGCGCCGACGACAGCACCGTGCTGAACACCAGATAGATGAGCGCCGCTTCGGTGTACAGGACCAGCGGTTCGTAGGTGACCGCGGCGATGCGCTGGGCGGCCTGGAAGATTTCCGGGACGGTCAGCACGGCGGCCAGGGACGTATCCTTGACCAATGAGATGAAGGCGTTGGACAGCGGCGGCACCGATACCCGCGCCGCCTGCGGCAGGATGGTCCGGCGTATCGCCTGCCAGCGCGTCATGCTGAGCGAGTAGGCGGCTTCCCACTGCCCCTTGGGAATCGATTCGATGACGCCCCGTATGACCTCGGAGTTATAGGCGCCGACGTTCAGCGTGAAGCCGATCAGCGCCGCGGGCAAGGGGTCGAGCACGATGCCGATATTGGGCAGGCCGTAGAAGATCACGAACAGCTGCACCAGCAGCGGCGTGCCGCGGATCAGCCAGACGTAGAAGCGCACCACGGCCACGGCCGGCGCCGGCCCGAACAGGCGTATCAGCGCGACGGCGAAGGCCAGCAGCAGCCCGGCGAAAAAGGAAATCAGCGTCAGCGGAACCGTGAACTGCAGCCCCGCCTTGAGCAGGGGCCAGAACGAATCCGCCATCAATTGCAGCCAGGCCGGCACGGCGTCGCTTCCCTATTGCGCCGAAAGGTCCATGCCGAAATACTTGACCGATATCTTCTTGTAGGTACCGTCCGCCTTGATATCGGCCAGTGCCTTGTTCACGGCGGCCACCAGCTCGGGATTGCCCTTGCGCATCAGCACCCCCGACTCGCTGTATTCGGCCGACTTGTCGCTGGCCACGGCTTTCACCCTGGCGTCCGGCTTGTGCTTCTTGAAGTCCAGGAAGGACAGGTTGTCGTTGATGGTGGCATCCACGCGGCCGGACAGCAGCAGTTCGATGGCGTCGTTGAAGCCCTGTACGGGCACGACTTCGGCGCCGTACTTCTGCGCCAGCTTGCCGAAGTTGCTGGTCAAGGTATTGGCCGAGCGCTTGCCCTTCAGGTCGTCGAAGGACTTGATCGCGGTGTTGTTGTCGCGGACGATCAGCACCGCCTGCGACGCGATGTAGGGCGTGGAGAAATCGTACTTGGCCTTGCGCGTGTCGTTGATGCCGACCTGGTTGATGACGGCGTCGTAGCGCCGCACGTCCAGGCCCGCGATCAGGCCATCCCATTTGCCTTCGACGAATTCAGGCTTGACGCCCAGGCGCTGCGCGATGGCGCGGCCGATCTCCACGTCGAAGCCGGTCAGGCCCGAAGCGTCGTGATAGGAAAAGGGCGCATACGTGCCTTCCGTGCCGATCTTGATCGTGCCGGCCGCCTTGATGCGGGCCAGGTCGTCTTCGGCATGCGCCAGCGTGGCGCCGGCCAGGCTGCACAGCCCGGCGAGCAGGGCGGAAAGAATACGCTTCATCGCGGTCTCCATTTATCGAGAGGCCCCTGTCGAGAGGCCCATGCGGCCGGTGGCGCCGCCTCGTGCCCGGGCCGGGGGGGACGGCCATTCGTCGTAATGCGATCGGCAACGGACGGATCAAACAGGGACGGGTAAGATATGTCTGATTCGCACTCTAGCAGGCTCGCCATTTTTCCACAAAGCATAAGGCAGAGGATCGACATGCCGTGCGGAAATAAACGGGCGTTTCACAGTCCCCTCAACGATCCGAGGTTACCCATGCGCTTCCTGACTCCGTCTCGCGCGGCCATCGCCGCGTGCGTGCTGCCTTTCGCTGCCCTGGCCGAACCCGTGACGTACCAGCTGGACCCCGACCATACCTATCCCAGCTTCGAGGCGGATCATTTCGCCGGCGCCTCGATCTGGCGCGGCAAGTTCGACAAGACCAGCGGCACGGTCGTGCTGGATGCCCAGGCGGGAACCGGCACGGTGGACGTGACCATCGACCTGGCCTCGGTCAACACCGGCAACAAGGCATTGGACGACCAGTTGCGCGGAGACAAGTTCTTCGACGTCAAGCGATTCCCGACCGCGGCCTACAAAGGCAGCAAAGTCCATTTCAAGGACGGCAAGCCGGTGGAGGTGGACGGCACCTTCACCCTGCATGGCGTATCGCATCCGCTCAAGCTGACGCTGCTCTCGTTCAAGTGCTACGAGAATCCCATCATGAAGAAGCAGGTGTGCGGGACCGAGGCGACGGCGGCCTTCGACCGGGACGCCTACGGCGTGTCGTTCGGCAAGGAGTACGGATTCTTCATGAAGACCACCCTGCATATCCAGGCGGAAGGCATCCGGCAATAGCGGGCGCGGGCATCAGCCCCGCAGCTCGAACTGACGCCCGACGAATTCGATGTGCTGGCGCATCGCCAGCGCGGCGTCGTCCGGCGACTGGCGCAGGATCGCGTCGCAGATGGCGACGTGCTGGCGCAGCCTTTCCTGCGAGCGGCGCGTGGCCAGCGCGGCGTCGCGTCCCGCATCGTAGGTGTTGCGCGTGATGTGCGCGCGCAACGAGGCGATGGCGTTGGCGTAGAAGCGGCCCAGCATCATGTTGTGCGATGCGCTGGCCAGCTGCGCGTGGAAGGTGGCGTCGGCGGCGGCTTCCGTGGCCACGTCTCCGTCTCGCACCGCCTTTTGCATGGTGTCCACCGTCGCGGCCAGCTGGCGGCGTTCCTGCGTATCGGCGCGCTGCGCGGCAAAGCGCGCGGCCGCGCATTCGAACACCATGCGGAATTCCAGGGTATCCGCCCGCAGCGCCGGCTGCGCGTCGACCAGCCCCAGCCACGGCGCGGGCGGCCACGGCGTGGCCGGGCTCATGGGCCGGTCGCTGGCGATGAAGACGCCGCTGCCCTGGCGCGTTTCAAGCATGCCGCGCGATACGAGACGCTGGATCGCCGCGCGCACCGTCGTGCGCGATACCTGGAAGCGTTGCGCCAGTTCGCGTTCCGGCGGCAGCCGCGGACGTCCGTCCAGGCCGTGTTCCAGGACCAGGCGTTCCAACGACTGCATGGCGTGCTGCAAGGCGCTCGATGTGGACGTGAGGCGCGGCATCGGGGTTCCTGAAAGGGGATTCCTGAGGTGGTCCAACCAATTTGCGCGGGCTATGGCGATTATCCCATGATGGCGTCGCCCGCGGCGGCGCCGCGACCGCATGCCCATCACGAGGAGACGCCATGGACAGCCTGTCCCCCATCATCCTGCTGCACGAGCGCGATGACGTCGCGATCGCCCGTCGCGCCCTGGCCGCCGGCCTCGAGTTGCCGCAGGCGGGCGGCCTGGTGGTGCGCGCCGACGTGCCCCCCGCCCACAAGGTGGCGCTGCGCGCCGTGGCCGCCGGACAGCCGGTGCACCGCTACGGCCAGATCATCGGTTTCGCGACGCGCGATATCGCGCCGGGCGACCACGTCCACACCCACAACGTATCGATCGGCGAGTTCGAGCGCGACTATGCCTACGGCCAGGACGTGCGTCCGGTGGCCCCGGCCGCCGCGCCGCTGACTTTCCAGGGCATACGGCGCGCGGATGGCCGCGTGGCCACGCGCAATTACATCGGCATCATCAGCACGGTGAATTGCTCGGCGACGGTCAGCAAGAAGGTGGCGCGGCACTTCACCGCGCCGGGCCGCCTGGACGCCTATCCCAATGTGGACGGCGTGGTGCCGCTGACGCACAGCTTCGGCTGCTGTATCGACCACAATGGCGAAGGCATCCAGCAGCTGCGCCGGACCATAGGCGGTTTCGCCAAGCATGCGAACTTCGCCGGCATGCTGGTGATCGGGCTGGGCTGCGAAGCCAACCAGATGGGCGCGATGTTCATGACGGGCGGGATCGAGCCCGGCCCGATGATGGTGCCGCTGGTCATGCAGGAATTGGGCGGGACGCAGAAGACGGTGGATGCCGCCATCGCGGCCATCGAGCGGATGCTGCCCGCCGCCGACGCGGTCCGCCGCGAGCCCCTGCCGCTGTCGCACCTGACGGTGGCGCTGCAATGCGGCGGCTCTGACGGCTACTCGGGCATCACCGCCAACCCGGCCCTGGGCGCGGCGGTGGACCTGCTGGTGCGCCACGGCGGCACGGCGATTCTTTCGGAGACGCCGGAAATCTACGGCGCCGAGCACCTGCTGACGCGCCGGGCGATCTCGCGCGAGGTCGGGGAGAAGATCGTCGAACGCATCCACTGGTGGGAGTCCTATGCCGAGCGCGAAAAAGGCAGCATCGACAACAATCCCACACCGGGCAACAAGGCCGGTGGCCTCACCACCATCCTGGAAAAATCCCTGGGCGCCGTGGCCAAGAGCGGGTCGACGCCCCTGATGGGCGTGTACCGTTACGCGGAGCCGGTGGATACGCACGGCTTGGTCTTCATGGACGCGCCCGGCTACGACCCGATGGGCGCCACCGGGCAGATCGCCAGCGGCGCCAACCTGGTCGTGTTCACCACCGGGCGCGGTTCCTGTTTCGGCGCCAAGCCGGCGCCGTCGATCAAGGTGGCGACCAACACGCAGATGTACCAGCGCATGATGGACGACATGGACATCAATTGCGGCGACATCATGGAAGGGCATGCCACCGTGCAGCGCAAGGGCGAGGAAATCTTCCGCGCCATCGTCGACGTGGCGTCGGGCACGCCCAGCAAGAGCGAGGCGCTGGGCGTGGGCGACGAGGAGTTCGTGCCCTGGATGATAGGCGCGCAGATGTAAGGCCGCGCCCGGCTGTGAAATAATGCCAGCGCCCCATCAGCCGGGGCGCCTTCACATCCGATGACCCCGCGACTCCGCATTTCCCCCCATTCCTTCACATTCATCCTGTTCTGCGGCGTGTTGACGGCGTTTGCGTCGCTGTCCATCGACGTCGGCCTGCCCGCCTTCGGCGCCGTGGCGCGCGACCTGGGTACGGACCCCGCCCGGGTGGCGATGAGCCTGAGCATTTTTTTCGTGGGCTTCGCCGCCGCGCCCCTGGTGTATGGACCCTTGTCCGACCGGCTCGGGCGGCGGCCGCTGCTGCTGTTCGGACTGGCCCTGTATGCGCTGGGCGGGGCGGGCTGCACCTTCTCCGAAACCATTTCCACCTTCCTGTCCTGGCGGCTGGTGCAGGGCGCGGGCGCCGGCGCCGCGGGGGTGCTGGCCATCAGCCTGGTGCGCGATCATTTCGAAGGCACGCGCGTGCGCGAACTGCTGTCCCACATCGCCATCATCCGCGTCATCGCCCCCATGGTGGCGCCGTCCGTGGGCGCCGCGCTGCTGAACATCGGCAACTGGCGCTGGATCTACGCCATGATGACCATCGCCGGCTTCGCCATGCTGGCGGTGGTCTGGCTGGGACTGGACGAATCGGCGCCGCGCCTGCGCCATCCCAAGGCCCAGCGTCCGCCCGCCGCGCCGGTGGCAGGCGCCTATCTGGCGCTGCTGCGCAAGCCCGCGTCGCTGGGCTACATGATGATCTGCGCGCTCAAGTTCGGCAGCCATTTCGCCTACGTCACGGGGGCGTCGCTGGTGCTGATGGAAGCGCTGGGCGTGTCGCCCCAGCTGTTCGGCCTGCTGTTCGCCATGACCGCGGCCGGGATCATGCTGGCGTCGTTTCTCAGCGGCAGGCTGGCCGGCCACGTCGCCGGCGACACCCTGATCCGCATCGGCCTGTCGGTCGCCCTGTGTTCCGCCTTGATCATGCTGACCTTGACGTTGACGGGCCTGCTGACGCCGTGGAACCTGATGCCCTTCCTGATCGTGAACACCTTCTGCTATGGCCTGATCACGCCCAGCACGCAACAGGGCGCCTTGCAGCCGCTGGGGTCGATCGCGGGCGCCGCGTCGGCGATGATGAACGCGCTGATGATGGGCGTCGGCGCCTTCGCCAGCGCCATGGTCAGCCGGTTTTTCCCT
Source organism: Bordetella genomosp. 9 (assembly GCF_002261425.1). Taxonomy (NCBI): domain Bacteria; kingdom Pseudomonadati; phylum Pseudomonadota; class Betaproteobacteria; order Burkholderiales; family Alcaligenaceae; genus Bordetella; species Bordetella genomosp. 9. The sequence continues at coordinate 2,088,538 of NZ_NEVJ01000003.1, read as the reverse complement.
TCGATGGGCGTGGTCGCGGTGACCGGCAGCATGGCGGTGTTCTGCGCGCTCTCGTTGGGGGTATTCCTGTTGATGCGGCGCCGGGGCGCGACGATATTGCACCTCTGACAGCCGTTTCCATCCTGGGTGGAGGTCTCGATGCGCATCAAGCTGCGGCAGGTGGAAGGATTCCTGGCGGCGGCCGATTCCCTGTCCTTTTCGCGTGCGGCGGAACGGATAGGCATGACGCAGCCGGCGTTTTCGCAATTGATCCGCGACCTGGAAGCGGCGCTGGACGTCAAGCTGTTCGACCGCAGCACGCGGCGCGTGCGCATCACCGACGTGGGCCTGCAACTGCGCGAGCAGATGCGCCGTGGCTTGCTGGAGATCGACAACGCCTGCAACAACGCCCGCGCGATCACCCGGCTCAGGCAGGGCCAGCTGTCCCTGGCCGTGCTGCCGTCGCTGGCGCTGGGCCTGGTCAACGACACCCTGGCGGCCTTCCACGACAGCTACCCCGAAGTGCAGCTGCGGCTGCGCGAAGCGCGCACCCCGCACATCGCCGAACTGCTCCTGAACTACGAGGTCGACCTGGCGGTGTGCTCGCGCCTGGAGCCGCATGAGTCGCTGGTCATGGAAAGGCTTTTCGACGACGAGCTGGTGGCGGTGCTGCCGCGCGGCCACGCCTTGTCGCCGCGCCGCGCCCTGCAATGGCGGCAGCTGGCCGGCGAGCCGCTGATCGGCCTGCAGGCGCAGGCGGACCTGATCCGCGCGGGCTTCGCCGAAAACGGCATCGACAAGCGGCCGGAGCACGAAGTGCTGAATACCGTCACCGCCCTGAGCATGGTGCGCGCCGGTTTCGGCGCGACCATCGTCCCGGCGATCGCGCTGCCCGAGCTCAATCTGCGCGGGCTGGTCCACCGTCCATTGCGCGGTCCGCGGCCCATGCGCGAAATCTGCCTGTGCCGGCACGTGGATCACGCCTTGTCGCCGGCCGCCGGGCGCTTCCGCGAGATGCTCCAGGAAATTCCGCTGGCCGCCAAGGCCTAGACGCCGGGCCCATGGATCGGCCATGTGCCCCGTGGGCACGGGCCCCGCGTTGCGGGGGACCGCTGCGGGAGTCCCCCTCACGCCGGGCGCCGCCTGGCCCAGCGCGGCGGATTCATAAGCTGTACCTATGAATTCAGACGAACTTGCCCATTGTCCGCGCCGGGAGGCGCTGCTGTAATCCTTGCCCGACGCCCTCCGAGCAGGGCGAGCGAGGAGACCATCATGACCCCCCGTATCACGGCGCTGCTGCGCGCCATCCTGTGCACGGCCGCGTTGGCCGCCGGCGCCTGCGCGCAGGCCGCCGACTATCCCACCCAGCCCATCCATGTCATCGTGCCGTTCCCGCCCGGGGCCGGCGTGGACATCGTCACCCGCCTGGTCGCGTCGAAGCTGTCGACGTCCCTGGGCCAGCAACTGATCGTCGAAAACCGTTCCGGCGCGGGCGGCAACGTCGGTGCCGCGGCCGTGGCGCGCGCGGCGCCGGACGGCTACACCCTGTTGGCGGCGCCGTCGTCGATCGCGGTCAGCCAGTCGCTGTATCCGAACCTGCCTTTCCAGGTGGAAAAGGACTTCCGGGCCGTGGGGATGATGGCGTCGGTGCCTTTCCTGCTGGTGGTCAATACCAAGGTCCCGGCCAGGACGGTGGCGGAGCTTACGGCCCTGGCGCGGAGCAAGCCCAACAACCTGACGTTCGCGTCCACCGGCAATGGCAGTTCGCCGCACCTGACGGCGGAGATGTACGCCCACGACGCCGGCCTGCAACTGCGCCACGTGCCGTATCGCGGCACCGCCCCGGCGATGACCGACCTGATGTCCGGCGAAGTCGACATGATGTTCGCCAACGCGCTGTCGGTGATACCGCAAGTCAAGAGCGGGCGGTTGCGGGCGCTGGCCATCACCAGCGCGCGTCCGGATCCCGACCTGCCCGACGTGCCGACGATGCAGGCCAGCGGCGTGAAGGACTTCGACACCGGCACCTGGTTCTCGCTGTTGGCGCCGGCCCACACGCCGGACGACGTCATCGCCAGGCTGAACGGCGCGCTGGACGCGGTGCTGGCTTCGGCGGACGTGCAGCAGGCGCTGCGCCAGCAGGGCGCGTCCGTGCAGTCGGGCACGCCGGCGCAGGCCGACAGCTATATCCACGGCGAAATCGACAAGTTCGCCAAGATCATCCAGGCCGCGAACATACACATCGATTGACCATGACCACATCCACGCTTACCCCCGACCAGCAGGAAGTCACCCGCATCCTGGCCCGCTTCCTGGTGGGCTCGCGCTACGAAGACCTGCCCGCGGAAGTCGTCCACGAAGCATCGCGCGGCCTGCTCAACTGGTACGGCTGCGCGCTGGGCGCGGCACGCCACGCCACCGTGCAGGCGGCGCTGGACGCCTACCAGCCCTTCTTCGGCGCGGCGCAGGCGCAGATCGTCGGCCGGCCCGACCGCGCGGATATCCTGCACGCGGCGCTGCTCAACGGCATCAGTTCGCACGTGCTGGACTTCGACGATACCCACTATCGCGCGGTGCACCCCAGCGCGCCGGTGCTGCCCGCGGTGCTGGCGCTGTGCGAATGGCGCAAGTTCAGCGGCCGTGACCTGGTGCATGCCTACGTGCTGGGCGTCGAGGCGGAGATCCGCATCGGGCTGTCGGTGTTTCCCGAGCACTACGACCGGGGCTGGCATATCACCGGCACCGCCGGCGTGTTCGGCGCCGCCGCCGCCGCGGGCAAGCTGCTGGGCCTGGACGAGGAACGCATGGCCTGGGCGCTGGGCATCGCGGCAACCCAGTCGGCCGGCCTGCGGGAAATGTTCGGCAGCATGTGCAAGAGCCTGCATCCCGGCAAGGCGGCGCAGAACGGCCTGGGCGCGGCCCTGATGGCGCAGCACGGCTACACCAGTTCGACGCGTGCGCTGGAGGCCAAGCGCGGTTTCGGCCGCGTGATGTCCGATCGCTTCGACCCGGAAGTCATTACCGGCAACCTGGGCGGCCAATACGAGCTGATGCGCAATATGTACAAGCCGTTTGCCTGCGGCCTGGTGCAGCACGCGGTGATCGACGGCTGCCTGCAGCTGCGCAAGGAATACGGGTTGCGGCCCGACCAGATCGAAGCCGTGCACGCGACCGTGGGGCCGCTGGTCATGGAACTCACCGCCAAGACGGAGCCCAGGACCGGGCTGGAAGGCAAGTTCAGCGTCTATCACGCGCTGGCCGCCGCGCTGGTCTACGGCGCCGCGGGCGAAGCGCAGTTCAGCGCGCAGGCGGTGCTGGACCCGGCCGTGGTGGCGCTGCGCCAGCGCGTGACCACCACGCTGGATCCGCACATGCGCAAGCTGGAAGGGCGCGTGCGCATCGTGCTGAAGGACGGCCGTGAGCTGGACCGCCATGTGCCCGAGGCGCTCGGCACCCTGGCACGCCCGATGTCCGACGCGGACCTGGAAGAAAAATTCCATGGCCTGGCGGCCGAGGTCATGCAGCGGGACCAGGCGCAGCGCCTGGCGGACGCATGCTGGAAGGTGGCGGCGATGACGGACGCCGGCGAAGTGGCGCGGCTCGGTGCCACCGCCCGGTGAGCCACGGGTGGCGGCCGCCGCCTCGGCGCGGCGCCACGGCCGGTAATCCGCGGGGCGCCGGCTGCTAGCGCGCCGTCAGCGCCAGCCTGTCGGCCAGCTCGTCGATGCGCCGCTCCAGCTCCGGCGTGGCCGGCAGCATCGGCAGCCGGTGTTCGTTGCGCTCCAGCAGGCCGAGCCGTTTCATCAGGTACTTCAGCGGGATCGGATTGGTGTCCCAGAAGACCATCTTCATCAGTTCGAACAGCCGGTAGTGCAGGGCGCGGGCTTCCTCCAGCCGGCCCGCCCGCACCAGGTTGCACAGCTCGGCCACCTCGCGCGGCGCGACGTTGGCCACCGCGTTCATGGTGCCGCCGGCGCCCAGGCACATCATGGGAAAGGTGAATTCCTCCAATCCCACGAACACGCGAAACTCCGGTCCGAAGCGGTGCAGCATCTCCGTCACGAAGGAATGGTCGTCCACCGCGTGCTTGATGCCGACGAAGTGCGGCAGGGCTTCGGCGATCTCTTCCAAGGTGCGCAGGTCGGTCTTGAAAGCCGTGCGGCCGGGGATGTGATACATCATCAGCGGAATGTCGACGCGCCGGCCGATATCGATGAAGTAGGCGGCCACGCCCCGCTGCGGCGGACGGATGTAGTACGGCGTCACCAGCAGCAGCGCATCGGCGCCGGCCCTGGCCGCGTGTTCGCTGAGCACCGCGCTTTCCGCGTGCGATTGCGAGCCGGTGGCCGCCACGACCTGCAGGCGGCCGCGCGCGGCCTCCACCGCGACGGTGACCGCCTGGTTGCGTTCTTCCACCGTCAGGGTGGAAGGTTCCGACGTCGTGCCGTTGATGAGTACCCCGTGCGTGCCGTTCCTGGCCTGGAAATCGATCAGCCCGGCCAGGCGGTCATAGTCCACCTTGCCATCCTTGAAAGGCGTCACGATAGGGGGAATGGAGCCGCGCAGGGCGTCCTTCTGCAGAGTGATCATTGCGTGCTCCGGCGTGTTCAGGCGGCCTTGCGATTGGTCATGAATCCTTCCTGCTTGCCCAGCACGACGGCGGGGTGGTGCAGGTCTTCCTGCCACAGCAGCGATTCCATGTAGATGTTCAGCGGCTGGTCCTGCACCGTCAGCTCGTACACGTAGTCGTCGTAGGAAGCGTGGTTGTGCACCGCCCAGCCCGGCGCCGACAGCATCAGGTCGCCGGCCTTCCATTCATAGCGGTTGCCCGCCACGCTGCTGTAGCCGCTGCCGGAGAAGTAGTAGTTGATCGCGGCGGACACGTGGCGGTGCGGGCGGTCGATGATCTTGGGCGGCCGTATCGTCATGGTGGCGAAGAAGTTCGGCGTGATGCCGTTGAAGCGGCCGGTCGCGGGGTTGTAGTACATGTACAGCCGGCGGCCGATGTATTCCTTGCCCAGCGCTTCCAGCTTGTCGAGCTGCGGCTTGACCTTGTCCCAGGCGAAATGCAGCGGACGCGACTCCACCGCCGTGGGATTGATCAGCGTTTCATAGGGCATCAGCAGCCCGCCGTCATCGGTAATGGGGAACATGCCGTAGGGATTGCGGCGGCGCGGATCGTCCGCCGCCTTGGCGGGCGCGGCGGCGGGTGCGGCACCGCTGCCCGGCGGCGTGAGGTCGGTCACGTAGATGTCCATGAACTGCAGCAGCGGCACGTTGGAGTAGGTCAGGCGCACCTGCAGATCCTGCCCGTCGTTGCGGTGGCTGTAGTGGGAATAGCTCGGGTGATTCCAGACGTCGTACTGCTTGAAGGCGATGTGCTGGCCGGCGACCTCGGTCACGCCTTGGCCGCGGATGCAGAAGTTGACCTCGGTGGCGTTGTGCCGGAAAGGCTCGGTGCGTTCGCCCGGTTTCAGCACGGACAGGCGCACCTGGATGCCGGGCGCCATGCCCGGCGCGAACTCGCGTGCCGAAGGGTGCACGATCAGCGATTCTCGGCGGCCCGACGAGGGCAGCGGCGACGATGCCAGGCGTTCGACCTCCGCGTCGATTTCTTCCTTGGTCACGACGATGGGCGCCCATTGCGTGTTGCGCGATTCGGGCGGCTGTCCGCCGCAGTCGAGGAAGCTGCCATTGACGCGCGCGAAGTCGCGGTGGTATTCGCTCATGATGGTCTCCGTGTATCGGTATGGATTCGGTATCAGCCGGCCTGGACGGCCGGCGCCGCCGCGAAAAACCGGGGTTTGCTCTTGACCGGCGCCGGCATGGCGCGCCCGACGCCCTGCTGGCGCGCACGCCGCAGGATTTCGGCGCCCAGCGCGACGTCGGATATTCCCATGCCCATGGCCTTGAACAGGGTCAGGTCGGCTTGCGCCGGCCGCCGGTCCTGGCGCTGGATGCGCTCGGCCAGGGTTTGCACGCCGCTCCAGTCGTCGCCGTAGCGCGTGCGGAATTCGCGCGACAGCGCGCGGACGCTGGACAGGTCGTCCACCACGACGGCGGCGGCGCGGTCGAAAACGCCCTGCTCGAATTCTTCGCGGTCCGGCGCGATCGCGCCAATCGCATTGATGTGGGCGCCGCGGGCCGCCATGCCCGCCGCCAGGAAAGGTTCGCGCGCGCGCGTCGCCAGCGTGACGATGTCGGCGCCATCGCAGGCGGCGGCCATGCTGGCGCAGGCGCGGGCCCGCACCTGGCGATCGGCAAATTCGTCGGCGATGCGGGCGGCGAAATCCTCGCGTTTGGCGGCGGTGGGGCTGTAGACCCGCACTTCGCGGATGCTCCGCACCGCCAGCACCGCGGCGACCTGGGACAGGGCCTGCTTGCCGGTGCCCGCCATCGCCAGCGTATGGGCATCCGCGCGAGCCAGCCAATCGGTGGCCAGTCCGGTCGTACCGCCGGTGCGCAGGTTGCCCAGCGCGAAGGCTTCGATCACCGCCGCCAACTGGCCGTCGCCGGCATTCCACAGCAGCAGCAGGGGGCTGGTGCCGCCTTCGGTATGCGCCCAGGTCTTGGTGCCGACGTAGTCGTCCAGGCGCGCGCCCAGCGCATGCAGGTTGTTGCGGCCGAACTGCAGCATGGTCTTGGGCATGCTTTCGGCCTGGCCCTGCGCCTGCAGCCGCAGGCCCTGTTCCAGCGCGGGGATGGCCTCCGACAGCGTCAGCAGGGACGTGACCTGCGATTCGGTGATCCAGACGGGGTCTGCGTTCATCATGGCTCCTGTCATGGCTTGGTGGTGTGCGCGGTGGCCGCCGTGGGGGGCAGGCCGAAACCGTCTTCCCAGATCGAGGGCACGGGCGGCGATAGCTGGAAAGTGTTGACGATCAGCGCGTGCGTCACGTAGCGCCCCACCAGCATGGCCACCGCCACGGCCTGATCGGCCGGGAGCAGCGCCGCCACGCGTTCGAATTCATCCTGCGCCCGCAGGCCGCGCGTGGCTACCGCGGCGATCACGTAGGCCTGCACCGCGCGTTCCGCGTCCGTCATCAGCGTGGCGCGATCGGGCTCCAACCGTTCGACCTCGCCGATCCAGTCTCGGCCGCAGCCCAGGCGCACGCACAGCCGCTCGTGCTGATTGCGTTCGTAGGCGTTTTCCATCAGCGTGGCCGTGGTGAGCACCGCGGTTTCCGCCAGGCGATCGGGCAGGGCGTCCTTCAGCGCCTCGGTGAACTGCATGAAGGTAAGCAGTACGCCAGGCGCATGCCCGCTGACCTGGAAGAGTTCGCCCAGGTAGTTCAGCCGCCGCACGCGCGGCGTCAGGTAGTCGGCCAGGTCCGGCCGCATGTCCTCGAGGCGGAGACGGGGAATCGAGCGGCTCATGCGCCCACCCCGGACCCGTCTGGGCGGGAGGACCCGGCGCGCCCGCCGTCAATCGATGGTGATGCGGTATTCATCGGCAAGCTTCTTCCATTTCACCAGTTCGGTGGCGATCTGCTGTTTCAGTTGCGGTCCGTCCATGTCCAGCGGCACGAACAGCCGCTGCGTAAGCGCGTCGCGGGTTTCCTTTTCGCGCGCCAGCGCGAGGAATTCCTTGCGCAGCTTGTCGACCAGGGGCTGCGGGGTTTTCGCGGTGACGAAAAATCCCAGCCACACGGCGAAGTCGTAGTCCTGGAAGCCGGGCATTTCGGCCAGCGCCGGCACGTCGGGATGGAATGGGACGCGGTGCTTGGTGGCGACCGCCAGCAGCTTGATCTTGCCGCTCTTGAGCTGCGGATCGATGTTGGAGATGGCGTTGAACATGACGGGCACCTGGCCGCCCAGGCCATCGGTCAGGGCCGGCGCGCAGCCCTTGTAGGGAACGTGGACCATGTCGATGCCGGCGCGGTGGGCGAACTCGACGCCCGCGAAATGCTGCGCGGTGCCGGTGCCGCAGGACGAGAAGCTCAGCGTGCCCGGATGCGCCTTGCCGTAGGCGATCAGTTCCTGCACCGAATTCACCGGCAGTTTGCTGCTGACGGCCAGCGCCACCGGCGTTTCCGCGATGGCGATGATGGGGGTCAGGTCCTTCTGCAGGTCGAAGTTCTGCTTGACGCCCAGGGCCGCGTTGACGGTCATGGTGTTGTTGCCGATCAGGATGACTTCGCCATCGCCCGCGGAGCGGACCACGTATTCGCTGGCGATGTTGCCCGATGCGCCCGCCCGGTTCTCCACGATGAAGGTCTGCTTGAAGATCTCGCCCAGCTTGGGCGACAGCATGCGGCCGATCACGTCGGTGCTGCCGCCGGGCGGGAAGGCGGACACCAGCGTGACGGGATGTTCGGGGTACGCGGCCTGGCAGGCGCCGGCCAGCATGACGGCTGGCAGCAGCGCCAGCGCGGCGCGCCGGGGGCCGGCCGTCCATCGTGCCATCGACGCGCGGATCGCGCGGATGGCGGGCGGTTTCGACGCGGGGGCTTGGCGGTCATACATGCTTGTCTCCGGGATTCTTGGTTTTATGCGTTGGCGATGTCATCGTAGGATTCAAATCAATGTATGTATAGATTGATTTACAATCAATCAACCTGTAGCCTCGCGGTGTGGATCACGGCGCATGGAAACCCAGGATGGAAAATTCACGCAGGAAAATCGCCATACCGCCGGCGCGCGAAGACGCGCCCAGCCAGGCCGCCGGCACGCTGGTGGACGCCCGCGCGGCGATCGAACGCCTGGGCATCAAGATGCAGACGCTGTATGCCTACGTCAGCCGCGGCTGGATACGGGTGGTGCCGGCGGTGGGCGGCAAAGGCAACCTGTATTACGTGGAGGACCTGGAAGCCCTGGGCGCGCGCGGCCGCACCCGGTCGACGACCGGGGCCGGCGGGGAACGGATGATCCGCTGGGGCGGCAACGCGGTGATGCAGACTTCGATCACCGCCATCGGTCCCGACGGTCCGCGCTATCGCGGCAAATCGGCGGCCGATCTGGTGCGCGCGCACCGCGGCTTCGAAGACTGCACGGAATTGCTGTGGAACGGGATCCTGCCGGACGCGCCGGTCGTCTGGCAGCCCGCGCGACCGGGGGCCGGTTTCCAGGCCCTGGCGGATGGCATCACCCAGGTGGCGGCGCGCAATCAATCGCGCCGCCTGCTGTCGGTGGCGGTGGAGGCCTATGCCGCCAGCCTGGGCCGCAATCCGGAACTGACGCTTGGGGCACCCACGCTCGCGGCGCGGCAGCTGACCCAGGCGATGGCGGCCGCGACCGGCTTGCTGGCGGCCAAGCCGGCTTTCGTCCTGCACGATGCACCGCGGCCGATCGCGGGGGTGCTGGCCGACAATCTGGGCATCAAGGCCACGCCGGCGCACCTGCGCATCCTGGACGCCGCCTTGATCCTGAGCGCGGACAACGAGCTTGCGCCGGCCACCTTCGCCGCGCGTATCGCGGCGTCGGCGGGCGCGGATCTGTTCTCCTGCGTGACGACGGCGCTCGGCGCCTTCGAAGGCATGCTGACCGGACTGGGCTGCGAGCAGGCCGAAGTCGCGCTGGCCCAGGCAAAGACCGCCGACGCCTACCTGGATCATCTGAAGGGATTGCTGTCGCGCAAGAGTCCGGTGCCCGGCTATGGGCATCCGCTCTATCCCGAAGGCGACCCGCGCGCGACGCTGCTGCTGGAACTGGCGCGCGAGATCGGCCCCGCCGGGGCGCGCGGAAAGACGGCGCTGAAGTGCGTCGATCGCGCGCATGAAGAGCTGGGCCTGAAGCCGAACCTGCCGATGGCCCTGGCCGTGCTGTGCGCGGTCCTGGCCACGCCGGCCGGCGCGCCGGGCGCGCTGATGTCGGTGGGACGCGCCGCCGGCTGGGTGGCGCATGCGCTGGAGCAGCGGCTGGCCGGTTTCCTGGTGCGGCCACGCGCGCGGTATATCGGGCCTTCCTGACGGCCTGGCCGGTGCGGCGCCAGGCCGGTGAGGCCCGGGCCGCGCTGGCCTGGCTCGGTCCGACCCCTCGCGCGCGTCCTAATCGCCGCGCTTCAAGGCATTGGCCATGGCCGGCGCATATTCGCGCCCGACGCGCACGTCGATGACCGCGACTTTGCCGGCGCGGACCTCGGCGATGGCGACATCGAGCACGCGCTCCAGCCCGGCCAGCGTATCGATACCCCCCCACGCCTGCGCGCCCTGCGCGCGGGCCATCGCCGCGATATCGACTTCGGGCGTTTCCAGGCGCTGTCCTATCCATTTGTTTTCGACGGGCCGGTCGCGCACCATCGCGACTTTCTCCTGGTGCACTTCGTCATTGAAGAAAGACCGGTTGTTGGCGATGATCGCCAGCAGCGGGATGCCGTAGCGGACGGCCGTCCAGAAGGCCGTGACGCCCATCAGGAAATCGCCGTCGCCCAGCACCGCGACAGGCAGGCGGCCCGTGCCTTTCAAGGCGAGCGCCGAGCCCACCGACATGCCGGGGCCCGAGCCCACGCCGGCGCCGCCGTCGTATCCCAGGTAGTCCAACGGATGTTCGAAAGGGTGCGCGTCGCCGGGCCATCCCAGGTTGGCGCGCACCAGGCAGGCCGGCGCATTGCGCCGCAGGCAGGCGCTGATCGTGCGAGCGAAGACGGTCAGCGGTATGCCGTTCGGTCCGTCCGCGCCGCCGCGCGGCGCCGGGGCGGGCGTGGTGGCGTCATGTGATGTCAACCCCGACGTCCAGCGCGGCGCGCCCAGCGCCGGCAGCATGGCCAGCGCCTGGGCAGTGTAGGCATCCGGATCGCACATCAGATAGGTGTCGATGCCCGTCAGCCCCTGATGTTCGCCGCCGAAGCCGTTGTGCAGCGTCTGGTCCAGCGACACCTGGATCACGTGCGCCGGCGCGGTGTCGGTGCCGAAGGCGGTCCGCAGCGTGCCCGCCAGGTCGACCCAGTCCAGGCTCAGTATCACGTCCGCCTCGCGCAGCGCCGCCAGGCCGTCCGGTCCCATGAAGTAGCCCGGCGCGGCGCCGTGCAGGGGATGGCGTGTCGGAAAGGCGGCGCCGACCTTGAAGTCGGTCAGCACCGTCGCGCCGCAATGCTCCGCCAGCGCGACGCGCCGCCGCCAATCCTGTTCGTCGCGCGATACGCGGCCCGCCAGGATGACCGGCCGCCGTGCCCGGTACAGGATACCCGCGGTCTCGCGCGCCAATGCGTCGGACAGGCCCGGCGGACGCGGCGGCTGGTAGCGGTCCAGGACGGGAAGCGCCGGTGCGTCGGGGCAGGGCGCTTCCTGCAGCGCGCTGTCGAAGCACACATAGGTCGGACCTTGCGGCAGCGTGGTGGCGATCTGCCGCGCGCGCAGGACGGCGTCGCGCGCGGCTTCCAGCGACGCCGGTTCGGCGTCCCATTTGACGAAGCTGCGCACCAGCGCGCCCTGGTCCTTGGACGTGTGCAGCCAATCGATCCAGGGCCGGCGGCGCGCCGTGTCCACGGGACCGGTGGCGCCGAACACCAGCACCGGCACGCGATCGCAATAGGCATCGAAAATCGCCATGGAACCGTGCATCAGCCCGACGTTGGCGTGCAGGATCGCGCCCATGGGGCGGCCGGTCACCTTGGCATAGCCATGGGCGATGGCCACCGCATGTTCTTCGTGCAGCACGGTCAACATGCGCGGCGCTTCGTCGCCCAGGTAGTTGACCAGGCTATCGTGCAGGCCGCGAAAGCTGGCGCCCGGATTCAGGGCGACGTATTCCAGGCCGATATGGCGCATCAGGCTGGCCAGGTAGTCGCTGCCCCAGCGCGGGGCGGTTGGATTGTTTTGCATGGGCATCCGGATGCGCGGACCTCAGTCCAGCGTGACGTTGACGTTCTTGACCTGCGTGAACTCCAGCAGCTCTTCCTTGCATTCCTCCCGCCCGATGCCGGACTGCTTGTAGCCGCCGAAAGGAGCGCCGATGAAGTGATTGGACGAGCCGTTGATCCAGACGTATCCGGCCTGCACGCGCGCCGCGGCGCGATGGGCGGTGGCCAGGTCGCGCGTCCAGATGGAGGCCGTCAGGCCATATTCGACGCCGTTGACGGCGGCGAACAGGGCGTCCTCGTCCGACCACTTGATGACGGCGAGCACCGGACCGAAGATTTCCTCGCGCGCCACCCGCATCGCCGACGTGACGCCGGCCAGGATGGTGGGTTCGACGAAATAGCCGTCGCGCAGGGCCGCGTCTTCGCAACGGCGCCCGCCGTGGGCGATGCGGGCGCCTTCGGCGACGGCCGACGCGATGTACGACAGGCTCTTGTCCATCTGGTCGCGCGAGACCAGCGCCCCCATGGTCGTTCGCGTATCGGTGGGCAGGCCGGGCCGGTGCATGTCCGCCGTCAGCGCGACGATGCGGGCCAGCATGCTGTCGTGGACGGACTCGTGCAGGAACAGGCGGCTGGTGGAGCCGCAGGACTGGCCGCACCAGGTGAAGTTCATGCCGCGCACGGCGCCCAGGGCCGCTTTGTCGGGATCGGCGTCCGGGTACACCAGCATGGCGTTCTTGCCGCCCAGCTCCAGCAATACTTTTTTCAGCCCGTCGGCGGCGGTGCGCATGACGGCCTTGCCGGCGTTGACGCTGCCGATCAAGGCGACCGCCGCGACGCCGTCGTGCGCGGACAGCGCGGCGCCGGTGGCGCGATCGCCGGTCAGGCAGTTCAGCACGCCCGGCGGAAATAGATCGCCGATCAGTTCGAACAGCCGCAGGCTGGACAGCGGCGCCTGCTCCGGCGGCTTGACGATCACGGTATTGCCCGCCGCGAGCGGCGCGGCGATCTTGCCGGCGGCGAACATGAAAGGGTGGTTGAACGGAATGATGCGCGCCACCACGCCCAGGGGTTCGCGCAGCGTGTAGTCCAGCGAGCCGTTCTGGGTGGGGATGGTTTCGCCTTTCAGCTCCAGCACCAGGCCGGCGAAGTACTCCAGCTGGGTGGCGGCGATCACGGCATCGTCGCGCATCTGCCGCACGGGATTGCCGCAATCCGCGGCGTCGATCAGCGCCAGTTCCCAGGCATGTTCGCGCACGATGGTGGCGGCGCGGCGCAGCAGGGCCGCGCGTTCCAGCGGCGGCGTCGCGCGCCAGGCGCCGGCGGCCGCGCTGGCCGAGCGCACCGCGGCGTCGACGTCGGCCGCGTCCGCGACGGCATAGGGGCCCAGGTCTTCCTGGGTGGCGGGATTGAGGCTGCGTCCCTGTTCCCCGGACAGCGGTTCATGCCAGCGACCGCCGTAGTAGAGCGCGCGCCGCGTGGGCAGCGCCGCCGCGACTCGGCTGGAAAGATCGGGGTTTTCATCGCTGGCGCTCATCGGGTTCCCTGGCTGGTCATGAATGCGCATTGCGGGGATGCAATGCGGGGCATGCATGGCGGCAGATACCACCGCCTGGAACAGCCTATCGCCGTGGATACATGTGGGTCAATCTTGATTTCAAATCAATGTCAGCCCGGACATGACCGCTTGCCGCCAAGCCGCGGCGCAAAAAAAAAAGGCCCCCACGCTGCGCCGGCAAACCGGCTTGCTGCCCCCCAAGGGGGCGCTTTTTGCCTTGGGGCGGCCCGGCGGCAAAAAATGGCCCCCACGCTGCGCCGGCAAACCGGCTTGCTGCCCCCCAAAGGGGGCGCTTTTTGCCTTGGGGCGGCCCGGCGGCAAAAAAAAAGACCTTCGAAGGTTGTCCTCCGAAGGCCACCGCGATGGAGTGTTCGGCGCCGGTTCAGGCGCGATGCTCAGGGCGCGGGATTGGGCAGGCGGCGATGGATGGCGTCGATTTCCGCGAGGATGCCGGCATCGAGCGTGACGTTCACGCTTTCGATGTTTTCCTTCAGCTGCGCCAGGTTCGTCGCGCCGATCAGGTTGCTGGTGACGAAGGGCTGCTGGTTGATGAAAGCCAGCGCCAGCTGGGTCGGTGTCAGGCCGTGCTGCTTCGCCAGCGCCACATAGGCGCTGCTGGCCGCTTCGGCTTCCGGGCTGTTGTAGCGCGTGAAGCGCGAGAACACCGCCAGGCGCGAGCCCGCCGGCCGCGCGCCGTTTTCGTACTTGCCCGTCAGCATGCCCATGGCCAGCGGCGAATACGCCAGCAGGCCGACGTCGTCATGATGGGCGAATTCCGACAGCCCCTGTTCGAACAGCCGATTGAGCAGGTTGTAGGCATTCTGGATGGAAACGATGCGGGGCAGGCCGTCGACTTCCGCATGGCGGATGAACTGCGCCACGCCCCATGGCGTTTCGTTCGACACGCCGATATGGCGCACCTTGCCCTGCTTGACGAAATCCTGCAGCACCGACAGCGTCTCCGCGATGGGGGTGGTGTTGTCGTCCTTGACCCAGGGATAGGCGTTCTGGCCGAAGGTCATGGTGGTGCGGTCGGGCCAGTGCAGCTGATACAGGTCCAGGTAGTCGGTCTGCAAGCGCTTGAGGCTGGCGTCCAGCGCGGCGGTCAGGTTCTTGCGGTCGTGCAAGGTCTTGCCTTCGCGGATGTGGCCGGGCCGCTTCGGGTCGCGCACGGGGCCGGCGATCTTGCTGGCCAGCACGATGTCCTGGCGCCGCTTGCTCTTGGCGATCCAGGTGCCGATATAGGTTTCGGTGCGGCCCTGGGTCTCCGCCTTGGGCGGGACGGGGTACATCTCGGCGGTGTCGACCAGATTGATGCCATGCTCGAGCGCATAGTCCAGCTGCTGATGCGCGTCGGCTTCGGAATTCTGCTCGCCGAAGGTCATGGTGCCCAGGCCGATCAGGCTGACGTCGATATCGGTACGGCCGAGTTTGCGGTATTTCAAGGCAGTGCTCCGGAATGTGGGAGGGGCGGGGCCCCAAGCGTGGCGATGTTACACGCCGTGCGGGCGGCATCCCGTCATGCCGGCAACGGCATAGGGGTTTAAGGCTGCTGACAGCGCGGCGCCGCCGCGCTTCCTCTGGGCGCCGCTTTCAGCATGTGGAAGTAGGCTTTCCACTGGCGTCGGCCGCCCTGGCGGGAGTAAATATCCAGATCGTGGAAACTTCGGCGCATTTCAATCGAATGTCAGGGTCGGGCGCTACAGTCCGCCCCAATGGCGTTGACGCATTGAAGGGGTTCGGATGAAAGGCAGATCCATCGCGGCAGGCGTGCTTGCGATCGTGGTAGTCGGCGGCGTGGCCGCCTGTTCGTTCGCGTACCGCAACGCCATCGATCCCATCGACCCGCCCGCGGCGGCTTCGTTCGATGCGCAGTCGATCTCTCGCGGCGCGCAACTGGCGTCCGTCGGGGATTGCGTGTCCTGTCATACCGTCGCCGGCGGGAAATCCTATGCCGGCGGCATGCCGCTGGATACGCCTTTCGGCACGCTCTACAGCACCAACATCACGCCGGATCCGCAGACGGGTATCGGCAACTGGTCGCTGGCCGCCTTCACGCGGGCGATGCGCGAAGGCGTGTCGCGCGACGGGCATCTGCTGTATCCGGCCTTCCCGTATCCGCATTTCACGCGCATGTCGGATGCCGACATCAAGGACCTGTACGCGTACATGATGACGCGCACGCCCGTGCATGCGCCGGCGCGCGATAACCAGCTGACCTTTCCGCTGGGCTTCCGGCCGCTGATCGCGGGATGGAACCTGCTGTACCTGCATCCCGGCCCGCTGCCGGACGATGCCTCGCACAGCGCCGAGTGGCTGCGCGGCCGTTATCTGGTCGAAGGCCCGGGGCACTGCGCCGCCTGCCATACCCCCATGACGGTCCTGGGCGCCGAAGACAGCGGCAAGCCGTTCGCGGGCGGCAGCATCGACGGCTGGGACGTGCCGCCGCTGAACGCGCTGGGACACAAGCAGCCCGCCTGGACGGTCGACCAGCTGACTTCCTACCTGCGCACCGGCCTGGCCAGCCAGCACGGCGCCGCCGCCGGCCCGATGGAGCCGGTCACGCGCCAGTTGGGCCTGGTCTCGGAAAGCGACGTGCGCGCCATGGCGGTGTATCTGCTGTCGCTGGACGGCTCGGCGCCGGTGGCCGATGGCCAGGCGGCGGGTGCGGCGCCGGCGTCTTCCATGACGCAGGCGCCGGCATCAGCGCCGGCCAGCGCACCCGCGCCGGCCCAGGCAGGGAGCCAGGCCGACGCCGATCGCCTGCAACGCGGCGCGGCGCTGTTCACGTCCACCTGCGCCGCCTGCCACGCCGCGTCTGCCCCCATGACGACCATAGGCGAGCGCCCGTCGCTGGCATTGAGCTCCGTCGTCAACGCCGACAGCCCGCGCAACGCCATCAACCTGATCCTGCAGGGCATCCCCCTGCGGGGCTCCGCCGCATCCCATTACATGCCTTCTTTCGCGCACACCCTGAACGATCAGCAGATTGCCGACATCCTGGCCTTTACCCGCGTGAGCATCGCGCAGCGTCCCGCCTGGACCGGACTGGATGACTCGGTCGCGAAGATCCGCAAGGAGAACACGTCCAAATGATTACCCTGACCGTCAACGGCACGGCGCATGAGCTGGACATCGATCCGTCGATGCCCTTGCTGTACGCGCTGCGCAACCACCTGGAATTGAACGGCGCCAAGTTCGGCTGCGGCATGGGCCAGTGCGGCGCCTGTACCGTCATCGTCGACCAGGAGCCGGTGTTCTCCTGCCAGTTTCCCGCCGCGGCCGCCCAGGGCCGCAAGATACGGACGATCGAAGGCCTGGGAACGGCCGACCATCCCGGTCCGCTGCAGAAGGCCTTCATCGACAAACAGGCCGCGCAGTGCGGCTATTGCATCGCCGGCATGGTGATGCGCGCGCAGGCCCTGCTGGATCGCAATAGTTCGCCCAGCGAAGAGGAAATCCGCGCGCACATGCAGCCCAATCTGTGCCGCTGCGGCACCCATATGCGCATCCTGGCCGCGATCGCGGACGCGGCGACCGCCCTGCGCGCCGCCGGCGCCACCAATGGCGAGACCCTCGCCGCCACGGGAGCCGCCAAATGAGCGCAAGCCGGACCGCGCGCCCGAGCGCCCCGCGACATCCATCGGGCGCATCGCGCGAACTGCCCCATGACCCGACGCGCCGCCGCTTCCTGGCCGCCGGCGCCATCACCGTCGGCTTTTCGCTGCTGCCCCACATGCCCGCCATGGCGCAGGAAGCCGCGTCCAAGGGCCCGAAATTGCCTGGCAACCTGAACACCACGCCCATGCTGGACGCCTGGGTCAGGCTGGACGAAACCGGCAAGCTCACCGTCTTCACGGGCAAGGCCGAGCTCGGCACCGGCGTGCGCACGGCGTTCATCCAGATCGCGGCGGAAGAACTGGACGTCGCGCCGGAAGCGGTGCATCTGGTCACCGCCGACACGGGGCGCACGCCCAACGAAGGCTATACCGCCGGCAGCCATTCGGTGGCCGACAGCGGCACCGCCATCCTGAACGCCGCCGCGCAGGTGCGCGGGCTGCTCGTGCAAGCCGCGGCGGACCGCCTGAAGGTGGCCGTCGATACGCTGACCGTCGCCCAGGGCGTGATCCAGGCGCCCGACGGCCGGCGCCTGACCTATGGGGAAGCGGTTGCCGGCCTGGACCTGCATCGCGCCGCCCAGCCGGAATCTTCCCTGAAGGATCCCCGGACCCACACGGTGCTGGGCCAGTCCATGCCGCGCGTGGACATCCCGGGCAAGGTGACCGGCGGCGCCAGCTATGTGCAGGACATGCGCCTGCCCGGCATGGTGCACGCGCGCGTGGTGCGCCAGCCATCCTATGGCGCCAGGCTGATCAAGGCCGACTTCGACGGCGTGCAGGCCATGCCCGGCGTGATCAAGGTTGTCCACGACGGCAACTACCTGGCCGTGGTGGCCCAGGACGAATGGCAGGCCATCGTCGCCATGCGCGCCCTGGCGCAGTCGGCGCAATGGGAAGAAACCTATGTGCTGCCGGACGAAGCCGGCATCCACGACTACCTGAAGTCGCTGCCTTCGCGCGAAATCGACGTGATCGACCGCAAGGGCCCCGCCGCGCCCGGCGTGCGCACCCTGAAGGCGCGCTATTCCAAGCCGTATCTGACCCACGGCTCCATCGGGCCCTCCTGCGCCATCGGCCATTTCGACAATGGCGCGATGACGGTATGGACGCATACGCAAGGCGTTTTCCCGCTGCGCAAGGGCCTGGCGGAAATGCTGTCGCTACCGCAGGACAAGGTGCGCTGCATCCACGTGGAAGGTTCGGGCTGCTACGGCCACAACGGCGCGGATGACGTGGCCGCCGACGCGGCGCTGGTCGCCCGCGCCGTGCCGGGACGTCCCGTGCGCGTGCAATGGATGCGCGACCAGGAACATACCTGGGAGCCTGCCGGTCCGCCCATGGTGACCGAAGTGCAGGCGTCGCTGGACGCCCAGGGCAATGTGGTGGACTGGCAGTACGAGATATGGAGCAACGGCCATAACCAGCGCATCGACAATGCCGGCCGCATGATCCCGACCTGGGCGCTGGCGCAGCCGTTCACGCCCGCGCCGCCCGTGCCGATTCCCATGCCGGAGGGCGGCGGCGACCGCAACAGCATCCCGCTGTACGCTTTCCCCAACGCCAAGGTGCTGCATCACTTCATACCCGAGATGCCCTTGCGCGTGTCGGCGATGCGGTCGCTGGGCGCCTACATGAACATCTTCGCCATCGAAAGCTTCATGGACGAGCTGGCGGCGGCGACCCAGGCCGATCCGGTGGAATACCGCCTGCGGCACATCAAGGACCCGCGCGCCCGCGACGTGATCCAGCTGGCGGCCCAACGCTTCGGCTGGGATCCCAAGCGCAAGCGCGAACCGGGCCGCGGCTTCGGCTTTTCCTTCGCCATGTACAAGAACCTGATGGCCTACCTGGCCATCGGCATGGAGCTGACAGTGGACCGCGATTCGGGCGAGGTGCACGTCCATCGCGCGGTCGCCGCCATCGACACCGGGCAGATCGTCAATCCGGACGGCGTGCGCAACCAGGTGGAGGGCGGCATCATCCAGTCCACCAGCTGGACGCTGTACGAACAGCTGCATTTCGACAAGCGGCGGGTCACCACCTTCGACTGGAGCACCTATCCGATCCTGCGTTTTTCCAATGTGCCGGACAAGATAGAAGTGCACCTGATCGACCGTCCCGGCGCGCCCTTCCTGGGCGCGGGCGAGGCGTCGCAAGGACCGGCGTCGGCCTGCGTGGCCAACGCCATCGCCGACGCCACCGGCATGCGCCTGCGCAGCACGCCGCTGGCCGCCGGCCCGCGGCTGAAGGACTATCCGCACGCGTAGGGCCCGGCGCCGCGGGGCGGCGGGTGACTGGCGACAGCTGCGTGGGGACAGCCCCGCGTGACCCGACCCAGGCAAAAAAATGGCGCGGCCTTTGGCCGCGCCATTTTTACGGCGGCGGGGTTTACTTTTTCTTGGTGAAGTCGCCCGCCACCGCGGTGCTGAAGTCCTGCGGCTTCAGGTAGGTGCGCAGCGCCTCGTTCACAGTGGCCGGCGTCAGCGCGGTGATCTGCTTGTCCATGTCGGCCGACCAGGCGAAGGTGCGGCCGCGGCGGATATAGTCTATCCACGTGCTGGCCAGGACGTCGTCCTGCGCCCGGCTCAGGCGGCGATAGTTCAGCAGCGACGCGATGCCGTCGCGGATTTCCGCTTCCGTAAAGCCGTCCTTGCGGACGCGCGCCAGTTCTTCCGAAATGGCCTGCTCCAGGCGCTGGCGGTTTTCCGGCGCGTAGATCGCATAGACCACCCAGCTGCCGCGCGGCTCGTACGACGATGCCGACAGCGTGCTGCGCACGTTGTACGACAGGCCGTCCTTTTCGCGAACCCGGTTCCACAAGCGCGAGGTTTCCGACGTGCCCAGCAGATAGTTGGCCATGTACAAGGCCGCGTAGTCCTTGGACGTGTCCTGCAGTTCCAGCGGCATGCGGCTGGCGTAGAAGGCGTTGGCCTTGTCCGGCGTGGGAATGTCGAACTTCTGCGCCGGGATGGCGCGGTAGGGATCGGGCACCCGGGTATAGGGCGCGCCGCGCTTCCAGCCCGCCAGGCCTTTCTTCAGCGCGGCCTCGGTGGCGTCCGCGTCGAAGTCGCCCACGGCGGAGAAGGCGATCGTGCCGGCGCCGTAGAACCGGTTGTGGAAGCGCGCCAGCACGTCATGCGACAGGGTCCGCACGCTGGCCAGCGATTCCTCGAAGGTCGGCACGTAGCGGATATCGTCCTTGGGCCACGGATTGTCCTGCCGCGCCAGGGCGCGCATGGCCAGGGCCGATGGTTCGTTCATGGCGTTCTGGATGGCGGTGATGGCCTGCGCCTTGTACTCGTCCAGCTGGGCCTGCGGGAAGTTGGCATTGCGGACGATGTCCATCACCGTGGCGACCACCGCGGGCAGGTTGTCGCGCGTGGTGGAGATGGAAACGGACAGATTGGTGCCCGAGCCGCTGAAATTGACGTCCGCCTTCAACTGGTCGAAGCGGTCCTGGATGGCCTGGCGCGACAGTTTGCCGGTGCCGCGCTCCAGCATATCGGCCACGGCGTCGGCGACGTCGCGCTGGCCGCGCAAGGTGTCGGCATTGCCGAACTGCACGAGCAGGCGCGCGCGCACGCGGTGTCCGCGCGTGGGCTTGGACAGCAGGGCGACGTCCACCTTGCCGTTGGGCAGATCCAGCGTGCGGCGTACCGTCAGCTTGTCGATATTGGCCGGGGTGGGATCGAAGGCCGCGGCCTGGGTGTAGCCCGGGTCGCCCTTGTAGTCCTTCAGCGCGGCGGTCAGGTCGACGCGGCTGTTGGCCGGCGCGCGCACCGGCTTGGCTGTCGGGATATAGCGGCCCGCCGTGCGGTTGCTGGGCACCAGGTAGGCGGCGGCGACGCGCTGCACGTCGGCCAGCCTGGCCTCGCGCACGCGATCGCGCTGCAGGAAGAACAGGCGCCAGTCGCCGCTGGCGATGGCTTCGGACAGGGCGACGCCGATCCGCTGCGGGTCGCTATAGGTCTGCTCCCAGTCGCGCAGCCACTTGCTGCGCGCGCGGTCCAGCTCTTCCTGCGTGAAAGGCGTGCGGGACACCGATTCCAGCGTGCTGGTCAGCGCCTTCAGGGAGGCGTCCTGGTTCATGGTGGGCTCGAGCTGCGCGCCGAACATCACCACGCCGGGATCGCGCTGTTCCATCGTGAAACCGAAGACGTCCGACGCCAGCTTGCGCTGCACCAGGGTGCGGTACAGCCGGCCGGACGGCGTGTCCGACAGCATGACGGTGGCCAGGTCCATCGGTACGTAGTCGGGGCTGCCGGCGGCGGGAATGTGGTACATCGCGGCGACCAGGGGCGTGCCGCCGGCGCGCCGCAGCGTGACTTCGCGTTCGCCGTCCTGCACCGGTTCCACCGTGTATTCGGGCGGCAGCGGACGGCTGGGGCGCGGCACCTTGCCCAGCGTCTTGCTGATCGTGTCCAGCGTATCCTGGGGATTGAACTTGCCCGCGACGATGAGCACGGCGTTGTCGGGCTGGTAATACTGGTGGTAGAACGCCTGCAGCTGGCCGATATCGACGTTTTCGACGTCCGAGCGCGCGCCTATGGTGTCCTTGCCGTAGTTGTGCCACTGGAAGGCCGTGGCTTCCATCTTTTGCATCAGGATGCGGAAGGGGCTGTTTTCGCCGCTTTCCATCTCGTTGCGCACCACGGTCATTTCCGTGTCCAGGTCTTCGCGCGCGATCAGCGAGTTGACCATGGCGTCGGCCTGCCAGCCCAGGTACCAGTCGAGCGTTTCCGGGTTGGCGGCGAAGCTGGCGAAATAGTTGGTGCGGTCGCTGCTGGTGCTGCCGTTGGCGGCCAGGCCGCGCTTCGAGAATTCGCCCATCGCGTTGCGGGTGGTGGGCGTGCCCTTGAACAGCATGTGTTCCAGCAGGTGCGCCATGCCCGTCTGGCCGTAGTTTTCGTTGCGCGAGCCCACCAGATAGGTCATGTTGACGGTGGTGGTGGGTTTGGAATCGTCCGGCGCCAGCAGCACGCGCAGCCCGTTGCTCAGGCGGAATTCCGTAATGCCCTCTACGGACGAGACTTCTGTCGTGCCTTCCGGCAATGTCGCCGCGCTGGCCTGGAAAGCCAGGAAGGACGAAAACAGCAGTGTCTTCAGGTGGCGCGACAATGCGGGGGTGGAAATGGGCATGGACGGGTTTCCCTGCGAGGTAGTGAACGTGTTGGAGTGTATACGGGTCGATAGGTTCCTATCGCGTCGCCCTGGATTCCCTGCGATCCGAGACGAATCGGCGGCGCATTACACGGGGGCCGCCACCCCCCGCGCCCTGGGCGGCGGCGGATCGCCAAGGTATATTTCTACCCGCGCGGCCTGACCGCGCCCCGCATCACTAGGAACGAATTCAAGATGAAGCTTTTCCAGAAGATCCTTTTCCTGCTGGCCGCCTTGAGCCTGTGCGGCGCCGCGGCGGCGCGTTCGCCCGTGGTGGTGGACACCTTTCCGCCGGCCAAGGGCGCGAAAGCGCCGCAATACACGGTGGATGCCGATGCCCGCCGGCTGGACGGCAAGCAGCTGGGAATGGCGCTGACGGCGGTGGCCCGCGACAAGAAACGCGGTCCCGACACCCCGGTCGCGGTGCTGGTCGATCCCACGCTGACGTTGAACGACATCAGCGCGCTGGCACGCGTGGTGCATCAGGCGGGCATGAAGAGCGCCCGCTATTTCCAGTACCAGCGCGACCGCGGCATGATCACGGAATTCGTGCCCGGCAATCCGGACGCCGCCTTCCCGCGCGCCCGGCTGGATTCCGAAGTCATGGCCGCGCCCAAATAGGGCCCGCGCGGATGAGTACCCGATGATTCCTGTCGATTGCACCTACGAGCGCCACGCGGGCGCCATGCTGGAGATCTTCAACCACGCCATCCTGACGTCGACGGCGCTGTATGAATACCAGCCGCGCACGGACGCCGTGATGCAGGCCTGGTTCGAGGCCAAGCGCAAGGGCGGCTTCCCGGTGATCGGCTTCGAGGACGGTGACGGCACGCTCATGGGCTTCGCCAGCTATGGCACGTTCCGCGCCTTTCCGGCCTTCAAGTATTCGGTCGAACACTCCGTGTACGTCGGGCGCGATTATCGCGGCCGCGGCCTGGGCCAGGCGCTGATGCGCGCCCTGATCGCGCGCGCCCGCGCCCAGCAGTACCACGTGCTGGTGGGCGCCATCGATACCAGCAACACGGCCAGTTGCGCCTTGCACGAAAAACTGGGGTTCATGCACGCCGGTACGGTGCGGCAGGCCGGCTTCAAGTTCGGCCGCTGGCTGGACGTGGCGTTCTACCAGATGCTGCTGGAAACCCCGGACGAGCCGGCCGACGGCTGATTCATTTCGACAGCATGCGCATCGCCTGTTCCAGGCCGGCGACGGTGACCGGATACATGCGGTCGTGCATGATGTTCTTCAGGATCGCGATGGACTGCCGATAAGGCCAGGACGCCGTGGGTTCCGGGTTCAGCCACGCCGCCTTGGGCCAGGCTTCCAGCAGGCGCTGCATCCATACCGCGCCGGCTTCCTTGTTCATGTGCTCGACCGAACCCCCCGGCTGCAGGATTTCATAGGGGCTCATCGTGGCGTCGCCGACGATGATCAGCCGCCAGTCCGCGTTGTACTTGCGCAGGACGTCCCAGGTGTCGAAGCTGTCGCTCTGGCGGCGCCGGTTGCTTTGCCACAGGCGCTCGTACGGGCAATTGTGGAAATAGAACACGTCCAGGTGGCGGAATTCGGTGCGCGCCGCGGAAAACAGTTCCTCGACGCGGGCGATGTGATCGTCCATGCTGCCGCCCACGTCGAGCAGCATCAGCACTTTCACGGTATTGCGCCGTTCGGGCACCAGGCGCAGATCCAGGTGGCCCGCGTTGCGGGCCGTGCTGGCGATGGTGTCGTCCAGGTCCAGTTCCAGGTCGGCGCCCTGGCGCGCGAAGCGGCGCAACCGCCGCAGCGCCACCTTGAAATTGCGGGTGCCCAGTTCCAGCGTGTCGTCGTAGTCGCGGAACTGGCGCATGTCCCAGACCTTGACCGCGCTGCGATTGCCGCCCGACTCCCCACCCACGCGTATGCCTTCCGGATGGTAGCCGCCATTGCCGAAAGGCGACGTGCCGCCGGTGCCTATCCATTTGCTGCCGCCGGCATGGCGCTCGGTCTGCTCCTGCAGCCTTTGCTTGAACAGCTCCATCAGCTTGTCCCAGCCATGGGCCTGGATGGCGGCTTTTTCTTCCGGTGTGAGCGTGCGTTCCATCTGCTTGATCAGCCAGTCCAGCGGGATCTGCTTGTCCGGCGGCAGGCTGGCGGCGATGCCGCGGTAGTACGCGGCGAAGGCCTGGTCGTAGCGGTCGAACAGGGTCTCGTCCTTGACCAGCGTCATGCGCGACAGGTGGTAGAACTCATCGAGCGTCGGCGGCATCAGCGGCAGTCGCAGCGCTTCCAGCAGAGTCAGGTATTCCTGCACCGACACGGGCAGCCGGTGCGCGCGCAGGTGGTAGAAGAAGTCGATCAGCATGGCGGCGCCGGACCTGGACTTATCCTAGCGGCGCTGGCCGGTGCGCGTCATCGCGGCCAGGCGTTCCAGCAGCTGCATGTCCTGCTCGTTCTTCAGCAGCGCGCCGGCCATCAGCGGCACGGCGGTGGCCGCGTGGGCCTCGATCTGGCCGGCGGGGATGTCTTCGGCCAGCAGCAGGTGCAGCCAGTCCAGCAATTCCGACGTCGACGGCTTTTTCTTGAGCCCCGGCGCGTCGCGCAGTGCGAAGAAGGTATCCAGCGCTGCGCGCAGCACGTCCGCGCGCAGCGTCGGGAAATGCACGCCGACGATATCGCGCATGGTGTCGCGGTCGGGAAAGCGGATGTAGTGGAAAAAGCAGCGGCGCAGGAAAGCGTCCGGCAGGTCCTTTTCGTTGTTGGACGTGATGATGACCAGCGGGCGGTGCCGCGCGGCGATGGTCTGGCGCGTTTCGTACACATGGAATTCCATGCGGTCCAGCTCGCGCAGCAGGTCGTTGGGAAACTCGATGTCGGCCTTGTCGATTTCATCGATCAGCAGCACGACCGGCTCGGGCGCCTCGAACGCCTGCCAGAGCACGCCCTGCACGATGTAGTTGCGGATGTCCCGCACCTTTTCATCGCCCAGCTGCGAATCGCGCAGGCGCGACACGGCGTCGTATTCGTACAGGCCCTGGTGCGCCTTGGTGGTGGACTTGATGTGCCATTGCAGCAGCGGCCGCCCGAGGGCGCTCGCGACTTCTTCGGCCAGCATGGTCTTGCCGGTGCCCGGCTCGCCCTTGATCAATAGCGGGCGTTGCAGCGCCAGGGCGGCGTTCACCGCCAGTTTCAGGTCTTCGGTGGCGACATAGCGTTCCGTGCCTTCGAAGCGCGGCGCGGCGGGGGAAGAAGCTGCGGGCATGAGGGAAGCGACCTCGTGTGGCGCGGGAAGGTCCGTGCGAGTACCGGTCCCGCCGTTGGCGATGGGCTAATTATCGTACAATCGTGCGGTTTGCGGCCCGGGGGAGGCCGGTCCGCGAATGTCAGCTAGGCAGTTCCAGAAGTTCCAGCAACCAAAGTCGCCATATCAAGAGCCAATTCATGAAGTTGCGAACCACTGTATTGCGTAAGGCGGGCCTGTTTGCCGTTTGGCTGTCCTGTGCGGGCGCCGGCGCGGCTCATGCCGCGGATGCCGCCCAGGGCGGCAATGCCCAGGCCGGGCGTGACAAGGTGTCCATGTGCATCGGCTGCCACGGCATCGCGGACTACAAGACGGCGTTCCCCGAGGTCTACCGGGTACCGATGATCGCCGGGCAGAATGCCAAGTACATCGAAAACGCGCTGAACGCATACAAGAAGGGCGAGCGCAGCCATCCCACCATGGACGCCGTCGCGGGCAGCCTGTCCGACCAGGACATCGCCGACATCGCCGCGTACTACGCCAATCTCAAATGACGGGGGCATCCATGAAAAGCATTATCGTGACCCTCGCCGGGGTGTTGCTGGGCATGGCCGCGACCGCGTCGCGCGCCGACGATCTGGCCGCCGGCAAGGCGGTGTTCGACAAGTTCAATTGCGCGTCGTGCCACGGCGCCGACGCCAAGACGCCGACGGATCCGCAGTATCCGATCCTGGCCGGCCAGCATGAGGACTATCTGGCGCACGCGCTGAAGGCCTATCGCCGCGGCCAGTCGGGCGCGCCGTCCACGGCCAACATCCGCAAGAATCCGATCATGGGCGCATTCGCCGCGCAGCTCAGCGACGCCGACATCGTCAACGTCGCTGCCTGGCTGTCCAGCCTGCCCAGCGACCTGGGCACGCGCAAGTAGGTTTTTCGGGGCAGCAAGCCGAAGGCGCAGCGTGGGGGTCCCTTTTCGCCGCCGGGCCGCCCCAAGGCGAAAAGCGCCCCCTCGGGGGGCAGCAAGCCGAAGGCGCGGCGTGGGGGTCCGTTTTCGCCGCCGGGCCGCCCCAAGGCGAAAAGCGCCCCCTCGGGGGGCAGCAAGCCGAAGGCGCGGCGTGGGGGTCCCTTTTCGCCGCCGGGCCGCCCCAAGGCGAAAAGCGCCCCCTCGGGGGGCAGCAAGCCGAAGGCGCGGCGTGGGGGCCTCTTACCTTTCCGCGCGCTGCCGGATCAGCTCGATGTAGGCATCGGTGTCCATCGGCGTGCCCAGGCGTTGGGCTTCCCAGACCACCTGGCCCAGGCATTCCATGATCTCGTGCACGGCATGGTGCGCATCCCCGCGCGCCACCAGCCGCTGATACGCGGCGCGGATGCCCGGCGGGTGATCGATAGACAGCTGCTCGGCAATGGCCAGGTGCATGGACAGGTGCAGGAAGGGATTGGTGCGGCCTTTCTCCACCGAATATTCGGCCGTCATCGCCTCGGGGCTTTCCAGGTCCTGGTGATATTCGGGGTGCTTGACCATCCAATCGACCGCCATCGACTCCAGGGGCGTGACGAGCTCGCCGGTCCTGTGCTTGCGCCAGGCTTCGATGAAAAATTCGCGCACTTGGTCGCGGGACGGATTGAACATGGCGGCTTCGGGACGGCTTCAGGACGGCATTCGGGGCGCGGCGATGCCCGCGCGACCCGTTATTTTACCTACTCGTCGAATTGTCATTCCCGCGCATGCCGGTTTGCGGATATAGAATGGCGGGCACGTGCCAGCAGGCTTCGGAGCATCCATGTCGTACCAGCATATCCAGGCTCCCCCGGAGGGGCAGAAAATCACGGTCAATGCGGATTTCACGCTGAACGTGCCGGATCAGCCCATCATCCCCTATATCCAGGGGGACGGGGTCGGCGTCGACATCACGCCCGTGATGATCTCGGTGGTGGACGCGGCGGTGGAAAAAAGCTACGGCGCACGGCGGCGCATCCATTGGATGGAAGTCTACGCCGGCGAAAAGGCCACCCGCCTGTACGGCGCGGACGCCTGGCTGCCGGAAGAAACCCTGCAGGCGGTGCGCGATTACGTGGTGTCCATCAAGGGCCCGCTGGCGGCCGCCAAGATCGACGGCGGCGTGCGTTCGCTGAACGTCGCGCTGCGGCAGGAACTGGATCTGTACGTCTGCCTGCGGCCCGCGCGCTATTTCCGCGGCGTGCCGGCGCCGCTGCGCGAACCGGAAAAGACCGACATGGTCATCTTCCGCGAGAACTCCGAGGATATCTATGCCGGCATCGAGTTCCCCGCCGGCTCGCCCCAGGCGCGCGAACTGGTGGATTTCCTGCAGAACCACGTGCATTCCCGCCATCTGCGCTTTCCCGACAGCTCGGCCATCGGCATCAAGCCGGTCTCGCGTGAAGGCACGCGGCGCCTGGTGCGCAAGGCGGCGCAATACGCCATCGATCATGATCGCGCGACCCTGACGCTGGTGCACAAGGGCAACATCATGACGTACACGGAAGGCGGCTTCCGCGACTGGGGCTACGAGCTGCTGCGCGACGAATTCGGCGCGGTGCAGATCGACGGCGGCCCGTGGTGCCGCTTCAAGAACCCGAAGTCGGGGCGCGAGATCGTCGCCAAGGACGTCATGGCGGACGCCTTCCTGCAGCAATCCATGCTGCGGCCCGGCGAATTTGACGTCATCGCCACGCTGAACTTGAACGGTGACTATATTTCGGCGGCGGTGTCGGCGCAGGTCGGCGGCATCGGCATCACGCCGGGCGCCAATATGTCCGATTCGGTGGCGATGTTCGAAGCCACGCACGGCACCGCGCCCAAGTACGCCGGCAAGGACTACGTCAACCCGGGTTCGGAAATCCTGGCCGCCGCGATGATGCTGCGGCATCTGGGCTGGGTCGAGGCCGCCGACCTGATCATCGCCAGCATGGAAAAGGCGATCCTGGCCAAGCAGGTCACTTTCGATTTCGCCCGTCTGATGAAGGGCGCGGAGCAGGTGTCCTGTTCCGGGTTTGGCCGGGTGATGATCGAGAATATGTGACGGCGTCGGCCAGCTCGGCCGATCCAGGCACGCCGGGCGGATCCGGCAGCGCTACTCCGTCCACGGCGGCTGCCGTGGCGCCTTCGCCACTGCCGTCCAGGGCCGCCGCCGCGCTTTCCGCGCCGGCAAGCTCCCGCAGATAGGCCAGCGCCTTTTCCTTCTGCTCGGCGGACAGGGTGTGATAGGCCACCAGCAGTTCGGCCATGTCGTCGTCGCGGGTGTAGAACCAGGGCGCTGGCATGTTCAGGGCCTGGGCCAGGCGCTCGATCAGGAAAAAGCCGGGCGTATGCTTGCCGCGCTCGTACTGGTTCATGCGCGAGCTCGCCGACATTTCATCCAATCCCGCAAGCGTACCCAGCCTTTCCTGGGAAAGGCCCGCGCGCAGTCGTGCCTCTTTGAGCCTGCTGGTTAGCATGGATTGGAACGTCCTATCTGATCCGGCGATGGTCTTCGATTTTTTGCCGAGGCTCCCTAAGAGTTTCATAGTGCCACAAAGTCAAGAGCTTTGTAATAATGTATCTGTGTGATACATAACGTCTCCGGGCATAAACCGCCCTTGGAGATCGTCCAGGTCCGCCTTTCGAGGATGGGATCTGACCGTTCAGGTAAGAACCGATTGTGACCTCCCTAACTCTCCCCAAGCGTGAATTGCAAGCCACGCTTATCCAGCTTGAAGCCGACCTGCGCAGGCTGACGTCCACGGTCCAGGAGCTGTCGGCATGGCTGTCCCGTGCCGGCGAACTGGATGACGTCACGCGAGTCGGGCCCGCCGCGCGCACGGCCTTGCCGGGACCGTCCGCGGCCGCGGAGCCGGCGGCGCCGGGCTGGCGGCTGCGCGAAGGCGGCTGGACGCTGGTCTCGCCGCAGGGCCAGCGCCTCGCGCTGACCACGCTGGAGAGGCTTTTCATGCTGGCCTTGTTCAATGCCCCCAACCATAGCCTGGCACGCAACGAGCTGGGGTCGCTGGCGGCGGGCCGCGGCGACGCCGGCGACAAATCGGCGACCTCGCCGCGGGGCGTGGACGTCATGGTCAGCCGCCTGCGGCGCAAGGCGCAGGCGACGGGCATGCCGCTGCCACTGCGATCGGTGCGCCGTTGGGGCTATATGTTCACCGAGGACGCGGCGGCGGAGTAGTCCGCGGATCGCGCCGTCGATGCCGGATGGCGCGTGGGCGCCGGCAATCGTGAGATGACCCGCTGCAGGCGGGCCGCCAGCGCGCGGCTGGCCGGCGTCAGCGGCATGCGCAATTCATCTTCGATCAGGCCTTCCATGGCCAGCGCTTTCTTGACCGGCGCCGGATTGGGTTCGGCGAACAACAGGCGGATCAAGGGTGACAAGGCGTCATGGAGCTCGCGCGCCGCCTCGGCATGGCCGGCCTGCGCCAGCCGCATCATGCGCACGAAAAGATCCGGCCGGACGTGGGCGGACGCCGGGATGGCGCCGCTGCCGCCATCGCTGAAATGCGCCAGCAGCGCCTTGTCCTCGCCGCACAGGGCGGTGATCCGCCCGCGCTGACGGAGCGTCTGCAACACCGCCGGATGGCACTCCTTGACGGCGACGATGGTAGGGCAGCTGGCAAGCGCTTCCATGGTTTCGACCGTCATCTGCACGCCCGTGCGCTTGGGGATGTTGTACAGCACCAGGGGCCGGTCGGTCGCCCAGGCGATCTGGCGGTAGTGCCACATGATGCCCGCCTGCGACGGGCACAGGTAGTACGGCGGCGGCACCAGGTAGCCGGCGGGATGGGTCGTGTCCAGGCGCCGGACGGCCGCGGCCACGCCGTTCGTGTCGACGCCGCCGGCGCCGATCATGATGGGCAGCGCGTGCGCATCGTCGCGGATCGCGTGGATCATCTCGATCTTCTCGCTCAGCGCCAGGAGATTCCCTTCTCCGGTCGAACCGAACAGCACCAGGCCGGACACGCCGGCCTCGCGGTAGCGGCTCGCCAGGCGCTGCGCCGCCCGCAGGTCCACCCGTCCTTGCCGCAGCGGCGTGACCATGGGTAGCCAGATACCGGCGAAACGCGTGGCGGTTGCCGAAACTGTCGTGGACATGGCGTTTTCCCCCAGGTCCATGATGTCAATGCACGGCCGCCAGGGCGGCGGGCTGGATGGGACCGAGCTCGGCGTCCATGACGTTCATCATGATCCGATGCAGCATGGGGTCCAGTTCTTCGCGTGGCGCCTGCAGCGCCAGCGTGACGACGCCGCGGTGACGGCAGACCGTCAAGATGCGCAGGCCCGGCAGGTCGCCCAGCAGGTCTTCCAGGCGTGCACGCGCCTGGGCGCCGTCGTCGCCGCGCACGCGCAGCGTCAGGCTGTAGGGGGTATCGGCGCAGGGGCCGGGCCGATAGGCGTCGCGGGCCTGATGCCGGGGTTGATGATCGATGCGAGCGGGGCGTTCGGGCATGGTGTCGATGGCGGTCCTGGCGCGCCGCGGGGCGGCGGGGAGGGGTGCCGGTGGTTGATAACGAGTCCACTATAGGCAGGGCGGCATAAACCGCATGAAAAAAACCGCCCGTGGTCCGTAAACTTGATATCAACGCCGGCGCCGGCAGCCGGCCCCGTGGCGCGGCGCCGCCCGCCGACCATGCTCAGAACGTCTTCGTGATGGACGCCACCACCGTGCCGCGGCCCATGAACCGGTCCTGGGCGTTGGTGTAGACGTCGCGATGCGCGTTCGTATCGATGTAAGCCACCGACACGCCCAGGCCCTGGCCCAGGTCCTTGGTCAGACCCAGCTTCCAGTCGTAGTAGGACGCGTGGTCGACGTTGCGCACGTACTGGTAGCCGACGTGCGTGTTCAGCGTCAGGCCCCAGACGCCCAGATCGTAGTTGCCGCTCAGGTCGAAGTACTGGCTGCCCTTGCTCTTGGCGAAGCCGAACAGGTTGGATACCGCGTACGAGTACTTGAACGTGGTGGTCCGGTAGCCGATGCTGCCGTAAAGCTCGGTCGTGTCCGGGCTGGTGAAGCCGCTCGGATAGTCGCCGGGGTAGTAGTACTTCAGCGCGCCGAAGTCGAACGGCACGTCCTGCGTGAAGGTGCCGCGATAGCCGCCGTAGAAGTCCATCTCGACGGGCGCGGAGACGTCGGAGTTGCTGTCCGAAAGCCAGCTGATGTTCGAGTTCCAGTTGCCGATGTAGAAGCCGCTCTGGTGGCTGAAGTCGAAGCCGCCCTGGATGGCGGGCTTGTTGTCGGTCTGCATGAGCCCGCGATAGCGGTACTGCGA
The DNA here is from genome assembly GCF_002261425.1 of Bordetella genomosp. 9. Taxonomy (NCBI): domain Bacteria; kingdom Pseudomonadati; phylum Pseudomonadota; class Betaproteobacteria; order Burkholderiales; family Alcaligenaceae; genus Bordetella; species Bordetella genomosp. 9. Next base: position 2,056,999 of record NZ_NEVJ01000003.1, on the reverse strand, counting down.
TGCCAGCGTCACGTTGGCCGTCAGGCTGTATGGCGCGGCGGCCTGATTGCCACCGGCCTGATCGCCGGCCGCGCTTTGCGCGCGCGCGGCGGGGCCCGTCCATGCGGTGGCGGCGGCAAGGGCCGTCGCGGCGAACAGTATCTGCCTGGCGGATCGGGGACTGGCGTAGCGCATGCGGTTCTCCTGTATTGCGCGTTGCGAAAGAAGCGCAACGATAGGGAGAAACGCGTAAACGCCGACTCAAAAGACGGGGCGGCGGCGTAAGCGCGATATAAAGCTAGCCCGCGAAGCGGTAACCCACGCCGACCTCGGTCAGCAGGAAGGCCGGCTGTGCCGGGTCGGCTTCCAGCTTCTGCCGCAGATGGCCCATGTAGATGCGCAGGTAGTGATTGCTTTCGACATGCGAAGGCCCCCAGACCTCGCGCAGCAGCTCGCGATGCGTCATCACCTTGCCGCGATGCGCGATCAGCGCCGCCAGCAGGCGATATTCCATGCCGGTCAGGTGGACGTGCTGGCCGTTGCGTTGCACGACGCGCTTGGAAAAATCGACGTGCACGTCGCCGAAGGCGATCTCGGCGGCGTTGCCGGCGCCGCCGCGGCCATGGCGGCGCAGCAGGACGCGCAGCCGCGCCAGCAGTTCGCCCACGCCGAAGGGCTTGACCAGATAGTCGTCGGCGCCCGCGTCCAGCGCCGCGATCTTGTCGGTTTCGGCGGTCCGCGCGGACAGCACCAGCACCGGCACTTCCGTCCAGGTGCGCAGTTCGCGCATCAGCGTCATGCCGTCGCCGTCGGGCAGGCCCAGGTCCAGGATGACGACGTCCGGCTGCCGGGTGCCGGCCTCGATCAGGCCGCGTTGAACGGTCTCGGCTTCGAATACGGCGCAGCCCTCGTCCTGCAGGGCGGTGCGGACGAAGCGCCGGATGTTGGCGTCGTCTTCGATGAGCAATACGGTGGGTTGGAAGTCGAACATCGTCCGTCTGTCATTCCGTGTGGATAGGGTCGGCGTGGCCCGTTGCTTCGTCGGGCAGGGACGCCGCCGGTGGTTCGGGGGCGACGGCGGGCGCGCGCGTCAGCGGCAGCTCGACCACGAAGCGCGCGCCGGCATAGGGAGGCTCGCCAGGTTCCACGCGGATGCGGCCCTGGTGCGCCTGCACGATGGCCTGGCAGACCGCCAGGCCCAGGCCCGCGCCCGGCGTGGCCGATTCGCGTTCGCCGCGCACGAATTTGTCGAAGATGGCGGTTTCCTGGCCTGCCGGCACGCCCGGTCCGTCGTCGGCGACCCGCACCAGGATCTCGCTTTCGCGCGCGATGGCGTCGATGTACACGTGGCTGCCCGGCGGGGTGTACTTGGCGGCATTTTCCAGCAGGTTGCACAGCACGCGCTGCATCAGCACGCCGTCGCATTCCACCAGCGGCAGGTCCGACAGGGGCGCCACGCTGACCACGTGCTGCCGCAGCGGCTCGCGCATCTCGGCGATGGCGGCACCGACCAGTTCTTCCACCGACTGCCATTCCTTGCGCAGCGTGACTTCGCGGTTCTGCAGCCGGGCCATGTCCAGCAGGTTGACCACCATGGCGTGCATGCGGCGCGCCTGTTCGCGCATGGCCAGCGCGATCTCGCGTTGCGCCGGGCTGAGCGCATCCGGATCGCGCATCAGCGTATCCGTCATGCCCACCAGGCTGGTCAACGGCGTGCGCAGGTCGTGCGAGATCGCCGACAGCAGCGAGCTGCGCAACTGCTCGGAAGCCATGCTGACCAGCGCCTGCTGCGCGACGTCCACGTAGTGCACGCGCTCGATGGCGATGGCGATCAGGGTGGCGTAGGCGTCCAGTTGCGGCCGATCCGGCGAGGTCATGAAGGCCGCGCCGCCCGGCGGCTCCAGCACCAGCACGCCGCGCGTGCGCATGGGGGCCTTCAACGGCAGGTACAGCAGCGGGCTGCTGGACAATGTGTTGGTGCCGCAGCCGGCCGGTTGGCCGTGGTCGAATACCCACTGCGCCAGGGCCGTTTCCACCGGGCGCCCCGCCGCGAGCAATGTGTCGCTGCCGCTCAGCGAGAGGCGGTCGTCGCCGCCCATCAGCAGCAGCGCGCAGGGCGCGCCGAAGGCGGCATTCACATAGGACGATGCCGCCGCGACGATCTGTTCCGGCAGCAGCGCCGACGACAGCTCGCGCGCGAATTCGTACAGGCCGCGCGCCACGCTTTCGCGCCGCGCCGAAGACAATGCCAGCAGGCGCAGGCCGGCCGTCAGCTGGCCGACCAGCAGGCCCACGGCCAGCAGCACCAGGAAAGTCACCAGGTACTGGACGTCCGAAACGGCGAAAGAGCGCAGGGGCAGCACGAAGAAGAAATCGAAGGCCGCCACGCTGATGACCGATGCCAGCGCCGCCGGTCCGCGGCCATGCCGCAGCGCGACGGCCATGACCGCCAGCAGGTAGAACATGGCGATGTTGGTCTGGTGCAGGGCAGGGAAGGCCGCCAGCCCGATCCCGGTGGCGATCGCGCAATAGACGCAGGACCAGGCGTAGCCGCCGTATCGCGCGGCCGGCCTGGCCGGCGCGGCCGGCGTGGGTCCCGCATCGACCGCCGGCGCCGCGCCCAGCCGCATGGACCCGCTGCGCGCGGTGGCCGGCTGCGACGGCGCGGCCAGCCGTATGACGTCCAGTTCGGGACAGCCCGCGGCCAGCAGATCGGCGAAGCTGCGGCGCCGCCACAGGCCCGCCGGGGACAGCAGCGTGGCCAGCCAGGCGCGCCAGCGCGTGCCCAGGCCGCGTCCCGCCCGCGTGCGGCCGATCACGGCCTTGGTGATGTTGTGACGGCGCACGTAGCCCACCAGCGCCCGCACCATGTCCGCGCCGCCCAGCGTCTCGACGCGCGCGTCCAGGTCGCGTGCCGTCGCCAGGGCGCCCTGCAGCGCCAGCCGCTGCGCCGCGGATGGCGCGACCAGGGTGGGCGTTTCCACCGTGACCACGTGGAGCTCGCCGTCCAGCTGCTGCGCCAGGCGGTGCGCGGCGCGCACCACGTGTTCGGCCTCCTCGTCCGCCGCCAGGCAGGCCACCACGGCTTCGCGCGTGCGCCACACGGTTTCCACCGCGCGGTCGCGCCGGTAGGCCTGGACGTCGTCGTCGACCCGTTCGGCCATGCGGCGCAGCGCCAGTTCGCGCAGGGCGATCAGGTTGCCCTTGCGGAAGAAATTGCGCGCGGCATGGCGGGCCTGTTCGGGCATGTAGACCTTGCCGTCCCGCAGCCGCCGCAGCAGCTCGTCCGGCGGCAGGTCGACCAGCACGACTTCATCGGCGGCATCGAACAGCCGGTCGGGCACGGTTTCCCAGACCGGGATGCCGGTGATGCTGCCCACCGCCTGGTTCAGGCTTTCCAGGTGCTGCGCGTTCAGGGTGCTCCAGACGTCGATGCCGGAGGCCAGCAGTTCTTCCACGTCCTGCCAGCGCTTGGCATGGCGGGCGCCCGGCGCGTTCGAATGGGCCAGTTCGTCGACCAGGATCAGGGCCGGCCGCCGCGCCAGCGCGCCGTCCAGGTCAAATTCCGGCAGCGCGTGTCCGCGATACGCGTGGTCGACGCGCGGCAGCGACGGGATGCCATCCAGCAGCGCGGCGGTTTCCCGCCGGCCGTGGGTTTCCACGATGCCGGCCAGCACGTCGACGCCGGCGGCCCGCTGGGCGGCCGCCGCGGCCAGCATGGCGTAGGTCTTGCCGACGCCGGCCGATGCGCCGAAATACAGGCGCAGCCGGCCTCGCGCGGCGCGCTGCGCGGCCCCATCGATGTCCCGCAGCAGGGCGTCGGGATCGGGGCGTTCGGGATGCGAGCTAGGCATGGTGCTGCCGCTGTTCGGTCGTAATCAGGCGCGGTGGGGCGATGTGCGCCACTATACGCCGCCGCATCAGCGCGTCGCCTTCATGCCGTCCAGGTCCAGGTTGAGCGCCAGGACGTTGACCACCGGCTCGCCCAGCAATCCGAAGAACGGCCGACGGGTATGCGCTTCGACCCGCTTGGCCACTTCCAGGGTGCTCATGCCGCGCGCCCTGGCCACGCGTTCGATCTGGTAATCGGCCGCGGCCACGCTGATGTCCGGATCCAGGCCGCTGCCCGAGGCGCTGACCAGGTCCACCGGAATCGGCTTGGTATTGCCCGGATCGGCGGCCCGCAGGGCGTCGACGCGCGCCTTGGCGGCGTCGGCCAGGGCCTGGTTGCGCGGCCCCAGGTTGGACCCGCCGGATGCCGACGCGTTGTAGGGCATGGGCGCGGTGGCGGACAGGCGGCCCCAGAAGTACTTGGGCGCGGAAAACTGCTGGCCGATCAGCGTCGACCCGACCACCTGGCCGTTCCGTTCGATCATCGACCCGTTGGCCTCGTGCGGGAACACCAGCTGGGAAATTCCCGTGGTGGCGTAGGGGTAGGCCAGGCCGGTGACGACGGTCAGGATGGCGAAGACGACCAGCGCGGGGCGCAGGACGCCCGCGCCGGCCCGCGTGGGCATTTGTTTTTGCATATTCGTAGTGTTCATGACGTTTTCCTCGATTGCGGCGGGTCAGGCCCAGCCCAGCGCCGCCAGCACCATGTCGACCAGCTTGATGCCGACGAAAGGCACCAGCAGGCCGCCCAGGCCGTAGATGATCAGGTTCCGCCGCAGCAGCACGCCGGCGCCCAGCGGACGGTATCGGACGCCCTTGAGGGCCAGCGGGATCAGCACGACGATGATCAGCGCGTTGAAGATGACGGCCGACAGGATGGACGACTCCGGCGTGGTCAGGCGCATCACGTTCAGCACCCCCAGCTGCGGATAGACCGTGGCGAAGGCGGCCGGAATGATGGCGAAGTACTTGGCCACGTCATTGGCCACGCTGAAGGTGGTCAGCGCGCCGCGCGTCATCAGCATCTGCTTGCCGATCTCGACGATCTCGATCAGCTTGGTGGGATTGGAATCCAGGTCCACCATGTTGCCCGCTTCCTTGGCCGCCTGCGTGCCGGAATTCATCGCCACCGCGACGTCGGCCTGCGCCAGGGCCGGCGCATCGTTGGTGCCGTCGCCCGTCATGGCCACCAGCCGGCCTTCGCCCTGGTAGGCGCGGATCAGCTTGAGCTTGGCCTCGGGCGTGGCTTCCGCCAGATAGTCGTCGACGCCGGCTTCCGCCGCGATCGAGGCGGCGGTCAGCTTGTTGTCGCCGGTGATCATGACGGTCTTGATGCCCATGCGGCGCAGCTCGGCGAAGCGTTCCTTGATGGCGGGCTTGACGATGTCCTTCAGCTCCACCACGCCCAGGACGCGGCCGTTGTCGGCCACCGCCAGCGGCGTGCTGCCGCGGCGCGCGATGTCGTCGGCGGCGCGGGTGACGGCGGCGTCCATGGTCACGCCCTGGTCCGCCAGCCACTGGCGGATGGCGTCCACGGCGCCCTTGCGCACCTGGCGCGCGCCCTGGTTGACGCCGCTCATGCGGGTATGCGCGCTGAAAGGCACGAACTCCAGGTCGGCCGCGGGCCGGGCCGGCGCGTGCAGGGCCTTGTCGGCCAGCAGCACGATGCTGCGGCCTTCCGGCGTTTCATCGGCCAGCGAGGCCAGCCGCGCGGCTTCCGCCAGTTCGCGCGGGGTGATGCCTGGGGCCGGCAACAGGGCCGACGCCTGGCGGTTGCCGAAGGTGATGGTGCCGGTCTTGTCCAGCAGCAGCACGTCGACGTCGCCCGCCGCTTCGACCGCGCGGCCCGACATCGCCAGCACGTTGGCCTGCATCATGCGGCTCATGCCGGCCACGCCGATGGCCGACAGCAGGCCGCCGATGGTGGTCGGGATCAGGCAGACCAGCAAGGCCACGAGCGCGGTCACGGTGACCACCTGGCCCACCTTGGCGACCTCGACGGAGAACAGCGAGAACGGCAGCAGGGTCACAGTGACCAGCAGGAACACGACGGTCAGGCCCACCAGCAGGATCGTCAGCGCCAGTTCGTTGGGCGTCTTCTGCCGCTTGGCGCCTTCCACCATGGAAATCATGCGGTCCAGGAAACTCTCGCCGGGGTTGGCGGCGATGCGCACGAACAGCCAGTCCGACAGGACCCGCGTGCCGCCGGTCACCGACGAGAAGTCGCCGCCCGACTCGCGGATCACCGGCGCCGATTCGCCGGTAATGGCGCTTTCGTCCACCGATGCCACGCCGGCGATGATCAAGCCGTCGCCGGGAACGATGTCGCCGGCTTCCACCAGCACCACGTCGCCCTTGCGCAGGTCGCCGGAATGGCGCGACACGCCACGGTCGCGATAGGCGTCCGGATGCGCGCCCGCCACGTCGGCATCCTTGAAATCGCGCAGCACCCGCGCGGTGATGGTGGTGCGCAGCCCGCGCAGCGCGGCGGCCTGCTGCTTGCCCCGGCCTTCGGCCAGCGCCTCGGCGAAATTGGCGAACAGTACGGTGAACCACAGCCATACGGCGATGCCGAAGATGAAGCCGGCGGGGGCCTCGGCCTGGCCGCGCAGCGCCATGATCCAGAGGAAGGTGGTCAGGATGCTGCCCACGTAGACGACGAACATCACGGGGTTCTTCACCTGCGCCGACGGCGCCAGCTTGCGCAGGCTGTCGACCATGGCGGGCCCCATCAATGCCCGCGAGAAGAACTGGAAGTTGCGTGGCGGCGGCAAACCCGTCGCGTCTTGCGGCTGGGTTTGCGGAGCGACGGCCGCCAGGGCGTCGCTGTTCGATTGCTTGGCCATGTTGAGTATCAGCCCGTTCAAGGTTGCAGATGTTCCGCCACGGGGCCCAGGGCCAGCGCGGGGACATAGGTAAGCGCGCCGACCAGCAGGACGGAACCGATAAGCAGGATTACGAATAGGGCGCCGGTGGTGGGCATCGTGCCCGGGCCGGCGGGGACCCGGTGTTTCTTCGCCAGCGAGCCGGCCATCGCCAGGATCGGAATGATCACGGCGAAGCGGCCGAACCACATCGCGATGGCCAGCAGGCTGTTGTAGTAAGGCGTGTTGGCCGACAGCCCGGCGAAGGCGCTGCCGTTGTTGTTCGCGGCCGACGTCAGGGCATAGAGGATCTCGGAATACCCGTGCGTGCCGGGATTGAGCACGCCGGCCTTGCCCGCCGTCATCGATACCGCCAGCGCGGTGCCCACCAGCACCAGCAGGGGCGCGGCCAGGATGACGATGGATGTCATCTTCATCTCATAGGCCTCGATCTTCTTGCCCAGGTATTCCGGCGTGCGGCCTATCATCAGGCCGGCGATGAAGACCCCCAGGATGGCGAAGGCCAGCATGCTGTACAGGCCCGAACCGACGCCGCCGAAGACCACTTCGCTCAACTGCATCAGCAGCATCGGCGAAAAGCCGCCCATGGGCGTGAACGAGTCGTGCATGCCGTCGACCGCGCCGCAGGACGCCGCGGTGGTCGCGGTGGCGAACAGGGCCGTGGGGCCGATGCCGAAGCGGGCCTCCTTGCCTTCCATATTGCCGCCGGCGGACAGCGCGGTGGTGCTGCTGTCGACGCCGGCCTGCGCCAGCATGGGATTGGCCTGGAACTCGTAATACCCGGTGGTCAGCGCGAAGGCGACGAACAGCACCACCATGGAGGCCAGCACCGCGATGCCCTGGCGCCGGTCCCCCACCATGCGGCCGAACGTAAAGCAGAGCGACGCCGGGATCAACAGCATCGCCAGGATCTGCAGGAAGTTGGACAGCGGCGTCGGGTTTTCGTAGGGATGCGCGGAGTTCGCGTTGAAGAAGCCGCCGCCGTTGGTGCCGAGCATCTTGATGGCTTCCTGCGACGCCACCGGCCCCAGCGCGATGGACTGCGTGGTGGCGGTCAGCGATTCCGTGACCGGCTGCCCCTTGGCGTCCAACACCGGCTGGCCATAGTCGTCCACCTTGGGCGCGGAATAGGCGACCGGTTCCAGCAGATGCGCGTCCTGGTAGGGGCTGAAGGTCTGGATCACGCCCTGGCCGACCAGCACGACGGCCAGGATCAGCGACATCGGCAGCAGCACGTACAGGCAGCAGCGCACCGTGTCCACCCAGAAGTTGCCCACGGTCTGCGCGCTGTGCCGCGCGAAGCCGCGTATCAGCGCCAGCAGCACGGCGATGCCGGTGGCGGCAGACAGGAAGTTCTGCACCGTCAGCGCGAGCATCTGCGTCAGATAGCTCATCGTGCCTTCGCCGGCATAGCCTTGCCAGTTCGTGTTGGTGACGAAACTGACGGCGGTGTTGAGCGAGGAGTCGGGCGACACCGCGCCCATGTTGGCGGGATTCAGCGGCAACAGTCCCTGCGCGCGCTGGATCACGTAGGACGCCACGAAGCCGAGAATGCTGAATACCAGCACGGCCACGGCGTAGCGTTTCCATCCCATTTCGGCCGCGGGATCCACGCCGGCGGCCTTGTAGACCAGCCGCTCGAACGGCCGCCCCCAGGCGGACCAGCGAGACTGGCCGTTTTCCATGACTTCATGGATATAGCGCCCGACCCACGGGGCGAGCAGCAGAAGGACCGCCAGGAAGAAGACCAGCAGCCCCAGGTAGTGCGCGTTCATCAGAATTTCTCCGGCTTGAACAGGGCGATGAGCAGGTAGACGAACAGGAACAGGGCGAGGGCGCCGCTGATCAGGTACAGCCAGCTCATGATTGGTCTCCCTTCTGCAGGGCGTCGCAGAACTCGACCAGGGCCAGCGTGAGCGCGGCCATGACGACGAAAGAGGCGAGGAAAATGGTGTCCATGTTTACTCCTGGGTAGGGTCCCGGATCACGGGGGCGGGCACACGCGACGGAGCGTGGCCAGCGGACACCGGCAGGTTAGGGAGGGCGCCGTAAAAACGGGATAAAGCTTGCCCGGGCGGGAGTAAATGGAATATAAAAATCCCTGCGTGCACCAAATTGGTGCTTGTCTCCCTTAGGTAAATGCGCCGTCCTAGGGCATACCCCTAGTGTTTCATTCCCGGAGATGGTGCAGAATTCCGTTCCATGCAGGTGAGGAGACAAAAGCCCCTCTGAGGGCTCAAAACCGGGCGGCACCGGTACATAAAAGAAGCTGTACCTAGAAAAGCAAACGCACAACGGCTGGCACCAGGCAGTGCCAGCCGTTGTCGCATTCAGGGTCCGGTTTTCACGCCCCAGGCGCGGCCGGCGTTCCAGAAGGCCCTGCCATGGCGCATACGCCGACTCCGCAAAACGCTGAATCCGTGGACGAGCTGCTCGCTTCCCGAGCGCGTGCCCCATTGTGGGGGCGCAATGTCCGGCTCATCGCGCTGCTGCTGGTCCTGTGGGCCGCCTTGACCGTCGTTCCCGCCTGGTTCGCGCGCTCCTTGCTCTTCCCTGTCGCCGGCTGGCCCTTCGCCTACTGGATGGCCGCCTTCGGCGCCCCCCTGGCGTACCTGGCCATCGTCGTCGCCTACGCACGGATCATGAATGGCGCCGACGGGGATGACTGACACCCCGGCGCGGGTCTACGTGCTCTACGCCGCCGGCTTCGCCTTGCTCATCCTGGTGCTGGGCCTGCTGGAAGTCCTGGGCATGCCGCGCAACTGGATAGGCTATGTCTTCCTGCTGGTGACGTTCAGCCTGTACGCCGGCATCGGCATCGTCTGCCGGACGTCCGATCCCGTCGAGTATTACGTCGCGGGCCGCCGCGTGCCGGCTTTCTACAACGGCATGGCCACGGCCGCCGACTGGATGTCGGTGGCGTCCTTCATCGGCGTCGCCGGCACGCTGTACGTCGGCGGCTATGCGGGACTGGCGTATGTGATGGGGTGGACCGGCGGCTATGTGCTGGTCGCGCTGCTGCTCGCGCCTTATCTGCGCAAGTTCGGCCAATACACCCTGCCGGATTTCATGGGCGCGCGCTTTGGCGGCAACCTGCCGCGCCTGGTGGGCGTGGCCTGCGCGGTGCTGTGTTCGTTCACCTACCTGGTCGCGCAGATCTACGGCGTGGGCATCATCACGACGCGCATGACGGGGATTTCGTTCGAGCTGGGGATCTTCCTGGCATTGGGCGGCATGCTGGTGTGTTCCTTCCTGGGCGGCATGCGCGCGGTGACGTGGACGCAGGTCGGACAATTCATCATCCTCATCATGGCCTACGTGATCCCGGTCGTGTGGCTGTCGATCAAGTTCACCGGCATGGCGCTGCCGCCGATGGCCGCGGGGGTGGCGCTGGAGCAGGTGGTGCAACAGGAAAGCCGGCTGCTGGACGACGACGCCGAGCGTGCGGTGCGCCGTGAGTGGCAGGCGCGCGCGGATCGCGTCGACGAGTTGCTGCGCACCTTGCCGGGTTCGTGGGTGAGCGAAAAAGCCCGCCTGCGCGATCGCCTGGCGCAGTTGAACGCGGCGGACGCGCCGATGCTGGAAATACGTTCGGTGCAGCGCGAGCTGGACGCGTATCCGGTCACGGTGGAAGAAGCGCGCTCGCGCTGGTATCGCGACCGGCAGGAGTTCCGCGCGCGGGCGCGGCCGCCCGTGCCGGCGGCACAGCCTTATCCGACGGTGGCGCAGTCTGATCCTTCGGCGGCCCAGCCTGATCCCGCGGAAACCGGCCAGCCCGCGGGCCAGGAGACGGAGACCCCTGCCGCCTGGGAGCCGCAGCGCGCCAACTTCATCGCCCTGGCCCTGTGCCTGATGCTGGGGACGGCGGGGCTGCCGCACATCCTGATGCGCTCCTACACCACGCCATCCGTGGGCGCCGCGCGCCGGTCGGTCTGCTGGACCTTGCTGTTCATCCTGCTGCTGTACCTGCTCGCGCCCGCGCTGGCCATCCTGGTCAAGTACGTGATCTACACGCACTTGGTCGGCGCCCGTTTCAGCGCGCTGCCCGACTGGGTGGCGGCATGGAGCGCCATCAGTCCCACGCTGGTGAGCGTGGTCGACGTCAACGGCGACGGCGTCGTGCAGCTGGGCGAAATCCACATGGGCGCGGACGTGGTGGTGCTGGCCTTGCCGGAGATCGGCGGCCTGCCCTACGTGGTATCGGGGTTGGTGGCGGCCGGCGGCCTGGCGGCGGCGCTCTCGACGGCGGACGGACTGCTGCTGACGCTGTCCAATGCGCTGTCGCACGACATGCTGTACCGGGTCGTCTCGCCCCGCATGCCGGCGGCGCGCCGGGTCATGGTGTCCAAGGTCCTGCTGCTGGTGGTGGCATTCGCCGCGGCCTGGGTGGCGGCGCGGCGGCCGGCCGACATCCTGATCATGGTGTCGGCGGCGTTTTCCGTGGCGGCGTCTTCTTTCTTTCCCGTGCTGGTGATGGGGATCTTCTGGAAGCGCGCCAATAAATGGGGGGCGACGGCCGGCGTGGCCGTCGGGCTGGCGGTGACCTTCAGCTACATGGCGCACAGCCACCCGTGGCTGCGCGAGCTGGTATTCGGGATCTCGCCGACCCAGCCGCTCGAATTGTGGTGGGGCATACAGCCTGTGGCCGCCGGCATCTTCGGCGCGCCCGCGGCGTTCCTGGCGATCGTGGTGGTGTCGCTGCTGACACCGCGTCCGGATCCGGCCACGGAGGCCCTGGTGGACTATGTGCGCGATCCGCGCAGGGCGCCGCCCGGCGAGCCGCGGGAGGCTGGCCGCGCCTGAGCCGGCCACGCCTGGGCCGGCCACGCCTGGGCCGGCCGCGCCTGAGCCGGCCGCGCCCGATAGTGCCTGAACCTTTCCTTGCGGGCGGCCGCCGCCCGCGCGGCGCCGTGCGCGCCTTATTCGGCGTGCACGTTCGCCTTGCGCACCACCTCGCCCCAGCGTTTTTCTTCCGACACGATGAACGCCGCGAAGGCCTCGGGACCGGCGCCGGAGATCTCGCTGGAATCCTGCTCCAGCCGTTGGCGCACCGACTCCGCCGCCAGCGCGGCATGGCCGGCCTTGTTCAGCCGCGCGATGACCGGCGCCGGCGTGCCGGCGGGCGCCAGCAGGCCGAACCATTGCGAGCTTTCAAAGCCGGGATAGCCCGATTCCGCGACCGTGGGCACGTTCGGAATGGCGTCCAGGCGGCGCGCCGAACCCACCGCGATCAGCTTTACCCGACCGCTCTGGGCCTGCGGCAGCAAGCCTGGCAGCCCCGCCGATGCCGCGTCGATATTGCCGGCCAGCAGATCCTGCAATTGTGCGCCCGTGCCCTTGTAGGGAACGTGCACGACGTCGATGCCGGTGGCGGTCTTCAGCATTTCGAAGGCCAGGTGCCCCGCGCTGCCGTTGCCGGCCGAGCCGTAGTTCAACGTGCCCGGCTTGGCCTTGGCCAGGGCCACGAAGGATTGCAGGTCATCGGCCGGCACGCGCGCGTTCAGGGCGAAGACCATGGGCAGCTTGGCCAGCAGGATGATGGGCGCGAAATCCTTGACCGGATCGTAGGGCAGGTTGCGCATCATCGCCGGATTGACGGCCAGGGTGCCGACGTGGCCGAGGATCAGGGTGTAGCCGTCGGGACGGGCGCGCGCGGCTTCCATCGTGGCGATGCTGCCCTGGCCGCCGCCTTTGTTTTCCACGACCACCTGCTGGCCCAGGTCGCGCGACATTTCGACGGCCACGGCACGCGCGATGACGTCCGAACTGCCGCCGGGCCCGTAAGGCACCAGCAGGCGGATGGGGCGGGTGGGGTTCCAGTCCTCGGCGGCCGCGGGGCGCAGGCCCACGGCCGTGAACATGATGGCGGCCAGGGCGAGCAGGCGGGCGCCATGCCTGCCGCCGAAAAGGGCGGTATGCAACATATGTCTGTCTCCTCTTTGGGACGTTTCCGGATACGGTCGGTGCCGCCGTCGCGAGCGGCCCGCGCATGATGCGGGGGGCGCGGCGGGGCCGTAAAGCGCAAATATCCGGATGACTGTTGCGTGTCACGCATCAATGCGCGGACGCCGGCGCACCGCGATCGCGGTGCGCGACATACGCGCTATGAAATGCGAAACGCGAACCGCGCACTGTGTAGTCGCAAACCGCGTGGTCGCGGATTGCGTAGTCGCGTAACAGGGATCGCCAAGCGGCGAATTACCGCCGGGCTTCTTCCATCTGCCGCAGCAGCACCAGCAGCGCGCCCGAGCCGCCTTCGCGCGGCGGGGCTTCGGAAAAGGCGATGACTTCCGGCTTCTGCGCCAGCCAGGTCCGCGCCTTGTCCTTGAGCACGGGATTCAGGCCTTCGGAACCGTAGCCCTTGCCGTGCACGACACGCACGCAGCGTATGCCGTGCTCGAGGCATTCGTCGACGAAGGACAGCACCGCGTGGCGCGCCTGCTCCACGCGCAGGCCGTGCAGGTCCAGTTCCGCGCCGGCCTGCCATTCGCCGCGCCGCAGCTTGCGCGCGGTATCCGGCGCGGCGTCGGCGCGCACGTAGGCGGTGCCGTTCTCTGAAAGCAGATGCGTGACGCCGCCATCGGAAACGCCGGCATCCGCACGGGCGGCCGTTTCGCCCAGGGCGGCGGCGCGGCGTTGGACGGGGATGTCGTCGGGAGCCGGCCGGTGCGCATGCACCACCCGCGCTTCGGCGCGCAGCGGCGTGACCGCGCCCATGGCCTTGCGGAAGGCGCGCAGGTCGTCGGCGGGATCGGATGGCGGCGCGGCGGTCCGCGTGGCCGCGGAACCTGCCGTCTGGGCGGATTCGCGCGCGGCGGCGGCACGCGCCGCCTGCGCGGCCGCAGCCTCCGCCTGTTGCCGCAGCGTGCGCGCCTGCGCCTGCGCCTGCTCGTGCAGGCGCTTCAGGTCGCCGAAACCCGCTTTACTGTCCCGCATTCTCCAGCCACCGCTGTGCGTCCAGGGCCGCCATGCAGCCGGTGGCCGCGCTGGTGATCGCCTGGCGATAGACATGGTCCTGCACGTCGCCGGCGGCGAACACGCCCGGCACCGACGTCATCGTCGCCATGCCGGACAAGCCGCTCTTGGTGACGATGTAGCCGTCCTTCATGTCCAGCTTGCCCTGGAAGATATCCGTATTCGGATGGTGGCCGATGGCGATGAACGCGCCGGTCGCCGCCAGGTCTTCCGTCTGGCCGGTCTTGTTGCTGCGGATGCGCACGCCGGTGACGCCGCTGTCGTCGCCCAGGACTTCTTCCAGCTCGGAAAACAGCTTCAGCTTCATGTTGCCGTTTTCGACCTTGTCCATCAGGCGGTCCACCAGGATGGGCTCGGCGCGGAACTTGTCGCGGCGATGGATCATGGTGACGGTGCGGCAGATATTCGACAGGTACAGCGCTTCTTCGACGGCGGTGTTGCCGCCGCCCACCACCACCACGTCCTGGTTCTTGTAGAAGAACCCGTCGCAGGTGGCGCAGCCGGACACGCCGCGGCCCATGAAGGACTGCTCGCTGGGCAGGCCCAGGTATTTCGCGGAGGCGCCGGTGGCGATGATCAGCGAATCGCAGGTGTAGACGTTGCCCGTATCGCCCGTGAGCGTAAAGGGGCGTTGCGTCAAATCCACGCTCGCGATGTGGTCGAACACGATTTCAGTGTTAAAACGTTCGGCGTGCTGCTGGAACCGCTGCATCAATTCCGGGCCCTGCACCCCTTGCGCGTCGGCGGGCCAATTGTCGACCTCGGTGGTCGTCATCAGCTGGCCGCCCTGCGCCAGGCCGGTGACCAGGACGGGCTTCAGGTTGGCGCGCGCGGCATAGACCGCCGCGGTATAGCCGGCCGGACCGGAGCCGAGAATCAGCAGTTGGGCATGTTTGGAAGTAGTCATCGGGCACGCTAGGCAAAGTGGACGCCCAATTATAATGAGGCCTATGCCGCGTATTTCAACCGCTTCTCCGCGCGCTTCGCGCAACACGCGCAATGGCCCGTCGCCGTTGCAAACCCGTATTTCCTCCCTGCTGCGCGAGGCGCGGTGGATACTTTTCGCCGCCATGGCCGCGTGGCTGACCCTGGTGCTGGCCACCTGGAGCTCCGCCGATCCCGGCTGGTCGCATTCCGTGCCCGCGGGCGTGGTGCACAACAAGGGCGGCACGCTGGGCGCCTACCTGGCTGACATCCTGCTGTACCTGTTCGGTTTTTCCGCCTGGTGGTGGGTGATCCTGCTGCTGCACCGCGTGCGGGCCGGCTACCGCCGGCTGGCCGGCCATCTGCGCACCCCGGCCGCCAATGCCGAACTGCCGCGCGTGCGCTGGGAGCAGGGCGTGGGTTTCGGCATGCTGCTGATCGGCTCCATGGGGCTGGAAGCGCTGCGCCTGTATTCCTTGGGGACGCATCTGCCCGGCAGCGCGGACGGCGGCAGCGGCGCCGGCGGCGTAATCGGCCATACGCTGGCGCAACAACTGTCCAGCGCCATCGGTTTTACCGGTGGGACACTGGTCTTCCTGGTGCTGGTCGCCATCGGGCTCAGCCTGTTCTTTTCCTTTTCGTGGCTGGCCATCGCCGAACGGGTCGGTGGCTCCATCGAAGGACTGCTGCGGCGCGCCCGCGCTTCCGTCGATGCGCGCCAGGACCGCAAGCTGGGCGAAGTCGCGCAGGCGGAGCGTACCGAACAGGTCGTGGCCAAGCAGGAAAAACTGGTGCACGAGCAACCCGTGCGCATCGAGCCGGCCATTACCGTGGTGCCCAAGTCCGACCGTGTCCAGCGCGAAAAACAGCAGACGCTGTTCGCCCCGCCGGAAGGCGAAGGCGACCTGCCCACGATCAGCCTGCTGGATCCGCCTCCGGTCATGCAGGAAACCGTGTCGGCCGAGACCATCGAATTCACCTCGCGCCTGATCGAGAAAAAGCTCGCCGATTTCGGCGTCAGCGTGGTCGTGGTGGCGGCGCAGGCGGGGCCGGTCATCACGCGTTATGAAATCGAGCCGGCCACCGGCGTGAAGGGCAGCCAGGTGGTGAACCTGGCCAAGGACCTCGCGCGCGCGCTCAGCCTGGTCAGCATCCGCGTGGTCGAAACCATACCGGGCAAGAACCTGATGGGGCTGGAACTGCCCAATCCGCGCCGGCAGATGGTGAAGCTGTCGGAAATCCTCGGCTCGCAGACGTATCACGCCAGCGCGTCCACCGTGACGATGGCCCTGGGCAAGGATATCGCCGGCAATCCCGTCGTCGCCGACCTGGCCAAGATGCCGCACCTGCTGGTCGCCGGTACCACCGGCTCGGGCAAGTCGGTGGGGATCAATGCCATGATCCTGTCGCTGCTCTACAAGGCCGACGCGGCGCAGACGCGGCTGATCCTGATCGACCCCAAGATGCTGGAAATGAGCGTCTACGAAGGCATCCCGCACCTGCTGGCGCCGGTGGTGACCGACATGCGCCATGCCGCCAACGCGCTGAACTGGTGCGTGGCCGAAATGGAAAAGCGCTACCGCCTGATGAGCAAGATGGGCGTGCGCAATCTGGCCGGCTTCAACACCAAGATCCGCGACGCCATCAAGCGCGAAGAGCCCATCCCCAATCCGTTCTCGCTGACGCCCGACCAGCCCGAGCCGCTGCAGCCGCTGCCGACCATCGTGGTGGTGATCGACGAGCTGGCCGACCTGATGATGGTGGTGGGCAAGAAGATCGAGGAACTGATCGCGCGCCTGGCGCAGAAGGCGCGCGCCGCCGGCATCCACCTGATCCTGGCCACGCAGCGTCCCAGCGTGGACGTCATCACCGGCCTGATCAAGGCCAATATCCCCACGCGCATCGCTTTCCAGGTGTCTTCCAAGATCGACTCGCGCACCATCCTCGACCAGATGGGCGCGGAAACCCTGCTGGGCCAGGGCGACATGCTGTACATGCCGCCGGGCACGGGCTTGCCGGTGCGCGTGCACGGCGCCTTCGTGTCCGATGACGAAGTGCATCGCGTGGTCGAGCATCTGAAGTCGCAGGGCGAACCCAACTACGTCGAAGGCCTGCTGGAAGGCGGCGTGGAGGGGGAAACCGGCGATGGCGTCGGCAGCGTGACGGGCTTTACCGACAGCGAGTCCGATCCCATGTACGACCAGGCCTGCGAAGTGGTGCTGAAGCATCGCCGCGCGTCGATCTCGCTGGTGCAGCGGCACTTGCGCATCGGCTACAACCGCGCGGCGCGCCTGCTCGAGCAGATGGAGCAGTCGGGCATGGTGTCCGCGATGCAATCCAACGGCAACCGCGAAATTCTGGTCCCCGCCGCCGCGCGGGAGGAAGCTTGATGATGCGACTACCACGCAGCCTGGCCGTGCTGGCCTCGACCGCGGCGATCTCCCTGGCGGCGCTGCTGCCCGCCCAGGCGTTCGCCGCCACGGCGCAGGAGCAACTGCACGCCTTTGTGTCGTCGGTGACGGCGGCTACCGGATCATTCACCCAATCCACGTCGGGCGCGCAGCAGTCGCAGCCGCGTCCGGCGCAAAGCGGCACGTTCTCGTTCCAACGGCCCGGCAAATTCAAATGGGCGGTGCAGAAGCCCTACGAACAGCTCATCGTCGCCGACGGCAAGCAGGTCTATCAGTACGATCCGGACCTGGCGCAGGTCACGGTGCGCAAGGTGGACCAGGCCATCGGTACCTCGCCCGCCGCCATCCTGTTCGGCTCCGGCTCGCTGGAGCAGTCCTTCGACGTATCGGCGCTCCCGGCCAAGGATGGCCTGGAGTGGCTGCGCGCCAAGCCGCGCACCACCGACGCGGGGTTCTCGCGCGTGGACATCGGCTTCAAGGACAACCGCCCGGTGCGCATCGAACTGCTGGATGCGTTCGGCCAGACCACCCGCGTCGACCTGTCCAACATCGTGCCCAATCCGGCGATCAACGCGCAGGATTTCACCTTCACGCCGCCCAAGGGTGTGGATGTGGTGAACATGTAGGCAGTATTCTTGCTTGGCAAGGGGCCGACGCCATTCCCGGGCGATCTTGCCCGGTCGGCCTGATCGCGAGGTCATCATGAAGATACGCAACAAGCTTTTCCACCTGGCCGCGGCCTGCATGCTGGGCGTGCTGCTGGGCGGCTGCGCCAATGACGGGCGCTTCGACCATCCCGGCCCGCCGCATCCGGGCGCGGCCAATCCCTGGGCCAGCGACCGCGGCTGGGGGCCCGGGCCGAACTACCCGGCCACTGGACCTTGATGATGCGGGGCCGCCATATTGGCGGCCCTGTTTCAATCTTGCTGCTCGAAATCGGTGCCCGGCGTCAGCGGCGCGTGGCGATAGCTTGCTGGCGTGCGGCTCAACTTGACCGGTGCGCCCAGGCCGCGATAATCCGGGCCGATTTCCACCACCATGTCGCGATGGGCGGTGTGTGGATGGTCCAGCGCGGCGTCCATATCCAGTACCGGCGCGGCCGGCACATTGGCCGCCATCAAGCGGTCGACCAGGCTGGCCGCCTGGAAGCCGGCCAGCGCCTGCTCCAGCAATGCCTTCAGTTCCACCCGGTGCGTGGAACGCGCGCCCGGCGTGGCGAACCGCGCATCCTCTGCGAGTTCCGCGCGGCCCAGTATGTCGCAGAGCGTGGCGAACTGCCGGTCGTTGCCGATCGCCAGGAATACCGGATCCGTGCCGGTGCGGAAGGTGTCGTAGGGATAGATGTTCGGATGCGCGTTGCCGGTACGGCGCGGCTTGCGTCCGTCCATGAACCAGTTGGCGGCATGCGGATGCAGCAGCGAAAGCCCGCTGTCGTACAGCGTGGCTTCGACGAACTGGCCCTTGCCGCTGCGATGGCGTTCCTGCAAGGCCAGCAGGATGCCGATCACCGCGTTCAGGCCGGTGACCATGTCCACCACCGGCAGGCCCACGCGCAGGGGCTCGCCGCCGGCTTCGCCGTTCACGCTCATGATGCCGCTCATGGCCTGCACCGCGGCGTCATAGCCCGCCAGTCCGCCCAGCGGACCGTCGGCGCCGAAGCCGGACACGCGGCACCAGACCAGGCGCGGAAACCGTTGCGACAAGGCGTCGAAGCCCATGCCCCAGCGTTCCATCGTGCCGGTCTTGAAGTTCTCCACGAGCACGTCGGCCTGCTCGAGCAGTTCCAGCAGGCGCTCGCGTCCGGCCGGCTGGGACAGGTCCAGATGCTGCACGCGCTTGTTGCGGTTCAGGCCCATGTAGTACGAGGCCACGCCATTCTTGAACGGCGGTCCCCAGGTGCGGGTATCGTCGCCTTGCGGCGGCTCTATCTTCAGCACGTCGGCGCCGTGGTCGCCCAGTATCTGGCCGCAGTAGGGGCCGCCCAGGATGCGGGAAATATCCAGGACGCGGATACCGGCCAGCGCGCCGGCGGTGGGGACGGAAGTCATGCGGACTGCTCCGGGGCATGGCCGATGTGGCGGGATGCCCGATGTCGGTTCATGGGGCGGGGCAAGGGCGCTCGAAGCATCAATTCAAGGGGATGCCCGACGACTGGATCACCTTGGCCCATTTGGTTTTTTCCTGCGCGATGAAGGCGCCCAGCGCCTGCGGCGAGTGGTCGGGCGCGGCCTCCAGCCCCTGGGAGGCGAACAGGGCCTTGACCTTGTCGGAGTTCAGCGCCTGCACGAAGGCCTTGTTCAGGATCGCGATGCGGTCCGGCGGGGTGTTGGCGGGCGCGACGATGCCGAAGAACACGCTGACGTCGTAGCCCGGGTATCCCTGTTCCGCCACGGTCGGCACGTCGGGCAGGGCGCGCGAACGCTTGGCGGTCGTGACGCCCAGCGCGCGCAGCTTGCCGGATTCCACGAAAGGCTTGGCGGTCAGCACGTCGGTGAAGCTCATCGCGACGTGGTCGCCCAGCAGGTCGTTCAAGGCGGGGCCGGTGCCCTTGTACGGAATGTGCAGGAAGTCCGTGCCGGCCAGGGAGTTGAACATCACGCCGGCCAGGTGCGACGACGCGCCGGTGCCCGACGACGCGAAGGCCAGCTTGCCGGGGCGGGTCTTGGAGTACGCCACCAGTTCCGGCACGGTCTTGGCCGGGATGCTGGGATTCACCACCAGGATGTTCGGCAGGTAGCCGACGTGGATCACCGGGGCGTAGCTCTTGACCGGGTCGTAGTTGATCTGGCTGTACAGGCTGGAATTGATCGCCAGCGGGCCGGACGTGCCGAACATCAGGGTGTAGCCGTCCGGCTGCGCGCGCGCGACGAATTCCGCGCCGATATTGCCATTGGCGCCGGCGCGGTTCTCCACGATCATGGGCTGCGGCAGATAGTGCGAGATTTCCGTGGCCAGGGTGCGCCCCATGGCGTCGGTGGGGCCGCCGGGCGGGTATGGGATGACCAGCGTCAACGGCTTGGACGGGAAGGTGTCGGCGGCCCGGGCGGGCGCGGCGCCCAGGATGGCCACGGCGGCGCAACCCGCGGCGAGCACGGTCAGGAAGGAAGGTTTATGCACGTCTTGTCTCCGGATTGTTTTGGATGTTCTGGATGTTTTGGATGTTTTGATGTGAAGCGTGTGATAACCCCGGTCAGGCGCCGGCGCGTTGCCACGCCGACGGAATCCCATCGGGCGCCAGGGGATCGCGCGGCAGCACGCGATGCCGCAGGGCCAGTTGGGCCCAGCGCAGGCGGTCGGCCGAGCCGGTGGCGGATGCCTCCCAGCTCATCGCGATCGCGCTGGTGCAGTGGTAGAGCGCCGACGCCGCCTGCCGCGCCAGGACATCGCCGCCTTCGCGCGCCGCGGTCTCCGCCAGCGCGCAGGCGCCTTCCATTGCCTGGCGCAGGGCTTCCGTATAGGCGGGCGCCAGGTCCGCGCGCGCCAGCAGCGCCAGGTTATGGGCCTTCAGCACCGGCAGGGAGTTTTCCCTTTTGACGGCGCGGATCACGTCCAGCGCCACGATGTTGCTGGTGCCTTCCCATATCGACCCCAGGTGCGCGTCGCGCAGCAGGCGGGGATCGCTCCATTCCTCGATATAGCCGCAGCCGCCGCGCACTTCCATGGCGTCGCCCGTGACCTTGCGGGCGTCGCGGCAGGCGCGGAACTTGATCAAGGGCGTCAGGATGCGCAGCAGGGCGTATGCATCCGTTTCGCCGGCATCCGACCGCGCCAGGGCCTGGGCGGTCTGGAACACCATGGTGCGCGCCTGCTCGGCCGGCACGCGCAGTTTGTCCAACTGGCGCCGCATCAGCGGCATCTCGTCCAGCGTACGGCCGAAGGCGCGCCGTTCGCGGGCGACGAATTCCGCTTCGGCGACGGCGCGCCGCATCAGCCCCGCCGCGCGCACGCCATTGGACAGGCGCGAATTATTCACCATGTCGGCCATCTGCACGAAGCCGCGGCCCGGTTCGCCGACCAGATGGGCGACCGCGCCTTCCAGGCGTATTTCACCGCTGGCCATGGAGCGCGTGCCCAGCTTGTCCTTCAGGCGGATGATGCGGTAGTGATTGGTGCTGCCGTCGTCCAGGCGGCGCGGCAGGAGGAATAGCGATACGCCTTTCAAGCCATCCTGCGCCCCTTCCGCGCGGGCCAGCACCATCGCCAGGTCGGCGTCGGGATTGGAGCAGAACCACTTGTCGCCATACAGCCGCCATTGCCCCTGGTCGTCGCGGCGCGCCTCGGTGGCGGTGGCCGCGATATCCGAGCCCGCGCCCTGCTCGGTCATGAACATGGCGCCCTGCGCCAGTTCGTCGAAGTCCAGCGAGCTCAGCCGCGGCAGATAGCGTTCCACCAGCGCGGGATCGCCGAACTTGCGCAGCGTGCGCGTCAGGGAATCCGTCATGGACACCGGGCAGCACAGGCCGAATTCGGATTGCACGAACAGGAAGGTCAGCACGTACTTGACGATGGGCGGCATGGGGCCTTGCCACCCCAGGGTCTCGCTGCGATGCGACATCGCCCCCAGGCCGAATTCGCTGAGCGCCAGCCTTTCCATTTCCACGTAGGCCGGGTGCTTGATGACCCGCTGTTCGTCCAGGCCGCTGCGGCTGCGGACCTGCAGGGTGGGCGGGTTGTGGTCGGCGATGGCGGCCAGTTCGTCCAGGCGTCCGCCGGCCAGTTCGCCCAGGCGATGGAAATGCGGCGTCATATGGCGCAGCAGATCCGCCGGCAGATACAGCGGCAGCAGCGTGCGCAGTGCTTCGTCGCTGGCGTAGAAGTTGTCGCCGCGGCGGTCCGGCACGGGATGTTGGGCGGCTGGCTGCATGCCGATGTCTCCTTTTATAGGTCTGGTCACCGGATTCTAGGGAGGCGGTCGATAGGTATCCAATATTGATTATGTCTTGTACGATTCGAATCAAGTATCGTCAGGACCATCCGATGGAGCTACGCCACCTGCGCTATTTTTCCGTGCTCGCCGAAGAACTGCACTTCGGCCGGGCCGCCGCGCGGCTGGCGATTTCGCAGCCGCCGCTGTCGGTCGCGATACGCCAGCTGGAGGACAGCATCGGCGCGCGCCTGTTCGAGCGCAACAACAAGGAGGTCCGCCTGACGGCCGCCGGCGTCGCCATGCGGCTGTCGGCACGCAAGATCCTGGCGCAGGCCGAAGAAGCGGCCCTGGAAGCGCGTGACGCCGCCGCCGGCCTGATCGGCAATCTGCGTATCGGTTTCGTGGGCGCGATGCTGTATCGCGGGCTGCCGCAGGCGCTGCGCGGCTTCCAGGAACGCTATCCCGGGGTACGTATCAAGCTCACCGAAATGAACTCAGGCGAGCAGATCACCGAGTTGATGCACAACGGCATGGACCTGGGCTTCATCCATACCAGCCGCATGCCGGAGACGCTGGAAAGCCGGCTGCTGGTGACCGAACCCTTCGTATGCTGCCTGCCGGCCCGGCATCCGTTGGCGCGCAAGGCCGCCGTGCGGCCGGCGGACCTGCGCGACCAGCCCTTCGTGCTGTTCGGCCAGGGCGTGTCGCCGGATTATCACGACCGCATCCTGTCCATTTGCGCGCAGGCCGGTTTTCGTCCGCAGGTGCGGCATGAGGCCCGCCATTGGCTGGCGGTCGTGTCGATGGTGTCGCAGGGGCTGGGCGTGGCCCTCGTGCCGCAGGCGCTGCGGCATTCCGCCTTGCGCGGCGCCGTGTTCAAGCCGCTGGCGGGCGCGGGCGCCCGATCGGATGCCTACGGCGTGTGGCGGCGCGATGCGCGCAATCCGCTGATCGAACGCCTGCTGGATGAGTTCGGCGCGGCGGCGGCCTGAACCGCAGCCGGACGCTCAACCCCAGTCGTCAGGGCTTTTTATACGCGACGCAGTCGATCTCGACCTTCGCGTCTACGACCAGGCGGGTTTCGACGCAGGCGCGCGCGGGCGGGTGCTCGCCGAAGTAGGACTTGAATACCTTGTTGAACGACGCGAAATCCCGCGCGTCGTCCAGCCAGACGCCGCAACGCACGACGTGTTCGGGGCCATAGCCGGCTTCGGCCAGGATGCCCAGCAACTGCTGGATGGCCTTGTGCGACTGCGGCACGATGCCGCCTTCGGTCACTTCGCCGTCATCCATGGGCACCTGGCCGGAAACGTACAGCCAGCCATCGGCCGCCACCGCGCGCGCGAAAGGCATGTGGCTGCCGCCGCCGCCGGTGCTGCCGCCAGCGCCGTAGCGGGTGATGCCGTTGGCATCGGGTTTGGGGGTGTCGCTCATGGAGTACTCCTTGGTTTCAGGGTGGGACGCCGTGCCGGCGCCCCACGATTCGAATGGAAGGCGCGGGCCCGGGTTCCCCGGGCGCCCGCGGTCTCGGCTTCAGCCATTCAACAGCGCGAATCCGCCGCGCAGGTCGCCCTGCCGCGGCAGCCAGCGTCCGGCACGGTGGCCGGTGGCCACGCCCCGCCAGTAGGAAAGCTCGCCATTGACCCAGACGCCATCGATGCCCGCCGACGCCTGCAGCGGCGTGTCGAAGGTCGCGCGGTCCATGACCGTGTCCGGGTCGAACAGTACCAGGTCCGCCCAATTGCCTTCGCGTATCAGCCCGCGGTCGCGCAGGCCGAAGCGTGCGGCCGACAGTCCGGTCATCTTGCGCACCGCCTCGGCCAGCGGGAACAGGCCGACGTCGCGGCTGTAGTGCCCCAGCACGCGCGGAAAGGCGCCCCACAGCCGCGGATGCGGGTGCGGGTCGTTGGGCAGGCCGTCGGAACCGATCATCGTCAGCGTGTGGGCCAGCACGCGCCGCACGTCGTCTTCGTGCATGCCGTGGTACACGGCCCCGGCGGGCTGCAGCCGCCGCGCGGCATCCATCAGCGGCAGGTCCCAGTCGCGCGCGATGTCGGCCAGCTTGCGTCCCGCCTGCTCGGGATGCGGCGTGGACCAGGTGATGTCGATATCGAAGTCCGCAGTGACCTGCTTCAGGTCCAGGGTCGACGAGCTGGCGGAATACGGATAGCAGTCGCAGCCCACGTGCTGCATGCGTCCGGCCTGCTCCAGGCTGGCCAGCACTTCGGTGGTGCGGCCCCAGTTGCCTGCGCCGGCGCACTTCAGGTGCGAGATCACCACCGGCACGCGCGCATGGCGCGCCACCGCGTAGGCTTCCTGCATGGCGTCCAGGATTTCGGCGAACTCCGAGCGCAGATGCGTGGTGTACAGGGCGCCGAATTCATCCAGCACCTGCGCCAGCGCCTGCACCTCCTCGGTGCTGGCGTTGTAGGCCGATGCGTAGGCCAGGCCGGTGCTCAGGCCGATGGCCCCGTGCGCCAGCGCATCGCGCAACT
This sequence comes from Bordetella genomosp. 9, assembly GCF_002261425.1. Lineage (NCBI taxonomy): Bacteria > Pseudomonadati > Pseudomonadota > Betaproteobacteria > Burkholderiales > Alcaligenaceae > Bordetella > Bordetella genomosp. 9. The sequence continues at coordinate 2,032,572 of NZ_NEVJ01000003.1, read as the reverse complement.
GCGCGCGCATGGCGTCGATTTCCGTGGCCGTGGCCACGCGGTCCAGGCGATCCATGTGGTTGTTGCGCAGCGCCGTGTGGCCGATCAGCGCCGCCACGTTCACCGAGGGCCGCGCGCGATCGACCGCGGCGGTGTAGTCGGCGAAGCGCGGATACTGGAAGTCGGCTTCCTGCCCCAACAGGTTCATGGGGTCGGGCACGTCGCCGCGCAGCCGTACCGGCGACGCGCTGATGCCGCAATTGCCCACGACCACGGTGGTCACGCCCTGCGACAGCTTGGGCAGCATGTCGGGCTGGCGGATGACGTTGGTGTCGTCGTGCGTGTGCACGTCGATGAACCCGGGCGACAGCACGCGCGGACGTCCGTTGGGGCCGTGGCCGTCGATGCGCGCGCGCGCCGGCGCGTCGTCGGCCACGCCGATGGCGGCGATACGGCCTTCGCGCAGGGCGACGTTGGCCTGGAATTCGGCGGCGCCGCTGCCATCCAGCACGCGGACCGGGCCGATCAGGGTGTCGTACATCGTGTCAATCTCCAAGCGGCAGGCGATTGGGCCCGCCGCGATATTCGTCCAGCGCCAGCTTGATGCGGCGCAGGCGGTCGCGGGTTTCGTCCTGCCGCGCCATGGCCAGTTCGGTAGCCAGCAGGTCGATGGCCAGCATCATCGCGTAGCGCGACGCCGATGGCTTGTAGATGAAGTCGGTTTCGTCGGTGCGCACCGGAATCACCACGTCGGCCAGCTCGGCCAGCGGCGCGGTGGCGTCCGTCAGCGCGACGATGCGGGCGCGGTATTGCTTGACGATGCGCGCGCCGGACAGCATTTCAGGCGTCAACCCGGACGCGGACAGCATGATTACCGCATCGCGTTCGTCCAGGGTGGCGGCGACCATGCGCAGCAGCACCGCGTCGCTGTAGGCTGCCACGGGATAACCCAGGCGCACCATCCGCGACTGCATTTCCTGCGCCAGCACCGCCGACGCGCCGCCCATGCCGAAGACATAGGTCATGCGCGCGCCGCGCACGATTTCCATGGCTTGCTCGAACAAGGGCTCGGTGTACAGGGGCAGGTGCGCGCGCAGCGTGCTTTCGATATCGGCGTAGATGCGCGCGTAGAAGGTGCTTTCCTCGGCGGGCGTGTTGCGATCCAGGAAACGCGTGCCGACGGCGCTGGCCTGGGCCAGCTTCATCTTCAGGTCGCGCGTGTCGTCGCAGCCCACCGAGCGCGCGAAGCGCGAGATCGTGGCGATGCTGACGCCGGCCTTGCCCGCCAGCTGGTCGACCGTGGCGCCGGCCGCCATCGCGATGTCGTCCAGGATGGCGTCGGCCACCTTGCGCTCGGTCGCGCTCAGCGTGTCGCGGCAGCTGCGTATCTGGTAGACGATGTCGCGGATCTGGGTCATGGCGGGTTCTGCAAACGGGGAAGCGGGTCGGGTCGCGGGGCCGGTCGGTGTCGTTTTCAAGCCAGCTCGTCCGCCCGCAGGCAGGCCACCCATTGGCCTTCGCCGACAGGCTGCTGCGCCGGCACGGTGCGCGCACAGGCGTCGATGGCGTGCGGGCAGCGCGTGCGGAAGACGCAGCCCGAAGGCGGATCCATGGGGCTGGGGATGTCCCCCTTCAACAGGATGCGGTTGCGCGGGGCGCGCGGGTCGGGCACCGGAGCGGCGGACAGCAGGGCGCGAGTATACGGGTGCCGCGGCGCGGCATAGACGCGCCGCGTGGGCCCGCTTTCCATGACCCGGCCCAGGTACATCACCACCACTTCGTCGCACAGGTAATTCACCACCGCCAGGTCGTGGGCGACGAACAGCATGGCCAGGCCCAGGTCGCGCTGCAGATCCTGTAGCAGGTTCAATACCTGCGCCTGCACGGACACGTCCAGGGCCGACACCGGTTCGTCGGCGACGATGAAGTCGGGCTCGACCGCCAGCGCGCGCGCGATGCCGATGCGTTGGCGCTGCCCGCCGGAAAACTCGTGGGGATAGCGGCGGGCGTGGTCGGCGTTCAAACCGACGCGCGTGAGCAGTTCGGCGATGCGTTCATGGCGGCGGTCGCGCGCCAGCTTGTGGGTGTCCAGGGCTTCGCCGAGGATCTCCGCCACGGTCATGCGCGGATTCAGGCTGGCGTACGGATCCTGGAAGACGATCTGCATGCGGCGGCGCCAGGGCAGCATGGCGGCTTCGCCCAGGCGGCTCAGGTCGGCGCCGTCGAACAGCACCTTGCCGCCGCTGGCGGGTACCAGGCGCAGCAGGGCGCGCCCGGTCGTCGTCTTGCCGGAGCCGGATTCGCCGACCAGGCCGACGATGGAATTGCGGCGCACGTCGAAGCTGACGCCGTCGACCGCCTTGACGACGGGCGCGCCGCGGCGCGACGAGGTCGGGAAATGCACGCGCAGGTCCTGCACGCTGAGCAGGGGGCTGGCGTCGCGCGCCGGCGCGGCGTTGCCGGCGGCGGCCAGGGGCGGGGCGTCGGTCATGGCGTCCATCATGCGGGGGTCACTTTGATGCAGCGCGCGCGGTGGCCGCCGCGCACGTCGGTCAGGTCGGGCACCGCGCGGGTGCAGGCCTCGCTGGCCAGCTCGCAGCGCGGCGCGTAGGTGCAGCCGGCGGGCAGGGCCAGCACGCTGGGGACGTTGCCGGGGATCGCGCGCAGGCGTTCGCCGCTGGCCAGCAGCGCGTCGGTCGGTATGCACGACAGCAGCCCGCGCGTATAGGGATGGCTGGGCCGCTCGAACAGGTCGTAGACATCGGCGTCCTCGACCACGCGGCCGGCGTACATCACCGCGACGCGGTGGGCGATCTCGGCCACCACCCCCAGGTTGTGCGTGATGAACAGGATGCTCATGCCCAGCTCCGCCTGCAGGCGCCGCAGCAGGTCCAGGATCTGCGCCTGCACCGTCACGTCCAGCGCCGTGGTGGGCTCGTCGGCGATCAGTACCGACGGGTTGCAGGCCAGCGCCAGCGCGATCATCACGCGCTGCCGCATGCCGCCCGACATCTGGTGCGGGTACTCGCCGATGCGACGCTCGGCGGCGGGGATTTCCACGCGTTCCAGCATTTCGCGGGCGCGCCGCAGGGCCGCGGCGCGCGAGCCGCCTTCGTGCTGGAGCACGGCTTCGGCGATCTGGTCGCCCACCGTGTACAGCGGATTCAGGCTGGTCATCGGCTCCTGGAAGATCATGGCGATCTCCTTGCCGCGGATATCCTGCATGCGCGCCGCCGATGCCGAGGCCAGGTCATGCTCGACGCCGGCGCGGTCACGGAAGCGGATGTGGCCGGCCTCGATACGTCCGGCAGGCTTGGGCAGCAAGCCCATGATGGACAGGCTGGTCACCGATTTTCCCGACCCGGATTCGCCGACGATGGCCAGTGTTTCGCCGCGCGCCAGGTCGAAGGTCACGCCGTCCACCGATTTGGCGATACCGTCGCGGCTGTGAAACCAGGTCTTGAGTCCTTCCACCGAAAGAACGACGTCGCGTCTGCTTGCCGTCATCGCTCACAACTCCTTGCGCAGGCGAGGGTCCAGCACATCGCGCAGACCATCGCCCACCAATTGCAGGGACAGCACCGACAGCACGATGGCGATGCCCGGAAAAATCATGATCCAGTCGGCCGAGCCCATGTACTGCTGGCCGGCGTTGATCATCGTGCCCCAGGTCGGTATGTCGGGCGACACGCCCACCCCCAGGAAAGACAGGCCCGCCTCGGCCAGGATGGCGTAGGCGAAGATGAACGTGCCCTGCACCAGGATGGGCGACACCAGGTTGCGCAGCACGTGCACGGCGACGATGCGGCGCGTCGGCACGCCCAGGGCGCGCGCGGCTTCCACGAAGGGCAGCTCGCGGATCACCAGGGTGGACGCCCGCACGATGCGCGCCAGTCGCGGCGTGTAGACGATGCCCAGCGCGATCACCACGTTGATCACCGATGGTCCCAGCGCCGCCACCAGCGAAATGGCCAGCAGGATGTCGGGGAACGCCATCATCGCGTCGATCAGCCGCGACACGAACTTGTCGGCGCCGCGGAAGAAACCGGCGATCAGCCCCAGCGCGATGCCCAGCACGCTGGACAGTATCACCACCGCGAATCCCACCGTCAGCGACAGCCGTCCGCCATAGACCACCCGGCTGAAGACGTCGCGGCCGAAATCGTCGGTGCCGAACCAGTGCGCGCCGCTGGGCGGCTTGAGCCGGTTGATGATCGACAGCTTGTAGGGGTCGTAGGGGCTGATCAGGGGCGCCAGCAGCGCCGCGCCGACCAGCACGACCAGCACGATCAGGCTCAGCAGCACGGTCTTGCGCGAGACCAGCAGGCGCAGGACCTGCCAGCGTTCGCCGCCAGCATGCGAGGAAAGGACCATGGACATCAGTAGCGTACCCGCGGATCGACCGCCAGATAGAGCAGGTCGATGAGAAGATTGATCAGCACGTAGATCGCGGCCACCACCAGCAAGGCGCCCTGTATCACCGGATAGTCGCGGCGCAGGACCGCCGAGACCACCAGGCTGCCGACGCCGGGCAGGCCGAACACGGTTTCCGTCACCACGGCGCCGCTGACCAGCAGCGCCGTGGTCAGGCCCAGCACGGTCAGGATCGGGATCAGGGCATTGCGCACCGCGTGCTTGATGATGACCTTGCGTTCGGGCAGGCCCTTGGCCCGCGCGGTGCGCACGTAGTCGTCACGCAGCACGTCCAGCATGCTGGCGCGGATGAAGCGCGTGATCAGCGCCGAATTGACCAGGCCCAGCACGACCGCCGGCAGGATCAGATGGCTCAATCGCGTGCCGAAGGACGCATCCGGGCCGCCATAGCCCGACACCGGCAGCCAGCCCAGTTTCACCGCGAACACCTGCATCAGCAGCAACCCCAGCCAGAAGCTGGGCACGCTGGATGTGAACATGGAAAAACTCAGCACCGACTGGTCCAGCGTGGTCCCGCGTTTGACGGCGGACAGGATCCCCACCGGCAGCGCGATCACGGTGGCGATGATCAGCGACATCAGCGTAAGCCAGAACGTCGGCTCGGCGCGGTCGGCCAGGGCCGACAGCACCGGCTTGTTCAGGAAAATCGACTGGCCCAGGTCGCCGCGCGCCAGCTGGCCCAGCCAGGTCACGTACTGCACCGGCAGCGGCTGGTCCAGGCCCAGCCGGATGCGCAGGGCGGCGATATCCTGCTGGCTGGCTTCCGGTCCGAGCATCACCGCGGCCGGATCGCCGGGGGTGACCCGGATGATCACGAAGACGATCGTGGCCACCAGGAACATCACGGCGACCAGGCCGAGCAGGCGGTTGAAAAGATAGGACAACACAGGCAATCCTCGGCGCGGCTTACTTCGGTGCCTTCCAGGCGTTCCAGAAGTAGGGCCAGGGGGCCGGCGTCACGCCTTGCAGGGCAGGGGATTTCGCGGCCACCGCATTGAAGTCGCCGACCTTGATGAAGGGCACTTCATCGAAAATCGCCTGCTGCACGTCGCCCCACAGCTTCACGCGTTCGTCCTGCGACGTCGCGCGGTTGAAGGCGTCCAGCACCTGGTTGCGGCGCGGCGTGTCCCACCATCCCGGGGAGTTCTTCGACGGGAAGTCGATCAGCGCGGGCTCCGGCAGGAAGGGGCTGTGCGTGATGAAGATATCCCACAGGGCGGGGTCCTGGCGGCGCTGCGTGAGCGTGGCCCAGTCGACCACCTGCATATCCACCTTGAAGCCGGCCTGCTTCAGGTACTCGGCGGCGACCAGCGCCATCTTGTAGTGGAATTCGTACTGCTGGCTGGTCAGGATGCGGATGGTGCGGTCGGGGATGCCGGCGGCGGCGATCAGCTTCTTGGCGCCTTCGGCATCGCCCTTGTTGTAGGCCTGGGTGCCGCGATCGGTGTACCAGGGATAGCCCTTGGGATACATGGCGCCGTCCACCGTGTAGTAGTCGGTGCTGCCGAAGGCGGCGGCCAGCATGTCTTCCTCGTTCAGCGCCATCTGCACGGCCTGGCGCATCTTGAGGTTGGACATGATGCCCTGCTTGGTGTTCAACACCAGGCGCGGCCAGCCGAAGGGCTTGAGCAGCACGGCCTGCGATTGTCCGGACTTCAGCTTGCCGGCCGATTCCACGGCGATGGAGTCGACGTAGTCGTACTGGCCGGCCACGGCGCTTTCCAGCCGCGTATTGGCGTTGGGCACCGGCACGAAGCGGATTTCGTCCAGGTTCTGCTCGCGCGCGCCGCCATAGCCGTCCGGCTGGCCGCCGCGCGACTTGTAGCCGGGGAAGCGCACCAGCTGCAGGTATTGGTCGGGCACGCGCGCTTTCACCATATAGGGACCGGTGCCGATGTATTCGGTGATGGTGGGCGCGATCTTGCTCTTGGGCATGATGGCCGCGGCGGCATTGTTCATGGCCAGCAGGGCCGTCAGCGGGGCGTAGGGCTGGGTCAGCGTGATGCGCACCGTGTGGTCGTCGGCCGCTTCGATGGCCTTGATCAGCGGCGCGGTCGCCTTGCCGCGCGACGCCGTCGTGGTCCAGCGCTGCAGCGAGGCGATCACGTCGTCGACGGTCATCTTGCTGCCGTCATGGAAGCTGACGTCGGTGCGGATGGGGATGGCCACCGTCAGGCCGTCGGCGCTGACGGTGGGCAGCGCCTGCGCCAGCAGCGGCGTCACGTTCCACTTGGCGTCGAAGGTGTACAGCGTTTCGTAGATGTGCTGGCTGATGATGCCGACCAGGTCCGCCGTGCTGGCCATGGGGTCCAGGGTGGGCGGTTCGCCGATGGTGGCGACGGAAATCGTGCCGCCCTTGACGGGCGCCGCATGCGCGGGCGCGCCCAGGGCCGCCACGCCCAGCGCGGCGGCCAGCAGCAGCGTTTTCAACCCGTCGCGGCGACGGGAGACCATTGCGTTCATCGAGTGTGCTCCAGAAGTTCTAGGCGGAGTCGCCGCCGGACGGAACTGCTACTTCGGTAAGAGGTCGGGGCCGGCCGCGCGGGCATCGGGGCCGCGGGCCGGGCCGGGTTCGGGTTGCAAACGGCGGGTGCGATATCGGCTCGGGATCGTTAGAAGAATGTCTGCGCGACATCGACGACCCGGTAGTCGTCGTCCACCAGCAGCACCTGCTTCCATTTGTCGAAAGTCAGGCAAGGATGCGAAATATCGAAGCCGATCATGTCGCCCACCTGGATGTCGTCGCCGTCGGCGATGCGCATGAAGGCGTGCTGGTCCATCATCGCGGTGACTTCCCAGCCGGCCGTCACAGCGGTGGGCGCGGCCGCGCCGGGCCGGTAATGGCGCGCCGGTACCGGCAAGCCGGCATCGAAGGCCGCGTCGCGCTTGCCCATGCCGATAATGGCGCGCCCCGGCTCGGGCAGCGATTGCACATAGGCCCACACTTGCAGGGCCGGCATCAGTCCCGGCGCCATGCCCCGCGCGACGTCGTTTTCCCGACCGATCCGTTCGGCCGCGCCGCGATAGATGCCCACGTCGTGGCTCAGGTAGCAGCCGGGCCGCAGCACGACGTCCAGCGGCCGGCCGATGTCCAGGCCGGAGAATTCCTGCGCCACCACGTCGAACCAGGCCGACCCCGCGCCGGTCAGGATGGCCGCGCCTTGGGGCGCCAGCTTGCCCGCGGCCTGCAGGCCGCGCAGCGTATCGACCGCGCGGCGCAGGAAGTCGCGTATCTTGCCTTCATCGGACAGCACGCCTTCGTAAATCTCGATGCCCGCCAGCGCCAGCGACTGGGGCCAGCGCGCGATTTCGTCGGTCACGCGCTGCAACGCCGCGTCGTCGCGCACGCCGGTACGCCCGCCCGGCACGCCCAATTCGACCAGCACCCGCAGTACGCGCCCCTGCTCGGCGAAGTACTTGCCCAGTTGCGCGATATTGGCCGGGTCATCGACCAGGCAGCAGAATTCGAAACCCGGGTCGCGGAGCAGTTCCGCGATCAATGCCATGTTGGCGCGGCCCACCAACTGGTTGGCCATCAGGATGCGCCGCACGCCATGGCGGTAGGCGGCATTCACCTGCGGCGCCGTCGCCAGGGTGATCCCCCAGGCACCGCCTTCCAGCTGCCGATGGAACAGGGCGGGACTCATCGTCGTCTTGCCGTGCGGCGCCAGCTGGACCTGGTAGGCGCGCATGAATTCCTGCATCCACGCCAGGTTGTGGCGGATCCGCGATTCGTACAGGACGGCGGCGGGCAGGCTGACATCCTCGGCCAGCAGGTTCCAGCCCAGGCCCGCCGCCTGGGCCGGCGTACAGCCGGCGGGGAAGGCGCCCAGGCCTTTGCCGGCGGGGTCGAGGGGAGGGTAGGAAGGCGTGGAGTCCGGCATGGCGGCTGTCGCAATCTGAAAATTTTTACCGGGAAATCCGGTTTTTGTGATTATCCTGAAAATTATTTACAGCGCGCCAGCCGGGTTTTCCCCAGTACGGGACGCGCGGCGGCCTGCGGCGGTGCACGCGGGCACCGCGCCACCCGACGCCGGCCGCTCGGCCGGGACCGGCGCCAGCTCTCGCGCCGGCCCGGCGTCGCCCAGGCGTCGGGCCCAGGCGTCGGCCCGGGCGTCGGCCCGGGCGTCGGCCCAGGCGTCGGACCCAGGCGTCGGACCCAGGCGTCGGACCCAGGCGTCCGGCCCTGGCAGGCGGGCTTGCTCGGGCCGGCGCCCGGCCCCATATCTGGTGTAATACGCCTACGCTTTCGCTTCCCTCCCCCCATGAGCAACGATCTGTTCGCCGCCGACCCGGCGCAGCGAGCCCATATCCCGCTAGCCGAACGCCTGCGCCCGCGCACCCTGGACGACGTCGTCGGCCAGTCGCACCTGCTGGGCGAAGGCAAGCCGCTGCGCGTGGCTTTCCAGTCCGGCCGTCCGCATTCGATGATTTTCTGGGGCCCCCCCGGGGTGGGCAAGACCACCCTGGCGCGCCTGATGGCCGACGGCTTCGACGCGCACTTCATCGCCATCTCGGCGGTGCTGGGCGGCGTCAAGGACATCCGGGACGCCGTGGCCTCGGCCCAGATCGCGCAGGGCCAGGGCCGCCGCACCATCCTGTTCGTCGACGAGGTGCATCGCTTCAACAAGGCGCAGCAGGATGCCTTCCTGCCCTATGTGGAAAGCGGCCTGTTCACCTTCATCGGCGCCACCACGGAAAACCCGTCCTTCGAGGTCAATTCCGCCCTGCTGTCGCGCGCCCGGGTCTACGTGCTGCAATCGTTGACCGCCGACGAACTGATGCAGCTGATCGATCGCGCGCTGCTCGAACTGAATGCCGGCGTCCCCGAGGCGGAAGCCATGCGCTTCGACGACAGCGCGCGGGAACAACTGGCGGGCTGGGCCGACGGCGACGCACGTCGCCTGATCAACGCGGTGGAAGTGGTGGCCGAATCGGCCCGCACCGCGCACCGCGACGTGGTCGACGCCGAATGGCTGGAAACATCCCTGTCGCAGAACCTGCGCCGCTTCGACAAGGGCGGCGACGCCTTCTACGACCAGATCAGCGCCTTGCACAAGTCCGTGCGCGGTTCCGATCCGGATGCCGCCCTTTACTGGTTCGCCCGCATGATAGACGGCGGCGCCGACCCGCGCTACCTGTCGCGCCGCATCGTGCGCATGGCCATCGAGGACATCGGCCTGGCCGACCCGCGCGCGACGGAAATCGCCATCAACGGCGCCGACATCTACGAACGCCTGGGCTCGCCGGAAGGCGAACTGGCCCTGGCGCAGGCGGTCGTCTACCTGGCCTGCGCCGCCAAGTCCAACGCCGTCTACAACGCCTACAACGCCGCGCGCCGCTATGCCGCCGAAAACGGCAGCGCGCCGGTGCCCATGCACCTGCGCAATGCCCCGACCAAGTTGATGAAGCAACTCGGGCATGGCCACGCCTACCGCTACTCCCACGACGAGCCGCACGGCTACTCGGCGGGCGAGCATTATTTCCCCGATGGCCTGAATCCCACCTTCTACCAGCCGACCGATCGCGGCCTGGAAGCTAAAATCCAGCAGAAGCTGGCTTTCCTTCGCGATTTGGACGCCCAGGCCAAGTCCGGCAAACGCTAGGGCCCCGAACGGCGCCCCGGCCCCGCAACCCCGTCTTCCAGAGAATCATGCTAGACCCCACCCTGCTGCGCAAAGACCTGCAAACCGTCGTCGACCGGCTCAAGACCCGTGGCGTGCAATTCGACATGGAGCGCTTCAATGCGCTGGAATCGCGCCGCAAGTCCGTGCAGACGGAAACGGAATCCCTGCAGGCGCGCCGCAATGCGCTGGCCAAGCAGATCGGCCAGCTCAAAGCCAAGGGGGAGGACGCCAGCGCCGTGATGGCGGAATCGCAGGCCTTGCCGGCGCGCGTCAAGCAGCTGGAAGAAGAACTGGCCCAGGTCCAGGAACAGCTGACCGAGCTGCTGCGCGTGGTGCCCAACCTGCCCCATCCCAGCGTGCCGGTGGGTGCGTCCAGCGACGAGAACGTCGAAGTGCGCCGCTGGCTGCCCGGCGCCGCCGGGGCGGACGGCAACCCCCCGCCGCTGGGTTTCGAGCCCAAGGACCATGTCGCCGTGGGCGAGCCGCTGGGCCTGGATTTCGATACGGCCGCCAAGCTGTCGGGCGCGCGCTTTTCCTTCATGCGCGGCCAGATCGCCCGCCTGCATCGGGCGCTGGCGCAGTTCATGCTGGACCTGCACACCGGCCAGCACGGCTATACCGAGTGCTATACCCCCTATATCGTCAACAGCTCGACGCTGTACGGCGTCGGCCAGCTGCCCAAGTTCAAGGACGATATGTTCTGGGTGACCAAGGGCGGCGCCGACGATGGTCCGCGCGTGGACGAGCACGGCAAGCCTTACGTGCGCGAAGACCAGTTCCTGATTTCCACGTCCGAAGTCACGCTCACCAGCGTGGCGCGCGACGCCATCCTGGCCGAGGCCGACCTGCCCCTGAAGCTGACCGCGCATACGCCGTGCTTCCGCTCGGAAGCCGGCAGCGGCGGCCGCGATACCCGCGGCATGATCCGCCAGCACCAGTTCGACAAGGTCGAAATGGTGCAGATCGTGCAGCCGGAGAAATCCTACGATGCGCTGGACGAGATGGTCGGCCACGCCGAGCGCGTCCTGCAGCTGCTGGGCCTGCCCTATCGCGTCATGTTGCTGTGCACCGGCGATATGGGCTTCAACTCGGCCAAGACCTTCGATCTGGAAGTCTGGCTGCCGGCGCAGAATACCTGGCGCGAGATCTCGTCCGTGTCGAACTGCGAAAACTTCCAGGCTCGCCGGATGCAGGGGCGCTTCCGCAACGCCCAGGGCAAGCCGGAATTCGTGCACACCTTGAACGGCTCCGGCCTTGCCGTGGGCCGGGCCTTGGTGGCCGTGCTGGAAAACTACCAGCGGGCCGACGGCAGCGTGGTGGTCCCGGAGGCGTTGCGGCCGTATATGGGTGGCGTATCGGAACTGCGTCCCTGATCCGGCAACTGCGGACCTCGAAAATAAACCCGCCTAGGCGGGTTTATTTTTTTAGGACCGATTAGCGGTGGTGTCCGGGACCGCCGTGGGGGCCGCGGTCACCGCGCCAGCCTTCACGGTAGTAACGGGGGCCGCCGTGATAGTACGGGCGGGGGTAGTAGTAGGGACGGGGCGCCACGTACACCGGGCGCGGCGCGACCACCACCGGGGGCGGCGCGACGTAGACCGGCGCGGGGGGGGCCACGTAGACCGGCGCGGGAGGCGCCACGTAGACCGGCGCCGGTGCGGCATAGACCGGAGCACCGATGACCACCGGTGGGACGCCGATCGAAATACCCACGTCCACGCGAGCTGCCGCGACGCCAGAGGCCAGCAATGCGGCGGCGCCCAGACCAGTAACTATCCAACGTTTGAACATGATGTACCTGCGCTTTGCTGCCGTGGCAGCGGGATCAATGACGACTCTATTCTCGGGGAAAACTCGCCTGGATACCTTCGTTTGGTCTTATGAAAAGGCGACAAACCGCTACATCGTCGCCGTGGGTATGTGTTTATATGGGTATTTGGGTATTTTTGGGTTGTCCCCTCAAGGGGGTGACGCCCGGTGCGAAATTGGGTGAAACACCTGTGCTCTACATGTGGCGTGCGACGGGCTTAACACCTGTTTACAAACCCGGGGCGGACGGCCCGGCGCCGGCGACCGCCCCCGGGGCGAAACCCATTCGTACTCGGAAAATGTTTATCGCTTTTGGTTTCTTTGGCGCAATAAAGGCGTCCTATTCCGCACGGCACAATGCCGCTCAAATGGATGCCATCCCGGCGTCTCGAAACAGTCTAGGGAGTTCACATGGAAACTCGTATGGTCAATGGCTTTCGGGTGCGTTGCGCGGTGGCCGCGGACGAAGATCGCAAATACCGCGTGCAGGTGTGGACTCGCAAGGTCGGCGTGAACGCACCGGAGAAATGCTGGCCCATGGCCGGCGGCCCCATCTTCACGTCGCAGGACGAAGCCGAGCGCAACTGCCGCCAGCTTTTCCAAGGCATCCGCGGCGTGCGCTACAACGGCGAACCCGAGTATTCGCGCAACTGAGCGATTGCCCGCTACACTGCCGCTTTTCGACCGAAGGCGGCGGTGCGATGGGTTATGAAAACCTGTTCTGGGGAATGGCCACCGTGGTGGCCATTGCCATTTTGGGCGGCGCTTTCTGCGCCCGCGCCGGCCGTATCGGCAACACCCTTGCCGGGTGCGCGGTCATCGCCGTCGTGAACGGCGCCGCGGTATTGTTTTTCACGCTCACCAGCGATTTCGCCGACCAGGCGCCCATGCTGGCCATCGCCACCATCATGTTCACGCTGGTGATCAGCGCGGCCGCCGGCCTGGCCATGCGCAGGCTGCTGCACAAATAGCCGGACCGGCGCGTCCCGCCGCATCGATGGCGGCGGATGGCTGGCGCCGGCGTATCGCGTGGCGACGGGCGCCGGGGGGCGCTACACCACGAATCCGGCCTGTTTGCGCAGCGCCAGCGTATCGCCGCCGCCCAGCGCTTCGACGAACTCCCTGGCCAGGACCGGATCGCCCGCCTTGCTGCAGCAGGCGGCGGTGTAGACGGTGCTGAGCCCGTATTCCTTCGGCAGTTCCCCCACCAGCGTGACGCCCGGCGTGTACAGGATCTCCGTGACCTGGGTGCAGCCCACCATGTGGTCGCCCGTGGTCTTGGCGAGTTCGCCCATGGCGACCGCGCCGTTGGGGTATTCGTGGATGCGGTCGGCCAGTATCTGGTCCAGGCCCAGCCTGCGCAGCACGTCGGCGATGTGCTGGCCGGCGGTGGATTGCTTCAGGTGCGGAACGTACAGGCCGCGCGCGGCGGCCAGCGTGGCCTTCAGCGCCGCGCCGTCGGCGACGCCCACCGGCGGCGTGCCGGTGCGCACGGCGACCCCCGTTTCCACGCGGCCCAGCGGGCGCGCGCTTCCGGCCACGACGTGGCCCTGCTTTTCCAGTTCCTTGATCAGCGCGTCGGAAAGAATGATCACGTCGCACGGTTCGCCCGCCAGCAGCTTGTCGCGCATGGTGCCGACGGCGCCGAAGGTCGCGGCCAGGGTGCCGCCATGGCGTTGTTCGAATTCGGCCTGCAGGCCGGTGACGACGGCTTTCGCGGCGCCGCCGCTGAAGAGGTTCAGTTTCATCGATGTCCTTTGTAGCGAGTAGGCGTATTTACGCGATGATGGCGTATCGGGTCAGGCCGCGTCTTCCATGGCGGCGACGATGCGGTCGAACGTCAGCGGCAGGTCGCGCACCCGCACGCCCAGCGCGTCGAACACGGCATTGCCGATGGCCGCCGCGGTGGGGCCCAGCGAACCTTCGCCGGCGCCGACGGAGTCATCGCCAGGATGCTGGACGATGGCGATTTCCACCTCCGGCACCTGCGAGAAACGCAGCATGGGGTAGTCCTGCCAGTTTTCGCCCAACACACGCGTGCGGTCGAAGCGCGCGGCCTCCATCAGGGTCCAGCTGACCGCCTGCAGGGCGCCGCCCTCGATCTGCTGCCGGACGCCGTCGGGATTGATCACCAGGCCGACGTCCACGGCGATCCACAGGCGCCGCACGCGCACCTGCTCCTGCACCTCGACGTCGGCGATGACGGCACAATACGCGCCCGTGTTCTTGTACCGCGCGAAGCCCAGGCCGCGGCCGTTGCCTTCGCCACGCGGGTCGACCCGATTTTCCCATCCGGCCATCTGCGCCACACGGCGCAACACCGCCACGCCGCGCGGATCTTCCAAATGCGCCAGCCGATACTCCAGGGGATCGGCCTGCGCGGCGCGCGCCAGTTCGTCCATGAATGACTCGATGGCGAAGACGTTGCCGTAGGCGCCCAGGGCGCGCAGCGACGAGGTGCGCAGCGGTACGTCCAGCACGCGGTGGCACAGCACGTCGGTACTGGGGAAACGATAGATCGGGTCCGCATTGCGATCGGCGCCGCCGCCCGCGGCGCGCGGCGCATCGACGGAATGCAGCCGTTCGAACGGCTGTTCCAGGTACCACGATCCCAGCAGTGTCGGCGTCGCCGAACGGCCCGGCCGCAGGCCATGGCCGGGGCTCCACAATTCATGGCGCCAGGCGACGATGCGGCCGTCTTCGCCGACGTCCGCGCGCAGCTCGATCGCCATGGCCGGCCCATGCGGCGACCAGTTCAATTCGTCCGTGCGCGACCACTGCACGCGCACGGGCTGCCCCGGGCAGCGCCGGGCCAGCCATGCGGCGTCGTAGGCGACGTCATCCGCGCCATTGTGTCCATAGCAGCCGGCGCCTTGCACGTGCCGCACGACGATGGCGGCTTCCGGCAAGCCGAAGGCCAGGCTCAGGTCCTTGCGCAGATTGAAGATGCCTTGCGTGTGGCTCCAGACTTCCAGGCTGGCATCGCCGGCCAGCGCCAACGCGCAGGAGGGGCCGATCGAGCCGTGCTTGATGAAAGGCTTGGTATAGGCGGCGCGGAAGGTCCGCAGGGGCGCGCCGGCATGGGGCGGGGCGGCGGCCGCGTCTCCCAGCCGCAGGTCGACGCAGCGCAGCGACTTCAACCAGGCGGGCAGGTCATCCACGTCCGGCAGCGTATCGCGTTCGCGCCAGCGCGCGGATCTGGCCAACGCGCCGGCGGCGCGTTCCGCCAGCGCTTCGGTCCGCGCCACCACGCCCAATAGCGAGCCGTCGCGCGCCACGGCGATCACGCCGGGCCATCCCGATACCGTGTCCGCGTCCCAATCCAGCAGCTCGGCGTCCGGCGAAGGCGGCCGGATCATGCGCCCGTGCACCATATCCGGAAGCGCCAGATCATGGATGAAACGAAATTCGCCGAAGACCTTCTGCGCGATGTCCGCGCGCGCCCGCGCCGTGCCGACCACCTGGTAGCTGTCGCGCCTCTTGGGCGTGATCCCCGGCCGCGCCGCGCAGTCCAGCAGGCCGTCTCCGGCCAGGTCCCAATAACTGGCCAGGCCGCGCCCGTCGTGCTGGATGACGCCGTCGACCACGGTCAACGCGGCGGCGGGCAGGCCCTGCCGTTGCGCGACCGTTTCGATCATCAGCGCCCGGGCCTGCGCGCACGCATGCCGCAGGGCGGATCCTGAATGTTGTATGGACAGGCTGCCGGAAGTGACGGCCTCATCGGGACTGAGCGCCGTGTCGGCGGCCACCATGCGGACGCGCTCGAACGCCACGTCGAGTTCTTCCGCCGCGATCTGCGCCAGCGCGCTCAATATGCCCTGGCCGATCTCCACCTTGCCGGATCGCACTTCGACGTAGCCGTCCGCATCGACGCGCAGCCAGGTCGAAAGGCGGCTGTTCGCCTGCAGGCTGGGAGGCAGGGCCGTCATTGTCCGTCGTCCCGTCTGGCGCGCGGCATGCCGTCGGCCGCGCGGTGTATCGCCTTGATGACGCGCAATTGCGTGCCGCAGCGGCACAGATTGCGTTCCATGCCTTCGCGGATCTCCGCGTCCGAGGGCCGGGGACAGCGTTGCAGCAAGGCCGCGCCGGCGACCAGCATCCCGGACGTACAGTAGCCGCATTGCGCCGCCTGTTCCGCGATGAAGGCCGCCTGCAGCGGATGCGGATCCCGTGGCGTGCCCAGGCCTTCCGAGGTCACCACGCGCTTGCCCGCGACCGCCCACATGGGGGTGTCGCAGGCCGGCACCGCGTGTTCGTCCAGCAGGACGAAGCAGGCGCCGCATTCGCCGACGCCGCAGCCGTAGTGGCTGCCTTTCAGGTCCAGGTCGTTACGCAGCACGTCCAGCAACCTTCGGTCGCCGTCCACGCGCAGCGTCGTTTCCCGGCCATTCAGCGTGAAGGCGATGGCGGCATGGTCGGCGCTTGCTTCCGGCATGGCGATCAATCCACCTTGATGTTCGCCGACTTGACGATCTTGCCCCACTTGTCGATGTCGCCCTTCAGGAAGTCGGTGAATTGCTCGGGCGACATCTTCATCGGCGTGACGCCGCTCTTGGCCCACACCGACGTGATCTGCGGGTCGCTGACGATCTTGGCGATCTTCGCGTTCAGGAAATCCACCACGTCCTTGGGCGTATTCCTGGGCGCGAGCAGGCCCAGCCAGATGGTGGCGGTGTAGCCCTGCACGCCCGCTTCCGCCATGGTCGGCACGTCGGGCAGCACGTTGGAACGCTCGTTGCCGGTCGTGGCCAGCGCGCGCACCTTCTTGGTCTGGATCAGGTCGGTCATCGTGCTGACGGCGTCGAACATCATGTCGACCTGTCCGCCGAGCACGTCCGTACGGGCGCCGCCGCTGCTCTTGTAGGGAATGTGCACGATGTTCACGTCGGCCAGGCTTTTGAACAGCTCGCCGGCCATGTGGTAAGGCGTGCCCGTGCCCGAGGACGCGTAATTCAGCTGGCCCGGCTTGGCCTTCGCGGCCTTGATCAGTTCCTGCACGCTCTTGATCGGCAAGCCTTCCCGCACCACCAGCACCAGCGGCGCCTCGTTCACCGGCGCCACCGCCGTGAAGTCCCGCATCAGGTCATAGGGGCGGTTGTTCAGCAGCGTTTCGTTGACGGTCTGCGTATTGGACATCATCAACAGCGTGTACCCGTCCGGCGCGGACTTGGCCACGTACTGCGTGCCGATCACCGCGCCCGCGCCAGGACGATTCTCGACGACGAACGATTGCCCGGTTTCCTGGCCCAGGTGCTGCGCGAGCACGCGGGCGTAGACGTCGGCCGATCCCCCCGCGCCGAAGGGCACGATGATGGTGACCGGATGGTTGGGGTAGGGCCCCGCGGCGGAGGCGGTTTGCGCGCCCAATGCGGCGCAGGTGAACAGGCCGGCGGCCGTCAGGCCGCGCAGGAAGGTTTTCATTCTTGTCTCCAAAAAGGATGCATCGTGCTTGCTTGTGTGCCCGGCAACGGGCGGCGCCCCATCGCAACGCGCCGCGGATGTTGCCGTTTCTCGTTTCTTGTTTTCGCTCTTGCGCGCGAGTATCAGGCGACGGCGTTTTCCAGCACGCCGATGCCCTGGATCTCCATGCGCATCACGTCGCCCGACTTGACGAACTTCGGCGGATTGAAGCCGATGCCCACGCCCGCCGGGGTGCCCGTGGCGATGACGTCGCCCGGTTGCAGCTCGATGCCGGCCGAGATCGTTTCGATCAGCGTGGGGATGTCGAAAATCAGCAGGGACGTATTGGAGTTCTGGCGCAGCTCGCCATTCACCCAGCACTTGACGCCCAGGTTGGTGGCGTCCAGCTCGTCATTGGTCACCACGTACGGCCCCATCGGGCAGAAACCGTCCAGCGCCTTGCCCAGGAACCATTGGCGATGCAGTTTCTGCAGGTCGCGCGCGGTGAAATCGTTGACGATGGTGTAGCCGAAGATGTGTTTGAAGGCATCGGCCTTCTTGATGCCCCGGCCGGGCTTGCCGATCACGATGGCCAGTTCCACTTCGTAGTCCAGTTGCTGCGTGACTTCCTTGTGCGGCGGGATCTTGTCGTTGGGGCCGATGACCGTGCTGGCCGGCTTGGTGAACACGACCGGCGCTTCCGGCGCGTGTTCGCCTTCCTTCGCGCTGCTGTCGAAGCCGGACTTGCTGAATTCGGCGGCGTGCTCGTGGTAGTTCTTGCCCACGCAGAATATGTTGCGGCGGGGCTGGTCGATGGGGGCCAGTACCTTGGCCTGGTCCAGCGATTTACCGGCGCCGGTCGGCACCAGCTTGGACTTCAGCTGTTCGTACTGTTGGACCAATTGGACCATGTCGCCGGCAAAACCGGGTACGAGTTCGGAAACCGGCCAGAACTGGCCCTTGTCGGTGTCCACAACGGCGATAGTACGCTGGCCCTGTAGGGAAAGCTGGGCGAATTTCATGGCGACTCCATAGTCCAATTGGTCAAAACAGGCCGTAATGTAGAACCAATTTGGACCGAATGCAAGACCGATTCGTCAAAATTATTGACCAATTGGTCCTGTTTCTTTATGCTTCGCCCATGGATACCAAGACTACCGTGCAAGCCGGGGACGGGGAAGCAGAAGCGGCGCTGCGTTCGCCGGGCGCCAAGGCGCTGGCGCGCTACCTGCGCGACGAGATCCTGGGCGGACGTCTCAGGGCCGGCGTGAAGCTGCCGCCGGAACGCGAGCTCAGCACGCGCTTCGGCGCCTCCCGGGGCTCGGTCCGGCGCGTGCTGTCGGACCTGCGCGAACGCGGCCTGATCACGCAATCGGTGGGTAGCGGCACTTTCGTATCGGAACAGGCCGAAGCCATGGCGCGCGAGCATGCGCTGCCGCATCTCGATGGCAACGTCAGCCCCGCCGAACTGATGGAGGCGCGCCGCCTGATCGAACCCCTGTTGCCGGGCATGATCGCGCGCAACGCCACGGCGGCCGACTTCGCCGTGATGGCCGAATGCCTGGAGCAGTCCGAAGCGGCGTCCACCATCGATGACTTCGAGTATTGGGACGGTGCCTTGCACAAGGCCTTCGCCGTGGCCACGCACAACGCCTTTTTCATGCGGATCCTGGAACTGATGAACCAGGTACGGGAGCAGGGCGAATGGGGTCGGCTCAAGCGCAATTCCCTGACCCCGGCGCGTCGCGCGCAATACGAACGGCAGCATCGCGCGATGGTGGACGCCTTGCGCGACCGCGACGCGGGCCAGGCCGCCGCCCTGATGATCGAGCACCTGGACCAGATCCAGCGCAACCTGTTCGGGGAATAGCGCAGGGACGACGCCACCGCCGCCATGGCGGGCGCGAGTACAGCCGGTGTCGCCGGTACAGCCAGGGCGGGCACCGCCGCCCGCTCAGCGGCGCGTCGACCTGGCGCCGGCCGCCGGCAGCGCACCCAGCGCGCGCTCCCGCAGGCCCCGCACCATGCGGACATAGACCTGCGGATCATCCAAGGCCCGCGCGAGCACCAGCCCACCCTGTATGCCGCCGACCGTTTCCTCGGCCAGATCGCGCGCCGCCGCGCCCCGCAATCCGCCCTTTTCGTACGCCGCGGACAGGGCATTCGTCCAATCGCGAAAATACGACGCCACGGCCTGCGCGAAACGATCGCGTTCATTGCCCAGCGCGAACACCCCGACCAGGCAGACCTTCCTGCCCGACAAAAAATAGCGTGACACTTCGTCGAACATTGCCGCCAAGCCGTCGGCGGCGGATGGCGCCTGGCGCAGCGGCGCGTAGACATTGTGTTGGAACCAATCGTCGATATGCGCCAGGACGGCGGCCGCCATTTCTTCCTTGCCGCCGGGAAAGAAGTGATACAGGCTGCCTTTGCCCAGGCCGGTGCCTTCGGTAATGCGGGCCAGGCTGGCGCCTTCGTATCCGTAATGGCGGAATACTTCGGCCAGCACGGGGATGACGTCCTGGCGTTCCGCGACGATTCTGGGCATGGCTGCTCGCGATCGGGGCGCCCGGTCCTGGCGCCCCCGTGTTGTGATCAAAGGCCCAGGTCGCTCAGGCCTGGATGGTCGGCGGGGCGCGCGCCCAGCGGCCAATGGAATTTCCGTTCCGATTCCTGGATCGGCAGGTCGTTGATGCAGGCATGGCGGAAACGCATCAGGCCCGTGTCGTCGAATTCCCAGTTCTCATTGCCGTAGGAACGAAACCAATTGCCCGAGTCGTCGTGCCATTCGTAGGCATAGCGCACCGCGATCCGGTTGCCATCGTGCGCCCACAATTCCTTGATGAGCCGGTAATCGAGCTCCTTGCGCCATTTGCGGGTCAGGAACTCGACGACTTGCGCCCGGCCGTTGACGAATTCGGCACGGTTGCGCCACACGGTGTCTTCCGTATAAGCCAGCGATACCTTGGCCGGATCACGGCTATTCCATCCGTCTTCGGCGAGGCGGACTTTCTGCACGGCGGATTCATGGGAAAAGGGCGGAAGCGGAGGACGAGTGGTCATGGCGCACCTGGACAGGACGATGCCGAAACGGCAGGGGAAGGCACGCGTCAGCGCATGCCGGAGTTGATCTGGATCAAGCGCAAGCGCATTGCTTGTACCGATCGGTATGGACTTTACCGTTAAGTACAACGCGATGCAAGCGCGATTTCCTCATGGGATCGCGTACGCCAAGCGCACACATCCCGCATGATGGCCGCACGTATCGCTAAACCCATCGCCACACCATCGCCACACGCGCTTTTGAATTCTCTCCTCCGCCCGCAGGGGCGGCGCTGCGCGGGTAGACTTCGCGGGACGGATCATCGTTCGCAACACACAGGAAATGTCGACAATCGCGCGGTGCCGAAGCATGGGCCCGCCGTAACGCGAGATTTCTATTCGATCGCATTGTCGGGCTTGGCTTTTGGGTGGCGTGTCGAGTATTTTTGCGGCATTGTGTGGGACCGATCGTTATAAAGCCAATACAAATGTCGACGCATACTTTATCGGCCGGGGTGCCGATCTATCACCAGATCGCGCAGGTGCTACGCCGCAGGATAGAAGCCGGGGAATGGGGTCAGGGCAACCATCTGGCGACGGAGCAGGCGCTCTGCCGCGAGTTCGGCGTCAGCCGCACCACCGTGCGCCATGCGCTCAGCCAACTCAAGCGCGAAGGCCTGTTGAGCAGCCAGCGCGGCGTGGGCACGCGCCGCGTCGGGGAGCCGTCGCGCACCAAATATGTCAGCAATCTGTCGGACCCATTGCATGCAAGCCTGGCCAGCGATCCGCGCGTCGTTTCCATGGAAATGGCGCCGGCGCGCGGCGCGATTGCCGCATTCCTGGGCTTGAACGAAGGCGAGCCCATCCTCAAGCTGATCCGCGTCCATTACCTGGACGGCGAACCGCTGTCCGTGGTGGAAAGCTATCTGCCGGCCATCATGCAAGGCGCGATGGACCAATTCCCGCTACGCAGCCTGCACGACATCATGTGGAATGATTTCGACCTCAAGGTGGCCAAAAGCGTGCACACCATTTCCGTGTCGCGCGCCGAGACCTACGTGGCGGACCTGTTGAACATCGGCCTGGGCGATCCCGTCATGCACGTCCAGGCTTCCACATACTTGCAGGATGGGCGTCCCATCCGCTGGACCGACAATTTCTTCCGGGAAGACCGGTACCAGTACACCTCCGAGTTTTTCTGGGAACCGCCTCAGCGTTCGGACGCGGGACCTTCCGCCACCTGAACAGGGAGTAATCATGAAAGCGCGTCGCCTAATCGCCTTGCTATGCCTGGCGGGATGCAGCAGTATTGCCCACGCCTACCCGGACCGCCCGATCAGGATCGTGCTCGGATTTCCGGCGGGTGGCGGCGCGGATGTCGTGCTGCGCACCGTGACGCCAGGACTGGCGGAAGACCTGGGCCAGCCCGTCATCGTGGACAACCGGCCCGGCGCGGGCGGCAACCTGGGCATGGATATCGTGGCGAAGGCGGCGCCCGATGGCTACACGCTGCTGATGGCCGCGCCGGGCCTGGCCACTAACGCCAGCCTGTACGAGAACCTGCCCTTCGATCCCGCCAGGGATTTCGCTGCCGTCGGGATGGTCAGCAGCGTGGCCAACGTCCTGGTGGTGAATCCGGCCCTGCCCGTCTACAGCGTCGCGGACCTGATCGATTACGCCAAGCGCCATCCGGGCGAATTGAACTACGCGTCTTCGGGCATCGGCACGTCCCTGCACCTGGCCGGCGCGCTGTTCGAGCGCGACGCCGGGGTGAAGCTCACCCACGTGCCGTACCGCGGCGGGCCCGCCGCCACCACCGACCTGATCAGCGGGCAGGTCCAAATGATGTTCAACGTCCTGCCGCTGGCGGTGCCGCAGGTCAAGGCCGGCAAGCTGCGCGCGCTGGCGGTCACGGGCCCGACGCGATCGCCGGCCTTGCCCGACGTGCCGACGATGATGGAAGCGGGGCTCAAGGGCTATACCGCCATCACATGGAATGGCATCGTGGCGCCCGCCGGCACCCCGTCGCCCATCATCAACCAGTTGAATGCCGCCCTGCAAAGGGTGCTCGACCGCCCGGACGTGCAGAAGACGTTCGCCGCCATGGGGCAGGACGTCGTCAAGGACACGCCGGAAGAGTTCGACGCCATGCTGAAGGCCGAGACCGCCAAATGGCACCAGGTCATCGAGTCGGCCGGCATCAAGGCCGAGTGATCCCAGCCGATCGACCCCAGCACAAGTCAAGGATATTCATGCAGCCCCGCCGCTACGGCCCTTTTCCCTATATCCCCATGCCGGCCCGCCCCCGGTTCGCCCTGCCCAATGGCGCCCGCGTGGCCGTGTGGGTGAACCCGAATGTCGAGTTCTTCGGCCTGGACGACGTCATGCCCGGCCGGCAGAACGAACGCGTGCCGCGCGACACCGCGCACGTCCCCAATGTGCGCAACTGGTCGCTGCGCGACTACGGCAACCGCGTCGGCATCTGGCGGCTGATGGATACCCTGAGCCGCTACGGCATCCGCGCCAGCGCCGCCTTGAATAGCGAAGTGTGCGACCAGCATCCGGAAATCATTGCCGAAGCCGTGCGCCGCGGCTGGGAATTCCTGGGACACGGCATGACCAATACCGTGCGCCTGGACGAGATGCCCGCCGAGCAGGAGCGGCAGGCGATCTTCGACATGATCGATCGCATCGAAAAGGCCTCCGGCACCCGGCCGGTCGGCTGGCTGGGACCCGCGCTGTCGGAAACCTGGCGATCCCTGGAATACCTGTCCGAAGCGGGCATCCGCTACGTCTGCGACTGGGTGAACGACGACCAGCCCTACACCATGGAAGTCGGCTCGCCGCGCATGGTGTCCATCCCCTACAGCGTGCAGACCAACGATGTGCCGGCCTATTACGACATGAAGGTGTCGGTGCCGGAGTTCGAAGCCATGATCAAGCGCCAGTTCGACGTGCTGTACCGCGAAGGCGAGACGTCGGGGCGCGTCATGGCGATCGCGGTGCATCCTTTCGTGACCGGGCTGCCGCACCGCATAGGCGCGCTGGACGCGGCACTGGAATACATCTGCGGCCATGAAGGCGTGTGGCTGGCCACGGGCCGTGAAATCCTGGAACACTACGTCCAGAGCGATTTCGCCAAGGCCATGGAGCCCCGGTAGGGGCCTAGTGCAGGGTGAGGCCGGCGGCGCTCATCATCCAGCGCACGATCAGCGCGACGCCGCCCAGGACCGCCACGCTGGCGGCCCAGATGACGATCAGCCAGGCAAGTCTTTTCCAGATGCGCATGGGGAGTCCGACGGGCCGCCTCAGTGGTAGCCTTCGCCGCGCCGCACCTTGCCGCGGAACACGTAGTACCCCCACGCGGTGTACATGAGGATGACCGGCACGATCAGCAGGGCGCCCACCAGCGCGAAGCCCATGCTTTGCGGCGGCGCCGCCGCGTCCCAGATCGATACGCCCGGCGGAATGACGTTGGGCCACACGCTGATGCCCAGGCCTGTATAGCCCAGGAATACCAGGCCCAGCGCGCAGACGAAAGGCGCCGCGTGCGCGTCGCGCCGCACGGTCCTGATCAGCAGGTATACGCAGGCCAGTACCAGCAGCGGCACCGGCGCGAAATAGAACAGGTTGGGCAGGCTGAACCAGCGATGGGCGATGCCCGGATCCAGCAGCGGGGTCCAGACGCTGATCACCACGATGGCCGCCAGGACGGCCCAGGCCGAACCCGTCGCCATGGCGCGGGCGCGCGCCAGCAGAGTGTCGTCGGTCTTCATCACCAGCCAGGTGCTGCCCAGCAGGGCGTAGGCGGCCAGCAGCGCGATGCCGGTGAATACGCTGAACGGCGTCAGCCAATCGAAGGCGCCCCCGGCGTAGGCGCCATTGGCCACCGGGATGCCGCCGATGTACGCCCCCAGGGTCACGCCCTGGAAAAACGTCGCCAGCATCGAACCGCAGATGAAGGCCTTGTCCCACCAGTGCCGGCGTTCGTCGCTGGCCTTGAAGCGGAATTCGAAGGCGACCCCGCGAAACACCAGGCCGATCAACATCAGGATGATGGGCAGGTAGAGCGCGCTCAACACCACGCTGTAGGCGAGCGGAAAGGCGGCGAGCAGCCCGGCGCCGCCCAGGACCAGCCAGGTTTCGTTGCCGTCCCACACCGGCGCCACCGTGTTCATCATGGTGTCGCGGTCTTCCTTGGCGGGGAAGAACGGGAACAGGATGCCTATGCCCAGGTCGAAGCCGTCCATGATCACGTACATCATGACGCCGAACAGGATGATGACGGCCCAGATCAGCGGAAGATCGATACCCATGTTCAGCTCCCCGATGCCGATGCCAATGCAGCGGCCGGCGGGCGCGTGTCGTCCTGCGCCGCGGACAACGGCCGCATGGCGTGGTGCTCCTCGCCCGGCCCGCCATCGGGCGGCGCGTCGCCGTGATCGCCCTGCGGTCCCTTGCGTATCAGCTTCAGCATATAGGCCACGCCCGCGCCGAACACCACGAAGTACACGACGACGAACAGGGCCAGCGTGAAGCCCAGCTGCCCGGCGCCATGCGGCGATACGGCGTCGGCGGTGCGCATCACCCCGTAGACGACCCAGGGCTGGCGGCCGATCTCCGTGGTCATCCATCCGGCCAGGATGGCGGCCAGGCCCGCCGGCCCCATGCACAAGGCAAAGCGCAGGAAGCCGCGCTGCGTGTACAGCCGTTGCCCGCGCCGCAGCCACAGCCCCCACAGGCCCAGCAGTATCATCAGCACGCCCAGGCCCACCATCGCGCGGAACGTCCAGAACACCACGGTGGCGTTGGGGCGGTCGGCGGGCGCGAACTCGTTCAGGCTCGGCACCTTGCCATCCCAGGAGTGCGTCAGGATCAGGCTGCCCAGGCGCGGCACCTCCAGCTTGTAGCGGGTTTCCTGTTCGGCCATGTCGGGGATGCCGAACAGCAGCAGCGGCGCGCCCGCGCCGGGCGCGGGCTGTTCCCAGTGGCCTTCGATCGCGGCGATCTTGGCGGGCTGGTGCGCCAGGGTGTTGATGCCGTGCATGTCGCCGATCAGGGCCTGCACGGGCGCCACCAGCAATGCCATCCACAAGGCCATGGACAGCATCTTGCGCACCGCCGGCGTGCCCTGGCCGCGCAGCAGGTGCCAGGCGGCGCTGGCGCCGACCAGCAGCGCGGTGCTCAGGTAGGCGGCCACCACCATGTGCGCCAGGCGATAGGGAAAGGAGGGATTGAAGATGACCTGCAGCCAATCCACCGGGACCGCGCGGCCGTCGATGATTTCGTAGCCTTGCGGGGTCTGCATCCAGCTGTTGGACGCCAGTATCCAGGTGGCGGATATCAGCGTTCCGATGGCCACCATGACGGTGGACAGCATGTGCAGGCCGGCGCCCACGCGATTCCAGCCGAACAGCATGACGCCCAGGAAGCCCGCTTCCAGGAAGAACGCCGTCAACACCTCGTAGGCCAGCAAGGGCCCGGTGATGCCGCCGGCGAACGTCGAAAAGTAGCTCCAGTTGGTGCCGAACTGATAGGCCATCACCAGGCCCGAGACCACGCCCATGCCGAAGTTCACGGCGAAGATTTTCAACCAGTAGTGATACAGGTCGCGGTACAGCGTCTTGCGCGTGGCCAGCCACAACCCTTCCAGCACGGCCAGATAGCTGGCAAGGCCTATCGTGATCGCCGGAAAGATGATGTGGAAGGAAATGGTGAACCCGAACTGTATCCGGGCCAGGGTCAAGGCATCCAGGCCTAACATGGCTGCTTCCTCCGGGACGCGTGCCGGCCCGCGGTTATGGTGGTGCCCAGGATACCGCCGCTGTCGCGGGTCGGTACAGGCTCAGTACCCCCTGTCGGGATACGGTGCAGTTGGCGGCGGGCGCGCCGCGCCGCACCCGCCGGTGGTCTGGCCTGCCGCGGCATCAGGCCCGCGCCATCAACTGGCGGCAGTGGCGCGCCATCTGCCGTTCTTCTTCGGTGGCGACGACCATGACGGCGGGGCCGGGCACCGCCGGCCCGATACCCAGAAAGCCCAGCGGCGCGACGATGCGGCGGCGGATCTCGGCGCTGTGCTCGCCGATGCCGCCCGTGAACACCAGCAGGTCGATGCCGCCCATCAGGGCCGCATAGGCGCCGATCTGCTTGCTGACGGCGGTGGTGAACACATCCACCGCCAGCGCGGCGTGCGCGTCGCCGCCGGCGCGGCGAGCCAGCAGGGCCTGCATATCGCTTTCGCCTTCGGCCATGCCGGCCAGCCCGCTTTCGCGATTGATCAACGTTTCGAGGCTGTCGGCGTCCAGTTGCTCCGTGCGCATGAGGTACAGGATCACGCCCGGATCCAGATCGCCGCTGCGCGATCCCATCGGGATGCCGCCGGCGGGCGTCATGCCCATCGTGGTGTCCACCGACTTGCCATCCAGCACCGCGCACAGGCTGGCGCCGTTGCCCAGGTGCGCGAAGACGGCCCTGGACGGCAGGTCGGCGCCCAGGCGGCGCACCAGCGATTCGTAGGAAAGGCCGTGGAATCCATAGCGCGCCACGCCGGCTTCGGCATAGCGGGCCGGCAAGGGCAGGCGGGTGGCGCGCGCCGGCATGGTCTGGTGGAAAGCCGTGTCGAAGCAGGCGTATTGCCCGGCTGGCGGCCAGAGCGCGCGGGCGCGCTCCGCCAGCTCCAGGGCCACGGGAATATGCAGCGGCGCGAAATGGACGGCCTGGCGCAGCTGCGCCATGACGTCGGGCGTCAGCGCCTGGTGATCGCGCAGATGCGGGCCCCCGTGCACGATGCGATGGCCGACCGCTGCCGGCGGGCCCAGCCCGACCTGCGCCAGCGTGCGCGCCAGGATATCCAGCGCGTGCGCCTGCGTGGGCATGTCATGATCCTGTTCGACCAGTATCCCGCCCCCCGCATCGCGTATGCGCAGATGCCCATCGGCACGCCCGACCTGTTCGGCCGCGCCTTCGGCCACGGCCGTTTCATCGTCGCCGTCCCGGCGGAACAGCGCGAATTTCAGCGATGACGACCCGCTATTGAGCACCAGGATCGGAGATGAGTCGGCAGGCATACGGCAACCTCGTTGGGTGGAGTGGAAACCGGCGCGGTGTCGGCGCCGGTATCGGTATCGACCACGCTCATGCCGACCACGTCCAGTCGCGGATATCCTCGCGGTCTATGCCTTCGGCATGCGCGTGATCCATGTG
The DNA here is from genome assembly GCF_002261425.1 of Bordetella genomosp. 9. Lineage (NCBI taxonomy): Bacteria > Pseudomonadati > Pseudomonadota > Betaproteobacteria > Burkholderiales > Alcaligenaceae > Bordetella > Bordetella genomosp. 9. The sequence goes on along the minus strand of NZ_NEVJ01000003.1, from coordinate 2,005,078 downwards.
GACGATGATCTGGTCGCGCAGCCATTCCTTGACGTGCGCGCCGCGGCTCTGCAGCGCCGGCACGCGGTCGATGGCGTCGATGGCCAGGTGGAAGCGGTCTATCTGGTTCACCATGGCCAGCTCGAAGGGCGTGTTGATGCTGCCCTTTTCCTGGTAGCCGTGCACGTGGATGTTCTCGTGGTTGCGCCGGCGGTACGTCAGCTTGTGCACCAGGGTCGCATAGGAGTGGAAGTTGAAGATCACGGGTTTGTCCGTGGTGAATAACGAATCGAAGTCGCGGTCCGACAGGCCGTGCGGATGATCGGTGTCCGGCATGAGGCGGAACAGGTCGACCACGTTCACGAAGCGGATCTTCAGGCCTTCGCACCTTTCCTTCAGGATCTGCACGGCGGCCAGCGCTTCCATGGTCGCCACGTCGCCCGCGCAGGCGATGACCACGTCGGGCTCGCTGCCGTGGTCGGTGGACGCCCATTCCCAGATGCCGATGCCCTTGGTGCAATGCTTGATGGCCGAATCGAGGTCCAGGTACTGCAGGTGGGGCTGCTTGTCGGCGACGATCACGTTGACGTAGTCGCGCGTGCGCAGGCAGTGGTCGGCCACACTCAGCAGGCAGTTGGCGTCCGGCGGCAGATAGACCCGCACCACCTCCGGGCTCTTGTTGCAGACCACGTCCAGGAAACCGGGATCCTGGTGGGTGAATCCATTGTGATCCTGGCGCCAGACCAGCGACGTGATCAGCAGGTTGAGCGACGGGATCGGCGCACGCCAACTCAGTTCCAGCTTGGCCTTCTCCAGCCATTTGGCGTGCTGGTTGAACATGGAGTCGATGACGTGCACGAAGGCCTCATAGGTCGCGAAGAAGCCGTGTCGGCCGGTCAGGACATAGCCTTCCAGCCAGCCTTCCAGGGTGTGTTCGCTGAGCATCTCCATGACGCGGCCATCGTGCGCCAGCTCGCCGCCATCCTCGTCCACCGGCAGGGTTTCCGCCATCCAGGTCTTGGGCGATACCTCGTAGACCGCCGTGAGCTTGTTGCTGGCCGTTTCGTCGGGACCGAACAGGCGGAAGTTGTTCATATTGCGCGCCATGACGTCGCGCAGGAACGTGCCCAGCACCGCGGTCGGCGACAGGTAGGTGGCGGCGGGCGCCTTGACCTGCACCGCGTAGTCGCGGAAATCGGGCATGTCCAGCGCCTTGCACAGCAGGCCGCCGTTGGCATGCGGATTGGCGCTGATGCGGCGATCGCCTTCCGGCGCCAGCGCCCGCAGGAAAGGCATGGGCGCGCCTTTTTCGTCGAACAGCTCTTCGGGGCGATAGCCGCGCAGCCAGGTTTCGACCACCTTCAGGTTGGCCGGATTGGTCGCGGGATCGGCCACGGGCACCTGGTGCGCGCGCCAATAGCCTTCGACGCGGTGGCCGTCGACCATGCGCGGGCCGGTCCATCCCTTGGGACTGCGCAGGACGATCATCGGCCAGCGCGGGCGTTCCAGGTTGCCTTCTTCGCGCGCACGGCGCTGGATGGCCGCGATCTCGTCGAAGCAGCGATCCATCGTGGCCGCCATCGCGCGATGCATGGCCTGCGGCTCGTCGCCTTCGACGAAATAAGGACGATGGCCGTAGCCTGTCAGCAGGGCTTCCAGTTCCTCGCGCGGGATGCGCGCCAGGATGGTGGGGTTGGCGATCTTGTAGCCGTTCAGATGCAGGATGGGCAGCACCGCGCCATCGCGCACCGGGTTCAGGAACTTGTTGGAATGCCAGGACGTCGCCAGGGGCCCCGTTTCGGCTTCGCCGTCGCCGACCATGACGGCGGCGACCAGGTCGGGGTTGTCGAACACCGCGCCGTAGCCATGCGACAGGCTGTAGCCGAGCTCGCCGCCTTCGTGGATGCTGCCCGGCGTTTCGGGCGTGCAATGCGAACCGATGCCGCCCGGAAAGGAGAACAGCCGGAAGAACCGCTGCATGCCTGCTTCGTCCTGGGCGCGGTCCGGATAGATCTCGCTGTAGCGGCCTTCCAGGTAGGCATGCGCCAGCGTGGCGGGAGCGCCGTGCCCGGGCCCCGATATGAACATGACGTTCAGGTCGCGCTGGCGGATGAGCCGGTTCAAATGCACGAGCGTGAAGGATTGGCCGGGGTCCGACCCCCAGTGCCCCAGCAGGCGGCGCTTGAAATGATCCGCCTGCAGGGGTTCGCGCAGCAGCGGATTGGCCCGCAGGTAGATCATGCCCGCCGCAAGGTAGTTGCAAGCGCGCCAGTACGCGTGCATGGCCTGCAATTCCTCGTCGCCGAGCGGCGGGTCTTGCGTCACTTGCACAGGGGGTTGGGAGAGCGTCATCGTGCCGGCTCCTTGCCGGGCGCGCGCCCGGCGCAAGCGAACCGTCCGTCGCACGGAAACGTGCTGCCGGGATAGGTTCTGGGTGAAATCCAGGGCCGCGGCGGCGTGGCGGGGCCAGAACCGCGCAGCGCAGCAAGGCATATGCCGCCCGGGAGGCTTTTACGCATCGCGCGCGCGGCGGTAACATCGTGCCGCCGCCGCGCGGTCCTGGCAAGCCCTGTTACCGCGCCCACCCAGCCATTGGCATGGCAGCAGCTTCGATGGAAATGTGCATGAATACGGCAGGCAAGCAGATAGAGATTCCCGCTTTGTATATGCGTGGCGGCACCAGCAAGGGCGTGTTTTTCCTGCCCCAGGACCTGCCTGCCGACCCCGCGCGCCGCGATGCGGTGCTGTTGCGCGTCGCCGGCAGCCCCGATCCCTACGGCAAGCAGATCGACGGCATGGGTGGAGCCACGTCCAGCACCAGCAAGGTGGTGATCGTGGGCAAGAGCACGCGGCCCGACTGCGACGTCGACTACTGGTTCGGCCAGGTCGCCATCGGGCAGCCTCTGGTGGACTGGAGCGGCAATTGCGGCAACCTGACTTCCGCCGTCGGGCCGTTCGCGATACACCGCGGCCTGGTGCAGGCGCCGGCCGATGGCGTGGCCACCATACGTATCTGGCAGGCGAACATCCAGCGGCGCATCATCGCGCAGGTGCCGATGCGCGATGGCCAGGTGCAGGAACTCGGCGATTTCGAGCTGGACGGCGTGACCTTCCCTGCCGCGGAAATCCCCTTGACCTTCCTCGATCCCGGCGCGGGCGGCGATGCGCAGGGCGGCGGCATGTTCCCCACCGGCCGCGCCATCGACGAGATCTCCGTTCCCGGCGTCGGCACCATACAAGCCACGCTGATCGACGCCGGCAATCCGGCGGTGCTGGTCGATGCCGCGGCATTGGGCCTGACCGGCACCGAAACGCAGGCCCGCATCAATGGCGATGCGGCGCTGCTGGCGCGCATGGAGCTGGTGCGGGCGCACGCCGCCGTGGCGATGGGCGCGGCGCGGACGGCGGCCGAGGCCACCGCGACGCGGCAGCATACGCCCAAGCTGGCTTTCTTCGGCCCGCCCGCCAGCTACGTCGCGTCCAGCGGCGCGCCGGTCGACGCGGCGACGATCGACGTCGCGGCCCGCATCATGTCGATGGGCCAGCTGCATCATGCGATGACGGGTACGGGCGCGGTCGCCATCGCGGCGGCCGCGGCGGTGCCGGGCACCATCCTCAGCCGCATCCTGGGCGGCGCGCGCGATACGCTTTCCTTCGGCCACACGTCCGGCCGGCTGCGCGTCGGCGCCGAAGCGCGGCAGCACGAAGGACGTTGGGAAGTCACCAAGGTGACCTTGAGCCGCAGCGCGCGGCGCCTGATGGCCGGTTGCGTTTACGTGCCGGCTTCCGCCTGGGACGGTCAGGCCTGAGCAGTCAGCGGGCATGGCTTTTCCGCGCCGGGCGGCGCGCCGTCGATCCAGGCACGCACCGACCGCGTCAGCAGCGTCAGTTCCCGCTGCGCGGTCCGGCATGCATCCGCGGCTGCCGCCATGCCGTCGCGCGCCAAGTCCTGCTGCGCCGTGACGCAGGCCTGCGCAAGGGCGGCGGCGCCTGCCATGCGCGCGACGCCATGCAGTGCATGCAGCACGTCGGTGGCGGCCCCGCAATCCTGGCGGTCCAGCGCCCGCCGCAGCGTCGCGGCGTCTGCTTCGCCGGTATCGCGCAACATCGCCAGGAAGCGGTCGGCGATCGCGCCGTCGCCGGCGGCCAGGGCCTCGAGCGCGCCGGGATCGAAGCGCAGGCCCTGCCGCCAGGCCGCATGCAGGCCATCGCGCGCACGCGGCAACGCCGCCAGACGCCGCTGCAGGTCCGGCAGCGTGACGGGCTTGAACAGGCAGGCATCCATGCCGGCCTCCTTGCACCACGCGATCTCGTCCTGCCGGGCGCTGGCGGTATAGGCCCACACGATGCACGGCGCCACGTCCAGCGTCGATTCCGCCTGGCGTATCCGGCGCGCCAGATCGTAGCCGCTGCCCTGCGTCATATTGCAATCGGTGATCACCACCTGGTAGGCGCCGGGCCGCCATAGCCGCCACGCGGCGCGGCCGCCGCCGGCCTGCACGACCTGATGTCCCAGGAATTCCAGTTGTTTGCGCAACAGCAGCCGGCTGGGCGCGTTGTCGTCGGCCACCAGTATCTGCAGCGGCGGATGTTCCGGGCGGCATGCCGGCGTGGCGGCGCCGGCATCGGGCGGCGCCGGCAGGATGTCCGCTTGGAAATCGAAGCGCACGGCGCAGCCCCGGCCGGGCGCGCTCTCCAGCCGCAAGGTGCCGTTCATCAAGGCCGCCAGCCGCCTGGCGATGTTCAGCCCCAGTCCGCTGCCGCCCTCGATGCGCGCGCCGTCCGGCGCCTGGGCGTAGGGTGCGAACAGTTTGCGCTGGTCCGCCTCGCCGATGCCGATGCCCGTATCGATCACATGCATGGTTACCGCCAGGCGCATGGCCTGTGGGCGTCGCGCGCGCAGCCGTACCGTGACATGTCCGGTGTGGGTGAACTTCACCGCATTGCTGACCAGATTGGAGAGTATCTGCCTGACCCGCATGGGATCGACCAGCACGTCGACGTCGACGTCATCGCCGGCCTCGACACGCAGCGCCAGGCCTTTGTCGCGCGCCATGCCCTGGAAGACCTGCGCCACGGATTGCGCGAGCGTGCGCAGGTTGGTTCGCTGCGGCAACAAATCGAGCTTGCCGCGATCCATTCTTTCCAGGTCCAGGATGTCGCGGATCAGATCGAGCAGCCCCTGCGCCGCGCCATGCGCGACGCGCAGGTGGTCCTGCACGTCCTGGCCCGCGGCGGCTTCCTTCAAGCCCAGTTCCAGCATGCCCGCCACCGCATTGAGCGGCGTGCGGATCTCGTGGCTGGCGACCGCCAGGAAATCGCTTTTCGCGCGGGATGCCGATTCGGCCGATTGCGCGGCGGCGCGCAGCTCGTGTTCCTGGCGCACGCGACGGGCGATCTGCCGGCGCAGATGGCCGTTCCAGCCGACCAGCATCGTCCCGGCAAGCATGCTGGCGCCGAGCATCGGATCCAGCAATGCCAGTTGTTCTTCGAGCATCTCGCTGATCCACGCGGTCGACCCGTCGTCGTCGTTGGGGGCATGCGCCGCGTCGGTGCCGCAGGCCAGCAGCAGGAGTACCGAAATCCATGCCGCCCGACCCAGCAGGGCAGCTCTCATGGTGTCACACCAGGCCGTTGCGCCTGGCGATGTCGGTAAGTTCGAGCAGCGTGGCGGCGTTCAGTTTTTCCTGCAGCCTGCTCTTGTACGTGCTGACCGTTTTTTCGCTGAGCATGAGCGTGGCGGCGATGCTCTTGTTCAAGGCGCCCCGCGCCAGGTGCTGCAGCACCACGAGTTCGCGATCGGAAAGCTGCTCGATCAACGCAGCTTCGCTCATCGCGGTGCCGCGTTCGCCGCTGGGGTGCAGCGCCACCGTCGGGAAATACGTGTTGCCCTGCAACACGGCCTTGGCGGCGCTGACAAGTTCCTGCAGTTCCTTGCCCTTGTATACGAAACCGGATGCCCCCGCGTGCAGGCAGCGCGCGGCCAGGTGGTCCGGATTCTGCGCCGTCAGCACCACGATGCCCGGCTTGTGGTCGCGGCCGTCCGCCCGCAGGCGGCTGATCACCATCAGCCCGTCCATTTTCGGTATGCCGATGTCCAGCACGATCAGGTCCGGGCGATGCTCGCGCGCGGCGCTCAACGCATCCACGCCCGTGGACACTTCCGCCACGACGTCCCAGCCGTTCTGTTCCAGTATCGTTCTGACCGCGAAGCGGATCATGGGGTGATCGTCGACGATCACGACGCTTCCTACTCTTTGCACTTGGACCTCATCTTAGAGCGCGGCAAAGTATAAGTAGGGAGGGGTGGTCGTGGCACGCAGGCCACCATGCGGTCGTTGCAGAACGGCTACTTATTGCGACTAGTTGCAAACGACGCGCAACATAAATGAAAAGGCCACGGCCGGAGCCGTGGCGAAAACAAGCACGTGTGGTCGCCGATCCTTACCAGGGGCAAAGCTGATAAATCACGACGACGGCTAACGCTACCATCCTTGGAGCCTTATGGGCGCGGAGGATTGTTTCGAAAGAAAACGAAAAATCAGTGTCCCCTGATGTGATTCCAAACTGGTGATCGCTTGACAACAAGACATCGTAGATGGACGCTAGCGCACGCGATCCGAATACGAGTACACGTCGTTCTGCCAAGTCAATAGGGGAGTTTCGCGGTTCCGGTCGAGGGCGCGCGCATGCTATAGAAATGCATTGCGAAAAGGGGAGAACATGGAACTGTATATGACGATAGGCGAGGGGTACCGCCTGACGCTGGACGTGGACGAGTCCGCGTCGGGATACGGGTGGTATATCTATCTCGCGCTATCGAAAGAGCAGGGCAAAGGCACGCTGGTGATCAGTGACGAGTCCTGCGAGTCCGCGTCCGAGGCCGCGGCAGCCGGGATGCAGGCGCTCGAGCGATACAAGACGGAGCAGCGGATATCCGTGGTGACGCCGTCGGCGGTCGCCGTGTATTGACTCGCGGCAGTCGGCCGCGCCGCCGTCGCGGCGGCGCGTTTTACTCAAGGCCGCTGACGTTGCCGGCGCGTTTGCCGGAACGGCGTACGTTCAGCCCAGGGTGCCATGTTCCATCAGATGACGGCGGACACCGCCCTGACGCTCGAGCATCCAGCCCGGATACTCTGGCGGCAGGGCGCTGACCTCGGCCAGCGCGGCCAGCTCCTTGTCATCGAGCCTGATATCGACCGCACCGATATTGTCATGCAACTGCTCGATACGTTTGGCGCCCACGATCGCCGTCGTGACCGCCGGCTGATGCAGCAGCCAAGCCAGCGCGATCTGCGCCACCGACGCCTTGTGCGCGTCCGCGATGGTGCGCATTGCATCGACGCAATCGAAGGCGCGGTCGCGGTTGACCGGCGGAAAGTCGAACGTGGTGCGGCGATCGCCTTTCTCGCCTTGCTTGTCGCGTGCATACTTGCCGCTCAACAGGCCGCCCGCCAACGGACTCCAGACCATCAGGCCGACGCCTTCGCTGCGCAGCAGGGGGACGATTTCGCGCTCCAGGTCGCGGCCGGCGATCGTGTAGTACGCCTGCAGCGATTCGAAGCGGGCCAGCCCCAGCCGCTCCGAAATGCCCAGCGCCTTCATGATCTGCCAGGCGGCCCAGTTGGACACGCCGATATAGCGGACGTGGCCATGCTGCACCAGGGTGTCCAGCGCGCGCAGCGTTTCCTCGATCGGAGTGGCCGGATCGAAGCCGTGCAGCTGGTACAGGTCCAAATGGTCCAGTTGCATCCGCTTGAGAGAGACCTTGACGCTATCGATGATGTGGTAGCGCGACAGGCCGCGTGAATTGACGCCGCGGGTGCCGGTTTCGCCCATGACCTTCGAGGCGACCACCACGTTTTCGCGCGGCACCTTCAGATTGCGCAGCGCCTGGCCGGTCAGGGTCTCCGAACGCCCGCCCGAGTAGACGTTGGCGGTGTCGATGAAGTTGATGCCGGCGTCCAGGGCGGCGCCGACCAGCTTGTCGACCTCGTTCTGCTCCAGGTTGCCGATCTGCCCCCACATGGTGCCGTCGTCACCGCCGAACGTCATGGTGCCCAGGCACAGTTCAGACACGAATAAGCCGGTATTGCCAAGTTTGTTGTAGCGCATGGGATGCTCCTGATCGTTGATCGCTCACGGATAAACCGGCGCAGTATGCGCGCGAGGTCTGTAAGTCACGTGCTCGATCCTGTTCGATTACTGCCTAATCCTCCAGGGATCCATGGCGCCAGTGGGGGCGCTGCCCATCTGACAGGAAACTGGCGCTATTCTTTCATTGCACAAAATTCCACGCGTCCGCGGGGGCAACATCCCGGGGACCGCCCTCCGATCCGGTGAACCATGGGCCTGAACGAGATACCCGATTCCTCTTTGCACGCCACGCCCGCGCTGGACGAGCCCGACGCGGCCTTCGACGCGCCGCGCCGCGAACTGCTGGACCGGCTGATCCGCCTGACCGGGACGCTGGAAGGCTCCATGGTCACGGCGGTGCCTGGCCTGCATCTGCACCGGCTGACGAGCACGCGCGGCCACCAGCATGCGCTGCAGCTGCCGATCTTCGCGGCGATCGCGCAGGGATCCAAGCGCCTGCTGGTGGGCGACGAGGTCTACGAATACGACCCCCTGCATTACCTGGTGTCCTCGGTGGATCTGCCCGTGATGGGCAAGGTGACCGTGGGCAGCCCGACGGAGCCCTACCTGGGCCTGCGGCTGGACCTGGACATCGAAGCGATAGACGCCTTGATCCGCGAGGTCGGGCCGCCGCCCGATTCACAGTCGGAAGTCAGCCGGGGCCTGTACGTCAATCGCCTGGGCGACACCTTGCTGGACGGCGTGCTGCGCCTGCTGCGGCTGCTGGATACGCCCGTGGATATTCCGGTGCTCGCGCCCATGATCAAGCGCGAGATCTTCTATCGCCTGCTGATGAACGGGCAGGGGGCGATGTTGCGCCAGCTGGTGCAGAAGGACAGCCATACGCAGCGTATCGCGAGAGCCATACGGCTGCTGCGCGAGCAGTACGTGCGTCCGTTGCGGGTCGAGGACCTGGCGCGGCACGCGCATATGAGCGCATCGTCCTTCCATCATCACTTCAAGGCCGTCACGGCCATGAGCCCCTTGCAGTTCCAGAAGCAGCTGCGCCTGCAGGAAGCCCGGCGGCTGATGTTCACCAGCGATGCCGACGTGGCGGTGGTCGCGCACCAGGTGGGGTATGAGAGCCCGTCGCAGTTCAGCCGCGAGTACAGCCGCCTGTTCGGCTCGGCCCCGCTGCGGGACAAGCGGCGCTGGCTGGGGGAAGGGCTGACGCACTGATCCGCGCGGATCACTTCACCCGCTGTTTTTCCAGCTTGCGCGCCAGCGTGCGCCTGTGCATGCCCAGGCGCCGCGCGGTTTCCGAGATATTGAAACCCGTTTCGGCCAGCGTCTCGTGTATCCGCTCCCATTCCAGCGTCTTGATGGACGTGGGGCGGTCGCTCAATTCGGTTTCGACGTCACCGGCGTCCCGGCCGAATGCCTGTTCGATATCGTCCGTGTTCGACGGCTTGGCCAGGTAGTGGCGCGCACCGAGCTTGATCGCCTCCACCGCCGTGGCGATGCTGGCATAGCCTGTCAGCACCACGATGATGGTCTGCGGGTGATGCGCATGCAGCGCCTGCACGCAGGCCAGCCCCGACGCGTCGCCCTTGAGCTTCAGGTCGATGACGGCATAGCCGGGTTGATGGTCCGGCAGCAGCGCCTGCAGGGTCTCCAGGCCGGTGGCGTGCAGCACGCGGTAGCCGCGCCGTTCGAACGAGCGGCCCAGGGTGCGCGCGAAGGTCTCGTCGTCCTCGACGATGAGCAGCAGCCGCTCCGCGGCCGGTCCGGCATTGGCGTCTTCAGGAAGCGGGTGTGGTCCCATCCGGTTCCTCCAGGGTAATTGCCGAAAGCGGCAGCCGCAGCGTGACGCGCGCGCCGCCTTCGGCGCGGTTCTCGGCAGACACCGTGCCCCCCAGGGTGCGCGCCACGTTCACCACCAGGAACAGCCCCAGCCCGCCACCCGGCCGGCCCTTGCTGGACTGGTAGGGCTTGCCGAAACTGGCCAGCATGGGCGGCGCGAATCCGGGCCCGTCGTCCGTGACTTCCAGCAACAGCGCGTCGTCCTCGCGGCCCACCCGCAGGGCGATCCCCCGTCGCGCCGCTTCCAGCGCATTGTCCAACACGTTGCAGATCATCTGCTTGAGGGCCGAATCCGAGACGATGCGCAGATCCGGGCCGAAGCCGTTTTCATAGCGCAGCTGTTCGTCGAAGCCGCGCGTGGCGCGCCATTCCGCCACCAGCTCGTCCAGGAAGGTATGGACGGTGGTTTCGGCGGGCGCGTCGCCGCGCGCTTCGCCGGCGGACAGCAGGATGCCGCCCACGATGGATTTGCAGCGCGCCACGGACGCCTGCATATCGCCGATTTCCTGCAGCAGCTGCGGATCGTCCTTGAACGGCCTCATGTGTCGCCAATCCCCCAGGATGACGGCCATGGTCGCCAGCGGCGTGCCCAGCTCATGCGCCGCGCCGGAGGCCAGCAGGCCCATGCGGACGATATGTTCTTCTTCGGCCGCGCGTTGGCGCAGGTCGGCCAGGTGGGCGTCGCGCGCCCGCAGGTTGCCGTTGATACGCGTGATGAACACCACCAGCAGGGATGCATTGAGCGCGAAGCAGATCAGCATGCCCTGCACGTACAGGCTGGCCAGGCCGTTGCCGTGGTCCAGCGGCAGCGTCAGCGGCCGGCCGGCGGCGGCCAGCAGCATGAAGCACAGCGTCGTGGTGATGACCAGCATCCACGTGCTCCACGGCTTGAGCAGCACGGCGCCGAGGGTGACCTGCACCAGGTAGAGGAACACGAAGGGGTTGGTCGCGCCCCCGCTCAGGTAGAGCTGGGCGGTCAGCGCGACCAGGTCCACCAGCATCGCGACCAGCAGTTCGGTATTGCTCACTTCGGGGGCCAGCTGCAGGCGCAGCATGCCGACGATGTTGAAGGCGATCAGGCCGCCCAGGACGGGCACCATGTAGTTCAGCGGCAGCGGCACGCCGAAACCCATCACGACGACGTAGATGGTGGCGACCTGGCCCAGCACGGCGATCCAGCGCAGCGTGATCAGCTGCTGCATGTTCTTGTGGCCGGTGGTGTCGTGCCGGCGCCGGCCGCTGGGCATCATGGGCGGCGGGTCCGCTGCCGGCGGCGTTCTTCGCGGACGGTGTAGAAGGCCGCGCCGGCCACCATCAGGGCCAGGGCGTACCAGGTGATCGCGTACACCAGGTGGCTGTTGTGGAAGGCGATGACGGTCATGCCGGCGCGCGGCCAGGTGTCGGGCGCGGCGCCGCGCGCGGCCTGCGCGTTCGCGTTCACGGCGGGAGCCTGCGCGTCGACGAAATACGGCGCGGTATCGGACAGTCCGCGCGCCGCGGCGATGGCCTGCACGTCGCGTGAATACCAGCGGTTGCCGGCCGGATCGTTATGGCGCAGGAACCCCCCGCCGGGCTCGCTGATGCGCAGCAGTCCGGTGACCGTCACGCCGTCGCGCGCGGCCGCCTCCGGGTGCTCGATGCCGCCGCGCTGGTCGCCCGGCACGAAGCCGCGGTTGATCAGCACGGTCGTGCCGTCATCCCGCAGCAGGGGCGTGATCACCCAGTAGCCGCTGCCCAGTTCGGTGCTGGCCTGGGTGAGCGTTTCCTTGCCGTAGTCGTAGCGTCCGGTCAGGGATACGTGGCGGTACTCGTCGCTGTCGGCGGTCATGGCGGGCCAGCGTTGCGGCCCCGGCGCCGGCTGCGCGGGCGCGTGGACGCGTTGCTCCACGCGCGCGATCAGGTCCAGTTTCCAGGCGCGCCGCTGCACCTGCCAGGTGCCCAGCGCGCTGAAGCCCACAAAAAGCAACACCGCCACGACCGCCATGCAGATCAGGACTGCCGGGCGGCGCCCGCCGCCGGTGTCGGCGTCGGGCAGGGCGGTGTGCGACGGACCCCGGCCATGCGGCGAGCGTGGGGACTCGCCATCCGGCGGAAGGGTCACATGGGGATCGGCCATCCTTACGGCATGTTCTTCATGTCGGTCATGGACGGCATCATGTTCACGTTCAGGTGATACATGACCCACAGCGAGCCGGCCAGCGTGATGACGACGATGACCACGGTGAAGATCAGCGCCAGCATGGTCCAGCCGCCTTCCGAGCGGGCGTTCATGTGCAGGAAGTAGATCATGTGGACCACGATCTGCACCGCGGCCAGGCCCAGGATGACCATGGCGGTCGTGCTGGACTGGTCGAACACCTTGCCCATGACGATCCAGAACGGGATCGCCGTCAGGATGACCGACAGGACGAAGCCCGTCATGTAGCCCTTGAAGGTGCCGTGCGCGGCGCCGTCGTCGTGGTCGTCGTGATGATCGTGGCCGTGGTCGTGATCGCCATGGGCCAGCGTACCGTTATGCGTGCTCATGGCAGCACTCCCATCAGGTAGACAAAGGTGAACACGCCGATCCAGACGACGTCCAGGAAGTGCCAGAACATCGACAGGCACATCAGGCGGCGCTTGTTGGCCGAGGTCAGGCCGTGGCGGCCGACCTGCACCATCAGGGTGATCAGCCAGATGATGCCGCTGGTGACGTGCAGCCCGTGCGTGCCCACCAGGGTGAAGAACGACGACAGGAAAGCGCTGCGGCCGGGGCCGGCGCCTTCGTGGATCAGGTGCGCGAATTCGTACAGTTCGAGCCCGATGAAGGCCGCGCCGAACAGGCCGGTGATCAGCAGCCACATCTGCGTTGCGCCCACGCGGTTGCGGTTCATCTCCAGCATGGCGAAGCCATAGGTGATGGACGACAGCAGCAGCATCGACGTGTTCAGCGCCACCAGCGGCAGGTCGAACAGGTCGGCGCCGGACGGGCCGGCCGCATAGCTGCGGCCCAGCACGCCGTACACCGCGAACAGGCTGGCGAAGATGAGGCAATCGCTCATCAGGTAGATCCAGAAGCCCAGCAAGGTGCCGTTCTTCGGATGGTGTTCCTCCGTCAGGTAGAACCGGAGGTTTTCCGGCGCAGCCGCGGCGCCGGGTTGGGTCAGGACGGTGGCTTTAGACATGGTTCGCTAGCAGACGGGTACGCTCGGCTTCGGTGCGAACGACTTCGTCCGCGGGAATGTAGTAGTCGCGCTTGTAGTTGAAGCTGTGGACGATCGCCGCGGCGATGGCGCCGACGAAGGAAGCGATCACCAGCAGCCACATGTGCCAGATCATGCCGAAGCCGAAGGCCGTGCACAGTCCGGCGATGATGACGCCGGCGGCCGTGTTCTTGGGCATGTGGATGGGAATGAACCCTTCCGTCGGGCGCTGCGAACCGCGCTGCTTCATCTGCCACCACGCATCGCCTTCATGGATCTGCGGGGTGAAGGCGAAGTTGTAGGCGGGCGGGGGCGACGAGGTCGACCACTCCAGCGTACGGCCGTTCCAGGGGTCGCCCGTCACGTCGCGCAGCTGCTCGCGGCGGCGGAAGCTGACGTAGATCTGGATCAGGAAGCTGGCGATGCCGATGGCGATCAGGCCGGCGCCGATGGCGGCGATCACGAACCAGATCTGCAGCGACGGATCGTCGAAGTGGTTCATGCGGCGGGTCACGCCCATCAGGCCCAGCACGTACAGGGGCGCGAAGGCCACCCAGAAGCCCACCAGCCAGAACCAGAACGAGACCTTGCCCCAGAATTCGTCGAGCTTGAAGCCGAAGGCCTTGGGGAACCAGTAGTTGATGCCCGCGAACATGCCGAACAGCACGCCGCCGATGATCACGTTGTGGAAGTGGGCGATCAGGAACAGGCTGTTGTGCAGCACGAAGTCGGCCGGCGGAACGGCCAGCATCACGCCGGTCATGCCGCCGATGACGAAGGTCACCATGAAACCCACCGTCCACAGCATCGGCACGTCGAAACGGATGCGGCCGCGGTACATCGTGAACAGCCAGTTGAAGATCTTCGCCCCGGTCGGGATCGAGATGATCATCGTGGTGATGCCGAAGAACGAGTTGACGCTCGCCCCCGAACCCATGGTGAAGAAGTGGTGCAGCCACACCAGGTAGGACAGCACCGTGATCACCACGGTGGCGTACACCATGGACGCATAGCCGAACAGGCGCTTGCCGCTATAGGTGGACACGACTTCCGAAAACACGCCGAAGGCCGGCAGGATCAGGATGTATACCTCCGGATGGCCCCAGATCCAGATGAGGTTGATGTACATCATCGGGTTACCGCCGAAGTCGTTCGTGAAGAAGTTCGTTCCGGCGTAGCGGTCCAGCGCCAGCAGCGCCAGCACGGCCGTCAGGATGGGGAAGGCCGCGACGATCAGCACGTTGGTGCACAGCGACGTCCACGTGAAGATGGGCATCTTCATCAAGCCCATGCCGGGCGCGCGCATCTTGACGATGGTCACCAGCAGGTTGATGCCCGACAGCAATGTCCCCAGGCCCGCGACCTGTAATCCCCAGATGTAGTAATCCACCCCCACGTCCGGACTCTGCAGGATGCCCGACAGCGGCGGATAGGCCAGCCAGCCGGTGCGCGCGAATTCGCCGACGAACAGCGAAGTCATGATCAGCACGCCGCCGCCCACCGTCATCCAGAAGCTGAAATTGTTCAGGAAGGGGAAGGCCACGTCGCGCGCGCCGATCTGCAGCGGCACGATGTAGTTCATCAGGCCCGTGACCAGCGGCATCGCCACGAAGAAGATCATGATCACGCCGTGCGCGGTGAAGATCTGGTCGTAGTGGTGCGGCGGCAGGTAGCCGGTGGAGTCGCCGAAGGCGATCGCCTGCTGCAGGCGCATCATGATCGCGTCGGCGAAGCCGCGCAGCAGCATGATGATCGCCAGCACGATGTACATGATGCCGATCTTCTTGTGGTCGATGCTGGTGAACCAGTCGCGCCACAGGGTGCCCCACACGCGGAAGTAGGTCAACGCGCCCAGCAGCGCGATGCCGCCGATGGCCACGAAGATGAACGTCACCACCAGGATCGGTTCATGGTAGGGGATCGCCTCCAGGGATAGGCGGCCGAATAATAGCTTTTGCAGGTCTAGGTTCTCAAACATCTCGATTCCCGTGACGGGAGGCGCAAGGCGGAAAGAGGGCGGGCGGCTGATTCAGGTTCGGATCAGAGCGGTACGCGATCGTCCAGGACGGCGGCGCCGGTGGGGTTGGCGGGCGTGCAGACGGCGCCGACATAGTTCCGCGCGGACGTGTCGGCCAGGCCGAGACGAACGCGGGTCGAGCCGTTGTTGGCGACGTTATAGGTGCCGGACGTACCGAGGCCGCCCTTCTCGTCGATCGCCATCATGTCCTTGATGCACATGCGGTTGGCTTCGACGCAGCGGTTGACGATGGCGTCATACAGATCGGGCGCCACCTTGGCGTAGCGGCGGACCGGGTCTTTTTCGCTGGGCTGTTCCAGTTTCAGGTAGACCGGGCGGGTCAGTTCACCCCCGCCGTCGCGCGTCTGCTGGACCCAGTTGTCGAAATCGGCATTGGTCATGCCGTAGAACTTGAAGCGCATGTTCGAGAAACCGGCGCCGCTGTAGTTGGCCGAAAAGCCTTCATACACGCCGGCCTTGTTGATCACGGCGTGCAGCTTGGTTTCCATGCCGGGCATGGCATAGACCTGGCCGGCCAGCGCCGGGATGAAGAAGGAGTTCATCATCGTCGACGACGTGATCTTGAACGTAATGGGCCGGTTGACCGGCGCCACCAGCTCGTTCACCGTGGCCAGGCCTTCCTCGGGGTAGATGAACAGCCATTTCCAGTCCAGGGCCACCACTTCCACCGTCAGGGGTTTGACGTTGGTCGGCAGTTCATGGCCTTCGGCGATGCGGTCCAGCGGGCGGTAGGGGTCCAGCCGGTGGGTCGTCACCCAGGTGATGGCGCCCAGGGCGATGATGATCAGCAGCGGGGCCGACCACACCACCAGTTCCACCACGGTGGAGTGGTGCCACTCCGGGTCGTAGGCGGCGTTGGTGTTGGAAGCGCGGTAGCGCCAGGCGAACACCAGGGTCAGGATGATGACCGGGATGATGATGATCAGCATCAACACCGTGGAGATGACGATCAGATCGCGTTGCTGCACCGCGATATCGCCGGACGGCGACATCACGACCCCGTTGCAGCCGCCCAGGAGGGCGACCAGGGCGAGCAGCGGAAGCAGGAGAAGTCGGCGGGAAAACGTGGAGGATGACATGCCGGGCGACGAAAGCTCAAACAGGAACTGGGGCGGAATGCTGACGGGGAGCTGTAAGCGCCGCGTAAGCTTGCGAGAAAAAATCACGCGAAATGTACAATTTTTGACGCACTGCGGAAAGTGGACATTTTGTCCTACCTATGGCGGCAAGCCGAAAGTCGTGCCATGCTAAGGCACGCCGGGCCTGTTGAAGGGCAATATTCGGTAAGCAGCAGGCCTGCGCGACAGTAGGGGGCGGTCTTCGGGAACGAAGCCTGCTATGGCCGGGCAACCGGTCGCAATGATCGCGAGGAGATAAGATGTCCACGACTGCAGCATTCCCAGACGCGTCATCGACTACGCTCGAGCGTGACGCAAGGTTGACCACCGCCGACCATTCCAAGGTCGCGCCCGGAGAAATCGCCATTGGCGTCGTCATAGGACGGGCCTCCGAATATTTCGACTTCTTCGTATACGGGATCGCCTCGGTACTCGTCTTCCCGCAGGTGTTTTTCCCGTTCCTGACGCGGCTCGAAGGCATACTGGCCGCCTTCGTCATATTTTCCTTCGCCTTCATCGCCCGGCCCTTCGGCACCGCCTTGTTCATGGCCGTGCAGAGGCGTTGGGGCCGTGCGACGAAGCTGACCATCGCACTCTTCGTGCTCGGTACGGCTACCGCCGGTATCGCCTTCCTGCCCAGCTTTGCCACCCTGGGCGAACGCGCCATTATATTGCTTGCCGTGTTCCGCTGCCTGCAAGGCCTGGCCACCGGGGGCGCCTGGGACGGCCTGCCGTCCCTGCTGGCCCTGAACGCCCCGCCGGAACGGCGCGGCTGGTACGCGATGCTGGGCCAGCTGGGCGCGCCCATCGGCTTCCTGCTGGCGGGCGGCCTGTTCCTGTACCTGCACACCAACCTGAACGCCGACGACTTCACCGAATGGGGCTGGCGTTATCCCTTCTACGTCGCCTTTGCCATCAACGTCGTGGCGCTGTTCGCCCGCCTGCGCCTGGTGGTGACGCATGAATACACGCGGCTGCTGGAAGAAGGCGAGCTCGAGCCCATCCCCGCGCACACGCTGATGCGCTCGCAGGGCTATAACATCTTCCTGGGCGCCTTCGCGGCCCTGGCCAGCTATGCCTTGTTCCACCTGGTGACCATCTTCCCGCTGTCGTGGCTGGCGCTGCAGTCCACGCAGTCCATAGACGCCATCCTGAGCGTCCAGGTCATCGGGGCCTTGCTGGGCATCCTGGGCACCATGGCCTCGGGCTGGCTGGCCGACCGTATCGGCCGCCGCAATACCCTGGGCACGCTGGCCTTCCTGATCGGCGTGTTCAGCCTGTGCACCCCGTGGCTGCTGGACGGCGGCACCGTGGCGCAGGACGCCTTCATCCTGATCGGTTTCGTGCTGCTGGGCTTGTCCTACGGCCAGGCCTCGGGCACCGTGACGTCCAATTTCGCCCGGCGGTTCCGCTATACCGGGGCGGCGTTCACGGCCGACTTCGCCTGGTTGTTCGGCGCGGCGTTCGCGCCGGTGGTGGCGTTGAGCCTGTCGGCCCGTTTCGGCCTGGGCGCGGTCAGCGTCTATCTGCTGTCCGGGGTGGCCTGCACGCTGCTGGCGCTGCGCATCAACCGCTCGCTGGAGCTTCAGCGCGACTGACACCCGCATCGAGCCCTGAACCCTGAACCCTGAACCGGACGCCGCGCGACAGCGGCGTTCCGGGCCAGCCCCAGGGTGAATCGCTGAGCCGGCCTTGCCGGCTTTTTTAACGTGTGCTCGACACAGATTGCATGATATTGGTGTCGAATCGTTGAATGCGTTACATTAGCGCGGCCCGCGGGAGACGAATGGGGTGGGGGCAAGGTTTGCGCAACGCCATAAGCGCTGCCGTACGCCAATCGGCCTTTCGTGCCCGCTTCATTCAAGACGGCATGGTTCCGCATGCCGATGGCGAGAGGATTCCATGCATTTTGCGCCTCGTATTCCAAAGCGCGTAGCAGCACCCCTGGTCACCGTTGCCGCCGCGGTGACATTGCTCGCCGGATGCGGCGAGCGTCCGCAATTGAATCCCGGTCCACCCCAGGTCAGCGTCATCACGGTGCAGCCCGAGCGCGCGCCCAGCGTGGCCGACCTGCCCGGCCGCGTCGACGCCGTGCGCGACGCGCAGATCCGCGCACGGGTCACGGGCATCGTGCAGAAGATCGTTTTCCAGCAGGGCGGCGACGTCAAGGAAAACGAGCTGCTGTTCAAGATCGATCCGGCGCCCTACAAGGCGGCCTACGATCAGGCCGCCGCGCAATTGAAGCAATCGCAGGCCGATCTGTTCAGCGCCAAGGCGCTGGCCGATCGCTACGCGCCGCTGGTGAAGGCGAATGCCGTCAGCAAGCAGGATTACGACAACGCGGTGGCCAGCTATCGGCAGGCCGACGCCGCGGTCGCGGCCGCCAAGGCCAATCTGCAGAACGCCTCGATCAACCTCGGCTATACCAATGTGACGTCGCCGATCACCGGCCGCATCGGCAAGCCGCTGGTGACCGAAGGCGCGCTGGTGGAAGCTACGTCGGCCACGGAGATGGCGCTGGTCCAGCAGCTGGATCCCGTCTACGTCGATTTCACGCAGTCGACCACAGACCTGGCGGCGCTGCGCAAGGCCTTCGCGGGCGGCCAGCTGCAGAAGGTGGGCGACAACGCGGCCCTGGCCGAGGTCGTGCTGGAAGACGGCTCGATCTACGGGCATAAAGGCAAGCTGCTGTTCACCGGCATCACCGTCGATCCGTCCACCGGACAGGTGAACCTGCGCGCCGTATTCCCCAATCCGGAAACCGTGCTGCTGCCCGGCATGTACGTGCGCGTGCGGCTGACGCAGGGCGTGGACGACAAGGCGCTGCTGGTGCCGCAGCAGGCCCTGCAGCGCACGCCTGACGGCTTGCAGAGCCTGATGCTGGTGCGCGATGGCAAGATCGACCAGGTCAACGTGACCACCGGCAATGCGCTCAACGGGCGCTGGGTCATCACCAGCGGCCTGAAGGCCGGCGACGTGGTCGTCGTGGAAGGCTTCCAGAAAGTCCGCCCGGGCGCGCCGGTGAAGGTGTCGCAATGGACGCCGGGCCAGCAGCCCGGCGCGCAACAGCCCGGAGCACAACAGCCCGGAGCACAACAGCCCGGAGCACAACAGTCCGGCGCGCAACAGCCGGCGGCTCCCGCCGCGCCTGCCGGTCAGAAGTCGTAATCGGGCGCGGCGCCGTGCCAGGGCGCCGCTTCCCCGCACCATGAGCATTGTCTTCGGGGTCTACCCTCATGCCGCAATTTTTTATCGATAGACCGATCTTTGCCTGGGTGGTCGCGCTGTTCATCCTGCTCGCGGGGATACTGGCGATCCCCAACATGCCGGTCTCGCAGTATCCCAACGTCGCGCCGCCCGCCATCGAGATCACCGCCACCTATCCCGGCGCATCCGCCAAGGAAGTGGCCGACTCGGTGACCAGCCTGATCGAGGATCAGCTCAACGGCGCCAAGGGCCTGCTGTATTACGAATCCGTCAGCGATTCGAACGGCCAGTCGACCATCACCGCCACGTTCGCGCCGGGCCGCGATCCGGACCTGGCCCAGGTGGACGTGCAGAACCGCGTGGCCAACGTGACGGCCCAGCTCCCCGCCGCGGTCGCGCAGCAGGGCGTGCAGTTCCAGCAGACCAGTACCGGCTTCCTGATGATCGTGACCGTGTCGTCCACCGACGGCACGATGGACCAGACCGCGTTGGCCGACTACGTCACGCGTAACGTGAAGAACCCCGTGTCGCGCGTGCCGGGCGTGGGCCAGTTCCAGCTGTTCGCCGCGCCGCGCGCCATGCGCATCTGGGTCGATCCGCAGAAGCTGGTGGGCTACAACCTGAGCATGTCCGACGTCAACCAGGTCATCGCGCAGCAGAACGTCCTGATCTCCGGCGGCAACATGGGCGGCCCGCCCAATCCGGCGAGCCAGCGCACGACGGCGACGGTGATCGCCAACGGCCAGCTGTCGACCGTGGAAGGCTTCGGCAACCTGGTGCTGCGCGCCAATACCGACGGGTCGGTGGTGCGCATCCGCGACGTCGCCCGCGTCGAGATCGGCGCCGACAACTACTTCTTCGGCGCGCGCCTGAACGGCAAGCCGACGGCCGCCTTCGCCATCATCCTGTCGCCCGATGCCAACGCGCTCGCCACCGCCAAGGGCGTGCGCCAGCAGATGGAGCAGCTGTCCAAGTATTTCCCGGCCAACATCAAGTACGACATTCCGTACGACACCGCGCCCTACGTGCAGACCTCGATCTCCGACGTGGTCAAGACACTGCTCGAGGCCATGGTGCTGGTGTTCCTGGTGATGTTCCTGTTCCTGCAGAACGTGCGCTACACCATCATCCCGGCCCTGGTGGTGCCGGTCGCGATGCTGGGCGCTTTCGCGGTGATGCTGGCGCTGGGCTTCTCGATCAACGTACTGACCATGTTCGCCATGGTGCTGGCCATCGGGATCCTGGTGGACGACGCCATCGTGGTCGTTGAAAACGTCGAGCGCATCATGGCCAGCGAAGGCCTGTCGCCCAAGGAGGCGACCTCGCGCGCGATGCCGCAGATCACCGGCGCCATCACCGGCATCACGCTGGTGCTGGTCAGCGTGTTCCTGCCGCTGGCTTTCATGGGCGGCTCGGTGGGCGTGATCTATCGCCAGTTCGCCGTCGCCATGGCGGTATCGATCTTCTTCTCCGCCTTCCTTGCGCTGAGCTTCACGCCGGCCCTGTGCGCCACCATCCTCAAGCCCGTGCCGCATGACCGGCACGAGGAAAAACGCGGCTTCTTCGGCTGGTTCAACCGCCGCTTCGACCGCGGCACGCACGCATACCAGAACTGGGTGTCGCGCATCCTGCACAAGGGCGGCCGGATGATGCTGATCTACCTGGTGCTGGTGCTGCTGCTGGGCTGGCTGTACTGGCGCATGCCGTCGTCCTTCCTGCCCGAGGAAGACCAGGGCTATGTGATCAGCAACATCGAACTGCCGTCGGGCTCCAGCGCCAATCGCGCGGTGGACGTGCTGCAGCAGGTCGAGAAGTACTTCATGGATCAGCCGCAGGTGCAGAACATCATTGCCGTGCAGGGCTTCAGCTTCAACGGCAACGGCCTGAACGCGGCGATCGCCTTCACCACGCTCAAGGACTTCGACGAGCGCAAGGGGCGCGCGAATTCCGCGCAGGCGGTGTCTTTCCGGGCCCTGAACAACCTGCTGATGGGCATACACGACGCCATGGTCTTCACCGTGGTGCCGCCGGCCATCTCGACGCTGGGCAACGCCACCGGCTTCGATTTCCGCCTGCAGGACCGTGCCGGCGCGGGCACCGACGCGCTCGCGGCCGCCACCGGCCAGTTGATGGGCATGGCGATGAAGAGCCCCGTGCTGTCGCAGGTACGTATCTCCGGGCTCGGGCCGAGCGCGCAATTGAGCCTGACGATCGACCGCCAGAAGGCGGCCGCGCTGGGGGTCAACTTCGACGAGGCGGCCACGCTGGTTTCCACCGCGGTGGGCAGCGCGCTGATCAACAAGTTCCCCAACTTCGGCCGCATGCAGAACGTGTGGGTGCAGGCCGATGCGCCCTATCGCATGCAGGTGGAAGACATCCTGAACCTGAACGCCCGCAATGCGAGCGGCGGCATGGTGCCCTTGTCGAGCTTCGTCACCGCCAAGTGGGGCCAGGGCCCGGTGCAGATCGTGCGCTACAACAGCTACGAATCGATCCGTATTTCCGGCGATGCGGGGCCGGGCTACACCAGCGGCGAAGCCATGCAGGAAATGGAAAACCTGATGGCCCAGTTGCCCCAGGGCTTCGGCTACGAGTGGAACGGCCTGTCCTACCAGGAGCGGGAGGCCGGCAACCAGGCGCCCATCCTGATGGGACTGTCGCTGATGGTGGTGTTCCTGGTGCTGGCGGCGCTGTACGAAAGTTGGGCGATCCCGCTTTCCGTGATGCTGGTGGTGCCGCTGGGCATGCTGGGCGCGGTCGGCCTGGTGGGCTTGCTGGGAATGTCCAACGACGTGTACTTCCAGGTGGGGATGGTGACCGTTATCGGGCTGGCGGCCAAGAACGCCATCCTGATCGTCGAATTCGCCAAGGACCAGTACGCGCGCGGCTTCGGGCTGTACGAGTCCGCGGTCGAGGCCGCGCGGCTGCGGTTCCGGCCCATCCTGATGACGTCGCTGGCCTTCATCCTGGGCGTGATTCCGCTGGCCATCGCCAGCGGCGCGGGCGCGGCCAGCCAACGCGCGGTCGGCCTGGGCGTGCTGGGCGGGATGCTGGCGGCCACGCCGTTCGCGGTGATTTTCGTGCCGACCTTCTTCGTCGTCGTGCTGGGTCTGTTCAAGACCAAGCCGCGCCTGCTGGGCGCGGAAGCGCGCCGCTTCGAGGAAGAACAGGCGGCCAGGCGGACGCAGGACGGCACCCCGCCCGCGCCCGCCACCGAAGGGAAGGGTGAATGATGCGTGCGCCATTCATGTTGAAGAGAACCTCGCTGGCCATGGCGATCGTGGCCGCCGTCAGCGGCTGCTCGCTGGCGCCCAAGTACGAGCGGCCCGGCGCGCCGATCCAGGCGGATTGGCCCGACCAGCCCAAGCTGGTGTACAGCGGCTACGACAAGGCCACGACGGCCGGCACCCAGCCCGCCTCGGCCCTGGCCCCGGCGGGCGACGTGGCGGCCGCCGACCTCGGCTGGCGCGAGTTCTTCCGCGATCCGCGCCTGCAGGCGCTGATCGCGCTGTCGCTGCAAAATAACCGCGACCTGCGCGTGGCCGTGCAGAATGTGGAGGCGGCGCGCGCCCAATGGGGCGTGCAGCGGGGCCAGATCTATCCCGCCATCGGCGCCGGCGTCCAGGGCACGCGGCAGCACCTGCCGCCCAGCCTGCGTCCGGGCGGGCCGGATTCGTCGTCGATCAGCAGCCAGTACCAGGCGGGCCTGGGCCTGACCACGTTCGAGATCGACGTGTTCGGACGCCTGCGCAGCCTGTCGGAAGCGGCGTACCAACAATACCTATCCACAGAACAGGCGCGCCGCAGCGTGCAGATCTCGCTGGTGGGCGAAGTGGCCCAGGCGTACCTGAACCTGCGCGCGGCCGACGTGCAGCTGGACCTGACGCGCAAGACGCTGGATTCGCGCCAGGCCTCGTATGACCTGGTCAAGCGCCGCTTCGATGGCGGCGTCTCGTCGGAACTGGACCTGAACCAGGCCAAATCGCTGCTGGACTCGGCCTCGGCCAGCCTGGCCGAGCTGGCGCGGACCCAGGCGCAGGCGGTGAATGCCCTGGTCCTGCTGACCGGCGCGCCCTTGCCGCCGGATCTGCCGCCGCCGGCCCCGTTCGACAACGCCCAGGTGCTGGCCACCATTCCGGCGGGCCTGCCGTCCGACCTGCTGGAGCGCCGTCCCGACATCCTGTCGGCGGAAAACAACCTGCGCTCGGCCAATGCCAATATCGGTGCTGCCCGCGCGGCTTTCTTCCCGACGATATCGCTGACCGGCCTGCTGGGCGCGGCCAGCCCGTCGCTGGACGACCTGTTCAAGGGCGGTCACGGATTCTGGAGCTTCTCGCCGTCCATCACCACGCCGATCTTCGCCGGGGGCTCCATCCGGGCCAATCTGGACCTGGCCAAGGCGCGTGACAACATCGCGGTGGCCCAGTACGAGAAATCGATCCAGCAGGCCTTCCAGGAGGTCTCCGACGCCCTGGCGGGCGTGGCGACCTACGGCACGCAGGTGCAGGCGCTGCGCGCGCTGGAAACCTCCTCGGCGCGCTCGGTCGAGCTCTCCACGATGCGCTACAACAGCGGCGTCGACAGCTACCTGCAGGTGCAGAACGCCCAGGTGACCTACTACGACGCGCAGCTGCAGCTGGTGCAGGCCGGATTGGGGGCGCTGTTGAACCGCGTGGCGCTGTACAAGGCGCTGGGCGGCGGCTGGGAAGAAACCACCAGGAAGCCGGAACAGACGGCGGACGCCGCGGCCCCGGCGAAATAAGGGCGGGGCCGCCCTCCGGAGGAACGATTTCCGGAACACGGTTTGCTGATGCATGGACCTTGTCTGGCGGCTGGCCAGCCGCCATGTAATACGTGCCGCCCGGACCGGGCGGACGTCGCTTCAAGGTGTCCTCATGCCCCAGAACCCGATACTGCTGCGCGGCAACGCGCAGCCCGAGCAAGCCGGAGCAGGCAATACCGAAGCCCCCGCGCGTGAGCAGGACGCGCGGCCCCCGCACCGCGTCGTGATCGTCGGCGGCGGCGCCGGCGGCCTGGAACTGGCGACGGAGCTCGGCCGCAAGCATGGCCGGCGGCACGTCACCCTCATCGACAGCCACATGGTGCATATCTGGAAGCCCACGCTGCACGAAGCCGCGGCGGGCACGATCGACGTGCAGCAGGAAGGATTGTCGTACCTGATGCTGGCCAACCTGTCGCAATTCAACTTCGTGCTGGGGCCGATGCTGGGCGTGGACCGTGCGCGCCGCCTGGTCCAGGTCGGGGCGATCCCGGGTCCGGCGGGCGAGCCCCTGCTGCCCGCGCGCGAGATCCCCTATGACACCCTGGTCATCGCCGTGGGCAGCACCTCGAATTTCTTCGGTACGCGAGGCGCCCGCGAACACGCGATCACCCTGGATACGCCCGAATCCGCCGAGCAATTCCGCCTGACCATGCTGCAGGCCATGGTGAAGGTAGACCAGGCCAAGGCGAGCGATCCCCGGGCGCGGCTGCACATCGCCATCGTGGGCGGCGGCGCCACCGGCGTGGAGCTGGCCGCCGAGCTGCACGAGGCCAGCCGGCTGGTCGCGGCGTATGGGCTGTCGAATTTCGATCCGCGCAGGGATCTGGCCATCCGCATCATCGAAGGCGCGCCCCGCATCCTGGCCGCGCTGCCGGAAAAACTCTCGCACGCGGCCCAACGGCGCCTGGAGAGCCTGGGCATCGAAATCGAGAGCGGGTGCCTGGTGTCCGAGGTCACGGCGGATACGGTCCATACGAAGGACGGCCGCGCCTTTCCGGCCGAACTATGCATGTGGGCGGCCGGCATCAAGGGGCCGGACGTGCTCGGCGCCCTGGACCTGCCGCGCAACCGCGTGGGCCAGCTGGAGGTCGATGCCCGCCTGCAAACCGAAGATCCCGCCATATTCGCATTCGGGGACTGCGCGGCCGCGCCCCGCGCGGACGGCAGGGTGGTGCCGGCGCGCGCGCAGGCCGCCCATCAGGAGGCCAGCTACCTGCGCCGCCGCCTGAGCGCCCGCATTGCCGGCCAGCCCGAACCCGGCGGCGACTTCGTCTACAAGGACCGGGGCTCGCTGGTCTCCCTGGGCCGCGAGCGCGGTGTGGGCAGCCTGATGGGGGCGCTGCTGGGGCGTGGGTTCTTCATCAGCGGCCTGATCGCCCGCTGGATGTACGCCAGCCTCCACCTGCTGCACCACCGCACCGTGCTCGGGTTTTCCCGTACGGTATCGCTGGCGCTCGCGCGTCTGCTGACGCGGCGCACGCATCCGCGCGTGAAGCTGCATTGACCGAGCAGGGCTGGACGTTCGGGTCACGATTCCAGGCAGATACCCCGTCTGAAACCGGGACCCAGGCGGGGTGCCCCACAAAAAAGAGGCCACGGCTTTCGCGGTGGCCTCAAAGCTCGTGTGCGGGTCCACGACGTACCAGCTGTGGAAAAAACAGCCCGTCGACCCGCCGAAAAAGTAGCATCGAGCTGCTGCAGCACACACGCATGCCAGTAACTAAACGTAACTTTACTACCACCATTTCGGTCCTTGGTTTTTGCGCTATGTCCTGAAATCAGCCTGTTTATGGATGAAAACAAGCGTTTGGACGCGGCACTGAAATACATATTAAGTAACCATCCCGCGCAGAAATGCGCGTTCGGCGCAGGAACGCTTGGCCCCGGGTCTCCGGTCCGCGTCAGACCGCCGGAATGGTAAGCGGCCGTCCCGTAAGCGCTACAACGGCGGTAAGCGGTGCCGATCCTTAAGGAGAATCAAGGGCATACGCCCGGCCCATACCGGGCCAGGCGTCCGAAATGCCCTGGGCACGCGTGTTGCCATTGGTCGTGCTACTCACCTAGGGGGCGCATGATGACTGACGAACGCAAGCCAGCACGTAAACCACGCGGTTTCGCGGCAATGGATCCGGAATTGTTGCGCGGGATCGCGGCACAGGGCGGCCGCGCCGCTCATGCCATGGGCAAGGCCCATCGTTTCGACTCGCAGGAGGCCAAGCAGGCCGCGGCGAAGCGGCACGCCGGCAAGCCCGGCAAGCCGGAGCAGGGCAGTACGGCCGAACAGACCGAGGACGAGGCGCAGGGCGCCGCCGTCGTCGAGGAAAACAAGGCTTGAATTGCCTTGCGCGCTCAACGCTCTACGCGGCGAAAGCCCACGTAGCCGCCGTCGGCGTCGAACAGATAGTCGAATACGTTGAGCGCATGCACGCTGGTGTTGACGAACGCCGGCCGGTTTGCGCCTTCCACCAGGATGACGCGGGACGGCGCCGCCGGTTCGCGCGCATCCCCGACGTTAAAGCCATAGCCGGGCGACCGGGAAGTGGCATCCGTGCCGAACCGTACCGTCACCCGGGTCCCGGGTGACAGGGCGTGGCCGCCCGGGGCCAGGTGTCCCGCCTGGCGGTCCGGCGGTACGGTCAGGTACATCGCCGATACGCCGGTATCGATCAGCGCCGTCCCGCAGGCCGGCGCTCCCTGGTCCAGCGCGATGCAGGCGCCCAGGGGCATCCAGTCGCGCCCATCGGGCCGCTTCGCCAGCTTGATGTAGCGGTAGTCGCCGCGTGTGTTGGCCGGCGTCAGGCCGACGTGCACGCCTTCGCGCGTGACGACGTAGCCGCGGCGCGCGCGGTGCGGCTGCTCGCGGCCCGGATTCGCGCCATCGCCCATGCCGGGCAGGTTCAGGAAGGGATTCTTGTCCGGCGTGCTCTGCGACTGGTGGTCGGCTTCGCGCGCGTAGCCTATGCCTATCATCGCCACGTGGCGCGGATGGTCCTCGGGCTGGCAGTCCCGCGCGTCGCGGAAACAGTCGATCCGGTCGATCGCCAGCACGGGCAGGGGCCGCGTCGTCACGCTGGCGCCGTTGGCGCCGCGGATGGTGGCGGTGGCCATTACCCAACGTCCGCGCATGATGCGGCCCGAGCTGGAATAGCTCAAGGTTCCGGGGCCCAGCGCCTGCAGCCGGTCCACATCGGGAATGGTGGACGCGGCCACCACGATGCCGGTCGACCCGGTATCCATGACCGCCTGCACGGATTCGCCGCCGAACGACAGGCCCAGCGTGGGCGGCGCGGCGCGCGCCTGGCCGGCTTCGGGCGCGTTCAGGAACCGCAGATAGGTTCCTTCACGGTAGCCCTCGTAGCTCGGGTCGGCGTGGACGACCGCCGCGGCCAGCAGGCAGGCGGCGGCAAGGGCGGCACGGGCGGCGGAACGTTGATATAGGCGCATGGCGATCGATCTTAACCGTTTTGGCGTGCGCCGGATGTCCTAGCACATGTTGCCGTCGCGCCTGTGGGCTAGGGCATGCGGTGCTCTATCTTCGATGGGCGGCCGCCGGGAAACTCTGCCTGACCCGCCCGTCCGCGCGACGGGCCTGCAACCAGGGAGCGCGTAATGAGCCTAGCGACAGCAATCCGCACCAACGGCGACCATGAAGAAGCCGAATTCCCATGGCCCAGCCAAAGCGGCCAGGTATCCAGGACGGACCTGGGCAGCCTGCCGATACCCATACATTCCCAGGTGGTGACCTTCCTGCTGGGCGACCTGATCGGCCGCAAGCTGCGGGTGGCGGCGGGGCCGGTGCCGGTCGACCGCGAACCGGGACGGGTGACGATCCTGATGGATGCGACCGGGCGCATCACCGATATGTGGGTGGATCCCGACGAAGACAACGATTGATGCGCGTCGCCGTGATCAGGCGGGCTTGTCGACCGCCGGCGTTGGCGGCGCCTCATGCCCGGCTTGCACGCCGGCGGGCGCCTGTCTTTCGACGCGCCGGCGCAGTGCTTGGAAAGTGCGCAGCACCTTGCCCACGGTAGTGGCCTCGCGCCAGCAGGCGCGGCGCAGGCTGCGCAGGGGCAGCCACCACGGGCGCACGATGGCACCTGGCGCCCACATCGGCCGCCAGCTGTTCATGTTCCGCGGCCGATCGGCGATGGTCACCGTCGGTATGCCGCAAGCCGACGCCAGATGACCGATGCCGGAATCGGTGCCGATGAACCAGCCCGATTCGAAGATGGCCGCGGCGACGCGGGCCAGGTCCGGCGCTTCCAGCACGGCCAGTCCATGGGCGTCCAACAGGGCGCGCCAAGCCGGGCGTTCGTGCCGCGCCAGCACGAAGACCGGGTCGAATCCGCGTGCGCGCAGCGCGGTGGCCAAGGCCGCATACTGCGTCGGCCGCCAGCATCGTTCGGGCTCGCTGGACGAGGGATGCACGATGACGCGCCGCGGATGCAGCGCGTGCCGCAACGGGGCCGGGGCGCGCAGGCCGTTGTCGTGCGTCCAGTCCTTCACGCCGAGGAACTCACGGGTGAAGCGCCGGAACGTGGCCATGATGCCGTTGCAGGGCGCGCCCAGGCCGTTCGAGCCGTCGTCCGCCGGTTGGCGGGGCAAGGATTGCTTGATGGCCAGGAAGTTGCCATGGCGTTGCGCCAGGCCGGCGATGGGCGCATCCTGCGACATCTGCACAACGGCGGCGCAGGCGTCCAGCGCCCCCGGTTCGTTCGCCGCCGCCAGGGGGCGCAGGTCGAAGCCAGGAAACCATTCCGCCAGCGCGACGCCATGATCGCCGTAGACGACCACGCGCCGTCCCGCGTTGCGCAGGTTGTTCGCGATGGCCATCAGGAATAATGCGTCGCCCAGGTAGGGCGACAGGATCAGCGCGACCGGCGCATCCGTGTCTATCTTTACCATTTCTCGTCCGTCACCCCGCGGCCGCCAGGTTCCATCCCTGCGCGAGGTGCGCAAGCTTAGACTGGGGCCCCGTGAATAAAACGTGAATTCCCGGGTGGACGAGGGGTGCGCCGGCGAGTATTTACTTCTGGAAGTCGATCACGATCCGGCCCTGTATATCGCCGTGGTGCATGCGCGAGAAAATATCGTTGATATTCTCCAGCGATTCCGTGGCGATGGTGGCCTTGACCTTGCCTTCGCCGGCGAAGTTCAGGGCTTCCTGGAGGTCCAGCCGCGTGCCCACGATGGAGCCGCGCACCGTGATTCCGTTCAGCACGGTATCGAAGATGGACAGCGGAAAGTCGCCGGGGGGCAGACCGTTCAGCGATACGGTACCGCCACGGCCGACCATGCCCAGGCTTTGCTCGAAGGCCTTGGGCGATACGGCGGTGACCAGCACGCCTTGCGCGCCACCGATTTCGCGCTTCACGAACGCCACCGGGTCCGTGGTGCGCGCGTTGACCGTCAACGCGGCGCCCAGTTTCGTCGCCAGTTCCAGCTTGTCGTCGTCGATGTCGACGGCCAGCACGTTCAGGCCCATGGCCTTGGCATATTGCACGGCCAGGTGTCCCAGGCCGCCGATCCCGGAAATCACCATCCAGTCGTCCGGTTTGGTGTCGGTGACTTTCAATCCTTTGTAGACCGTCACGCCGGCGCACAGAATGGGCGCGATATCGACGAAGGACACATTGTCCGGCAAGTGGCCGACGTAGTTGGGATCGGCGATGACGTACTCGGCAAAGCTGCCGTTCACCGAATAGCCGGTGTTCTGCTGTTCATGGCACAGCGTTTCCCAACCGCCCAGGCAGTGCTTGCAGTGGCCGCAGGCGGTGTACAGCCAGGGCACGCCGACACGGTCGCCTTCCTTGATGTGCGTGACGCCAGCGCCGACACCGACGACGTGGCCGACGCCTTCGTGGCCGGGGATGAAGGGCGGCTTGGGCTTGACCGGCCAGTCGCCCTCGGCGGCATGCAGGTCGGTATGGCAGACCCCCGTCGCGGCGATCTTGACCAGTATCTGGCCGGGGCCAGGCGTGGGCACCGCGACTTCCTCGATCACCAGCGGCTTGCCGAATTCGCGGACAACCGCGGCTTTCATGGTCTTGGTCATGGAAAATCTCCTGTCAGAAACGCGCGTCGATATCGACGACGTCGATCAGTTTGTGGTTGACGAACTCCTTGAGCCCCAGCCCGAGCAGTTCGCGCCCGTAGCCGGAACGCCGGATGCCGCCGAAAGGAAGATCGGCTTCGACC
Organism: Bordetella genomosp. 9; assembly: GCF_002261425.1. NCBI lineage: Bacteria > Pseudomonadati > Pseudomonadota > Betaproteobacteria > Burkholderiales > Alcaligenaceae > Bordetella > Bordetella genomosp. 9. The sequence goes on along the minus strand of NZ_NEVJ01000003.1, from coordinate 1,974,631 downwards.
TTGGTCGGATGATTGACGAACACCATTCCCGTCGAGATCCTGCGAGCGACCTCGGCGCCGCGCCGGGTATCGGCGGTAAATACCGAGCCACCCAGGCCGAACGGCGAGTCGTTGGCGATGCGCACCGCGTCGTCTTCGTCCTTCGCGCGGAACAGCATGGAAACCGGGCCGAAGTATTCCCAATAGCGGGCCGGGTTTTCCGGGCTGATATCGGTCAAGATGGTGGGCTGCACGAAAGCGCCCTGTTGCGGTACCGGCGGCCCCACCTGTTCAGCCTTGGCGCCATGGGCCACGGCCAGCCGGATCTTTTCCTTCAGGTCGTCGGCGGCGGTTTGCGAAGACAGCGGCGCCAGCGTCGTGGCGGCGTCGAACGGATCGCCGGCCTTCAGCGCCGCGACGGCCTCGCGATAGCGGCTCAGGAATTCGTCGTAGACCGCGTCGACGATGATCATGCGCTTGGATGACACGCAGACCTGGCCGCCATTCCAGTGCCGGCCGAACACCGCCCATTTCACGGTCTTTTCCATATCCGCGTCGGCCAGCACCACGAAGGCGTCGGCGCCGCCCAGCTCCATGGTCGACTTCTTCAAGGCCTTGCCGGCCTGGGCCGCGACGATGGCGCCCGCGTCCTCGGAACCCGTCAGCGCCACGCCATGCACGCGTGGATCGTTGATGATCATTTCCACCTGCGACCGCGTCGCGTACAGATTGGTGAAGGCGCCATCGGGCAGGCCCGCCTCGCGCATCAGCGTCTCGAAAGCCGCCGCGCTTTGCGGCACGTTGGACGCATGCTTCAGCAGGATGGTGTTGCCCGCCGACAATTGAGGCGCGATGATGCGCGCGATCTGGTAGTAGGGGAAATTCCAGGGTTCGATGGCCAGCAGCACGCCCAGCGGTTCGTGCACCAGGATGGCTTCGCCTTCCGCCGGGTCCGCCACCGGCAGCTTTTCCGGTTGCAGCAGCCGCTCGGCGTTCTGCACGTAGTATTCGAAGATCTTCGCCGACAGCTCGACTTCCGCCTTGGCTTCGGCGTACAGCTTGCCCATCTCCAGCGTCAGCAGCTTGGCATAGGCGTTGCATTCCTTGCGCAGGATGTCGGCGGCCTTTTGCAGGATGGCCCCGCGCTTGGCGTGCGGCATCTCGCGCCAGGCGAGGAACGCGCCATGGGCCTTATCGATGGCGGTCGCGACCTGTTCATCGGTGGCGTTGGGAAAAGTCTTCAGGACTTCCCCGGTGTAGGGGTTGGTCGTGGCGTAGGTCATGTCCGTATTCCTCGTGTAAGCGGGGCGCCGGCTGGCGCCCGGGCCGCGCCGGCGATCGGGCTTGCTGTCCCGGCGCGGCGGGGGACGCCCGTAAGAGATGGCTGCTCCGTCTCAGGCGGGCGCCAGTTCCTTCACCGACTGGACCATCTGCGCGAGCACGGCCTGGGCATCCCCATAAACCATGTTGCAGTTGTCGGCGTAAAACAGCAGGTTCTCGACGCCCGCATAACCTTTCCCCTGGCCGCGCTTGACGACATAGACCTGATGCGCGCGGTCGACGTCCAGGATGGGCATGCCGTAGATGGGCGAGGACTTGTCGGTGCGGGCGGCGGGATTGACCACGTCGTTCGCGCCGATCACCAGCGCCACATCGGTGGAGGCAAAGGCATCGTTGATGTCTTCCATGTCGAAGATGATGTCGTACGGCACGCCGGCCTCCGCCAGCAGCACGTTCATGTGCCCGGGCATGCGGCCGGCGACGGGGTGCATGGCGAACTTCACGTCCACGCCGGCGGCCTGCAGCTGCTTGACGAATTCGTAGAGCTTCTGCTGCGCCTGCGCCACGGCAAGCCCGTAGCCGGGAACGATGATGACGCTGGCGGCGTAGCGCATGGCGGTGGCCGCATCGCTCGCCTCGACGGACTTGATCCGGCCGGCAATATTGCTGTCCGTGGCCACGGCGACGTCGCCGAAGTTGCTGAACAGGACATTGGTCAGCGAGCGGTTCATGGCCTTGGCCATCAGCACCGTCAGCAGCGTACCGGCCGAGCCGACCACCATGCCGGCGATCATCAATGCCGGATTGGATAGCGCATAGCCTTCCAGCGCGACCGCCAGCCCGGTGAAGGCGTTGTACAGCGAGATCACCACGGGCATGTCGGCGCCGCCGATCGGCAGGGTCATCAACACGCCGAAGGCCAGCGCGACGATGAAGAAGCCGGCCGCCATCACGGTCGCCTGGCTGCCGCCGGCGTAGAGGGCCGTGGCGCCGCCCGCGATCAGGGCCACGGCAAACACCGCCGCGTTGACGTATTGCTGCCCGGCGAAGCGCCAGGGCTTGTCGATCTTTCCGTCGAGCTTGGCCCAGGCGATAACGGAGCCGGTCAACGACACCGAGCCGATCAATGCGCCGGCCAGGGTCACGCCGGCCAGCAGCGCATCTTGCATCGGGCCGCGGAAGATCTCGGCGGCGGCGATCGCGGCGGCGGCGCCGCCCCCCATGCCGTTGTACAGGGCGACCATCTGCGGCATGCCTGTCATGGCGACCTTGCGGCCGCTCCATACCGCCCAGCCGCCGCCCAGCGCCAGGGCAATCACCGCCAGGGCAAGATTCGTCAGCAGGCGCGACTCCGCGATCTGCGGCAGGCGCGCCAGCACCAGGAATGCCGATGCCACGGCGATCAGCATGCCGGCGCCGGCGATCTTGATGCCGGCCAGCGCGGTCACCGGCGAGGACATTCGCTTCAGTCCGAAGATGAACAGGCCCGCGGCCAGCAGTCCGGCCAGTCCTTCCAGGTAGGCAAGCAGCATGGTCAGTCCTTCTTCGGGCCGCTGGCGCGGAACATCGCCAGCATCCGGTCGGTCACGACGTAGCCGCCGGCGGCATTGGCCGCGCCCAGCACGACGCCGATGAAGCCGACGGCCTGGGTCGTCGCCGACGTCGCGGTCAGCAGGGCGTGCAGCGCGCCGACCACGACGATGCCATGGATGAAGTTCGATCCCGACATCAGCGGCGTATGCAGGATGGCGGGCACGCGGCTGATCACCTCGTAGCCGGTAAAGGCGGCCAGCATGAAGATGTACAGCGCGATGAGGACGGTCAGCGTGGTGGCGGAAGTCATGCCGTCATCTCCGTGGGCTCGTCCTTGGCCAGCAGGGCCTGGATGGCGGCGTCCCGCACCTGTCCGTCATGCGTCAGCACGGTGCCGGCGACGATGTCGTCATCGAAATCCAGCCGGATCGCGCCGTCCTGGACGATGAGCTCGACCAGGTTCAGCAGGTTCTTGGCATACAGCTCGCTGGCGTGCTGCGCCAGCATCGACGGCACGTTCAGGGGGGCCAGGATGGTGGCGGGACCGACGACCACCGTTTCGCCCGGCCGCGTGCCTTCGCAATTGCCGCCGCCTTCGGCGCCGAGGTCGACGATGACGGCCCCGGGCTTCATGGCGGCGATCTGCGCGGCGGAAATCAGCCTGGGCGCCCGTTTGCCGGGAACCGAGGCGGTGGTGACGACCATATCGGCCGCCGCGATATGCCCGTCCAGCGCGGCCTGCACCTTGGCCTGCTCGTCGGCGGTCAACTCGCGCGCATAGCCGCCTTCGCCGCGCGCATCCACGCCGGTGTCGACGAACTTCGCGCCCAGCGACAGCGCCTGTTCCCGGGTTTCGGGGCGGACGTCATAGCCTTCCGTGATCGCGCCCAGCCGGTGCGCCGTGGCCAGCGCCTGCAGCCCCGCCACGCCCAGGCCCATGACCAGCACCTTGGCGGCCCGCAGGGATCCCACGGCGGTGGTCATCATGGGCAGGATGCGCGGCATATGCACGGCGCCCAGCAGGGGGGCATAGTAGCCGGCCAGCGCGGCCTGGCTGGACAGGGCGTCCATCGCCTGCGCCCGGCTGATACGCGGAATGCGCTCCATGGCAAAACTGGTGATGCCGCCGTCCCGCAGGACGCGCACGACGTCGGGAGACGCGGCGCCGTAGACGAAGGACATGAGGATGGCGCCGCGCTTCATCGCGGCGACGCTCGCCAGCGATGGCGGCTGCACCGCCAGCACGATGTCGGCTTCGCCGAGCAGCCGCTGGCGGTCCGCTTCGACCCGCGCATCCATATAAGCCGCATCGGGAAATGCCGCCGCCTGGCCGGCGCCGGCCTCGATGCGTATGTCGGCGCCCAGGCGCTTCAGGCGCGTGGCAACGGCGGGGATCACGGCCACGCGCTTCTCGCCGGGCTGCGACTCCTTCAGGACGGACAACGCAAAAGCCATCATCTTCCTTCGACAGGTGCGACGCGGCCGCGCGTCGCGTATACGATGGAAGAATCTTAGGCAGAGGCCTGGAAACGCGTTGTGACCTGGATCAATCTGGAGGATGCTTGGTGCGGCCGATGCCGAAGCGCGCGCGGCGGGGCACGGCGTCAGCACCGCGCGTTCAGCAGTTTGAAGGCTTTGGAGAGTCAAATTCGAGGGTTGATGACGCCGCGTCCCCACCCGGGCAATAAGTATCGTCTTGAAGACAAGGAACACCATGGAACTTCAAATCAATGGCAAGACCCATCAGGTCGAGTCCGATGCGGATACCCCTTTGCTCTGGGTCATACGCGACGAGCTGGGCATGACGGGCACCAAGTACGGCTGCGGCCTGGCGCAATGCGGCGCCTGTACGGTGATGGTCGATGGCGTGGCCATGCGGTCCTGTGTCACGCCCGTCGCCGGCATGGCGGGCAAGCAGATCACCACCATCGAGGCGATCGAGAATGACAGCGTGGGCCAGCGCGTGGTCGCGGCCTGGGTCAAGCACCAGGTTCCCCAGTGCGGCTACTGCCAGTCGGGACAGGTGATGGCGGCGACAGCCCTGTTGAAGCAGGTCCCGCATCCGACCGACGACGAGATCGCCGCGGCGATGATCAATCTGTGCCGCTGCGGCACCTACAACGCCATCAACGACGCGGTCCATGAACTCGCTGGCGACACGGCTGGCGCCGTGAAGGGGGCATGATGGATACGCTGTCCACTTCCTCGGCGCAGGCCGCGCTTTCGTCGACGCAGCCCGAGAACCTTTCGCGTCGCCGCTTCCTGCTGGCTTCCGCCGGCACGGCGGCCGGCGCGTTCGTGCTGGGCATGGGCTTGCCCATGGGCGAGGCACGGGCGCAGGCCGCCGCCGCGGCGCCGGCACGGGCGACCAAGGTCCCTGCCTTCCTGGAGATACGCCCCGACAATACCATCCGCCTGCAAAGCCCTTTCATCGAAGGCGGGCAGGGCATTTTCACGGCCATGGCGCAGATCGTCGGCGAAGAGCTCGACGCGGATCCGGCGACCTTCATCGTGGAGAACGCACCGCCGGGCAGCGACTACATCGCGATGGATAGCGGCCGCCGCATCACCGGCGGCAGTTCGTCGGTGCGCTTCGGCTATGCGAACATGCGGCGGCTGGGCGCGCTGGCGCGCGCCATGCTGGTCCAGGCCGCCGCCAATCGTTTCGACGTTCCCCCCACCGAACTCGATACGCAACCCGGCCGGGTCGTGCACCCGGCCTCGGGCAAGTCGATTTCCTATGGCGAGCTTGCCGCCGACGCCATGGACCTGCCCGTGCCCGACCCCGGCAGCGTCAAGCTCAGGGATCCGGCCAGCTTCCGCTGGATAGGCAAGCCCGTCGATCGGCTCGACGTTCGCGACAAATCGACCGGCAAGGCCATCTACACCATCGACACCCAGGTGGACGGCATGCTGCACGCAGCGGTCCAGCATGCGCCCAGGCTGGGCATGACGGTCGGCGCCCTGCGCAACGAAGACCAGGTCAAGGCCATGAAGGGCGTGCATTCGGTGCATCGTCTGCCGGGCGCGGTGGCGGTGGTCGCCGAACGCTGGTGGAACGCCAAGCGCGCGGCCGAGGCGCTGCAGGTGGATTGGCAGGAAGCGCCGGCCGATTCGACGCTGCGGGTCATGCCGGCGGATTTCTCCACCGCGGCCTTCCAGGAACGGCTCGCCAGCGAAACCGGCGATGGCGTCGACGCCGAGAACCAGGGCAATGTGGCCGATGCCTTGAAGAACGCCAAGACCGTTGTCAGCGCGACCTACCATAGCCAGTATGTCCGCCATGCGCAGCTGGAGCCGCCCGCGGCCCTGGCGCGATTCAATCCGGACGGCACCCTGGAAGTCTGGCTGCCCAACCAGGCGCCCGATATATTCCTGGCCGATATCGTCAAGCGGACCGGGCTCGACCCCAAGCAGGTCACGCTCCATTCGCCGCTGCTGGGCGGATTCTTCGGCCGCCACTTCCTGTACAACTCGGCCAGTCCCTATCCGCAGGCGATACAGCTGGCGAAGGAAACCGGACGGCCGATCAAGCTGATCTGGAGCCGTGAGGAAGAATTCCTGCGCGACGTCGCGCGGCCGATGGCCGCGGTACGTTTCCGCGGCGGCCTGGACGCGAACGGCATGCCCGTCGCCATCGAGGCCATCAGCGCCACCGAAGGCCCCACGGAGGGCATCGCCAACAAACGGGCCGACAAGCACGATCCCGCCGCGGTCGAGGGCCTGGCGGGGAAATCCTACGCCATTCCCAACCGGCGTATCGCGCAGCTCTATGTTAAGACGCCGATGATGCTGGGCTACTGGCGGTCGGTGGGCAATTCCATGAACGATTTCTTCTATGAAACCTTCCTGGACGAACTGGCCGACAAGGGCGGGCAGGATCCCTACGCGATGCGCATGCATCTGCTGCAGGGAAATGCGCGCCTGACCAGGTTGTTGCAGGCGGTCGGCGAATTGTCCGGCGGCTGGAAGCGGGGGCCGTTCACGGCCGAGGACGGCACCCGGCGCGCGCGGGGCGTCGCGATGGCATCGCCGTTCGGCTCGCAGGCCGCCGCGATCGCCGAGGTATCGATCAAGGAGGGCCAGGTGGTGGTGCACGACATCTGGGAAGCGATCGACCCCGGCAATATCGTGAACCCGGCCATCGTCCACGCGCAGGTCCATGGCGCGGTCGCGCTCGGGCTGTCGGAAGTCCTGCTGGAAGAAGCCGTGTACGAGCATGGCCAGCCGGTCGCCCGCAACTATGACCTGTATCCCATCCTGCCGCCGGGCCGCATGGCGCGCGTGCACGTCCGCGTTGTCGAAAGCGGCGAAAAAATGGGCGGCATCGGCGAACCGCCATTGCCGGCCATTCCTCCCGCCGTGGCCAACGCGGTGTCCACCTTGACCGGCCAGCGTGTCCGCAGCATGCCGCTGTCGAAGTACACCTTCAAGGTTTGAGCCTGAGCAGGCGGATCACGGGATCGTGCAACAGATGAAAAAAAGCAGGGTAGGGCGCGTTCTGGCCGGCATCGTGCTGGCCTGTGTGGTCGTGGCGGCGGCGCTTGCGTGGTTCGTGACACGCAAGCCGGCGTCCGCCTTCGATGGGGTGGCGGACGCGGATACCGCGTCGCCACAGTTGATACAGCGGGGCGAATATGTCGCGCGGCTGAGCGATTGCGTGGCCTGCCACAGCACCGCCAACGGCGCGCCGTTCGCCGGCGGCCTGGAGATGGCGACGCCGCTGGGTTCGATCTTCGCGACCAACATCACGCCCGACAAGGATACGGGCATAGGCGCATACAGCCTGGCGGATTTCGACCGGGCCCTGCGCCAGGGCGTCGCGCTGGATGGGCATCGCCTTTACCCGGCCATGCCCTATCCGTCGTATGCGAAGCTGAACGACGACGACGTGCGGGCGTTGTATGCCTACTTCATGCATGGCGTCCACCCGGCGCATCAGGAAAACCGGCCCAGCAGCATCCCCAGCCCCTTGAATATGCGGTGGCCGCTGGCCTTGTGGAATGCGGTCTTCACCGAGCCCGGGACCTATCGGCCCAAGCCCGTACAGGGCGCGGCCGACGACGGTACGCTGTGGAATCGCGGCGCCTACCTGGTGCAGGGCGCCGGCCACTGCGGCAGTTGCCATACGGCGCGCGGGGTCGCGTTCAACGAAGAAGCGCTGGACGAAAGCGGCTCGAGCTACCTGGCGGGCGCCTTGCTGGACGGTTGGTATGCCCCCAGCCTGCGCGGCGACGGCAACACCGGCCTGGGCCGCTGGAGCGAGGACGACGTTTTCCGCTTCCTGAAGCAAGGCCGCAACGCGCACGCGGTGGTGTTCGGTTCGATGACGGACGTGATCAACAACTCCACGCAGTTCATGAGCGACGATGACCTGAAGGCGGTCGCCCATTACCTGAAGTCCCTGCCGGGCGCGCCGGGCAAGGATGGCGCGCCCTGGCAGTACGACGCGTCCTCGAACAAGTCGCTGGACGTGGGCGAGCGCCTGCGGGTGCCGGGCGCGCAGACCTTCATGGCGCGCTGCAGCGCCTGCCACGGCGCCGATGGGCGGGGGCAGGGCGAATGGATACCGCCGCTGGCCGGGTCCGCGTCATCCATGGCCACGCAGGACGCCTCCAGCATCAATGTGACCTTGAACGGCTCGGGCCGCATCGTCGCCAACGGCGTGCCGGATGCCTATCGCATGCCGCCTTTCCGCAATCAGCTCAGCGACCGGGAGATCGCCGACGTGCTGACCTTCGTGCGCACGTCGTGGGGCAACAAGGGCGGCCCTGTCAAGCCCGATGCGGTCAAGGATCTGCGCGACCGCACCAATCCGGCCAGCAGCAATGTGATCATCCTGCAGATGCGTTGAGCCGCGTGGCGGCGCTCAGGGAAAGCAGGGCGCCGAAGGCGGCCAGGCTCAGGGCCGTCGAGACCCAGAGCGCGCCGGCGCCCCAATGATCCAGGCACAGGCCGAACAGCCAGGGCGCCAGGGCCTGCGTGATCCGCGCGGGCACCATCAGCATGCCCTGCCGGGCGCCGTAGCCCTGCGCGCCGAACAGCACCAGGGGCAGGGTGCCCTTGGCGATGGTCAGGATGCCGTTGCCCGCGCCGTGGAGTACGACGAACACCGAGGCGAACGGGGCGCCGAACATCAGCAGCAGCAGGGCGCCGATTGGATGCGCCACCGTTGCCAGGCGCGCGGATAGCAGCGGGTGCACGCGGCGCAGCAGCCCAAACTCCAGCAGGCGGGCGCCGACCTGCGACGGACCCATCAGCGACCCGGCCCCCACCGCGACAGCAAGCGTGGCGCCGCCGGCCATGAGCAGGCGAGGCAGATGCGCGGCCAGCGCCGTACTGATGAACCATGTGATGGCGAACACGGCCGCCAGGACGACGGTGGCCCACGTCGTCGTCGGTGTTGGTGTCGGTATCTTTGACGATGCCGATGCGGGTGCGGTTGTCGGCACCCCTGCCGGCGCCGATCGCGATGCGGGCGCCGTCGACGGGCGTCTGGCCGCCATGGCCGTCGCGCCCGGCGATGGCAACAGAAAATTCAGCGGCAAGGCCAGCACCAGATGCAGCACCGCCCAGGCGTAGCACGCCTCGCGCCACCCGAACTCCACCTGCAGATAATGGGTCAGCGGCCACCCCACCGTGCTCGCGAAGCCCGCGATCAAGGTAATCCCCGAGATCGCCCCGCGCGAATGTTGCCCGTACAGCCGCACCAACGAGGAAAACGCCGCCTCGTAAAGCCCGCAGCCCATGCCCACCCCCAGCAGCGCCCAGGCAGCGAACAATCCCACGGCCGACTCCACGCTGCCCAGGCAAGCCAGCCCCAGCGCGAAAACCACGTTCGTCGCCATCAACACCGGCCGCCCGCCCCAGCGATCGATCGCCTGCCCGGAATGCGGCCCCAGCAGCGCGGAAATCACCAGGGCGAAGGAAAACGCCGCGAAAATCGTCGGCTCCGCCACGTGCAGGTCCCGCGCCATCGGCGCGCTGAGCATGGCCGGCAGGTAATACGAAGACGCCCACGCCAGGGTCTGCGTTGTGCCGAGCGCCGCGACGACGCTGGTACGGCGGGTCAGGCGCATGTTTCTCGGCCCATGCCACCCTGGCAGCAGTGTTCGGTCAGGTATCCCATCAGGGCGTCCATGTTCGCGTAGTCGGCGCGGTAGATCAGGTTGCGGCCCTGCTGTTCCACCTTGACCATGCCCGCATGCGTCAGCGCTTTCAGGTGAAACGACAGGGCGTTGCGCGCGACGCCCAACTGTTCCGCCAGGACGCTGGGCGTCAGGCCGCCCTGGCCCGCCACGACCAGGGACCTGAAAACCCGCAGACGCTGGACGTGGGCAAGGGCGGCCAGGGAGGCGACGGCTTGGTCTTCTTTCATGGGGAGATGACTGCGGCTCTCGATCTAGATTCAACGATTGTTGAATTATAGTGGGCGGATAATAGCTGAAAGCTCTTCAGTCGTGGCGATTGCTTCCGCGATGCCGATACACATTTGCCGATGAGACCCCAGCAATGCGCCAGGAACGGATGATCAATACCGTGGAAGTCCACACCGGGGGCGAACCTTTCCGCATCGTCACCAGCGGCCTGCCCAGGTTTCCCGGCGCATCCATCGTGCAGCGGCGGGCCTGGATCAAGGAAAACCTCGATGACGTCCGCACCGCGCTGATCTTCGAGCCGCGCGGCCATGCGGACATGTATGCGGGGTATCTGACCGACCCAGTCACACCCGAGGCCGATTTCGGCGTGATCTTCGTGCACAACGAGGGCTATAGCGACCATTGCGGTCATGGCGTCATCGCCTTGGCCACCGCGGCGGTCGAGCTGGGCTGGGTGGCGCGGACGCAGCCGGAAACCCGGGTCGGCATCGATGCGCCATGCGGCTTCATCGAAGCGCATGTGGAATGGGACGGCGAACATGCGGGCGACGTGCGCTTCGTCAACGTGCCGTCCTTCCTGGTGATGCGCGACGTGGCGGTGACGACCCCTACCTATGGCCGCGTCGTCGGCGACATTGCGTTCGGTGGCGCGTTCTACTTCTACACCGACGGCGCGGACCACGGCCTGACGGTCGCCGAGTCGGGCATCGAAAAGCTGATCCGTTTCGGCGCCGAAGTGAAGGCCGCCGCCAACCAGGCCTATCCCGTCGTGCACCCGTTCATCCCCGAGCTGAATCACATCTACGGCACCATCATCAGCGGTGCGCCCCGCCATGCGGGATCGACCCAGTCCAATTGCTGCATCTTCGCGGATCGCCAGGTGGACCGCTCCCCGACCGGCTCCGGCACCGCGGGCCGCATTGCCCAGTTGGTGGCCAGGGGCTCGCTTCAGATGGGCGAGGATTTCGTCAACGAATCGGTGATCGGCACTGTCATGCGAGGCCGGGCGCTGACGCGCACGCGGGTCGGCGACTATGATGCGGTCGTGCCGGAAGTGTCCGGGCGCGCCAGCATCTACGGCTATGCGAGCTGGGTGCTGGATGCCCGCGACCCCTTGAAGAACGGCTTTCTGGTACGGTAACCGGTTTGCGCGCCCTGGTGAACGACGCGGTGCAGGCCGCGCTGCGGCGGGCGCGCGAACTCGGCGCGGCCTGATGCTTCAATCGAACCCTGAACCCTGCGAATCATGAACCCTGCGCATGAACCCCGATAAGTCGCCCATGAAATTCTTCGACCCCGCATCGACGGCGGACCGCCTGTCCTTTCCCGCCCTGATCCCTGCCTTGGCCAAAATGTTCGAGGAAGGCTGCGTGGTGCCGCGCCGGCACACCCACTTCATCGGCGACCGTCCCGAAGCCCCCGATACGCTGCTGTTGATGCCCGCATGGCAGGAAGGCCGCTACCTGGGCGTCAAGCAGGTGACGATATATCCGGAGAACGCCAAGCAGGGTGCCCCGGGCCTGTACTCGTCGTACACGCTCAGCGATGCCCGCACCGGTCGGCCGCTGGCCATCATCGATGGCGACCAGATCACCGTCCGGCGTACTGCCGGCGCGTCCGCCCTGGCCGCGTCCTTCCTGGCGCGCCCGGACGCCAGGCGCCTGGTCATCGTGGGTGCGGGCAACGTGGCGAGCGCGCTGGCGCCCGCCTACGCGGCGGTGCGTGATCTGGCGGATGTGGCGGTATGGAACCTCAAGCCCGAAAAAGCGGAGGCCCTGGCCGCGCGCCTGCGGGAGCAGGGCTACGCGGCCCGTGCCGCGACCGATCTCGAACAGGCGGTGCGCGAGGCGGACATGGTCAGCTGCGCCACGCTGTCGCGCACGCCGCTGGTACGCCGCGCCTGGCTGCGGCCCGGCACGCACGTCGATCTGATCGGCAGCTTCCAGCCGACCATGCGCGAGGCCGATGACGACACCTTCGCCGATACCTCGGTGTTCGTGGATACGACCGAAGCGCTGGAAAAGTCCGGCGACCTGCTGTCGCCGATCAAGGCCGGCCGCTTCGACCCGGGCAAGCTGCAGGCCACGCTGGAAACCTTGTGCCGCCGCGAGCATCCGGGACGCCGGACGGCGGAAGAAATCACCGTATTCAAATCGGTCGGCACCGCGGCCGAAGACCTGGCCGCGGCGATCCTGGTCTACGAGAGCCATTGAGCCACGCGGCGGTGCGCGTGGCCTGGCGTCAGCGCGGCCCCGCCAGCAGGCCTTCCAGGCGAGCCGGTAGGCGTATCTCGATCTGCAGCAGCAGATAGGACAGCGTCTTGCCGTGCGTATCCAGGTTCAGCGCATCGTTCACGCCGCCGTCCAGTACGCCGTCCAGCACGAAGTTCATCGCGTGCAGGCGTGGCAACAGATATCGCTGTACGCCGGTGGGACTGCGGTGCGCGAACCGTGCCGCCACGATTTCCGGCGTCACCTGCGCGACCAGCAATTCGTAGAAGGCGGGGTCCCATGCGATGACGCTGATGTTGGAACGGTCGCCCTTGTCACCGGTGCGCGCGTGGGCCGCGCGATACAGCGGCACGATCAGATCATTCATCGCCAGTCACCATTTCGAAACCGGTCGGCACGGCATCGCGCGGAAGCAGGCAGGATACGGTGTTCAACCTGGGCGTCAGCGCGGTCCGCACGCCGCCACCCCCCGCGGGTCCGCAGCAATAGAGCGCGGTGACTTCACGGGTCAGGCGTTGCGCCCCCGCCAGGTCCGGCGCATGGGCGGCCACGCGCAGCCGTATGTCATCGCTGCCGCCCAGCGCCGTGGCGGCCAGCAGCGTTCCATCGTCATCGCCGAAGACACTCAGCCGCCCGATCAGGTCGACCCGTAGATGCAGGTCCGGCAGGCGCTGGCGCAGCACGTCGGCGGCCAGGCGGGCGCGGGCCTCGGCGCGGGGGCCGGCGTAGGAGATCTCTCCTTCGGCCAGCCAGCCGCCTTCAAGGCACACGTTCACCTTGTAATCGACCGGCCTGGCATGGCCCCGCACCCCGCGCAGCCGGACGCTATCCGGCCCGACCGCGCCGATCTCGGCTTCGCCGATATCGGCGACGACGTCCGGCGTCAGGTAGGCCGACGGATCGTGCACTTCATAAAGCAGCTGTTCCTTGACCGTGTCTTCGTCGACACGGCCGCCAGTGCGGTCAGCCTTGCCGATGGTGCAGTCGCCCTGGGCGTCTATTTCCGCGATGGGAAAGCCGACATGCGCCAGGTCGGGCACATCCTTGTAGCCGGGATCGGCGTAGTAGCCTCCGCACACCTGCGAGCCGCATTCGAGCAGGTGCCCGGCCATCGTGGCCTTGCCCAGCCTGTCCCAGTCATCGGCCTGCCAGCCGTAATACGACATGGCCGGGCCCACGGTCAGCGACGGGTCGGCCACGCGACCGCAGACCACGATCTGCGCGCCGGCATCCAGGGCCGCGCGGATCGGCTCCGCGCCCAGATAGGCATTCGCGCTGACGACGCGGCTGGCATCGAAATCGGCGCCCAGGCGCTCGGCCAACAGGCCGGCATGCCGTTCGCCCGATACGTCGTCGCCATACACCACCGCGATGCGCGGTGCGGGCAGGCCCAGTTCGGCCGCCATGCGCGCGATATGCCGCGCCGCGCCGCGCGGGTTGGCCGCGCCGAAGTTGCTGACGATGCGGATGTCGTGCCGCAGGCAACGGGTCAGCACCGGCCTCAGCATGTCGTCCAGCAGCGGTTCATAGCCGGCGTCCGGGTCGGCGCGCTTGCGCAGCTGCGCCAGGGCCAGCGTGCGCTCGGCCAGCGTTTCGAAAATCAGGAAGGCGCGCCCCGCGCCCGGCTTGCCGTCCAGCCTTGCGACCAGGGTATCGACCACCGGGCCGGCGGCATCGGTGCGGTCGCCGGAAAAGCCGGCGGCGCAGCCGACCAGGAGGGGCGGAATAGGTTGCGTCACGACGTTCTCTTGGTTGCGTCTGACAGACTGAGCTGCCGGGCCCCCGAGCCCGCCATCGAACGGACGGGCAGCTCACGAGACCTTGGGCGGGTCAGTATAGGAAGCGGACTACAATAAGCAAAATTGAAATTACGGATAGATTAATCCGAAGTTCATATTAATAAATGCGCACGCCCGACCTCTCTTCCCGCCAACTGCGCGCCTTCCTGATGCTGGCCGACCTGTGCCATTTCACCAAGGCCGCCCAGGCCTGCCACCTGTCCCAGCCGGCCTTCAGCGCGCTGATCCGGGCCCTGGAAGAATCCATGGGCGCGCGCCTGTTCGACCGCAGCACGCGGCGGGTCACCCTGACGCCGGAAGGGCGGACATTCGAGCCGCTTGCGCGCCAACTGCTGGCCGACATCGGCAATGCGATGGCCCATGTCGCCGATCGCGTCCAGCTCCGCAGCGGCCGCGTCCACATCGCGGCCCTGCCATCGCTGGCGGCGGGCTGGCTGCCGTCCATCCTGAGTGATTTCCACACGCAGCACCCCAATGTGGAGCTGCAATTGTCGGACGTGCTGTCCGACCCCTGCATAGAGCTGGTGCGTGGCGGCCAGGCGGATTTCGCGCTGGCGTCGCGCGGCACCCGGCCGACCGACCCCGCCGAGCTTCATGCGCAGGCGCTGTGCAGCGACACCTTCCATCTGGTCTGCCGCGAAGATCATCCGCTCGCCAAGGAGCCGCGCCTGACCTTGAAAAAGCTGGTCCCCTGGCCCTTCATCCACCTGGTCCGCAACAGCAGCGTGCGCCAGAGCATCGAAGCCGTCCTGTATCCGCAGTCGGTGAAAACGCTGCTCGAAGTCGAACAGCTCGCCACCGTCACCGGCATGATCGAAGCCGGCCTGGGCATCAGCGTCGTGCCCACCTTCACCCTGTACCAGTTCCAGAAGCCGGGCCTGGTCATCCGCCCGATCACCGTGCCCGGCCTGGAGCGGCAGATCTATATCGTCCGGCGGCAGGAGAGCCCCTTGTCCGCGGCGGCACAGACGCTGTATGACATGGTCGTCCAGAGACTGGGCAAGGTGTGAAGGCGACGCGTGGTGACCTGCATCCAGCGTGTCGCGAGCGAGTGGGCATGGCTCTTTGCTTAGGGAAGTTGTAATCAGGAACTGATATCGTCGCCGCTCGATTCAGGCTGAGCAGGAGCAGGTACATGCGGTGGATTGCGGCGTTGGTGATGACCATCGTGGGGGCAGGCGGCGCATTGGCCGCGCCTTCGCCCAGCTTCAATGCGGGACTGATTCGTTTGACGGTCAAGGACGAGGCCGCTTCCTTTGATACGGTCGTCTTCTACCCGACGAACGCGCCCGAGGTTCCATGGCAAGCGGGCCCGTTCACCATACGGGCGACGCGAAATGCGCCGCCTGTGCCGGACCATCGATTCCCGGTCGTCCTGATCTCGCACGGCAAGGGCGGGGGCCCCTTCAGCCATCGTGAGCTGGCTACCGCTCTGGCGCATGCGGGGTTCATCGCGATCCTGCCGACGCACGTCGGCGACGCGTCGGGCCATCCGCCGGCGCCGACACAAGCCCGGATCCTGATCGATCGCCCCCGGCAGGCGGAGGCCGCGCTTGATGCCGTCCTGGCGGATCCGCGTCTGTCGGCAAGTGCGGATGCCGGCCGGATAGGCATGGTCGGGTATTCGGCCGGTGGTTATACCGCCTTGATCCTGGCCGGCGCCAAGCCTGATTTTGCGTATGCCAGCGCCTACTGCGGGGAGCACGATGACCCGGGATCCTGCCCGCGTCGCAAACCTGCCGATGCCACGCCAGGCGTGCAGGCGGGCGCGGCCATACCACCGGAATTGGCCGCGTGGCGGCCGCCCGTCGACCACCGCCTGAAAGCGCTGGTGCTGATGGACCCGTTGGCCATGATGTTCGATGCGCCGGGACTCTCCGCGGTGCGCGTCCCGACGCTGCTCTTTCGGCCGCGGGACGATAGCTATCTCGCTTCGGCAAGAAATTCGCTCGCCATCGCATCGGGCCTGCCCGCCGTGCCGGCGGTCCACGTCGTGCCTGGCAATCATTTCGTGTTCGTCGACCCATGCCCGGCCGCGATCGCGGCCGAAGCGCCGATGATCTGCCAGGATGCGCCCGGTGTCGATCGGGCCGCGATCCATCGCCAGATCGAACAGGATATCCTCGATTTTCTGCGCGCGAAGTTATAGCTTTTCCCGCGACGCCTTCAGCGCGGCTGGAAGGCGATGACCGCCATCCCCGCCAGCGCCAGGGCCACGCCCGCGTAATCCCAATTGCTGGGACGGATCCCGTCCACCAGCCACAGCCAGACCAGCGCCACCGCGATATACACGCCGCCATACGCCGCATAGACGCGGCCGGCCGCGGCGGGATGCAAGGTCAGCAACCACGCGAAAATCGCCAGAGAGATCCCGGCCGGGATCAGGAGCAGCGCACTGCGACCTTCCCTGAGCCAGAGATAGGGCAGGTAGCAGCCGACGATCTCCGCCACCGCCGTGGCGACGTACAACAGGAATGTCTTCATGTAGTTCCTTCGCCGCCGCTTTCATCACAAAGGCATACGATCCGACGTGTCCGGCAGCGCGACGAGTGTATCGAAGCACCAGGTAAAGCAGAAGGTGAAAACCAGGAAGAAGGCGAGCACCGCGGCCTCCATCTTGAAGGCCTGCCATAGGCTTACCTGATACCACGCCATATACAGCGGCAACACCGCCGCCGCCAGGCCCACCTCGAACAGGGTGGCATGGACGACTCGAAGCCGCACGCTACGTGCGCCCGTGCGGTGGCGCCGCTCCCAGGCCTCGAACAGGGTGTTGAAGATGTAGTTCCATGCGACAGCCAGCGCGGTGACCGCGGCGGCCACGGTCATGGCGTTGGCGGCGCTGCCGCCGCCCAGGAACACCAGGATGGGCGCGGACAGCAGGATCGCGAGGATTTCAAAGAGCGCGACGTAAACGACGCGGCGCGCGCGGGGTGCCAGGACGACCATCGGAAGCTCCAGTGAGCACGAGGCTCATGAATGAAGCCGGTCCGTCCCGGTAATATGCATTGGTGGTGAAGACTGATGATGGGCCACGGTTTCCGCCCATTGATGGATTGTACCGGTTGGAAGCGAGATGGGTCTAATCGCGATGTTCTAACCGCGTCTCGCAAGCCATACCGTACGCCCACCGCCGGTATTCCAATCATTCGCCACGTGGGCGATGACCGTAAACCCGATGCCGTGGAGCAGCGCTTTGTACTCGTCCGCGCTCAGGCTCGCGTGATAGAGCGGGTCACCCCGATACTCTCCCACCGCTTCGCCTGCGGCCGGGCCGGTGTTGAACATCAGCACAGCCGACGAGGCGGCATGTTGGTCGAATACCGAGAACATCCGCCGTTGGTCATCTGGCTGCAGGTGGAAAAAGCTATCCCATGCAAGGATTCCTTCAAATCGCCGGTCGAGCTGAAGTGACCGCATATCGCGCACCATCCATTCCTGATCGGGCAACCGTTGGCGACAGAGGGAAATGAGTGTCGGCGATGAATCAACCCCCACGACGGGCAAACCGTTCGCGACCATATATTGGCCGACAGGAGCACCCGATCCACAGCCCAGATCAAGAATCCTCGCATCATCCGGCAGGGCCGCGATGAAGCGGTCATGCCATGGTTTGTCGCTCCAGTCGGCATTACGCCGATCGGCATCCCATGCGCTAGCGTGACGCTCGTAGTGATCGATGATACGGTTCGCTAAATCGTGCATATTTCGACTTTGGTAACTCACTGCTGGAGGAAGAAGTGATGAATCGGGGATCGGCTGCCTGTGCATTGCCGCTGTTTCTCTTATCCCTGTTCGGTAGTGCGCTGGCGTCCCCGCCGCCGGCCGTAGACACGGCGGACAGCGCTCCAGGCTACAAAGCGGAGTCCAATGACGACGGTACCGTGATCAACGGCGTCGCCATCATGCCAGGCGTAGAGCGGCTTTCCTACGTATCGCCACGCTATTACGGTATCAGGCCAGGCTATGACGCGTGCATCAAGGCCACGCAAGGCCAGGTGCCGGCTCAGGGGGATTGCGCCGACGCCGAATATACCTATCAGGATGCGCGTTTGAATAAAGCTTATAAGGCGCTGACTGCCGCCGTTACCAGCGTGGAAGGCAAGGACGCTCGCCAGGAGATACAGGCGGCGCAACGTGCGTGGCTTGCCTTCTATGAAAAGGATTGCGCGGTAAGGGCCTATCGATTTGGATCGACATCGGCGCCGAGTACGTTGTCGACCTGTCGAATGGAAAGAACGGCCATACGCGCCCAGGAACTAGAAGACTGGCGAATCAGCTACACAGCAACGCATCGACATTGAGCGCGTTACTTGAGCATTCCCAAAAAAAAAGCCACGGCCTAGGCCGTGGCTCAACTGCGCTACGTCCGGTACGGTTACTGCGTTGCCGCACCGGCGTTGAACATCAAGATATCAAACCGCGAAGGCGCATCGGTCCAAATCGCCCGTATGTATGTAACGAGGCGCACGGGTAGATCAAAGCTCGTCTGGTGGTTGCGGGCAGGCCTCAATTATCCAGATACATCGTTGCGGAACATTGCGTTCGGGCACGGCCGTTCACTCCGTGCAGCCGCGAGTGGGTTTGCCTCCCCGTTGTGAAACACCGCCCGGGCGTATGTTGAATTTTGATCTTACGCTTGGTTTCAATGACAGTTACCAGGGGTGAATCGAGGTGATATATTGCGGCCCGAACCGCGATCTCCTGTCTTTCTGCATAGTCGAAAATCATGAAACGCTTAGGAAGCTTGTTCCGTATCGCCCCTGCGATCGTTCTTTCGGTAATGCTCTCGGCTTGCATGGGACTGTCACCATGGTCACCGACTCGGAACAAGCTGGACGCCCAGGTCGGCAAGAACATCAAGGAGCTGTTGCCCAAATGGCCCGAGCCGAACGGTGCGACGCCGTTCGTGAAACAAGAGGACGCCCAGACGAAGTCGTACACCTACATTTACGGCTACGAGGCAGCGCATTACGAGAACAAGGGTTATCAGGTGATGACCGCGCCGGGCATCATCCAGAACGGACGATACGATGAGTATGTTCCGGAATCGACCGACTGCTGGGTCATCTTTTATACGAATAACGAGGGCACCATCCTTCGCTACAAGATGATCACCAACGGCAAGATCAACTACAACTCCTGCGGTCGATACATCAGCGGCTACGGCTTCTGATATTCGCCGCGTGAGCGCGATGCAAATGACGCGTTTTGCGCCCCCTTGGAGATCCATATGCGTCGCGCTGGCCACGTATCTGTGCATATGCCCGGCGCAAGCCCAGGCCCAGAGCCAAGCACGCGCTGGCGCGAATCAGGAACCTCGACTCAATCCCTCGCCCCAACTGCGCTACACCGTCAGAGCCGTGATTAATGGAGCGCCGGGGCCGTTTGAGCGTATCGAAGGTCATGTGAACTACCGGGTCGACACGCCTGCCTGCGTGCCATTGACACCCGTGGCCGGCGCAACGGTGGTTCCCGAAAAGCGCGTACCGATGGTCTTCAGCCCTGCGGGCGACAACGCGTATAAGTCCGACCTCTTCCTGGACCGTTTCCTGGACGAAGACTATTTCGGACTGGGGGTCTGCCGATGGTCGGTCGTGGGCATGACGGTGGAGTTTCATCATTCCAAAGTGACTTTCAGCCCCGCGCTCTACGACGAAGACCTGCTCGCGGGGAATAAGGTCACGCGATTCTTTTCGACGAGATCGTACGGCCATGCCGAGAACGGACGCATTGATATCGGCGCCACCAGCGCCAGCGCATTCGACAATCCTGATGCGACGTTTTCGATCAGCATGCAGGCTGACCGTGCCGCGCCCAATTAGGGACCGGCATCATAGGCATTTCATCCATGCGCTTTGCGTATTACACGCAGCCAATCCCATGAGACGAATGACAATGAAGCAACCCCTCCGAGCATGTCTACTGATTGGCCTGACCATGGCTTCGCCTGCCATGGCGGCAGCAGGCTTTCAGGGTGATTGGGTATACCAGCAAACATGTGGTTGGCGCCATGCGGCTGGCGTCAGTCTGAAGGTCCGCGATGGGAAAGTGGCCGGCACCTGGAGCGACGGCTCCGGCCGCGGGATCGGCGAGCAAGGATCCTTGCAGGGCGATATCCGCAACGGCAAGCTGTATGCCCATTTCTGCACGGACAGTCCCGAACAGATGGCCGCGGACGTCGAATGCACGAACTTCGATACCGCGCAGGCGGATTATTTCGTGCTCAGGGGCGACCGGATGGATTGGTATCGGCAGTCTGGAAAGGAAAATGTGAAGTACTTGACGCTGCACCGGAGAATCGCGGGCAGAAAGACGCCCACCGACAACCACTGCGAAGACGAGCAGTAAGGCAGCGACTGCGGCGTTATCGATCAGCCGGGTCCAGCGCCTGAGCCCAGTTCTTTCGCATTGCCGCCAGACGTGCGACGTAGACGGACTCCAGGCACGCCGCGTCTTTACAGCGGTCCCGTACCGTGGTGCGCCAGCGGGCCTGTTCTTCGCCTGCCGGATCGATCAGCTTGCCGGTTTCGCCATCGCGGCCGGCGGTCTCGCCTTCGATCTTCTCGAACAGCACTTTCATCTGGTCGTCGAGCTTGGACAGCTTGGGAACCGTGCAGATCAGGTGCTCGACCTGGGTTTTGGCAAACTTGCAGTCAAAACCCGCGGCGTGAGCCGGGCCCGGTGGCAACAGCGCGGCCAGCGTGATCGCCGCGCTCGTGCCCAGGTGCGCGCTCAGGCGATGAATGCGCCACGTGGGCCGTGGCCGCGTCCGTTCAAATTCGTTGGTGGAGGTCATGGCACTCGGACGGCGTAGCTGCAGGCGTGGTACACGATTGCGCATTTACCATGTTCGGCACATTGGGACATGGCGTATTGGTCGGCATCAGCCTGCTCCGCGCGGCCTGCCGCAATGATGAAGCCGCCGCCATCTTGCTGCGCCACGGCCACGCACTGGTTGTAATAGGAAATGATGACCCTGCAATGCGGGCTGCCATTCATGCTGCACTGGTTCATGGCAATCTTGCTGGCGGACGACTTGCTTTCCTCATTGACGGCTACGCCGGCCGCGCCAGTCCCGTCGTCCATCGCGACGGCACCCCAGCTATCCCGCCATTTGGGCGCCGGCGCGTTGCCCGGAATCGGGTAATCCCCCGCGTGATTGTTGTACGGCGAGTTCGGCGCCGAAGGTGGAATGCAGCCCGCATTCCCGGCACCCGGGATGCCGGGCGCGCACTGTGCATGAACCGTCAAGGGGGCGACAAGCAAAATCCAAAACCCGAAGGCGATAAATTTCATCAGGCGGTTTCCTCAGACGAAGGGCAGGACCGTTCGGGCGGTGCTCCTGGGACGCAGTGACTGCCCCGGCAGGTCGGCGCATATTATGCGTCCGCGACCATCCTTTTGGGTGAGGTCAGGCGCTACCGACGCTTGCCGTCGACGAAAGAAAAAAGCCCTTGGAACAATCCAAGGGCTTTTTATTGTCTGGCGGAGAGGGTGGGATTCGAACCCACGGTACGGGGAAACCGTACGCCTGATTTCGAGTCAGGTACATTCGACCACTCTGCCACCTCTCCTGGTGCGTTGCTCGCGGCGGCTCCCTGGGCTTGCCTGGCGGGCGTTCCGATGCGCAAACATCGAAAACGGCCGGGGCGATGACTCGGGGTGGTCAACAGACGCCGTGAGTGCTCTAGGAACCTGATCCTTCAAGAAGGCAGGTCCAGCGAGCAGCAAAGCCCGCTATTCTACCAGCAATTTTGTTTCCTGTATTCATCGTCACGCGCGATACTCCGGGCGCCGTAATTTCTTGTCAGAATATATGTACTGTCCGGCAAGGTGCCCATGGAACTCATCGTTGTCCTGCTGTTGTCCGCGGTCATCTGCGTGCCGCTTACCCAGGTGCTGGGACTGGGGACCATTCCAGGGTATCTGCTTGCCGGCATCATCATCGGCCCGTCGGCGCTGAAGCTGGTCACCGACGTTCCCGCCATCGTCGATATTTCCCAGTGGGGCGTGGTGATGATGCTGTTCGTCATCGGCCTGGAGCTGGAGCCTTCGCGCCTGTGGGGCATGCGGCGGGAAGTCTTCGGCGTGGGCATCTTCCAGATGGTGTCCTGCGCCAGCGTCCTTTCCCTGCTGATGGGCCTGGCCCTGCGCCACCTGATCGATATGTCATGGACCGGCGCCATCATCTGCGGCTGCGCGGTGGCGCTGTCGTCCACGGCGGTCGCGATGCGGTTGCTGGACGAACGGCAACTGAGCCGCACCCCCATGGGCCGAACCGCGCTGGGCGTCTTGCTGTTGCAGGATATGGCCGCCATTCCCATGCTGATCGCGCTGGGCATCATAGGGGGCGGGGGTACCCGCGCGCCGTCCTTCCTGTCCGCGCTGGTGGCGGTGGCGGTCGTGCTGGCGGGCTACCGCCTGCGGGTCATCAGCTGGGCCGAGCGCGCCCAGCTGCAGGAACTGTTCACCGCCGCCACCTTGCTGGTGGTGATCGGTTCGGCGCAGCTTTTCGATTATGCGGGCCTGTCCGCCGGCCTGGGCGGTTTCCTGGTGGGTGTGCTGCTGGCCAAGTCCAAGTATCGGGTGTCGATGGAGGCCTCCATCGAGCCGTTCAAGGGGCTGCTGCTGGGCCTGTTCTTCCTGGGTATCGGCATGTCCGTGAACCTGGACGTCGTGCGTGAACATTGGCGCTTCATCCTGTTCAGCGTGGCGGCCTTGCTGGTGGTCAAAGGATCCATCCTGTACGGCATCGCCCGCATGTCCGGCCTGCCGACCTATCACCGGATGCCCTTCGCCATCGCCCTGGCGCAGGGCGGTGAGTTCGGTTTTGCCCTGTTCAACGAAGCCTGGGACAACGGCCTGCTGTCCGCGCCCCACCGGGACCTGATTTCCGTGGTGGTGGCCGTTTCCATGGCGGTGGTGCCGGTCCTGATCAAGCTGTTCGAACGCATGCAGCCCAAGCGCGTGGAAGGCTACACTTCCGGAGCGCCCTGACCGGGGCGTCCGTGAGGACGTACCAGACCAGGCGTCCCGCTCGGGCTGGCCGGCCATCCGCCGCCATCATCCCGTCCATCCTCGATTTCTGCCGCCAAGGAGCACTGTCATGCTGAAAGGTAAAGTCGCCGTCGTTACTGGATCCACCAGCGGCATCGGCCTGGGTATCGCCACGGCGCTCGCGGCGCAGGGGGCGGACATCGTGCTGAACGGCTTCGGCGACCCGGCGGAAATCGAAAAGACCCGGGCTGGCCTCGCGCTGGCGCATGGCGTCAAGGCGACCTATGACGGCGCCGACCTGAGCAAGGGCGCCGCCGTCCGCCAACTGGTGGAAAACGCCGTGTCGGCCCATGGCCGCATCGACATCCTGGTGAACAATGCCGGCATCCAGCATACAGACCTGATCGAAAACTTCCCGCCGGAAAAGTGGGATGCCATCATCGCCCTCAACCTGTCGGCCGTGTTCCACGGCACGGCGGCCGCGCTGCCTCACATGAAGAAGCAGAAATGGGGCCGCATCATCAATATCGCGTCGGCGCATGGCCTGGTCGGCTCGGCCAGCAAGTCGGCCTACGTCGCCGCCAAGCACGGTGTGATCGGCCTGACCAAGGTCACCGCGCTGGAGACCGCCGGCCTGGGCGTTACCGCCAATGCGATTTGCCCGGGGTGGGTGCGCACGGCCCTGGTGGAAAAGCAGATCACCGCCATCGCGGCCAAGGACGGCGTGGACCAGGAAGCCGCCGCGCGCGAACTGCTGGGCGAAAAGCAGCCGTCGCTGCAGTTCGTGACGCCGGAGCAACTGGGCGGCACGGCGGTGTACCTGTGCTCGCCGGCAGCCGAACAGGTCACTGGCGCGTCGATTTCGGTCGATGGCGGTTGGACGGCGCGCTGAAGAACACTTCCCATACATCAAGGACACCTTCGAACATGCTGTTTCTGCTGTCTCCCGCCAAGAAGCTGGACTACGACTCGCCCCTGGGCGTGGATCTGCACACCCAGCCGCTTTTCGTCGACCAGGCGGCCGCCCTCATCAAGGTGCTGAAGAAGAAAAGCGCCGAAGACATCGCCGAGCTGATGGATCTGAGCCCGGCGCTGTCCGAGCTGAACGCCAAGCGCTACGCGGCGTGGAAGCCGACCTTCACCCAGCAGAACGCCCGTCCGGCGATCCTGGCCTTCAACGGCGACGTCTATGAAGGCCTGCAGGCCCCCACGCTCAGCCCGGCGCAACTGGAATGGGCGCAGGAACATATCGCGATACTCAGCGGCCTGTACGGCGTGCTGCGGCCGCTGGACCTGATGCAGCCCTACCGGCTGGAAATGGGCACGCGCCTGGAAACGCCGCGCGGCAAGAACCTGTATGAGTTCTGGGGTTCCGAGATCGCCGAGTACCTGAACGAGCGCCTGGAAGGCGGCAGGAAGCCCATCGTCATCAACCTGGCGTCCGAGGAATATTTCAAGGCCGTCGACCTGAAAGCCTTGAAGGCCCGCGTGGTCCAGTGCGTATTCCAGGATTGGAAGAACGGCGCCTACAAGATCATCAGCTTCAACGCCAAGCGTGCGCGCGGGCTAATGGCGCGCTATGCGATCCAGCACAAGGCGGGCACGCCGGAGCGCCTGCAGGGCTTCGACAGCGAAGGCTATGCCTACGACGCGTCGGTGTCGACGCCGGACAAGCTGGTGTTCCGCCGCAAGCTGGCCTGAGGGCTCCGGAACTTCAGGCCTTCAGGACTCAACCGTCCAGCGCCGCGCTTTCCTGGCGGATCATCTGCCCGGCGCGCACCATGAGCTTCAGCGGATAGGCCAGCGATGCCAGCTCGCCCTGCGTGTCCAGCTGCTCCGGCAGCGGCGGCACGGGCGGATGGGCCGGGTCCAGCATGACAGTGACCGCTTCCAGCGTGCCGCTCACCGATGGCGGCGGCTCCTGGCTGAGCGTCGCCAGCGTCGGCACGGCGGCCGTGGTCTGGGAAGCCAGAATGTGGTTCTGGATAAGCAGGTTGTTCATTTCGGGCACGAACTGCTGCCGCGACTGCGGCTCGCTCATCATGCGGTAGAAGGCCTCGGCGAAGTTGCTGAAGGCCACGTGCACATTCTTGCGGGCCAGGCGCCAGTTCAGGTCGGCATCGACTTCGGCCTGCGTGGCGGGCGGTTCCGGGACGGGGCCCTGGGCCTGGTCGGGGGTTTCGCGGCGGGCCTGCTTTTCGCGCATCACGCCGGCGTACTGCAGCCCGGCGCGCAGGTATTCGCGATTGGCCTTGATCGCCGCGCGCGCCAGCGGCGGCAGGAAGCGCGCCTCCCACCAGGGGAAAGCGTAGCTGCAAGCCAGCGATAGCGCGCAGCCGATCAAGGTGTCCAGCGCCCGTTCGCCGATCACGTTCATGGACACCGTGCCCGGCGACACGAAGTGGAACACCAGCACCACGAACAGGGTATTGAAAATCGCGCTGGCCATGTAGTTCAGCTGCACCAGGCTGTTGCCCATGATGCAGGCCGCCAGCAGGGCGGCGAACAGGATTTCCGGGCTGCTGGTCACGTTGAGCAGGATCAGCGCCATCACGCAGCCGATCAGCGTGCCGCCCAGCCGCCAGCCATTGCGCTGGCGTGTCAAGGCGAACCCCGGCTTCATGATGATCACGATGGTCAGCATGATCCAGTAGTTATGCGCGGAGAATGTCTCCGACACCCAGAGTTCGCTGACCGTCATCGCCAGGGCGGCGGCCAGCGTCACCCGCAGCGCGTAGCGGAAATTCGGCGAATCCATGCGCAGGTTGCTGGTGATCATGCCGAAGCGGAACTCCTGCCGCGTCATGAAGCGCGTCAGCGACTTGTCGATGCGCAGGGCGCTGGTGGGCTTGGCGTCCGGCCCGCCCAGCGTGTGGTCGGCCAGCCGTTCGACGATGCGCGAAGCGTTGCGCAGGCGGCGCTGGATCTGGATGACCAGGGCGTAGATTTCGGGCTCGCGCTCGGCCAGGCCCTGTTGCTTGAGCTGGTCGATCTCGTACTCGATGGCACGCAGTTCGGCCTTGATGCTGGTGCGCCGCCGCACCGGTCGCCCCTGCGAAATGCCCAGGGCGATGCGGTCCAGGTTCAGCGACATCTTCAGCAGCGAATCGCGCATGAACAGCAGCACGTCGTTGCCCGTCAGGGCGCGGCGCAGCGTGGCGTAGTCGGTATGGGTGGCGAACAGCGTGTCGACCAGCTGCAGCATGTCGACGAACATATTGAAGATCATCACGCGCCGCGCGTCGCCCCAGCCCTTGCCGCGGGGCAGGGCGCGCAACACGACGTCGCGCGCCGCCTGGTGCTTCTCCGTCATGGTGGACTGGCGCTGGATCAGCGTGCGGTAGGAGTCTTCCAGGTCGTCGGCTTCGTCGTAGAACGAGGCGCGCGCCGCCACGTAGTCCGCCGTCGCGAACAGCGCCACCGACATGGCCTGCTGTTCTTCACGCAGCCAGAACAGGCGGCTGAACCCCAGGCTGAAGGCCAGGTAGAAGAGGGCGCCGCCCAGGGTGCCGGCCGCGTGCAGCAGCACCTGGTCGGGCGGCAGCGGCGAATGCATGGTCAAGGCCATGACCAGCAGGCCGGCGAAGCCGATCAGGCCGCCGCGCTTGCCGAAGACCGTGAACAGCGAATAGAAAAAACACTGGGCGATGACCACCAGCCACAGGGCCAGCCGATTGGTGGAAGCGAAGCCGGTGATGCAGACCGTCAGCGTGGCCAGCACGGCGCCGCCCAGCATCTCGTTGGTCCGGTGCTGCTGCGGGCCGCCCGGCTGGTCGATGATCGCCACGCACTGGGCGCCGAAGGTGGCCACCAGCCCCAGGGTGTATTCGCCGAAGACCACGCCCAGGATCAGGACGGGCAGCAGCATGCCTACCCCCTGACGCACGCCTCCAAAGAAATAATGGCTGTAGATGAAGCGGCGGAGATTCGCGATGCGCAAGTCCATGGATGGCGGCTTGGGGGACGAATGGGGACAGGGATAGGTGGCAAGTATAGAGAGTCCCCGATTATTTGCCGCGCGCCGCCGCCCGTCGCCCGCCCCGGCCGGGGCGGGCCGGGTCCGCGCCGGGGCCGCCCCTGTGTGGCGCGAAACCGACGCGTGGAATGCATCCCCGTTCCGTAACTCCGTCTGATTTGCTAGTAAACCCTTAAACACGGTAAATTCACCGGTTCCCGCCGTCCCGTCATCCAGGGCCGGGGGGAATGGTTTGCCAGTTTCCCGGTCTACCGACCGGTTTCAATGCGCCAGCAGTACCCTGCCGTTTGGCCGTGCCACAAGCGCGTAGTCAAGGGCTTCCATTTCGATCTCCGGCGCCCATGGGGGCGCTATGCACTGCGTACTGGATGGACGCGTGCCGGATCGGCAAGGCATCCGGGTGGAGCGATTCCGTGAATCGCAAAGCGCCGGGTCGTGTTGTCGGGGCCGGTATCGGGTTCAGCAGCCGCTTATCCCTGGGTATCCACGGATATGACGGCGCCGCACTCCTGACCGCAGGGCCGGAACACTGAAAGGAACGACAATATGGAACTCAATGGCGCCGACATCGTCGTGCGCTGCCTGGCCGATGAGGGCGTGGAACACGTCTTTGGCTATCCTGGCGGCGCGGTGCTCTACATCTACGACGCAATCTTCAAGCAGGACAAGTTCCAGCACATCCTGGTACGCCACGAGCAGGCCGCCGTGCATGCCGCCGATGCCTATTCGCGTTCGTCGAACAAGGTGGGCGTGTGCATCGTCACCAGCGGCCCCGGCGTCACCAATGCCGTGACCGGTATCGCCACCGCGTACATGGACTCCATTCCGATGGTCATCATCAGCGGACAGGTGCCCACCGCCGCCATCGGCGAGGACGCCTTCCAGGAGTGCGACACGGTCGGCATCACCCGGCCCTGCGTCAAGCACAACTTCCTGGTGCGCGACGTCAAGGACCTGGCCGATACGATGCGCCGCGCGTTCTACATCGCGCGCACCGGCCGTCCCGGCCCCGTGCTGGTGGATATTCCGAAAGACATTACGCTGGCTCCGTGCAAGTACGTGCCGCCCAAGGGCGAGATCACGATGCGCTCGTACGCCCCCGTCAACAAGGGGCACCAGGGCCAGATCAAGAAAGCCGTGCAGATGCTGCTGGCGGCCGAACGCCCCATGATCTACACGGGCGGCGGCGTCATCCTGTCGGACGCCGCGGCCGAGCTGCGCGCGGTGGTGGACCTGCTGGGCGCGCCCTGCACCAACACCCTGATGGGCCTGGGCTCGCTGCCCGCCGATCACCCGGCCTTCCTGGGCATGCCCGGGATGCACGGCACCTATGAAGCCAATATGGCGATGCAGCACTGCGACGTGCTGCTGGCCATCGGCGCGCGCTTCGACGACCGCGTCATCGGCAACCCCAAGCATTTCGCGCAGAATCCCCGCAAGATCATCCACGTCGATATCGATCCGTCGTCGATCTCCAAGCGCGTGCGCGTGGACGTGCCCATCGTCGGCAACGTCAAGGACGTGCTGATCGAAATGCTGGCGCAGCTGCGCGTGGCCGACGTCAAGCCGCCTTCGCTGGAAAAGTGGTGGCAGCAGGTGCAGGAATGGCGCGGCAAGGAATGCCTGAAGTTCGCCAATTCCACCAGCGTCATCAAGCCGCAGTTCGTGGTCGAGAAACTGTGGGAAGTGACGGGCGGCAACGCCTTCGTCACCTCGGACGTGGGCCAGCACCAGATGTGGGCCGCGCAGTATTACCGCTTCGGCCAGCCGCGCCGCTGGATCAATTCCGGCGGCCTGGGCACCATGGGCGTCGGCCTGCCGTACGCCATGGGCGTGCAGATGGCCAATCCCGGACAGGACGTGGCCGTGATCACCGGCGAGGCGTCCATCCAGATGAATATCCAGGAGCTGTCGACCTGCCACCAATACCATCTGACGCCCAAGATCATCTGCCTGAACAATCGCTTCCTGGGCATGGTGCGGCAGTGGCAGCAGATCGACTACGGCTCGCGCTATTCCGAGTCCTATATGGATTCGCTGCCTGATTTCGTCAAGGTGGCGGAAGCCTACGGGCACGTGGGCCTGCGCATCGAAAGCCCCGCCGACGTCGAGCCGGCGCTGCGCGACGCCTTCCGCAAGCACAAGGACCGCCTGGTGTTCCTGGACTTCATTACGGACCGTACGGAAAACGTGTGGCCGATGGTCAAGGCCGGCCGTGGCCTGACCGAAATGCTGCTGGGTTCCGAGGATCTGTAAGGGGGCGACATGAAACACGTGATTTCGGTTTTGCTGGAGAACGAGCCGGGCGCGCTGTCGCGCGTGGTGGGCCTGTTTTCCGCCCGCGGCTACAACATTGAAACGCTGACCGTGGCGCCTACGGAAGACGCCACGCTGTCGCGCATGACCATCGTCACCACCGGGTCCGACGAGGTCATCGAGCAGATCACCAAGCACTTGAACCGTCTGGTCGACGTGGTCAAGGTGGTGGACCTGACCGAAGGGGCGCACATCGAACGCGAGCTGATGCTCGTGAAGGTGCGCGCGGTCGGGAAGGAGCGCGAGGAAATGAAGCGCATGGCGGATATCTTCCGCGGGCGCATCATCGACGTAACCGACAAGTCGTACACCATCGAACTGACCGGTGTGCAGGAGAAGATCTCGGCCTTTATCGAGGCGCTGGATCGCAGTGCGATCCTGGAAACCGTACGTACCGGGGTTTCGGGGATCGGTCGCGGGGAACGCGTGCTGAAGCTATGACCGGCCTCGGCCGATCGATCATCATCTGTTTATTCATTACTGAAGAAAGAATTCTGGAGCTACCCAAATGAAAGTTTTCTACGACAAGGACTGCGACCTTTCCCTGATCAAGGGCCGTACGGTCGCCATCATCGGCTATGGCTCGCAAGGCCATGCGCACGCGCTGAACCTGCACGAATCCGGCGTCAAGGTCGTGGTCGGCCTGCGCAAGGGCGGCGCGTCGTGGAACAAGGCCGCGAATGCCGGCCTGAAAGTCCAGGAAGTGGCCGAAGCCGTGAAGGGCGCCGACGTCGTCATGATGTTGCTGCCCGACGAGAACATCGCCAAGGTCTACCGCGACGAAGTCCACGCCAATATCAAGGCCGGCGCCGCCCTGGCGTTCGCCCACGGCTTCAACGTCCACTACGGCCAGGTCGTGCCGCGTGACGACATCGACGTCATCATGGTGGCGCCCAAGGCCCCCGGCCACACCGTGCGCTCCACGTACACGCAAGGCGGCGGCGTGCCGCACCTGGTCGCCGTGTACCAGGACAAGTCGGGCGCCGCCCGCGACGTCGCGCTGTCCTACGCCAGCGCCAACGGCGGCGGCCGTGCCGGCATCATCGAAACGAACTTCCGCGAAGAAACCGAAACCGACCTGTTCGGCGAACAGGCCGTGCTGTGCGGCGGTACCGTCGAGCTGATCAAGGCGGGCTTCGATACCCTGGTGGAAGCCGGCTACGCGCCCGAAATGGCGTACTTCGAGTGCCTGCACGAGCTCAAGCTGATCGTCGATCTGATCTATGAAGGCGGCATCGCCAACATGAACTACTCGATCTCGAACAACGCCGAGTTCGGCGAATACGAGACCGGTCCCAAGATCGTCACGTCGCAGACCCGCGAAGCCATGCGCCAGGCCCTGGCCGACATCCAGAACGGCGAGTACGCCAAGCGCTTCATCCTGGAAAACGCCGCTGGCGCCCCGACCCTGACCTCGCGCCGCCGCATCAACGCGGAATCGCAGATCGAACAGGTCGGCAGCAAGCTGCGCGCGATGATGCCCTGGATCGCCGCCAACAAGCTGGTGGACAAGTCCAAGAACTGATCGCGCCGCCCGGGCCAGCCCGGGTATGCGGATTGCTCAAGCGGCATGCCCAGGCATGCCGCTTTTTCGTATGGTTCGCGGTTGCGCCGGCCGAAGCCGCCGGGAGCGGTGTGTGGAATGCCCTTTTTGTCGCATACTCGCAGCGATCGGCGCCGCCACGCGGGCACTAACGGGGCCATATCGGTTAACCTTCGCCTACGATGAATAAACCCCCTTATCCCCATCCCATCATTGCCCGAGAGGGCTGGCCGTTCCTCGCCGGATCGGTGGTCGTGGCGATACTCGTCACCCTGTGGTCGCCCGCGGTATCCATCATTTTCTGGATCATCGCGCTGTTCGTCCTGCAGTTCTTCCGCGATCCGCCGCGGATGGCGCCCGATTCGCCCAGCGCCGTGCTGTCGCCGGCCGACGGCCGCGTGGTCGCCGTGGAGACGGTGCGCGATCCCTATGCCGACCGCGACGCGCTGAAGATCAGCGTCTTCATGAACGTCTTCAACGTCCATTCCAACCGGGTGCCGGTCGACGGCCAGGTGGTGGACGTGCAGTACTTCCCGGGCAAATTCTTCAACGCGGCGCTGGACAAGGCGTCGCTGGAAAACGAACGCAACGCCATGGTGCTGCGCACGCCCGCCGGGCACGTGGTCACCGCCGTCCAGGTGGCCGGCCTGGTGGCCAAGCGCATCCTTTGCTACGCCAGGAAAAACGAGACGCTGGTGCGCGGCCAGCGCTACGGGTTCATCCGTTTCGGGTCGCGTGTCGACGTTTACCTGCCGCCGGCCGCCCGGCCGCGGGTCGCGCTGGGGGATAAGGTCAGCGCGACCAGCTCCGTGCTGGCCGACCTGCCCGCAACCGACGGAACCACCCATGCCTAGAATGTCGATGCGCGATTCCGAGAACCGTCACCGCAGCATCTACCTGCTGCCCAACGCGTTCACCACGGCGGCCCTGTTCGCCGGCTTCTACGCCGTGGTGCAGGCCATGAACAACCAGTTCGAGGCCGCGGCGATCGCGATTTTCGCGGCCATGGTGCTGGACGGCATGGACGGCCGGGTCGCGCGTCTGACCAATACCCAATCGGCGTTCGGCGAGCAATATGACTCGCTGTCCGACATGACGTCCTTCGGCGTGGCGCCCGCGCTGGTGATGTACGAATGGATGCTCAATGAGCTGGGCCGCTGGGGCTGGCTGGCCGCCTTCGTCTACGTGGCCGGCGCCGCGCTGCGGCTGGCGCGGTTCAATACGAACATCGGCGTGGTCGACAAGCGGTTTTTCCAGGGCCTGCCCAGTCCGTCGGCGGCCGCGCTGGTGGCCGGCTACGTCTGGCTGGCGGTGGACAACAAACTGCCCATCCATGACTCCTTCATGGCCTGGACGGCGTTCTGCGTCACCATGTACGCCGGCATTGCCATGGTCACCAATGCGCCGTTCTACAGCGGCAAGAGCTTCGCCCTGGGCCGCAGCGTGCCGTTCTGGGTGATCCTGCTGGTGGTGGCGGCCTTCGTTTTCGTGTCCAGCGATCCCCCCGTGGTCCTGTTCGGCCTTTTCGTGGTCTACGGGATATCCGGCTGGTTCATCCTGGCCTGGCGCTGGAATCGCGCGCGCCGCTGGCAGCGCAATCGGATGCGATCGGGTTCGGAATAGCCCGGGCGGCCGTCCCGCGGCCCGCATGCCGCCGGGATGTGCCCCGCGGATGTACCTTGGGATGTGCCCCTGGCATTACCGCACGAACTCCCATTCCTGGTCGTACATGGGATCCGGTCCCGGATGGTGCCGGGTGACGCGGTCGCCGTTACGCCCCATGTACACGTACATCAGCGAGTTCCAGGAATCGTTTTCGCGGTAGCGATACGACCAGACGACCTGGCGCACGCTGGGCAGGCCCACTTCGTCGACGATGGCGGGCGGGCCGAATTCGCACAGCACGCGGTTGGCGGGCCAGTCGCCTTCCGACAGCGCGGCGAAATGGCGGTCCGTCAGCAGGCGCTCCACGCGGTCGATGCGGCCGTCCGGGCCGACGTTGCCGCCCCAGGCGAACTGCCCCAGCGGTTGCTGGGTCCAGATGACACGCTGTCCCCCATTTGGCAGGGGGCAGATGAAGTTGGGATTGCCGTACTCGGCCACGACCTGGCTCAGGGGCGCATTCGGTGGCGTTTTGGCGGCCATGTCGGCGCATCCCGTGAGCACCGCCAGCAGGGGCGCCAGGAGCAGGGCGGCGCGGCGCCAGGCAGCGAAGAGGACTTTTTGTTCAATCATGCGGCCTCCTGGGCGGGGCTGGTGAATGCTTCCTGAAAATTCTCCCCGATAAGCTATAATCCATCGGTTTCTGCTGTCAAACGTTGGCAAACCCCGGTTTGCAAACCCAGTTGTAATCTCCAACCGTTGTTCAACCCACGCCACGGCACCTCGGCCCTGGCGCATGTCCGAAGAGGTCAATAAAAATGTCCGTAGCTGACATCAAGAAGTCCGATATCGTCGCGCAATTCCAGCGCGCTCAAGGCGATACCGGCTCCCCCGAAGTTCAAGTGGCGCTGCTTACCGCTCGTATCAACGAGCTGACTGGTCACTTCAAGGAACATAGCAAGGACCACCATTCGCGCCGCGGCTTGCTGCGCATGGTCAGCCGCCGCCGCAAACTGCTCGACTACCTCAAGGGTCGCAACCCCGATGCTTATCGCGCTCTGATCGAAAAACTCGGTCTGCGCAAGTGATCGACGGGGTCGGTTCCCCATGACGCAACCGTGGCCGGTGCGACATCGTCGCAGCGGCCACGGTTTTTCATTTGTAAGGAATAACCGTCATGTTCAATAAAGTGACTAAAACGTTCCAATACGGCCAGCACACGGTCGTACTGGAAACCGGAGAAATCGCCCGCCAGGCGTCCGGCGCCGTCGTGGTGTCCATCGAGGACACCGTGGTGCTGGCCACTGTCGTGGCGGCCAAGAAGGCCAAGCCCGGCCAGGACTTTTTCCCGCTGACCGTCGACTACATCGAAAAAGCCTACGCCGCGGGCCGTATCCCGGGTGGCTTCTTCAAGCGCGAAGGCAAGCCCTCGGAAAAGGAAACGCTGACGTCGCGCCTGATCGACCGTCCGCTGCGTCCGCTGTTCCCCGAAGGCTTCTACAACGAAGTGCAGGTTGTCCTGCACACGCTGTCGGTCAATCCGGAAATCGACCCCGACATCGCCGCCATGATCGGCGCGTCGGCCGCCCTGGCCATTTCGGGTATCCCGTTCAATGGCCCGATCGGCGCG
This sequence comes from Bordetella genomosp. 9, assembly GCF_002261425.1. NCBI lineage: Bacteria > Pseudomonadati > Pseudomonadota > Betaproteobacteria > Burkholderiales > Alcaligenaceae > Bordetella > Bordetella genomosp. 9. The sequence goes on along the minus strand of NZ_NEVJ01000003.1, from coordinate 1,940,362 downwards.
GCCCGCGTGGGCTATGTCGACGGCCAGTACGTGCTGAACCCCACCGCGTCGCAGCTGAAGCAATCCAAGCTGGACCTGGTCGTGGCCGGTACCGAAACCGCCGTGCTGATGGTGGAATCCGAAGCCGACCAGCTGTCCGAAGAAGTCATGCTGGGTTCCGTGGTGTTCGGCCACGAGCAGATGCAGGCCGTGATCAACGCCATCCATGAACTGGTGCGCGATGCCGGCAAGCCGGATTGGGACTGGAAGCCCGAAGCCAAGAACGAAACGCTGATCTCCGCCGTCACCAACGCCGCCAAGGATGGCCTGGTCGCAGCCTACCAGATCCGCGAAAAGCAGCAGCGCACCACCAAGCTGCGCGAAGTCTACGCCGACGTGAAAACGCAGGTGGCCGCGCGTGCCGCCGAAACCGGCGAAGGGCAGCCCGACGCCGTCGCGGTGGACAACATCCTGTTCGACATGGAAGCGCGCATCGTCCGCGGCCAGATCCTGAACGGCGAACCGCGTATCGACGGGCGTGACACCCGCACCGTGCGTCCGATCAGCATCCGCCTGGGCGTGCTGCCGCGCGCCCACGGCAGCGCGCTGTTCACCCGCGGTGAAACGCAGGCGCTGGTTGTCGCCACGCTGGGCACCAAGCAGGACGAGCAGATCATCGACGCCCTGATGGGCGAGTACCGCGACCGCTTCATGCTGCACTACAACATGCCGCCCTTCGCCACCGGCGAAACCGGCCGCATCGGTGTGCCCAAGCGCCGCGAAATCGGCCACGGCCGACTGGCCAAGCGCGCCTTGCTGAAGCTGCTGCCCGCGCCGGAAGATTTCCAGTACACCATCCGCCTGGTTTCCGAGATCACGGAATCCAACGGTTCGTCGTCGATGGCGTCGGTGTGCGGCGGTTCGCTGGCCATGATGGACGCCGGCGTGCCGATCAAGGATCACGTGGCCGGCGTGGCCATGGGCCTGATCCTGGAAGATGGCAAGTTCGCCGTGCTGACCGACATCCTGGGCGATGAAGATCACCTGGGCGACATGGACTTCAAGGTGGCCGGTACCCAGCAGGGCGTGACCGCGCTGCAGATGGACATCAAGATCCAGGGCATCACCAAGGAAATCATGCAGGTGGCGCTGGCCCAGGCCCGCGAAGGCCGCCTGCACATCCTGGCCAATATGCGCGACGCCCTGAGTGCCTCGCGTGGCGAGCTGTCGGCCTTCGCGCCGCGCATGCTGACGATCAAGATCAACCCCGAGAAGATCCGCGACGTCATCGGCAAGGGTGGCGCCACCATACGCGCCCTGACCGAGGAAACCGGCACGCAGATCGACATCTCCGATGACGGCACCATCGTGATCGCCAGCGTCGACGAAAGCCAGGCCAAGGAAGCGCAGCGCCGCATCGTCGAACTGACGGCCGACGTCGAAGTCGGCCAGGTCTACGAAGGCAGCGTGCTGCGCCTGCTGGATTTCGGCGCCATCGTGCAGGTGCTGCCGGGCCGCGACGGCCTGCTGCACATCTCGGAAATCGCCAACTACCGCATCGCGAACATCAACGATGTGCTGAAGGTCGGCCAGAACGTCCGCGTCAAGGTCATCGAGGCCGACGACAAGGGCCGCCTGCGCCTGTCCATCAAGGCGATCGGCGGCATCGAAGCGCAACAAGCCCAGCAGGGCGAGGCCGCCGAAGGCGTGCCGCAATCCGAGCCGCAGCAGTAAGCGGCGGGAACAGGCGCCCGCTCGGCACGAGCGGGCCGCCGGTTCCGACGGATGGTTTACCCGGGAAACGGCGCCGCAAGGCGCCGTTTTCCTTTCCAGGTACGGTAAAGTGCATGCGCGGCACGGCAGCGACGTCACGACCCAGCGGTCGGCGGCGCGCGGCATCGCATCACGCAGTACACACGGCTACATCGGGCAAACGGGCATATATGGCATGAACAGGCGGGGGCGCAGGGCCTTGGCGATATTGGCGGCGAGCGGCATGCTCGCGGCCTGCATGTCTCCGCAATCGCCCTCGCGCGACGGCCGCCGGCCGGACGGGGAATCCATGTCCGCCGACCAGTTCATGCAGACGGATTTCAACCGCACCGTCACGCTGGAAATGCGCGACAACCTGAACAGCCTGTATTCCCTGGCCGACAAGCTTTACCGGCGCAATCCGCGCGAATGGCGCAAGGGCGGGATGGCGAACCAGGCCGCGGCCATGGCGCGGCTGCATGGCCTGATCGACAACCGGACGCCGCCCGCGCCGCTGTCCGGCCTGCGCGATATCCAGGTCCTGGCGGTGTCGCTGGATCCCGGCTTCCAGGGCGACCGGGTCACCGCCTTCATCTATGGCCTGGCCGACACCATCATCGCTTCGCACAACGGAAAAACGCGCTTCTATGTGTCTGATGTGCTGGATGGCCAGCGCGTCTACAATGCGGCTCGTAACGTGGAGGCCGCCGCCTGGCTGCTGGCCAGCCGGCGCGACGGCGCCGGGCAGCCCTTGTTGCTGGCGAACGAGATCAGTCCGACCGCGACCAATCTCAGCTTCGAGCGCGAGTTCGGGGCGATCATCGGCAGGCTGGACCTGATCGCCAATCTGCTGGGGGAAAACGGCCGGCGCGTCGGCATCAATTACGCGCAGGGCCTGCTGTTCTTCAATTTTCTGCCGGTGCGTTAAGGCATCGGCCGGTGCCGCGCCGGCGCGGCCGATCCATCAGGAGCATAGCGTGATCGACCTGTCCGCCATCCAATCCGCGCACCAGCGTCTGCAGGGACAGGTGCTGAACACACCGTTTTCGCATTCCCGCACGCTGTCCGACATGCTCGGCGCCGAAGTCTGGCTGAAGTTCGAAAATCTGCAGTTCACCGCGTCCTTCAAGGAGCGCGGCGCGCTGAACCGGATGTTGAATCTCGACGCCACGGAACGCGCGCGCGGCGTCATCGCGGTGTCGGCCGGCAACCACGCGCAGGGCGTGGCGTACCACGCGCAGCGCATGGGCATCCCGGCGGTCATCGTCATGCCGCGCTTCACGCCCACGGTCAAGGTCGCCAATACCCGCCGCTTCGGCGCCGAAGTCGTGCTCGAGGGCGATACCTTCGACGACGCCAAGGCCCACGGCTACGTGCTGGCGCGGGAGCGCGGGCTGACCATGATCCACCCCTATGACGATCCTTACGTCATCGCCGGGCAGGGCACGATCGCGCTGGAAATGCTGGAGTCCCGGCCGGACCTGGACACGTTGGTCGTCCCCATAGGCGGAGGCGGCATGATCTCGGGCATCGCCGTGGCCGCCAAGGCGATCAAGCCGGACATCGAGATCGTCGGCGTGCAGACCGAGCGTTTTCCTTCCATGTACGAAGCCACGCGCGGCATGACGCTGCCTTACGGCCAATACACCATCGCCGAAGGCATCGCCGTGAAGTCGCCTGGCCAACTGACCCAGGAAATCGTCGCCCGCCATGTGTCGCGCATCGAACTCGTCAGCGAAGGCGATATAGAACATGCCATCGTGGTGTTGCTGGAAATCGAAAAGACCGTGGTGGAAGGCGCCGGCGCCGCCGGCCTGGCCGCCATACTGCGCGACCAGGCGCAGGGCGACGCGAGCTTCAGCGGCAAGCGTGTCGGCCTGGTGCTGACGGGCGGCAATATCGATCCGCTGATGCTGGGCGAACTCATCGAGCGCGGCATGGTGCGCGCCGGCCGGCTGGCCCGCATCCGCGTGGACCTGCGCGACCTGCCGGGGGCGTTGGCGCACGCCACGGCGGTCATTGCCGACGCCCATGCCAACATCACCGAAGTGCATCACCAGCGTGCGTTCACCGCCTTGCCGGTACGCAATGTGGAAGTCGATTTCGTGCTGCAGACGCGTGGCCCGGAGCACATCGTGGAAGTCATCGAACGCCTGAATGCAGTGGGATTCGCGGCGAGCAATCACGATCATTGACGTCGCCGTTGACGTTGACGTTGACGTCGCCGTCGCCGCCGCGCCGCGCCGGCTCGTCGAAGCCGCCGTCCCGTTCCACCAGGCCCCGCAGCCGGTACAAACGCTCGCGATGCAGCGTGGCGGACAGCGGCTCCGGTTCCCGGCCGACCGCCGCCACGTCGGCGGCCGTGCCTTGCAGCGCCCGCAGCAGCGCGTCACGCGACGCCGGCCACCATTGCGATAGCAGGCGGTCGGGGTCGCAGGCGTCCGTCCCCAGCCGACGCATTTCCGAGCGGTTGAAGTCTTTCATATTCCAGGTCACCACCAGCACGGCGGGCGGCTGCTGCAGCCCGCAGCGCGCGCGTTTCGCCAGACCGGCGGCGATCACGTGGTGGTCCTTGGGGTCGCTGTACCGCAGCCCGGCTTCGTAGGCCTTTACGTCGCCCGCGTCGGCGTCGGGGAATTCACGCTGCATGTCCGCCCACAGCGCGGCCACGTCCGCGGGGGGTACTTTCCAGAGCCGCGCGGCGTTTCGGATCCATTCCTCGCCGATGCGCGCGCTCCACACCGGCAGGAAGACGCCGCGGCGCGCCAGGCGCAGCAGCAGGCCGCGCAGGATGGACGACATCAGGACGCAGGCGTCCAGGACGACGAAGGGCGGCGGGCTGGCGGGGGTGGCGCGGAAGGGGGCGGGCGATGAAGGCACGAGGCGAGCGGGAGGGGCGTTGCGGGTCGGCCGATATCGTAGCCGCAATCCCGGTTTTTTTCTGACCGTGTCGGTTCGTGACTTCTCGGCACGTAAGCTGTCTTCGGCGGCACCTGGCTGTCGGAATCGCCGGAAACCTATGGTTCAATGTACCTGCACGGGCGTGGCGCGGTTCCGGCCACGCCATTTCTTTGGCTCCGTTTTTCGATAGGTATCCATGGACCGACGTTCACTGCTCAAAGCCTCCGCGGCCTTGGCGGCCTGCACGGGTTTGCCGGCCTCCTTCCTGCTTGCCTCGCGCGCTGTCGCGGACATAGCCGATGGCGAAGCCAAACCCTTCAGTTTCGAAGGATTGCAGGCGCGCGCCAGCAAGCTGGCGACCACGCCTTATGTGGACACCCGCGAAGTCCTGCCGCCGACCCTGGCCAACCTGACCCCGCAGCAGTTCAATGCCATCCAGTACGATGCCGCGCATTCCCTCTGGGGGCGCAAGGGCCAGTTGGACGTGCAGTTCTTCCACGTCGGCATGGGGTTTCGTACGCCGGTGCGCATGCACAGCATCGAGCCCGGCACCCGCATCGCGAAAGAAGTGCACTTCCGGCCCGAGCTGTTCAACTACCAGAGCACCGGGGTGGATGTCGGCCAGCTCTCGGGCGACCTGGGGTTTTCGGGCCTGAAGGTGTTCAAGCAGCCGAATATCGACAAGTACGACATCGTGTCCTTCCTGGGCGCCAGCTATTTCCGCGCCGTGGACAACACCGGGCAGTACGGCCTGTCGGCGCGCGGCGTGGCGGTGAACACCTATGCGGGCACCGTCGAGGAATTCCCCGATTTCATCGAGTTCTGGTTCGAGACGCCGGCACCGGACGCCACGCGCTTCGTGCTGTACGCGCTGCTGGATGCGCCCAGCATCACCGGCGCCTACCGCTTCGATATCAATTGCCTGGCCGATCGCGTCATCATGGATATCGACGCGCACCTGACCGCGCGCCAGGACATCAAGCAGCTGGGCATCGCGCCCATGACCAGCATGTTCAGCTGCGGCACCAACGAGCGCCGGATGTGCGACACCATCCACCCCAAGATCCACGATTCGGACCGTCTGTCGATGTGGCGTGGCAATGGCGAATGGGTCTGCCGGCCGCTGAACAATCCTGAGCACATCCAGTTCAATACGTACCTGGACAACAACCCGCGCGGCTTTGGGCTGCTGCAGACGGACCATGACTTCAAGTCCTATCAGGATACGGTGGACTGGTACAGCCGCCGTCCCAGCCTGTGGGTGGAGCCGACGACCGCCTGGGGCGATGGCGCCATCAACCTGATGGAATTGCCGACCACCGGGGAAACGTTGGACAACATCGTGGCGTTCTGGAATCCCAAGGAGCCCGTCAAGGCCGGACAGTCGCTGCATTACGGCTACAAGCTGCATTGGGCCGCGCTGGCGCCGGTGCAGCCCACCCTGGCGCGGGTGCTGGCCACGCGCACGGGCATGGGCGGCTTCACGGAAGGCTGGGCGCCGGGCGAGCACTACCCCAATGTCTGGGCGCGGCGTTTCGCCATCGATTTCATCGGCGGACCGCTGCAAGGCATGGACAAGAACGAGCGCCTGGAATCGGTGATCACGGTCTCGCATGGACGCGCGCAGGATTTCCAGATCTTCGCGTTGCACCCGGAAGTCGAGGGCTTTCGCGCCATGTTCGATTGGTATCCGACCGACGACAGCACGGCGCCCGTGGAAATGCGCGGCTTCATCCGGCGCGTCAGCGACAAGCAGGTGCTTAGCGAGACGTGGCTGTACCAGTATTTCCCGCCACCACCGGACAAGCGCCGGTATCCCTGACGATATCGTCGATTCACACGGCCAGGCCCGGCAGGAAACTGCCGGGCTTTTTTCATGGCATTAAGCCGCTTGTCATACCGGGTAGGCCATTATTGCCGCTGCACCGAGGATGGTATACCGTAGCATACTAATAAGCAGAATCGGCCGGGCTGATAGGCACCGGCTTGCCACAAGGTGATCGGAGACAACGATATGAAGCTGCCTTGCCGCCTGGCCCTGTGTTCCCTCATGGCCCTGGGTCCGTACTGCGCCGCCCATGCCGATGGCGCGTCCGCCGGGGCCTATCCCAATCGGCCGATCAGGATGATTTCCCCTTACGAGCCGGGCGGCGGCGTCGACATCATGGCGCGGATGGTGGCGCAGAACCTGACCCGGGAGCTGGGCGTGTCCGTGGTGGTGGAGAACCGGCCGGGCGCCGGCGGCGTGGTCGGTACGCAATCCCTGGCGACGGCGCCCGCCGACGGCTATACGCTGATCCTGGATTCGCCTTCGCCCCTGGTGGTCGCGCCGTATCTGATGAAGAAACTGAACTACGACCCGCAGAAGGACCTGGAGCCCGTCAGCCTGATCGCCGACGTGCCCGCCGTGCTGCTGGTGAAGAACGACTCGGCTATCCATAGCGTCAAGGACCTGCTGGACCTGGCGCGCAAGGAACCCGGCAAGCTGACGTTTTCATCATCGGGGCTGGGCGGCACCGCGCATCTTTCCGCCCAGTTGCTGAAGGTGCTGTCGGGCGCCGACATGCTGCACGTGCCGTACAAGGGCACCGCGCCGGCCATCCAGGCCGTCATGACGGGCGAGGTCACCATGACTTTCGCCGACATGACTGCGGGCCTGGCCTTCGTCAAGAACCGTCAGCTGCGCGCCGTAGCCGTGACCACGCCGCAGCGCAATCCGGCCTTGCCGGAGGTGCCCACCGTCGCGGAGACCGTGCCGGGCTATGCGTCCAGTGTCTGGTATGGGGTGCTGGCGCCCAAGGGCACGCCCAGGACCGTGATCGACAAGCTCAATCGCGAGATCGTCAAGTTCGTGCACGCGCCGGCCGTCCACAAGATGCTGGTCGACGAAGGCGCGGATCCCATCGGGTCCACGCCGGAGCAGTTCAGGGACTTCATCCGCAGCGAAAGCCAGCGTTGGGGTGACGTCATCCGAAAATCGGGTATCCAGCCGCAATAGGGGATCGCCGCGGCGGATCGCTGTGGTGGATCACAGCGGTGGATTACAGCGGTGGATTACAGCGGCGGGTCATAGCGGTGGGTCATAGCGACAACGTGGAGTCAACATGCTTCTGATCAACAATGACGTGGTCGCGAAAGTGCTGACCATGCGCGAATGCATCGAGGCGCAGGAACGCGCCTTCGCCGGCCTGCTCACCGGCGCGGCCGTCGGCCGGCCGCGCATCGATATGTACGTGCCCTGCGACCGTGACGACGGCTACTACCGTTGGGGCACGGTGGACGGCACCAGCGACGGTATTCTGGCGGTGCGCCTGAAGTCGGACGTGCTGGTCTGGCCGCGCGACGAAGGCGCCGGCGGCAGCGAGCAGAAATTCTGCATCGAACCGGGCACCTATTGCGGCCTGGTCTTCCTGTTCAGCACCGGCAATGGGCAGCCCCTGGCGTTGATGAACGATGGCCATCTGCAGCATATGCGGGTGGGCGGCGCGGCCGGCATCGGCACGCGCCTGCTGTCGCGCGAGAACGCGCGCGAACTGGGCATCATCGGATCCGGCGGCATGGCCCGCACCTTCCTGGAAGCCATTCTCGCCGTGCGCGATATCCGCCGCGTGCGCGTCTACAGCCGCAATCGCGACAATCGCGAACGCTATGCCCGCGAGTGCGCCGAACAATTCGGCGTGGAAATCATCCCCGTGGACACGCCGCGCGACGCCGTGCGCGGCGCGGACATCGTCGCGACCTGCACCGACAGCATGACGCCGGTACTCGAAGCGGATTGGCTGGAACCCGGCATGCACGTGGTCGTGCTCACGCCGCGCGAGATCGACGCGTCCATCGTGCAGCGCTTCGACGTCGCCGTGCAGCAGGGCAAGGAAGAACTGCCCATGCCGGAGACGGAACGCTTCCGCAAAGGCATCTCCGGCAGCCCGGGCGCTTACGTGGCGGGCACCGCCGAGGAACAGCGGCGCCTGCCCAAGCCGAAGAAATCCCGGCTGCCCACGCAGGATTGGCCGGGCTATACCGACGTGATCTCCGGCAAGGCGCCGGGGCGCACGCGCGACGACCAGATCACCTTCTACTACACCGTCGGCAACTGGGGCGTGCAGTTTTCCTCTGTCGGCGGGGTGGTCTACCGGAAGGCGAAAGAACAGGGCCTGGGCCAGGAGCTGCCGCTGGACTGGTTCATCCAGGACATCCGCAATTGAAAAGCGTGGCCGGCCTGTCGGCCGGCGCGGCGCGGTACGATGAACGCTGCCCCATGAGACTGCGTTGCGCAGCCCGCGTTCATGAATTTCGATCTCCAATCGATGGACCCCCGGTCCCTGCGCATGTTCCTGGCGCTGGCCGAAGAATTGCACTACGGCCGCGCGGCGGAGCGGCTGTTCATGTCGCAGCCGCCGCTGACCAAGGCCATCCAGCAAATGGAAGAGCGCCTGGGCGTGACGCTGTTCGACCGCAACCAGCGCCGGGTCCGTCTGACCATCGCCGGGACCGTAATGGTCGAGGAAGCGCGGCGTCTGCTGACGCAGACCGAGCTTTCCATCCGTGCCGTGCAGCGCGCCGAGCAGGGCAATGCCGGCAGGATACGCGTGGGCTTCGTCGCCGCCGTGCTGTTCATGGATATACGCGAGGTGATCCTGGGCCTGGAACGCAAGATGCCCGGCCTGGAAACCGTCTGGGAGGAAATGGGCTCGTCGGAGCAGATCCATGCGCTGGAGCAGGATCGCATCGACATCGGCTTTGCCCAGATCTCGCAGGGGATGAGCCGCATGATGTCCATTCCGGTGGGGCGCGTGGAGCTGGTCGTGGCACTTGAAGCCGGGCATCCCCTGGCGCGGCGCCGCAGGGTACGCCTGGCCGATCTGGCGGAGGACGCCTTCATCGCGATCCCGCGGCAAAGCGGCCCGAGCTTCCATGACCTGACCATCGCGACCTGCATGGGCGCCGGCTTCAGCCCGCGCATCGTCCACTATGCCAGGCACCTGGTGTCGGTGGTCAGCCTGGTGGCGATGGGGCGCGGCGTGTCGCTGGTGCCGCGCTCGTTCGCGCGTGCCGGCGTGCCAGGCGTGGTGTTCAAGCAGATCGACGGGACCGCCGTGCAGGCGGAATATTCGGCGGTATGGAATCCGGCGAATACGCTGCCTCTGCTGCCGCGCGTACTGGCGATGTTGGAGGCGGGGCGCACCGGGGCCAAGACGTGAGCGCTGCCGGCCTCGTACCGCGGCGAGCGTGCCCAGTTCGGCATCGAAATCCGGTAGAAAGTCACAAGTATATATATTGATCGGTACATAATCGGTTGACGGCCCGGCGAGTGCGCGCATAACATATCGATCGGTACATATATGGCGGACATCCACGGCCTGGCAAGGCATCAGACTCACACGTTCCACGCCGCGCACGAATCAATGGACCCGCTTCTTTTCGCGATATATGTATCGATCGATATATTTATTAAGGAGCCACCCATATGAATCTTCATCGCCCATTTGTCTGCCGAGCCAGGATGCCGTGACGAATACGGCTACCACCCGGACGTCCACGCGCCACGAGCGCCTGCCGCTGGCGGGGTTGCTGGCGTTGGCCATGACCGGCTTCATCTGCATCATCACCGAAACCCTGCCGGCAGGACTGTTGCCGCAGATGGCGGGCGGCCTTCGCGTATCAACGTCGCTCGCGGGGCAGACGGTGACAGCCTACGCACTGGGTTCGCTCCTGGCGGCCATACCAATGACGATCGCCACCCAGAGCTGGCGGCGGCGCAGCGCGCTATTGCTCGCCATCGTGGGCTTCTTGCTGTTCAACACCATCACGGCGCTGTCCTCACACTACTGGCTGACACTGGTCGCCAGATTCTGCGCGGGTGTGTCGGCAGGCCTGGCGTGGAGCCTGTTGGCCGGCTATGCGCGCCGAATGGTGCCGGCGCGCCAACAGGGGCAGGCATTGGCGGTGGCCATGGTCGGCACGCCCCTCGCACTGTCGCTCGGCGTGCCGCTGGGTACCTGGATGGGTACGGCAGTGGGCTGGCGCAGCGCATTCGCCGCGATGTCCGGGCTGACCCTGGCGTTGATCGTCTGGGTGCTGGCGAAGGTGCCGGATTATCCCGGCCAGGCGGGACATGTGAAGCTGCCCTTGCGCCGCGTATTCACGACGCCCGGCGTGCGATCCGTCCTCGGCGTGGTGATGGCCTGGATGCTGGCCCACAACATTCTCTATACCTACGTCGCACCCTTCGTTGCGCAGGCCGGGCTCGAGGCCCAGGTGGACGTGGTGCTGCTGACCTTTGGCCTGGCGGCGCTGGTGGCCATCGGCATTGCCGGCCATCGGGTCGATCGTCATCTACGCGCCACCGTCCTGGCTAGCCTGGCCATCTTCGCCGTCGTGTCCTTGATGTTCATCTGGCTGGCGTACACGCCGGTTGCCATCTTCGTCGGGGTGGCCATCTGGGGGCTGACCTTTGGTGGGGCGGCCACGCTGTTGCAGACCGCCTTGGCGGACGCAGCCGGGGATGGCGCCGACGTGGCCCTGTCGATGAACGTCGTGGTGTGGAACAGCGCGATCGCCGGCGGCGGCCTGGTGGGTGGCCTTCTCCTGGATGCCTGGGGCGCGCGATCTTTCCCGCCGGTCATGGCGCTGCTGCTGGCCCTGGGTTTCGCCATCGCCTGGTCGGCACGCGGTCACGGTTTCAGGAGCGGCCCGCGGCACACCCACCTGCAAGAACACTGACGGGCTATCCAACCCGATGTTGCTTTGGAGCATGTATGACTGACAACAGTAAAACCGTCGTGGTGTATGTCACCTATCAAGGCACACCGGAGACCCGATTCGATCGGGACTACTACGTCAATGGCCACCTGCCCTTGGTAATGAAGTGCTGGGGCCGGTACGGCCTGCGCGACGTGGCTGCATTCTTCCCGGCGCAGGATCGTCGCGGGACGATCGCGATCTGTGAATGCATCTTCGCGGACGAAGCGGCAGTGGAGGCGGCGTTCTCCTCGGCCGAAGTGCCCGAGGTCATGGCGGACGTGTCCCGCTTCACCGACGCCACGCCAGCGCGGTCGCGCGCGGCACAGCTGTAGCCGGCGGGTTAATGGCGTCAGCCGCGCTTGACCAGCAGTCCGCCGTCGACCGGCAGCAGCACCCCGGTGATGTACTGCGCCTCGTCGGAGGCCAGGAACAGCGCGGCGTTGGCGACATCCTGGGCGGTGCCCATGCGGCCCAGGGGCACCAGCGCATCCCGCTCCGCCCGCACCTGCTCGCGCGGCACGCCGCGTTCGCGCGCGCGCCGCTCGATCGCCATGGGCGTATCGATCAGGCCGGGGAGCAGGGCGTTCGCGCGTATGCCGTGCGGCGCGTTTTCCATCGCCAGGTGCTGGGTCAGCGCGTTGACCGCGCCCTTGCTGGTCTTGTAGGTCACCGTGGGCCGCGCGGCGAGCGACGCCGTGGACGACACGTTGATGATGCAGCCCGACCGCTGGGCGATCATCGTGGGCAGGACATGTTTGCAGGTCATGAACATGCCCTTCAGGTTCATATCCATGATGGCGTCCCAGGCGGCGACGTCCAGCTCCGTGGTGCGGCGGTCGCCCGTGGAGCGTCCCACATTGTTATGCAGGATGTCGATACGCTGGTAGCGTTCGACGCAGGCCTGGGCGATCGCGCGGCAGTCTTCTTCCCTGGTGATGTCGGCTTGCAGGGTCGACGCCCGCGCGCCCAACCGGGTGACGGCCTGCAGCGTATCGTCCGCCCATTCCGGATTGATGTCGACGATCAGCAGCGTGGCGCCCTCGGCCGCGAAGCGTTCGGCCACCGCGCGTCCATTGCCTATCGTCCCGCCAGGCTGCTGGCCGCCGCCGACGATGATGCCGACCTTGCCGGCGAGCCTTCCCGATTCATTCATGGCATTTCCTTTCCGATGCGGATGATGTGAGCCTCCCGGCGACGTGGGCGGGGTTCAGCCCATGGACACATTGCCATCCTTGATGACCTTGCGCCAGCGCGCGATCTCCTTGTGCACATAGCGGGCGAGATCGTCGGGCGTATTCGGCTTGTTGGTGACGCCTTCGCTGCCCATGCGCTGCTTGAACATGTCGGACTGCGTGGCTTCGATGGCGGCGTGATTCAGTTTGTTTATCACGGCGGGCGGGGTCTTCGCAGCCGCGAACAGTGCGTACCAGACGTCGGCGGTATAGCCAGGATAGGTTTCCGCGATCGTGGGAATACCGGGCCAGTAGGGCGACCGTTCCGTGCTGGTGATGGCGATCGCCCGCAGCTTGCCGGCTTTCACCAGCGGGGTGACGGCGCCGGCGGTGCCGAAGAACATATCGATTTGGCCGCCGACCAGATCGGTCATCGCCGGGCTGGCGCCTTTGTAGGGAACGTGTGTCAACGTGACATGCGCCATTTCTTCGAACAGTGCCGCCGCCAGGTGCACCGCGGTGCCATTGCCCGACGATCCGAAGGTCAGCTTGCCCGGATGCGCCTTGGCGTAGGCGGCGATGTCGCCCATGGTCTTGAACGGGCTGTCCGGCCGGACCACCACGACGTTCGGCGCCTGTCCGACGATGGCGATGGGTGCGAAGGCCTTCTCGGTATCGTAAGGGAGCTTGGGCACCAGCGTGTCGTTGATGGCGTGGGCGGATGTATTGAGCAGGATGGTGTAGCCGTTGGGATCGCTGCGCGCGACGTAGTCGCTGCCGACGACCGTGCCGGCGCCCGGCCGGTTTTCCACGATGACGTTGGTCTTCAGTTCCGCGCCGATGCGTTCGGCCAGCACCCGCGCCAGGGTGTCGGTTCCACCGCCCGGGGGGAAAGGAACGATGAGGTGTATGGGCTTGTCCGGAAAGCTATCCGCCGCCTGTGCGGCGACGGGAAGGACGGCAACGACGGAAAGAGCGGTTGCCAGGCCGAGGCTGGCCACCAGCCTACGCTTGAGTGGCTTTTGCATGGTTGTCTCCGGTGTCTGTTTTTCTGGATTGTTCTGGATTATTCGGACTTCAGGCCCAGCCGCTTGATGGTGCCTGACCAGCGCTCGTATTCCTTGCCGATGTAGGCGTTGCACTGCTTCTGGTCCATGTTCATCGGCTCGGCGCCCTGGAAGTCCAGGCTCTCCTTGACCTTGGCGTCCTTCATCGCGGCCTGCATGGCCTCGTTCAGCTTTGCCAGCACGGCGGGCGACGTGCCCTTGGGGGCTGCCAGCACCTGCCAAGTGCCGGCGTCGAAGCTGCGCAGCCCGGGCACGCTTTCGCTGAGCGACGGAATATCCGGCAAGGCCTGCGAGCGGTGGCCCGAGGTCACGGCCAGGGCCTTGACCTTGCCGGCCTTGATGATGGGCAGGGCGCTGTTGAACGAGCCGGAGTACATGAAATTGACGTTGCCGCCGGCAAGGTCGGCCAACGCCGGGCCATTGCCCTTGTACGGCACGTGCTGGAACTTCAGGCCCAGCCTGCCGGCGATGTCCATGGACACCAGGTGATCGATCGAGCCATTTCCCGACGAGCCCTGGAAGTACTTCGCCGGATTGCCCTTGACCGCCTTGTAGAAATCCTCCGCGTTGGCGGCTGGATCGCTCTTGGCGACCAGCAGGATGAGCGGCACGGACACCGAGCATCCCGCCACGTCGAAGGCCTTGGTGGGATCGAGGTCGGCGCGGTTGAACAGCGCGGGCGCCGTCGTCAGCGAAGAAGTGCCATACAGCAAGGTGTAGCCATCGGGCTTGGCGCGCGTCAGTTCCTGCGTGCCGATGTTGCCGCCCGCGCCGGGCCGGTTCTCGATGATGATCGGCGTGTCCAGGATTTCGGACACGCGCTTGAACAGCACACGGCCGATGGCGTCGGTCGGGCCGCCGGGGGCGAAGCCGATCAGCAGCGTGATGGGCTTGTTGGGGTAGGGGGCGTCGGCGCGGGCGGGCTGCGCCGCGGCGATTAGCGCGATCGATGCCAGCCCGGCGGCCAGCCTGAAGTTCGCGCGTGGCGTCATTCTTTTCATGCTCTGTCTCCTTGTTATTGAATTTATGCGGGGCTGAGGCCCTCGTCAGGTCGTGCGGTCCGGCTACTCCTGCCACGCCGCGGGATGGGCGCCGTTGGGGGCGGGCGGCAAGGTCCAATGCGCGCGCGTGCGAGAAAACTGCGCGACGGGCGGCAACTGCTGCAGCACACCATACGCCGACGGACGCGTGTCCAGCAGCGGCAGCAGGCCTTCGGCAAAATGCCGCCGGTCTTCGCGAGCAGTGTGGCCGGCTTCCAGGCCCAGGCTTTGCACCCACATCGAGGTCCGCGTCAACGATACCTTCACATGGTAGCTGCCGCCTTCCACGGCGCGGCGCATCAATGCCAGCATGACGCCGGCCGCGCCCAGATAACCCGTCAGGTAGTCGTTCAGCAGATACGTCGGCACCACGCGCGGCTTGCCGCCCGCCACGCCTTCGCTGATCGCGATGCCGGTGACGGTCTGGCCCAGCTGTTCGAAGCCTCCGCGTTCGGCCCAGGGGCCGCTATCGCCGAAGGCGCTGACGCTGACGTAGATCACGCCGGGGCGGATGGCGGCGGCGTCCTCGGCGCCGACGCCGCGCCGCGCCAGGGTGCCGGGGCGCCACGATTGCACGACCACGTCGGCGCCGCCGATCAGTTCGCGCGCGCGCCGCAGGTCGGCCGCCTGCGTCAGGTCGAGAAAGGCCGAGCGCTTGCCGATATTCGTATCTATCGTCTGCCGGAAAGGGTCCTGGTTCATCGGCGGCGTGATGCGCAGGACCTCGGCCCCCTGTTCGGCCAACGATCGCGCGACGACCGGACCGGCGATGACGTGGCCCAGGTCCAGGACCCGAAGTCCCGACAAGGGTCGGGCGCCGGGCCTGGCGGGTTCGGGTTCGCTGTCGGCGATCCGGGTGATCTCGATGACCGGTTGCCGTGCCAGCAGCGCGCCTTGCGCATGCCGCAGCCATTCGTCGGTGCCGCGCGCGTAGACCCCGGGCAGGCGCTTTTCTTCAAAGGCCGTTTCAAGGTCGTCGGCTTTCCAGCGGCCGATCGCGCGGCCCAGCGCGGCGGGGGTGTTGGCGCAGTCCAGCAGTTCCAGCACGCCGTCGCGCAGGTGGGGATAGGACCCGATGGGAAAGAACCAGCGCTGGTCGGCGGTGCGGTAGAAGTCCGCCTTGAGCTCGGTCAGCAGCGATAGCGCGGGCAGGCTGTAGCCGTTCTGGGTCTGGAAGTGGCCCGGGTTCAGGGACGCCGCGGCCTGCATCCAGTCGATGGCGACCGTCTGGCGCTGCCCGGTGGCCAGGTGCCACCACTTTTCCACCGTCAGTGCATAGGCGCCGATCGCCGCGCCGGCCGACAGGGTGAGCGCGTGCGGCGTATCGAAGGCCGGCGCATCGCCATGGAAACGCAGCCTGGCGGCGGGCGGTTCGTCCCAGGGCCGCTCCCCGCCCAGCAGATCCGCGATGGCCCGGCAGGCGCGTTGGGACAGGTCAGGGGACACGGGCATGACGGCGCTCCATCTTCTTCTGATAGGGAAGGGCAGTCTATAAAGGGGTAAATTCCATGTCCAACATATAATTTATAGCCCTGTAAGATAGGATATATCTTAATGATCAACAGCCGGGTGCTCCGGCAGTTCATCGCGGTCGCGGAGGAACTGCACTACGGGCGCGCCGCGCTGCGCGCCGGTATCGCGCAGTCGCCCTTGAGCCAGGCGATACAGAAGCTGGAGGGCCACCTCGGCACGCCGCTGTTCGTCCGCAACAAGCGCTCGGTGGCGCTGACGCCCGCCGGCACCGTGTTCCTGGAAGAAGCCTATCAATGGCTGCGCTACGAAGAGGTGGCGATACAGCGCACCCGCGGCGCCAGCAGCGGGGAAACCGGGCAATTGAGCATAGGCTTCATCGGCAGCGTGGGCTACGGCTTCATGCCGGAACTGATCAACCGGTTCCGGCAGGAGTTTCCGCAGGTGCTGTTGCGCGTCGTGGAGATGACGACCAAGGACCAGCTGGAGCAGATCCAGGGACGGGCCCTGGACGTCGGCATGCTGCGCACGCCGCTGCCGGTCGCCGCGCCGCAGATACGGACGCGGGCCTACCAGCGCGACCGGCTGGTCGTCGCGCTATCGGCCAGCCATCCGCTGGCCGGCCGCAAGCGCATCGCCCTGAAGCAGTTGGCGGGCGAGTCCTTCGTCTCGTTTTCGCGCGAAAAAGTGCCCGCCGCGCACGCGCAGCTGATCGCGGTCTGCGGCGCGGCGGGTTTCTATCCGAGCATTGAACAGGAGTGTTCGCAGGTCGCCAGCGTCATCTGCCTGATCGCGGCGGGGCTGTCGGTCGCGCTGGTATCGGGCAATCTGACGTCGCTGATCCACCCCAAGGTCTGCTACGTGCCGATCTCCGACCAGACGCCTTATCTGGACCAGGAGGTATCGCTCGCATGGCGCGAGAACGACTCGAACCCGGCGTTGCATTCCTTGCTGGAGGTGGCGCGCGTCCTGGCGGTCAGTGGTCCTGGTAGCCCAGCGCCTTCAGGTCGGCGAGCGTCTTCCTGACGATGGCGATGGTCTTCTCCCGCTCCGCGCCTTCCAGGTTCAGCCGCGGCGGCTTTACCGTTTCCGCCGAGCCTGAGACGATGCTTTCCGCCAGCTTGATATGCTGGACCAGCTTGACCACCGTATCGAGATGGAAAAGCGGGATCAGCGCGCCGTACAGCTTGCGCGCGCGGGCGTAGTCGTTTTCCAGCGCGAGATTGAGCAGTTCCACCGATTGCCGGGGGAGCGCATTGGCCATGCCGGACACCCAGGCCTGGGCGCCGAGCGCCACGCTTTCGACGATCAGGTCGTCGACGCCGCAAACCACGGCGAGCCGATCGCCAAAGCGCGAGACCAGATCGGTGACGCGCGTGGTGTCGTACGACTCTTCCTTGATGGCCTCGATGGTGGGTTCGGCCAGCAGCTCGGCGATGACGTCAGGCACCAGGTCGACGCCGTAGCCTCGCGGGTTGTTGTACAGCAGGATCGACAGCCCGGACGCCTGGGCAACGGTCTTGTAGAAGGCGATCGTTTCGCGCGCGTCGGATTTGTAGGTCAGCGCGGGGAACACCATCAGCCCGTCGACGCCTATCCGTTCCGCTTCGCGCGCGTAGGCGACCGCACGTTCCGTACTGGTTTCCGCCAGGCCGGAGATGATGGGGATGCGGCCCTTGATCACTTCCTTGGCGGTCTTCAGGACGGTGATCTTCTCGTCCGGTGTAAGCTGGGCATTCTCGCCCACCATGCCCATCATCACGACGCCGCTGACACCATTTTCGATGAGGCGTTCCAGGCCCGCGCCTATGGCGGGGACATCCAGCGTGTAGTCCGGCTTGAGCTTGGTGGTAACGGCGGGGAAGACCCCTTTCCAACGTATCGACATTGACATGCTCCTTTAACGATATGGGGGGAGGCGCGAACCTGGGTCCGCGCCGGGCTGGTTCACTCGACGGTGATGCCAAGCTCCTTGATCAGCTTGGAATACTTCGCATCGTCACGTCGCAGTACCTGGGCGAACTGGTCCGGGGTCATCTCGACCGGTACCACGCCCATGTCCAGCATGCGTTTCTTGATATCCGGCTTCATGAAGGTCTTGTTCATGGCGGCATTCAGGCTGGCCACGATGTCGGGCGGCGTGCCCTTGGGGCCGAAGGCGCCGTACCAGATGGTCATCTCATAGCCGGGGACGGTCTCGCCTACCGTCGGCGTATCGGGCAGCAGTTCCGAACGCTGGCCCTCGGTCACCGCGAGCAGACGAAGCTTGCCCGCCCGAACGTGCGGCAAAGTCTGCGTGCCCGCGCTGATGTTCAACTTGGTTTCGCCGCTGACGGTCGACAGGATCGCGGGCGCCCCGCTGCGGTAAGGCACGTGCGCCATCTTGATGCCCGCAAGCCGTTCGAGCAGCAACACGCCGAGATGGTTGGTGCTCCCGGTGCCGCCGGTGGCGTAGTCGATTTTGCCTGGGTGCTCCTTGGCGTAGTCGACCAGCTCCTTGATGTTGTGTACCGGCAAGCTGGGGTTGACCACCACGGTGGTCAGCACATTGGCCAGGTAGGCGATGGGTGTGAAGTCGTCGACGCCCTTGAATGGCGTCGACGGAATCAGCGTCGGATTGACGACGTGGTTGGTCATGGCGCCGATCAGCAGCGTATAGCCGTCCGGCTTGGCCTTCGCCACGATGCCGGTGCCGATGTTGCCGCCCGCGCCGGAACGGTTTTCCACCAAGAAGGACTGCCCGTAGGCCTGCGACAGGTCGGCCGCCAGTTCGCGGGCCAGGATATCGGTCGATCCGCCTGGGGCCGCCGGCACGATGAGGGTGACGGGTTTCTCGGGCCAGGCGGCGTGCGCCAGGGCAGGTGTCAGTACGGTCAGCCATAGGCCGACCAGCCGCTTCAATCCGGCTGTCTTCATGGTATTCCCCTTGTGTGTTTCCACTCGCGCGACACTGGCCGGCGGGGGCCGCATCCGCGCCGCGTCGAGTCATGCGTCGTACAAAGCCGATCGCATGTCGTTCATGTTAGGAATGTGACACCGGCGGGAAACCGGTTTTTTTGATCGCGCGATTAGGCGCAGCTTATGGCTGCGCCGCGGCGGCGTTCATTTCGTTGCGCAGCCGGACGAGGCTGGCGGCCAGGTGCTCTTCGGCGGGCAGGGGTTGGTCGCGCGCTTCGGAGATGATGTGGATGGCGGGCAGCATCCACTGCAGCCGCAGGTCCAGCGTGGCGACGCGGCCCCGGCCACGGAAATCGTTGGCCACGTCTTCCGGCACGATGGAGACCATGCCGTCGTCGCTGGCGATCATCTCCTCGATGACTTCGGACGATTCGGTCTCGATGATCGGGGCGGGGGGCACCAGCTTGTGCTTGCGGAACTCGTCGTTCAGGCGCTGGCGTGTGGGCGTATCGGGCAAGGGCAGCAGCCAGCGTGCGCTCGACAGGTCCTTGAGCTGCACGTCCCGCTTGCCCAGGCGCGCGGCCAGCGCCGGATGGGCCACCAGCGCCGGCCGCTGCTCGTACAGCAGGCGATGGCTCAACCCGACCAGGTCGTCGTCCGGCGGGAGCCTGCCGACCACGCAGTCGACCTTGCGCTCGCGCAGCAGCTTGAGCAACTGGCGGGTATTGCCGCGATGCAGGGTCAGGCTCAGGTTGACCTGCTGGACCAGCGTGCGCACGGTGCGGGCGAGCAGCGCGCTGGAAAGATGGGGGACCACGCCCAGGTTGAGATGGGTGCGATAGCCGGAGCTCATGGCCTGTACTTCGCGTTCCCAGAATTCCACGTCCTGCAGGAAACGACGCGAACGCGCCAGCGCCATGTTGCCCAGTTCGGTCGGCACGACGCCGCGCGAGGTACGCGAAAACAGCGGGCTGCCGAAGATGTTCTCGACCTCGGCCAGCGTCTGCGTCAGCGCCGATTGCGAAATGCCCAGGGCATCGGCGGCGCGCGTGACGGAACCATGCTCCGCGATCGCGATCAGCACGGAAAAATGGCGGATTTTCAGGCGCCGCACGAAATTCAGTGCGCTGGGGTCCATGGCTACGCTCCTATAAGCGCTAGCTTATCCCACAATGAGAAGATCCGATGATGCGGGGAAACCAGCCCGCTATCGTAGATGTCCCATCGATAGACAAGAGTCTCGGAATGTCGGATGCCTTCACCACGCGGCCGGAGATCAGAGGTACCAACGGCGTGGTATCCAGTACCCATTGGCTTGCTTCGCAGACCGCCATGAGCGTGCTGGAGCGTGGCGGCAACGCGTTCGACGCGGCGGTCGCCGGCGGCTTCGTGCTGCAGATCGTCGAGCCGCACCTGAACGGTCCGGGCGGCGAGGTTCCCGTGCTTTTCTGGAGCGAAAACGAAAAGCGCATGCGCAGCCTGTGCGGCCAGGGCGGCGCGCCCGAGCTTGCGACCACCGACTATTTCCGCCGTCAGGGGCTCAGCCAGATACCGGGCATCGGCCTGCTGCCGGCGGCGGTGCCGGGCGCGTTCGGCGCGTGGTTGACGTTGCTGCGCGACTACGGCACCTGGGAGCTGGCGGACGTCCTGGCGCCCGCCGTCGAATATGCCCGCGATGGCTTTCCCATCGTTCCCCGCGTGGCGGCGTCCATACTGGCTGTGTCGCCGCTGTTCCGCGACGAGTGGACCACGTCGGCGCAGGCCTGGCTGCCGGGCGGCAAAGTGCCGAGGCCTGATCGCCTGATGCGCTCCACGGCCATCGCCGCGACCTATACCCGGATCATCGACCTGGCCGAGGCGCGCAGCAGCGACAGGGCGGGGCGCATAGACGCCGCGCTCGATGCCTGGTATCGCGGTTTCGTCGCGGACGCGATCGACCGGTTCTACCGCCAGGAGCGGATCTGGGACACCACGGGCCAGCGCAATCCGGGCCTGCTGCGCAAGGCCGACCTGGCGGACTGGCGCGCCAGCTACGAAGACCCTTTGACGGTGGACTACGGCGATTACACGGTGGCCAAGTGCGGCACCTGGTCGCAGGGCGCGGTGCACCTGCAGCAGCTCGCCATGCTGCGCGAGCTGAAGGTGGAGCGCCAGGACCCGCTGTCCGCAGCGTTCGTCCACACCGTCGCCGAGGCGGCGAAGCTGGCCTTCGCGGACCGGCTGGCCTGGTACGGCGATCCCGACTTCGTCTCGGTGCCGATCGGCAACCTGCTGGGCACGGCGTACGCTCGCGATCGCGCCGGGCTCATCGCCGCCACCGCCAGCCGGGAGATCCGGCCCGGCTCGCCGGGCGGCGTGTCGCCGAGATTGCCGGACCTGGGCATCGCGGAGCGCACCCTGCGCGACGCGGACGTGCGCTACGGCGTGGGCGAACCGACGTTCGCGCAGCTGCCCCCGCTGGAAAAATGGGCCGACGAGGAAATCTTCGTCGGCGATACCTGCCATCTGGACGTGATCGACCGGCACGGAAACATGGTGTCGGCCACGCCCTCGGGCGGCTGGCTGGCGGCCAGTCCGACCATCCCCGAACTGGGTTTCTCCATCACGACGCGCATGCAGATGGCCTGGCTGGACGATGGGCTGCCGGCGTCGCTGCAGCCGCGCAAGCGGCCGACCACCACGCTGTCGCCGGGCCTGGCCCTGCGCGGCGGCCGGCCCTATATGTGCTTCGGCACGCCGGGCGGCGACCAGCAGGACCAGTGGACGGTGGCGTTCCTGATCCGCCACATGCAAGGCATGAACCTGCAGGAAGCGATCGACTGCCCCGCCTGGCACATCGAGCATTTCGTGACGTCGTTCTGGCCGCGGCCGGTCAAGTTGAACAGGCTGATACTGGAGGACCGGTTCCCGCCCGAAACGATCGACGCGCTGCGCCAGGCTGGGCATGACGTCACCGTCGGGCCGTCCTGGTCGGAAGGCCGGATCACCGCCTGCACCCAGGAAATGCTTCCCGGCGGGCGCAGGTTGCTGAAGGCGGCGGCGAATCCGCGCGGTATGCAGGGCTACGCGGTGGGCCGTTGACGGTAGAAGGATGGCAGGCCAGGCTGGCAGGCGGATATCGAAGGAGCAGTACGGATGCGTTGGAACAAGACCTTGACCATGGTGAACTGCCATGCGGCCGGGGAGATCGGCCACGTGGTGACGGGCGGCGTCATCGACGTGCCCGGCCAGACCATGTTCGACAAGATGGTGCACTTCGAAGAGCACCGCGACGACCTCAGGCGCATCTGCCTGTTCGAGCCCAGGGGCGGCCCCAACCAGAGCGTCAATTTCGTGCTGCCGGCCACGGATCCTCAGGCGCGCATGGGATACATCATCGCCGAATCCATGGAGTATCCAGCCATGTCGGGGTCGAACACGATATGCGTGGCGACCGTGCTGCTGGAAACCGGCATACTGCCCATGACCGAACCCATGACCGAGATCATGCTGGAATCGCCCGCCGGCCTGATCCTGGTGCGCTGCACGTGCGCCGATGGCAAGGTGACCAGCGTCGAGTTCACCAATCAGCCGGCCTTCGCGAACCACCTGGACCGGATGGTCGAAGTACCCGGTACCGGTAGCCTGAAGGTGGACGTGGGCTTCGGCGGCATGACGTACGTCATCGTCGATGCCGCCGCGCTCGGCTTCGGCCTGACGCCCGACGAAGCGCGGGACATCTGCGAACTGGGCCAGAGCATCAAGGCCGCGGCGGCCGAACAGCTGCCTTCGCCACATCCTCTGAACCCCCATATCAAGGGCATCACCCAGACGGAATTCGTCCTGCCGCTGCGCCGCGAAGCAGGCGTGCTGCGGGCGCGCAACGCGGTCGTCGTGTCGCCGGGACGCTGCGACCGGTCGCCCTGCGGCACCGGCACGTCGGCCCGCTTGGCCGTGATGCACGCCAAGGGGCAGATCGCCGTGGGCGAAACCTTCATACACGAGTCCATCATCGGCACGGAATTCGAGTCCCGCATCACGTCGACGACCACGGTGGGCGATTACCCCGCTATCGGTTCGACCGTGGCGGGGCAGGCCTGGATCACGGGGATCACCCAGTTCGGCGTCGATCCGAGCGATCCTTTTCCGCTGGGTTTCACGCTGGCGGATACCTGGCAGGAAGCGGTGGACGACAAACTCATCAAATCGCGGAAGTGAAACGATCATGTCGCGGGACAAGGATTCCAAGATGCTTGAACGAATCGGTTTCATCGGTACCGGCAGCATTACCGAGGCGGTGATACAGGGGCTCGCGGCTTCCCCCGCCAGGCCCGCCCAGGTCGTGGTATCGCCGCGCAATGCCGACACGGCGGCGCGGCTGGCCGCGAGCTACCCTTTCGTGCGCGTGGCGGCCGACAACCAGGACGTACTGGACGCCTGCGACGTCGTCTGCCTGGCCGTGCGCCCGCAGATCGCGCTGGACGTGCTGGCCGGCCTGCGCTTCGCGCCGCGCCACCATGTACTCAGTTTCATCTCGACGTTCAGGATGGACCGGCTCGCGACGCTGCTGCCGGACGTCGCGCGCATTACCCGCCTGGCGCCGCTGCCCATGGTGGCGCGCGGCCTGGGAACGACCATCATTCATCCCGCCGATCCGCTGGCCGCGCGCCTGTTCGACCAGGTGGGCATGGGCCTGGAAGTCGCGGACGAAGCCGGATTCGACGTGCTGTTCGCCGCGACGGCGCTCATGGGAAGCTTCTTCACCATGTTGCACACCCAGGGCGTATGGCTGCAGGCAAACGGCGTCGATGCCGCCACCACCCGGGCCTACCTGGCCTCGTTCTACGCCGGCTTGAGTGCCGTCGCCAAGGACACCGACACTTCGTTCGCCGAGCTGGCCACGGAGTTCTCCACGCGGGGCGGATTGAACGAACAGGTGATCCAGGATCTGTCCGCGCAGGGGGCCTTCGACGCGTTCGGGCCGGCGCTGGACCGGATACTGCAGCGTATACGCAAGGCTTGAGCTGCCTGAGGCTCCCGTCAGGCAGCGAGCTTGCGGATGTCGTCGTACAGCGACCGGCTGATCCTGACGCCATGCTCGATACTTTCCTTCCTGGCTTCGAAGCGGCGCTGCGAGGGCAATCTCGCGCCCTGGCCCACGATGGCGTCGAACAACGCCTCCGCCGCGGCTTCGCTCTGCGCCGTCCTGCCGCGCCCCAGCAGCGCCGGATCCAGCGCGATGAGCAGCTCGCCATGGAAAGGCGTGGCGTTCGCGCCGGCGTCGAAGGCGCGCGATTGCAGGCTGGTCAGGTCGCCGATCAGTGGGCCGGCCAGCAGTTCTATCATCGCCGACAGCGCCGATCCCTTGTACGAGCCGAAGGTCAGCATGGCACCATCCAGGGCCTGGGCCGGATCCGTGGTGGGGCGGCCTTCCTTGTCCACCGCCCACCCTTCCGGAATGGGCCGCCCGGCGCGGCGATGCAGTTCGATTTCGCCGCGCGCGACCATGCTGGTCGCGAAGTCGAAGACGTATGGGTCCTTGCCCGCGCGCGGCCAGGCGAATGCGAATGGGTTGGTACCGAACACGGGTCGGGTGCCGCCGGCCGGCGCCACCCAGCTGTGGCTGGGCGTCATGGCAATGGCCGCGAGGCCGTGTGCCGCAATCGCTTCGACTTCGGGCCACAGGGCCGAGAAGTGGAAGCAGTCGTTGATCGCCAGGGCGGCGATCCCGCAGCGATGGGCCTTTTCCACCAGATGCGGCAGGCCCTGCCGGAAGGCCAGCAGCGAAAAGCCGTGCCGGGCATCCGCCTGCACGATGGCGGGCGCCGGGTGCGAGATTTCCGGAACCGCGGCGGGATCCACGCGGCCCGCCCGCATGGTATCCACGCACATGAACAGGCGATACAGCCCGTGCGAGTGGCAGGCGTCGCGCTGGCCGGCGGTGATCGTTTCCGCGATCGCCTCCGCGTGCGGACGGGAGTAGCCGCGGCTCGTCAGGACATCGAAGGACAGCGTGTAGACATCTTCCAGGGACAGGTGAACCGAGTCATCCATCGTGGCGCCTTATTCCTGGTCCATGACCTCGCCGGCGTCGAGCCGGGTGTCGTGGCGCGGACGGCCCCATATGCCCGCTTCCCCGACCACGCGCGGCAGGTCTTCCTGCAGCATGAACCGTTGTTCGACCAAACTTTGCGCCGCCCGCTCGATCGCGTCGCGATAGCCCTGGGCGCTGCCGTAGCGGCTCAGGATGGAGGAACGGGGATCGCCCGTCAAGCGCTGCTCGTCCGGCGTGTCGGGCAGGGGAACGTAGCTGCCGGTGGTCCCCAGCATGGCGCCGTTGCCGAATTCGCGCCTGCGCATGCTCCAGCCGGTATAGGTGCCCAGCGGTGCCCGCACGGCGGGTGCATGTACGCCGGCCACGTCCAGGCCGTCCCGGTCCACCGCGGGTACCAGGGTCGGGTAGGCCCGGCCCGGCAGCACGCGCGGTTGCGGATAGACGTCGCCGCGATCGAGGTCGGGCCCAAAATCGACCAACTCCAAGGTGCTGGGCGAGGTGGGGATCATCTGGCCCGGGATCGCGGGAAATTGCGTCTTCCACGTCTCGTGGTCGCACAGCGTGCCGTCGGCGCGCGTCGGTATGCGGCTGGCCGGCGGCGGCGTGCCGTGCGTGGCCCATGCGTCCATGCAGTCCAGCAGCGCGCGAAAGAAGAAGGACGTCGACACGCAGTTCTGGTAGTTGGTGCTCAGGCCGGCACTGGGACGCAAGGGCCCCGGCGCGCTGAAATGCTGGGAGGACGACCACATGTACATGCGGACGGTATCCGGCTGCGCCAAGTCCTGGCCTTCGGTATCCGTGTGCGCCAGGCTGGCCCGACGATGCCAGTATTCCGAAGAACTGTCGGTGTGGATGACCAGCGGATCGGTGTCAGGCCGTTTGAGGATGGCATCCGTGCGGCCGCTGTGCACGTCCGTGCAGGCCGCGTACGAAAACGGAAAGCGATCGGCCGGGGTATCGTGGTTTTCGTAATGCTGGCCCGGCAGCAGCGTCACGTTGGCGAAGCGCTGGTTCATCCACATCTTGCCGGCGCCGGCGACGTGCGGCATGACGCCATCGAAGACGCGCCGATTGCTCGCATCGGCGTTGAATCCGCCATGGACGAAATCGCGGATGCAACGGCCGGTCTGCGATCGGCCCCAGGCGTAAGCCTTGGCCGGACGCAAGCTGCCTTGTCCCAGGGGATTGGGCTGGCCGGCGCCGTCCGCGTCGTGGTACTTCAGGAAGCTGATGAAATCGCGCACCGCGACGTGGCCCAGCCCGAGCACGCGCGGATCCTGGGCGCGGTAGCACAGCTCGTAGATCCAGCCCGGTTCGAAGCCCTGGTGCAGCAGGATGTGGTGGCGGGACGCGACGATGGCCTGTTCTTCGCCCTGGCTGTCCACGCCCGTGCCGTTTTCCAATCGCGCGAAGGTCCAGGCGTCGGCTGGGATGTCGTGGCGACGGGAATGCGCGTAGCGGCGCCGCGTCAGCATGGCGTGCCGGGTATCCAGGTCGGATGTTGGATAGCTGCGCGTCGATGCCAGGCTGGACAAGGGATAGACATAAGTGCCGGCGCGTGTCGGCACGAACTCGGTCCTGACCCAGCCGACGATGGGCTTGCCGCCGTCGGTCGCGATCGGGGCGTCCAGCAGCAGGCGGCCGCCGCCTGGCAGCAGGTCGCCCTGCCAGCCCAGCCACGCGACCGTATAGCCGCGCCGCATCAGGAAGCCGTTGCCCGCGTGTTCCAGCGTGGCCGGCCGGTTGACCGGCGGCGCGTCGTTGAAAAACTGCAGCGCGCGCTTGTTGCCGCGATTGCCGTAATCGAAAAAGAGCCGGCCATTGCCCCGCGCCATGTCGACGGGCTTGAGCAGCTGGAGATCCGCGCGGTAAGCCACCTGTCCGTTCGCGTCGCGGTCCGCCTTGTCCAGGTCCACGACATGGGCGAGGTCCGGCGCGTGCGGATCGGCCAGGAACTCGATCCGTCCGCTCAGCAGTTCATAGGCGCCGGTATCCGCGAATTCGTGTCCGGCCGCGAAGAGTTGCCTATCGTTAAGGATGTACCGCAAGGAGGAGGGCATGCACAGGTCCAGTACAGGGTTGGCGTAGAGCGGCGGCGCGGCTCGTCCCCGTCATTCGGCCTTGATGCCGAATTCATGGATCAATCCGGTCCACACTTTGATGTCGTTCTTGATGCTGTCGGTCAGGGCAGGGCCGGCGAGGCGGTAGATCGACAGGTACTGCGCCTTGAACTGGGCCTTCAGGCGACTGTCCTCCTGCGCGTCCTGCACAGCCTTCTCGATGACCTTGATCACGGCCGGATCCATGCCGGCCGGGCCGACCACGGCGGTCCAGGTTGGCAGGGTGGGCAGGTCCAAGCCCACATCGCGGGCGCTGGGCACGCCGGGCAGTTCCGGTATGGCGCCGGCGCCGATGATCAGCAGCGGGGTGGCGGCGCCCGCCTGCAGCTGCGGCAGCGCCGGCCCGACCACGCTGGACATCAGGTCCGTCTGCCCACCGAGCACGGCGCTGAACGCGGGACCGGAGCCGTTGAACGGCACGTGCATCAGCTTGATCCCGGCCTTGTAGGCCACCATTTCGGTGGCGAGATGGGTGGAATTGCCGATGCCCGCGCTGGCGTAGGTGTAGCGCCCGGGATGCTCTGTTGCCGCCTTCTTCAGGTCGGCGAAGGATTTCAACCCGCTGGCCTTGCTCGCCACCAGCACGAAGGGATTCTCGGCCACTCCGGCGATATAGGTGAAGTCATTGATCGGATCATAGGGCAGGTGCTTGTAAAGCCCCGGATTCAGCGTCATGGGCGAAGAACCGCTCAGCAGCAGGGTGTAGCCGTCGGGCTTGGCCTTGGCCACGTAGGCCGTGGCGATGACGCCATTGGCGCCAGGCTTGTTTTCGACCACCACCGATTGTCCGAGGGTTTGCGACATCCTGTCGCTGAGTATGCGGGCGACCGAATCCACGCCGGAGCCGGCCGACTGCGGAACGATGAGCCGGATCGGGCCGGTCGGATAGGCGGCGTGGGCTTGGGCGGCGGCGAACGACACCACCAGACCCGCCGCGACGTGGGCGGCAAGACGTACGAACATCATCGATTCCCCTTGTGTGTTCATTTCTGTGTGGCGCCGCGCGTCAGCCTGGAGCCGCGGCGGGTGCCCGCTACGATTCTAGGGATGCCGGCAGACCGTCACAAATATGCAATAACGATGGGGCCATAGGAATTAACGATGGAATCAGCGGTGGGATGGACGATGTCCCGCATCGCGATTTTTCGGCGCCGGCGCGCGCTGCGACGAGGGGAATATGGATCTACGCCAACTGCGTTACTACGTCCAGATCGTGGAGCTCGGCAGCATTTCGTCCGCGGCGCAGGCGCTGCATGTCGCGCAGCCGTCCCTGAGCCAGCACGTTGCCAACCTGGAAAGCGAGTTGGAGACGCCGCTGTTCATACGCGGACACAACGGCGTGCAGGCGACGGAAGCCGGCGAAGTGCTCTATCGCCACGCCAAGACGGTGCTGCGGCAACTCGACGAAACCAAGGCCGCCGTGAAGACGCAGCGCGACACGCCCGCCGGCCAGGTGACGGTAGGCCTGCCCACCAGCACGTCGCGCGTGCTCGCCATCCCGCTGATGCGGGTCATCGCGATGCGCTATCCCGACGTGCGGCTGAAGCTGGTCGAGCGCTCCACGGCGGAGCTGGCCGAAGCGGTCGCCACGCAGAAGGCCGACCTGGGCATCTGCGTGGAGGTGCGTCCGCATGCCGGCATGCACATCACGCACGTGCTGGACGAGGAAATCATGCTGGTCGCCAGGTCGGATCATCCAGGCCGCGGCCCCATATCCATGGAGGAAGTGGTCGAGCTGCCCCTGGTGCTGCCTGGCTTTCCGAACTCGGTCCGGGTGCTTTACGAGCAGGCGCTGGCGCGCGGCGGATTGCCCTTGCGGCTGGTGGCGGAAACGTCGTCGACCAGTATTTCCCTGGCGGCGGTGGCCGCCGGCATCGGCTATGCCTTGCAGCCCTGGTCGGCCACCCGGGGGTGGGGGCCGGGATTGGAACAAGGCGAGGCGAACGGCTTCGTCTTGAGATCACTCGCGCCAGTGCCGCTGTTCAGGCGCATGTCACTGTGCATGTCCCATAGCGCATCGATGAGTCCCACCTGCCAGATCGTCGGGCAGGCCTTGCTGGCGCTGATGTCCGAGATGGTCGGCAGCGGCGCGTGGCAGGGTGTCAGGCCCGTGGCGCCGACGCCGTAGTGTCCTGATTCAATCCGTGGCCATGGACCTGGCCGGCCGCACGACGGCGCCGGTGCGCGTATCCGTGCTGGCGCCGTCGCGCCAGGCCGCCGCGCCGTTGACGAACACGCAGGCGATGCCCTTGGCCTGCCGTGTCGGCGACGACCAGGTAGCGGTGTCGGCGATGGCCTCGGCGTCGAAAACGACGATGTCCGCGTAATGCCCCGTTTTCAGCAGGCCGCGCTCGGGCAGGCGGAAGTATCCCGCCGTCATCCCGGTCATCTTGTGCACGGCCTCTTCGAGCGTGAACAGCTGCATGTCGCGGCAGTAGTAGCCCAGCACGCGTGGGAATGTGCCCCACAGGCGGGGATGCGGTGCCGGGTCGTGCGGAATGCCGTCCGAACCGATCATCGTGCCGGGATAGGCAAGAATGCGTTCGACGTCCGCCTCGTCCATGATGAAGTAGATGGCCCCTGCCGGCTGCAGGGCGTCCACCGCGGCTTCCTGCGTCACGCCCATGTCTTCCGCGATCTTGTCCAGGTCCCAGCCCGCGTATTGCGGCAGCGGTTCGGACTTGGTGACGATGATGCGGCTGGATACGGCCAGGCGATCCTTGCGCAGGATGGTCGAGCCCGCCACATAGGGGTAGGCATCCAGCCGGATGGGCTGGCGTGTCGCGGCGTCGGCGATATGTGCCAGAGTCTGCACGGAGCGGCCGTGGTTCCTGGGGCCGATCAGCTTGTGGTGGGAGACCAGCACGGGCGCGCCGCCGGCGGCGCCGACCGCGAAGGCCTCGTCCAGCGCGGCGAAGATCTGGTCGGCTTCGTCGCGGATGTGGCTCGTATAGATGCCGCCGTACTCGCGCAGCACCTTCGCCACGCCCATCAGTTCTTCCGTGGTGGCCGGCATGGCGGTGGGGTAGGCCGTGCCCGTGGACAGGCCGAGGGCGCCGGCTTCCATCGCTTCGCGCAGCAGCGCCTGCATGTGCGCGATTTCGGTTTCATTGGCGGGACGGTCCAGGTCGTCCATGGCGGCGGCGCGCAGCGACGTGTGGCCGACCAGGCACGCGGCGTTGATCGCGGCGGGGTGGCGCTCCAGCGCCTCCAGGTAGGCGCGAAAGGTGGCGTAGGGAAAGTCGGCCGTATCCGTGCTCAGCAAATTGATGGGCGCGGGTACGTCCTTGCGCTTGCCCGGCAGCCAAGGCGCCTGGCTCAGGCCGCAATTGCCGGTGACGACCGTGGTCACCCCCTGGCTGAGCTTGGCCGGCATGCCAGGGTTGATCAGCAGGTAGCGGTCGTCATGCGTGTGGGAGTCGATGAAGCCCGGGGCGACGATCATGCCGCTGGCATCGACGACCTGGTCCGCCGTGGCGCCGGCGAGATCGCCGATGGCAACGATGCGCTCGCCGGCGATGGCCACGTCGGCGGTAAAGCGCGGCGCGCCGGACCCATCGATGATCGTGCCGCCGCGGATCAGGGTGTCGTAATGCGTCTGGGCTGCACGGGTCATGATGGTGTCCGGTAAATGGCGACGCCAGGATCCTGGCGTCGCCTCTTCAAGGGTGATGACGTTTCGATCAATCGACGCTGACCTTCGCGTCCTTGATCACCTTCGCCCACACCGGGCGCTCCTCGTGGGCGAGATCGAAGAGCGCCTGGCGCGGCTTGATGGTAGGCACGTAGGCCAGGGTCTTCAGTTTTTCCTGCACTTCCGGTTCCGCCAGGGCCTTGTTGATGGCCGTGTTCAGCCAATCCAGGATCTTGGGGTCGACACCCGCGGGCGCCACGTAACCGGTCCATGCCACGGCACGGTAGCCCTTCAGGCCCAGTTCGTCCAGCGTCGGCAGGTTCGGCAGCAGGGGATCGCGCGTCGCGCCGGTCACGGCCAGCGGGATGACCTTGCCCTGGTCGATGAAGGCGGCGATCGACGAGATGTTGTCGAAGACCAGATCGGCTTCGCCGCGCAACACGGCCATGTCGGCCTCGACGCCGCCCTTGTAGGGAACGTGCATCATCTCCACGCCCGCCATCGTGGCGAACATCGCGGCGCTCAGATGGCCGGTGGTGCCGTTGCCGCCCGAGGAATAGACCAGCTTGCCCGGCTCCTTCTTGCCCAGCGCGATCAGTTCGCTGACGCTCTTCACGCCCAGGCCGGGGCGCACGGCCAGCACGTTCTGCACCGAGCCGGTCAGGGCCACCGGGGCGAGCTGCTTGTCCGCATCGTAAGGCAGCCTGGCGTACAGCGACTGGTTGATGGCCAGCGTCGCCACGTTGGCGAAGCTCAGGGTGTAGCCGTCGGCCGGCTGGTTGGCCACGTATTGGGTGCCGATGATGCCCGAGGCGCCCACTTTGTTCTGCACGACGAAGCTGCCGCCGGTGTCCTTGCTCAGGGCCGCCGCGAGCAGGCGGGTCACGATGTCCGGCGTGGTGCCCGTGTTGAACGGTACGACGATGGTGACCGGACGCTCCGGGTAGGCGGCGTGCGCGGCGACGGGCAGGGCGGCGGCGATGCAGCCGGCGGTAAGGACGCGCGCGATGCGGCGCATGGTCGAGAACGGCATGGTGGATATTTCCCTTGGACTTTTATGGAAGTACTGGATGGCGCGCGGCGGGTGGATGGCGCGCCGGTGAAACGGAATGTGCTGCTACAGGAAGCTTGCTGGAGAACGTGGAAACCGGCGGTTCAACTGCCCTCCTGCGCGATTTGCGCCAACAGCGGCAGGTCGATATTGCCGCCCGACAGGACGATGAGCGTGTCCTTGCCCTGGGTGGAAATCTGGCCGGCCAGCAGGGCGGCCAATGCGACCGCGCCGCCCGGTTCGACCACCAGGCGCAGTTCTTCCAGCGCGAAGCGGATGGCGGCGACGACTTGCGCATCGGTCACGGCCACGGCGGCGTCCAGGCGGCGGCCATTGATGGCGTAGGGCAGTTCGGCTGGTATGGCGGCCATCAGCGCATCGCACAGCGTCTTCGCGCCCGGCGCGTTCGGCTCGCGCTTGCCGCTGGCCAGCGAGCGCACGGTGTCGTCGTAGCCGGCGGGTTCGGCGGCCACCAGGCGGGCTTGCGGCGCGAGAGCCTGCAAGGCCAGCGCGCAGCCGGCGGCCATGCCGCCGCCGCCGCAAGGCGTGGCGAACAGGCCGAGATTCTTCAACGCTTCGGGCGGCAGGTCGCGCAGGGCTTCCAGCGCCAGCGTCCCCTGGGCGGCCAGCACGTCGGGATGATCGCCCGGCGGCACCAGCGTGGCGCCGGTTTCTTCCAGCAGGCGCATGCCTATGGTTTCCCGGCTTTCGCGCTCGCGGTCGTACTGCACGACCTGCGCGCCGTGGCGGCGAGCCTTCTCGACCTTGTTGGCCGGCGCATCCACCGGCATGACGATGGTGGCCGGCATGCCGAGCGTACGCGCGGCCCACGCGACGGCCTGGCCATGATTGCCGGTCGAATAGGCGACGACGCCGCGGGCGCGTTGCGCGGGGTCCAGATTGAGCAGGGCGTTGAAGGCGCCGCGGGCCTTGAAGGACCCGGTCACCTGCAGGTTTTCCAGCTTCAGCCAGACCGGTGCGCCGGCCAGTTCGTCGAGCTTGGGCGAACGCAGCAGCGGGGTGTGGCGTACATATGGCCCGATGCGGTCGGCGGCGGTCAGGACGTCTTCATAGCCGGGCACGCGCAGGGTGCCGAGCATTTCGTGTTCGATAGTGGTGGGAAGATCGGTGAGTTTCATGTTCAGTAAAACGGCTGGTGCGGCATCGCTGGGTGGTTCGCGTCTCGATTCGTGGCGCGTTCGCGAGGTTCGTCCCGTCCTCAATCCCTGCTGGGTTTCCACACCGGCGGCGCGGTGCTGCCGACCTGTTCGACGATGCGGCCGTAGGCTTCGGGCCGGCGATGCTTCTCGAAGTTGAAGATCGTGGTGCGCCCCAGCTCGCACATCTCCAGATTGCAGTCCGCGACGATCAGCTCGTCGTCCCAGGTCGTCGCCATGGCGATGATCTCGCCTTGCGGGTTGACGATGATGGAGTGGCCGAAAAGTTCGAAGCCGTCTTCCTTGCCGGCCTTGGCCACCGCCACGCCGAAGCAGGCGTTCTGGTAGCAGCCGGACTGTATGGCGAGCTGCGAATGCAGCACGCGCAGGTGGTGCGCCTCGAAGCCGCGGTTGTCCTGGTTCACGGCCGGCGTGTTGTAGCCTAGCAGGACCAGTTCGACCTGCTGCAGGCCCAGCACGCGCCATGCTTCCGGCCAGCGGCGGTCGTTGCAGATCAGCATGCCCAGGTTCACGTCCAGGCCGGCCTTGCCGACGGGGGCGCGCACCACGGGAAAGCCCAGGTTGCCCACTTCGAAATAGCGCTTTTCCAGATGCTGCACCTTGCGGTGCGTGGCGAATTCGGCATGGCCGGGCAGATGGACCTTGCGGTACTTGAGGATGACTTCGCCGTTGGGCGCGATGATGACGGCGGTGTTGAACCGGCGCTTGCGCAGCACGCCCTGTTCGTCCGCTTCGTGCGCGATTTCGGCGTAGCCCAGGTAGATCGTCATTCCGTAGCGGCGGATCGCATCGAACAGCGGCTGGGTCGCGGGGGAGGGCAGCGTCTGTTCGTACCAGTGGTCGGCTTCGTCCAGGTTTTCCGTGTACCAGCGCGGGAAAAACGTGGTGAGCGCGAGTTCGGGGAACACCACGACTTCGGCGCCACGCTGATGGGCGCGTTCCAGCAGGCGCAACATGCGGCCGACAGCGACGTCGCGGCCCTCCGATCTCTGGATGGGACCCAACTGGGCGGCGGCGACCGTGACGGTGCGGGACATGAGATGTTCCTGTTTGGCGTTATGGCGGTGATCGCGTCTATCGCGTTATCGCCACGCAGGATGAAACGGCGCCGCGCCTGTGTAAATGCAAGGGTTAGCCCTGATGCACTGCAACAATCCAGTGATCGTCAATGGGTAAGTCTTTGATACATAATTGGATTTGTTCGAGCTGCCATGGGCTGCGGGTAAACCCGGGTGCGCTTTTTGTTATAGGACCTGGGCAAATCCTCATGCATGTCCGTGACGCCCGGGCCACGACAGCCGGGCTCTACAATTCCGGACTGTCATTCGCTTCCTAACACCTATGGCCGGACAAGCTCGCCCCGGTGCCGCGCTGAGCCTGCGGCAGATCGAGGTTTTTCACGCGGTGATGCTGACCGGCTCGCTGAGCGAGGCGGGACGCATGCTGTTCGTCACGCAGCCCGCCGTCAGCCGCATCCTGGCATCCGCCGAGAACCGCTTGCGGTATCCCCTGTTCGTGCGCGTGAAGGGGCGCCTGCAACCGACGCCGGAAGCGCGACGCCTGTTCGCGGAATGCGAGCGCATCTTCGACCACGTCGGGCGCTTCAACGCCCTGGCCACGGGCCTGGGGGCGGGGGCGACGGGCACGCTGAGCCTGGTGAGCAGTCCCAGCTTCAGCGAGTGGCTGATTCCTCGCACCATCCAGCGGTTTCGAGAGAAGTATCCCGGCACGACGATACGCTACCGGCCGCTGGCCTTCGACATGCTGTTGCCGCACATCCTCCTGGGCCATGCGGACTTCGGCATCGCATCCATGTCGCCGCCCGCGAACGCCAACGTCGCCGCCGAAGAGATCGGCGAAGGCTGGCTGGGCTGTGCGATCCCGCACGGCCATCCGCTGGCGTCGCGCATGCGCATACACGCCGAGGACCTGCGCGGGCATCTATTGATCGGCTACGAAGCCGAGACACCCTTCGGCCGCCTGGCCGCGCGCTTCATGAATTCGGGCGACAGCCCCTTGCAACCCGACATCGAAATCCGCGCCACGCCCGAAGCCCTGGCGCTGGTCCGGCAGGGCGTGGGCGTCGCGTTGATCGAGTCCTTCGGGTATCACCCGAACTTCCAGCGCGACTTCGTGCTGCGCCCCACGGATCCCGTGCTGCCGCACAAGATCCAACTGCTTCATGCGGCCAACAGTCCGCTGTCCACCACCGCCCGCCGCTTCGCCACGGCCTTGCGGCAGGTCATCAGGGAAGCGCCGACGGCGGCGCCCTGAACTACAATGCCATCCAAGGGTGATCATGCCGCGATGGCATGACAGGATACGCGCTGGTCGGGCCGCCACGCGGCTACTTTGCGACCGTTATGAACATCACCTCTGCCATCCCCGCTGCATTCGCTTTCGTTGGCCAATTCTTCCCGGGGGAAGCGTAATGCCCAGCGAGCGACGCATCTCCGACACCTTCAAGGAATTCATCGCGTCGGGCAAGGCCGGCGGCATCGTTCTGATCCTGTGCACGCTGGCTTCGCTTGCCATCGCGAATTCTCCGATAGGCGCCTCCTACCTGGCGCTGTGGCATTTACCGCTGGCCGGCCTGAGCATCGAACATTGGATCAACGATGCGCTGATGGCAGTGTTCTTTCTGCTGATCGGCCTTGAACTGGAGCGCGAGCTCTATAGCGGCGAGCTGTCGGACCTGAAGAACGCGCTGTTGCCCATGCTGGCCGCCATCGGCGGCATCGTCGTCCCGGCGGCAATCCATCTGGGGCTCAACTTCGGTACGCCGATGCAGGCCGGCGCCGGGATTCCAATGGCGACGGACATCGCGTTCGCGCTCGGCGTGCTGGCGCTGCTGGGCAACAAGGTGCCCGTTTCGCTCAAGGTATTCCTGACCGCGCTCGCCGTGATCGACGACCTGTGCGCCATTGTGGTCATAGGGGTGTTCTACACGGCCAATCTGTCGGTGCCTTACCTGCTCGGAGCGCTTGCCGTGTTCGTCTGCCTGCTCGCGATGAACCGGCTGATGCGCGTCATGGCCCTGCTGCCATATCTGGTCGGCGGCGCGCTGATGTGGTTCCTGATGCTCAAGTCGGGCGTGCACGCAACCATCGCCGGTGTGCTGCTGGCCTTCGCGATTCCCTATTCGCACAGGCAGGATGATGCGGAATCTCCTTCGCACCGCCTCGAACATGTCCTGCACAAGCCGGTCACCTTCCTGATCCTGCCGCTTTTCGCGCTGGCCAACACGGGCATCGTGATCGGCGCCGGCTGGGCGTCCGAGCTGCTCGGTTCGAACAGCCTGGGGATCATCCTTGGGTTGGTCGTGGGCAAGCCGGTCGGCATCTTCCTGTTCAGCTTCCTGGCGGTCGCGCTCGGCCTGTGCCGCCTGCCATCCGATATCGGGTGGCGTCACGTGGCGGGCGCCGGCATCCTGGGCGGCATCGGTTTCACGATGTCGATCTTCATCGCCAACCTGGCATTCCCGGCGGATCCTGCCGCCGTCAATGCGTCCAAGATGGCGATCCTGCTGGCGTCGCTGCTTGCAGGCGGGCTCGGGTTCGCGTATCTGAAGCGGCAGAAATAGCGCACGCGGCGGTCCGCCGCTTGCGCCCGCTCAGGCAGCCGCTACGTAGGCATCACCCGGCGCGCGATCAGCGTGCGCGCATGGCCGGACGTTGCCAATGACGGAAGGGCGGCGTCGACGTTATCCGCCGCATCGATTTTGAAGACGCTGACGACGCGTCCGAGCGTATCGGCCTGGTCGCGCATGGATTGCGAGGCCGCCGCCGCCTGTTCGACCAAGGCGGCATTCTGCTGCGTGGCCTGGTCCATCTGGCTGATCGCGATATTGACCTGCTCGATGCCCATACTCTGTTCCTGGCTGGCCGCCACGATCTCGTTCATCATTTCGGCCAGCTTCCGGATATTGCCGACGACTTCATCCATCGTGCCGCCGGTTTCGGCGACCAGTTTGTTGCCCGCGACCACATTGCTGACGGAGTCGTCGATCAGGGACTTGATCTCTTTCGCGGCCGATGCCGAACGCTGCGCCAGGTTGCGCACCTCGCTGGCGACCACGGCGAAACCGCGCCCTTGTTCGCCCGCGCGCGCCGCTTCGACCGCCGCGTTCAGCGCCAGGATGTTCGTCTGGAAGGCAATGCCGTCGATGACCCCGATGATGTCGACGATCTTCCGCGACGAACCATCGATCGCGCCCATGGTCGAGATCATGTCCTTGACGACCGCGCCGCCGCGCACGGCGACCTGGGACGCCGAGACGGCCAGCTGGTTGGCCTGCCGCGCGTTCTCCGCGTTCTGCTTGACGGTGGCGGTCAGTTCTTCCATCGACGCGGCCGTTTCCTCCAGCGACGCGGCCTGTTGCTCGGTGCGCGAGGACAGGTCCAGATTGCCGCTGGCGATCTCGGCCGAGGCATTGTGGATCAGCTCGGTGCCGGACTGGACGTCGCGGACGATGTCTTTCAAGCCGCGGTTCATCGTGTCCATCGACCGTATCAGGTCGCCGATCTCGTCCTTCGACGTCGTGGCGATCCGTGCCGTCAGGTCGCCTCCAGCGGCGCGGTTCGCCATGGTGATCGCCGATCGCAACGGCCGCGTGATGCTGCGCGTGATGACGACGGCACAGGCCGCGCCCAGCATGACGAGCAGGGCACCGAGCAGCATCAATAACCCCATGCTGCGTTCGTTGGTGGCGGCGATCTCGGCCGAGATCGCATTGATCTGTTTGCGCTGGTAGGCGAGGAAGGCCTGCACGCTCTCCTGATAGGCCTTGGCCGTGGGCAGGAAGGACTGCGTGTATACGCGGTCCGCTTTGGCCGCGTCGCCGCTCATCTTGGCGGCCATCACGTCGTTCTTCGCTTTCTGGTAGGCGTTGCGGCCATCCACCGACGCCTGGTAGAGCTTGCGCTCCTCGTCGTTGGAGATCAGTTCTTCCAGGCTCTTCAGCAAGGCGCCGCCCTGCTTGACGCTGTCGGCGATGACGTCCGCGAAGACGTCGGACAAGGTGCCGTCGGTGCTTTTCGCGATCATGGCCGTGCGCGCGATCGCGGAGTAGATGAAAACGTACCAGTCGGCCGTGATGCGTTCTTTCGTCAGCGGCTTTTCCATCATCAGGCGCGTTTCCGCCGCGTTATGGCGCGCCGCGATCAAGGCATATCCGGTTGAGCCGATGGAAAGCGCGAGGACCAGCACGAAGCCGATGGCCAGGCGGGTGCCGATTCTGATGTTCGATAGGAAGTCCATGGTCGGCCTCTCCAAGCCCAGATAGAAATATTTCAAATAAATACAAATATGTCGCTTCCAGCGTGGAAATATTACAAATAATCATGCGACATAACGATTGTGATTCTACGTTAACTATCTGATAAAGAAGGGAAAGACTTACTTGATTGTCGCTTCATAGAGACAAATTAGCGACCTTGGCTGTCCTTTCGCAACAGCGACACGCGTTACAAATAGCGCCGAGGGCGCCGCAGGGCCAGCGTGACCGGCCAGGAAAGGTTCGGCCCCGGGATGGTGCGTACGTCCAGCCTGGTGCATAAGATTTTCTCGCGCTCGGCCGTCTTTTAGTCGTTTGTCACCCGGCGTCGCCGCTTCTAGACTCGCCCTTGCTCACTGGCCGCCGTCCGGCGCCAGCCCAACCGCGGAGTCAGAACATGCGTATCACCCAGCGATTGCTCGGCCTTGGCGTCGGATTGTGTGCCGCGCTTTCCGCCCTGGTCCTGCCCGGCGCGGCCAGGGCGCAGGACGACTATCCGTCCCGGCCCATTCGCGCCGTCGTGCCTTTTCCGGCCGGCGGCATCAACGACATCATCGGCCGTGAGCTGTTCAATGCGCTGTCGGTGACGCTGAAAGGCAACATCGTCATCGAAAACAAGCCGGGCGCCGGCGGCACGATAGGCACCGTTTCGGCGCTCAACAGCCCGGCCGATGGCTATACCTTGTTGCTGGGCGCGGCGAGCACGATGGCGGTGGCGCCGCACCTGTACAAGAGCGCGGGTTACACGTCCAAGGACCTGATCCCGGTCGGCGGCATCGCGTCCGTGCCCAGCGTCATCATCGTGTCGGCCAATTCTCCCTACAAGAAGTTCGCCGACCTGGTCGCGGCGGACAAGGCCAAGCCGGGATCGCTGGACTACGGCTCGGCCGGCTTCGGCACCAGCCACCACATGCAGGCCGAGTTGCTGAACATCCGCGCGGGCACGCATTTCCGCCATATCCCCTACAAGGGCGGCGCTCCGGCCACGGTCGACCTGATCGGCGGCCAGATCGCCTTGCTCGTCGATCCCCTGCCCACCACGCTCGGCAACGTCAAGGCCGGCCGCGTGCGGCCCCTGGCCATCACGACCGACGTGCGGTCGGCCGCCTTGCCCGATGTGCCGACCCTGAAGGAACTGGGGGTCGACTACAATGCCAGCACCTGGTTCGGCCTGTTCGTGGCCGCCGGTACGCCGGAACCCATCGTCGCCAAATTGAGCGCCGCGCTGACCGCGGCGATGAAATCCCCCGAGCTGCAGGCCAAGTTCCGCGCGGGGGGCATCGATCCGCTGCCGATGGACCGGCAGGCGTTCACCCGCTACGTGCAGGAAGAGAACGTGACCTGGGCGGGTGTCATCAAGGACGCCCATATTGAAATGCAATAACGCCGGACACCATAACGACGTGGAGCAGGTTGTCGATGGCCTTTACGCGCAATCTGCCTTCCTTGTCCTCCGTCCGATCGTTCGAAGCCGCCGCCCGTCATGGTTCCTTCACGCTCGCGGCCGATGAGCTGGCGGTGACGCAAAGCGCGGTCAGCCTGCAAGTGCGCAAGCTGGAAGCCTACCTGGGCAAGAAGCTGTTCGTGCGGCAGTCGCGTAAGGTGGAGCTCACGGCCGACGGCATCCAGTACTTCGAGGCGTGCCGCCGCGTGCTGTCCGACCTGGAGAACGCCACCCGGCAGATGCTGGAGCGCGATCGCAACGAGGTGCTGATCGTGAGCACCATTCCGACCATCGGACAGCTCTGGCTCATGCCGCGGCTGGCGTCCTTCACTTCCACGCATCGCCATATCGAAGTCCGCGTGGTTTCCGATATCCGTCCGCTGGACATGCAGGCCGACGGCGTCGACATCGCCATCCGCGTCGGTCCCCTGGCCGGCCGCCATTATCCGCGCGGGCTGCCCGGAATAGACCTGACCCTGGTGCAGCGCTGGGAAGGCATATGCGCCGACTACCTGTTCGACGATGTGCTGGTGCCCGTGATGTCGCGGCGGCTGTACGAACAGGGAGGCCCTGTCGAGTCGCTCGCCGACCTGACCACCTTCCAGCTTATCCACACCGCCAGCCGGCCCAACGCCTGGCGCGACTGGCTGCGCGCGCAGGGCGGGTCGCTGCCGGCGCGGCGGCCGGGCCTGGACGTCGGCCACTTCTATATTGCATTGCGCGCCGCGCAGGAGCACAAGGGTATCGCGCTGGTTCCGGACGTGCTGATCGACGGCTACCCCGGGCGCGGCGAACTCGTCGTACCGTACCGTCCCGAGCGGCCCGTCAAAAGCGCGGGCGAATACTACCTGCTGACGCAGGACGTGTCGCTGGAGCGGCCCGCCATCCAGACTTTTCGTGCCTGGGTGCTGGCTGAAGCGCGCGCCTTTCTGCAAGAGGCCGGCGAGCGCGTTCTCGCCGATGCGCCGGAACGCGGCCCATGATGCGTGCCCTTTCTCATATCGCCGCGCGGGATCGAATCGGCTGATTCGGCGGGCGTCCTTTTCCAACTTTGAACCAGGAATGCATATGAACGGAATTCGTGTCGGTATCGCCGGTTTCGGCGCCATCGGCCAATCGGTGGCCAAGTCGCTGGACGCCGGTGCGGTGCCCGGACTTTCGCTGGCCGCGATCGCGGTGCGCGATCCGCGGCGCCACGCCGCCTTCGAATGGAAGGGTCAACCGCCGTTGTTCACCACGCTGGACGGCCTGGAACCCCTGTGCGACGTCGTGGTCGAGTGCGCCCCCGCAGCCGTGTTCGAGCAAGCCGTGCGCCCCATGCTGGAGGCGGGCAAGAAGGTCATCGTCCTCAGTTCGGGCGCGCTGCTGTCGCACCCGGACCTGATCGAGCTGGCGCGCGCCAGGCAGGGCCAGATACTCATTCCATCCGGCGCCATCCTGGGGCTGGACGCCCTGACGGCCGCGGCGGAAGGCCAGATCCATGCCGTCACCATGATCACCCGCAAGCCCGTGCGCGGCCTGCTGGGGGCGCCTTACCTGGAAACGCACGGCATCGACATTTCCGGCATCACCGAGCCGACACTGGTATTCCGCGGATCGCCGCGCGAAGCGGCGATCGGCTTTCCCGCCAACCTGAACGTGGCCGTCAGCGTGTCGCTGGCCGGTATCGGGCCGGAGCGCACGACCCTGGAAATCTGGGCCGATCCCAAGCTGGATCGCAATATCCATCGCGTCGAGGTGGATTCGGACTCCGCATCGTTCTCGATGGAGATCCAGAACATTCCGTCGGAAAATCCCAAGACCGGCCGGATCACCGCGCAGAGCGTGTTGGCGGTGTTGCGCAAGCTGAGCGGCCCGTTGCGCGTCGGGACGTAGACGCTGGCCGCATCGTGACGGCCTTGCGGCAGGTCGTCACGGAAGCGGCGGCGGCGCTCAGTACCGGTAGCCCAGTGTCAGCATCGTGACGCGGCCGTCGCCGAGCGCGACGGCGTCGCGCAGGCCGCCGGAGTAGTAGTCCTTGTCGAAGACGTTCTTGACGGTCAGCGCGGCACGCCAGTGCGCGGCGTTGTACGCGATGCCGGCGTCGGCCACGACGTAGCCCGGCAATTCGTAGCCGTAGGTATCGCGCCGGCCTTCGCCACGCACGCCGCCGGTCAGCTCCCATCCCGCCCAATCGCCGCGCGCGTTGTAGCGCGCCGTCACCGTGAAGCTGTGGCGCGGCACGTTGTCCAGCGGCGTGTTGTTGGTGGAAGGCGTCTGGCCGCCGTCGTCGCGGATGACCGCCGCGGTATAGGCGTAGCCGCCCATCAGGCTCAAGCCGCTGCCCAGGTCGGAAGCGAAGCCGAGTTCGGCGCCCCGCGTACGCTGCTTGCCCACCGCGATGCTGTAGCCGTCGTTGGCGGGATCCGCCGCCAGCACGTTCTTGCGTTCCAGGTCGAAGGCGGCAACCGTCACGCTCGTGTTGCCGTCGTCCAGGTCGAACTTCACGCCGACTTCCCATTGGCGGCCGCGTTCCGGGTCGAAGGGATTGCCGTTCACGTCGGTGCCGCTGTTGGGATAGAACGAGGTCGCGTAACTGACGTACGGCCGCACGCCCGGCGCGATTTCGTACATCAACCCCGCCAGTCCGGTGATGGCGTGGGCGCTATCGTCCTGGCGCGTGTCGCCCAGGTTGTCCGTGGTGTCGGTGGAAGCATTGTCGTGGCGCAGCCCCAGCACGGCGTTCCAGCGTTCACTCAGCGCGATCTGGTCGCGTACGTACACCCCGGTGGAGCGGACCGTATTGGTGCTGTCGGTGCGTGGATTGGCGGGGCAGGTGATCGGGCTGCCATAGACCGGGTGGTACATGTTCAGCGCGGCGACCCCGCAGCGGTACGACAGGCTGTCCTCGCGGCTGCGCATGTAGTCGACGCCCAGCGTGATGCCATGCGATCCGAAGGCCGTGGCGAAGGTGCGT
Organism: Bordetella genomosp. 9; assembly: GCF_002261425.1. NCBI lineage: Bacteria > Pseudomonadati > Pseudomonadota > Betaproteobacteria > Burkholderiales > Alcaligenaceae > Bordetella > Bordetella genomosp. 9. Next base: position 1,897,647 of record NZ_NEVJ01000003.1, on the reverse strand, counting down.
TGGACATTGGTGTCCATCGTCAACGTGTCGCCGTCCCAATGCTGGTCCGTGGCCGTGCGGTTCAGCGAGGCATTGTCCGCGCGGAAGGCGCCCGCCGCGAGCAATTGCCCATCCAGCGTGAACTCCTGCCAGCGCAGGTTGTTGTTCAAGGTCCAACCGCTGTCGAAGCGGTGCGTGAACATGTATCCGGCGCGGGTCTGGAAGCCGCGGTACGGATCCTGGTCCGGCTCGCCGGTGAAGCGGCGGCGCGGGATGCTGCCGTTGGGATTCGAGAACACGGACCCGGCCAGTGGCAGGCCCTGCTGGCGGATGTAGCGGCGCTCCTGGTAGCTGGTCAGGATGGTGAAATCCGTGCGCGGCCCCAGGTCGAGCGACAGCGACGGCGCGATATAGCGGTTCTTGAACCACACGTCGTCGGTCGCGTCGTGCGAGTTCATCGTCAGAGCGTTGATGCGGAATGCCGCCTTGCCGTTGTCGGACAGCGGGGTGCCCATGTCCAGCGTGCCCTGGTAGAAATCATGGCTGCCCACCGTCACGTCGGCATTCGCGAACCCCTCGGGCCGCGGGCGTTTGCTCACCATGTTGACCAGGCCGCCGGGCAGTACCTGTCCATAGAGCAGCGACGCGGGACCCTTGAGTACTTCCACCTGCTCCACGCCGAACAACTGCTCGGCGACGCGGTTGGACTGCGCCGTGCGGAGTCCGTCGAGGAACAGCGAATCGGAAGCCACCTGGCCGCGGATGATCAGGTCGTCCCAACCCCGGCGTCCGAAGGTGTTGCTGACCACGCCCGGCACGTTGTGCAGCGCATCCGCCAGCGTCTGCGCCTGCTGCGCGTCCAGAACGGAGCGGGGCACGACGGTGATGGACTGCGGCGTCTTGGACAAGGGGATCGAGGACTTGTTGACCTGCGGCGGGCTGACCGGATTGAACGGCGCCTCGTAGTCCTCGTCGGCGTCCTCGGTGACTTTCACCGCGGGCAGCACGGTGGAGACGTCGTCGTTGGGCTGGGCGAAGGCGGGGAAGGGGTTCAACAGGGCAAGGCCGGCCACGACCGGTGACAGGGAGAAGCGGTGCATCGGGAAGCAGGTGTGAGGAGTAGCGGGATTCGATAGCGCAGAGCTGTTGGAGTGTAAATGATAATGGTTAACAGTTGCGTTTTAAATTAGAATTCTTGCTGGGATGCCCAAGACAACCGTTCCAGCCCATGACTTATCCCTCACGATCCATCGAGTCGCCCGCCGGGCAAGCTCCTGCGGCGCGCTCGCGCGCGGCCGGGCGCCGGCTTTGGTTCGAGCTGCACAGCTGGATCGGGCTCAAGCTCTGCGTCCTTCTCAGCTTCATTTTCTGTACGGGTACGCTGGCGGTGATCGCCACCGAGATCGATTGGGTGATCGAACCGGCGATGCGCGTGACCCCGCAGGAAGGGCAGGCCAGCTGGGGCCAGATGGTCGCCGCCGCGCAACAGGCCCATCCCGACCTGCGGCTGCGCAGCCTGGGCGCACCGCACGCGGAACGCTTCGCCGCGCAGGCGCTCATGCGCAAGGCGGACGGCGAGCTGCTGCGCGTCTGGGTGGATCCCCATACGGGACAGGTGACCGGCGAGTCCACCTGGTGGAGTGTCCAGCGCTGGTTGCGCGACACCCACCGCCGATTGATGCTGCCCAATTCCTACGGCCTGACGCTGGTGACCGCGCTGTCAATTCCGCTGCTGCTGATGCTGGTGAGCAGCCTCTTCATCTACAAGCGATGGTGGCGCGGCTTCCTCGTGTGGCCGCGCAAGGGCAAGCCTCGCCTGACCTGGGGCGACGTGCACAGGCTGACAGGCGTCTGGAGCCTGGGCTTCATGGCGCTGGTGGGCGCGACCGGCGCGTGGTACCTGATCGAATCATTGGGCGGCGACGCCCCGCGTCCGCCCGTGATCGCCCAGATCAAGGGACAGGCGAAACATGCGACGCTCTCCGCCGCGAACGTCGATCGTGCGGTGTCCGTCGCGCGTGACGCCTGGCCCGCGCTGCAAGTAACCAATGTCCGCCTGACGCCGGACGGAAAAAGACTGCTGATCGAAGGCCAGGCGGAAGGCTGGCTGCTGCGCGAACGCGCGAATGTGATTGCCGTGGACATCGCCACCGGCGAGATCGCCGGCCGCAACGCAGGCACGGACATGACGGCACACCAGCGCATCGCCGAGATGGCCGACCCGCTGCATTTCGGCACCTTCGGCGGCTGGCCCGTGCGCTGGCTATGGTTCGCTTTCGGGCTGATGCTGACCAGCCTGTCGCTGACCGGCGCCTATCTCTACGGAATCCGCGCCACCGAATCGGCCCGAGCGGCGCTCAAGCGCACGGGCATTGCCGTGATGTCGTCGTCACGCTGGGCGGTTGCCTGGCGCGGCATGGGCATGTGGCGCTGGGCATGCCTGGGTTTGCTGGCGGCCTGGTTTGTTCTGATGCTGATGGGCGTAAGCGGCGACGCTGCGTAGCTTCTTCCAGGGCGGATTTGGTGCCCGAGACCGGAATCGAACCGGTACGGCCGATTAAAGCCGGAGGATTTTAAGTCCTCTGTGTCTACCAATTTCACCACTCGGGCAGGGCGCGCGCGGCGTGGGCCGCGGGCCGGAACGGGATTGTACCTGTCCCCGATCGGCAGCCGGCTAGACGTCCTGCTCCGCGCGCAATGACCGCTTCAACGCGGCGGTCGGCGTCGCCGACGCCCGGCTGTGGCGGCGGCGATACCAGTGGGGTTGTTCGGCGGCAAGGTTGCCCGCGAGGTCCGGCGCGCGTTCGGTCTCCAATCGCTGGAACAGGTCCGTCAGAAACTCGATGAACAGCCGCACGCGCGGCAGCCGGCGCTGGTTGGAGCGATAAAGCAGATTGATCGGCGGCGATTGGCGGGTGTGCCAGTCGGTCAGCACCGGCACCAGCTGCCCGCGCCGCAAGGGCTCGCGGATGGACAGGTCGGTGAAACGCGCGACGCCCTGGGCGGCGATGACCGCATCCAGGATCGCGTCGCGGTGGCTGCTGACCAGCCAGCCGTTCACGGCCACCGCTTCGCTATGTCCGTCGCGCTCGTGTTCCCAGTAATCGATGACCGTGCCTTCGTGGTCTCTAAACAGCAGGCATTGATGCTGTTGCAGGTCGCGCGGCGATTGCGGCACGCCGTGGCGCTCCCAATACTGCGGCGCCGCACAGATCAGCAGCCTCGTGTCGGCCAGGTGGCGGTGCACCATGCCGGGCTGCTTGGGCCAGCCGTACAGCACCAGGATCTCCGCCGTGCTGGCCTCTGGCGCCGTCACGCGGTCGATATTGCGGATGTCGATGTGGATGTCCGGATACCGTGCATGGAATTCCGGCAGGGCGGGCAGGATCGAGTGTTGGGACAGGATTGGCGATGTGCCCAGCACCAGCGTGCCGCGCGGCCGCAGGGCGCCGCCGCGCAGGGCTTCGTCCGCGGCGCTCAACTGCTCCAGCAGCGGCTGGCAGGCATCGAGATAGTTCACGCCATCGGCGGTGAGCGTCAGCCCCTGGACCGTGCGGTCGAACAGGGCGACGCCCAGCTTCTGTTCCAGGGCGCCGACCAGCCGCGCCACTGCCGGCACGCTGACATCCAGCAATCGGGCAGCGCCGGTGAAGCTGCGTTCGTTCGCCGCGGCTATGAAGTATTCCAACGCCCGCAGCTTGTCCACAGCCAGTCCCTATTTACCTGAACCACAGCGCATTAACAAAACGTTAATGCGGATTTTAGCAATGTGAGAATTCCTGGCAGTCGGGGTCCTCCCTAAGATGCTTGCAACACCAGCCAGGAGGACAGCGGTGATTACCATCGGCAGCGATATAGGGGGCACCTTCACGGATTTCGTGGAGGTCAACGAAACAGACGGGGAAATCCGCGTCTACAAGACGCTGACCACGCCAGACGATCCGTCGCGGGCGATCGAGCAGGGCGTGGCGGAGCTGGCGGGTGGGCGCGACGGCGGCATGAAGGCGGTGGACGTGATGGTGCACGGCACCACGCTCGTGATCAACGCCGTGATCGAACGCAAGGGCGCCAAGACCGGCTTGATCACCACGCGGGGTTTTCGGGACGTGCTGGAGATCGGCCGCGAAAAGCGCTTCGACGCCTACGACCTGCAGATCGAGTATCCCCAGCCGCTGGTGCCGCGCTATCTGCGCATGGAAGTGGACGAGCGGCTGCACGCCACGGGCGCGGTCGTCGCCGGCCTGGACGAAGCCAGCGTGCGCAAGGCGGTGCAGGCGCTCAAGGATGAAGGTTGCGAATCCCTGGCGGTCTGCCTGCTGCACGCCTACCGCAATCCGGCGCACGAGCGCCGCGTGCGCGAGATCGCGCAGGAGATGATGCCGGATTGCCGGATCAGCCTGTCCAGTGACGTGTTGCCGGAAATGAAGGAATACGAACGGACCACCACCACCGTGGTGAACGCCTACGCCAAGCCGGTGGCATCGCGCTATCTATCCAAGCTGCAGGACCGCCTGCGCGGCAAGGGCTTCAAGGGCGAGATGCTGATGATGATGTCCAGCGGCGGCATCAATTCGGTGGACTTCGCCCGCGAGTTTCCGGTGCAGATCATCGAGTCCGGGCCGGCGGCCGGTACGCTGGGCGCGGCGCATTTCGCGCGGCTGGCGCAGCTGGACAAGGTGCTGGCCTTCGATATGGGCGGCACGACCGCCAAGCTGGCGCTGGTCGAGAACGGCCACGCGGCCCTGACCAACGATTTCGAAGTGGCGCACGTGCACCGCTTCAAGCCCGGCAGCGGCATCCCCGTGCGGGTGTCGGTAGTTGACCTGATCGAGATCGGCGCCGGCGGCGGCAGCATCGCGCGGCGCACGCCGGTCGGCACGTTGCAGGTCGGCCCCCGCAGCGCGTCGGCGGTTCCCGGCCCGGCCTGCTACGGGCAGGGCGGGACGGACCCGACGGTATCCGATGCCGACCTGGTGCTGGGCTATCTGGATCCCGCGCACTTCCTGGGTGGCCGCATGGCGCTGGACAAGGCGGCGGCGGAACGCGCGATAGACGCCACGCTGGCCAGCCCGTTGGGCATATCGACCGAAGAAGCCGCGTTCGGCGTGCATGCCATCGTCAACGAGAACATGGCGTCGGCGGCCAAGGCCTATGTCAGCGAAAAGGGCGAGAACCCCAAATCCTGCGCGCTGGTGGCCTTCGGCGGCGCCGGGCCGGTGCATGCCTGCGACCTGGCGGCGCGCCTAGGCATACGCACGGTACTGATCCCGCCTCGCGCGGGCGTGGCAGCCGCCTTCGGCATGATCGTCGCGCCGGTCATGTACGCCGCCGTGCGGTCGCGACGCATGCTGTTCAAGGACCTGTCCGCCGACAAGCTGGACGCCGTGTTCGCGGAAATGTTCCAGGAATGCCGCGAACGCCTGCCGGGCACCGTCAACGCCGGGCAGGTCGAATACGAATACAGCGTGGACATGCGCTACCTGGGACAGGGCTACGACGTGACGGCGACCTTCGCCAAGGAGGGCGGCCACGAAGCCGTGCTATCGGCCATCCGCGCATCCTTCGAGGACACCTACCGGCGTCTGTACGGCCGTATCTTCCAGGACCTGCCGCTGGAGATCATGAACTTCCGCGTCACCGCGAGCGCGCAGCGGCGCATCGCGTCCGGCACCGGCGCGACCCGGGCGGCGGAAGGCGACGGCAAGATCGGTACGCGGCGGGCCTTCTGCACGCGTACCCGGCAATGGATGGAATTCGGCGTGCACCGACGCGCCGAAATCGCGCCGGGGCAGCCGTTCCCCGGCCCGGCCATCGTCGAGGAAAACGAATCCACCACGGTCGTGCCCAGCGGGTCGCGCATCCACGTCGACGCGCACGGCAGCCTGATCATCGAACTCTCGCATCAAGGGGAAGCGTAATGAATGCGGATAACCGGATCGACCCTGTCACCCTGGAAATGCTGTGGCGCAGATTGATTTCCATCGTCGGCGAACTGGGCTCGACGCTGCGGCGCACGTCGTTCTCGACCGTGGTGCGCGACATCGGCGACTTCGGTTGCGCGATTTTCGATGCCGATGCCAGGCTGCTGGCGCAGACCCCGGCCAGCACGCCGGGCCTGTGCGGGCCGCTGGGGACCATGCTGCGAAATATCCTGGACCACTACCCCAAGGGCAGCTTCCAGGAAGGCGACGTGTTCATCGGCAACGACCCCTGGGCGGGGAGCGGGCATCACAACGACATCACCATCATGGTGCCGGTGTTCCATGACGGCCGGCACATCGCCTACGTGGTGACCTGCTGCCACCACGTCGACATCGGCGGACGCCGCGCCACCACCGAAAGCCGCGACAACTACGAGGAAGGCCTGCGCATTCCCATGCTCAAGTACTACCGCGCCGGCGAGCTGAATGACGATGTCCAAGCCTTCATCGCGTCCAACGTGCGTTCGCACGAGACGGTGCTGGGCGACCTGCAGGCGCAGGTGTCGGCCTGCCACGTCGGCGGCGAGCGCCTGTGCGATATCTGCGCCGAGATGGGCTGGACCGATCTGCAAGGGCTTTCCGACGAGATCGTCGAGCGCAGCGAAGCGGTGACGCGCGAGGAAATCAACCGGCTCAAGCCGGGCGTCTACACGCACGAAGCGAAGATAGACATCGTCGGCGGCGATACCGTCATCATCCAGACCAGCGTCACCATCGGTGACGGGCGCATCGTGGTGGACTTCTCCGGATCGTCGGCGCAGGTCAAGCCGGCCATCAATTGCACGCTGGCCTATACGTCGGCGTATACCTACTTCGGCGTGCTGTGCATGCTGAACCTGCCGGTGTCGATCAATGAGGGCACGCTGCGGCCCATCACCGTGGTGGCGGAAGAGGGCAGCGTCCTGAATTGCCGTTTCCCGGCGCCGGTGTTCGGCCGCACGGCCATCGGCACCTTCCTGCCCGATCTCGTGTACCAGGCGGTGGCCCCCGGGGCTTCCGATCGCGTCTGCGCCGGCGCGGGCGCGACGCCGATGTGGGGCCAGTACATGTTCGGCAAGCGCCGCGACGGCGAGAACTTCGCGCCCTTCAACGTGTCCAGCGGCGGGCTGGGGGCACGCGCGAACAAGGACGGCGTGTCCTGCCTCGCGTTTCCCTATAACGTCGGCAACACGCCCGTCGAGGTGATCGAGAGCGAAGTGCCGATGATCGTCGAAGAGCGGTCGTTGTGGGAAGATTCAGCCGGCCCGGGCCGCTTCCGTGGGGGCTTCGGCCAGAAATACGTGCTGCGCCTGCTGGACGGCGATCTCGGCCCGGTGGGCGAAGTCCTGGCCAGTTTCCGTGGCGGCCGCTTCGTCTACCCGCCGGAAGGCGTGCTGGGCGGCGGCAGCGCGCCGCGCGGCTTCCTGTCCATACGCGGCGAAAGCAAGGATGCCGGCAGGCAGATCACCTTGCGACCCGGCGACCGTATCGTCAGCCACATTCCCGGCGGGGGCGGCTACGGCGATCCCCGGGAACGCAGCCGCGAAAAGGTGGAGGAAGATTTGAAGAACGGGCTGATCACGCCCGAGCATGCAAGACAGTTCTACGGCTACGCGGCATGACGCGCGATCGATGAACGGGCGGGCTCCGGCGGGGCCCGCCTTCGCTGCTTTTCATCGCTTTCGCGCGCCTGTGCCATGCAGGACCACAACGTCACCAAGGGGAGTAGCAACATGAAGCGTTTCAGCTGCAAAAGCTTTTTCTCGGGCATCCTGGCCACCAGCGCGTTCGCGGCCGCGGTCGCGGCCGCCACGCCGGCGCATGCCGCCTATCCGGATCGTCCCATCAAGCTCATCGTGCCCTGGACGGCCGCCGGCACGGTGGACATGGTGGGCCGGGCGCTGGCGGAAAAACTGTCCGACAAGCTGGGCCAGCCCGTGATCGTCGAAAACAAGCCCGGCGCCACCGGGCAGATCGGCTCCAGCGCGGTCGCGCGGGCCGAGCCCGATGGCTACACCCTGTTGCTGATGTCGGCCACGGTGCACACCGTCTCGCCCAACCTGAAGCCGAACTTTCCCTTCGATCCCATCGACGGCTTCACGGTGATCTCCGAAGTCGTGTCGTTTCCCTATGTGATGGTGGTGTCGGCGGAAAGCCCATACAAGACCGTCGCCGACCTGGTCAAGGCGGCCAAGGAGAAGCCCAACGCCATTTCGTACGGGTCGTTCGGGCCGGGCAGCGGCCCGCACCTGATCAGCGAGCTGTTCGCGCTGTCCACCGGCACCAAGCTGCTGCACGTGCCCTACAAGGGCGCGGCGCCGGCGATCGCCGACGTGATGGGCGGGCAGGTCACCTTCTTCATCGATTCGCTGCCGTCGCCCTTGGGACAGATCAAGGGCGGCAAGCTGCGCGCGCTGGCGGTCACCACGCTGGAACGTTCGCCCACCGTCCCGGACGTGCCGACCATGTCGGAGACCCTGCCAGGCTTCGACGCCATCGCCTGGCTGGGCGTGGCCGCGCCGCCGAACACGCCGCCGGCCATCGTCGACAAGCTGTTCAAGGCCCTGGGCGAGATATCCCGCGACAAGGCCTACGGCGACCGCCTGCAGGCCGTGGGCCTGCAGCCCGTCGTCAGCAAGAGCCCGCAGGAATTCAGGGCATGGCTGCTGGGGCAGAAGCAGTATTGGGGCGACGTCGTGCGCAAGGCGAATATCCCCATGGTTGAATGACGGGACACCCCAGGAGACAAGCCGAATGACCGCACAGACTTCAAACAAGCCCGCGCCGGACCTGCGCGACCGTCCCTATCGTGCCTATCGCATGCTGATCGGCGGCGACTGGATGGACAGCGCCGACGGCCGCACCTTCGACAGCATCGATCCCTACACCGCGACCGCCTGGGCCGGCGCGCCCGAGGCGACGGCGCAGGACGTGGACCGCGCCGTCGCCGCGGCGCGCCAGGCCTTCGAGCAGGGTGAATGGGCGCGGGCCACGCCGGCCTATCGCGCCCGGCTGCTGCGCAAGCTGGGGCAGTTGATCGAAGGCGACGTCCAGGAACTGGCCAACGTGCAGGTGCTGGAAAACGGCAAGCTGATCCGCGAGGTCCTGGGCCAGACGCGGGCGCTGGCCTCGTACTGCTATTACTTCGCCGGCGCGGCGGAAATGATGCATGGCGAGACCATCCCGCTGAGCGTGCCGGATATGTTCAACTTCACGACGCGCGAGCCCATCGGCGTCATCGCCGCGATCACGCCCTGGAACAGCCCGCTGTCGCTGCTGTTCTGGAAGCTGTGCCCGGCGCTGGCGGCGGGGAATACCGTGGTCATCAAGCCTTCCGAGATTACGCCGATTTCGACGCTGATCCTGGCGGAGATGTTCGAGACCGCGGGTTTCCCGCCCGGCGTCGTCAATGTGGTGACGGGCGACGGCAAGGTGGGCGCGGCCCTGGCCGAGCATCCCGGCGTCGACAAGATCGCCTTCACCGGCTCGACGTCCGTGGGCAAGAAGATCGCGCACGCCGCGGCGGACCGCCTGGCGCGCGTATCGCTGGAGCTGGGCGGCAAGTCTCCCAACATCATCTTCGAGGACGCCGACATCGATGGCGCGGTCAACGGCGTGCTCGCGGGAATTTTCGCGGCCACCGGCCAGACCTGCCTGGCGGGTTCGCGCGCCCTGGTCCATGCCGACATCCACGATGCCCTCACCGAGCGCCTGGTCGAGCGGTCACGCCAGATCAAGGTGGGCGACCCGCTCGACCCCGAAACGGAAATGGGCACGCTGGCCTGCCGCGCGCAGTACGACAAGACCCGCCACTGGATCGACGTCGCCCTGAAGGAGGGCGCCCAACTGCTGTGCGGCGGCAAGCATCCGGAGGATCCGGCCCTGGCGGACGGGTTTTTCATCGAGCCGACGATCTTCGGCAACGTACGCAACGATATGCAGATCGCGCAGGAAGAAGTGTTCGGTCCGGTGCTGTGCCTGATCCCGTTCAAGGATGAGGAAGAAGCGGTCCGCATCGCCAACGACACCCGCTACGGCCTGGCCGCCGGCGTCTGGACGCGCGACGTGAAGCGCGCGCATCGCATGGCGTCACGCCTGCGCGCGGGGACCGTGTGGGTGAATACCTACCGGCGCACGAACTGGGCCACGCCTTTCGGCGGCATGAAGGAAAGCGGGATGGGGCGGGAGAACGGCCTGCACGCGATCTACGAGTTCACCGAGACCAAGAGCGTGTGGATCGACACGGGCGCCGGCATCAAGGACCCCTTCAATCCGCGCGCCTAGAGCCGGTCCGGCGAATCCGATACAATCCCGCCCGTGGAAGGTTGGCAGAGTGGTTGAATGCACCGGTCTTGTTCAATCGAGCGCCCGCGGGGAAACCCGTTGGATGTAAGGAGTCAAATTCGGCGAAGCCCCTGGATACTTCCGAGGTAACGCCGAGCGAAGATCGATGATGCTGATCATCGATAACGTGTAGAGACTTGACGGCTCCCACCTAAAGCCCCGCGTCGCGGGGCCATGGTGAAGGCAAAGTCCAGACCCGCAAACGATCCGGCCGCCCAGGCCGGATCCGGTGGCGAAAGCCATAGGGGTAAGGAAAACCGGCGGGGCTTCACGGCCCTCGTGAGTTCGAATCTCACACCTTCCGCCAGATGCTTCAGCGACGCCCAGATGCGGTGTGCAGAACAATCACGGTAATCCTCCGGCGAACACGCGCTGGATGGCGGGTGCTACATCCGCTCTTTTGTCCCGCGTCGGATCAGCCACCAATTCACTGGATAGGTTGTCGCGAAACCGACGATCATGGCGATCTGCATCATGAACCAATAGCTGGCCTGGGTCGGTTGCAGATCCGGGTACAAGGCGGTGCGCAGCGCCATCCAGGCGAACATGCCAATCGGGCCCCAATAGAGCATGGTCAATGGCCAGACCGCTTCCATGACCTTCATCCGCTGGCGCCGGCCCAGCAGGTATATATCCGCCAGCACGCAGGCGGTGCTGGCGAGGCACAGCGCGATATAGGCGAGGGCGGCGTAATGCAGGGCTTGAGGCGTCATGTCGTGGGTGGCCCAGATGGATGGAACCCCAACTGCGGCGTGATCGCGGCATCGGTCAGCTCTTCTTGGGATTGCGCCCGGGGCGTGTTTGCCCACATGCGCCGCTCGTCAATGCGGGCGGCCATGGATCAGCGCTTTTTGAGCAGAGCCCAGAGCAGGGCGCCTGCCGCAAGGCCAGCGCCTGCTATCGCGGCACGGTGCGTGGACGCCCAGAGCGCCGCGCTGGTGTCCTGTGCGCAGCCGTCGAAGGACCCATGGGTCCCATGCAAGCCGGGTACCGGCCGCCAGAGATTGTTGACGCGGGTCGCGGGCGCCAAGGGCTTGCGTTGCTGGGCCCTGTAGTTGGTGCGAGCCAGGTACCGGTCCAGCAGTCCGGGAAAGAACTTATTGGCCACGATCGCCTTGATCGACGGCATGCCTACGTAGAGCTCGCGGCGGCGATGAAGGGCCGCCCACACAATGGCGCGGGCGGCGACCTCGGGTTGGAATATGGGGGGCACAGGCTGCGGCGCATATGCGACGTGCGACATCGCCCAATCGAACTGTGGCGTGTTCAGCGCCGGCATCTGCACCATGGTCACGTGCACGCGGCTGCGATCGTGCATGAGCTCGCTGCGCAGTGAATCGGTGAAGCCGCGCACGCCGTGCTTGGCGCCGCAATAGGCGGATTGCAGCGGAATGGCGCGATAGGCCAGGGCGGAGCCCACCTGCACGATGGTGCCGCGGTCGCGCCGCCGCATATGGCGCAGCGCGGCCATCGTGCCGTAGACCTGGCCCAGGTAGGTGACCTCGGTGACGCGGGCGAACTCTTCCGGCGTCAACTTCGAGAAGGGCGAGAACACCGTCAGCATGGCGTTGTTCACCCACACGTCGATCGGTCCCAGCTCGTTTTCCACCTGCTCGGCCGCGCGGTCCATGGCCTTGGCATCGCTGACGTCGACCGGGATGGGGAGGGCGCGCACGCCCAGCTTGCGTACGTCTTCGGCGGCGGCGGCCAGGGCATCGGCATCCCGCGCCAGCAGCGCGACGTTCGCGCCCATGCGAGCGAATTCCAGCGCCGTGGCGCGGCCCACGCCGGCGCTGGCGCCGGTGATCACCACCGTATGTATGGCATGTTTGCGTCGGAACATAGGCGACCTCCAGGCTTACTTGTCCTTGTTTCCAGGCAGCACGCTGCCCAGCACCTGCTTGGCCGTGTTCAACAGCACATGGCCCTGGTCGGGGTCGCCTTTCATGAGCGTGGTGGCGAAGGCCTTGGCCTGCGCCATCGTGATGTGCGGCGGCAGGGGCGGCACGTTGGGGTCGCTCTTGACCTCGATGACCACGGGGCGGTCCGAAGCCAGGGCCTGGTCCCAGGCGGCGCCCATGGCATCGGCGCGATCGACGAGGATGCCGCGCAGGCCGATGGACTCGGCGAACTGGTGATAGGGCACGGACGGAATGTTCTGCGATGCCTCGAACTTGGGGTCGCCTTCCATGACGCGCTGTTCCCACGTCACCTGGTTCAGGTCGCCGTTGTTGAGGACCATGCAGATCCAGCGCGGATCGCGCCATTGCTTCCAGTACTTGGCCACGGTGATCAGTTCGGCCATGTTGTTCATCTGCATCGCACCGTCGCCGACCAGCGCGATGACGGGACGCTCCGGATAGGCGAACTTGGCCGCGATGGCGTAGGGCACGGCGGCGCCCATGGACGCCAGTCCGCCTGACAGCGAGCACATCATCCCGCGCTGCACTTTCAGGTCGCGCGCGTACCAGTTGGCGACCGAGCCGGAGTCGCTGGTCACGATCGCATTGGCGGGCACGCGCGGCGACAGCTCCCATATCGTGCGCTGCGGATTGACGCCGCCTTCCGCATCGGCCAGCGCGCGCTCCTCCAGCTTCTTCCACCAGGCGGCGTTCCATTTGTCTATGGTCGTGCGCCACTTGTTATCGGCGCGGGGCTGCAGCAGCGGCAACAGATCGCGCAGCGTCTCCCGGCTGTCGCCCACCAGGTTGACTTCCATGGGATAGCGCAGGCTGAGCATGTCGGGCTTGATGTCGATCTGTACGCCGCGCGCCTGGCCTTCCTTGGGCATGAACTCGGCGTACGGGAAACCGGAACCGATCATCAGCAGCGTGTCGCATTCCATCATCAGCTTGTAGCTGGGTTCCGTGCCCAGAAGCCCGATCGAGCCGGTGACCCACGGCAGATCGTCGGGCAGGGCGGCCTTGCCGAGCAGGGCCTTCGCGACCCCGGCGCCCAGCCTGTCGGCCACCGCGATGATTTCATCGGTGGCATGCAAGGCGCCGGCGCCGACCAGGATGGCGACCTTCTTGCCGGCATTCAGGACTTCCGCTGCGCGGCGCAGGTCCTCGGGGTAGGGCACGGTGCGCGGTGCGCGATAGCCGACGCCGGAATGGACGGTGCCGTGCTCGCGCGCGGGCTCCTCGTACGGCAGGTCTTGCAAATCGTTGGGCAGCACCAGCGCCGTCACCAGCTTCTGGCCGATGGCGGTGCGTATCGCGCGGTCCACCAGATGCCGGACCTGCGCGGGCACGCTGGCCTGCTGCACGAAACCGCCAGCGACGTCCTTGAACATCGATACCAGATCCAGCTCCTGCTGATAATGGCCGCCCAGCGCGGCGCGCGCCTGCTGGCCCACAATGGCGAGCACCGGCATATGGTCCATGCGCGCGTCATACATGCCGGTGATCAGATGCGAGGCGCCGGGGCCGGAGGTGGCGATGCACACCCCCAGTTCGCCCGTGAACTTGGCATGGGCGGACGCCATGAAGGCCGCCATTTCCTCATGGCGGGCCTGGATGAATTCGATTTTTCCCTGGGCGCGGCTCAGGGCGCCGAATACGCCGTTGATGCCGTCCCCGGGGTAGCCGTAGATGCGGCGCACGCCCCAGGCGTGCAAACGTTCGACAATGAAGTCTCCGACGGTCGTGGACATGGGTTTGCTCCGGGAAGGTGAACGCCCGGGATATCCATCGGCCGTGCGTTCGCGTCATGTGCGGGCGCGCGGCGGTTCAATGCGTGGCCGTCGACGCCCTGATCGAAGCATGGGCCACGCAAGCCTTGTTCCTATGCGTGTGCTTACGATGAGCAGGCGACCCCGCGCTCGTTCGGGGCAAGGCGGGCAAGGAGGCGTGATGGGACCGGGCGGCGCTTCAGTCTTCGCGCGGCGCGCCGCACTGCCAGCACAGGGTGAACTGCGGTTCCGACCATTCACCGCAGGATGTACAACACCAGTTCGCCAGGGACTGGCCGGGTTCGCGCCAGCCGGCGTCGATGATGCGCGTGGCCAATTCGAGATCGCGTTCGTTTTTCAGCCAGATCTCAGGTCCGCACTGGTCGGCGGGAATTTCGCCGATCGCCCCCAGAAGATATTGATTGTGGAGCTCGCAGGCGATGCGAGCCTGTGCCAGCAGGTTCATCCAGTGCTGGGCAATCAGCAGATCAGGCGCGCGCGTGAGTCGGATCATGGGAACGGGAACCGAAACAAGTGGTCGGAATGATAGACCAAGGTCGCCCGCAGGGCGTGTGGCAATCGGTGCCGCCTGTCCGGCCGAAGGCGTGCCTTTCCTCGTGCCATCCCTGCACCATCGGCGGCCCATGGCGCGATAATCGAAGTTTTCGTTCAGGACCAACCAGGAGCCCGCCTTATGCTCGCCGTCGAAATCTCCCGCCCCGGCGGACCCGAAGTGCTCGTTCCCGTCCAGCGGCCCATGCCCGAGCCCGGCCCGGGAGAGGTATTGATCAAGGTCTCGGCCGCCGGCGTCAACCGTCCCGACACGTTCCAGCGCAAGGGCAGCTATCCGCCGCCGCGCGGCGCATCCGATCTGCCCGGACTGGAAATCGCCGGCGAAATCGTCGGCGGCGATGCCGCCGTGGGTGGCTATGCCATCGGCGACAAGGTCTGCGCCCTGGTCTCGGGTGGCGGCTATGCCGAATACTGCGTCGCCCCCGTCCAGCAATGCCTGCCCGTCCCGGCCGGCCTGTCGGAGATCGAAGCCGCCGGCCTGCCGGAAACCTATTTCACCGTCTGGAGCAACGTCTTCGATCGCGGCCATCTGGGCGCCGGCGAAAGCCTGTTGGTGCACGGCGGGGCCAGCGGCATCGGCACCACGGCCATCCAGCTTGCCAGCGCCATGGGCCACAAGGTCTACGGCACCGCCGGCAGCGACGACCGCGCCCGCGCGATCGAAAAGCTGGGCGCCGCCAAAGGCATCAACTACCGCGACCAGGATTTCGTGAAGGAAGTGCTGGACGCCACCGGGGGCGCGGGCGTCAACGTGATCCTGGACATGGTGGCGGGTGACTACATCGCCCGCGACATCCAATGCCTGGCCGACGAAGGCCGCATCGTGCTGATCGCCACCCTGGGCGGCAACCACGGCAATGTGGACTTCGGACAGGTCATGCGCCGCCGGCTGACCATCACGGGATCGACCCTGCGGCCCCGTCCGGTGGATTTCAAGGGTGAAATCGCCGCCCGCCTGCGTCAGCACGTCTGGCCCTTGCTCGAAAGCGGCAAGATCAAGCCCATCATCCACGCCGCCTTTCCGCTGGAGCAGGCCGCCCAGGCCCACGCCATGATGGAAGCGGGCGAGCAGATCGGCAAGATCATCCTGACCACGCAGGGCTGATGGCGGGGGCCGCGACGGGGGAGGGGCCTCGCCGCGGTCCGCCGGCATCCTTGATCCCGACGGGCTTGAAACAAGATACAATCGTGGGTTTGACCCAGCGAAGCCCATAACCATGAGCACAGACGATCGCCGTGATACGCCGGCCGATGCCGCCAGCCAGACGCCCGCCGGCGCCGCCCGCGCGCGCCTCGTCCTGGGCAACTGGAAAATGCACGGCAGCCTGGCCGAGAACGCCGCGCTGCTGGACGCCCTGCGCGCCCGCGCCGGAGCCGGCACCTGCCAGGTTGGCGTGTGCGTGCCGTTTCCCTACCTGGCCCAGACCCAGGCCCTGCTCGACGGCAGCGCCGTTTCCTGGGGGGCGCAGGACATCAGCGTGCACGACAAGGGCGCCTACACCGGCGAAGTCTCGGCCGCCATGCTGAAGGATTTCGGCTGCCGCTGGGCCCTGGCCGGCCACTCGGAACGCCGCGCCATGCACGGCGAAACGGATGAGCTGGTCGCGCAAAAGGCCAGGACGGCGCTGGCCGCCGGCCTGACCCCGGTCGTCTGCGTCGGCGAAACGCTGGCCGAGCGCGAAGGCGGCAACACGCTGGGCGTGATCGAGCGCCAGCTGGAACCCGTGCTGGCGCTGGGCGCCCAATCCCTGATCCATGTGGTGCTGGCCTACGAACCGGTCTGGGCGATCGGCACCGGCCGCACCGCCACGCCGGAGCAGGCGCAGGAAGTGCACGGCGCCATCCGCGTCGCGCTGCGCGGCCTGGGCGTGCCCGGGGTCCGCATCCTGTACGGCGGCAGCGTCAAGGCCGCCAATGCCGCCGAGCTGTTCGCCATGCCCGATATCGACGGCGCCCTGGTGGGCGGCGCGTCGCTGGTGGCCGATGAATTCCTGCGCATAGCCGCAATCTAAGTTTCCGTCTGGAGCAAGTAATGTCTTTGATGCTTTCCGCGCTGATGATCGTGCAGGTGCTTTCGGCACTGGCCATCATCGTTCTGGTCCTGCTGCAGCAAGGCAAGGGCGCCGATATGGGTTCGGCCTTCGGCACCGGCTCCGCCGGCAGCCTGTTCGGCGCATCGGGCGCGGCCAACTTCCTGTCGCGGACCACCAAATGGGCCGCCGTGGTGTTCTTCGTCACGACGGCCGGCCTGGCTTATGTCACCCACAAGGGTGTCGAGCAGCCCGCCACGCTGGATTCGGGCGTGATGTCCGGCTACCAGGCCCCCGCTGACAAGTCGGTGCCGCAGGCGCCGGGCGGCGCGTCCGTGCCGGCCCCGGCCACGCAAGGCGATGCCTCGGTGCCCGGCAGCGGCGTCCCGTCGACCGGCGGCGCCGCGCCCGCGCAGAGCGCGCCGGCCAAGCCCGATGCGTCCGTGCCGCAAGCCCCCGCCGCGCCGGCCACGCCCGCCGCGCCAGTCAAGCCGGCCACGCCGGCGAAGTAAGTCTGGTGCTATCCGCCTGGCGGCGTCACGCTGCCGGGCGTGCTAGAATCTCGGTCTTTCCACGCCCCGGATGGGCGGCATGGAGCCCCGGCTCCGAGTCGATCCCGGTGCGTCGCGAAACCTAGCCGACGTGGTGAAATTGGTAGACACGCTATCTTGAGGGGGTAGTGGCGAAAGCTGTGCGAGTTCGAGTCTCGCCGTCGGCACCAAGATCTGTTCAGAAAGTACAGTTCCAGAAAGTCCCGGAGCGTACCGAAACCCGCAAGAGCATCGGCTTCTGCGGGTTTTTTGTTGCCCCGGAGGTAGGGTATCACCGACCGGTCTAGCCTTCGATCAGGCAAGCAGGCTCGCTTCCAGGATGTCCAGCGCTTCTTCGAAGATGGCGTCTTCGATCGTCAACGGGAAAAGGAAGCGTACGACGTTGCCATACACGCCGCAGGTCAAGAGCAGCAGGCCGCTACGCAGCGCGCGCTGCTGGACCGCGCTGGTGAACTCGGCATCCGGGGCGCCGGATGCGTCGGCGAACTCCACCGCCACCATGCCGCCCAAACCGCGTATGTCAGCGATCTGCGGCACGCGCGGACGCAAGGCGGACAGGCGCGCCTTGAGCCGGTCGCCCAGCGCCTGGGCACGTTCGGCCAGGTTTTCTTCGGCAATGACGTCCAGCACCGCATGTGCTGCCGCCACGGCCAGCGGGTTACCCGCATAGGTGCCGCCCAGCCCGCCCGGCGCGGGCGCGTCCATGATTTCGGCGCGGCCGCACACGCCGGACAGCGGCATGCCGCCGGCCAGGCTCTTGGCGAAGGTCATGATGTCCGGCACGACCCCGAAATGCTCCATGGCGAACAGCTTCCCCGTTCGAGCGAAACCGGTCTGCACTTCGTCGGCGATCAGGAGGATGCCGTGCTCGTCGCAGAGCGCGCGCAACGCCTGCATGAGCGCCGCGGGCACGGGGTTGAAGCCGCCTTCGCCCTGCACCGGCTCGATGATGATCGCGGCCACGCGGCTGGGCTCCACATCGAATTTGAACAGGCGCTGCAGGGCTTGCAACGAGTCCTCCGGCGTGACGCCCTGCAGGGCGTTGGGGAAGGGCACATGGTAGACATCGGCGGGAAACGGCCCGAACCCGATTTTGTAGGGCGCGACCTTGCCCGTCAGCGCCATCGTCAGCAAGGTCCGTCCATGAAAGGCGCCGCCGAAAGCGATCACCGCCGGACGGCCGGTCGCGGCGCGCGCGATCTTGACGGCGTTTTCCACGGCCTCGGCGCCGGTCGTGAAGAAAGCGGTCTTCTTGGCGTGCTCGCCAGGACTCAGCGCATTGATGCGTTCGGCCAGGGAGACATAGGACTCGTAGGGCACGACCTGGTAGGCGGTATGCGTGAAGTGCTCCAGCTGCGTGGCGATGGCCCGCGTCACGCGCGGATGCCGGTGGCCGGTATTCAGAACGGCGATACCGGCGGCGAAGTCGATGTATCGGCGCCCCTCCACGTCCCACAGTTCGGCATTCAGCGCCTTGGCCGCGTAGAAGTCACACGCGACGCCGATGCCGCGCGGCGATGCTGCCAGGCGCCGCTGTTGCAACGATTCGTTCTTCATCTCTGTTCCCTGTACGAGATTGGCCGGCGCCAGGGCTGGCGCCGATGATCGGCGGCATGGAGGCCGTCATGCGGCGTGCAGTATCATCCGCATTGGCCCCGGGTGGTAGAGCCATTCATCGAATATGCATGGAACCACTTTGACACCGGGGATCGACCGCCGCCATCCTACCGACACCAGGGAGCACCGATTGGACGCCATGCTGAGCGAATGGTTGAAGGCGCAGCTGGCGGAGCCTTCGGACGAACCGACCTATCGCCGGCTGGCCCGGCTGTTGCAGTCGGCCATCCTGGAAGGCCGGCTCGCGCCGGGGCTCCGGCTGCCCGCTTCCCGTGTGCTGGCCGCGGACTTGTCCATCGCGCGCAATACCGCGATCCAGGTCTATGAGCAGCTGCAGGTGGAGGGCTATGTGGAATCGCGAACCGGCAGCGGCACCTACGTCGCCGATACGAGGCCTCCTGGATCCCTGCCGGCGGCCACGGCGCCGCTGCGCCGCCCGGCCGGCGGCATGCGGCGGCTATCGGAACGGGGCCGCCGTACCATCGAAATGGCCAGCGTGGCGCGCACCCAGTGGGGCGCCTTCATGCCTGGCGTGCCGGACGTCACGGAGTTCCCGAGCCGCATATGGAGCCGGCTGCAGAACCGGATCTGGCGCCATGGCCGACAGGAGCTGATGACCTACGCGCCGGGCGGCGGATATCCGCCCTTGCGGCGGGCGATCGCCAGTTACCTGCGCGTGGCGCGGGCGGCGACCTGCGCGCCGGAACAGATCATCGTCACCACGGGCATCCACCAATCCGTGGATCTGGCGATCCGTCTGCTGTGCGACGTCGGCGACGAGGTCTGGGTCGAAGAGCCCTGCTACTGGGGTGTGCGCACCCTGTTGCTGTCGTCGGGCTTGAAGCCCGTGCCGATCGCCGTCGATGCCGAAGGCATGAACCCGTCTGCTCGCCAGCTTGGCCGTCCGCCACGCCTCATCATCTGCACACCGTCACACCAGTATCCGCTGGGTTGCGTGATGAGCCTGCAACGCCGGCGCACACTATTGCAGTACGCCCGCATGCACGGCTGCTGGATCATCGAGGACGACTACGACAGCGAGTTCCGCTACGGCATCGGCCCTCTGGCGTCCTTGCAGGGACTGGACCAGGACGGACAGGTCATCTACGTCAGCAGCTTCAGCAAGGTGCTCTTTCCCGGCATGCGCGTGGGATACATGGTCGTCCCGGAAGCCATCGCCGAGCTGTTCGCCAAGGGCATTGCCGAGCTGTACCGGGAAGGGCAGATGATGGCGCAGGCGACACTGGGCGAATTCATCGATGAGGGCCACCTGGCCTCGCATATTCGCCGCATGCGCGCGCTGTATCAGCAGCGCCGTGACACCCTGCTCGAAACGATCCGGGATAGTTACGGGGACCGGTTTCCGGTCCTGGGCGATGACGCCGGCCTGCACCTGGTGCTGGCGCTGCCCGGGATACGCGACGACGGCGATGTGGCGCGGCGCGCCGCGGCGGCGGGAATCATGGTGCGCGCGCTCAGCGGCTATTACGCTGCCAGGCGCGGAGCGCGCCAGGGTCTTATCCTCGGCTACGCATGCGTGCCGCAGGCCCGCATCCCTACGGCGTTCGCGGTGCTCCGCGACGTGATCGACGCGACGTGATCGACAGACGTGAATGCGCGACGTGAATGCGCAACTCAGGCCCGCCCGTCGTCGTCCGGCAGAAACGGCGCGAGCGCCGACACGGTGCCCATCACGTGCTTGCGCATCATCGCCTCGCAATGTTCCGGATCGCCGCCGCGTATGGCGTCGATCAGTTCCTGGTGCGCCTCCCGCATGCGAACCGCGACTCGTCCGGGCTCCGACGCCCACAGGCGCATATAGGGCTCGACAACCGCGTGCAGGTCGGAGATCTGCTGTTGCAGCCGGGGCTGCCGACAGAAGCCGCACAGGTATTCGTGGAATTCGCGGTGGGTGCTGGTCTGGTCCACGGCCGCGGGCGCGGTGCCGTCGAGCTGATCCAGCATGGCGTCCAGCCGGTGCAGTTGGGCGGGACCGATGTTCTCCATCGCATTGCGCAATGCGAGGCCTTCCAGGACTGACCGTATCTGGAAGACCTCCAACATTTCGCGGCGATTCAGGCGGCGCACCACCGCGCTGCGATTGGTGCGTATCGTGACCAGCCCTTCGGACGCCAGGCGGCGCAGCGCCACGCGCACAGGGGTGCGGCTGATGCCGATCTCGCCCGCGATGATCTCCGGGACGAGACGGCTGCCGGGCCGTGCGGCGCCTTGCACGATCTGGCGCTGTATGTGTTGATACGCCTCCTCTTCCGCGTTCAACGCGCTTCGGGGCAGCAGTAGTTTTTCCATGTATTCGCAGCCTGGCGATTTTCGTGCTAAAAACCGTAAAACTGGATACAGTTATACAGTTGTCCATTTTTCTTAGTATAGGCGGCGCCGTTCATAAACCGCCAATCAAACATGCAAGGGGTTACACATGAAGAAAGCCGTATCGGGCCTCATGCTCGCCATCGCATCGGTCCTGCCGAATGCCGGATGGGCGCAGCCCGCGTCCTGGCCAGACCGGCCAGTCAAAATCGTGGTTCCGTTCCAGGCGGGATCCGCCACCGACCTGATCACGCGGCAAGTCGCGCTGGTGCTTTCGCGCGACTTCGGCCAGCCATTCGTGGTGGAGGCGCACCCCGGCGCCGCGGCCGCCATCGGAAGCTCCATCGTCGCTCGGGCCGCGCCGGATGGCTACACGTTGTTGATGGGCGGCCCGGCGGCGGTCGTCACCAACCGGTTCACGCAAAAAAACCTTGGCTACGATCCTGACAAGTTCGAGCTTGTCTCCATGGTGGCCTACACGCCGAATATTCTTCTCACCACGCCCGGGCAGCCGTTCAAGACCCTGCCGGAGATGGTGGCCTACGCGCGCGCCCACCCGGGCAAGCTGACCTACGCGTCCTTCGGCACGGGCACCACGTCCCACCTGGCCGGCGAACTGCTGAAACAAGCGACGGGCACCGACATTCTGCACGTGCCTTACAAAGGGGCCGGCGAAGCCATTCCCGCGCTGCTGGGCGGGCAGGTGAGCCTGTACTTCGACACGATCATGACGGGACTGCCGCAGGTACGGTCCGGCAAGCTGGTTGCCCTGGGCATGTCCACGGCCAAGCGTTCCGATCAGGCGCCGGACATCCCCACCATCGCGGAACAGGGCTATCCCGGCTACGACATCGCGCCGTGGTACGGGATCGTGGCGCCCGCCGGGACGCCGACACCGATATTGGACAAACTGAACGCCGCGATCAACAAGGCCCTGCAAAGCGGCGAGTTGCGCACCAAGCTCGCGGAGGCCGGCGCGGAGCCTTACGGTGGAAGCCGGGAATCCTTCAAGGAGTTGATCGCCAAGGAAATTCCGCGCACCCGCAAGCTCCTGGAACAGGCCGGCTTCGTCGACAAATGAAGCTGGCGTTCCAGGTCTGAGCCGCCGCATCTAATCCGAGCGCGGGTCGCTGCCCGTACGCTGTAGCCGCGTTTCGGATTCGATGAAGACGCGCTTGACGCGGCGGTAGCGCGACTTGATGCGCGCATCGATCAGGTCGAATATCTCATGCGCCTGTGCGCGATCCAGAGTGGGCGAGAGCATCAGGCTGACGTTGACCAGTATGTAGTCCGGGCCCATATGCATGGTCAGGATTTCGTTGACGCGATCGACACCAGGGGTTTCTTCCATCAGCGCCCGGACACCGTCCACCACCTCCGGCGAGGCGCTTTCGCCGATCAGCAGGCCCTTGGTCTCGCGGGCCAGCAATATCGCCACGGACGCGAGGATCAGCCCGATGACGATGGAAGCGGCGCCGTCATACATCATGTTGCCGGTGACTTCGCTCAAGGTGAGCCCCGCGAGTGCGAACAGCAGTCCCAGCATGGCGGCGCTGTCCTCCAGGAGCACCGCGAATGCCGTGGGATCCTTCCCGGCTTCGACTGCTTCCAGATAGCCCTGCTTGCCCTTTTGCCGCCTGAATTCCTTGAGCGCTACCAGCCACGCACTGCCTTCGAACAACATGCTCAGTCCGAGCACGATGTAGTTGACGACGGGGTCTTCGATCCGGACGGGCTCACGCAAGTGCCGGACGCCTTCGTAGATGGAGATGCCGGCGCCGAGCGAGAAGATCAGCAGCGCCACGATGAAGCTCCAGAAGTAGATTTCCTTGCCGTGGCCGAAGGGAAAGCGCTTGTCGGGCGGTCGCCGCGCCTGCCGCATGCCATACAGCAGGAATCCGCCGTTGCCGGTGTCCACCAGTGAATGGACCGCTTCGGACAGCATGGCGGAGCTGCCGGTGTACATGGCGGCGAACAACTTCGTCAGGGCGATGAGCAGGTTGCCAGCCAGCGCCACATAAATGACTTTCTTGCTGCCGGTAGCCATGAGTCTCCTGGGTATGAGGTCGGCGGGATAAGGTCGGGCTCGTCACGGTTCCGGGGCACAGCCAATTTCATTCCCGAGCGGGAACGGCGCTTCTGCGGGTTATCCCTAGGTGATCCAAACCCATCCAGGCCCCGTATGAAGGGACACGGCTTGGACGGGATCGGATGATGCGCGGGGACTCGGAAGGTTGCACCGGTGGTTGGGCCACATCGATACGGCGGTGGGTGGACACGCAGGCGCAGGGCGCGCCTGGTGGCGATCTGGATCGTATCGATATCGCCCGGGCGCTGCCTTTCCTGCTGTTGCACCTGGCCTGCCTGGGTGTGTTCTGGACGGGCGTCTCGCCGACGGCATTGGCGGTGGCGGCAGCGCTGTATGCCGTGCGCATGTTCGCCCTGACCGCCTTCTACCACCGCTATTTTTCCCACCGCACTTTCCGCACATCGCGGGCCATGCAGTTCGTGTTCGCGCTCGCGGGCGCCGCTTGCGCGCAGCGGGGACCCTTGTGGTGGGCGGCACATCATCGGCACCACCATCGTCATGCCGATGACGAGCGGGACCTGCATTCGCCCATGCGGCACGGCTTCCTGTGGAGCCACATGGGCTGGTTCCTGACGCCGCGCGCCTTCGCCACCGACCTGGCGCGCGTGCCGGATCTGCGGGTGTATCCCGAACTGCGTTGGCTGGACCGCTACGATGTCGCCGTGCCGGCGGTGTTGGCGCTGGGCTGCTATGCGCTGGGCGCCGCCCTGGCGTACTACGCCCCCGGACTGGGCACCGATGGCCCGCAGATGCTGGTGTGGGGCTTCTGTATTTCCACGGTCGCGCTGTTCCATGCGACGGTTACCATCAACTCGCTGGCGCATCGTTACGGCAAGCGCCGTTACGAGACCTCGGACGCCAGCCGCAACAATCTCTGGCTTGCGCTGCTGACCTTCGGGGAAGGCTGGCATAACAATCATCATTTCTATCCAGGCTCGGCGCGCCAGGGCTTTCGCGCGGCCGAGATCGATATCACCTGGTATGGCCTGCGGCTGCTGGCGGCCACGGGACTGATCTGGGACCTGAAGCCCGTGCCGGCCTGGGTGCTGGCACGCGCCAAGGAGTGAGCATGCGTGTCGCCGTCATCGGTTCGGGCATCGCGGGTCTGGTCTGCGCCTGGAAGTTGGGCCAGCAGCGCGATTGCGACGTGACGCTTTACGAAGCGAACGACTACCTGGGCGGACATACGCATACCCATGCGGTCGAACAGGATGGCCGCCTGTATGCGGTGGACAGCGGTTTCATCGTCCACAACCCGGTGAACTATCCCCGCTTCACGGCCATGCTCGACGAGTTGGGCGTGGCGTCGCAGCCGACCACCATGAGCTTCTCGGTCCACAAGCAGGCCGGCGGCCTCGAGTACAACGCCACGTCGCTGGATGCGCTGTTCTGCCAGCGTCGCAACCTGATGTCGCCGCGCTTCCTGGGCATGGTGCGGGACATCATGCGCTTCTATCGCGAGGCGCCGGCTTTGCTGAGGGGGGATGGCGACGGCCCGACGTTGGGCGAGTATCTACAGCAGCATCGCTACGGCGCGGCCTTCCGGGACGATCACCTGATCCCGATGGCATCGGCCCTGTGGTCATCGCCGGCGGCACGCATCCTGGAATTTCCCGCCCGCTACCTGGTGCGGTTCATGGCCAACCATCAGATGCTGCAGGTCAGCCAGCGGCCGCAATGGCGTGTCGTCCAGGGCGGCTCCAACGGTTATATCCGGGCCTTGCGGCAGCGCTGGCGCGTGCGCGTGCGCCTGCAGTGTCCGGTCCGCGCCGTCGCGCGGCACGGCGATTCGGTCACGGTAATGACGCGCGACGAGCGCGACGTCTACGACCATGTCGTGTTGGCCTGCCACAGCGACCAGGCCCTGGCCCTGCTCGCGGACCCCACGCCCGCCGAGCGCGACGTGCTGGGGGCGATCACCTACCAGGACAACGACGTCGTCCTGCACACCGATGCCCGCGTGCTGCCGAGCCGCCGCAAGGCCTGGGCCGCCTGGAATGCCTATGTGCCGGCCGATCCCGCCGCGCCCTGTTCGGTCAGCTACTGCATGAATCTGCTCCAGGGCCTGGATTCGCGGCTGCCCTTCATCGTCACCTTGAACCGCGACGACGCCATCGATCCGACGCATGTGATGGCGCGCATGCGTTATCACCATCCCCTCCATACCCTGGCGTCGGTGGCCGCGCAGGCTCGCCGGAAGGAAATATCGGGCCGTCAGCGGACGTGGTACGCGGGTGCTTACTGGGGCTGGGGCTTCCATGAAGACGGCGTGGCCAGCGCGCTCGACGTCGTGCGGGACATCCAATCGCTGCCGGACACCGCGGCTGTTCCGTCGAAGGTGGCGGCATGAACAGCGCGCTGTACGAAGGCCGGGTCATGCACAAGCGGCATCTGCCGCATGCGCACGCCTTCGATTTCCGCATGGCGCTGCTCTATCTGGACCTGGATGAGATCGACGAAGTGTTCCGCGGACGCTGGCTGTGGTCGACCGAGCGTCCCAACCTGGCGCAATGGCGGCGCGCCGATTACCTGGATGGCGCCGCGCTGGATGGCGCCCCGAGCCTGCCCCTGAAGGAGGCGGTGCGCGCGCGCCTGCGGCTGGCCATGGATACCGTGCCCACCGGGCCCATCCGGATGCTGGCCCACGCGCGTTATGCAGGGTACGTGTTCAACCCTGTCAGCTTCTATTACTGCTATGAGTCCGACGGCGTCACCCTGGCCGCGATCGTCGCCGAGATCACCAACACGCCCTGGAAACAGCGCCATTGCATCGTGCTGCCGGCCGCTGCCGCGCGCAGGCGCGGCGAATTCCTTACCTGGGAATTCGGCAAGCGCTTTCACGTTTCGCCATTCATGCCGATGGATTGCGCCTACGGCTGGACCCTGACCGCGCCCGCCGACGACTTGCGCGTGCACATGCGCGTCAGCCACCAGGACCGGGCGCAGTTCGATGCCCATTTGCACCTGCGCCGCCGGGCGCTGGATGGCGCCGCGCTCGCCCGCGTGCTGTGGCGATTCCCGCTCATGACCTTGCAGGTGGTCGGTGCGATCCATTGGCAGGCGTTGCGCCTGTGGCTCAAGCGCAATCCCGTCTACGACCACCCCGGCACGCCCAACGGAGAACCCGAATGAAACCCATGACGTCGTCCGATCATGCCGCCATCACGGCGGTGAGCCGCGTCGGCAAGGTCGATCGCTTGCTGCGCAAGCGCCTGTTCGCCGGGCTGGCGGGGTTGCGCCATGGGCGGCTGGTGATCCAGGACTGCCTGGGTAGCACCACGCTGGGTGACGGCAAGCCCACCATCCACCTGGCTGTCGGCGATATGGCGTTCTATCGCCTGGTCGCCACGCACGGCAGCGTGGGGGCGGGCGGAGCCTACGGCGCGGGAATGTGGGGCTGCGACGACCTGGTCGGCCTGGTGAGCCTGCTGGTGCGCAACCGCGACACGCTGGACGATATGGAGTCGGGACTGGCGCGGCTGGCCGCCTGGGTATTGAAGGCCTGGCATGCCGGCAACCGCAACACGCGCGCGGGCAGCCGCCGCAACATCGCCGCCCATTACGACCTGGGCAACGATTTCTTTTCACTGTTCCTTTCCCAGGACCTGATGTATTCCTCGGCGCTGTGGGAGGGCGCGGACGATACGCTGGAAGCCGCGTCCAGGCGCAAGCTGGACCTGGTCTGCCGCAAGCTGGACCTGCAGCCCGGCGACCAGGTCATGGAGATCGGCAGCGGCTGGGGCGGCTTCGCCATCCATGCGGCGCGCCATTATGGCTGCCACGTGACGACCGCCACCATCTCGCAGGAACAGCATGCACTGGCCATCGCGCGGGTGCGCGAAGCCGGCCTGCAGGATCGCGTCAAGGTGGTCCTGCGCGATTATCGCGACCTGCAGGGCCAGTATGACAAGGTCGTCTCCATCGAAATGATCGAGGCCGTCGGCGCGCGCTTTTTGGAAGGTTACTTCCGCAAGATCTCCGACCTGCTGCAACCGCGCGGACGTGCCCTGGTCCAGGCCATCACGATCGAAGACCATCGCTATGCGCAGGCCCTGCGGTCGGTGGATTTCATCAAGCGGTACATCTTTCCCGGCAGCTTCATCCCATCCATCGAGGCCATGTTGCGGGCCAAGACGCGGGCCTGCGACCTGGCGCTGGTCCATCTGGAGGATTTCGGGCTGTCGTACGCGCGCACCTTGCAAGCCTGGCGGCAACAGTTCCTGGCGCACCTGCCGCTGGTCAGGGCCCAGGGCTTCGACGAGCGCTTCTGCCGCATGTGGGAGTTCTACCTGGCCTATTGCGAAGGCGGTTTCCGCGAGCGCTCGATCGGCGTATCGCACCTGCTGTTGACCCATCCCCAGGCGCGCGTCGCGGGCGATCGCTGGGTACCGGAGCAGCCATGACGCCGCTGCAGCAATGGCTGGTCATCGTCATGTGCATGGTCGTCGCCATGGCCCTGGGATGGCGCTGGCAGTCCCGCCACCGCAATGCGGGGATCGTGGACGTCATCTGGTCGCTCGGGATGGGGGCTAGCGCGCTGCTGATCGCCGCGACCGGCCAGGGTTCGGGCATCGCCAGGATCTGCCTGGCCGTCATGGCCGGCGTGTGGGCGGCGCGCCTGGCATGGCATATCTGGCGGCGCGTGCGGCAGGAAGAAGACGGCCGTTATCGCGCGCTGCGTGAGCACTGGCATGGCCACCAGGGCAAGTTCTTCGGCCTGTTCATGTTCCAGGCGGGGCTCGTGGGCCTGTTCTGCCTGCCCTTCCTGGCCGTCGGGGCGAGCCCGGCCGCGGGCATGCCGGTGGTCCTGGCGCTGGTCATCTGGGTCGCCGCGGCGGCGGGCGAGATCATTGCCGACCTGCAGCTGGATCGATTCCGCGACAACCCTTCGAATCGCGGCCGGACCTGCCGCGACGGCCTGTGGCGTTACTCGCGGCACCCCAATTACTTCTTCGAATGGTGCCAGTGGTTCGCGTACGTGGCGCTGGCCTGGGGATCGCCGCTGGCCTGGCTTGCCTGGCTCGGGCCGGTACTGATGTTCGTGTTCCTGCGCTGGATCAGCGGCGTGCCCTATACCGAAAAGCAGGCGCTGCGCAGCCGCGGTGACGACTATCGCGATTACCAGGGCCGTACGCCGGCCTTCTTTCCCTGGTTTCCAAAATCCTGATTCCCATACGATGAGGCACGCCATGACGACAGCGACCATGCAGGCCAGCGAACTCGCCACCGATAGGCCCGCGCCCGGACTGCTGGGCCTGGCCGAGCGCGGCCTGGTTCCGGATCCGCTCATGCGCCTGGGCATACGCCGCCTTTGCGCACAGCGGCTGGCCCAGGAGTACGCGGGTGGCATCGAGGCCTGGACCGAGCGCGAACAGCAGCTCATCGCCAGCCTGCGCGAAAGCGCGGTCGCCATCCATACCGATGCCGCGAACGCCCAGCATTACGAACTGCCCACCGAATTCTTCCAACTGTGCCTGGGCGCCCGCATGAAGTATTCGAGTTGCTACTACCCTACGGGCGACGAGACGTTGGACCTGGCGGAGGAAGCCATGTTGCGCCTGTATGCGCAGCGGGCGGAACTGGCGGACGGGCAGGATATCCTCGAACTGGGCTGCGGCTGGGGTTCGCTGACGCTATGGATGGCCGAACAGTTTCCGAATGCGCGCATCACGGCTGTGTCGAATTCCGTGACGCAACGCCAGCACATCGAGGCCCGTTGCCGCGAGCGCGGCTGGGGACATGTCCGTGTCCTGACCTGCGACGTGAATGTGCTGTCGCTGCCGCACGGCGCCTACGACCGCTGCATCTCGATAGAGATGTTCGAGCACATGCGCAACTACCAGGCCCTGATGGCCAGGATCTCGCGTTGGCTATACCCCGCAGGCAAGCTGTTCGTCCATATCTTCGCCCATCGCGAACGCGCCTATCCGTTCGAGACCGACGGCGCCGACAACTGGATGGGCAGGCATTTCTTTACGGGCGGCATCATGCCGGCGGCGTCGACACTGCTGCATTTTCAGGGTGACCTGCAATTGGAAAACAGGTGGTTCCTGGACGGCACGCATTATCAGCGCACGGCCAATCACTGGCTGGCCAACCAGGACGCCCGCGCCGTCCGCGCCCGCGAGGTGCTGGCCGGCGCGTACGGGCCGCTCGCCGGCCTGTGGCACCAGCGATGGCGCATGTTCTGGATGGCGTGTGCCGAACTGTTCGGCTATGACGATGGCCAGCAGTGGGGCGTGGGCCATTACCTGTTCAGCCATCCGCAGGGAGAATGACCATGTTGCGCGCGCTTTGTGCCGGTATCGCGGGCTTGCTGGCGGGTTGCAGCACCCCCACGCCCATGCCGCCCGTCAATCATGTTGATCTGCCCCGCTTCATGGGGGACTGGTATGTCATCGCGCACATCCCCAGTTTTCCTGAACGCAATGCCTACGACGCCGTGGAAAGCTACCGCCTGCTGCCGGACGGCCGGATCCAGACGGACTTCCGTTATCGCGACGGCAGTTTCGACGCCAAGGTGGAAACCATGCATCCGGTGGGTACGGTGAAACCGGATACCGGCAATGCCGTCTGGGGCATGCAGTTCGTCTGGCCCATCAAGGCGGAGTACGTCATCGCCTACCTGGACGAGAACTACCAGACCACCATCGTCGGGCGATCGAAGCGGGACTATGTGTGGATCATGGCGCGCGTCCCTTGCCTGGCCGACGACGTCTATGCCCAGCTGGTGCGCAGGGTAGGTGAACTCGGCTATACGCAGCCGCTGCGCAAGGTGCCGCAGCAGTGCGCGAAGTAGCTCCATGACGGCCGGATCGAAATCCGGGTGACCACGCGATGTGCGCATCCGCTATGCTCGCCTTCTCGCGGCCGCTTTTTGCCGCGCGCGGACGGCATGACGCGCGCGCCGCCGCGGAAACAATGGCAATCACGGAGCTTGCGACGGGTTTGAGAAACGCAGTGGATGACGTCGATCAGGGGTGTGCCGGGCAGCCGGATTGGGCGCCGCTGGTGCGCGCGGTCGCACGCGAGCGCGACCGTGCCAGCTTCATGCGTATCTACGACTACTACGCGCCCCGGCTGGGCCGCTACCTGGAAGGACTGGGCGTGCCGGCCGGCCTGGCGGAGGAACTGGTGCAGGAGGCCTTGTTCAGGCTTTGGCAGAAGGCCGACCAATACGATCCGGCGCGCTCGACGCTGAGCACCTGGCTGTACCGGATCACCCGCAACCTGTACATCGACCACTACCGGAACGAAAAAGGCTGGACGGCGGTCCAGGTGGTGCTGGACGAATTCGAGGCGGCCGATACCAGCAGCGCGGAAGAGGAAGCCTCGGAACAGGCCTTGCGTGCCGCGCTTGCCAGCCTGCCCGCGCAGCAGGCCAGGATCGTCGAGATGTGCTACTTCCAGGCGAAGAGCCACAGCCAGATCGCGGAGGACCTGCGCATGCCCTTGGGGACGGTCAAGTCCAGCATCCGCCTGGCCTTCAAGAAACTACGTACGTTGCTGACAGATTGATGCCATGAAACCTCAACATCACTTGGATGACGCGACGTTGGTCAGCTACAGCGCCGGCGCCTTGCCCGAGGCCCTGTCGGTGGCGGCCGGCGCGCACCTGGAGATGTGCCTGCATTGCCGGGCGCGGCTGCGGCAGGCTGATGCCGTGGGCGGCGCATTGTTGGAGGCGCGCGCGGGTGAGACTGGCCGGGACGACGCGACGCCTTTGCCGAAGCCGGGTGCGCAGGCCCGCGCGGCCATGCTGCAGCGTCTCGATGCCGACGGTTCGGGAATGCCGGCCGCGATTGGACAGGTCGCCGACGCGCAGATCGCGGCCGCGCAGGTCGCGGACGTGGAACATCCTCCGCGCCCGCCCGTGCAGGGCGACGAGGACTGCCTGCCCGCCGCCCTGCGACCGTACTTCGGGACCCGCTACAGCGGCCTGCAATGGCGCTTCCTGGCGCCAGGTGTGCGCATGGCCAAGGCGCGCGTGTCGCAGGGCCGGCTTTTCCTGTTGATGCTGTCGCCCGGCGTGCGCATGCCCGAGCATGGCCACGGCAGCGCCGAGTTGAGCCTGGTGCTGCGCGGCGCCTACGAGGATCGCTTCGGCATCTTCCGCGCCGGCGACATCGCCGACCTGGACTGCGACGTGGAGCATCAGCCCATCGTGGCAGACGAGGGCATCTGCATCACCCTGGGCGCCACCGATGCGCCCATCCGTTTCAAGAGCTGGGGGCTGAGGCTGCTCCAGCCTTGGTTCGGC
Source organism: Bordetella genomosp. 9 (assembly GCF_002261425.1). NCBI lineage: Bacteria > Pseudomonadati > Pseudomonadota > Betaproteobacteria > Burkholderiales > Alcaligenaceae > Bordetella > Bordetella genomosp. 9. The sequence goes on along the minus strand of NZ_NEVJ01000003.1, from coordinate 1,866,243 downwards.
ATGTGAAGCAACCACCTCCTGCCGAACTTTGTGCCAGCAAAAGCCGACTCGGCAAACTACGCTTTAAGCTCGACACAGCGCGTGCCGATGCCGTGTCGAGATCAAGCCATTCCAGCGCCTGTTTGGGAGGGAACGCTACAGGGTGCGCCGCCGTCACGGCGGCAAACAGAGGGTTGCTCACTTGCAGGCGTGGATATACAATGTATATACATCGTGGCTGTGAGATTGCTAAGGCACCTGGCGGTACAGAATTGCCAGCGACAGCTTTGCCAAGCAGGCCCGACGTCCGGAAGCCTATGGGCCGTGCGGTGAATTCAAAACGAGGTCATCATGGAAGTTACGGTAGTGAAATGGGGAAACAGCCAAGGTATCCGCTTGCCTGCCCATCTTTTGGAGCACCTGCATGCGGCAGTGGGAACCAAGCTCAACGTGACGTTCGAAGGCGAGGCCGTCATGCTGCGTCCGGATCCTAAACAGCGGCACTCGCTCGAAGACCTGGTTGCCGGCATTACGCCCGAGAATCGACACAATGAAATTGAAACCGGCGCTGCGGTTGGAGAAGAGTTTTAATGCCCGCCTACGTGCCGGATCGCAGTGAGATTATCTGGATCGACTTTGATCCGCAGGCAGGTCGTGAACAGGCAAAGCGTCGGCCCGCGCTGGTGCTGTCGCCGCGGATTTACAACGCCAAGACTAATTTATTGATTTGTTGTCCTATAACGAGCGCCGTAAAGGGATATCCCTTCGAGGTTGCTGTCGATTCCGCCAAAATGGCTGGCGTGGTCCTTTCTGACCAAGTCAAAAGCCTGGACTGGAAGGTGCGAAAAGCAGCAAAGATTGAGCGCGCGTCAGATGCGGTGATGGTCGAGGTAATGGCCAAGGTGTGTGCGTTGCTTCAATTAAATTGATCGTGATGGCGTGAGTGACAGATTCAGCGCTTGCCCCATCGCCACCACAAGGTGGACGCTAGAGCGGTAGCCGCTGCTCGTGCTTGATTTCGCGCAGGGCCACGATGGTTCGCGTCTGCCGGATGCCTGGCAGATTGAACAGGAAACGGTGCAGGAAGCGGTCGTAGTCTTCCGGGCTTTCGACCAGTATCTTGAGCAGGTAATCTGAATCGCCCGTGACGGCATAGCACTCGAGGATTTCCGGCGCGCTGCGTACCGTGCGTTCGAAGTTTTCCACGGTGTCGGAGGAATGCCGCTCCAGGCTGATCTGGGCGAACATGCAGCCGTGCAGGCCCACCTTGTTGCGATCGACTTGCGCGGCGTATCCCACGATCGTGCCGTCCGATTCCAGCGCCTTGACGCGGCGCCACACCGGCGCGGCGGACAAGCCGACCCGATCCGACAGCTGCTGGGCCGACGCCCGTCCGTCTTCCTGCAGGGCCTTCAGGATCGCGATATCGGTCTTGTCCATGAGTTTCCCTGATAAATTCGGAAAAAACGAAACGTTCATTTCGCATTATAGGGAAAGCACGATCCAATAACGCAATAAATCGGCTGTCCATCGCTCCTATCATGTTTCGAGGAGGACCGATCATGGACGGCACACCGATCGCGGACCTGGGCCTGGACCAGGACTACCGTTTGGAAGACAACTACACCCGCAGGGACGGACGCGTCTTCCTCACCGGGACGCAGGCGCTCCTGCGCATGCTGCTGACGCAGCGCCGGCTGGACCGCGAACGGGGCCTGAACACGGCCGGGTTCGCGTCCGGATATCGCGGATCGCCCCTGGGCGGGGTGGACATGGCCATGTGGAAGGCCAGAAACATCCTGGACGCCAACCAGATCAGTTTCCTGCCCGCGATCAACGAAGACATGGCCGCCACGGTCATCATGGGTACGCAGCAGGCCGGCGTGCGCGCCGATCGCAAGGTGGATGGGGTGTTCTCCCTGTGGTATGGCAAAGGGCCGGGCGTGGACCGGGCCGGCGACGCGCTGCACCATGGCACCGCCGCCGGCGCGTCGCGCCACGGTGGCGTGCTCGTGGTGGTGGGCGATGACCACACCGCGGCGTCGTCGTCGATCCCGCATTCCAGCGAGGCGTCGCTGATCGCCTGGCAGATGCCCATCGTGCATCCGGCGTCGGTGGAGGAATACGAAACCTTCGGGCTGTATGGCTGGGCGCTTTCCCGCCACGCCGGCGCCTGGGTGGCGTTCAAGGCCGTGTCGGAGACCGTGGAAAGCGGACAGTCCTTCCTGCCCGCGCCCACACCTTTCTACTCCATGCCGGAAGATCCGGCATTGCCGGCGAGCGAACTGGAATACACGGCGCGCGACTTCCTGTCGCTGGCCGTGGAAAAGCGCATGAATACGCGCATGAAGGCCGTACAGGCCTTCGTCGCGCGGCATTCCATCGACAAGCTCGTCTGCGCGGCGCCGCATGCGACGGTGGGCATCGTGACGGTCGGCAAGGCCCATCTGGATACGATGGAAGCGCTGGCCCGGTTCGGCATCGACGTCCAGGGGCCCGATGCGCCCGTGCGGGTCTACAAGCCCGGCCTGACCTGGCCGCTGGACGCGGGCCGTTTCCAGGCGTTCGCGCGTGGCCTGGGCCACATCCTGGTGGTCGAAGAAAAGAACACCGTGGTCGAGGCGCAGATCAAGGATATGCTGTTCAACCAGGCCGAACGCCCCACCGTGGCCGGCAGGACCGGCCTGGATGGCGAGCCCCTGATTCCTTCGGCCGGCCAGTTGCGTCCGTCCCTGCTGGCTGGCCCGCTCGCGGCCTGGCTGACCCGCGCCGCACATCTGCATGTGCATATCGATGGCGCGGCATTCGCCTGTCCGGATGCCTTGTCCAACGAAGCCGACGGCATGCGGCGCCGTCCTTATTTCTGCTCCGGATGCCCGCACAACACGTCCACCAAGGTCCCGGAAGGCAGCCAGGCGCTGTCCGGGGTGGGATGCCATTACATGGCGGCGTGGATGGACCGCGACACCGCGGGCCTGACGCAGATGGGCGGCGAAGGCGCGGACTGGATCGGCCTGTCGCGCTATATCGAAACGCCGCACGTTTTCCAGAACATGGGCGAGGGCACTTACTTCCACTCGGGATACCTGGCCATCCGCCAGGCGGTGGCGGCCAAGGCCACCATGACGTACAAGATCCTGTTCAACGACGCCGTGGCGATGACGGGTGGACAACCGGTGGATGGACCGCTGTCGGTCCCGCGGATCTGCCGGCAACTACGCGGCGAAGGCGTCGAGCGCATCGTCATCACCACCGACGAGCCCGAAAAGTACCAGGGGGTGGACGTGGCGGGCGCCACCGTGCACCACCGCCGCGAACTGGACGCCCTGCAGCGCGAGCTGCGCGTTACGAAGGGCGTGACGGTGCTGATCCACGACCAGACCTGCGCCGCCGAAAAGCGCCGTCGCCGCAAGAAGAGCGAATTTCCGGATCCGCCGCGCCGGATGGTGATCAACAGCGCGGTCTGCGAGGGCTGCGGCGACTGCGGCTCGACGTCGAACTGCCTGTCGGTGGTGCCGCTGGAAACGCCATATGGCCGCAAGCGCGCGATCGACCAGTCGAGCTGCAACAAGGACTATTCCTGCGCGGACGGGTTCTGCCCCAGTTTCGTTTCCGTCATGGACGGCAAGCCGCGCGCGAGCGGAGCGTCCACGCACGACCGGGATGGCCTGCAGGCGTCGATCGCCGCCTTGCCCATGCCTGCCATCGCGGCCGTGGACGCGCCGTATCGCCTGCTCGTCGCGGGCGTGGGCGGCACGGGCGTCATTACCATCGGGGCGCTGGTCGCCATGGCGGCGCATCTGCAGGGCCTGTCCGCGTCGGTACTGGACTTGACCGGCCTGGCGCAAAAAGGCGGTACCGTGATCAGCCACATCCGCCTGGCCCCGCGGCACATGGCGGCGGGTCCGGTGCGCCTGGATTGGCAGCAGGCGGACGCGGCCATACTCTGCGATCTCGTGGCGTCCACGTCGGCCGACGCCCTGGGCGCATTGCGCCGGGGCGCCACGCGCGTGACGGTGAACACCTACGTCGCGCCCGTATCCGAGTTCACGCGGAATCCGGATGCGGCCATGCGGCCGGAGGCCTTGCTCGCCAAGGTGCGGCATGCGGCGGGCGAGGACAGGACCGCCGCCATCGATGCGCGCGCGGCGGCGCTGGCCTTGTTCGGCGACAGCATCCTGGCGAACGTCTTCATGCTGGGCTACGCGTGGCAGCGCGGCGACGTGCCGCTGACGCACGCGGCGCTGTTGCGCGCCATCGAGCTGAACGGCGTGGCGGTGGCGTCCAATCGGGCGGCGTTCGACGCCGGCCGCCTGGCCGCGCACCAGCCGCGCGCCCTGGACGACCTGCTGCGCCCGCGTGCGTCGGTCGTCCAGCTGAACATGCCGGAAACCCTGGATGCGGCGGTGAAGCGGCGTGTTGCGGAACTGGGCGCGTATCAGGATGCCCGCTATGCCGCCACCTATCGCGAATTCGTGGAGCGGGTCGCCGCGCGCGAACGCGGGCTGGCTGATCCCGCGGGCACGCGAACCTCGCCCCGGCTGGCGCTGGCGGTCGCCCGCAACCTGTTCAAGCTGATGGCCTACAAGGACGAATACGAAGTCGCGCGCCTGTACACCAACGGCGACTTCGCCCGGCAGCTGGAAGTCCAGTTCGAAGGCGTGGCGGGCAGGGACTACCAATTGCATTTCCACATGGCGCCGCCCGTATTCGCGCGCAAGGATCCGGCAACCGGATTGCCACGCAAGATGACCCTGGGCCCCTGGACGCTGTCGGCGATGAAGATGCTGGCCCGCATGAAGGGACTGCGGGGAACGTGGGCGGATCCCTTCGGCCATACCCGCGAACGCAGGATGGAACGCGAGCTGGTCCGGCAGTATCGCGACATCATCGAGTCCTTGCTCGACACTTTGGGGCCGGACAACCTGGATCGCGCGGTCAGGATCGCCGCGCTGCCGGAGAAAATCCGCGGCTATGGCCACATCAAGCTGGCCAGCGTGGCGCGCTATCGCGATGCGCTGGCCGCGCACAATGTTGAAATTAACTCAACGTTCTGGAATACGTTTACAGAGACGCCACCGACGAAAGCGCCTACAGTCTCCTCTGCCATATAAAACAAATCGACTGCGGGGCCGGCTGCGCGAGTCGCCACGGCGCGGCACCCGCGGGGTGGAGACACGCAATGACCCAGATACGTCGACGCGGGGCGCTGGCCCTGGCGCTGTTTTCGTTCGCCTGCGCAAGCCTGTCCGGCGTACGCGCCGAAGCCGCGTATCCGGATCGCGCGGTGCGCGTGATCGTGCCGTTCGCGGCGGGCGGCGGCGCCGACATCGTCGCGCGGCTGGTTTTCAAGGGGGTGGGCGAACAACTGGGCCAAGCCTTCATCATCGACAATCGCGGCGGCGCCGGCGGCATCATCGGCACGGACGCGGTCGCCAAGGCGGAGCCCGACGGCTATACCCTGCTGCTGGGACAAAGCGGTCCCAACGCCATCAATCCGTCGGTGTACAGCAAGCTTCCGTACGACGCGCGCAAGGACTTCGCGCCGATCACCCAGCTCACTCGCTATCCCTATGTCGTGGCTGTCAAGAAGCAGTTGCCGGTGAACGACCTGAAGGAACTGATCGCCCTGGCGAAGCGGCAGCCCGGGACGCTGACCGTGTCGACGGCGGGGCAGGGGAGTTCGTCGCACCTGGCGATCGAGCTGTTCATGCGGCAAGCGGGGATTTCCATCAACCCGGTGCCGTACAAGGGCGCCGGCCCGGCCCTGCTCGACGTGGTCGGCGGCACCGTCGACATGACGTTCGGCGACGCGGCGTCCGCGTCCAAGCAGGCGCAGGCGAAGAACGTGAAGGCGCTGGCCGTCACGGGCGCGAAGCGGTCGCCCTTGCTGCCCGACGTCCCGACGGTCGCCGAGGCGGGCGTGCCGGGCTACGAGGCTTCCGCATGGCATGGCGTGCTGGCGCCGCGCGGCACGCCGGAACCGGTCATCCGCACCTTGCAGCAAGCGATCGCCAAAGTGCTGGCGGATCCCGCCTTGAAGGCGCGCCTGGCGGAGGATGGCATCGAGACAGTCGGGAGTTCGCCGGCGGACTTCAACCGCGCACTGCTGGCCGAGATCGACAAGTGGCATACGGTGGTCGTCGAAGCCAACATCAAGCTGGAATAGGCGAGCCGGTCGTCGAGGACCCTGGCGCGGCCTCAATGGCGCCGCCTGATTACCGTCGCACGATTACCGCCGCTTCAGGCGCCGACCCAGCGCCTGCATGAAGCCGCGGCACTCGTCGACCCGCGCCACGTAGGTGATCGCGAAGTAAAGGCCGCCATAGAGGCCCAGCACGACGATACCCAACAAGACCGGCTGTTGCCACGCCAGCGTGATCTTCAGCGCGAAGGCGGCGGCGGCCGACAGGCCGGCGGCGGTCCATAGCCGGAACAGCAGTCCGCGTGGCAATCCCGTGACGCCTATCCGTGCATTCAAGGTGCGGCGTAGCAGGAACAGCTCCACCCAGGCCGCGACCCCGGCCGATGCCGTCAGGCCGACGGTGCCCCATTGGGGCGCGATGCCCAGGCGCGCCGGCAACACCAGGGCGCAGGCCAGGCCCAGCACGGTGGTCAGCAGCAGGCGGACCAGGGCGTAGCGCAGCGGCGTGCGCGGATCCAGCAAGGCGTAGTAGGTGGACGAATACAGGCGGCCCAGCGTGGAAGCGAGCAGCCCCACGCCCGAGCCGGCGATGATGGCCCAGACGAACACGGCATCGTCGTGCGTGAAGCGGCCGGATTGGTAGAGCGCCGCCGTAATGACGTCGCCCAGCACGAAGAAAGCCATCGCGGAGGGCACCACGAAGAACGCGATGCGGCGCATGCCGCGGTCCAGGCGCGAGCGCAGGGCTTCCCTGGCGTCGGTCGCGCCGTCGTCGCCCAGCGAACGCGCCATCGCGGGCAATTCGGACGCCGATATCGCCATGCCGAACAGGCTGACAGGCAGCATATTGATGGAGGCGGCCGTGGTCATCGCGGCCATGGCGCCGGGACCCAGCAGCGTCGCGATGGCCTGGTCGACATAGGAGCTGATCTGCACGACGCCCCGGCTGATGGCCACCGAGCCGAAATTGCGAAACACCTCGCGCACGCTGGCGTTGGCGCCATCCGGCCGCAGGGGCAGCTTGCCCGTCAGCCGCAGGACCGGCGGCAACTGGATGGCCAACTGCAGCAGGCAGCCGAAGGTCGTGCCCCATGCCAGCCACACCGCCAGATCGGGCAGGCTCGAGTTCCGGAAGATCACCATGGTCGCGATCATGGAAAGATTCCAGATCACGGGCGCCGCATAGGACAGAAAGAAACGGCGGTGGCTGTTCAGGATGCCCAGGCACCAGGCCGAGCCGACCAGCAGGCCCAGGCCGGGAAACAGGATGCGCACCAGCAGGATGGTGAATTCGCGCTTTTCTCCCGTATATCCCGGCGCGACCGCCCAGATCAGCCACGGCGTCGCCAGGATGCCGACCAATACGATCAGGGAGATGACCAGCGACAGCACGGCGGCGACGGCGCCCGCCACCCGGTCGGCTTCTTCCTGCCGGCCCTGGGCGAGCAGGCGCGCGTACACCGGGATGAAGGACGCGGAGAGCACGCCTTCGCCGAAGAGGTTCTGCAGGAAATTGGGTACGCGCAGCGCCGAACTGAAGGCGTCGGCGATGTCCGACAGGCCGAAGTAATGGGAGAACACCCGCTGACGGACCAGGCCCATCAGGCGGCTGCAGAGGATGCCGGCCGCCACCATGATGGCGTGCCGCGCGCTGTTGTCCTTCGCCATGAATGCGCCCGGGAAAGCCGGTGATTCTAGCAAGACGTGGCCCATCACGTGGTGGATCACGTCGTGGATCACCCGGTGCATCACCTGTTGCATCACTTGTTGCATCACGCGGCGGCCCGGGTGCCCTGGAGTAGATAACCTTCTCCGGCGACAATGGCCGACAACACCCCGAACTGACGTTGCCATCATCGCCGTCCGCGTCGCCCGCCCGTGGATCATCCATGCCCCTGCTTACCCTGGATCGCCTTTCTTCGGCACGCCTGTCGCCCGTCAGCCTGGAATGCCAGCCCGGCGAATGCCATGCCATCCTGGGGCCGTCCGGCTCCGGCAAATCCGTGCTGCTGCGGCTGATCGCCGATCTCGACCCTGGAACGGGCGACGCCTCCTTGCGAGGGGTGCCCCGGTCGCGGATGTCAGGGCCGCAGTGGCGGCGGGAGGTGGTCTATTGCCAGGCCGAGGCCGGCTGGTGGCATGAGCGCGTGGCCGAGCACTTTGCCGACCGGGAGGCCGCGACAGCGGTGATGAACCGGCTGGGCCTGGCTGCCGGCAAGCTGGACGCCATGGTGCATGAGCTGTCCACCGGGGAGCGGCAGCGCCTGGGGCTGATACGGGCCTTGCTGCTGCGGCCGTCCGTATTGCTGCTGGACGAGCCCACGGCATCGCTGGACGCGCAATCGACGATGCAGGTCGAGCAGGAGATGCGCCGCTGCCTGCGGGATGGCCGCGCCGTGCTGCTGGTCACGCATAGCGCGGAACAGGCGGCGCGCATGGCGACCCATTCCTGGCGCATGGAGCAAGGCCGCCTGGAGCGCCGCGCATGAACGTGATCTATCTGACGACCGCCGACCTGGCCTTGGCCGCCAGCCTGGTCGCGTTGGCGGCGCTGATTTCGCTGGGCCTGCGCCTGGCCTTGCATGGACAGGTGCTGTGGGCCGCGGCGCGGACGGTCGTGCAACTGCTGCTGGTGGGCCATATCCTGCGGCTGGTCTTCGCGCATGCGTCGGCCGCGGCGACCATCCTGGTGCTGCTGGTGATGATGGCGCTGGCCGCGCGTGAAGTCGCCGCTCGTCCGCGCGAGCGTATCGTTCGCCACGGCAATGGCATCGTGGCCGCGGTCACGGTGATCACCGCCACGCTGGTGACGGCGATGTTCATCCTGCATACGGCGCTGCGCCCCACGCCCTGGTACGACCCACGCTATTCGATCGCGCTCGTCGGCATCGTCCTGGGCAGCGTGTTGAACGCGGCGAGCCTGAGCCTGGACACCGTGCTTTCCGGGGTGCGGCGCGAGCGCGCGGGCATCGAAGCAAGATTGGCCCTGGGCGCGACCGCGCGCCAGGCGTTTGCCGGCTTGCTGCGTGAAGCCGTGCGCCGGGGGATCGTGCCGACGATCAACCAGATGTCGGCGGCGGGAATCATCACCTTGCCCGGGATCATGACGGGGCAGATCCTGGCCGGCATGGATCCGGTGGAAGCCGCCAAGTACCAGATCCTGTTGATGTTCCTGCTGTGCGGAGCCAGCGCGCTGGCGGCGATGGGCGCGGGATATCTCGCGATGAAGCGGCTGACGGACGGTCGCGACAGGCTGCGGCTGGATCGCCTGCGGGACAGGTAAGGCAGCGTCCCGGCCGGGTACCGACCAGGTATCGGCCAGACGCAGCGGCTGACCGGGGCGGCTGACCGGGGCGGCGGTGGCCGCCCGGTGCCAGCCGTGCGTCCGTCGCGTTCAGCCCTGGCCCTGGCCTTCCGCGGGCTTGGGCGCCTGGCCCTTGCGCACCTTTTCCTCGATGCGCCCGCCGACGTCCGCGTCGACCTTTTTCCAGTAATCGAACGCGCGGCTCAGGACGGGTTCCCGTACGCCGCCCATCAGGCTGCCCGACACCGTGTCGACCAGCGCGGCCCGATCGGCGTCGCTGAACACCTTGCGCACCATGGTGCCGGCCTGGCTGAAGTCGTCATCTTCGGCGTGCAGGGTATAGGCGCTGCGGACCATCTCGCCGTCCGCTTCCCAGCCGTTGTCGACCTTGCCGGTTTCGTCCGCCCACGGACGATCGCCGCTATTGGGCACGTACACCGGCGCCGCCCCCGTATGGTGGTAGGTCATGGGGCCGTCGATCATATAGGTGTTGACGGGCACCTTGGGCTGGTTCACCGGCAACTGGTGAAAGTTGGCGCCGATGCGGTTGCGCTGCGCGTCGTTGTAGGCGAAGGCGCGGCCCAGCAGCATCTTGTCCGGCGACAGGCCGATGCCCGGCACCGTGTTGCCCGGCGAGAACGCCGCCTGCTCGATTTCGGCGAAGAAGTTCACCGGGTTGCGATTCAAGGTCATCGTGCCGACCTTGATCAGCGGGTAATCCTTGTGCGGCCACACCTTGGTCAGGTCGAAGGGGTTGATGCGATAGTTTTTGGCGTCGGCGTAGGGCATGACCTGCACCGAGAGCTCCCAGACCGGACAGTCCCCGCGTTCGATGGCTTCGAACAGGTCGCGCCGGTGGAAATCCGCATCGGAGCCGGCCATGGTGGCGGCTTCGGCATTGCTGAAGAACGCCATGCCCTGCCGGGTATGGAAGTGATACTTCACCCAGAAGCGTTCGCCCTGCGCGTTGACCCACATATAGGTGTGCGAGCCGTAGCCGTTCATCTGCCGCCAGGTGCGCGGCAGGCCGCGCGGGCCCATCAGATAGGTGACCTGGTGCGCGCTTTCCGGATTGTTGGTCCAGAAGTCCCATTGCATGTGGTTGTCGCGCAGCCCGCGGTCCGGCAGGCGCTTCTGGCTGCGGATGAAATGCGGGAATTTCATCGGATCGCGTACGAAGAAAACCGGCGTGTTGTTCCCGACCAGGTCGTAGTTGCCTTCGCTGGTGTAGAACTTCAGCGAAAATCCGCGCACGTCGCGCCAGGTATCGGGGCTGCCCTGTTCGCCGGCCACCGTCGAAAAGCGCGCCAGCATTTCCGTCTTGGCGCCGCGCTGGAACAGGGCGGCCTTGGTGTATCGGGAGACGTCCTCGGTGGTTTCGAACACGCCAAAGGCGCCGGAGCCCTTGGCGTGAGGTTGGCGTTCGATCGTCTTCTCGCGGTTGAAGTGCGCCATCTGTTCGAGAAAGTGCACGTCGTGCAGCACGATGGGACCGTCCGGTCCCACGGTCAATGAATTGCGATCGCTGACCGCGGGTGCGCCCGTGGTGGTCGTCGATGGCGCCGAAGTGTCGAATGGCTTGTCGGTCATGGTGATGTTCTCTCCCTGTGCGGTTGGGGCGCGCGCGAAGCTGCGTACGCGCATAAGCAGCTGAGCAGTAGGATAGAGTGCCACAGGGCCGGGACGCCATGCAATGACAGAGAAGCTTACATTTCGGCCAGGCGGGCCAGATCCGCGAGCAGGCGGGGCCGGTGGGTTGCCACCCCAATGTGCGGCGTGTCTGTTCGCTGGACGTCGGCAGGTCCCGCGCGACGAGGTGGGCCATCCAGCCAAAGCGCGTCTCGGCCTCTGCGGGCGTGATCGCTTCGATCGGCAGCGCCAGGCGGCGTGCCAGCGTTTCGACGATATCGCGCATGGCCACGCCTTCTTCCGCGACGGCGTGGTATTTCGCTCCGGGCACCGCTTTTTCGATCGCCAGCCGATACAGGCGTGCGACGTCGTCGACGTGCGCCGCCGGCCAGCGGTTGCCGCCGTCGCCGATGTACGCGAGGCTGCCGCGTTCGCGGGCCGTGGCGATGAGGTAAGTGATCAGGCCCTGCCGTGCGGTGTCGTGGACCTGCGGCAATCGCACGATTGAAACATTGATGCCCATCGCGGCGACGGCGGCGGCGGCTTCTTCGGACGCGGCGCGCGGCATGACGGACGAGCTGGCCGCGGGGTCGTCTTCCCTGGCGGCCCGTCCCGGCGCGGTGCGGGTCAGGGCGGTGCCGGACGTGACGATCAGCGGCCTGCCCGTGCCGGCCAGCGCCGCGCCCAGGGACTCGATGACGCGGCGGTCGTCGTCGCAGTTGTCCTGGTACCTGGAGAAGTCGTGATTGAAGGCCAGGTGGATGACGCCGTCCGACCGGGCCGCGCCGGCCCGCAGGCTGTCGGTGTCTTCGAGCGACCCGCGATGGACGGTGGCGCCCGCTCCAGCCAGCGCCGCGGCCTTGTCGTCCGAGCGGCACAGGCCGATGACCCGATGGCCCGAGGACATCAGTTCCCTGACGACGGCGGAGCCGATGAAACCGGTGGCGCCGGTGATGAAAATACGCATGGTGAAGCATCTCCGTGGAACAGTAAGGGGCCGGCATTGCGCCGTGGGAGATAATCTGCGCCCTGCGTTTATCCTGGTAAAGTAGTGGCGTTATCAGGGTATAAAAGCTAACCGGATGTCCGCCCGCACTCTTACTTCCCTTACCGCCCTTGCCTCTGCCGCGCGCCCGGTGGCGCCGGTGCCCGAGGCAGCGAGCCCCTTGGCGCGGGCCACCGCGCCCACCCAGTTGGGCGCGTACCTGAAAGACCGGCGCGCCAGGCTGGACCCGGCGGCCTTCGGTTTCCCCGGCGGCCGGCGGCGCACGCCGGGCCTGCGCCGGGAAGAAGTCGCGCAGCGCGCGAACATCAGCCCCACCTGGTACACCTGGCTGGAACAGGGCAGGGGCGGCGCGCCGTCCGCGGACGTGCTGGACCGTATTGCCGGCGCGCTGATGCTGACCGACGTCGAGCGCGAGCATTTGTTCCTGCTCGGCCTGGGCCGCCCGCCGGAAGTCCGTTATCGCAAGGGCGAAGGCGTGACGCCGCGCTTGCAGCGCGTGCTGGACGCGCTCGATCCGAGCCCGGCCTTGATCCGCACGGCGACCTGGGACGTGGTGGCCTGGAATCGCGGCGCCACGGTGATGCTGGCCGACTACGGCGCGCTGCCGCCGGAAGCGCGCAATATCCTGCGCATCGTATTCCTGGACCCGCGCTCACGCGCGCTGCAGTACGACTGGCAAAGCGTCGCGCGCTTCGTGGTGGCGGCGTTCAGGGTGGATGCCGCGCGGGCGGGGGCGGCCGATGCGGTGGCGCCGCTGGTCGAAGACCTCTGCCGCCTGAGTCCGGAGTTCCAGGCCCTGTGGCTGGCCAACGACGTGCAGGGGCCGCACGGCGATACCGTCAAGCACATCAAGCATCCGGTGCTGGGCCCGCTCTCGTTCGAGTATTCCGCCTTCGCGGTCGATGGCAGGCCGGACCTGAGCATGGTCGTCTACAACCCGGCGACGCCGGACGACCTGGCGCGGATAGCTTCGCTGATCCGACCGACGGCCACGGAAGCCGCGTCATCTAGGCCTGCTGCCTAGCCCCGCCGTCGCCTTGTTTGCGGTCATGCAATTCCGATGCCACCGCGGCATGGTTGATCATGGCGACCAGCGAAATGCCGCCTATCATGTTGCCCAGCAGGGTCGGCGCGAAGAAGCGCAGCAGGAAGTCGCCTGCTGACGCATGCCCCGTCATCACGGCATACGCGGCCTCGACCGAGCCCGCGATGATGTGCGCGAGATGGGTGACGCCGACGATGTAGCTGATGAACAGGATGGTCATCAGTCTTGCCGCGCGGGCGCTGGGCAACAGCCAGACCATCAATGCGATCAACCAGCCGGCGAACACCGCGCGCAGCACGGTGGGCCAGAAGCTTTCGGGCATTGCTTCGATCGCCAGTGCCTGCAGGCTGCCCACGACTTGCGGCTCGAAGACACCCGGGACCAGCAATAGCGCGGCGAATGCGAAGGTGCCCGCCACGTTCGCCGCCAGCACGACGACCCAAAGCCTGAGCGCGCGTAGCACGGTGCCGGCGTCACGATGCTCCAGGACGGGCAGCACGACGGTCAGCGTGCTTTCGGTAAACAGCTGCTGCCGCCCGAGGATCACGATGACGAAACCGGTGCAATAGCCCAGTCCCGCCACCAGGTGGCGCCAGGGCGCGTCGGGCATGCCCGCGGCGAGCACGGCCTGCACCAGAAAGGAAAACCCCATGGATAGCCCCGCCGCCAGGCCGGACCACGCCAGCGCGGGCACCGGGCGCCGCAGCGCGATTTCGCCTTCTTCGCGTACGACTTCGTGGATGACGGGCGCTTGCAGGCTCGCGTGCTGCGAGGCCTGTCCTTGCTCGTCACGCGATAGGTGCGGCGAATCCGCGCCGGCCTCGTGATGCGTCGCCATGTCGGCGGTCTTCAATGCGCCGGGCGGGTGTTGCGCCGCATGGCTTCGTCGGGATCGGCGGGGTTGCTATCGCCGAAACCGGTGGTTTCCCCGCTTTCGCCGGGTGCGTACAGGGTGCCTGGATGCGGTTCGGACGGCGCGTTGCGCTGCTGGCGTCCCATCTGCTTCCGGGCCATCCGGTCGGCCAGGCTCGGCAGCAGCTTGAACATGGTGGTGTTGATCACCGACATGCTGCCGACCTTGACCTCGCGGTCGGGGCTGGTCGCCGCGTTCAGGATGGCGCTGGCCACCTTGTCCACCGTGATCATCGGACTCGGCAGCTTGGCCACCTGGTCCATGTAGTTGGCCGCGTGTTCGGGGAAAGGCGTGTCCACGGCCGTGGGCTGGATGAGCGTGACCGACACCGGTGCCTTGTCCGCTTCCAGCTCCATGCGCAATGCATCAGTAAAACCTTTCACGGCGTGCTTGCTGGCGGAGTACATGCCTTGCAGCGGCACGGAAGCGTCGGAGACCTCGCTGCCGACGTTGATCAGTGCGCCGCCATGCGCCTTGAGCAGCGGCAGCGCCGCCAGCGAGCCGTGCACCACGCCCCAGAAATTCACCTGGAACAGCCGCTGCGCGTCGTCCTCCGGCGTCTCGTCCAGCCGGCCGTAGATGGACAGGCCGGCATTGTTGACCCAGGTGTCGACGCGGCCGTACTCGGCCATCGCGGTGCGCGCGACGCGGTCCATGTCCTCACGTATCGACACGTCGGCTTCCACGGCGATGGCGTCGAAGCCATCCTTCCTGAGTTCGGCTGCGATGCTCTCCAGCGTGCTACGGCTGCGCGCCGCCATGATCACGCGCGCGCCTTGATGCGCGGCCAGCATGGCGGTGGCCAGTCCGATGCCGCTGGAGGCGCCGGTGATCACGATGACCTGTTCCGCGATCGGCTTGAGTTTGAGTGACATGGCGTTCTCCCGTTTGAATGGGACGGGGAACGCAATCGGCATGCCGTGCGCGCCGTTACTTGCCCTGTGGGTGGTGATGGGCCGATCGCCTGCGCGAGCGCCTTTCCCGTTCGCCTCGGGTTTTCTCCAGCGTGGCCTGGTAGGTCCTGGCGGCCGCCTCGCAGCGCGCGTGCAGGACGTCGAGTTCCTTGTCCGAAAGCTTTTCGATGCCCATGAATTCGTCTTCCGCGTTGGATGTCCGGATGAGCTCGTCGAGCTTGGTCTGCAAGGCGTGACCGTCGCGATTCTGGGTGTTCTGGATCAGGAAAACCATCAGGAAGGTGATGATGGTCGTGCTGGTATTGATGATGAGCTGCCAGGTTTCGGAATAATGGAACATGGGGCCCGTGGCCGCCCAGATGAGCACCAGCAGAACGCAAAGCATGAACGTGTAGGGGCTGCCGGCCGCGCGGGCGGTGGCGTTGGCGAATCTGGCGAACAAGCGGTCCATGGGTGTCTCCCGATATGGGCGGCCATGGTAGTGCAAACCATATGCCTTGTGCTGAGCAGGAGCTGTACCACGCAAAAAAAAGCGGCCGGGCGTGATGCCGCGGCCGCTTTCGCACGATGATGCCGTGCCGGGGTGATGCGTGGGTCAGGCCTGACGGGTCGCGTTGCCCGCGCCCAGCTCGGCGCCGGTCTCGGGGTTGGAGTCCGGATCGGAGGCCGTGCGCGCCACCAGGCCTTGCAGCGCGGTGACTTCGTCCTTCGCCAGCTTCACGCTCGCCGTGCCATCGCCATCCTGCGGACCGGCTTCTTCCGCAGTCGCCACGAACTCGAAGTTCTCGTCGCTGTTCCACGGGCCGCGCATATCGCCTTCGCCTTCCGACATATTGAAGTACGTGTTGGCGAAACGCGGGTCGGGCGGCAGCTTGCCCGGCGGGAAATTGGGCTGCATCGAATACAGCGCCTTTTCGAAGGACTTCTGGTGCGACACCTCGCGGGTCATCAGGAAGGTCAGTGCGTCCTTGACGCCGGGATCGTCGGTCACGTTGATCAGGCGCTCATAGATGATCTTGGCGCGCGATTCCGCCGCGATGTTGGAGCGCAGATCACACGATGGATCGCCGATCGAGTCGATATACCCGGCATTCCAGAGCTGCCCGCCGGAGTTCGTCAGCGCCGGACCGCCGCCGTAGAGCACCTGGGTGACGTGGGAGTCGTTGCCCGCGCCATGCAGCGCGCGGTACATATCCGCTTCCTTGTCCACCGCTTCGGCCAGCTTGCCCTTCGCGCCTTTGTTCAACATCGCGACCAGCGTGCCGATGACTTCGAGGTGGCTCAGCTCCTCGGTGGCGATGTCGATGAGCATGTCCTTGCGGCCGGGATCTTCTTCGGCGACATATTGGGTGAAGTAGCGCATGGCGGCCGCGAGTTCGCCCTGAGGTCCGCCGAATTGCTCCAGAAGAAGATTCGCCAGGCCGGGATTGCCACCCGCCACGCGAACCGTGTATTGCAGTCGCTTGTTGTGCGCGAACATAAAACCTCCACGTTGGTCCTTGCCGCGAGCCCGCTGCTCGCGATCGGTGCTGCAAAGAGCAACCGCTATTCCCGGCTCGCGCGCATGCTCTGCGTTCTTCATCGCATCAGCTCTGCGTTATCCGCGTTGCGAGCCGCCGCGTTGCTCTACGCTATTCGTGGATGACCACGCGGGCATAACGATTGCAGAACGAGGTGGCGAACCAACGGCTCGCGCGGCAGGACTCGCGTGCCGACGAAGGCCGGTTCGACAGGCAACTCAATCCAACCAAGTACAGGAGCACATTCATGGCTGCGAAAACCGTTGAAGATCTCTTTCTGCATGAACTGTCCGACGTCTACAGCGCCGAGAAGCAACTGACCAAGGCGCTGCCGAGGCTGGCGCGCGCCGCGACCAATCCGGACCTGAAGGCCGCCTTCGAATCGCACTTGCAGGAAACACAGGGCCAGATCGAGCGCATCGATCAGATCGTCGAATCGGCGGGCCTGAAGCTCAAGCGCGTGAAGTGCATGGCCATGGAAGGCCTGGTCGAAGAAGGCAAGGAAATCATCGAAGAGGTCGAGAAGGGCCCGGTTCTCGACGCTGCCCTGATCGGCGCCGCCCAGAAGGTGGAGCACTACGAGATCGCCAGCTACGGTACGCTGGCCGCCTTCGCCAAGCAGCTGGGCCAGCAGGACGCCATGAAGCTGCTGCTGGAAACGCTGCAGGAAGAAAAGGCTACCGATGAGAAGCTGACGGTGCTGGCGGGCAAGGTCAACCAGACCGCCAAGGGCAAATAGGCAGAACAGGATTCGCGGCTACCAGCGCAGTAGCCGCGGTCCCAGCATGGCGCCCAGCACCGCGGGAATCGCCATGCCCGCCACGTACCAGACCGCCCAGAACGCCACACCCATTTCGGGGCAATGCAGGCAGTAGGCGACCGTGGCGATCGCGCTGGCGAGCAGTCCCGCGATTGCGCCGGCCAGCCTCAGCCGCGTCGGCGCCAGGCCCTTCATCGCCCAGAACACCGCGACAAAGGCGGGCACGGACAACAAGGTGATGTTGAACGGGCATGTCCGCCACGTCGCGCCCAGGATCATGGGCAGGCGTTCCGGCGCGGGCGCCACGGCCAGCACCAGCGCGGCCGCGAGCCACACGACGGCCACCGGTATCGACAGCAATTGCCAACCGCGGACCGCGGGCATGCCGGGGCGCGACAGGCGCGCCGCGGTCAGCAGGGCCGCGGCGGCGACGCATGCGGGGAAGGCCAGCTTCGCCCAGAACAGCGGCGTGACCAGCATTTCGCGGATGTCGGGGCGTATGCCGAAGACCATCGACATCAGCAACACGGCGCCGAGTCCGCCAAGCAGCACGGCCCAGCGATAGCGTCGCGCCAGCGCGCCCCGATCCACGGGGGCGACGTTCGCCGCGAGCAGCGAGATCATGTCATCGGTCTTCATAGCGAGCCTCTTATTTTCGCGGCCAACGCCTTCAGTCCACGGTGCACCCCCACCTTGACCGCGGATTCGGACAGGCCTGTGAGCTGAGCGGTCTCGGCGACCGACAGCCCTTGTAATTTCACATGCAGGATGGGCAGCCGATGCCGATCCGGTAATTGCGCCAGCAGCTTGTCGACGTCGCGGCGCGCCTGCGCGGCTTCTTCATCGGATTCCGCGAAGATCTCCTGCTGGTCGTCCAGCGGTTCATGGCGCCCTTCGTGCCGGGACCGGTGCCGCAGGTAGTCGGCGACCTTGTAGCGCGCGATGGCGTGGGTCCATGCGGTCAGCGGCTGATCGGGCAGATAGGTATGGCGGCCATTATGCACGGCGATCAGGATTTCCTGGACGATGTCCTCGATGTCATCTGGCAGACGGTACAGCCGCTTGCGCAGGAACGCGCGCAGGTGGCTGCCGAGCGCCTGCAGGAAGGCATGATAGGCCCTGGCATCGCCGTCGAGCCCCGCCAGCAGCAGGGCTCTGAGCTTGGCTTCGGCGGATTCCGGCGATCCGTTCTGCGCGGCTGGGTTCATGGCGTGGCGGCTGCTGCCTGGAAAATTTGCGTGATTCTACGCGGGAGGTCGGAAAGACGGTGACGATGTTCGGTGTGCATGAATCAGGGGTGGATGGCTACCAACGCAGGTACCGCGGCGCCATGGCGGCGCCGATGCCGGTGGTCACCGCGATGGCCAGGACGTGCCAGACGCTCCAGAACGACACCGGCATCTCCGGGCAATAAAGCGAATAGACGAGCAGGCCTTGCGCGCCGGCCAGTACGCCCGCGCCGGCCCCCGCTGCGGCCAGCCGGGTCGGGGCCAGGTTCTTGAGCGCGTGCATGGCGGTGGCCAGCGACGGCAAGGACAGCAGCACGACCCCGGCGGTGGTGGTGCGCCACCCGGCGCCGACCACCAGTTGCAAGCGATAGTCGGAGGGCGTCGCGGCCTGGAATCCGGCGGCGACCAGCAGCATGGTGGCGATCGGCGCGATCGCCGTCAGCCACGCCAGCGCGGAAGGCGCGCCGGGACGCGCGAGCCTCTCCGTGAGTTTCAGCGCGGCGGCGATGATGGCCAGCGGAAAGGCCAGCCGCATCCAGAACATGGCGGTCAGCAACTGTTCGGGCATATCGCTGCCGAAGCCGTACAGCGCGACGAGCAGCGCGGTGTTGCCGGCCAATCCGGCCATCAACGCGCGGTTCAGGGTGCGCGGTACGGCATTGCGCGGGACTGGGGCCAGGTTGCCCGCCAGCCGCGTCACCAGGTCCTGGGTTCGCATGGTGGTTCCGTTTCAGGACCGCGGCCGGCGATCGCCGAGCGCATAGTCGATGGAAATGCGGCCGGGGCCCCAGGCGGCGATGCCCAGCGCCATGGCGGCCCAGGTCAGATGCACCGGCCAGCCATCGGGCACGGTCAGCTCGATGATGCAGGTCATCAGCAGCAGGCCGATGGCGGCGAAGCGGGTGCCCAGGCCCAGCACCAGCAGGACGGGGAACATGACCTCGCCGCATCCGGACAGGAAGGCGAAGACCGCGGGCGCGGGAAAGGGGTAGGGACCGCCCGGCAGGTGCAGCTGGAATTCATCAGTGAACAGCGTGATGGCGGTGTCGTTCAGCTGCAGGAATCCCTGCCATTTCAGGATGCCGGATTTCCAGAACGGCACGGCCAGGGCAATGCGCAGCAGCAGCTGCACGAACCAGGGCTGCGCGAGTTTTTCGATCCCGCGCCTGACCGCGACCACGGCCGCGGGCAGGGCGGAAGCGCGCCCATGGGGAGTGGGCGTGGCGGACGCCTGTGGTGTGTCTTGCAGGGCTGACATGTCGTCAATCTCCGTATCGGATGGCCGTGAACACGCCCGCCGAAATCATCCCGGCCAGATTGGCGGCGAGGTCGAACGCGGGCTCGGCATGGAAAGCGGCCGATGCCGACTGGCCCAGCGTATCGCCGGCCAGCAGACTATCGAGGAAAGTGGCGCCGCCGGGCGGCAGGCGGGTCACGATGACGTCGTGGCCGGGGCGCGTGATCAGGGCGTCTTCGGCGTCGCTCGAACACAACGGCGTGATCGGGCCGTCGGTCTTGTTCATGGTGAAGATGGACAGGGCCGGGTAGGGCGACCGCACGATGCGCGCGGCCGGGTGCGGCGCGAAGCGAAGTTCCGCCAGCGCCGCGGGGTGGATGGCGGCCAGGCTGCCGGCGACCAGCGGCGCCGCGTCGGCGGCATGGTAGGCATCGAGCCAGGCGCGTTCGATACGCGCGGTGTCGGCCAGCCAAGGCATGTCGCGCGCATATTCGTAGGCGGCGATGAAGTCGGGAAAATCCCGCCCATACTCGAACAGCAGGGGCGAAGCGGGCGGCGTGGCGCGCACGTGGAAGCGCGCCATGGCGCGGAAGAAATCCACGCCGGTGATGCGCTGGACGGCGGGGTAGATGGCGGCCAGCGCGTCGATCAGGCTGACCGTCACATTGTTGCGGTAGACGTTGTAGCGCTTTTCCATGCCCTTGCCGTGCCGTGCGATCAGGTCGGCGGGCGGCGCGTAGCCGGGGTCGGTCAGGCCCGGCGCGAAAGCGCCGGCATGATCGCGGGATCCTCGTTCAGTCCGCATGGCTGGCTTCCCGCGCGGTATCCGGTATGTGATCCGGCGCGTCATCCGGCATGTGATCGGACACGTCATCCGGCGCGTATCCCGCCATGATGTCGAGCGCCATCTTCGCCTGCGACCGAAGCACGGGCCAGGCCGGCAGGTCGCTGTCCCACTCGATCAGCGTGGGCGTGGGACCGATGCGCCCCAGGACCTGGCGATACAGCGCCCACACCGCATCGGCGATGGGCCGGTCGTGGCTGTCGATCAGCAGGATGTCGTTTTCGTCGTCGCGTTGTTCGTCGTGGCCGGCCAGGTGGATTTCGCCCACGCGATCGAGGGGAAAGCCGTCCAGGTAGGCCGTCGCGGAATAACCGTGGTTGGTCGCCGAGACGAAGACGTTGTTGACGTCCAGCAGCAGCCCGCATCCGGTGCGGTCGGCGACCGCGCGTATGAAGTCGGTCTCGCTCATCGTCGACGAGGCGAAGGCGACGTAGGTCGATGGGTTTTCCAGCAGCAGGGGCCGGCGGATCGCATCCTGCACCTGTTCGATGTGCGCGCATACGTGATGCAGCGTTGCCGCGTTGTAGGGCAGCGGCAGCAGATCGTTGAAGAAGCTGCCGCCATGCGTGGACCAGGCAAGATGTTCCGATACCAGCAGCGGCTCGTAGCGCGCCACCAGGTCCCGGAAGCGCGCCAGGTGCGCGAGATCCAGCGGCTCCGGCCCGCCGATGGACATGCACACGCCATGCAGCGACATCGGATGCCGCTCGCGGATGGCGGCCAGCATCCGATGCGGGGGGCCGCCGGCGCCCATGTAGTTCTCGGCATGGACTTCGAAAAAGGCCTGCCGCGGGTCGTCGGCGAGGATCGCGTCCAGATGTCCGTGCTTGAAGCTGGTGCCGGCAAGCAGGGCCGCGTCCCGCATGGCGCGTTCGAGGGGACGGCCACGCTCGCGCGTCGCCGTCGAACCGGTAAGGGCGTTCATGGCCATCCCCGTTGCGCCTGCGATCAGGACTTGATGGGGGTCAGCGAGCCGTGGCCGCCGCCGGGCACCTGGATGCTGGCGCAGGTGCCGCCCTGCACGAACTTCCACGCGTTGCCTTGGAAGTCCATGGTCGACGTGCCCTGGCACGTCGTGCCGGGACCGGCGGCGCAATCGTTCTGGCCCTTCAGGGCGACGCCGTAGCACTTTTCCTTGTGCGCGGCCACGGCGGCGCTGGCTTCGGCCTGCGTCAGCGGCGCGGCGTGGGCGATGGATGCGAAGATGCTGGCGACGGCGGTGGCCAGCATGGCGGACGTAACGGTGGTTTTTGCGGACATTCGAGCTCTCCAGTGGGTTCGATAAGCAGGTATCCGTCGCGGATACATAAGCTAGTTCGCCCGTGCTGGAGAGCCGGTTACAGGGTAGATGTAAAAAAGCGTCGGCCGTAGCCCTGGGGTCAGGCGCAGCGGGCCAGGTCGGCACCCCACCCGATGTCGTAGGCGCGCGCGAAATCCGGGGCCGGGATCGGCGGGCTGAACAGATAGCCCTGGCCTTCGGCGCAGTCCGCCGCCAGGGCGTCGCGCTGCGCGCAGGTTTCCACGCCTTCGGCGATGGCATGGACGTTGAAGGCGCGCGCCATGTCCAGCACCGCCCGCACCACGGACGCGTCGCGTTCGGATTCGAGCATGCCGTGGACGAAGGACCGGTCGATCTTCAGCCGGTTCAGCGGATAGCGCTTCAGCACCGCGAGCGACGCGTAGCCCGTGCCGAAATCGTCGAAGGCGATGGAGACGCCTTCGTCGTGCAGGCGGCGCAGCATGCCCAGCACCACGTCATCGTGATCGAGCGCGATGTTCTCGGTGATTTCCAGTTCCAGCGCATCCGGCGTCAGGCCGTGGCGGTCGAGCGCCTGCAGGACCTCGCGCGCCAGGTCGCCGACGTGGAACTGGGCGCTGAACAGGTTGACGCCCATGCGAAAGCTCCGCGCGCCGGCGTGGCGCCAGCGGGCGGCCTGCGCGCAGGCTTCGTCCAGCACCCAGGCGCCTACCGAGGCCGCCAGCGGACCGCCTTCCAGGGCGGGCAGGAAGGCGGCGGGCGCCAGCAGTCCGCGGCGCGGATGGCGCCAGCGGATGAGCGCTTCGGCGCCGACCAGGGCGCCATCGCACAGGCGCACCTGCGGCTGGTAGAACAGCACGAACTCGCCATCGGTGACGGCGCGGTGCAGCTCCATGCCATGCAGGCGGCGCGAGGTGGCTTCCATGCGCAGCGCGGGGACGAAAAGATAGGCTTGGCCGCGCCCCACCGATTTGGCGCGCGCCAGGGCCAGGTCGGCGTCGCCGATCAGCTCCAGCGCTTCCTGCGCCTGCAGCGGCGCGACCGCCACGCCGCAGCTGGCGGCCAGGTGCACCTGCTGGCCTTCGGCCGTGACCGGTTCGGACAGGGCGGCGACGGCCTCGCTGGCGAGCGCCATGGCCGGTTCGCGGGCATCGACGTCCGGCACCAGGATGCCGAACTCGTCGCCGCCCAGCCGGGCGACGGTGGCGTCCGGTCCGGCCAGCGCCTGCAGGCGGCGGGCGGCTTCACGCAGCAGCTCGTCGCCGACGCCATGGCCCAGCGTATCGTTGATGTCCTTGAAGTTATCCAGGTCCAGCATCACCACCGTGGCCGCGCGCGGGTGCGTCAGCGTGGCCTCGACCTGGCGGTAGAACTGATTGCGGTTCGCCAGGCCGGTGAGCAGGTCGGTGTGCGCGAGGCGGCGCAGGCTGTCTTCTTCGTGGCGGCGTGCGGTCAGGTCCTGCAGGTGGGCATTGAAGGTGAGGCGGCCGTTCTCGCGCCAGCAGAACAGCGACAGGCCCAGCAGGAAGCGGCTGCCATCGCGGCGCCGGGCGTGCAGCGTGTCGGGCATGACCAGGTCTTCGACCGAGCCGGCGGTAATGGCACGCCGCACCAGATCGCGAAGGACGGCGGCGCTGTCGTCAGCCAGCAGCGCATCGAACATCAGGCCCGGCGGCTGGCCATTGCCGCCGCCCGCCTCATGGCCGTGCAGCGCGGCGGCCGCGCTGTTCCACGAGACGATGCGGCAGTCCTCGTCGAACCACACGACGGCGGTGGGCGAGTCCTTGGCATAGGCATCGAAAGGCCGCCGGGTGGTCTCGGCGGAAACCTCGATGCGGCGCAGCTCCAGGCGGTCGGCCGCCATCGTCGCGAGCTCGCGCAGGCGCTGGCGGTCGTCTTCCGAAAAATCGTGGTGGGGCTTGCCGTCGATGATGCACAAAGCCCCCAGGGGATGGCCCGACGGCGAGCGCAGCGGCACGCCGGCATAGAAGCGCACGCCGGCGCTGCCGGTCACCAGCGGGTTGTCATGGAAGCGATCGTCCAGGGCCGCGTCGGCCACCACCATGACATCGTCCTGGTTGATGGCGTGGGCGCAGAAGGAAACGTCGCGCGCCTTGTCGACGTCCTCGGGAATGCCGGTCTGGGCGGCCAGGAAGACGTGATCGCTGCCTATCATGTTGACCGCCGCCACCGGCATGCCGAACATGCGCGCGGCGATCTGCACGACCGGATCGAGGCTGGGCAAGGCGCGCTCGCTGCCCAGGCCGTATTCGGATAATGCCTGGAGCCTGGCGTCCTCCGCCGCAGGTATCTCGGGGCACTTCATCGGATTCTCCCTTGCCGTTTGCCGGTTCGTGAATCTGCTGCGCTGTCTGGCCGTGCGCGGCGGGTATCGGCCGCCGCAATCTCCTCTATTTATAACATCCAGTAACATTAATGTGTAGCAAATGGTAATTCACGTTCGCGCAGCGCGGCCGGGAGGCTGCGCCGACAGTTCTTTTTTCAGCCGCTCATAGGCCGTATTGCCCAGTTCGAGCGGCGCGGTCTGCCGCGTGAACTCGACGAACTTGCGGGCGTCGCGGCCGACGCGGGCGACGTGGTCCAGATTCAGGATCAGCGACCGCGACGCCTGGAAAAAGGGCGGGGCAGGCAGTTGCGGCCGCAGGCCGCTGAGCGTCCCATGGATAAGCTCCGTGGATCCGTCGGCGCAGCACAGCCTGACGTAATCGCCCTGCGCCAGGACCGCCGACAGCATCCGCATGTCGATGCGCCGCAGCCCCTGCCGCGTGCGCGCCAGCAGGTGGCCCGGCGCCGGCGCGTCGTCCTGGCGGCCGGCGTCCGCGCGCGGGACGGGCGCGGTTGTCTGGCGCAGCCGGGCCAGGGTTTGCGCCAGCCGGGGCGCGTCGACGGGTTTGAGCAGGTAGTCGACGGCGGCGACGTCGAAGGCACGCAGTGCATGGTCCGCATGCGCGGTCACGAAGACCACCGCGGGTGTGTCCTCCAGGTTCTCCAGCACGTCGAAACCGGTGCCGCGGGTCAGGTCGATGTCCAGGAAAATGGCGTGCGGCTTTTGCATGCGGACGGCGCGCCCGGCTTCGTCGCCGGTGGCCGCTTCGCCGACGATCGCGACGTCGGCATGGGTTTCCAGCAAGCGTCGCAGGTAGCGGCGCGCGGGCGCTTCGTCGTCGACGATCACTACGCGAAGCATGGCTCTCCCGTCATATAGAGCCGGGCGACGGTGCGGTCGGCGCGCTGCACCAGGAGAAAGCGGCTGCGTCCGGGGTAGTGCAGCGCCAGGCGCTGGCTCAGGTTGCGCAGCCCCACGCCGTTGGAGGCGCTGTTGAAAGCGCCATTGGCAGTCTGCGCGGTTTCGACGGCGGCGCGGCTGCCCTGGGCGGGGGGCGCCACGGCGTCGCGCGCCAGCGCGGGATGCATCCCGCCCGGGAGTTCGCCGGAGTCGAAGGGCACGTTCAGGATGCCGGGATTGTCCATCTCCACGATCAGGGCATCGCCTTCCCGCCACGCCCGCAGATTGATGGAGAAATGCGGCGTTTCGCCGCGCATGCCGTGCTTGATGGCGTTCTCGGCCAGGCCTTGCAGCGTCATATGCGGGATACGGGCGTCCAGGGACGCCGGTTCGACTTCGCAGCGGTACTCGAAACGGTCGCCGAAGCGCAGGGCCTGGATCCCGATATACGTTTCCAGGGCGGCGACCTCGTCCCGCAGGCGGCAGATGGCGCTGCCGCGCGCATTGAGCGAGTAGCGCAGGTAGGAGGCCAGCCGCCGCGTCATTTCCTCGGCGACGGCGGGGCGGTCGGCGATCTCCGCCACGATGGTGTTCAGGGTATTGAACAGGAAATGCGGCTCGATCTGCAGCTGCAGGTGTTCGAGCTTGAGCTGCAGCGCGCGCGTTTCGGCCTGCATGGTGGACATGCGCTGCGTGCGGGCGTCGAGTTCGGCGCTGACGCCGAAATACACCAGCGTCCAGATGGAAAAAATCCCCAGGTAGTAGATGAAACCCATGGAAAAGCCGTTGCGCGGCACATAGGTGACGGCGCTGGCGGGGAACAGTCCATGGATCGCATCGGCGATCAGGGCGTTGAAGCAGGCGGCCGCCGTGCACAGCAGCGCCGCGATGGCGATGGCCTGCATCTTGCCGGGACCGGGATGCCGGGCGTGGAAGATGGCGCCGGCGCTGGTGGCCAGGAATCCCAGGCTGTCCAGCACCAGCGTCAGGACAAGGGACAGGCCGGCGTGGCCGAAGGCGCCCCAGCGGATGAAGAAGCCGATCGCGGCAAGGCAGAGCCAGCCGATGACCTGGGCGCGCCAGAAACGGGGGCCGGTTTCCCCTGCGCTCAATTTCCGGAAAGTATCCACCGTGTCCGTTTCCAGGAGGTTGTCGGGCGGAGGATCGGGGGAAAAGCTACAACTGTGGAATAAATATGGCGTCCGCCGCGCGTGAAGGATAGCTTTGCCCCCCGCCGGCAACAAGTTTTTCCGCGCGGTGCCGGGCTGATGCGGTCTTTCCGCACGAAATTGCCGCGCCATCAGGCTGTGTTCAGCTTCGCGTGAGAACCTACGGTTACGTGTTTACCCCAGGCAGGTCCCATGGCCACCCCGCAAGCTCCTACTCCCACCCCAACCCCGACCCCCTTGCCCCCGCTGCAGGGTGGCCAGCTCGTGCTGGCGACCCTGGCGGTGGCGCTCGCCACGTTCATGAACGTGCTGGATACGTCGATCGCCAACGTGGCGATACCGACGATTTCCGGCAATCTCGGCGTGTCCGTCGACGAAGGCACCTGGGTGATCACCGTGTTCGCCGCGTCGAACGCCGTGTCCATCCCCTTGACCGGCTGGCTGACCCAGCGGGTGGGGCAGATCCGCCTGTTCGTGGCCTCCATCGTGTTGTTCACGCTGGCGTCCTGGCTGTGCGGCATCGCCCCCAGCCTGCCGGTGCTGCTATTCGCGCGCGTCCTGCAGGGTGCCGTGGCCGGCCCGCTGATACCCATGTCGCAGGCGATCCTGCTGGGATCCTATCCCAAAGAGAAGAGCTCCATGGCGCTCGCCCTATGGGCGATGACCGCCACCGTGGGGCCGATCGCCGGCCCGTCGCTGGGCGGCTGGATCACCGACAGCTACAGCTGGTCGTGGATCTTCTACATCAATATCCCGGTCGGGATATTCGCCGCCCTGGTGACCTGGAGCATCTATCGCCGCCGCGAGACGCCCACACGCAAGCTGCCCATCGACCTGGTGGGACTGCTGCTGCTGATCACCTGGGTCGCGGCCCTGCAGATCATGCTGGACAAGGGGCGGGACCTGGACTGGTTCAATTCGTCCCTGATCGTCGGCCTGGGCGTCACGGCGGTGGTCAGTTTCACCTTCTTCCTGATATGGGAATTGACGGAGGAGCACCCGATCGTCGACCTGCGGCTGTTCGCCCAGCGCAACTTCAGCGGCGGCACCATCGCGATTTCCATTTCCTACGGGGTGTTCTTCGGCAACCTGGTGCTGCTGCCGCAGTGGATGCAGGAGTACCTGAACTACCGGTCCATCGACGCCGGCCTGGCGATCGCGCCGCTGGGCATCTTCGCGCTGGTGCTGTCGCCTATCGTCGGCAGGCTGCTGCCCAAGTCGGATGCGCGCATCATCGCCACGGTCGCCTTCATCTGCTTTGCCGGGGTGTTCTACATGCGGTCGTTCTACGTGACCGACATCGACGTCTGGCACCTGGTGTGGCCCACGCTGCTGCAAGGCATACCGATGGCGCTGTTCTTCGTGCCCCTGACGGCGATCATCCTGTCGGGGCAGCCCCCGTCGCGGGTGCCGGCGGCGGCCGGCCTGTCCAACTTCGTGCGGGTGTTCTGCGGCGCGGTCGGCACATCGGTGGCGGGGACGGTGTGGAACAACCGTACCGTCCTGCACCACGAGCGCCTGACAGAGGTGGCCAATGCGTCCAATCCCCTGTTCAGCCACGAGATCGAGTCGCTCCGTTCGCTGCTGCACCTGGATACGCGGGCGGCGCAGACCTTGTTCGACGTGAATCTCAATGCGCAGGCGGCGATGATGGGGCTGAACGATATCTTCTACGTATCGGCGCTGATCTTCCTGCTGATCATCCCGCTGATCTGGATCACGCGCCCGGCCAAGGGCGGCGGCGGTGCCGACGCTTCCGCGGCGCATTGAAGGCGGCGCGCGGCATGGCGGGGCGGGGCGCCGCGCCCCGCGTACCCGCAGGCCGCCGGCGCGTCATATCCAGGCCACGGCCTTGCCCACCTGTTCGCGGGCCTCGATGCGCGCGTGACCCTTGGGGATGTCCTCGAACGCATAGCGGTCGGTGATCGCTATCGTCAGGCCGCCGTCCAGGATGGCGCCGAACACCGCGTCGGCGCGCCGCTGCACGGTGGCGGCGTCGGCCATGTGATCGGCCAGCCGCGGCCGCGTCAGGTATAGCGAGCCGGCTTCGCCCAGTTCATAGGGGTCCAGGTCCTTCACCGACCCCGAGACGTTGCCGTAGTTCACGATCAGCCCGCGCGTGCGCGCGGCGCGCATGCTGTCGCGCAGCGTCGCCTTGCCCAGGGAGTCGAACACCACGTCGACCCCGCGTCCGCCCGTCAGCGCGCGCACCTGGTCCGCGAACCCGCCGTCGGCATAAGGCAGGGCCTCGTCGGCGCCGCGTTGCAGCGCCACGGCGCGCTTGTCGTCCGTGCTGGCCGTGGCGTAGACCGATGCGCCGATGCGCCTGGCCATCTGGATCAGGATCTGCCCGATGCTGCCGGAGGCCGCATGGACCAGGCAGCTGTGGCCGCGTTCCAGCCGGGCCACGTCGTGGACCAGATAATGGGCGGTGCATCCCTGGAACATGGCGGACGCCGCCGTATCGAAGCCGATGGCGTCCGGGATGACGGCCGCCAGGCGGGCCGGGATGGCGGCATATTCGGCGAAGCTGCCCCAGGCGACGCACCACGCCACGCGTTGTCCCGCGGCGGGGTGCGTCACGCCCGGACCGGTGGCCACCACGACGCCCGCGCCTTCCATGCCCAGCGTGCAGGGGATACGGACGGGATAGGTGCGCGAGTCCGCGTACTTTCCCTGGCGAGTATGGATGTCCATGAAGTTGACGCCCGCGCAGGCGACCTTGACCAGGACTTCCCCCGCCTGTGGCACGGGGACGGGTGCGTCGTCGCGCATCCGCACGACCTCGGGCCCACCGTAGGTTTCGATGGTGATGGCGCGCATGGTGGTGGTCATGGGGCTGGGGGTCTCCGTGGTTTTCCTGTCCTACAACAGCGCGGTAAGTTCGTCGATGGCGGGAAGCGTGTCAAGCGCGTTGACCAGCTTGACGATACGTTGCGCGGACTGCGCCGGCATGCGTCCGGCCACGTTGGCGAAGAATTTCTCCTCGACTTCTCCGGGCGACACGGCATTCTCCGGGCTGCCGCGGCGATTCCATACCTCGCGCGACAACACGTCGCCAGACCGCGTGAGCACCCGGACCGTGGCCGCGTGGCGGAAGGCCGGCCCCTTGTTTTCGATTCGTTCGTCCTCGAAAGGATGGATGCGCTGCATGAACGCCATCACCGCCGGGTCGCCAATGCGTGTGTCGTCGTAGTCGTCGACCGTCAGGCTGCCGCGCAAGGCCAGCACGGACAGGCCGTAGAACAGGTTCATCTGCGCCGCCGTGACGCTGACGGGACGGTAGGGCCAGGCGACATGGACGTAGGTCATATGGCCGCAGCCCACCTCGATGCGCTCGATATCGTCCGGCCGCAGCCCGTGCGCGGCCTGAAGATCCCTGTAGGCATCCAGCGCGGCATGCATGCTGGTGACGTTGGGGTACATCTTGAAGCCGACTTCGCCGGCTTCCCATTGCGTGCCCAGGCCTTCCGTCAGCCGTTCGTTGCGAGGAGCCGTCGAAAAGCTGCTGAGGAAGCCGCCGTAGTCCGCTTCCAGGATGTTCTCGATACCCGTGAACCCGCGCTGCGCCAGATAGGCGGCATAGACGCCGCTTTGCGCCGCGCGTCCGGCGTGCAGGCGCTTGACCATGGCGCCTTCCTGCGCCGCCATCAGGCCAGCTCCCATCGAGCCCGCGATGCCGAGCGCGTGCGTCATCGCGCCCGCGTCCAGGCCGAGCATCCGGCCCGCCGTCGCGGCGGCCACGAAAGTGCCGGTGACGCCTTGCGGATGAAAGCCGTTCAGGAACAGCCGTGTGGTGGCGGCATTGCCGACCCGTGTGCCGACTTCATAGCCGGCGACGATGGCCGCCAGGACTTCCCGGCCGCTCACGCCCGGCATGGTCTGGGCCAAGGCCAGCGCGACGGGCACGGCCAGCGAGTTGGGATGCAGGATCGACTCCTTGTGGATGTCGTCCATCTCGAAGGCATGGCCCGCGGTGGCGTTGACGAGGACGGCCTGCGACACCGACGTGCGTGCCTCCGGCGCGCCCTGGTGGCCCCACAGGGACGCGGCGGGATGGCCGCCTTCCGCCATCGCCATGTCGGCGACGTGGCGCGTCCATGGCAGCGTCGCGCCGTGCAGGCTCACGCCGATGCCGTCCAGGACGTGCAGTCGTATCTGTTCGACCAGCGCGCGCGGCAGGTCTTCGAAGCGCAGGCGGGCGGCGAACGCCGCCAGGCGCCGGGTCGGCGAGGTGCCGTCGTGCGCGGTGGCGGCGGCGTCGGGGGATGTGGGAACGGTCGGCGTGGTGTGCATGGGAATCCGTGTATCGCGTAGTGTGTGGAGCGTTCTATTCCGGCTTGATGCCGGCGGCGGCGACCGCGTCGTGCCAGCGGGCCGTTTCCGTCCTGATGAACTGGCCCAGGTCGGCCGCCTTGACGGGCAATGGGTCGTGCGCCGCCGCGGCGAGCGACGATTCGACGACCTTGCTGCTCGCTGCCTGGCCGAACGCGCCGGTCAGCTTTTGCACGATGGGCGCCGGCGTTCCGAGCGGCGCCAGTACCGCGTTCCAGGCATACACCTGGAAGCCGGGCACGCCCTGTTCGGCCACGGTGGGCACGTTGGGCAAGCCGGGGTCGCGATCCAGCGTCGATACCGCGATGGCGCGCATCTTGCCCGCCTTGACGAGCGGCAACAGCGATCCGCCGGAATCGAACAGGGTCTGGACTTCACCTCCGATCAACCCATTCAGCGCGGCCGGCGACCCCTTGTACGGAACGTGGAAGGCATCGAGGCCGGTCGCCGACTTCAGCATCTCCATGGCCAGATGGGACGTGATGCCGATGCCGCCGGAACCGAAGCGCAACTGGCCGGGGTGCGCCTTGGCGTAGGCCAGCAGTTCCGGCAGCGTGCGCACCGGCAGGTCGTTGTTGACGACCAGGAACAGCCGGCCGCGCGCGATCGGCGCAACGGGTACGAAGTCCTTGGCGGTGTCGTAGCTCAGGTGCGCATAGAGCGAAGGGTTGATGACCATCTGCCCCGACGTGCCGAACAGCAGCGTGTAGCCGTCCGGCTCGGCCGCCTTGACGAACTGCGCTGCGACGATGCCGTTCGCGCCCGCCTTGTTGTCGACGATGATGGGCGTGCCCAGGCTCTGCTGCAATGCCGCGGCATAGGCACGCGCGATCACGTCGGTGGTCTGGCCGGGCGGAAAACCCACGACGAAACGGATGGGCCTGGCCGGCCAATTGTCGGCGGCGCGCGCCAGGCCGGGAAGCAGTTGCGCGGCCGGAAGCGCCAATGCGGCGGCGGCCGCCTGCAGGAAGGCGCGCCGCGCGGACGCGGGTTGTTCGCGGGCCATCGATGCCGCGGCGCCGGTCGATTCTTTATGCATGTGATGTCTCCTCTCTGGACCGGAATGCAGTCTAGACACCCACTTTGTGCCTGTCTAATATATTGAACACCTTTCCACAATACAAATTTTGTATGGAGCGCCGCCATGGATCTGCGTCATCTGCGTTATTTCGTCGTCACGGCGGAGGAACTGCATTTCACGCGCGCGGCGCAGCGCATCGGTATCGCGCAGCCGCCGCTGACGTACCAGATCAAGATGCTGGAACGTGAACTGGGCGCGCGCCTGTTCGATCGGCAACCGGGCAACGTGCGGCTGACCGAGGCCGGCAGCGTGCTGCTCGAAGACGCGCGAGAAATCCTGGATCGTGTCGGCAAGGCCGCGCTGCGGTGCAAGCAGAGCGCGCAGGGCCTGGTGGGGCGCATCGGCGTCGGCTTCACGGAGTCGGCTTCCTTCTGCGCGGAAGTCACCACCGCCCTGCATCGATACCGGGACCGCTATCCCCACGTCGAAATGACCCTGGAGGAAAACCGCTCGGTGCAACTGGTGCAGTCGCTGCGCCAGGGCCGGATCGATATCGCTTTCGTGCGCCTGCCGATAGGGATGGACGACACGGTGCGCTTCAGGCTGATCTCGACAGAACCCATGGTGGTGGCGTTGCCGCGCAAGCACCGCCTGGCGCGGCGCAAGGCTCTGGGCCTGGAAGAGCTGAAGGACGAACCGTTCCTGCTCTATCCGCGGGCGACCCGCTTCGGCCTGTCCGACATGATCGTCACGGCTTGCGAAGCGCTCGGCTTCAGCCCCAGGATCGTGCAGCACGCGCCGCAGATTTCTTCCACCATCAACCTGGTGGCCAGCTCGTTGGGCGTGACGGTCGTGCCGGCGTGCATGCGCCACGCGCGCATCGACGACGTGCGCTACGTGCCGCTCAAGGAAACGGACCTGCGTGCCACGCTGGGCATCGCGTATCGATCGGGTCCGCTTGCGCCCGCGGTGGCCAACCTGCTGGCCATGGTGCAGACCACGCCTTATGAAGAAGCCGGCCCCGGCAGGCCGGCCGCCGCTGGCAAGACATGATTTTTTATCATGCGGCCTCTGCGTTTATTTGGCTTGCGCCCCTTGCGATGTAGCCGGAATATTCGCCACGCATCACAACAATAACGATCTTGGAGACAGAGCATATGGACACTCACGCCCCCGATGGCGCGGCGCGGGGTGCCGCGCGCCCGCCCGACGCCGGAGCCGCGACAACCCCGTCTTCCGCCGCCATGCCGGCCGCCCCGCCCAACCGCCAATCCAACGATGAATACGCGCTGCAGGTCGCGGCACGCCTGGATCGCCTGCCGTATTCGAAGACCGCCAGGCACTTTGTTTTCCTGATTTCGATCGGCGCGATATTCGAGCTGTACGACCTGTTCATGACAGCCTACATCGCGCCGGGCCTGGTCAAGAGCGGGCTGTTCGCCACCAGTTCGCTGCACTTCTTCGGCCTGAGCGGAGTCGGCTTTTTCGTGTTCTGCACCTTCGCCGGCATGTTCGTCGGCACCATCTTCTTCGGCTTCATCGCGGACCGCGCGGGGCGGCGGGCGATCTTCACCGTGTCGCTGGTGTGGTATTCCCTGGCCACCTTGCTGATGGCGTTCCAGCATACGGCTGGCGGTGTCGACCTGTTCCGTTTCATCGCTTCCATCGGCCTGGGCCTGGAGCAGGTGACCATCGACACCTTCATCCCCGAGCTGGTGCCGCCGAATGCGCGTGGACGGGCATTCGCCCTTTACCAGTTCATCGAGTTCCTGATCGTGCCCGTGGTCGCCTTGCTGGGGTGGCTGCTGGTGCCGCTGCGAATCTTCGGCCTGGATGGCTGGCGCTGGGTCGCCATCATCGCGTCGGTGGGCGCCCTGGCCGCATGGTGGCTGCGCCGCGCACTGCCGGAAAGCCCGCGCTGGCTGGCGATGCACGGCCAACGTGACCGCGCCGAGCGCATCATGCGGCAGATCGAGGCCAGCGCCGAACGCGAGCTGGGGCATCCCTTGCCGCCTGCCCAAGTGCCGGCATCGGTGCGCATCGAATCGAAGGGACATTTCTCCGAATTGCTGCGGCCGCCGCATCGCAAGCGGCTGATCGTCATGTCGGTGTTCAATCTGCTGGCGGTGATCGGCTTCTACGGATTCAGCGCCTGGGTGCCCACGCTGTTGATCGCCAAGGGCGTGGAGATTACGAAGAGCCTGCAGTATGCCTTCATCATCGCGATCGCCAACCCCTTCGGTCCGCTGCTGGGCCTGCTGGTCGCCGACCGCATGGAGCCCAAGTGGCAGATCGTGTGCGCCGGCGTGGGCATAGGCGTGTTCATGGTGCTGTTCGCCATGCAGGTCAGTCCGGCCGCGGTGATCGTGTTCGGCGTGCTGGTCACCTTGTCGAACAACTGGCTCTCGTTTATCTTCCACAGTTACCAGGCGGAGCAGTTCCCGACGCGCCTGCGCGGCCGCGCCGTGGGTTTCGTGTACGGCTGGGGGCGCGCCAGCGCCGCCATCGTGGGACTGCTGATCGGCTTTTTCCTGGGCGTCGGCGGTACGCCCGGCGTGGCGGCTTTCATGGGCATCGCCATGGTGCTGATGATCCTGGTCATCGCCCTGTTCGGCCCGCGCACCTTGCGCCGCCCGCTGGAGGAGATATCGAGCTGATGGATACGCAAGACGAAGATCGACGCTGGATGGTGCCGGACGTCGCGCCGCTGATGGTGACGGGGGCCGGCGGCGTGCGGCTGGCGGCCTACGAGTGGGGCAATCCCGACGGCAAGGAGATCCTGCTGATACACGGCGTGGCCCAGTGCCACCTGTGCTTCGCGCCGCAGATCGCCAGCGAACTCGCCACCGAGTTCCGCATCGTGGCCGTCGATCTGCGCGGCCATGGCGCCGCCGACAAGCCCCTGGATGCGGCGGCCTACCAGCATCACAGCCACTGGGCGGACGACATCGCCGCGGTCCTGGAAGCCAAGCGCTTGCGGCGGCCCGTGGCCGTCGGCTGGTCCATGGGCGGCCGGGTGCTGCGGCAATACCTGATGCGCCATGGCGACCGCGCGCTGGGCGGCGTCAACTTCGTCGGCTCGCGCGTGATCGAAGACGCGCGTGCCGTGGGCCCGGCCACGCCCACGGCGCAGCGCGTGGCGGCGTCGACGGTGTCGCAGGAGGTCGAGCACACGATCGCCTTCCTGGACGCGTGCTACTACCGCCGGCCGGCCCTTGCCTTGTACGAGCGGGCCCTTTGCTACAACGCCATCGTGCCGGTGCCGGTACGGCGCGCGGCGGCCGCCTGGCACACCGATCCGGACGAAACCATCCAGGCGCTGCGCCAGGTGCGCGTGCCCGTCCTGGTCACGCAGGGAACGCGGGACGCCGTGGTGCTGCCCGAGGCCGCCCGCATGATCGCCGAGGCCATTCCGCACGCGCGCATATCCTGGTACGAGGACTGCGGGCATTCGCCATTCCAGGAGTTCCCGGAACGGTTCAACCTGGAGCTGGCGGCCTTCGTGCGCGGAATCTGAGTCCTACGCCGCGGCCCACGCCGGCTCGCGTTCGCGCGCCGCGATCCAGACGGGCAGCTGCGCGGCGGGCATCGGGCGTCCGTACAGATAGCCTTGCAACTGGTCGCAGCCGATGCGGCGCAGCGTCGTCGCTTCCTGTTCGCTTTCCACGCCTTCGGCGACCACGCGCAAGCCCAGTTCGTGGCCCAGCTCGATGATGGCCTTGACCACGGCGATGTCCGCCGGCGCATCGATCATGTCGCGCACGAACGTCTTGTCGATCTTCAGGCGGTCCAGCGGGAAGCGGTTCAGATAGCTCAGGCTGGAATAGCCGGTGCCGAAATCGTCCAGCGACAGGCGCACGCCCAGGGCACGCAGGGCATGGATGGCGTCCAGGTAGCTTTCGGCCTGGCCCATCAGCACGGTTTCGGTGATCTCCAGTTCCAGCCATTCGCCGGAGATCTCGTGTTCGGCCAGGCTGGCGCGCAAGGTCTCCAGCAATTCCGGTTCGCGCAACTGGATCGCGGACAGATTGATGGAAATGCGCAGGTTGCCCATGCCCTGGTCGCGCCAGGCCGCCAGATGCCGGCAGGTTTCCTGGATGACCCAGGTCCCGATGGGAACGATCAGGCGGGTTTCCTCGGCGATGGGAATGAAGCGCGCGGGCGGCACGCTGCCCAGTTGCGGATTGGTCCAGCGCAGCAGCGCTTCCGCGCCCACGGTGGCGCCGGTCGTGGCGTCGATGCAGGGCTGGAACACCAGCGAAAGCTCGCGATGCTCGACCGCCGTGCGCAGGCCGGCCTCGATCGCCAGCCGCATGCGCGCGCGTTCGGCCATGTCGGGCGTGAAAAACTTGAACTGGTTGCGGCCGCCTGCCTTGGCCTGGTACATGGCGGCGTCGGCGTTCTGCATCAGGGTGTCGATGTCGGTGCCGTCGTCCGGGTACATCGCCACGCCCACGCTGCAGGAGACCTGCAAGGTCACGCCGCCGATCTCGTGCGGCTCGCGCACCAGCGGGATCAGGCGATCGGAAATCAGCTGTTCGACGTCGGCGCGCGTGCCGACGTCGGCCAATATGATGGTGAATTCGTCGCCGCCCAGGCGGCTCACGGTATCGCGCCCGCGCACGGCCTGCAGCAGGCGGCGCGATACGGATTTCAGCAGGCCGTCGCCGATGTGGTGGCCCAGCGAATCGTTGATGTCCTTGAACCGGTCCAGGTCGATGAACAGCACCGCGCAACGCCGCTCGGTGCGCGGGCCATCGTCCAGCGCGCGCCCGAGTTCCTTGGTGAAGAGGGCGCGATTGGGCAGTTGCGTCAGCACGTCATGCTCCGCCAGGAAGCGGATGCGCGCCTCGCTTTTCTTGCGGTCGGTGATGTCGATGACGGTGCAGATGTAGTGCGATACGACGGCGCCCTTGTCGCGCACGGCGTTCACCATCAGCCAGGCGGGAAAGTCGCCGCCCTGGCGGCGCCGCACCTGTGCTTCGCCGCTCCAGGTGCTGGCGCGCTCCAGGTTGGCCGCCAGGTCCTTCAACAGAGGCTCGCTGGCATTGTCGGCGACGATGAAGTCCGGCGTCTTGCCGACCACGTCGGGGGTGGAAAAGCCGGTCGATCGGTAGAAGGACGCGTTGGCGCTGAGCAGGGTGCGGTTGGCGTCCAGGATCAGGATGGCTTCGGACGACGCCTCGAAGACCTTGGCCCAGAGCTCCAGGCGCTGCTCCATCAGCTTGATCTGGTTGATCGGCGTGAACGCCGTCAGGACGGCATCGCGGCCCTGGAATTGCAACCGCCGCGCCGACAGCATGGCCCAGGTGGGTTCGGCGCCGGCCTTCCACAGGACCTCGAATTCATCGACGGCATCATGGTCGGACAACTGCTGGAAAAAGCGGGCGCGCACGGCCGATTCCATGCCGTGCATCCACGGGTCCACCGTGCGTCCGCCCAGCCAGGCCAGCGCGGGCTGATTGGCATGCAGCACTTCGTGTCCCGGCACCGCCGTGACCATCATCGGGACCGGCGTCGCTTCCACCAGCGATTGCTGGGCGGCGGCGGCGCGGGCGGTGGCGGCCAGCTCTTTCTGGACGTCGCGCTCGCGGTCCAACTGGCCCAGCATTTCGTTGAAGCCACGCACCAGCTGGCCGATCTCGTCCTGGCTGTCCCACGACGCGCGCTGCGTGTGGTCGCCGGTGCGCCTGACGCGGTCCATCACCCGCGCCAGATGGCGTAGCGGGCGGGAGATCTGCTGGGCCACGAAATACACCATGCCCAGGATGCAGAACAACAGGAACAGCGCCGTACCCAGGTGCAGCCACATGCGCGAGTACAAGGCGCGCACGCGCGCATGCAGCAGGGCATCCAGGTAGACGCCCGTGGTGAGCCACACGTCCCGCACGGCGGTGACGACATCGCGCTGCGAATTGCGGGCCAGGGCGACGTCGCCGCCGTCCAGCGCGGCGCGCGCGGCCAGCCGGTAGGCGTCGATCGACTCCAGCAGGTTGTCCATGCCGGCGCCGATCTCGCGTCCAAGGTCGCGATTGGCCGCCCGGCCTTCGGAGAAGTCGGAACGCAGGCCTTGCAGCACCGCGTCCAATTGGCCTTCCAACAGCAGGTAGCGGGCGCGCGCGTCGTCGCGCGAACGGATCGTCGGGTCGCCGCCGGCCAGCAGCTTGCCTATGCCATGCAGCGCATCCAGCAGCGCGGGATAGCGCAGGATGGACAGCGACATCGCGTAATAGCTGTCCAGATCCGGGTCCAGGATCAGGTTGGACTGGTTGCCGATCCGCGTGATCAGGGCGCGGCTGGCATCCACCGCGCGGTCGATGGCCGGCTGGCCGGGCTGCGGAGCGGGGTTCAGGCCGATGAGCGCCAGGCGCAAATTTTCGTTGAGGCGGGCGCTTTCCATGCGCGCGCCGTAGCGGTCCTGCGCGTCGGCCAGTGCGTCGGCGGTCCGCGTCAGGTTTTCCATCGGGACGCCGTGTCCCGTGCTCGTCAGCGAGACGTCGATCAATGCATCGCGCACCGTCGCCACATAGGCG
This sequence comes from Bordetella genomosp. 9, assembly GCF_002261425.1. NCBI lineage: Bacteria > Pseudomonadati > Pseudomonadota > Betaproteobacteria > Burkholderiales > Alcaligenaceae > Bordetella > Bordetella genomosp. 9. Next base: position 1,828,155 of record NZ_NEVJ01000003.1, on the reverse strand, counting down.
CTGCCCAGGATCTCCTTGTTGGAGAAATCGATGGACAGGTACTTCTCGTGTATCAGGATGCCGCTGATAAAGACGACGGCGCTCAGATCGAGCAGATAGATCAGCAACAGCTTGCGGCCGACCTTGAGCCGCGCCAGCAGGCGAAAAAAGATATGACGCTTCATCCTTGGCCAAAAGCGCGGCGCCGGGCCGCGTTCCCCATGTTGGGCGCGGTGTCGCGCCGCCGCTCGCCCCGCGGGGCAAGGGTTTGTACGTTTTGAAATCTTATGAGGCTAGTTATAACGCAGTGCGGCAAAGGGGGATAGCCGCGCGTAGGCCCTGTCGTGCGATTCAGACAGTGGCCGGCGCGGGCTGCACTATGTCGGTGCAGCCCGCGGCCTTTCGAAGTCTACATCACCAGCGAAAGGCCATATGTCAGGATCAGGCCCATGACCGCCAGGATGGTTTCCATGACGGACCAGGTCTTGATGGTCTGGCCCACGGTCAGGCCGAAATACTCCTTGACCAGCCAGAACCCGGCGTCGTTGACGTGCGAGAAGAACAGCGAACCGGCGCCGATCGCCAATACGACCAGGGACAGATGATTGGGCGGCAGGTTGCCGGCCAGCGGCGCGACGATGCCGGCGGCGGTTACGGTGGCGACGGTGGCCGAACCCGTGGCCAGGCGGATGAACACCGCGACGATCCAGCCCAGCACCAATGTCGACAGTCCCGTGGCCAGGGCGATCTTGGCGATGGCCGCGCCAGTGCCGCCGTCCACCAGGGCCTGCTTGAAACCGCCGCCGGCGCCGACGATGAGCATGACGCCCACCACCGGGAGCAGGCTCGCGGCGATCTTCTTGCCGAGCACCGAAATGTTGAAGCCGACCGATGTGCCGAAGGTCACCATCGCCAGCAGGACCGCGACCAGCAGGGCGAATACCGGGTCGCCGATGAAGTCCAGGACATGGCGTGCCGGCGCGTTCTTGTCCATCCAGATGTCCGCGCCGGCCTTGACCAGCATCAGCACGATGGGCGAAAGCAGGGTGATCAGCGTGACGGCGAAGGAGGGCGCGCGGGCGGCTTTGACATCGGCGTCATCCGCACCGGCGCGATCGTCGGCCGACGCCGCGGTGTCGCGGTCGGAGCCGGTCACGGCCAGGCCCGCGCCGGCGGCGCCGATGGGGACCATGCGCGCGGCCAGCATGCCGAACAGCGGGCCGCCGACGGCGACCGTGGGGATGGCGATCAGCAGGCCCAGCGCCAGGGTCACGCCGACGTCCGCGTGCAGGATCGCGATGGCGGCCAGCGGGCCGGGATGCGGCGGAATGAACCCGTGCAGCACCGACAGGCCGGCCAGCGCGGGGATGCCCAGCCGCATGGCGGGCCCTTTCGATTTATGGACGGCCAGCATGACGACCGGAATCAGCAGCACCAGCCCGATCTCGAAAAACATGGGTATGCCGATGATGCTGGCGACCAGCGCCATTTTCCATGGCAAGGCGGCGGGGCGGCCACGCAGGATGCGCTCCACGACCTGGTCGGCGCCGCCGGAATCGGCCAGCAGCTTGCCCAGCATGGCGCCCAGCGCGATCAATACGCCGACGTAGCCCAGCACGCCGCCTACGCCCGCTTCGTACGATGCCGTGACCTTTTCCAGCGGGATGCCCGAACCGACGCCCACGAACAGCGCGCCTATGGTGAGCGCGATGAAGGCATGCAGCTTCAGCCAGACGATCAACACGACCAGCAGCACGATGCCGATCGCGGCAACGATCAGGACCTGGGTGTCGTGGGACGTCAACACGGTGGACGGGCTCATGGGTTTTCCTTTTTTTCTGTTGTCGTATTCAGGCCCAGCGTCTGGATGATGGTGTTGGCGATGGCCGAGGGCGCCGGTCCGATGTCCACGCGGACGGCGGGTTCGTCGGCCGTGGGTTCCTGCAGGGCGTCGAACTGGCTGTCCAGCAGGGTGGGGGGCATGAAGTGGCCGTGGCGGGCGGCGAGGCGGGCCGCGATGGTCTCCTTGGACCCGGCCAGGTACACGAACTCCACGCCGTGGCCGCGCCGGTTGATGATGTCGCGATAAGGACGCTTCAGCGCCGAGCAGGTAATCAGTCCGTTTTCACCGGCATCCAGGCGCGCTTCGACCCACTGCGCGACTTTTTCCAGCCAGGGCGCGCGGTCTTCGTCGGTCAGCGGGTGGCCCGCATGCATCTTGTCGATATTGGATTGGGGGTGCAGGGCGTCGCCTTCTTCGAAAGGCCAATCCAGACGGCCCGACAGAATGGCGGCCACGGTGGTCTTGCCGCAGCCCGATACGCCCATCAGCACCAGGACCACCGGTTTGTCGATGGAATTGGCCATGCCTCTACCCTCCCTAGCATGTTGGTGTATCCCGCCTTCAGCTTGTGGTCAGTTGGGCGGGTTCCATAAAGGTTAGCTCATCTGTGGATGAACAGGCGAGCCGAGCAAGCGGCGAGCCCGCGTGCGGCCGCGTGTTCGCACAGGGCAGGCGCGACGGTTTCAGCGCCGCCGCCGCAGGCGATACGCCAGCGCGTCGAGCCGGCTGACGCCGGCTTTCTGGAATTTCGGTTCGAGCGCCAGGATGTCGCGCCGATAGATCAGTTCCGCCACCGAATGGCCGGCGTACAAGGCCTGGACTTCCGCGTCGTCGACGCAGAACGGCGGGCCATCCATTTCCGCCTGCGGATAGTCCAGCGTGACGAGCAGGCCCTGGTAGTCGTCGGCAAGCTGGCTGTAGACGTGGCGCACGTAGGGCTCGCGCATGTCGCGCGGGAGCGCGACCAGGGCGGCCCGATCGAAGACGCCGGTGCAGGCGCGCAGGGTATCCGCGTCGAGATCGAAAATATCGCCGCGGATGATTTCGATGTGGCCGGGGCCGTGGCGCGTGTCATCGCTGGCGCCGTAGTCGACGCTGTAATGCTCGCCCAGCGAGGATCGACGCACGCGCGGCGTCAAGCCATGCTCATCGAAGAATTGCTGCACGGCCAGCGGCGACAGCTCGACGCCCAGCACGTGCAGGCCGCGCTCCGCGAGCCACAGCATGTCCAGCGATTTGCCGCACAACGGCACCAGGACGCGGCTGCTCCGCGCGAACTCCAGCGTGGGCCAGAAACGTTCGAGCGGCGGCGAGATGCGGGTTTGATGGAAATGCGTGCGGCCTTCGCGCCAGCGCTCCAGCCAGAATTCCGGTTCCATGCGGCCTGCTCCTTTCATGCGATCCCGCGATTGTAAGGACAGGCCGCGTGGTTCGTCAGATCGTCGCCATGTCGATGACGAAGCGGTACTTGACGTCGCTCTTCAGCATGCGGGCGTAGGCGTCCTCGATATCCTGCATATCGATCATTTCGACGTCGGACGTGATGCCATGCTCGGCGCAGAAGTCCAGCATTTCCTGGGTTTCCGGAATGCCGCCGATCAAGGAACCGGCCAGCGAGCGGCGGCCCATGATCAGGTTGCCGACGTTGGGCGAAGGATGCGGCGTCGCCGGTATGCCCACCAGCGTCATGGCGCCATCGCGCTTGAGCAGGGCCATGAAGGCGTCCAGGTCATGCGAAGCGGCCACGGTGTTCAGGATGAAGTCGAAGCTGCGTGCATGCTTCGCCATGGCGTCGGCGTCGCGCGAGACCACGACTTCGTCGGCGCCCAGCTTGCGGGCTTCCTCGACCTTGGACGGCGAGGTGGTGAAGGCGACGACGTGCGCGCCCAGCGCATGCGCCAGCTTGATGCCCATATGGCCCAGGCCGCCGACGCCGACCACACCCACTTTCTTGCCTGGCCCGGTCTTCCAATGGCGCAGCGGCGACCAGGTGGTGATGCCGGCGCACAGCAGCGGCGCGGCGGCGGCCAGGTCGGCTTCGCCATGCCGGATCTTCAGGACGAAGTATTCGTCGACCACCACGCTGGCGGAGTAGCCGCCGTAGGTGTTTTCGCCGCTGCCGTCCAGCCAGCCGTTGTAGGTGCCCTGGAATCCGTGCGGGCCTTCGCAATACTGCTGCAGCCCGTCGCGGCAGGAGGGGCAGGTGCGGCAGCTGTCGACGATGCAGCCCACGCCCACGATGTCGCCCAGCTTGAAGCGCGAGACGTCCTTGCCGACGGCGCTGATGCGGCCGACGATTTCGTGGCCGGGCACCGACGGGAAGCGGATGCCTTCCCATTCGCCGCGCACGGTGTGCAGATCGGAGTGGCAGACCCCGCAATACATGACCTGGATGGCGACGTCGTTGGGGCCGGGTTCGCGGCGTTCGATCGTCAACGGGGCGAGTGGGGTCGTGGCCGACTGCGCGCCATAGGCCTTGGTGGTTTGCATGGTGATTCCTTCGAGTGGTGCGCGTCCGCGCGGGCCGATCGGGACCGGTTGCGCGCGGACGTGAGAGAGGGACAGCTCGGCGCCGCCAGCTCCCGGATCGTGGATCGGGCAACGCCTCGGCGACGCGTCGGAGCGGAGTATAGGCAGCGCCGATTAGTGGGTCTATGGCCTAGAATTGGAATGGCCTACTGGCGAAACCCCATGAATCAACGTCCCACCCTGACCGAACTGACCGCCTTCGCGGCGATCGTGCGCCACGCCAGTTTTCGAGCCGCCGCCGACGAACTGGGCATGTCCGCCTCGACCCTCAGCCACATGATGCGCGCCTTGGAGCAGCGGCTGGGGCTGCGTCTCTTCCACCGCACCACGCGCAGCGTGGCGCCGACCGAGGCGGGCGCGCGCTTCTTCCGCAATCTGTCGCCCATCCTGGTCGAACTGGACCAGGCCTTGACCGACGTCGGCACCTTGAGCGAGCAGCCCACCGGCAGCGTGCGGATCAACGCCGCCGAGCCGGCGGCGCGCCTCTTGATGGAGCGCATCGTTCCCACCTTCCTGCAGCGCCATCCGGGCATACACGTCGACCTGGTGGTCGAAGGGCGGCTGGTGGATATCGTCGCCGAAGGTTTCGACGCGGGCGTGCGGCTGGGGGAGTCGTTGCCGCGCGACATGGTGGCGGTGCCGTTCGGCGGCGATGGCCGGCTGGTGTGCGTGGCCGCGCCTGGCTATCTGCGGCGCGCCGGCACGCCGCGCACGCCGGATGAATTGGCCCGGCACCCGTGCATCCGCTTCCGGCTGCCCAGCGGCAAGATGTACCGCTGGGAGTTCAAGCGCCACGGCCAGGAGCTGAAATTCGACGCGGACGGTCCCATCACCCTGGACAGCATGGATCTGATGGTGTCGGCCGCGATCAAGGGCCTGGGCGTGGCTTTCGTCTGGGAGGACACGGCCAGGCCGGCCATCGACAGTGGCCAGCTCGTGACCCTGCTGGACGACTGGACGCCGCCCTTCGACGGCCATTACCTGTACTACCCCAGCCACCGGCTGGTGCCGGCGGGCCTGCGCGCTTTCGTCGACGTCATCAAGGACGTAGAGCGCGACGCGCGGCCGACGGCGGCGCCGTGGCCAGGCGCCAGCGCAGCAGATCGACCACCAGGAAGGCCAGCAGGCTGAGGCCCATCAGCGGCAGGCTCCATCCCAGCGCCGCCGCCAGCAGCACGGCGACGCCGCGTTGCCATCCCGGCAGGCGGGTCCAGGCCTGCGTGACCGTCAGCACGGGAGATCCCGGCGCGGGCCGGCGCCGCCACCACATCGCATAACCCAGCACGACCATGGCGCTGAGGGCGATGCCGGAGGCGGCCATCAGCAACTGATTGGCCCAGCCGAACAGGATGCCCATATGCATGTCTATGCCCCAGCGGATCAGCTTGGCCACCAGCGGAAAGGTGGCGAAATCCGCGCGGCTGACGACTGACATGTCGCGGCCGTCGATGGCGACGGCGTCCACCTGCGTGGGCCAGGAACGGTCGACTTCGCGTACCGTCCAGGCCTGGTCGGGCTTGCGCGGCGGACGGACTTCGATGCCGTTGGCGTCGATGCCGGCCGCGCGCGCGGCGGCCACCACGCGGTCGAACTGCGTTTCGTCATCGGTCCGCGCGGGCGCCGCCATGGCCATGGCGGCGCCGCCGTGCTCCATGTGTCCCACGGACTGCATATTCGCCATATCCGCCATATGCTCGGCGTGTTCGCCGCCCGCCGGGGCCGCGGCACCCGGCTTCAGGCTGGTGGCCAACCCGGGGGTGAACCAGCCCAATTCCTGCCGCACCACGTTGATATTGCCGCCGGCCCAGCGCGACCATGTCAGCCCCGTCGCCGACAGGAAGAACAGGCCGATGGCGATCCACAGCCCGATCACGCTGTGCCAGCGCCTCAGGCGCGGCCGGCCGCCCGCCGCGCCGGACCGCGCGGCCGCGAGCGCCGCATTGCGGCGGCTGCCGTAGGCCCACAGCAGGATCCCGCCCAGCGCGGCGAACCAGAGCCAGGAAGCCGCCAGCTCGCTGTAGTTGCGGCCCAGGTCGCCCAGCATCAGGTTGCGATGCAAGGTATCCAGCGTGGTGCGCAAGGGCAGGGTGCCGCTGGTGCCGTAGACGTTCAAGTCACCCTTGACGGCCAGCGTGACCGGGTCGATGAATATCGCGCGATGTTCCGAATCCTGCAGCCCCGGCTGGGCGAACATGACGCGCGTGGTGGTGCCCGGCGTGGGGGCGGGCCGGATGGCGGCCAGCCTGGCTTGCGGACCGGTCACCGCGCGTGCCGCGGCGATCTGCTCGGTCAGCGTATGGGCGGGGCCGGTCGCGTCGCTGTACAACTGGTCCGCGTACAGGCGGTCTTCCAGCTGCGGGGTGAGTACGAACAGCGTGCCGGTCACCGCGGCGACCAGGATGAAGGGGCCGACGAACAGGCCGACGTAGAAATGCAAGCGCGTGATGAGCGCCATCAATGCGGTGCCGGCGGCCGTGCGGGCGACGCCGGCGCGCGCGGGCGCGCCGCGATAAGAGGTATCTGGCATGGGATGCACCTGTGCTTTGGACAGACGAGCGCAGTCCCGCGCGTGCGCGGACTGCGGTGGACGTGGGTATCGTCAGGCCAGGGGCGGTGCGCGCGAGCCCAGCGGCGGGCCGGCGGGCGGCAGGGGCGGGAGCTCGGCCGGCGCGACGAAGCGCACGGCTTCGTCGCGGACGGCCACCAGGAAAGGCGTCAGCGCCAGCGTAGGCAGATCCGCGGCCAGGTGGGCGGAGGCCCAGAACGGGCATTCGGCCCCGGCCATGTGGTCCGAGTCGGAATCGTGGTCATGCCCCCCGTGCGCCATGCCCGGCATGGCCATGTGCGCGTGGCCCGCGCCGGCGTCGCCGCGGGGCGCCAGGCCGGCATCAGGCTGGCCGTGGTCATGCGGGTCGTTCGCATGCGCGCCAGTGATCAACTGCAGGACCGATACGGCGCCGGTGGACGTGCACAGGCTGATGCGCACCACGCCGTGCCGCAATGCGGCGGTGTCGGGCATATAGCCCACCGGGATCATGGCCCGGAGGCTGACCGCGAGCAGAAGCAGGCACAGCATCAGGCGTGTGCCGGAATCGACGCGTCGCATCCGGGTGAGGTGGGGCATGAGACGCATTCTAGCAATCGCCGCGCCGCCCCCGCCGCCGCACCCCAGGGCAGGGCCGGCAAATGCAACCAGATCAACCAACGCTTCCCGAAAGCCGCGAACGCGCCGAATATCACGCAAGTCACGAAAATCGCGCGAAGGATGACGGCCCGATCGAGGTGCAGGGTCCGGGCATGGGGATTTCCTGTATCTTACGCGCCCAGTCGCGGGAATCCACCGCGAAGACCCGCCGCGACGAAGCTCCCAGGCACGATGCTTGCGTGCGTAGTCCTATGGTCGAGCATCGATCCGCGCGGGGCGGACAGCAGGAATGGCGGACGCGCATGGCGCGCACGGAGTAGTGGATATGGCAAAAATCATGGTGGTGGACGACGAGGCATCGCTCGCCAGGGTAGTGCACGATGCGCTCAGCGGCGCCGGCCACACGGTGTACGTCGAGAACGACGGTTTGACGGCATTGACCAGGATGCTGGAAGTACAGCCGGACCTGGTGGTATCCGACGTGATGATGCCGGGCATGGGCGGCGCGTCGCTGCTGACTGCCATGCGCGACAACGCCTATCTGGAAGAAGTCCCGGTCATCGTCATGAGCGGCTTGCCGGAAGAGTCCATCGTCAAGGCCTGCCCGCAGTATTCCGCCTTTATTGCCAAGCCCTTCGACCTGACACTCATGGTCGATACGGTGGACCGGGTGCTTGGCACGTCCATCTAGGGCATCGTCCATCCAGGGCGCCATGCCCGAAGGTGGTGCGCGGCGGCCCGCTTCCGGGCCAGGCCGCATGGGGATGGTGCCTCCCGTAGCGGCTCCTTTCGGCATCGGACCTTCCTTTCCCATATCTGCCTGTCGTCCCCCGCACGCATAAAGGGGGCGGGATTGTGCGCGCGCCCCTTCGGGCGTTATACCCGTTATGCATAAGAGACGAGAGGCCCGATCGCCACGCCGGTACGGGCCCGCGCAGCAGCGCGCAACGGGGTCCCGCCGGGATCTCATCCAGGAGACCATGATGAACAGTCCAGCAGACTTGAAGACCCGTCCCGCCCTATCTCCGGACCTGGAGAAGTGGTTGTCGCAGCCGCGGCCCATGCTGATCGACGGGAAATGGGTGCAGGCCAGTTCCGGCAAGACCTTCCAGGTGCATGACCCGGCCACCGGCGAAGTCATCGCCCGGGTCGCCGAAGGCGACAAGGCCGACGTCGACGCGGCGGTGCACGCCGCGCGCCGCGCTTTCGAAAGCGGCCCGTGGTCGCGCATGACCGCGTCGGCGCGCGGCCGGATGATCCATCGCATCGGCGATCTGATCCTGCAGCATGCCGACGAACTGGCGGAACTCGAAGCCGTCGACAACGGCAAGCCCAAGTCGGTCGCCCGCGTCGCCGACGTCGTGCTGTCGGCCGACATGTTCCACTACATGTCCGGCTGGGCGACCAAGATCGAAGGCAAGACCATACCCATTTCGGCCCTGGCGGCTCCCGGCATGGAGTTCGTATCGATGACGCGCCCGGAGCCCATCGGCGTGGTCGGGCAGATCATCCCCTGGAATTTCCCGCTGCTGATGGCGGCGTGGAAGCTGGCGCCGGCCCTGGCCACGGGTTGCACCGTGGTATTGAAGATCGCGGAAGAAACGCCGCTGTCCGCGCTGCGCCTGGGCGAGCTGCTGCTGGAAGCGGAATTGCCGCCGGGCGTCGTCAATATCGTCGCGGGCTTCGGCGAGACCGCGGGCGCGGCGCTGGCGGCCCATCCCGGCGTCGACAAAGTCGCCTTCACCGGGTCCACGGAAGTGGGCAAGCTGATCGTGCAGGCTGCTTCGCGCGACCTGAAGAAGGTCAGCCTGGAACTGGGCGGCAAGTCGCCCAATATCGTGCTGGGCGACGCGGACCTGGACATCGCCATTCCCGGCGCGGCCGCGGCCATCTTCTTCAACCACGGGCAGTGCTGCAATGCCGGCTCGCGCCTCTACGTACAGCGCAATATCTTCGACAAGGTGGTGGAGGGCATCGCCGAACAGGCCGGCAAGATCACGCTGGGTCACGGCCTGCTCGAAAGCACCCAGATGGGACCGCTGGTGTCGCAGGTGCAGTACGAGCGCGTGACGGGCTATCTGGAATCGGGCAAGACCCAGGGCGCCCGCGCGGTCTGCGGCGGCAAGGGGCTGGGTGGCGGCGGATACTTCGTCGAACCGACCATCCTGGTGGACACCAAGCCGGACATGAAGGTCGTGCAGGAAGAGATCTTCGGCCCGGTGCTGGTGGCGACGCCCTTCGACGAAGTCGACGATGCCCTGATCGCGCAGGCCAACAACACGGTGTACGGCCTGGCGGCCGGCGTCTGGTCGGGTAGCGAAGGCCGCGCCATGCGCATCGCCAACCGCTTGCGCGCCGGTACGGTGTGGATCAACTGCTACCACGTGTTCGACGCCGCCTTGCCGTTCGGCGGCTACAAGCAGTCCGGCTGGGGGCGCGAAATGGGCCAGGCGGTGTTGAACAACTACCTGGAGACCAAGGCCATCACGACCCGGTTGTCGTAAGCGGCGGCCGCGCGGGCGGATGCATAATGGCGCATCCCAGGGGAGACCGCCATGTACGTACCGCCCGCCTTTCGCGAAGAAGACCTGCCCGCCATCCATCGCGTCATGCGGGAAGCGCGTCTGGTGCAACTGGTGACCGGCGGGCCGGACGGCCTGACGGCCACGCCGCTGCCCATGCTGCTGGCGGCGGACGAAGGCGAGCAGGGCGTGCTGTACGGCCATGTGGCTCGCGCCAATCCGCACTGGCGCACGCCCGTGGCCGGCGAGGCATTGGCGATTTTCATGGGGCCGGACGCCTACGTCACCCCGTCGTGGTATCCCGGCAAGCAGCGCGACGGCAAGGTCGTGCCCACCTGGAACTACATCGCCGTGCACGCGTACGGCCCGGTCGAATTCTTCGACGACGCCGAACGTCTGCTGCGCGTGGTCTCCGGCCTGACGGAACATCATGAGTCGGGGCGCGCAACGCCGTGGGCGGTATCGGATGCGCCGGCGGATTACATCGCCGCCATGCTGCGCGGGATCGTCGGCGTGCGGCTACCCATCACCCGTATCGACGCCAAGCGCAAAATGAGCCAGAACCGTGTTCCGGAAGACCGGGCCGGCGTCGCGGCCGGCCTGGCGGCGAGCGACGACGCCGGGGATCGCGCCGCCGCGCGGGCGATGCCGGACTGAGCCGGCTCGCCGGGGCCAGGCATCAGGTTTTCGGCCTGGCGGTCTGGCCAGCGCCATCGCCCGGCCGGGCGTCGTCTTGCACGGGTTGGGCTTGCGCACCGGCCGGCACGGTCAGGGGCGACGCATCGGCGGGCAGCAGCAGGCTGGCGCGCGGGTTGGCAATCTCGATGCCCAATTCGCGGAAGCGCTCCAGGATGCGCCGGTTGATTTCCCGCTGCACGCCCCAGCGGCCCTTGTCGCTGCAACGCATCTGTCCGGCCAGGGTCACCATCGAGCCGTCCACCGAGTCCACGCCCCAGACCTCGATGTCGTTCAGGATCTGGTCCTTGAAGTTGGGGTCCTCGCGCAGCGATGCGCCGATCTGCTTGAGTTCACGCACCACAAGATCGATATCGGTGTCGTAGGCGACGCTGATGCGCACCGCCGCGTTGCCGATGCCGCGATTGGTATTGCTGACCGTCGATACCGAGCTGAACGGCACGATGTACAGCGCCCCATCGCCGCCGCGCAGGCGCACCGTGCGTATCGACAGGTATTCGACGCTGCCCGATACGCCCGCCACGGTGACCCAGTCGCCCACCCGCATGGCGTTTTCCATCAGCAGGAATATGCCGGTGATGAAGTCCTGCACCAGCTTTTGCGAGCCGAAGCCCACCGCCACGCCGATGATGCTGGCGCCGGCCAGCAGCGGCGTCGTATTGATGCCGATCTGGTTCAGCGCGGTCAGCCCCACGATCAAGGCCACGACGATGAACAGCGCCGTGCGCAGCATGGGCAGCAGCGTGCGCAGACGCGCGGCGCGCACGGCGTCGCCGCGCCGCGTCCAGCGGGCCAGGCGGCGCTCGACCGCGTACTGCGCGGCCTCCCAGATCAGGATGGCGATGATGATGGCGACGACGATGGTCGACGCCGCCGACGCCAGGCTGCGTCCCAGCGTTCCGCTGGCGAACCAGCTCAGCGCGTCCAGGCCCCAGGCCTCGAACAGGGCGACGACGGTGCACAGGATCAGGACCACCGACACCAGGCCGCGCGTCCACGGATAGTAGCGTTCCGCCAGGCGCGTGACGCCCGCGCGCTGCGTGCCGTCGCCGCTGTGGTCGCCCTGGCTGCCGGTGGAAAAAAGCCGGCCCAGGCTGCCCAGGATCAGGATGGCCAGCAGACGGGCGGCCACCAGCACCACGGCCGACATCAGGATGAAATGGATCAGCTTGGGAAAGCCGTCCTGCACGCCCATGGCCCAGATCACCCAGACGCCCATGACCACCACGATGGCGATGACCGCCCACGCGTCGGCCAGCCAGTTGCGGGCGACCGCCAGGGGCCCGGTGGCGTGCGGCGCCGCGCGCAAGGCGTGACGTATCGGGCGCCGCAGTCTCAGGATCAGGACGACGGCGCTCAGGTGGACGATCAGCGACACTGCCTTGAGAAAGGCCATGCGCAGCGCCGGCGCTGCGCCCAGCAGGGGGAGGGTGTCCGCGATGGCCATGCCGAACAGCGCCAGGCCGGCAATCCAGCGGACCGAGACCAACAGCAGGCGGGCCGTCGCGGGGCTCACGTTCAGGAGCCGCAGTCCCTGTCCGGCCGGCGAGACCAGCAGCCGCACCACCGCCATGGTCAGTCGCAGCGCCACGTAGGCCTGGATGAATCCGGTGACCGCTTCGCGCACCCGCAGATGATCCGCGGTAATGTAGCGCAGGGTCAGGCTGGCGGCGATGAAGAACAGCGCAATCGGCAGGATCTCCAGGATCAACGCACCGATGGCGTAGGGCAGGTTGCTCAGGGTGCGCCAGTGATGATGGGAGCGCTGTTCCCACGAAGTGTCGCGCGGCTCCTGGCCCGACGGCGCGGTTGCGTCGCCGTGCGCGGCGGGGGCCGGGGTGGCGCCGGCGGCGTTCTGCTTGCCTACCCGCACGGTTTCCACATGGTCCACGCCGTCGCGATGCGTCTGGATGATGGCGACGTCGTCGGATGGCGGCGCCAGCCCGGCCTGTGCCGCATCGGGCGGGGCACCCGCCAGTGCGGCTTCTTCCTTCTGCTCGCGCGGTGGGTGTGCGCGTGCCTCGGCGGCGTGGCGCATGGCGAGCCGGTCGGCGAGCCGTTCGGCGAGCCTGTCGGCGTGTTCCTGCAAGGCCTTGCGGGGACGGCGCAGGGCTGCGTGCAGTCCCCATTCGAGCAGCAGCCCTACCGCGAAGGCCGCGAGCAGGGCCAGCGCCAGCAAGCCGAGCAGGCGTTGGCCGGCGTCGGTGCTCAATGCGCGCGAATTCGCGATCAGCAGCGGGATTTCCTGTACGGCCTGCGCGGCCTCGCTCATCTGCGTGGCGAAGCCGTCCATCCAGGCATCCAGGCTGCGCAACATGCGCGCCGTCAATCCACCGCTTTGCAGCGGCACGATGGTGTCGGCCTTGTCCTCGGCCGGCGGCGGGCTGCCCGCGGGGGCGGCCGCCGCATCGGATGCCGTGGCTGCCGCCGCCGTGCCACCCGTGCCCGGCGCGGGCGCGGATCCGGCTGCGGTCGGCGTGGCGACCGCGATGGTGCTCAACACCTTGATCAGCTCGGACCGGCGCACATCGTCCCGCAGGATGTCGATGGTGCGCCTGGCGTCGTCTGGCGTAATTCCCTGCCGCGACGCCGCCGCGTTCACGGCATTGGCGGTCTGCGCATCGTGGGACGCCGCCGGGGCGGCGGCTGCCGGCGTGGAATGCAGGCTGGGAGGAAACGCCGTTGCGGCGGTCTGCGCGACGGCGGCGCTATTGATGAACAGGGAAAAAGCGGCGCAGATCAGGCCAGCCTTGAAGAGTGCTCTCATGCGCATACCAGGAAGCGGGCGCCGCGGCACTGCCGGCGCCGGAGTCAAAAACCAAACCGGGGCGCAAGCCCCATACCTGGGATGCGTGCGCGGCGCCCGCCGCGCCGGTGCGCGTTACGGCGCCGTTACAGCGGCCCCTGCCACGGTGGCCCCCGTCACGGTAGCACCTCTCACGGTAGCACCTCTCACGGTAGCACCTCTCACGGTAGCACCTCTCACGGTAGCACCTCTTACAGTAGCGCTTCTCACGGTGGCAACCGGGACAGCGGCATCCGGCACCGCGGCGTCGTCCAGCGTACAGGCGTGTCGCTCGCCCCAATCGCGCAGGGCCAGCAGCACGGGGACCAGATCCTGCCCGCGTTCGGTCATGACATATTCCTGGTAGACGCTGCCATCCGTTGCCGGTCCCACCGCCAGGATGCCGCGGTCCACCAGCATGCGCAGCCGGGCCGTCAGGATATTGCGCGGTATCCCCAGGCTTTTCTGGATGGCGTTGAAGCGTCCGATGCCCTTGAAGGCATCGCGCAGGATAAGCAATGTCCACCAGTCACCGATGCAGTCCAGCGTCCTGGCGATCGCGCAAGGCGAGGCATGCAGAGACTTTCTTTTCATCGATTTCTCCTTTGTGTGCGTCGCGCTTTGTCCACATCGCGCGGTTTACCGCTTGGGTGTCAGCCGCAGCAGGCGGCCTTCGGGACCGTCCTCGATCACCCAGAGCGCGCCGTCCGGCGCCATGGCGACGTCGCGTATGCGCTGGCCCATATCCCACAGGTCCGCCTCGCGCGCGCCGCCCTTGCCGTCGAACACGATGCGCGCCAGGGCGCGCGCCCGCAGGCCGCCGATGAATGCCGACCCGCGCCATTCGGGAAACATCGATCCTTCGTAGAAGGCCAGCCCCGCCGGCGCGATGACGGGCGTCCAATAGATCACTGGCGGTTCGAATTCCGGCCGGGTCGCATGGCGAGGGATCGGCGTGCCGTTGTAGTTGTCGCCGTTGGAGACGATGGGCCAGCCGTAGTTGCGGCCGGCGACGATCAGATTCAGCTCGTCGCCGCCCATCGGGCCCATCTCGTTCATCCACAACCGGCCGTCCGGCGCGAAGGCCAGGCCGTAGGGATTGCGGTGGCCGGTCGTCCAGGTCTGTGCGCGCACGCCGCCCGCCGATGCCCAGGGATTGTCAGGCGGCGTGCCGCCGTCCAGGTTCAGCCGCAATACCTTGCCCAGGGCCAGGTCGGGGTCCTGCGCCGTATCGGGCCGCATGCGGTCGCCCGACGTCAGGAAAAGATGCTTGCCGTCCGGCGCGAAAGCGATGATGCCGCCGGGTTGTCCGCCCGAGCCTCTGGGCGCCTGGCGCCAGATCACCGACAGATTCCGCAGCGCCGCCGCGCCGCCGCTTTCGTCCAGCGTGGCGCGCGCCAGGGCCAGGCCGCTGCCGCCAGGGCCCGGTTCCAGATAGGTGAAATAGATGGCGCGGCTGGCGGCATGGTCCGGCGCCGGCACGACGTCCAGCAGGCCGTTCTGGCCCCCGTAGGCCACCTTGGGCACGCCCGATATGGCGGTCTTGCGCCCGCGCGCGTCGACCACGAACATCCGGCCGCGCTTTTCCGTGATCAGCATGCGCCCGTCGGGCAGGAAGGCGATCGCCCAGGGTTCGTCGAAGGTGGCGACCGGTGTGGCGACGAAGGGTTTATCGGCGCTCGGCCTGATCTGGCCCGCGTTGGTCTCCGCCGCCGCCGGCAGCGCGAGCGCCGCGCAGAACATCGCGGCGGCCGCCAATACGCCGGCAAGGCTGATGCGAGCGAACTGCATGCGTCACCTCCTGCTTGAGTCAACCGCCTGAATCAGATGTCTTTCAGCGTCGCGGCCCACGTCTCCATTCGCGCTTCATCGTACGCCCCTGGGGGCGGTCCGGTCCGGGCCTGCGTGGCCCGGACCGTTGTTCATGCGCCCAGCGGCGCCACGTTCACGCTCTGCGCCAGCGCGTCCAGCGCCGCGCGCAGTTCGGCGTGTATGGGCACGCCGTTGGCCATGCGCTCTTCGTAGGTCCGGTGCGATTGTTCGCCCGGCAGGCGGATCTCGTCCCAGCCGGGCAACATCGGCGACGATTTCATCTGGGCCCAGATGTCGTCGACCTGTTCCTCGAATTCGCGCAGCGGCATGAATGCTTCCACGTCCAGCGCGATCACGGTGTGGCCCGTATTGGTGGTCGAAGCGTAGTCCTGGTTGAAATCGACGACGTCCTTGCCGAAGGCCGCGCCGTTCAGCGTGCCGGCCAGCAGGCCGAACATCATGGCCAGGCCGTAGCCCTTGGCGCCGCCGATCGGCAGCAGGAACCCTTCGCTGGAACGCTTGGGATCGAGCAGCGGCTTGCCGTCGCGTCCCACCATCCAGCCTTCGGGCATCATCTCGCCCCGCTGCGCCTTGGCCTTGACCTTGCCATATGCCGCATTGGTCGTGGCCATGTCCAGCACGATGGGCGGCCGGGTATGGCCGGGCACCGCGATGGCGATGGGGTTGGTGGAAAGCAGCATCTCCGTGCCGCCCCAGGGCGGCATATGGTTGGCGCTGCCCACGGCCATATAGATGCCGACCATTCCATGCTCCAGCGGCATGCGGGCATAGATCCCGGCGGGGCCGGCGTGATTGCTCATGCGGGCGCCAACCCAGGCGACGCCGGTGTTGCGCGCCTTCTGCACCGCCAGGTCGGCGGCTTTCTTCATGATCAGGTGGCCGATGCCGTTGTCGCCGTCCAGCAGCGCCGAGCCGGCGCGCTCCTTAACGACGCGGATGTCGGGGCGCATATTCATGCCGCCGGCGCGGATGCGCTTGACGTAGGGTGGCAGGCGGAAGATCCCGTGGGCATCGGCGCCGCGCGCGTCGGCTTCGGCCATGATGCGGCCCACCACGCGGGCGTCGGCTTCGGGCATGCCCACCGCGGCGAGGGTGCGGGCGATGAAGTCCTGGAGTTCGGTTGCTGGCACCCGGGTGGTGGTCGCGGCGGCGGTGGTTTCTTGGGGCATCGAAAGTACAGGAACGGCGTCCTGCCATATCACTTTGAACTGGGGATTTGAAGTATATGTAGACGTTCCTTGGGCGGCCAATGCCGTTTTCCTGTCCGGCTATAACAAACTGTTCTAGACTAAGGACGAGGCCGGTCCCCGTCGTCCTTGCGCCGGCGGCCGCGACCGGGCCAGGCGCCGGCCGAGGGGCCACTTGCCGAAATCACCGTGAACACCGCATGAACCTGAAAGCCCTGCGCTATTTCGTCGCCATCGCCGACACGGGCAGTTTCACCGCCGCGGCAGCCCTGGTCCGGATCGCCCAACCTGCGCTCAGCCGCCACGTGCGGGAACTGGAAAGCGAGCTGGGCGTGGCGCTCCTGCGGCGCAGCGCCCGTGGCGCGCTGCTCACGCAGGAAGGCGCCGCCCTGTGCGAGGCGGCGCGCCGCATCCTGGCCGAGGCCGAACAGGTCAAGACGCAACTGACCGCCCGCGCCCAGATGGGGCAGTCCACCATCACGGTGGGCGCCTCGCCGACCCTGGGCCGGGTGTTGCTGCCGGGTTTGTTCGAACGCTGCGACAGCGCCCTCGGGGGCTTCCGCATCGCCCTGAGGGAGTCCTTCACGCCGATTCTGTCGGACTGGCTGGAGCGCGGCCTGGTCGACGTGGCCTTCCTGACCAACCCGGACGGCTCGCGCGATTTCGCCCTGCACCATCTCTATAGCGAGCCTTTCGCCTTGATCACCGCCGCGCCGCGCCGCTATCCGGCCACGGTCACGGTCGCCGAGCTGGCCGACATCCCGCTGCTGATGACCCGCTTCCACCGCAACCTGGTCGAACGCCAGCTGGGCGTCGTCGGCGGGCGCCTGAACGTCCATGCAGAGATCGATTCGGTGGAATCCATCAGCGAACTCGTCATGCAGGGCCGCTGGGCCACGGTCATGCCGGTGTCCGTGTACAGCCGCCAGCGCGAGGCGCGCACCGTGGCGCTATCGGAAGTCAGCGGCGTGCAGCTCAACCGCCTGCTCATGCTGGCGGTGCGCCGCGACGGCGGGGCCAATCCGGGCATCGCCCTGTTCACCGAAATCGTCAAGGCCGAGTGCGCCGAACTGGTCGCGAAAGGGGTGTTCAGCTTTTCCGACGGTCCGCGCGTCGAGCGTGGCCAACCCGAGGGCGCCTCGCGCCGCCGCTCGCCGGCGACGCGCAAACAAAGCGTTAAATAAAGCGTTGAACCGACGGCCTTAATATATCAAGCTTGGATACAATGCCGGCTTTGATCTGTCGGCGGCCCGGACGCGGCGCGCGGCTGGATCGCGATCTGGAGAAGTCTCATGCGTAAACTCTGCCTGGCCATGACGCTGGCCGGTCTGCTCGCCAGCAGCGCCGCGATGGCGCAATCCACCCTGCGTATCGGCCTGCAGGACGATCCCGATGTGCTCGACCCGGCGCGCGCCCGCACCTTCGTCGGCCGTATCGTTTTCGCGTCGCTGTGCGACAAGCTGGTCGACATCACGCCCGACCTGAAGATCGTCCCGCAGCTGGCCACGTCCTGGTCCACCAGCGCCGATGGCAAGACCTTGACGATGAAACTGCGCAAGGGCGCCGTCTATCACGATGGCGCGCCCATCGACGCCGCGTCCGTCAAGGCCAACCTGGACCGCGCCCGCACGCTGCCGGACAGCAATCGCAAGAGCGAACTCGTCACGCTGGCCAGCGTGGACGCCCCGGATGCCGAAACCGTCGTCCTGCACCTCACCGAGCCTGACGCTTCGCTGCTGTCGCAGCTGTCGGATCGCGCCGGGATGATGATCTCGCCCGCGTCCTTCGACAAGGATCCGGGCAGCAAGCCGGTCTGCTCCGGTCCCTACAAGTTCAAGGAACGGGTACAGAACGATCGCATCGTGCTGGAAAAGTTTCCGCAGTACTGGGATGCCGCCGACTATCACTTCGACCGCGTCGTCTTCACGCCCATTCCCGACACCACCGTGCGCGTGAACAACCTGCGCGCCGGGGACCTGAACATCATCGAGCGCGTCGCGCCCTCGGACGCCAAGGCGGTCAAGGACGACCCCAACCTGCGCCTGGCGCCGGTGACCGGGCTGGGCTATCAGTCGTTCTCCTTCAACCTGGCCAACGGCGCCCGCGCCAACACCCCGTTCGCCAAGGACAAGCGCGTGCGGCAGGCGCTGGACCTGGCCATCGATCGCGACGCCATCAACCAGGTGGTGGGCGAGGGCATGTTCCAGCCCGCCTACCAGCCTTTCCCGCCGGCCAGCTTCGCCTATGACAAGCGCCTGGAACGCAGCGGCCGCGACCCCAAGAAGGCCAAGGCCCTGCTGAAGGAAGCCGGCTTCGATCGCGTCAAGCTGGAGATCACCTTCGGCAACAACACCACGATGCAGCAGGTCTATGAGCTGATCCAGGCCATGGGCGCCGAAGCCGGTTTCGATATCTCCCTGCGTCCGGTGGAATTCGCCGCCCTGCAATCCGCCCTGGCGCGCGGCGATTTCGAGGCCGGGCAGAGCGGCTGGTCGGGCCGTGTCGATCCCAGCGGCAATATCTACCAGTACATGCACACCAAGGGCAGCCTGAACGACGGCAAGTTCAGCAACCCCGAGGCGGACAAGCTGCTGAACCACGCGCGTGCCGAGCCGGACGAGGCCAAGCGCAAGGCGCTGTACGGCAAGGTGATGGACATCATGCATGCCGAGGATCCCATCGTCTACCTGTTCTACCTGCCCTGGACCTTCGGCGTGCAGAAGAAGATCCAGGGTTTCGTGGCCTATCCGGATGGCCTGATCCGCCTCAAGGGCGTGACCATGGCCGCGAAGTGATCCGGCGGCGCTGCTCCCTGGCAGCGCCGTTTCCACCCTGTCGGTGATCGCCACGGCGATCGCCGCCCCTGTAACGTGTACGGCCGCGCCGCGGTTACGCGCGGGGGCGGCCGGGAGATCGACATGATGTTCACCACCCGGCCGGAAATCCTCGGCACCTTCGGCGTCGTCACCTCGACGCACTATCTCGCCACGGCCGCCGGCATGGCCATGCTGGAGCGCGGCGGCAATGCGTTCGACGCCTGTGTCGCCACCGCCTTCGTGCTGCAGGTCGTCGAGCCCCATCTGGTCGGCCCGGCCGGCGAAGTCCCCATCGTTTTCCATTCCGCCGCGCGGGGCGGGGTGGAGGTGCTGTGCGGCCAGGGCACCACGCCGGCCGCCGCCACCCTGGAGCGCTTCCGGGCGGAAGGGCTGGACCTGATACCCGGCAACGGCCTGCTGCCCGCCGTCGTGCCCGGCTCCTTCGACGCCTGGATGCTGCTGCTGCGCGACCACGGCAGCATGCGCCTGCGGGACGTGCTGGAACCGGCCATCCACTACGCGGAAAACGGCCACGCGCTGATGCCGCGCATTTCCAACACCATTGCCGGGCTGAAGGCCTGGTTCGAGCAGCACTGGCCCAGCACCGCCGAAATCTACCTGCCCAACGGCGCCGTGCCCGCCGCCCGCAAGCTCTTCCGCAATACGCGCCTGGCGCAGACCTGGCAGCGGGTGTTGCGAGAGGCCGAGGCCGCCGGCGCCGACCGCCAGCGGCAGATCGAAGCGGCCCGCGACGCGTTCTACCGCGGCTTCGTCGCCGACGCCATCGACCGTTTCGTCCGCCAGCCCTGTATGGACGAAAGCGGCACCGCCCACGCCGGGGTCCTGACCGCCGACGACCTGGCGGGGTGGTCGGCGACCTACGAGTCGCCGCTGACCTACGATTACCAGGACTACACGGTCGCCAAGGCCGGGGCCTGGAGCCAGGGGCCGGTATTCCTGCAGACCCTGGCCTTGCTGAAAGGGGCGGGCCTGGACGCCATGGGCTCGTCCAGCCCGGAATTCGTCCATTGCCTGACGGAGGCGATGAAACTTGCCTTCGCCGACCGCGAGATCTATTACGGCGATCCGGCCTTTGTCGACGTGCCCCTGGAAGAACTGCTGTCCGAGGCCTACAACGCGCCGCGCCGCGCGCTGATCGGCGCGCGCGCGTCGCACGAGCTGCGTCCCGGCGTGCTGCCCGGCTACGAAGCCCAGCATGCGCGCATGCTGGACGTCCTGAACCGCCTGTCCCGCGTCACACAGGCCGGCGCCCCGACCAACGAGCCCACCATGGCCGACATGCGCGCCTCCGGAACGGTCAAGCGGGGCGACACGACCCACGTGGACGTCATCGACCGCTGGGGCAATATGGTCTCGGCCACGCCGTCCGGCGGCTGGTTCCAGTCGTCGCCGGTCATTCCCGAGCTGGGTTTCGGCCTGACCACGCGGGCGCAGATGTTCTGGCTGGAGCCGGGGCTGCCCGGCACCCTGGCGCCGCGCAAGCGGCCGCGCACCACCCTGACGCCGTCCCTGGCCCTGCGCGACGGCCGGCCGTATATGGTGTTCGGCACGCCCGGCGGCGACCAGCAGGAGCAATGGCAGCTGCAGCTCTTCCTGCGCCACGTCCACCACGGGCTCAACCTGCAGGAAGCGGTGGACCAGCCCATGTCGCACACCATGCACTTCCCCAGTTCCTTCTATCCGCGCGACCGCAAGCCGGGCCACCTGGCGGTGGAGGCCTCCTTCGGCAGGGAAACCATCGACGCCTTGCGCGACCGCGGCCACGTGATCGAGGAGGTGCCCGCCTGGTCGGTCGGCCGCCTGACGGCCGCCGCGCTGGACGCGGACGGCATCATGCACGCCGCCGCCACCCCGCGGCTGATGCAGGCCTACGCCGCCGGCCGCTGACCCCGATGGAAGGCGGAAGATCTGAGCCGCCGGCTGGCGCCGTCACGCCGCGGCCGGGCTGGTTCCCGCCTTTCCGGGCCCTTCTTCCCCGGCATTGGGCGCCTCTCGGTCTACCGATATCGTTAGCGCCGGGTCCGGCAAACGGGGACGTAAGTCCCCGCCAGCCCGCGGTTATGTTGTACGGACCCAACAGAGCGCCGGCCCAAAGCCGTGGTTTTGCGGCACGACCATAGCCAGTCCCCCGGATTTTTGATGCAATAGCGTCAACTTCCCTTCGCGGAGTTAGGGGGGCGGCAGGCTGGTGTGCTGGATTGCTGCTCTTGTCACTCAAATCAACGGAGATTTCTTAAATGAAAAAGACTCTGCTCGCTGCCGCCCTGCTCGCCGGTTTTGCCGGTGTTGCCCAGGCAGAAACGTCCGTGACCCTGTACGGGATTCTGGACACCGGTATCGGCTACCAGAACATTCGCGGCGTCAGCGGTATCGACAAGCAGTCGAAGTTTGGCATGCTGAATGGCGTGCAAAACGGTTCCCGCTGGGGTCTGCGTGGTTCGGAAGATCTGGGTGACGGTCTGCGTGCTGTGTTCACGATCGAATCCGGCTTCAATTCCGGCGACGGCAACTCGGCCCAAGGCGGCCGCCTGTTCGGTCGTCAAGCCACGATCGGTCTGGCCAGCAACAGCTGGGGTCAACTGGACTTCGGCCGTCAGACCAACATCGCTTCCAAGTTCTTCGGTTCGATCGATCCGTTCGCTGAAGGCTTCGGCATGGCCAACATCGGTACCGTGTTCAGCTCGTCCAACACGACGCGCTTCGACAACATGGTCCTGTATCAATCGCCCGTGTTCGGCGGCTTCCAGGTTGGCGCTGGCTACTCGTTCAACATCGACGATACGAACACCGCTCAAACCGGTTTCAACACCAACAACAACCAACGCGCCATCACGACCGGTCTGCGTTACGTGAACGGCCCGCTGAACCTGGCCGCCGCGTATGACCAGGTCAACCGCAATTCGGCCGTCGCTGACTCCGCCGCTGGCGGCCCTGGCGGCGATCGCATCCGCGCCTGGTTGCTGGGTGGTGCGTATGACTTCGAAGTGGTCAAGGTCTCGGCTGCTTACGGTCAAACCAAGGGCGGCTGGATCCAGGCTACCAGCCTGACCGGTCTGTTCACCAGCGGTTCGCCCAACCTGGGTGGCACCGTTCTGCCGACCAACACCTACAGCGACGACTTCAAGTCGCAGCAGTGGATGCTGGGTCTGTCGGCCCCGATCGGCGGCGCCACCAGCGTCTTCGGTTCGTGGCAGCGTGCCAACGTCAAGGACAGCAGCCTGTACACCAGCGGCTCGTTCGCTGGCGAAGACAGCAACATGAACGTCTACTCGGTGGGCGTGACGTATGATCTGTCGAAGCGCACCAACCTGTACGCTCTGGGTTCCTACACGAACAACTACGGTTTCGTGGACGGCCTGAAGAGCACGCTGGTCGGCGTCGGCATCCGCCACCGCTTCTAAGCAAAACACGGTACGGGGCGATTCGTCGCTCCGTATCGGATGCGTTTCGTCTGACCGGGATTCGTCCCGGGCGGCGTGAGCATATGGCCCTGGCGGTTCATCCCGTCATGGCCTTTGAAAGCCACCCTTCGGGGTGGCTTTTTTGTATGCGGTATTCCTCTCCTGCGGCTACAGAGTTCAGCGGGAAGTAACGGCGCAAATGCTACAATCCTAAGGTTTGAGCATTTCACGGACGCGCCCCAAATGAACCTGCAACAGTATTTCCCCGTTCTGCTATTCATCGTTGTGGCGACGTTGATCGGTTTCGCGCTGATCACCGCGGGCTCGCTGCTCGGGCCGCGGCGTCCCTACGCGGAGAAACTCTCTCCCTACGAATGCGGATTCGAGGCTTTCGAAGACGCGCGCATGAAGTTCGACGTGCGTTATTACCTCGTCGCCATCCTGTTCATCCTGTTCGACCTGGAAATCGCGTTCCTGTTTCCGTGGGCCATCGCGCACGGGACGGTCGGCCTGGTCGGCTTCTGGACCGTCATGATCTTCCTCGCGGTCCTGACGGTGGGTTTCATCTACGAATGGAAGAAAGGCGCGCTCGATTGGGAATGATGCCTACCTGCTCATATCCCATCCACGCCACCAGAGATCAAAATGGCTACTGAAGAAGGCATACACAAGCAAGGCTTCATCACCACGAGCGCCGACAAGTTCATCAACTGGGCCAAGACCGGTTCGATGTGGCCCATGACCTTCGGTCTAGCCTGTTGCGCCGTGGAAATGATGCACGCCGGCGCCGCGCGCTACGACCTGGACCAGTTCGGCATCATCTTCCGCCCTAGTCCCCGCCAGTCCGATCTGATGATCGTCGCCGGCACGCTGTGCAACAAGATGGCGCCGGCGCTGCGCAAGGTGTACGACCAGATGCCGGAGCCGCGCTGGGTCGTCTCCATGGGATCCTGCGCCAACGGGGGCGGGTACTACCACTATTCGTATTCCGTAGTGCGCGGTTGCGATCGCATCGTTCCGGTTGACGTCTACGTGCCGGGCTGTCCGCCCACCGCCGAAGCGCTGGTCTACGGTCTGCTGCAAATGCAGAACAAGATTCGCCTGACCAACACCATCGCGCGTTGATCGGGCGTTTGCCTGCATTGCGTGCCACGGCTTACCTAATCGTTGAAGATGATGACCAGGCTCGAAACCCTGAAAACCAATCTGCACGCCGCGTTCGGTGAAACGATCGCGCTGACCGAGGCGCTGGGCGAACTGACGCTGGAAGTCCCGGCCGCCCAGTGGGAGTCGGTGTGCAACCGCCTGCGTACCGACGCCGGCCTGCAATTCGAAACCTGTATCGACCTCTGTGGCGTCGACTACCTGACCTGGGGCAACGGCACGCGTCCGGCGGCCGACGATCGCAGCGGCGCGCGCAGCCAGCGCGGCCGTTTTGCGGTGGCGATCCACCTGCTGTCGATCGCCCACAACTGGCGCCTGCGCGTGCGCACCTGGGCCCCGGACGACGACTTTCCCATCGTCGCCTCGCTGATCGAATGCTGGCCCGCGGTGGGCTGGTACGAACGCGAAGCCTTCGACCTGTACGGCATCGTGTTCGAAGGCCATCCCGACCTGCGCCGCATCCTGACCGATTACGGCTTCATCGGCCATCCGTTCCGCAAGGATTTCCCGCTGTCGGGCAATGTGGAAATGCGCTACGACCCCGAGCAGCGCCGCGTCATCTACCAGCCGGTCACCATCGATCCGCGTGAAATCACGCCGCGCGTCGTGCGCGAAGATACCTACGGAGCCGGTCGCTGATCATGGCAGAAATCAAGAACTACACCCTGAACTTCGGTCCCCAGCACCCGGCCGCGCACGGCGTGCTGCGCCTGGTGCTCGAACTGGACGGCGAAGTCATCCAGCGCGCCGATCCGCACATCGGCCTGCTGCATCGCGCCACCGAAAAGCTGGCCGAGCACAAGACCTTCATCCAGGCGCTGCCCTACATGGACCGCCTGGACTACGTGTCCATGATGTGCAACGAGCACGCCTACGTCATGGCCATCGAAAAGCTGCTGGGCATCGAAGCGCCCCTGCGCGCCCAGTACATCCGCGTGATGTTCGACGAAATCACGCGCGTGCTGAACCACCTGATGTCGCTGGGTTCGCATGCGCTGGACGTCGGCGCCATGGCGGTCTTCCTGTACGCCTTCCGCGAACGCGAAGACCTGATGGATTGCTACGAGGCGGTCTCAGGCGCCCGCATGCACGCGGCCTATTACCGTCCGGGCGGCGTCTATCGCGACCTGCCGGACGCCATGCCGCACTACGGCGACTCCAGCAAGTATCGCGGCGAACGCGAAGTGCGCGCCATGAACGACGCGCGCTCGGGCTCGCTGCTGGACTTCATCGAAGACTTCACCAACCGCTTCCCGGCCTGCGTCGACGAATACGAAACGCTGCTGACGGACAACCGCATCTGGAAGCAGCGCCTGGTCGGCATCGGCGTGGTGACGCCCGAGCGCGCCAAGGCCCTGGGTTTCACCGGCCCGATGCTGCGCGGTTCCGGCGTGGCCTGGGACCTGCGCAAGACCCAGCCGTATGAAGTCTACGACCTGCTCGATTTCGACGTGCCGGTGGGCGTGAACGGCGACTGCTACGACCGCTACCTGGTCCGCGTCGCCGAAATGCGCCAGAGCAACCGCATCATCCGCCAGTGCGTCGAGTGGCTGCGCAACAATCCCGGCCCGGTGATGATCGACAACCACAAGGTCGCGCCCCCCAAGCGTGCCGCCATGAAGACCAACATGGAAGAGCTGATCCACCATTTCAAGCTCTTCACCGAAGGTTTCCATGTGCCGCCGGGCGAAGCCTACGCGGCCGTCGAGCATCCCAAGGGCGAGTTCGGCATCTATCTGGTCTCCGACGGCGCCAACAAGCCGTACCGCCTGAAGATCCGCGCGCCCGGGTTCGCCCATCTGCAGTCGCTGGACGAAATGACCCGCGGACATATGATCGCCGACGCCGTGACCGTCATCGGCACGCAGGACATCGTGTTCGGCGAGATCGACCGCTAGGGAACGCCGCACGACCTCGAAGAAGACCCGAACGGGCCTCTTGCATATTCCGGATTCAAACTATGCTGCTTTCCGAACAGGCTTACCAGAAAATCGACCGGGAGCTCACGAAGTTCCCGGCCGACCAGAAGCAGTCGGCCATCATGGCCGCGCTTGCCATCGCGCAGGACGAAAAAGGCTGGCTGTCGACCGAGATCATCGAAGACGTCGCCGTCTATCTGGGGGTGCCGCCCATCGCGGTGCAGGAAGTGGCCACCTTCTACAACATGTTCAACGTGGCGCAGACCGGCAAGCACAAAATCTCGGTCTGTACCAACCTGCCGTGCGCGCTGCGTGACGGTGACAAGGCGGGCGACTACCTGAAGCGCAAGCTCGGCGTCGACTACCGCGGCACCACCGCCGACGGCATGTTCACCCTGGTCGAAGGCGAATGCATGGGCGCCTGCGGCGATTCGCCGGTGCTGCTGGTGAACAACAAGCACATGTGTGTACGCATGACCGAAGCGCGGATGGACGAGCTGATCGACGGCCTGCGCGCGCAAGGAGAAACGGCATGAACGCGCCGGACCTTTATCGCAATTTCGCCCAGGGGCTGGACCCCGATCCCTTGCGCGACCTGTCGCAGTCGATGTGCCTGCATGGCCGCCATCTGCAGCCGCAAATCCTGGCCGACCTGGATGGCGCGAACTGGCGCCTGGAAGAATACGTCAAGCGTGGCGGCTACGAGGCCCTGCGCAAGATCCTGACGACCGGCATGAAGCCGGAAGAAGTCATCGCCGAGGTCAAGGCTTCGGGCTTGCGCGGCCGCGGCGGCGCCGGTTTCCCGACTGGGCTGAAGTGGAGCTTCATGCCGCGCACGTTCCCGGGCCAGAAGTACCTGGTGTGCAATTCGGACGAGGGCGAGCCCGGCACGTTCAAGGATCGCGACATCCTGCGCTTCAATCCGCACATCGTGATCGAAGGCATGGCCATCGCGGCCTACGCCATGGGCATCTCGGTGGGCTACAACTATATCCACGGTGAAATCTTCGAGGTGTACGAACGCTTCGAGGAAGCCCTGGAAGAAGCGCGCGCCGCCGGCTTCCTGGGCGACAGGATCCTGGGTTCGGAATTCAACTTCCAGCTGCATGCCTTCCATGGCTACGGCGCCTATATCTGCGGCGAAGAAACCGCCTTGCTGGAATCGCTGGAAGGCAAGAAAGGCCAGCCGCGCTTCAAGCCGCCGTTTCCCGCCAGCTTCGGCCTGTATGGCAAGCCGACGACGATCAACAACACCGAAACCTTCGCGGCGGTGCCCTGGATCATCCGCAACAGCGGCCAGCAATACCTGGAAATCGGCAAGCCGAACAACGGCGGCACCAAGATCTTCTCGATCACCGGCGACGTCGAACGTCCCGGCAATTACGAGATTCCCATGGGCACGCCGTTCTCCAAGCTGCTGGAACTGGCTGGCGGCATGCGCGGCGGCCGCAAGCTCAAGGCCGTGATCCCCGGCGGCTCCAGCGCCCCGGTGCTGCCCGCCAGCATCATGATGGACACCACCATGGACTACGACGCCATCGCCAAGGCCGGCTCCATGCTGGGTTCGGGCGCCGTGATCGTCATGGACGAAACGCGCTGCATGGTGAAGTCGCTGCTGCGCCTGTCCTATTTCTACTTCGAGGAAAGCTGCGGCCAGTGCACGCCGTGCCGTGAAGGCACCGGCTGGCTGTATCGCATGGTGAACCGCATCGAGCATGGCGAAGGCCGTCCGGAAGACCTGGATCTGCTCGACAGTGTGGCGGGCAACATCATGGGCCGCACGATCTGTGCGCTGGGCGACGCGGCCGCGATGCCCGTGCGCGGCTTCCTGAAGCATTTCCACGACGAATTCGCGTACCACGTCGAGCACAAAAAGTGCGTGGTCCCGCATTATCTGTAGGTCAGGAAAAAAGAATGGTTGAACTAACCGTCGACGGCAACAAGGTAGAAGTGCCCGAAGGCAGCATGGTGATGCATGCGGCCCAGAAGCTCGGGCAGTACGTGCCGCATTTCTGCTACCACAAGAAACTCTCCATCGCCGCCAACTGCCGCATGTGCCTGGTCGAGGTCGAGAAGGCGCCCAAGGCGCTGCCGGCCTGCGCCACGCCCGTGACCAACGGCATGGTGGTCTTCACCAACTCGGAAAAAGCCAAGGCCGCGCAGAAGTCGGTCATGGAATTCCTGTTGATCAACCACCCGCTGGATTGCCCCATCTGCGACCAGGGCGGCGAATGCCAGCTGCAGGACCTGGCGGTGGGCTACGGCGGATCGGCTTCGCGCTATCACGAAGAAAAGCGCGTGGTGTTCCACAAGGACCTGGGCCCGCTGGTGTCGGCCGAGGAAATGAGCCGCTGCATCCACTGCACCCGCTGCGTGCGCTTCGGCCAGGAAATCGCCGGCGTGATGGAGCTGGGCATGATCAACCGGGGCGAGCACTCCGAGATCACGTCCTTCGTCGGCCGTTCGGTGGAATCCGAGCTGTCCGGCAACATGATCGACCTCTGCCCGGTGGGCGCGCTGACGTCGCGGCCGTTCCGCTACAGCGCCCGCACCTGGGAACTGGCGCGCCGCCGTTCGGTCAGCCCGCACGACAGCCTCGGCGCCAACCTGGTGGTGCAGGTCAAGGGCGACACGGTCATGCGCGTGGTGCCTTTCGAAAACGAAGCGCTGAACGAATGCTGGCTGAGCGATCGCGACCGCTTCTCGTATGAAGGCCTGAACGCCGACGACCGCCTGGAAACGCCCATGATCAAGGGCGCCGACGGCGAATGGCGCGCCGCCTCCTGGGCCGACGCGCTGCAAGCCGTGGCGCAGGGCCTGTCCCGCGTGCGCGACAACTTCGGCGGCGGCCAGATCGGCGCGCTGGCGACGGAATACGCCACCACCGAGGAATACGCGCTGCTGGGCCGCCTGGTCCGCGCGCTGGGTTCCGAGAACATCGACTTCCGCCTGCGCCAGACCGATGCGGCCCTGGGTGCCGCGCTGGAAGGCACGCCCTGGCTGGGCATGCAGGTGTCCGACCTCGACACGCTGGACCGCGTGCTCGTCGTCGGTTCGGTACTGCGCAAGGATCATCCGCTGATGGCGCAACGCCTGCGCCAGGCCGCCAAGCGCGGCGCGCAGGTCCTGCTGGTCGACAGCCTGGCGGACGATCCGCTGATGCCCGTCACCGGCCGCCTGACCGTCGCGCCGTCGGCGCTGGCGCGAGCGTTGGCCGAAGTCGCCGTCGCGCTGGCCCAGGCCAAGGGCGTGGACGTGCCCGCTGAATTCGGTGGCGTGGTGGCCGGCGAACAGGCCAAGGTCATCGCGGCCAGCCTGGCTTCGGGCAGCCAGACCGCGGTCCTGCTGGGCAATATGGCCGTGGCCTCGCCGCAGGCCGCGACGATCGCCGCCAACGCGCAGGCCATCGCCGGCATGCTCGGCGCGCGCCTGGGCTTCCTGACCGCCGGCGGCAACACGGTGGGCGGCTACCTGGCCGGCGCCGTGCCGGGCAAGGGCGGCAAGCATGCCGCCGCCATGCTGGCGGATCCCCTCAAGGCCTATATCGTCCTGCACGCCGAACCGCTGCTGGACGCCGACAACGGCCCGCAAGCCGTCGCCGCGCTGCGTGACGCGCAGTTCGCCGTCGCACTGACGCCGTATCGCGCCGCCGCCCAGGAATGGGCCAACGTGATGCTGCCGGTGGCGCCGTTCACCGAAACCTCCGGCACCTTCGTCAACGCGCAGGGCACCGCGCAGAGCTTCAAGGGCACCGTCGTGCCCTTCGGCCAGACCCGTCCCGCGTGGAAGGTGCTGCGCGTGCTGGGCAATGTGCTGCAGCTGGCCGGCTTCGACGACGAAACCTCCGAATCGGTGCGCGACAGCGTGCTGGCCGGCGGCGTGGAAGGGCGCCTGTCCAACCGCGTCAATGCCGCCCCTGGCGTGGGCGCCACGCTGGGCGGGCTGGAGCGCGTCGCCGACGTGCCCATCTACCGTACCGATGCGATCGTGCGCCGCGCGCACTCGCTGCAGGCCGCGCCCGCTTCGCGTTCGCCTTCGGCGCGCATGAACGGCCAGACCCTGGCCAGCCTGGGGCTGACCGCCGGCATCAAGGTGCGCGTGCGCAACGCGGCCGGCTCCGTCGAACTGGAAACGGTGCAGGACGAAACGGTGGCCGACCGTGCCGTGCGGGTGTCCGCCGGCTTCAAACAAACCGCCGCCCTGGGTGGCGCATTCGGTGAAATCAGCGTGGAGCGTGCCTGATGGAATGGCTCAACACTTTGGAAAGCCAGGGCCAGGCGCTGCTGGGCGCGACTCCCTGGCTGGTCATCTGGACCCTGGTCAAGGTGGTCGTCATCGCGGTTCCGATCATTCTCTGCGTGGCCTACCTGACGTACTGGGAACGCAAGATGATCGGTTTCATGCACGTGCGCCGGGGCCCGAATCGCGTGGGCTACCGCGGCCTGCTGCAGCCCTTCGCGGACGTGTTCAAGCTGCTCACCAAGGAAGTGGTGGTGCCGACCGAGGCCAACCGCATCCTGTTCATCCTGGCGCCGGTGGTCACGCTGATGCCCGCGCTCGCCGCCTGGGCGGTGGTGCCCTTCGGACCGCAGGTGGTGCTGGCCAACGTCAATGCCGGCCTGCTGTACGTCATGGCCATCACGTCGGTGGGCGTGTACGGCGTCATCGTGGCGGGCTGGGCGTCCAACTCCAAGTACGCCTTCCTGGGCGCGCTGCGGGCGTCGGCGCAGATGGTGTCGTATGAGCTGGCCATCGGTTTCGTCCTGGTCACGGTGCTGCTGGTCTCCGGCAGCCTGAACATGAGCGAAATCGTGCTGGGCCAGACGCGTGGCTGGTTCGCGGACCACGGCCTGACCTTCCTTTCCTGGAACTGGCTGCCGCTGCTGCCGCTGTTCGTCATCTACGTGGTGTCGGCCGTGGCGGAAACCAACCGCGCGCCGTTCGACGTGGTGGAAGGCGAATCGGAAATCGTCGCGGGCCACATGGTCGAATACTCGGGCATGGCCTTCGCGCTGTTCTTCCTGGGCGAATACGCCAACATGATCCTGTTGTCGGCCCTGGCTTCGATCATGTTCCTGGGCGGCTGGACGTCGCCCATCGACGTGGCGCCGCTGACCTGGATTCCCGGCTGGATCTGGCTGGGCCTGAAAACATTCGTCGTAGTCTCGCTGTTCGTCTGGTTCCGCGCGTCGTTCCCGCGTTACCGCTATGACCAGATCATGCGCCTGGGCTGGAAGATCTTCATTCCGCTGACCGGCGTGTGGCTGCTCGTCGTGGCGATCTGGATGCAGACGCCCTGGAACATTTGGCGCTAGCGATAGGCAAAAGGCAGGATATGGAAGCGATCAAGGATTTCTTCGGCAGCCTCTTGCTGTCCGAACTGCTCAAGGGCATGCGCCTGACGGGCAAGTATTTCTTCAAGCGCAAGGTCACCTTGCGCTACCCCCACGAAAAGACCCCGGCGTCGCCGCGGTTCCGCGGCCTGCACGCGCTGCGTCGCTACCCCAACGGGGAAGAGCGCTGCATCGCCTGCAAACTGTGCGAAGCGGTGTGCCCGGCGCTGGCCATCACGATCGAGTCGGACGTGCGCGACGACGGCAGCCGCCGCACGACGCGCTACGACATCGACCTGACCAAGTGCATCTTCTGCGGCTTCTGCGAAGAAAGCTGTCCGGTGGATTCGATCGTCGAGACGCACGTCCTGGAATACCACGGCGAAAAGCGCGGCGACCTGTACTTCACGAAGGACATGCTGCTGGCGGTGGGCGACCGCTACGAGGCGGAAATCGCCCAACGACGCGCCGAAGACGCGCCTTACCGTTGATGCCGGGTACGACTCCATGACTTTCACCACCTTTCTTTTCTACCTGCTGTCCATCGTGCTCGTGGTGGCGGCGTTCCGCGTGATCACGGCGCGCAGTCCCGTGACCGCGGTGCTGCACCTGATCCTGGCCTTCTTCAACGCATCCATGCTGTGGATCCTGCTGGGCGCGGAATTCCTCGGCCTGCTGCTGGTCCTGGTGTACGTCGGCGCCGTGATGGTGCTGTTCCTGTTCGTCGTGATGATGCTGGACATCCGCATGACGGCGCTGCGGCAGGGCTTGCGCACTTACCTGCCGCTGGGCCTGGTGATCGGCTTGATCCTGGTGCTGGAAATCTCCTTCGTGCTAGGTTCGACCTGGTTCAACGCCGGTCCCCCGGCCGCGGTGGCGGGCGACTACAACAACGCCCGCGTGCTCGGTACTGCCATGTACACGCAGTATGTCTACGCGGTGGAAGTCGGCGCCGTGCTGCTGCTGGTGGGGATGGTGTCGGCGATCGCGCTGACGCTGCGCCGCCGCCGCGACGTCAAGTACAACAATCCGTCGGAAGCCGTGCGCGTGCGCGCGAAGGACCGCTTCCGCCTGGTGAGCATGCCGGCGCAGAGCGAGCGCGCCCAGGCCCGCACCGCCGCCGCCGTTCCGGCCCAAGGAGAACAGAAGTGACGTTGACGCTGGCCCATTACCTGATACTGGGGGCGATCCTGTTCGCCATCGGCATCTTCGGCATCTTCCTGAACCGCCGCAACCTGATCATCCTGTTGATGTCCATCGAGCTGGTGCTGCTGGCCGTGAACATGAACTTCGTGGCCTTTTCGAGCTGGTCCGGCGACGCCGCCGGGCAGGTCTTCGTGTTCTTCATCCTGACCGTCGCCGCCGCCGAAGCGGCGATCGGGCTGGCCATTCTGGTGCTGCTGTTCCGCAACCTGAACACGATCAACGTCGACGAACTCGATCGCCTGAAGGGCTGACGGAGTCCAGGAATAACAATGTCTAGCTCTCCCAATCTCTACCTGCTCATCGCGCTGGCGCCCCTGGCCGGCGCCATCCTCGCCGGCCTGTTCGGCACCGGGTTCCTCGGCAAGCCCATCGGGCGCCGCGGCGCGCACGTCATCACCATCCTGGGCGTGCTGATCTCGACGATCGGCGCCTTCGTGGTGCTGGGCGACGTGCTGAACGGCCACCGCTTCGACGGCAACGTCTACACCTGGAGCCTGATCGGCAGCACGCAGCTGAACATCGGTTTCCTGATCGACCCGCTGTCGGCCATGATGATGGTCGTGGTCACCAGCGTGTCGCTGATGGTGCACATCTACACCATCGGCTACATGGCGGACGATCCCGGCTACCAGCGCTTCTTCGCCTACATCTCGCTGTTCACCTTCTCCATGTTGATGCTGGTCATGTCCAACAACATGGTGCAGCTGTTCTTCGGCTGGGAAGCGGTGGGCCTGGTGTCGTACCTGCTGATCGGCTTCTGGTACACGCGGCCGACGGCGATCTTCGCCAACATGAAGGCCTTCCTGATCAACCGCGTCGGCGACTTCGGCTTCGTGCTGGGCATCGGCCTGCTGTTCGCCTACGTCGGCTCGATGCAGTACTCGGACGTGTTCAGCCAGGCCGACAAGCTGGCCGGCATGACCTTCCCGGGCGGCGACTGGAAGCTGCTGACGGTGGCCTGCATCTGCCTGTTCATCGGCGCCATGGGTAAATCGGCGCAAGTGCCGCTGCATGCCTGGCTGCCCGATTCGATGGAAGGCCCGACGCCGATTTCCGCGCTGATCCACGCCGCCACGATGGTGACGGCGGGCATCTTCATGGTGGCGCGCTTTTCGCCGCTGTTCGAGCATTCGGATACGGCGCTGTCCTTCGTCATCGTGATCGGCGCGATCGGCGCGCTGTTCCTGGGCATCCTGGGCATCATCCAGAACGACATCAAGCGCGTCGTCGCGTATTCGACGCTGTCGCAGCTGGGCTACATGACCGTGGCGCTGGGGGCTTCCGCCTATCAGGTGGCGATTTTCCACCTGATGACGCACGCCTTCTTCAAGGCGCTGCTGTTCCTGGGGGCGGGCTCGGTGATCATGGGCATGCACCACGACCAGGACATCCGCAACATGGGCGGCCTGCGCAAGTACATGCCCATCACCTGGATCACCTTCCTGATCGGCACGCTGGCCCTGGTGGGCACGCCGTTCTTCTCGGGTTTCTACTCGAAGGAACACATCATCGAAGCCGCGGGCGCGTCCGACATCTGGGGCGCCGGCTTCGCGCACTTCGCCACGCTGGTCGGCGTGTTCGTGACCTCGCTGTATTCGTTCCGCGTGTACTTCCTGGTCTTCCACGGCAAGGAGCGCTTCGATACGCACGGCCATGGCCACGCGCACCACGACGACAACCATGGCGCTGAAGCGCAGGTCCACGGCAAGGCGGACGATCATGGCCACGGCCATGACGACCACGGCCACAGCGGCCCGCCGCACGAATCGCCGTGGGTCGTCACGCTGCCCCTGATCGTGCTGGCGATTCCGTCGGTGATCATCGGCGCGCTGGTCATCGATCCCATGCTGTTCGGCAAGTACTTCCAGGGCGCGATCACCGTGCTGCCCGACCATCCGGCCATGCATGAACTGGCCGAGGAATGGCACGGTTGGGTCGCCTTCGGCCTGCACGCCTTCACCACCACGGCCTTCTGGCTGGTGGTCGCGGGCGCCGTGGTGGCCTGGTACTGCTACCTGGTCAATCCCAAGGTGCCGGCGGCGATCAAGCGCAGCCTGTCGGGCGTCAACGTCATCCTCGAAAACAAGTACTACGTGGACTGGTTCAACGAGCAGGTGATCGCCCGCGCCGCCCGCGGCCTGGGCCGCGGCCTGTGGCAAGCCGGCGATCGCGGCCTGATCGATGGCCTGATCAATGGCAGCGCCCGGCTGGTGGGCTGGGTGGCGGGCGTCAGCCGCTACCTGCAGTCCGGCTTCATCTATCACTATGCCTTCGCCATGATCATCGGGATCCTGGCCCTGGTGACTTTCTTCGTGCTGATTCCCCAATAAATGGCTAGCGAGATGGCATCCCATACTTTTCCCTGGCTTACCCTCGCGGTCTTCGTCCCCATCGTCTTCGGCCTGCTGGTGCTGGCCCTGGGCGGGGACAACAAGCGCGGACTCACGCTGTGGCTGTCCCTGATCGGCGCCGTGGCGGGGTTGCTGGTGACGATTCCCCTGTACACCGGCTTCGACGCGTCGACGGCGAGCATGCAGTTCGTCGAAAACGTGCCCTGGATCAGCACCTTCAACGTCAACTACCACCTGGGCGTGGACGGCATATCGCTGTGGTTCGTTCTGCTGACCGCCTTCATCACGGTCATCGTGGTGCTGGCGGGCTGGGAAGTGATCACCAGCCGCGTCGCGCAGTACATGGCGGCTTTCCTGATCCTGTCGGGCCTGATGATCGGCGTGTTCGTCGCGCTGGACGGCCTGCTGTTCTACGTGTTCTTCGAAGCCACGCTGATCCCGATGTACATCATCGTGGGCGTGTGGGGCGGACCGAACCGCGTCTATGCCGCGTTCAAGTTCTTCCTGTACACGCTGCTGGGCTCGCTGCTCACGCTGGTGGCCTTCATCTACCTGTGGAACGCGTCGGGCGGTTCGTTCGACATCATGCAGTGGCACCAGCTGAAGCTGGGCATGACCCCGCAGGTGCTGGTGTTCGTCGCGCTGCTGGCGGCCTTCGCGGTGAAGGTGCCGATGTGGCCGGTGCACACCTGGCTGCCGGATGCCCACGTGGAAGCGCCCACGGGCGGCTCCATCGTGCTGGCGGCCATCATGCTGAAGCTGGGCGCCTACGGTTTCCTGCGCTTTTCGCTGCCCATCGCACCGGACGCCTCGCACAGCCTGGCCGGCCTGATGATCGCCCTGTCGCTGATCGCGGTGATCTACATCGGCCTGGTCGCCATCGTGCAAGAGGACATGAAGAAGCTGGTGGCGTACTCGTCGGTGGCCCACATGG
Organism: Bordetella genomosp. 9; assembly: GCF_002261425.1. Classification (NCBI taxonomy): domain Bacteria; kingdom Pseudomonadati; phylum Pseudomonadota; class Betaproteobacteria; order Burkholderiales; family Alcaligenaceae; genus Bordetella; species Bordetella genomosp. 9. The sequence continues at coordinate 1,792,491 of NZ_NEVJ01000003.1, read as the reverse complement.
GCTTCGTCACGCTGGGTTTCTTCATCTTCAACACCGCCGGCGTGGAAGGCGCCATCGTGCAGATGATCTCGCACGGCTTCGTGTCGGGCGCCATGTTCATGTGCATCGGCGTGCTGTACGACCGCGTGCACAGCCGCCGCATCGCCGACTATGGCGGCGTGGTGAACACGATGCCGCGCTTCGTGACCTTCTTCGTGCTGTTCTCCATGGCCAACAGCGGCTTGCCGGCCACCAGCGGTTTCGTCGGTGAATTCATGGTGATCATGGGCGCCGTCCAGCACAACTTCTGGATCGGCCTGCTCGCGGCCACGGCGCTGATCCTGGGCGCGTCCTACTCGCTCTGGATGGTCAAGCGCGTGGCCTTCGGCGAAATCGCCAACGATCACGTGCGCGCGCTGACCGACATCAATCGCCGCGAATTCCTGATCCTGGGCCTGATGGCCATTACCGTGCTGTACATGGGGATCTATCCCAAGCCCTTTACCGACGTGATGCATGCGTCGGTGCAGGCCCTGATGCAACACGTTGCCATCTCGAAACTGTAAGCCAAGACAATGATGCACTCCTCACTCGATTTCGCGCTGGCGACGCCGGAGATCCTGCTGCTCGTTCTGGGCTCGGTGATCCTGCTGGTCGATGCGGTCAGCAATCACCCCACGCGCAAGATCAGCTACGTGCTGACCCTGGGCACGCTGGTGCTGCTGACGATCATTTCCCTGATGCAGTGGCACGACGGCGTGAAGGGCAGGGCCTTCGGTGGCCTGTTCGTCACCGACGACCTGGCGCATCTGCTGAAGGTCACGTCCTATGTGGCGGTGTTCGTCACGCTGGTCTACGGCCGCATCTATTCGCAGTCGCGCGACATGCTGCGCGGCGGCGAAATGTACGTGCTGTCGCTGTTCGGCCTGCTGGGCCAGATGGTGATGATCTCCGCGGGCAACCTGATCACGGTCTACCTGGGCCTGGAGCTGATGTCGCTGTCGCTGTACGCGCTGATCGCGCTGCGCCGCGACGACGCGACGGCCACCGAAGCCGCCATGAAGTACTTCGTGCTGGGCGCGCTGGCCTCCGGTTTCCTGCTGTACGGCATGTCCATGGTCTACGGCGCCACGGGCCAGCTGGACCTGGCGCAGATCGCCGCGGTCATCGGCGGCGGCAAGGCGCAGTACCTGCCGCTGGTGCTGGGCGTGGTCTTCATCGTGGCCGGCCTGGCGTTCAAGCTGGGCGCGGCGCCGTTCCACATGTGGGTGCCGGACGTCTACCACGGCGCGCCGACGGCGGTCACGCTGCTGCTGGGCGCCGCGCCCAAGCTGGCGGCCTTCGCGATCACGCTGCGCGTGCTGATCGAAGCCATGCACTCGCTGGCCGCCGATTGGCAGCCCATGCTGCTGATCCTGGCGGTGCTGTCGCTGGCGGTGGGCAACCTGACCGCCATCGCGCAGACCAACTTCAAGCGGATGCTGGCCTATTCGACCATTTCGCACATGGGCTTCGTGCTGCTGGGCCTGGCGGCCGGCGGCCAATCGCCGGCGGTGGGCTACGGCGCGGCGCTGTTCTACATCGTCACCTACGTGCTGACGACGCTGGGCAGCTTCGGCATGGTGCTGCTGCTGTCGCGCGATGGTTTCGAGTGCGACAACATCGACGACCTGAAAGGCCTGAACCGCCGCAGCCCCTGGCATGCCTTCATCGTGCTGGTCCTGATGGTGTCGCTGACGGGCCTGCCGCCCACGGTGGGTTTCTACGCCAAGCTGGCCGTGCTGCAGCCGCTGATCCAGATGGGCCATGTCAGTATCGCCGTGATCGCGGTGATGTTCTCGCTGATCGGCGCTTTCTACTACCTGCGCGTCGTCAAGGTCGTGTACTTCGACGATCCCGTTGGCGACGTTCACCCGGTGTCGGCTTCCTGCGTGCAACGCGGGCTGATGTCGCTGAACGGCGTGCTGGTGCTGCTGCTGGGTATCCTGCCCGGAGGCCTGATGGCGGCCTGCGTGCGCGCCGTGCAGACGTCCCTGGGCCTGTAATCCGGCTCACGGCCGGCGCACGGCCGGCTCCATGCCGGCCGACTGACTTGTCAAAACCAAAATGGCGGCGCGCAATGCGCCGCCATCCGCTTCAACCGGGCCGATGAATCAAACCCTTGCCGTCTGGCTGTTGATCGCGCTGGCGCTGGTGTGCGCCAACCTGCCGTTCCTGAACGAGCGGGTGTTCGCGTTGTTCGTCTGGCGCCAGAACGGTGTGCCCGTGCCCAAGCCCTTGTGGCTGCGCCTGTTCGAACTCCTGGTGTTCTACCTGATCGTCGGCGTCTTGGGATTCGCTTTCGAATCGGCCCTGGGCAATCGCTTCTCCCAAGGCTGGGAGTTCTACGCCATCGGCCTGTGCCTGTTCCTGGTGCTGGCGTATCCCGGCTTCGTCATCCGCTACCTGCTCAAACGGCGGCGCTCGGCGCGCCAGGGCTGAACCAGGTCGTGTAGACCCACCATGCGATCGCAGCCGCGATCGCGATCCACACCATCACCACGAACACCGCACCGGCCTTGCTGCCGGGGCGCGCCAGCCTGCGCGTGGCCCAGGCCTGCGCGCGCTCGCGGCTGTCCGCGCGCACCGGCGCGGGCAGGGCGCGCAGGGTCGCCCAGATCAATATCGGCACGAGCACCAGGTCATCCAGCAAGCCGAGCACCGGTATGAAGTCCGGTATCAGGTCGATGGGGCTCAGGATATAGGCGGCCGTCAGGATCGCGAGGGCCTTGGCGTACCAGGGGGTCGCGGGATGCCGCAGCGCGAACCAGACCGTCATCGCGTCCTGCCGCGTCCGTAGCGCCCACAGGCGCGTGATCTTCAGCAAACGCATTGCTCTCTCCATTCTGACGATTTTCTGAATGTCGGATGCGCGCGGGTCATGCCTGACATGTCGCTGAAGCGCCACATTGTGTACTTCATATTAATAAATATTGTCTGGCCCTACGAGTTTGTCTATCATTCGGCACAAAGTTTAATAATAAGAATCGTTGTCATTATCGTTAGCAACTCGGAGAAGCCCCTTGAAGCAGCAAGACTCGTATTCCATGAATACGTTGACCCAGTCTCTGGCCGTCGCGCTGGCGAGCCCCGCCCTGTTCCTGGGGCAGCAGGCCGTCGCACAGAACGCTCCCGTCACGGAAATGGCGCCCGTCCAGGTCGAAGGCGATTCCCTGTACGACGTCCCGGTATCGTCCTCGCCGAAGTTCACGGCGCCCCTGCTGGACACGCCGAAGTCGGTGCAGATCATTCCGCAGACGGTGATCCAGGACAGCGCGGCCACGTCGCTTCAAGACGTATTGCGGAATTCTCCGGGCATCACCTTCGGGGCGGGGGAAGGCGGCCAGCCGCTGGCCGACCGGCCGTTCATCCGCGGCAGCTCGTCGGGCAACAATATCTACGTCGACGGCATCCGGGACCCCGGCGGCCAGACCCGCGAAATCTTCAACGTCGAAAGCGTGGAGGTCATCCGTGGCGCGGACTCGGCCTACGGTGGCCGTGGATCGGGCGGCGGCAGCATCAACCTGGTCAGCAAGAAACCCAAGCTGGGCTCCTTCGTGCAGGCGGACGCCGGCCTGGGCACCGATGCCTATTGGCGCGGCACCGTGGACGCCAACTGGCAGTTCAACGACAACTCGGCCTTCCGCCTGAACCTGCTGGACGGCAAGGGCAACGTCCCGGGCCGCAACGCCGTCGATTACGACAAATGGGGCGTGGCGCCGTCGCTGTCCTTCGGCCTGGGAACGCCCACCCGCGCCACGTTCAGCTACTACCATTTCCAGTCCGACGGCATGCCCGACTACGGCGTGCCGCTGGCGTCGAAGATCCCCGGCAAGCACACCAGCGACGGCATCCTGAACGTGGGCCGCAGCAAGTACTACGGCGTGTACGACCGCGACTACTCGAAGAACAAGGCCGATATCGGCACGATCGAGCTGGAACATGATTTCAACCAGCACGTCACCCTGCGCAACGCCACACGGTATGGCCAGACGCTGAACGACTACGTGCTGACCAACCCCGGCGACGGCGGCGCGGCGCGCTTCGACCCGGCCAGCGGCGAGTGGTGGATGCAGCGCGGCCTGAAATCGCGCTGGAACCAGACCACCATGCTGTCGAACGTCACGGAGCTGTACGGCAAGTTCGACACCGGCTCGCTCAAGCACAGCTACGACATCGGCGTCGAGTTCACCAACGAAAAGAACAAGAACGCCAGCTACAACGTGACGACGACGTCCGGCAGCTTCTGCCCCACGGTATTCCCTGCCGGGGCCATGGATTGCACCCCGGTCTACCATCCGGATCCGCACGACAACTGGTCCGGCGATATCTCTCGCGGCCCCTTGAGCAGCGACACCACGTCGAACACCCGCGCCATCTATGCCTTCGACACCATCGAGTTCAACGATCGCTGGTCGCTGAACCTGGGCGGCCGCTTCGACAACTATCGCATCGACGGCAATTTCCTGCCGCGTGGCGCGACCAGCTCGCAGAGCACCAGCGGCAGTTGGAATATCTTCAGCTACCAGACCGGTATCGTCTACAAGCCCGCGCCCAACGGCAGCATCTATCTGTCGTATGCGACGGCGTCCACGCCGCCCACGGTCAGCGGCGGTGACCAGGAGACCCTGACTGCCGATACCGACAGCCTGGATCCGGAAAAGAGCCGTACCATCGAGCTGGGCACCAAGTGGGACGTGCTGAACGAAAAGCTGACCCTGACCGCGGCCATCTACCAGACCGACCGCAAGGACGCGCAGATCCAGGTGGACCCGGGCGTCTTCGAACAGGCGGGCAAGACCCGCGTGCGCGGGCTCGAACTCGGCTTTGCCGGTGCGGTGACGCCCAAGTGGAATGTGTTCGGCGGCTACAGCTACATGGACAGCGAGCTGGTCAAGGGCGCCTACAACGGCGTGAACGAAGGCGATCCGCTGGCCAATACCCCGCGCAACAGCTTCAGCCTGTGGAACACCTACAAGCTGCTGCCGAAGTTCACCGTGGGCGGCGGCATCTACTACGTGGGCAAGACCTACGGCGGCAACCAGGGCGGCGCGGGCGGCGGCGCCAATAGCGTCTACATGCCGGCCTACTGGCGCTTCGACGCGATGGCGGCCTATCAGGTATCGCCCAACCTGACCTTCCAGCTGAACGTGCTGAACCTGACGGACAAGGAATACTTCGCCCGGACCAATGGCGTGCATCATGCCGATTACGGCCCCGGCCGCCAGGTCATCCTGACCACATCGCTGCGCTATTGATGTCGGCGGGGGACGGCTGCCGCGGCAGCCGTTCCGGGCCGGCCTCGCACCTCCGGCCTGTCCTGTCCGTGCTCCGGCCACGCGGTTCAGGCGATCCTGCCCTTGATCTTCAGCGCGCCCGCTTCACGCTCGGCCTTGATGGCCGCGACCGCGTCGCGCCAGCCCTTCATGGGATTGGCGTCGGCGCCCAACAAGGTGGCGATCGCCAGCATCGCGATGGGGCAGCGTTCCGACGCCACCAGCGGCCTGGCGGTCTTGTAGATGCGGTGCAGGGCAGGCGCCTGCGCGCCTTCCCACAGGCCGATGGCGATGTCATAGCCGCCGCGATGCGTCCGTCGCTCGGGCCCGCGGAACTTGTTGGCCATCCAGTGCGCCTTGCTGTCCAGCGCCTTGCCCGCCACGCCCACCGCCAGGAAAGGATGCAGCGCCATGGCACGGTCCATGTTGGCGCCCATGCTCATGTCGGCGATCGTCTCGACGTGTTGCAGGCAGGTGCATTGGTGGTGTCCGTAGTGCTCGGCGATGGCCAGCACCGCGTCGAATTTGCCGTACGACAGCGCTACGTTCATTGCCGCCATCCCGGCCGAAAACGCCGGACCGACGGCGGCGATGTTCGTGGCCACATGCCCGAATGCCGTCGCCGTGCTGGATGTCCAGTGCGAGATCTGCACGAGCAGATTGCCGAGCGACGGCGCCAGCGCGGTCTTCACGCCCAGGGGCAGCGCGATCTTGGCGCCGGCGACGGCGGCGCCATGCGCCGTATAGCCCATCACGGACGCGGCGGCGGAAATCTTCTCGGCCCAGCCCTCGGGGGTCATGACCACGGGCGCCAGCCCGGACAGCGCGACGCCGTTGTTCAGCGCTTTTTCCAGCCTGGGCGCGGTATGGCCCCGGATGGCGAGCTTGTTGAAGCCCTTGATCGCCATCTGTACCGGGGCCTTGATGGGTCCGCTGCCGAATGGCACCTGCGCGATCAGGGGCGCCCATTCGATCAGGGTGTCGATCCAGTCTCGCGCCTCCTGCGGCGGCAGCGGCCTGCCGTCGGCCAGGATGTCGAGCCCGTCCAGCATGGCGTTCATGGACGTGAGCACCGTGTCGAACATTTCCTGCCGCTTGTGCTCGTGTTGCGCGTGCTGCTTGCAAGGCGACGGCGGCAGATGGCCGCGGGCCTCCATCATCGCCTGCAGCTCGCGCCGCTTGTATTCCAGCTGGTGTACGTTGGGTGGCATGATCATCTCCTGCGGATCAGTGCGGCCGGCCACGGCCTGAACGGGACGAAAGCCCTTGCATCGTCCCGGGTGATCCATTCTGGGCGCGCGCCACCCGCGCGTCGTTCAGAAATCTCTAGGTCCGCATGCGAATCCGGAGAGGGAGATGATTATTCAACGCTCGAACCAGTTGAGCACGCCGTCGAGTCCCGATACGTTCAGGGCGAAGCGCGTATGCTCGCGTACCACCGGCTTGGCGTGGTAGGCCACTGAAAACCCCGCCAGGCCCAGCATTTTCAGGTCATTGGCGCCATCGCCCATGGCGATGATCTGTTCGGCCGCGGCGCCATGGCGCCGCGCGAAGGCCTGCAGGCGTTCCGCCTTGCCGGCCGCATCGATGATGTCGCCCAACACCCGTCCCGTGATTTTGCCGTCGACGATTTCCAGCGTGTTGGAATGCGCTTCGTCCAGGCCCAGACGTTCGCGCAGCCGTTCGGTGAAGAAGGTGAATCCGCCCGATACCAGCAGAATCCGGATGCCGGCGTCGCGCGCGGAGGCGATCAGGCTTTCGGCTCCGGGGTTCAGGCGCAGCTTGTCGCGGTACACCTGTTCCAGCGCTTGCGCCGGCTGCCCCGCCAGCAAGGCGACGCGGCGGCGCAGGCTTTCGGAGAAGTCGGTGATCTCGCCGCGCATGGCGGCTTCGGTAATCGCCGCGACCTTGTCCTTGACGCCCGCCACGCCGGCGATTTCATCGATGCATTCGATGTTGATCAGCGTCGAATCCATGTCCATGGCCAGCACCTTGCATTGCGACAACGCGCTGCCCTTGGGCATGAAGGCGTGGTCCACGCCGGCGTTCTCGCACCATGCGCGCACTTCCGCGCGGGTGGCGTCGTCGTGCTGGACGTCCAGCAGCCGCGCGGCCGTGGCGCTCAGGCGCAGCAGCCCCTGGGCCTGCGACAACGCGGCCACCTGTTCGCAATGGTCGGACGCCAGGGCAGGGGACTGGATGACAAGATAGTGGGTGTTCATAGGGATCTGGATGGGTCCTGGGTCATGCCAGCGCGCGCAGCACCGTGCGCACCGCGTCCACGCGAGCGGGTATCTGCTGGCCCTTGATGTCGACGCGCAGCTTGTCCTGTCCGGCCAGCTTGATGTGCCGCTGCTTCTGCACCAGTTCGATGATGCGCATGGAATCGATGGGCGGGTTCGGCCCGAACTGTATCAGCGCCTGGGTTTCGCTGGCGTCGATCTTGTTGATGCCCAGCGCCTGCGCCGCCAGCCGCAGGCGGTGCGAGGCCAGCAGGGTCTGCGCCGATTCGGGCAGCTTGCCGAAACGGTCGATCAATTCTTCCTGGATGCGGATCAGGTCGTCTTCGTCTTCCGCATGGGACAGGCGCTTGTACACGGCCAGGCGCGCATGCACGTCGGCGCAGTAATCGGCCGGCAGCAGGGCCGGCGCATGCAGGTTGACTTCACAGGACTTGCCGAACGGCGCTTCCAGGTCGGGTTCTTCGCCCGCCTTCAACGCGCGCACCGCTTCGTTCAGCATGTCGGTGTACATGGAAAAGCCGACTTCCTGGATATTGCCCGACTGCGATTCGCCCAGGACTTCGCCGGTGCCGCGGATTTCCAGGTCATGCATGGCCAGGTAGAAGCCGGAGCCCAGTTCTTCCATGGCCTGGATGGCCTCCAGCCGCTTCTTGGCGTTGGAGGTGATGGCGTCTTCGCCCGGCGTCAGCAGGTAGGCATAGGCCTGGTGGTGCGAGCGGCCCACGCGTCCGCGCAACTGGTGCAGCTGCGCCAGGCCGAAGCGGTCGGCGCGATGGATGACGATGGTGTTGGCCGTCGGCACGTCGATGCCGGTCTCGATGATGGTGGTGCACAGCAGGACATTGAAGCGCTGCTGGTAGAAGCCCTTCATCACCTGTTCCAGCTCGCGTTCGCCCATCTGGCCGTGCGCGACCGCGATGCGCGCTTCGGGCACCAGTTCTTCCAGGCGCGCGCGGCGGTTGTGGATGGTCTCGACTTCGTTGTGCAGGAAATAGGCCTGTCCGCCGCGCTTCAGTTCGCGCAGCAGGGCCTCGCGTATGGTGCTGCCGTCTTCGCGGCGCACGAAGGTCTTGATCGCCAGGCGTTTCTGCGGCGCGGTGGCGATGACGGAGAAATCGCGTATGCCTTCCAGCGACATGCCCAGGGTGCGCGGGATGGGCGTGGCGGTCAGCGTGAGTACGTCGACTTCGGCCCGCAGCGATTTCAGCGCTTCCTTCTGGCGGACGCCGAAGCGGTGTTCTTCGTCGATGATGACCAGGCCCAGCTGCTTGAAGCGCACGTCCTTGGACAGGATCTTGTGCGTGCCGATGACGATGTCGACGCTGCCGCTGTTGATGCCCTGGATCGCCGCCGCGACTTCCTTGGCGGAACGGAAGCGGGACAGTTCCACCACGCGCACCGGCCAGTCGGCGAAGCGGTCGGCGAAGGTCTGCGCGTGCTGCTCGGCCAGCAGGGTGGTGGGGCAGAGCAGGGCGACCTGCTTGCCGTTGGCCACCGCCAGGAAGGCCGCGCGCAGCGCGACCTCGGTCTTGCCGAAACCGACGTCGCCGCAGACCAGGCGATCCATGGGCTTGCCCGAGGTCATGTCCATGATGACGGCCTGGATGGCCGCGGCCTGGTCGGCGGTTTCCTCGAAGCCGAAGCCTTCGGCGAAAGCCTCGTAGTCGTTGAGCTGCAGCTTGAAGGCATAGCCTTCGCGCGCGGCGCGCTTGGCGTACAGGTCCAGCAGTTCGGCGGCGGTGTCGCGTACCTGCCTGGCGGCCTTGCGCCGTGCCTTGTCCCACTGGCCGGAGCCCAGCTGGTGCAGCGGCGCGGCTTCCGGATCGGCGCCGCTGTAGCGCGCGATGACGTGCAGCTGCGACACCGGCACGTACAGCGTGCTGCCGTTGGCGTATTCGAGATGAAGGAACTCCATCTCGCCTTCGCCCATGTCCATGTTGACCAGGCCGTGATAGCGCCCGATGCCATGCTGCGCGTGGACGACCGGATCGCCTTCGCGCAATTCGGACAGGTCGCGCACCATGGCTTCGACGTTGCTGGCGCGTTCCTGCTCGCGCCGGCCGCGCCGGCTGACCGCCGCCTGGCCCGGGTACAAGTCGTTTTCGGTGATGAAGGCGATGCCTTCGCCCGGCAGGCTGAAGCCCGAGGTCAGCGGCGCCGCCAGCAATGCCAGGCGCGCCGTGGAAACGCGGAAGTCTTCGATGGACGCGGCTTCGAAATCGGGCGCCAGATCGAATTCGGCCAGCATCTGCGCCAACGTTTCGCGCCGGCCGGCGGAATCCGCGCACAGCAGCAGGCGCCACTTGCCGCCGTCGACCACCGCGCGCAGCCGCGCCACCGGATCGTCGGAGCGCCGCGTGACGGCCACGTCCGGCGCCGGGCCGATGTCCGGATGGCCGCGTTCGGCGGTCAGCGACAGGCGCTCGAAATCCTTCAGCTGGCCGAACAGCGAGTCCGCGTCCAGGAACAGCGCCGACGGCGGCAGCACCGGACGTTCGCGGTCGCTCTTCAGGAATTCGTAGCGGCTGCCGGTGTCCTGGGCAAAGCGGCGGATGGCATCGTCGATGTCGCCGATCGTCACCGTGATGGTGGAAGGCGCCAGGTAGTCGAACAGCGTGGCGGTCTGGTCGAAGAACAGCGGCAGGTAGTATTCGATGCCCGCGAAGGCAATGCCGTTGCCCATGTCGCGGTACGGCAGGGCACGCGACGGATCACCTTCGAAGAGCTCGCGGAACCGCGCGCGGAAGCGGTTCCGCGCTTCTTCGTCCATCGGGAATTCGCGCCCGGGCAGCAACTGCACCTGATTGACCGGGTACAGGCTGCGCTGGGTGTCGACGTCGAAGGCGCGTATCGATTCGATCTCGTTGTCGAACAGGTCCAGCCGGTAGGGCACGGCCGAACCCATGGGGAACAGGTCGATCAGGCCACCGCGCAGGCAGAATTCACCGGGCGCCGTGACCTGCGTGACGTGCGTGTAGTTGGCCAGCGTCAATTGCGCGCGCAGGGCGGCTTCGTCCAGCTTGTCGCGCTGCTTGAACGAGAACGTGTAGGCGGCCATGAAGGCCGGCGGCGCCAGGCGATACAGGGCGGTGGTCACCGGTACCGTCAGCACGTCCACGGACTGCCGCATCAGCGCGTCCAGGGTCTTGAGCCGTTCGGATATCAGGTCGTGGTGCGGCGAGAACGCGTCGTAGGGCAGCGTCTCCCAATCCGGCAATTGGCGCACCCGCAGCCCGGGTGCGAAAAGCAGGATTTCGTCGGTGAGCCGTTGCGCCTCCAGCGGGTCGGCCGTCAGCACGAGCAGCGGCCGGCCCGCCTGGCGCGCCAGGTCGGCCAATAACCACGCATCGCCCGAGCCGGGAGGGCGGGGCTGCGTATATCGGGTGCCGGGTTTCAGGGCCGCCAGGGTGGAATCGGTCGACGGGACCAGCGGCGCCGCGGGAGTAGAGGGGAAATCTGCAGGCATGAGAAGGAAGATTATAAAATCTCCGGCTTATGTCTGCTTCCCTAATCGCGCTCGTTCCCGCCGCCGGCGTCGGCGCTCGCGCCCTGACCGCGGATCATGGCGGCGTGCCCAAGCAATACCAGCCGCTGGCCGGACAGCCCATGCTGCGCCATACGGTGCTCGCGCTGCTGGCCGATCCGCGCATCCGCGAAGTGCGCGTGGCCGTGACCGCCGGCGACGCCTGGGTGGAAAGGGCGCTGGCGGGCCTGCCGCGCACGGTCTGGCGCCCGTGCGGCGGCCCGACGCGGGCGCTTACCGTGGCGCGGGCGCTGGCCGACAGCGGCGCGGCGGACGACGACTGGGTGCTGGTGCACGACGCCGCGCGTCCCGGCCTTCCCCCGGATGTGCTGGCGCGCCTGATCGATGCCTGCCTGGATGACCCCGTGGGCGGCCTGCTGGCGCTGCCCGTGCGCGATACCGTCAAGGCGGGCGCGGAGCGGGTGACGCGCACCGTGGACCGCCAGGCATTGTGGCTGGCGCAGACGCCGCAGATGTTCCGCGCCGGCCTGCTGCGCGGGGCGCTGCGGGATGCCGAGGATCGCGGGATCGACGTCACCGACGAAGCCTCGGCCGTCGAAGCCGCCGGTCACGCGCCCTTGCTGGTGCCCGGCGTCATGCGCAATTTCAAGGTCACCTGGCCGGAAGACTTTGCATTGATGGAGAAATGGCTGTGAACGTACCCTTCCGTGTCGGTCAGGGCTTCGACGTGCATGCGCTGGTCACCGGCCGGCCGTTGATCATCGGCGGCGTCACCATTCCGCACACGCATGGCCTGCAGGGCCATTCCGACGCGGACGTCCTGCTGCACGCGATCACCGACGCGGTGCTGGGCGGCGCGGCGCTGGGCGATATCGGCCGGCACTTTCCCGACACCGATCCGGCCTATCGCGGCGCCGACAGCCGCGTGCTGCTGCGCGCGGCCATGGCCAAGGTGCGTGCCGCCGGCTGGGTGGTGGTCAATATCGATGCCACGGTGCATGCGCAGGCGCCCAAGATCGGGCCGCATGCCGCCGCCATGGTCGGCAACGTTGCCGCCGACCTGGGCGTGGACGCCGGCGTGATCAACATCAAGGCCAAGACCAATGAAGGCCTGGGCTACCTGGGCCGCAAGGAAGGAATCGCGGCGACCGTCGTTGCCTTGCTGGCGCGCGCGGACGGCGCGTAGCCGTCGGACTCGGCGGCAGGGGAACCAGGCGCAAAAAACCGGGCTGGCGCCGTCGATCGCGACGCGCCAGCCCGGTCCGGGGTTTCGGCCAGTGCCCTGCTTACTTGCCCTGCGCCGTCAGTACCAGCGCGGCGGCATTGACCACCGACGCGATGCGCCCGACGTCACGCAGCTGTTCCACCGAATAGCCTTCCTTCTTCAGCAGCGCGTAGTGCGACTGCACGCAGAAGTGGCACTTCCCCACGATGGAAGCCGACAGGGCGAACAGCTCGAAGCGCTTCTTGTCCACGCCACCGCTGGTGGAGTAGGCGTTCATGCGCAACTGGGCCGGCAGGCTCTTCAACTGGGCATCGTCCGCCATCTCGACATAGGGATACCAGACGTTGTTCATGCCCATCAGCGCGGCGGCGGTCAAGGCGGCGTTGGCGTCGGTTTCCGACAGGCCTTGCTTGAACGCTTCGATCAAAAAGGGACTGCGCGACGCGAATGCCGCCGCCAGGGCCGCACCGACGGCGTCGGCCGCCGGTAGGGTGGACCGGGCAATCACGCCGTCCAGGTTCAGCCGGATATCCTTCGCCCAATCCGGCACTGCGTCCTTAATGGTTTGGATAAATTCCATAGTTTTTACCTATAGCGTGAAGCAGCAAAAGCCCGGCGAACCGGGCGATGAAGATTACAGCGTGTCGCCGCCGACCTTACGGTTGCAGGGGCACAGTTCATCCGTTTGCAGGCCGTCCAGCAGACGCAGGACTTCTTCCGGGTTGCGGCCGACGTTCAGGTTGTTCACCGACACGTGCTGGATGACGTTGTCCGGATCGACGATGAAGGTCGCGCGCAGTGCAACGCCAGCGCCCTTTTCGCGGACGCCCAGCTGGTCGATCAGGGCGCCGGTGGTGTCGCCGAACTGATAGTGACCCAGCTTGTTCAGGTCCGGGTGCTCACGGCGCCAGGCCAGCTTGACGAATTCGTTGTCGCTCGAGCCGCCCAGCAGGATGGCGTCGCGGTCTTCGAATTCCTTGGCCAGCGAGTTGAAGCCGACGATTTCGGTCGGGCAGACGAACGTGAAGTCCTTCGGGTAGAAATAGATCACCTTCCACTTGCCGGGGAAGGAGCTCTCGGTGATGTCCTCGAAGGCGGATACGCCGTTTTCTTCATGGTGGTTGAAGCCGGGCTTGACGCCGGTAACCTTGAAAGGCTCGAGTTTGTCGCCAACAGTTTTCATGTGGACTCCTTGCGTTTGCGTTTTGGGTGACTGAATACAGACGTGTAATTCTACGCTATTAGGTTTCGCTGTCTAATTGAAAATTCCTAATGCGCGCTTTGGGCAATTCTATCCTCGCCGTCAGCCCGCCACCCGCGCGGGGCAGCATTTTCAGCGTACCGCCCACGTGTTTCAGCAGGCGTTCGACGATGGCCAGCCCCAGTCCCGCGCCACTCACGCCGGTCCGGGCCGCTTCGCCCCGGGAGAAGGGCCGCAGCAGCCGATCCACGTCGTCGGCCGCGATGCCGGGCCCGCGGTCGGAGACTTCGATGGCGATGATATTGCCCTCTGATTGCACGCCCATGTAAAGGTGAGCCTGCCCGTCGCCCGAGCGGCCATAGCGGCGGGCGTTTTCCAGAAGATTGCTGACGATGCGCTTGAGATCCAGCGCGGTGATCCTGGCCCGCAGGCCCGGCGTGATGAAGGCCTCGATTTCGCCGCCGGTGGAGGCGGTGTGGCTGCGCTCCCGGTCCAGCAGCTCGCCCAGGACGCTGGAGACGTCCGTGGCCATCTGCGGCAACGTGCCGGCCGGACGCGCATATTCCATCAACTGCCCGATACTATGGTCTATCTGGGCGAGATCGTCGTCGATTGCCTGCCGCGCGTCTTCCGACACGCCGCTCATTTCGATCTCCAGGCGCATGCGCGCCAGCGGTGTTCGCAAGTCGTGCGAGATGCCCGCCAGCATCAGTTCGCGATCGGCCTCCGTCTGCCGGATGTCCTTGGCCATCCTGTTGAAGGACGCGTTCAGGTCGCGGATTTCCAGGGGGCCGTTTTCGGGCAGGGGCGCCGGCGTTTCGCCGCGCGACAGCACCTGCGCGGCGCGCGCCAGCCTGGACAGGGGTCGGTTGACGAAGCCGACGCTGACCGCCGCGCCGACCAGCGAAAGCAGCAGGGCGGTCGCGCCCCAGCCCAGCCATTCGATTCCGCCTGTAAGGCCTATCTGTTCACGCTCGAAGACCAGCCAGTACAGATCGTGGTCGATCTGGAAGCTCACCCAGAACCCGGGCACCTGATTGACGCCCCAGGCGATCTGCGTTTCCGGTCCGAAGCGGCTGCGTATATGGTCGGCCACCCGCTGCCAATAGTCGTCGTTCGGCAGGGGTTCGGCAAAGTCGGTGAGTTCGCGCGGGTAGACCTGGATGCCTTCGTTGGTGGCCAGGTCCAGCAGCAGCTTGCTGCGTTCGTCCGCCTGCGAATAGACCAGGGCGGTGCGCGTGATGTTGACGGCAGTGATCACCCGCTGCGCCATTTGGTTGGCGCGCGGGCCCAGTTCCATGCTGAAGAAGACCTGCAGCCAGGCGCCGAGGCTGACCAGCATGAGCGTGGCCAGCAGCAGAAACGTACGGCCGAACAGGCCCAGACGTATTCGCGACGTCATGGCTTTCAGGGCGCTGCGAAAGCGGAGCATGTTGCGGCGTTCCTGCCCCGGGAACGATCAGGTTTCAGCTGCCACCGTCCGGCACGAAAACGTAACCCAGTCCCCAGACTGTCTGGATGAATACCGGTTTGGAGGGATTCGGTTCGATCAGTTTGCGCAGGCGGGAAATCTGTACGTCCAGGCTGCGATCGAACGCTTCATATTCGCGGCCGCGCGCCAGTTCCATCAGCTTGTCGCGCGACAGGGGAATCTTGGGATGGCGGGCGAACACCTTGAGTACCGAGAACTCGCCCGTCGTGATCGGCACCTGTTCGTTGTTGCGCGTCAACGTGCGCGTGGACAGGTTCAGGATATAAGGCCCGAAGGCGATAGATTCGTTTTCCTGGCTGGGCGCGCCGGGGTGCTCTTCGGTGCCGCGGCGGCGCAGGATGGCGTTGATGCGCGCCAGGAGTTCGCGAGGGTTGAACGGCTTGGACAGGTAGTCGTCCGCGCCCATTTCCAGGCCGACGATACGGTCGATTTCCTCGGCCTTGGCGGTCAGCATGATAATAGGCGTGTTGTCGTGCCCACCCCGCAGGCGACGGCAGATGGAAAGGCCGTCTTCGCCGGGCAGCATCAGGTCGAGCACCAGGAGGTCGAAGTGCTCCCGCTGCCAGAGTTTGCCCATTTCCTTGGCGTCTTCGGCAACGAAGACATTGAAGCCCTGTTCCGAGAGATAACGCCGCAGCAGGTCGCGCAGGCGGGGATCGTCGTCGACAACCAGGACTTTGCGCGTCGGAGTGGTGTTTTGCGTATTCATGGCGGGAAATGTAACAGTGCCCGGAATGACCGGCTAGTGGGCGTTCACAAGATATTACACATTGGACAGGATGGTTGAAATCCCCCTTACAAACGAGGGCAAGTCTTTGGTATTACGTACAATTCCGCTATGAATCCCACCCTTTTGGCGCTTGAAACTTCTTCGTCCCGGTGCAGCGTCGCGCTGCTGCGGGATCTCCCGGGCGGCCCGGCCATCGCCACCCTGGAGCACGAAGGCGCGCAGGAACATGCCGAGCGCCTGCTGCCGATGGCGCGCGACCTGTTGCGGGATGCCGGCCTGGAAGCGGGCGACATCCAGGCGGTCGCGTTCGGCCAGGGGCCGGGGGGCTTTACCGGCCTGCGCGTGGCCTGCGGGGTCGCGCAGGGCATCGCCATGGCGCACGACCTGCCGGTGGTGCCCATCGTGTCGCATCTGGCCGTGGCCGCGCAGGTGCCCGCCAGGCCCGACCAGGCCATCGTGGTGGCCCTGGATGCCCGCATGGAAGAGGTCTATCTGGCCGTGTACCGGCGTGCGCAGGGCGCCGCCGACGACACGGCCTGGGAAGTGCTGGCGGCGCCGCTGCTGATCGCCGCCGCCGAAGTCGTGCCCTGGGTGGAAGCCCAACTGGTCGATTGGCGGGCTCGTACCGGGCTGGCGCTGTCGCCCGTGCTGGCCGGGGATGCCTGGGACGCCTATCCGCTGCTGATGGCGCCGCATGCCGACTGGACGCGCTACGACGCCATGCGGCCGCATGCCCGCGACGTCGCGCGGCTGGCGCTGCTGGCCTGGCGCAAGGGCGACACGGTGCCGCCCGAGCAGGCCATGCCGCTCTACGTGCGCGACCGCGTGGCCTTCACCACCGCCGAGCGGCTGGCGGGGCAGGGCGGCAACCCCAAGGCGGCGCAGGCGCTGGCGTCGCAGCAGGCGCCGCACCAGGTGACGCACGGGGTGACGCACAACGCGCCGCCGCCGGCCGATGCCGTGCCGATCGAGATGTCGCCCGTGACGGAACAGGACCTGGACGATATGGATCGCATCGAGGCCTCCGTGCAGGCGTTTCCGTGGACGCGCCGCAATTTCGCCGACGCGCTGGCGGCCGGCTACGATTCCTGCGTGTTGCGGCGGGCCGGCAGGATGCTGGGCTTCTGCATCCTGATGCATGCCCCGGACGTTTCGCATCTGCTGGTGGTGGCCATCGACAAGACCATGCATCGGCAGGGGCTGGGTTCCCGGCTCATCAATTGGTGCGTGGCGCGCGCGCGCCAGCGCGGCATAGGCGGGGTGTTGCTGGAAGTCCGGCCGTCCAATACGGGGGCGGTGGCGTTTTACGAACACCACGGTTTCCTGCGCGTGGGCTTGCGGCGCGGCTATTACCCGGCCGGCCGCGGCCGGCGCGAAGACGCGCTGGTGATGCAGAAGCCCGTCACCCTGGACGAGGCCAGCCATGGTTGATCCGACGGCTGCCCCGGTAAAGTCGTTCGCGCTGAATCCCTTGCAGCGGGCCTGGCTGCGCGAGATCGGCATGGAAAAGGTGTGGCTGCGGCAGGAATCGCCGCAGCCGGCCGGCGAAGGTGCGTCGGCGCGCCGCGCGCCATCGAGCCCTGCCGGCGAGGTCGGGGTCGGACCCGCTTCAACGGGTCCCGCAGGCCCCGCTGGCCGCATGCATGCCGGCAGCGCGGCGGGCGCCGATGCGGCGGCCGCCTCCGGCTCGTCAGGTGCTGCGTCGGCGCCTGCCGCCGGCACTGGGGCCGGCATCGATGCCTCGCTCACCGCCGGTCCCGACGCTGGCGTCGATGCCGCCGCCGCCCGCCATCCCGGTTCAGGCGCCGCGGCCACGGCCGCCGCCGGCGCGCCATCCACGCAAGGCCGGCCGACCACGGCCGCGCCGCAGGGCAGGCCGCCCATGCGGCCCGGCAAGCCCCCGGCGGCGCCCGCCGCCAGCGAGCCCCCGCCGCTGCAACCGCCGCCCACCGCCGAATCGCTGGCCATGCTGGACATGCCGACCCTGCGCGAGCGGGTGCTCGAATGCCGGTCCTGCGGGCTGTGCCAGGGACGCCGGCAGGCCGTGTTCGGCATGGGCGCCGAAAATGCGCGCTGGCTGGTGGTGGGCGAAGCGCCCGGCGAGCAGGAGGACAGGCAGGGACTGCCCTTTGTCGGCCGCTCGGGGCAATTGCTGGACGCCATGCTGGCGGCCGTGGGCATGAGCCGCGAGCGCGATGTCTACATCGCCAACGTGATCAAGTGCCGGCCGCCAGGCAATCGCAACCCCAAGCCGGAAGAAATCGCCGCCTGCCGGCCGTACCTGATGCGTCAGATCGCGCTGCTGAAGCCGCAGCGCATATTGGTGATGGGCCGCTTCGCCGCGCAGACCCTGCTGGAAACGGACGCCGCCATCGGCAGCCTGCGCGGCCGCGTCCACACGCTGAAGACCGACGCCGGCGAGATCCCCATGGTGGTGAGCTACCACCCGGCGTACCTGTTGCGCAGCCCCGTGGAAAAGGCCCGCGCCTGGCAGGACCTGCGGCTGGCGGCCGGCTTCTGAGCCGGGGGAAGGCCCGCGCGGGCGCTCAGTGCGCCTCGCCGCTCAGCGCCTTGCCGTGCCCTTCCTGGCCGATCTGGCTGATCAGCTCGGGGCGTTCCTGCATGTTGCGGCGGCTCCAGCGCATGAATATGAGCATCAGGATCGCGACGATGGACCCGAAGATCACGATGATGATGCCGATGGGCAGGTTCAGCCACAGCAGCACCGTGTAGATGGCCACCATCAGCAGGATATTGAGCTGCTCGTTGAAGTTCTGCACGGCGATCGAGTGGCCGGCGGACAGCAGGACGTGGCCGCGGTGCTGCAGCAGGGCGTTCATGGGCACCACGAAAAAGCCGGCCAGCCCGCCGACGACCAGCAGCAGGATGTAGACGCTCCAGGTGGCCTGCACCAGCGGCATCAGCAGCACCACCAGGCCCATGCCGGCGCCCACCGGCAGCACGCTGAGCGCCTTGCGCAGCGGGATGCGGCCGGCCAGGATGGAGCCGATGACGGTGCCCACCGCCGCGACGCCCATCAGGATGGAGGCCTGGTCGAGCCGGTAGCCCAGCTGGCTGCGCCCCCATTCGATGACGATCAGCTGCAGCGTCGCGCCGGCGCCCCAGAACAGGGTGGTGACGGCCAGCGAGATCTGCCCCAGCTTGTCGCGCCAGAGCACGCGCACATAGCCGCCGAAGGTGGAGATCAGGCGGATGGGATTCTTCTGTTGCGGCGGATACCGCACGTGGGTGTTCGGGATGACCAGATTGCAGGCCGCGGCCAGCAGGTAGACGCCGGCGATCACCAGGATGGCGGCTTCGGCCGGCGTATGCACCAGCCTGCGGCTCAGGGGGTGCTGCAGGATGGCCTGGGAAATATCCGGCGAAATCAGCGCCCCGCCGAGGACGGTGCCCAGGATGATGGAGATCACCGTCAACCCTTCGATCCAGCTGTTGCCCTTGACCAGCAGGTGGGGCGGCAGCATTTCGGTCACGATGCCGTATTTGGCCGGCGAGTACGCGGCCGCGCCGACGCCCACCATCGCGTAGGCCAGGCAGACCAGGTAGGTCTGGTGGACCGGGGCGAAGCCCAGGCTGGCATAGGAAAACATCAGCAGGCAGCCACCGACCTTCAAGGCATTGGTGGCGAACATGACGCGGCCCTTGGGATAGGAGTCGGCGATGGCGCCGACGAAGGCGGCCAGCAGCACATAGGCCAGCGCGAACGACCATTTCATGATCGGCGCCATCCAGTCCGGACCGTGCAGTTCCTGGATGAGGGCAATCGCCGCGATGAAGAGCGCATTGTCCGCAAGCGAGGAGAGCGCCTGCGCCGCCATGACCAGAAAGAAACCGCGTTTCAAAGAGTCGTCCCCATTCACGTTGCCGGTCAGTATCCGGCAGTGGCCGCGCGATGAACAGGCCTGCGCCAAATAAAAGTGTCAGCGAGTATAGCGTCCACCCCGGGGCGCGGGCGTTGAGAGCGGCGCCGGCGGCGTGCCATGCGGCGATGCGGCATGCGGCCGTCCGGCGGAACGCGGCGCCGCATGACGATGCGCCGGGGAGCGCCGGCATGCGGGAGAGGCGGACGGTGGGGTATCATAAGCCCCGAAAAAGCCGGTCCATCGAGCCGGCTCGTCCGCATCGGCCCCTCGGGGCCGATTTGCAATGCGCGGCAGGTCCGTTTCAGCGCGTCCTTCAACCCTCCGGTCAGTCCATCAGATACTGTGCGTCTTACCCAGCTAAAACTCGCCGGCTTCAAATCGTTCGTCGACCCCACCGTTATTCCGGTCCCCAGCCAGTTGGTCGGCGTGGTCGGTCCCAACGGCTGCGGCAAGTCGAACATTATCGACGCCGTGCGCTGGGTCCTGGGCGAGGCCAAGGCGTCGGAACTGCGCGGCGAGTCCATGCAGGACGTGATCTTCAACGGATCGGGCAATCGCAAGCCGGCGGCGCGCGCGTCGGTGGAAATGGTCTTCGACAATAGCGAAGGCCGCGCCGCCGGGCAGTGGAGCACCTATTCCGAAATCGCCGTGCGGCGGGTCCTGACGCGGGACGGCACCAGCAGCTATTTCGTCAACAACCAGCAGGTGCGCCGGCGCGACATCCACGACATCTTCCTGGGCACCGGGCTGGGCGCGCGCGGCTACGCCATCATCGGGCAGGGCATGATCAACCGCCTGATCGAGGCGCGTCCCGAAGAGCTGCGGGTCTTCCTGGAAGAAGCGGCGGGGGTGTCGCGCTACAAGGAGCGCCGGCGCGAGACGGAAAACCGCCTGTCCGATACGCGCGAAAACCTGACCCGCGTCGAAGACATCCTGCGCGAACTGAACAGCCAGCTCGAAAAGCTGGAAGCCCAGGCCGAAGTGGCGCGCGAATACCGCGAACTGCAGGCCGACGGCGAGCGCAAGCAGTACGCCCTGTGGTTCCTGAAGGAAACGGGCGCGCGCCAGGAACGCCAGAAGAAAACCCAGGAAATCGAACGCGCCCAGACCGAACTGGAAGCCGCGATCGCCGAATTGCGGGCTGGCGAAGCCGCGCTGGAATCGCGCCGCCAGGCCCACTACGCCGCCAGCGACCTGGTCCACTCTGCGCAGGGCCAGCTGTACGAGGCCAACGCGCAGGTCAGTCGGCTGGAGGCGGAAATCCGCCACGTGGTGGAATCGCGCAACCGCGTCCAGGCGCGGCGCGAGCAGCTGACCCGCCAGATCGAGGAATGGGACAGCCAGCAGACCCATTGCACCGAACAGATCGCCCAGGCCGAGGAAGACCTGGCCGCCGGCGCCGAGCGGGCGCAGGAAGCGCGCGCCATGGCGGAAGACGCCCAGGCCGCGCTGCCGGGCGTCGAGTCGCGGGTACGCGATGCGGCCCAGGGCCGCGACGCCATGCGCAGCGCGCTGGCGCGCGTCGAGCAGGACCTGGCCCTGGTCGCGCAAAGCCAGCGCGATGCCGATCGCCAGTTGCAGGCGCTGGAGCAGCGGCGTGAGCGCGTGCAGCAGGAAATGCGCGAGCTGCAGACGCCCGATCCGGCACGCATGGAAGAGCTGGCGGGCGCCCTGGCCGCGGGCCAGGAACAGCTGGACGCCGCCCAGGAAGAACTCGCGACGCTGGAAGCACGCCTGCCCGAAGCCGATGCCGAGCGTGGCCGCGCGCAGGCCACCGCCCAGCAGGAAGCGCAGGCGCTCGCGCGGCTGGAAGCCCGCCTGTCGGCGCTCGCCAAGCTGCAGGAAGACGTACAGAAGCAGGGCACTCTGGAACCCTGGCTGGCCAAGCATGAGCTGGCCAGCCTGGGTCGGCTGTGGCAGAAGCTGCATATCGAAGCCAGCTGGGAAACCGCGCTGGAAGCCGCCCTGCGCGAGCGCATGGCGGCGCTGGAAGTGCGCAACCTGGACTGGGCCAAGGCTTTCGCCGACGACGCGCCGCCTGCCCGGCTGGCCTTCTACCAGCTGCCGGTGGCCGCGCCCGCGCCCGCGGCGCCGGCGGGGCAGCAGCCCCTGACGGCGCTGCTGCGCATCACCGATGGCGATCTGCGCACCCTGATGAACGAATGGCTGCGCGACGTCTACGTCAGCGACAGCCTGGGCCAGGCGCTGGCCGGCCGGTCGGCCCTGCCGCCGGGCGGCGCCTATGTGGTCAAGGACGGCCATCTGGTGGATGCGCACAGCGTGCGTTTCTACGCGGCGGATTCCGAACAATCCGGCATGCTGGCGCGGCAGCAGGAAATCGAAAACCTGCAGCGCGAACTCAAGGCGCAGCAGCTGATCGCCGACCAGGGCCGCGCCGCCGTCGCGCGCAGCGAGACCGCCTGGCAGCAGGTGTCCCAGGCGCTGGTGCCGGCGCGCCAGCGCGTGGCCGAGGTCACGCGCCGCGTGCACGATATCCAATTGGAGTATTCCCGGCTGCAGCAGCAGGCGGAACAATCGGGTGAACGCGGCGCCCGCCTGCGCGAAGACCTGGCGGAAATCGGCGCCCACGAAGAAGAACTGCGCGCCGCGCGCGAAGACGCGGAAGTCCGCTTCGAAACGCTGGACCAGGAGCTGGCGGAGCACCAGACGCGCTTCGCCGACGCCGAGATCGAAGGCGAGACCCTGGCCGAACAGGCGGAAGCCGCGCGCGCGCGGCTGCGCGAGCTGGAACGCGCGGTGCACGAATCGGAATTCGCCCAGCGCGGCATCGAGGCCCGTATCCAGGACCTGCGCCGCAACCAGCAGCTGGCCGCCGACCAGAGCGCGCGCGCGCGGGCCGAGCTGGAACAGTTGCAGGGCGAACTGTTCGAACTGGACGCCTCGGCGTCGCAGGCCGGCCTGCAGGATGCGCTGGAATTGCGCGCGGAACGGGAAGAAGCGCTGGCCCGCGCGCGTATCGAAATGGACAACCTGGCGGCGCAGCTGCGTGGCGCCGACGAAGACCGCGTGCGGCAGGAACAGTCGCTGGAACCGCGCCGTGCGCGCATCATGGAATTGCAGCTGCAGGAACAGGCGGCCCGCCTGGCCGAAGAACAGTTCAGCGAACAGCTGAACGCGCGCGAGGTCGATCGCGAAGCGCTGGCGCAGTCGCTGGAATCCATGTCCGACGAATGGCGACGCGCCAGCTGGCTGCAGTCGGAAGTGACGCGGATTTCGCGCATGATAGACAGCCTGGGTTCGGTGAACCTGGCGGCGCTGGACGAACTGACCACCTCGCGCGAACGCAAGGAATTCCTCGACGCGCAGCAGCAGGACCTGATGACCGCCATCGACACGCTGGAGGACGCCATCCGCAAGATCGACCGCGAAACGCGCGAGCTGCTGCAGGAAACCTTCAATACCGTCAACGGCCACTTCGGCGAGCTCTTCCCCCGGCTGTTCGGCGGCGGCGAGGCCAAGCTGATGATGACGGGCGACGAAATCCTGGACGCCGGCGTGCAGGTGATGGCCCAGCCACCCGGCAAGCGCAACAGCACCATCCACCTGCTGTCGGGCGGCGAAAAGGCGTTGACGGCGACCGCGCTGGTGTTCGCGCTGTTCAAGCTGAACCCGGCGCCATTCTGCCTGCTGGACGAAGTCGATGCGCCGCTGGATGATGCGAATACCGAACGCTATGCCAACCTCGTCAGCGCGATGAGCGAACAGACCCAGTTTCTATTCATTTCGCACAACAAGATCGCCATGCAGATGGCGAAGCAGTTGGTCGGCGTTACGATGCAGGAACAAGGCGTCTCGCGCATCGTCGCGGTGGATATCGATTCGGCGGTGCAGCTCGCGGCCGAAGCCGCATAACATGGTTAGAAGAGGCGTGGCCCCCAAAGGCGCGGAATTGATACATGAGTGATTTGCAGATCGGGCTGATCGTCCTTGGCGTCCTGCTCATCCTGATGGTGCTGGGTTTCAACTGGTGGCAGGATAGGCGGGTGCGGCGCAAGATGCAGGCGCACTTCCCCAGCAACGAGCACGACCCCCTGCTGGGGGCGGGCGCGCACGACGCCGGCACGCCGCATGGCGCCGCCCGCGCCGCGTCCGGTGCCTATGCCGGGCAGCCGGATCCCGCCAGCCATGCCAAGCAGCCGTCGCAGCGCCGCGAGCCGGGACTGGGCGGCGGCGGCGGTTCGGCGGGCGACGCCGCGGGCGCGGCGGCCTACGCGTCGGCTCATTCCGGCGTCCATCCGGCGGCCGCGACGGCCACGCCCGCGCATCCGGACGGCGATGACGGCGACGAAGCCGATCCCGCTTGCGAAGTCGTGATCGAAATCACTTTCGCCGAGCCCGTGCGCGGCGGCGATCTGCTGCCCGTGACGCAAAGCATGCGCTCGGCCGGCCGCAAGCCCATGCGCGTGTTCGGCCAGACCGACGATCAGCGCCATCGCGCCCGGCTGCGTGGCGAAGAACGCTACAGCTCCCTGCAGGTCGCCGTGCTGCTGGCCAATCGCACGGGCCCGCTGACGGCGATCGAATGGTCGCAGGCCTGGGCCCGCGCGCAGGACCTGGGCGAGCGTTTCGACGCCGCCATAGAAGGTCCGGATCAACAGGCGGTGCTCGAACAGGCGGCGCGCCTGGACGACACCTGCGCCGCGCTGGACACCCAGGTCGGCCTGACGCTGCTGCTGGGCGGCGCGCAGCCGGCCGCCGAAGTGCTTTCCATCGCGCGCGACCTGGGTTTCATCCATGACGGCCCGCGCGTGGTGTGGATGTCCGACATCGGGCTGCCGCGCTTTACGCTGACGCGTGGCGACGGCGCCGCCTTCGATGCCGGCGTCGGTGGCGTCGAGCGCTTGAACCTGCTGCTGGACGTGCCGTGCAGCCCGCCCGACGACCGCGCGTTCGGCCGCATGGTCGACGTCGGCCGGCAACTGGCGCAGCGCCTGCGCGCCGAACTGGTCGATGACCAGGGCAAGCCGCTGGCCGATGCGTCCGTCGCCGTGATCGATGAGCGCCTGCAGGTCCTGTTCGGACAATTGGAGCAGGCCGGCCTGCGCGCCGGCAGCCCGCGTGCGCTGCGGGTGTTTTCGTGAAGGCAGGCAAGGACACCCGCGCCGCGCAGGAAGAAATCGCGCGGCTGCGCGTGGAAATCGAGCAGCACAATTACCGCTATTACGTCGAGGACGCGCCCAGCGTTTCCGACGCCGAATACGACGGCCTGATGCGCCGGCTGGAAGCGCTGGAAAAAGACCATCCCGAGCTCGTCACGCCGGAGTCGCCCACGCAACGCGTGGGCGCGACGCCGCTGGCGGCGTTCGGCGCGGTCACCCATGCCGTGCCCATGCTGTCCCTGGGCAATGCCTTCGACGAGGAAGAAGTCCGCGCCTTCGACAAGCGGGTCACGGACACGCTGCGGTCGTCCGGCCAGCTGGGGCCGGCCGCCGAGCCCGACTATTTCTGCGAACTCAAGCTGGACGGGCTGGCCATCAGCCTGCGCTATGAAGACGGCAAGCTGGCGCAGGCCGCCACCCGCGGCGACGGCCAGACCGGGGAAGACGTCACCGCCAATATCCGCACCATCCGTTCCATTCCACTACAGCTGAAGGCGGGCGCGCCTCGCGTGCTGGAAGTGCGCGGCGAAGTGCTGATGAACCGCCGCGAGTTCGAGCGGCTGAACGAAGCCCAGGCGTCGCGCGGCGAAAAGGTATTCGTCAATCCGCGCAATGCGGCGGCAGGCAGCCTGCGGCAGCTGGATCCCAAGATCACGGCGCAGCGGCCCTTGCGCTTCTTCGCCTACGGTTGGGGCGAGGTGCACGGGCCCGCGGGACGCCAGGCCGGCAAGTTCGACGAGCCGGCGCCGGGCACCCGCGAAACGTCCACGCTGCCGCGCGATTCGCACAGCGCGATGCTGGATTGGCTGGGCGAACTGGGCCTGCCCATCAATACCCAGCACAACCGCAAGGCGCGCGGCGCCGACGGCCTGCTGGATTTCTACGCCCGGGTCGCGAAGCTGCGGCCCACGCTGGCCTACGACATCGACGGGGTGGTGTACAAGGTCGATTCGCTGCCGGCGCAGAAGGTGCTGGGTTTCGTGGCGCGGGCGCCGCGCTTCGCCCTGGCGCACAAATATCCCGCCGAAGAAGCCACCACCACGCTGCAGGACATCGAAGTGCAGGTGGGGCGTACGGGCGCGATCACGCCGGTGGCCCGCCTGCAGCCGGTATTCGTCGGCGGCGTGACGGTCACCAACGCGACCCTGCACAATGAAGACGAAATCCGCCGCAAGGATGTGCGCATCGGCGATACCGTCATCGTGCGGCGGGCCGGCGACGTCATCCCGGAAGTCGTGGGGCCGGTGCTGGAAAAGCGGCCTGCCGACGCGCGTGAATTCCGCATGGTGACCGCCTGTCCGGTCTGCGGCTCGGCCATCGAGCGGCCGGAAGGCGAGGCGATCGCCCGTTGCACGGGCGGCCTGTTCTGCGCCGCGCAGCGCAAGCAGACGCTGCTGCATGCGGCCGGTCGCAAGGCCCTGGATATCGAGGGGCTGGGCGAAAAACTGGTCGATCAACTGGTCGAACGCGGCCGGGTCAAGTCCCTGGCGGACATCTACAGCCTGACCGTGGAAGAGCTCGCGGACTATGACCGCATGGGCGCGAAGTCGGCCGAAAACCTGGTGCACGCCATCGACAAGGCGCGCAAGCCGACCCTGGGCCGCCTGCTGTTCGCGCTCGGCATCCGCCACGTCGGTGAAACGACGGCGCGCGACGTCGCCCGTCATTTCGGCGATATGGACGCCATCATGGATGCCAGCGAAGAACAGTTGCTGGAAGTGGCCGATGTGGGGCCCGCGGTGGCGGCGTCCATCCATCGCTTCTTTGCCGAGCATCACAATCGCGACATCGTCCATGCGCTGCGGCAGCAGGGGGTGCATCCGGTGGCCGAAGCCGCCGCGCGCACCGGTGGCTTCTCGGGCAAGACTTTCGTCCTGACCGGCACCCTGCCGAACTGGACGCGCGAGGAAGCCACCAGCCATATCCTGGCTGCGGGCGGCAAGGTCAGCGGTTCGGTGTCCAAGAAGACAGCCTACGTCGTCGCCGGCGCGGAAGCCGGCAGCAAGCTGGCCAATGCCGAAAAGCTGGGCGTGCCGGTGCTGGACGAGGACGGGCTCAAGCAGTTGCTGGGCGTGCGGGAATAAGCCGGCCGGCCGACCTCAAGGCGCGGCACGGCACGACACACGACACGCGACACACGACACACGACACACGACACACACACCGCCAAAACAAAAAGCCCCGCCTGCAGGCGGGGCTTTTTGCTGGGACAGCCAAGCGGTTTACTGCACCTTGGCCTGCTCGCGCAGCGACTTCTGGTAATTGGCCAGCAGTTGTTGACGCAGCATTTCTTCCAGCTGCGGGCGCACCTGGTCCAGCGGCGGGAATTCCACCGGGCGGGTATCTTCCACCTGGATGATGTGCCAGCCATACTGGGTCTGCACGGGCTTGTCGGCCAGTTGACCCTTCTGCAGCGACGTCACGGCCTGCGCGAAAGGCGGCACGTAGTTGGTGGCCGGGGCCCAGCCCAGGTCGCCACCCTTTTCGGCGCTGCCGGGATCCTTGGATTCCTTCTTGGCGGCATCTTCGAATTTCAGCTTGCCGCTCTTGATCTGGGCGAGCAGGTCGTTGGCGGTCTTTTCATCCGAAACCAGGATGTGGCGGACCTTGTATTCCAGCTTGCCGGCCTGCTGTTGCTTGACCTCGTTGTACTGGTCCTCGACCTGTTTGTCCGTTACCGGATGCTTTTGCAGGTAGTCGGCCATCAGGGCGCGAACCAGGATGCCCTGGCGAGCGAGTTCGACTTCGGTCTGCACGTCAGGCTGCTTGGCGACGCCGGCCTTTTCGGCGGCCTGCACGAACACCTGGCGGTTGATCATTTCCTGCTTGACCTGATCGCGCAGCTGAGGCGAATCCGTCGCACCCTGGCTGACGAGCAGTTTCACGAACTGGTCGAGGCTTTTTTGAGTAATGGGTTTGCCGTTCACCGTCGCCACGTTCTGGGCAAAAGCGGGGGCGGCAATCACGCAGGCCGCCACCAGCAGGATAAAGCGTTTCATGTAGGTCCTTTCAAGGAGTACGGGTTTCCAGCGCAAGCGCGTGGATGGGATAGGGCATCAAATCATTCAAACGATCATACACCAGGCGATGTCGCGCCACGGGTGTCAGCCCTGCGAACTGGGCGGATGTAATCCGCACTGTGAAGTGCGAAGCGCCGCCATGCGCGCCTGCGTGTCCCGCATGGAGATAGGAGTCGTCCTGGATATCGAGCGCCACCGGCGCGAGTGCTTGCAGGCGTTCGCGGATGGTAGCAGCGACGTCGGTAATATCAGTCATGGAAAGTTAAGCAAATCTATTCAACGTTTACCGGCATCGCCGCCGCTGTCGTCGGGCGTTTCGCCCGCATGCGGTTGCAGATGCCGCCCCAGCCACAGCGATTGCGCCAGGACGAAAACGATCATCAAGCCCATCAGTCCGAAGGCCTTGAAGGTGACCCATTCGGATTCGGAAAAATGGCCGGAGAACGCCACGTAGAGATTCGCCGCGCCGGCGATCAGGAAAAACACCGCCCAGGTGGCGTTCAGTTTGTCCCATACCGCGTCGGGCAGCGCGATCTGCTTTTCCAGCAGGCGCCGCACCAGATTGCGCTTGAATAACCACCGGCCGATCAGCAGCGCGCCGCCGAATAACCAGTACAGCACCGTGGGTTTCCACTTGATGAATACGTCGCTATGCAGCCACAGGGTCGCGCCGCCGAAAACCACGATGACCGTCAGATTGATCCAGTGCATGCCCTCTATGGGCCGTCCGGTCAGGCGCAGCCACAGGATCTGCAGGACGGACGCCGTTATCGCGACCGCCGTGGCCGTATAGATCCCGGCGTAGCGATAGGCGATGAAAAACAGCAGCAACGGAAACAGGTCGAATAAAAACTTCTTCATTCTTCAGCAAATTCGCATTTCAATACCGGCGGATGCCATGTCTGCCCGGAATTCCGGTCCGGCGAGCGGGTTCGGGCATAATCGCGCCCCATGTTAATCGAGTTTGATCATGCCGTCGTGACGACGCCCCGCGCGCAGATTCTGCATGGGGTGAGCACGGTGCTGAGCGAACGCCGCGTCGGGATCGTCGGTCCCAACGGCGCGGGCAAGAGTACGCTGGCCCGGCTGGTCAACGGTTTGGTGTTGCCCACGTCCGGATCGGTGCGCGTCAACGGCCACGACACGCGCGCGGCGACGCGCGAGGTGCGGCGTGAAGTCGGCTTCGTTTTCCAGAATCCCGAAAACCAGATCGTCTTTCCCATTGTGCGGGAAGATATGGAATTCGGCCTGAAGGCCCGTGTGACGGACAGGGCGGCGCGGCAGGCCCGCGCGACCGCCCAGCTCGATGCCCTGGGCATCGGGCATCTGGCCGACCGGGCCAGCCACACGCTGTCCGGCGGCGAGCGGCAGTTGGTGGCGCTGGCCGCGGTGCTGGTGATGCAACCCAAGGTGGTGGTGTTCGACGAGCCGACCACGCAGCTGGACCTGCGCAACCGCAACCGGGTTCGGGCCGCCATCGGCGCACTGGCCTGCGATGCCGTCGTGGTCAGCCACGACCTGGATCTGCTCGACGATTTCGATCGCGTGCTGGTGGTCGTCGATGGGCGGGTGGCCGCGGACGACCGGCCGGCGGCCGCGCTGCGCTGGTACCGGGAGCATTGCGCATGATGGAGCCCCTATATGTAGAAGGCGATCGCTGGCTGCAGCGCATGCCCGCGCCCTGCAAGGTCCTGGCGCTGCTGGCCGCCGGGGCCTTGCTGTTCCTGGTGCATCGCCTGGACGTCCTGGCCCTGGCCTGCGCCTGCGGCCTGCTGCTGGTGGCGGCATCGGGCGTGGGGGCGGGCGCGCTATGGCGTCATGTGCGCGGACTCGTGGCGATACTCGCGGTGGTGGGCGCCTGCACGGCCTGGTTCGAAGGCTGGGTGCGCGCGGCCGAGGTCCTGCTGCGCGTGTCGGCGCTGGTCGCCCTGGCCCTGGCGGTCACCCTGACCACGCGGACCAGCGACCTGATTCGCGTCTGCGAGCAGGCGCTCCGTCCCCTGGACAGGCTCGGCTGGGTGGACGCGGAGCGGGTGGCGCTCGCGCTGGCCCTGACCTTGCGCTTCATACCGGAAATCTGGCGCAACTATCAGGAAATCCGTGAGGCGCAGGCGGCCCGGGGCTTGTCGCGCAACGCGCTGGCGCTGACCGTGCCGCTGCTGGTCCGCACCTTCAAACGCGCCGAGGAAGTCGCGGACGCGATCGATGCGCGCGGCGGCTGACCCGGTTTTTTCCACTTGCCTCAAGGAGAGCGCGCATGCGCACCCGCAATACCGTAACGGTCGCCATGTTCGCGGCGTTCATCGTGGTGTTAAGCCTGGCCCCGCCGATACCGGTACCGGCGCTGCCGGTCCCCATTACTTTGCAGGCGTTGGGCGTCATGCTGGCGGGGTGCATGCTGGGGCCGGCGCGCGGCACCGCGGCGGTGGCGCTGTATCTGCTTCTGGCCGCGATCGGCTTGCCCGTGCTGCCCGGGGGGCGCGGCGGCCTGGGCGTCTACGCCGGGCCGACCGGAGGATTCCTGATCGGAATGCTGGTGGGCGCGGCGCTGTGCGGCGCCATGGCGCAGCGCGTGGCGCGCACCGGCGCCGGCACCGTCACGGCCATGCTGGGGTATTTCGCGGCCGCGCTGTGCGGCGGCCTGGTCGTTGTCTATGCCGTGGGCATCCCCTGGCTGGCGGCCATCGCCGGCATGCCGCTGGACAAGGCGGCGCTGGCCATGGCCGTGTTCCTGCCCGGCGACATCGCCAAGGCGGTGCTGGCGGCCGTGGTGACGCAGCGCGTGCGGCGGGTCTGGACCTTCTCCTAGGGTGATTACTTACCCGCCTCGGATGAGGCGATTTGATACGGTTTTAAACCTATAATCCGTTTTTCTGTATAGCTTGCAGACCAGTCCATATGTTGTTGCCGCCGGACGCGCGTCACGCCGCCGGCTCTTTCCGGAGACTTCAATGATGCATCCCAAACATAAAACACGCATCGCGGCCGCGGCTTTTGCGCTGGCCCTGCCTTTGATGGCGCAGGCGCAGGTCAAGGTCGGCGTCACCCTGTCCAGCACCGGTCCGGCCGCGTCGCTGGGCATTCCGGAACGCAACACGGTGGCCTTGCTGCCCAAGGAAGTGGCCGGGCAGAAGATCGAGTGGATCGTGCTGGACGACGCCACCGACACGACGCAGGCCGTCAAGAACATGCGCAAGCTGGTCAGCGAGGACAAGGTGGACGTGGTCATCGGCAGCTCCGTCACGCCCGCCTCGCTGGCGATGGTGGACGTGGCCGGCGAAACCAGCACGCCCATGATCAGCGTGGCGGCCAGCGTCAAGATCGTCGACCCCGTCGACGGCCCGCGCAAATGGGCGTTCAAGACGCCGCAGAACGACGCCCTGATGGCCGGCGCGCTGGCCGACGCCATGGTCAAGGGCAAGGTCAAGACGCTGGGCTTCATCGGCTTCGCCGACGCCTATGGCGATAGCTGGCTGCAGGAAATCAAGAACGCCACCGAAAAGAAGGGCATCAAACTGGTCGCGGTCGAAAAATTCAGCCGCACCGACACCAGTGTGACGGGCCAGGTGCTGAAGCTGGTCGGCGCGCGTCCCGACGCCGTCCTGATCGCAGGCTCCGGCACGCCGGCCGCGCTGCCGCAGAAGGAATTGCGCGCGCGCAACTACGGCGGCCTGATCTACCAGACGCATGGCGTGGCCAATGGCGACTTCCTGCGCGTGTGCGGTAAGGATTGCGAAGGCATGCTGCTGCCCGCCGGCCCGCTGCTGGTGGCCGACCAATTGCCGGACAGCAACCCGGTGAAGAAGTCGGCGCTGGCCTACGTGGCCGCCTATGAAAAGGCGCACGGGGCCGGTTCGGTCAGCACCTTCGGCGGCCATCTGTGGGACGCCGGCCAACTGGTGCTGGCGGCGGTGCCCGTCGCGCTGACCACGGCCAAGCCCGGCACGCCGGAGTTCCACGCCGCCATGCGCGATGCCCTGGAAAACATCAAGAACCTGGCGGCCTCGCAAGGCGTGTTCAATATGAGCCCCACCGATCACGCCGGCTTCGACGAACGCGCCCGTGTCATGGTCAAGGTGCAGAACGGCAAGTGGGTCTACCAGCCGGGACTCTGACCCGCCAACTTGATGCCGGCCGTTCCGCGCGCGACGCCTGGGTCGCGCGCGGCGGCCTGACACGGTAAAGCCAACGATGGATTCCTCGATAGCGTTCATCCTGTTGCAGGACGGCGTGGTCAGCGGCTCGATCTATGCCCTGCTGGGCATGGCGCTGGTGCTGGTCTTCGCCGTGACGCGTGTGATCTTCATCCCGCAGGGCGAGTTCGTCGCTTTCGGGGCCCTGACGCTGGCCATGCTGGTGGACGGCAAGCTGCCCGGCACGGTCTACCTGCTCCCCTTGCTGGGCGGCGTGGTGTTCCTGCTGGAACTGGGCCGCGCCCTGCGCCTGCGCAGCGGCGCCGCGCTGCCCCGGGCCTTCCTGGCGAATGTGGTGTTGCCGGCCGTGCTGTACTGGCTGACCAGCCGCCTGACCGGGGCGGACACGCCGCTGTGGCGCAATATGGTCCTGACGCTGCTGCTGATCGTGCCGATGGGACCGATGGTGTATCGCATCGTGTACCAGCCGCTGGCGGAAGCCAGTGTGCTGGTGTTGCTGATCACGTCGGTGGCGGTGCATTTCGTGCTGGTCGGCATGGGCCTGGTATTTTTCGGCGCCGAAGGCTGGCGCACGCCGCCTTTCGTCGATGGGCAGGTGGACCTGGGCGTGACCATGTGGGCGGCGCAGAGCCTGTTCGTGGTGGCGACCTCGGCGGTGCTGATCCTGGCGCTGTGGCTGTTCTTCGGCAGGACGCTGTATGGCCGCGCCTTGCGCGCCACGGCGGTGAACCGGCGCGGCGCGCGGCTGGTGGGCATCAGCAGCACCATTGCGGGCAGCATCACCTTCACGCTGGCGGCCTTGATGGGCGCCATTTCCGGCATCCTGATCGCGCCCGTCACCACCATCTACTACGACACGGGTTTCCTGATCGGCCTGAAAGGCTTCGTCGGCGCGATCATCGGCGCGCTGGCCAGCTATCCGGTCGCGGCGGCCGGCGCGCTGCTGGTGGGACTGCTGGAATCGTTCTCGTCCTTTTGGGCCAGCGCGTACAAGGAAGTGATCGTCTTCACCCTGATCATTCCGGTGCTGCTCTGGCTGTCGCTGCGCGGCGGCGGACATTCCGAAGCCGAGGAATAAACCATGAAGACGCTATTCGCCCGGCGCCTGCCGCTGCTGGTCTTCGTGGTGCTGCTGGCCTTGCTGCCGATGTTCGCGTCCACGCCGGAATTCTGGATCACGCAGCTCAATTACATCGGGCTGGCCAGCCTGGTGGTGCTGGGGCTGGTGGTGCTGACCGGCGTGAGCGGGCTGACGTCCTTCGGACAGGCCGCCTTCGTCGGCATCGGCGCCTACGCGACGGCGTGGCTGACCACCGCGCAGGGATGGTCGCCGTGGCTGGGGCTGCTGGCCGGGCTGCTGCTGACCGGACTGGTCGCCTGGATGCTGGGCGCCATCACGCTGCGGCTGTCGGGGCATTACCTGCCCCTGGGCACCATCGCGTG
Organism: Bordetella genomosp. 9; assembly: GCF_002261425.1. Classification (NCBI taxonomy): domain Bacteria; kingdom Pseudomonadati; phylum Pseudomonadota; class Betaproteobacteria; order Burkholderiales; family Alcaligenaceae; genus Bordetella; species Bordetella genomosp. 9. The sequence continues at coordinate 1,759,201 of NZ_NEVJ01000003.1, read as the reverse complement.
GTGCCTGGCATTGTTCTATCTGTACGGCACGGTGGACGCATTGGGGCGCCACGACGGCATCGCCGGTATCGCGCCGCTGACGGTGTTCGGCGTCTCGCTGGCCAGCGGCCGTCATATCTATTACCTGATCTGGATATTGGTGCTGGCCGCCGTATGGGCCACCGGCAACCTGCTCGATTCACGTCCGGGCCGCGCGATCCGGGCCTTGCGCAACGGCGCCGGGATGGCGGAATCCATGGGGGTGGATACGCGGCGCTACAAGGTGATCGTCTTCGTGTACGCGGCCCTGCTGGCCAGCCTGTCGGGCTGGCTGTACGCCCATATGCAGCGCGCCGTCAGCCCCAGTCCGTTCGGCCTGAACTACGGTATCGAGTACCTGTTCATGGCGGTGGTGGGGGGCGCGGCCCAAGTGTGGGGCGCGCTGCTCGGTTCGGCGATCATCCTGGTGCTGAAGGACCAGATCCAGAACGTGCTGCCGCGCCTGCTCGACACCACCGCGAACTTCGAGATGATTGTTTTCGGCGTGCTGCTGATCCTGATGCTGCAATATGCGCGCGATGGGGTCTGGCCGATGGTGGTATCGGGCTGGCGGCGCCTGGCCGGCGGCAACGGCAAGGCGCGCGGGCGCGCCGCGCCGCCCGTGGCGCCGGATCTGCCGCGCCGGGCGCGTCCGGCGCCGGGCCAGGTGGTGCTGGACGTCCACGCCATCCGCAAGACCTTTGGCGGGCTGGTGGCGGTCAACGACATCTCCTTCAAGGTGCGCGCCGGCGAAATCATGGGCCTGATCGGTCCCAATGGCGCGGGCAAGAGCACGACCTTCAACCTGGTCACCGGCGTGCTGCCCTGCACGCGTGGCGCGGTCAGCTTCATGGGCGACCGGATCGAGCGGCTCTCGGCGCGTGAGATCGCGCGGCGCGGGGTAGGGCGCACGTTCCAGCACGTGCAGTTGCTGCCCGGCATGACGGTGCTGGAAAACGTCGCGCTGGGCGCGCACCTGCGTGCCGATGTCGGCGTGCTGGCCGGCGCCCTGCGGGCGGATCGCGCGGCGGAAGCCCGCCTGCTGCACGAAGCGGCGCGGCAGCTGCAACGGGTCGGGCTGGGCGACTGCATGTACGAACAGGCGGGCAACCTGGCGCTGGGACAGCAGCGCATCCTGGAAATCGCCCGGGCGCTGGCGGGGGATCCCGTCCTGCTGCTGCTGGACGAGCCCGCCGCCGGCTTGCGCTACAAGGAAAAGCAGGCACTGGCCGACGTGCTGGCGCAACTGCGCGAAGAGGGCATGAGCATACTGCTGGTTGAACACGATATGGATTTCGTCATGCGCTTGACCAATCATCTGGTGGTCATGGATTTCGGCACCAAGCTGGCGGAAGGCGTGCCGTCCGATATCCAGCGGGATCCGGCGGTGCTGGAAGCCTATCTGGGCGGACTGGACGACGACGAAGCGGCCGCACCGGCCGCGCCAGCCCCGCGCGACGCCATGGCGGGAGAAGCGCGATGAGCGGGCAGCATCCGTCTTCGGCACCGATCGGCGCTTCATTGGAAACTTCATCGGCAATGTCGCCGGCATCGGCATCGGCCGCGTCCATGGCCGGCGCCGCGCCGCTGTTGCGCGTGGAAGGCCTGGCCGCCCGCTATGGCAAGGTCGGCGCCTTGTCGCCGGTCACGCTGGCGGTCTCGGCCGGCAGCATCGTCACGGTGATCGGCGCCAACGGCGCCGGCAAGTCGACGATGTTGAACGCCATCATGGGCGCCTTGCCCCTGACGGGACACGCCAGCGGGGCCGTGCTGCTGGATGGCCAGGACGTTTCCGCCTGGCCCGTGGAACGGCGCGTGGCGGCGGGCATGTCGCTGGTGCCGGAAAAGCGCGAACTGTTCGCCAGCATGTCGGTGGAAGACAACCTGCTCCTGGGCGGCTTCCGGCGCTATCGCATGCGCGAGGCGGGCTGGCGGGCCAGCATGCAGGACGTCTACGAATTGTTCCCGCGCCTGAAGGAGCGGCGCGCGCAACAGGCTGGCACCTTGTCCGGCGGCGAGCGCCAGATGCTGGCGGTGGGACGCGCACTGATGGCCAAGCCGCGCCTGCTGATGCTGGATGAACCCAGCCTCGGGCTGGCGCCGCGCATCGTCCGCGAGATCTTCCACATCATCGCGCGGCTGCGCGAGGCCGGGGTGTCGATCCTGCTGGTCGAACAGAATGCCCGCGCCGCCCTGCAGGTGGCGGATCAGGGCTATGTGCTGGAAACCGGAGAGGTCGTGCTGTCCGGCGCCGCCGCCGAACTGGCGAACAATCCGCGCGTCGTCGAAAGCTATCTGGGCCTGGGCAAGGCAGGGGTTCCCTAACCTATCGCCATCCCGTCACGCACTTCCTCCGGGGCCTTCCCCGGGCGGAACACATACCCCGTATGCGGGCCGTGCAAGGTCATGCGCGCACCGTCGCCCACCAGCCAATCGCCTTCCGGCAAGCCCACCACCGTCGCCGCCGGATTGGCAACCAGGAATTCCGCGATGCGCTCATTGCGCGTTTCGCCCTGGTGCCCCGGCGGCAGCGCATTGTTGTAGTGCGGATTGATCTGGAACCCGATCAAGCCCAGCGCATCGAACCCGCCCGGATCGACGATGGGCATGTCGTTGGTGGTGCACAGCGTCGGGCAGGCCAGGTTCGCGCCCGCGCTCCAGCCCGAATAAGGCGTGCCGGCGCGCACGCGTTCCGCGATGGCCGGGAGCCAGCCGCGGCGGCGGCATTCCGCCACCAGCTGGAAGGTATTGCCGCCACCCACCAGGATCAGCTCGTAGCGCCCGGCCGCATCGGCGTCCACGGTATGCGCGCCGGTGAACGCCCACCCCAGTCCGGCCAGGCTGTTCGCGACGTTGGCGGTGTAGTCATCCCAGCTGGTGGTGACCGCGGCGAAGGGCACGAACAAGGTCTTGCGCCGTTCGCCGGCCAGCGCCCGCAGCGGGGCGACCGCATGCGTCAGGTAGCCGCCGTCGGGCGAACGGGAATTGCTCAAGAGAAGAAGTTGCATGGACATCAGATGACGAGCTCCGCGACGAGTTTGGCGATCAGGGCGTTGGACAGCACCGTGGGCAGGCCGCTGGCGCGCCGCGCCGCCGCGCGATGCGCTTCGACGAAGCCCATGCAGTCCATCAGCAGCATCCGCGCGCCGCGATCGCGCAGCGTGCGCGCCGCCGCTTCCAGTGGGCGCGGATCTTCATCGTAAGGCGAAGCGGCTTCGCACAGCGGCGCCCGGGCCAGCATGGAAAACTTGCCGGCCTCGCTGGCGGCCTGTTCGGCCAGCGGCACGATGATACCGACCTGGCGTTCGCCGGCCAACGCGGCGGCGGCCGGCGGCACGATGCGGTCGGGCTCGACCAGCCAGGCGCGTCGGGTCGTCAGGCCATGGAATTCGCCCGTGCACAGCACCAGGATGACCGTGCAGCCGCTGGCCTCCAGTTCGGCGATCTTGCCCGCCAGCGCGCCCTGGATGGCGGCCTTGTCCAGGATGACCGGATTGCCGTCCAGCAGGCGCGTCACCAGCAAGGGCTGGCCGGGCCGCGGCGCGTAGCGCGATGCGATATCGCTGGCCGACACGCCGTCCAGCACGCCGACATGGCGGGCCCGCACGCCGGCCGGCAGCGCCGCCTGCAGGATGGGGGTGATGTCGGCGCGCGGCGCCTGTCCGATGGTGATGGTGCCTAGCAAGGGATTGCCGTCCGTCATGTGTGCTCCTTGCGTGCGCGGGCTTACTGGCGCTTCTGCAGATGCGCCAGCGACCCGTACATCGCCACCAGCCGCTCGTATTCGCCGGCATCATGGAAGCTGCAGGTCCCGCGCGTGAATTCCTTGGCGACTTCCACGGCAAAGCGCACGGTGGCGGCGATATCGGCTTCGTCGCTGGCGCCGGTGCCGCAGCCCGGCACGACGCTGATCGCCGAAATCGCCACGCCGACGGTGGGCGCCCGTGTCGCGACCGATGGCTGCAGGATGCTGTTCAGGTGGTACACGCCGTTGCCGTAGGGCGTGATGTCCTGCGTGGTGATGGGAAACGTCACCGCCGGACGTCCGCTGGTCATTTCCATGATGCGCACCAGGTCCTCCGACACGCGCAGGATATAACCCTGCTTGACGGTGGGCGAGATCGCATAGCCCTTGTGGTTCAGGATGCGGTTGCCCTTGGTGGTGTCGATCGACAGCACCGCGTCCATTTCTTCCGACACCTCGTTTTCGTTCAGGGTCTCGGTGTCCATGGGCGAATCCATGAAATCCACGGGTTCGTGCGGACGCGTCGGCGCGTCGGGACAGACGTGCGTGCTGATGACGACGTCGCCCGGCAAACGGTCGCCCTGCGTGGCCATGTGCGCCAGCTTCAAGGCCGTGGCCACCGCGGCGATGGCGCCGTCGCCGTCGGATACCAGGCCGATGCGGCTGGGGCGCGCGCCGATGCCGCCCAGGCGGCCGACGATGCCCAGCGTGGGCGCGGCGCCGCCGTTCGTCTTGCCCTCCGTGCCCGGGATTTCGATGCGCACGAAGTCCGTCTTGCCCTTCGGGCCGCTGATGGTCTTGACGGCGACTTTGGCGTGCGCGGCATAGGGCCGCAGCAGGTCGACGACCGTCTGGCCGCTGGCGTAGGCGCTGTCGAAGGCGTCGAAGACTTGAAGCGTATGGCTGAGACTCATATCGGGTCCTTATTTTCCCTTGGCCTGATACTGGATCAGGGAATTGAAGAAGCTGTACAACGCATCGCCGGCGATGGATCCCGCGGCGAAGACTTCCAGGCTGTTGCGCACCTTGTCGCCCCACAGGCGCAGCGCGATCACGCGCAGCGCGATGCCGGCCAGGACCGCCCAGCCCGCGAGCGGATTGGCGATGAGCAGACCGGTGGAGAGCAGCACGCCCAGCTGGCGGCGCGGGCCGCCCAGCCACTGGATCAAGGCGCCCGGGATCGCCCATATCAGCAGCTGCATCGCCACGCCGGGCGCGACTCCCGCCTTGATGGTGGCGACATAGACCGCCGCGACGGGCGGCGTCAGGCCCTGGTCGAAATAGCTGTGATAGGTGAAATACACCATGGGCATGCTGATGACGAAGGCCAGCATGCCGGCGGCCAGCTGCTGGCGCCGGCCGTCCAGTTCGAATGCGGGATCCGCGCCGTTGCCGCGCAGCAGATAGCCTGCCTTCAGGTCGTAGCCCATGTCGGCGAACGCCGGGCCGGTGGCCGCGGCGAAGCCGCACAGGATCACCAGCGCCACCGGCGGAAAGCCGATCAGCATGCCGACCAGCAGCGTGATGAGCGCGACCGCGAACGCGGGGAACCAGCCGGAGTGCATGGCGGCGATGCCGACCAGCAGTTCGTGCACGAAGGCGGCGAAAGCGGCATAAAGGACGAAGCCGACCAGCATGGGCACGGACATGCCGGTGTACACGCCGCTGCCCAGCGCCAGCAGCGCGGCCAGCACGACGTAGGCGATCGCGCCCAGCCGCAAGGTGCGGCGCATGTCCGCGATCGTGCGCGTAGGCCCGGACGCGGGCGCCGCTTCGGCGGTCGCCGCCGTCGGCATCGTGCCGCTCCGCTTGGACGCGCCGGCGTCGTCGCCGCCGCGGGCGCGGATCTGCGCGATCACCTGTATCAAGGCGACCAGGCCCGCCCCGATCATCAGGCCGTGCGGGATATACAGCGCATTGATGTCCCATCCCATGATGGGCTTCGCATAGCCGCGTATCAACAGCCCGATGCCGAACATCGTCAGCGCCCAGATATTGCCCAGGAAGGCCGTGCCGAAAGCCGACATGGGAATGTGCAGCCAGGCGCCGACCAGACCGACCCCGATCCCGACGCCGAGCAGCCGCGCCTGCCGCCCGCCGGTGTCGCCGGCCTTGATCGCCTCGGCCGCCGCCACGCCCGGCGGCCAGGCGCCCGCGGCGGGGAAGATGCGGCTGTCGAACAGCCGGTACAGCAGATAGCCATCCAGCAGCATGGCCGCCGCCACGCCGACGAACATCGGCAGCACCAGGTCCGTGCGGCCGAACAGGTAGGGAATGGCGATGGGCAGCAGCAGGCTGTTGGCCGCGCCGAAGGTCGCCGACGATATCGCGCTCTGCGCCAGGTTCTGTTCGTGTATCGAGCGGAAGCGGGCGAACAGCGCCAGCGGTATGCGCGCCAGGATCATCGCCACCAGCGCGCCGATGATGGACGTATTGGGCGTTACGCCCAGCGAGACCAGCAGCTGGATGCCGATGATGGCGCCGAAGACGCTGAGCAGCGCCAGCAATATGAAGGTGCCGCCGCTGAACGCGCGCGGGTGAGAATCCGTATGCCGCATGTGTATTCCCCTTGTGTTTTTTCAGTGGTGGACCGCGTCCGCCGGCGCCGTGCCGGCGGGGACGGGCGCCATGGCTTGCCAGAAGGCATCGCCCGCGGCGCGGCCGATGGCCGCGACATGGCCGACCAGGCGATGGGCCAGGGCGTCGATGAAGCCTGGCTGGTTCAGCGACGCCGGAAAGCTCAGGCAGAAGGCCAGGATTTCGCCGCTCTGCGGATCGTTGACGGTGGCGCTGACCGAGCCGACGCCGGCCAGGCTTTCATCCAGCGCCCAGGCCCAGCCCCGGACCCGCACGTCGTCCAGCTGGGCGGCCAGCGCCGCCGCGTCGGGCGGGGCGTGCGGCAGCACCCGCGCGCGGGGGGCGAACGTGGCGGGATGCGCCCGGCGCGCCGTGTCGCCGTCCAGCCTGGCCAGCAGCGCCCGTCCGGTGGAGCTGGCATAGGCGGGCAGCCGATAACCGGGCTGGGTCACCACGCGCAAGGGATGCGAACCGTGGAATGCGCGCAGCACCACGACGTCGCGCCGGCTTTCGTCCAGCACCGAGATATATCCCGTGTGTCCCGTTTCGGCCACCAGCGCTTCCAGCGCCTGTTCCAGGCGCCGGATCAGCGGGGTGCTGCCACGCGCCTGATGGGCGACTTCCAGCAGCAGCAGGGCGGGGCGGTATTTCAGCGTGGCCGCGTCGCGTTCCAGCAGGCCGCTTTCCAGCATCTGCTTCAACAGCCGGGACGACGAACTCTTGGGCAGGCCCAGGTGCGCGACGACGTCGGTCACGCTGACTTCGCCGCCGTGTTGGGCCAGCACCCGCAGCACCCGGGCCGCGTTATCGAGAACACTCATGGGAAGCGCTTGGTTCCAAAATATGGAACCGGATGTCGTTGTATGGAATCGGGTAATTCTAGTGCGATGGCCGCCCGGCGCGCCTACGGACTTTCCCGGGGGCATTGCACTGCACCATCGAAGGCGTGGAAACGCCGCATTCTCAAATAGGCAACCCCAAATGCCCCGAGGCTCGTAACATCGTCATCCTGGCGCACGCCCGTCCGGGTGGACGGGCATGCCGCCGCGCGTTTGCGTTCAATGCTCACGCGCCGGCCGCGCCAACGGGATTGGCTGTCAGGAGATGACCATGATGAAACATGAACTGAAGATTTCTTCGATGAAGGAGCAATGCTCCGAAGCCGAATGGGAAGCCCGCGTCGACCTGGCGGCCTGTTACCGCCTGGTCGCGCACTACGGCATGTCGGACATGATCGCCAACCACATCTCCCTGCGCGTGCCGGGCGAGACCGGCGCCTTCCTGATCAATGCCTACGGCCTGCTCTATGAAGAAATCACGGCGTCCAGCCTGCTGAAGATCGATCATCACGGCAACATCCTCAGCAAGCCGGACTTCGGCCCGCATCTGTCCTATGGCGTGAACAAGGCCGGTTTCGTCATCCACAGCGCCATCCATGAAAAGCGCCCCGAAGTGGATTGCGTGATCCATACGCATACCTGGGCCGGCATGGCCGTGTCGTCGCTGGCCTGCGGACTGCTGCCGCTGAACCAGACGTCCATGCGTTTCATGAAGATCGGCTATCACGACTACGAAGGCGTGGTGCTGGACCTGAGCGAGCAGGAATCGCTGTGCCGCGACCTCGGCCAGAACGAAGCCCTGATCCTGCGCAACCATGGCCTGCTGACGGTCGGCCGCAGCATCGGCGAAGCCTTCAACTGGATGCATCGCCTGGAAGTGTCCTGCCGCGCGCAATTGGCCGCCATGGCCTGCAACGCACCGCTGAACCCGGTATCCAAGGAAGTGATCCAGGCTACCTGGAACCAGTACCAGCCGGGTACGCGGCGTCCCTACGGCCAGATGGAATGGCCCGCGCTGCTGCGCCTGGCGGACCGCCTGGATCCGTCGTACCGCACATAAGCATTTTTCCATCAAGAAAGTACGGAGACTTCAATGAAGCAGTTCAAAGGCGCTGTGAAAGCGCTGGGGATGGTTATTGCCTTGAGCCTGGGCGCGCATGCGGGGCTCGCCGCGGCCGAGGGCTATCCCGACAAGCCGATACGGCTGATCGTTCCGTATCCGCCCGGCGGCAATCTGGACATCACCACGCGCGCCATCACCACGGCGATGGCGCGCTACCTGAAGCAATCGATCGTGGTGGAAAACCTGGGTGGGGCCGGCGGCTCCATCGGCGCCGGCAACGTCGCCCGTTCGGCGCCGGACGGCTATACGGTCCTGTCCACCACCATCGTGCCGCTGGTCGTCAACCCGACGCTGGTGCCGGGCACCAAGGTCAAGCTGGGCGACTTCGATCCCATCGGCATGCTGGCCGTGGTGCCTTCGGTCCTGGAAGTGAACGCCAAGAACAAGCAGGGCATCAAGGATTTCCAGGGCTTCATCGCGTATGCGAAGGCGCATCCGGGCGAGCTCGCCATTGCCCATTCGGGTACGGGTACGACGAATCACATCGCCGAACTGCTGCTGGAGCAGGACTTCGGCATCAAGATCAATCCCATCCCGTACAAGGGCTCGGCGCCCGCGCTGGCGGACATGCTGGGCAACCAGGTCGATGGCATGGTGGATCAGCTGACCAGTTCGCAGCCGCAGATCCAGAACGGCTCGCTGACCGCCTTGGCCGTGACCTCGGCCAAGCGGGTGCCTTCGCTGCCGAACGTGCCGACCGTGGCCGAGCTGGGCAAGCCCGATTTCGAGATGGTGACCTATTCGGCCTTGATGACGCCCAAGGGCACGCCCAAGGAAGTCCGCCAGGTACTGAACGACGCGCTGGCCAAGGCCGTCGCCGACCCGGAAGTGCAGAAGCAACTGGCCAACATCGGCTCGGAAGTGGTGCCGTCCACCATCGATCAGTCCGCGCAGATTTTCGCCAAGGAAGAAGCCAAGCTGCAGCCGCTGCTGACTTCCGGCGTGTTGAAGCCCGAGAACGCGCGTTGATGGAGGAGCGATCATGACCAAGCCCTGTCTTCCGCCTCATCCCGAGATCACGCCGGTGCGCTTCAAGGTGCCGGCCGGCGCCTGCGATTCGCATGCGCACGTCTTCGGTCCCTACGCGCAATTCCCGCTCAGCGAGGATCGCAGCTACACGCCGCCGGAAAACGGCGCCGAGCGTTTCATCGCGCATCTCGATCGGCTGGGCCTGACCCGTGGCGTGCTGGTGACGGCCAGCGCGCAGGGCGACGACAACCGCAACGTGCTGCAGGCATTGAGCGAGTATCCCGACCGCCTGCGCGCGGTGGGCGTGCTGCGTGGTGACATCCCGGAAAAGGATCTGGATGCGCTGGCGCGGCAAGGCGTGCGCGGCGCGCGCTTCAACCTGTACAAGCATGACGGCAAGGCGGTGTACCGCAACGGCGTCGGCATCGACGACTTCACCGCGTTGGCCCCGCGCCTGAAGGCGCGCGGCATGCACGCGCAGATATGGATACATGCGCCGGACCTGCCGGAAATGGCGCCGACGCTGCTGGCGTCGGGGGTGGATCTGGTCGTCGATCACCAGGGCCGCATGAACGCGGCGCGCAGCGTCGATGACCCGGGCTTCCAGTTCCTATGCAAGCTGCTCGCCGAAGGCAAGGCGTGGACGAAGATATCGGGCGCCGACCGCAATACCGCGGTGGGTTCGCCATTTCCCGACATCGCGCCGTTCGCGACCTCCCTGCTGAAGGCAAACAGCGAACGCGTGGTCTGGGGCACCGACTGGCCGCACATCAACTACTACGAGCCGGCCCATGTGCCCGACGACGGCATCCTGCTGAACCTGCTGGGGGACTGGATGCCGGATGAAGCCACGCGCAAGCGCGTGCTGGTGGACAACCCGGCGCGGCTGTACGGTTTCAATCCTGCCTGACGGGATGCCTGGGAGACCGGGCGGAAGGCAGCAGGAGTCGAACCTACGTGGGAACGTCTGACGTCCCCAACCGGGTTTGAAGCCCGGCCGCACCACCGGGTACGGATGCCTTCCGGAAGCGCTAGATTGTACGAGATGCGGCGCGACCATCGAGACCGGTCGCGCCGCCGTCGGTGCGCAGCAGATGCAGATCGCGCAGGCGGCGCGTGTAGCCGACGCGATCGAAATATTCCAGTATCTGTATGGCGCGCTTGCGCCCGAGCCCGGTGGCGTCGCGGAAATGCGCGGCATTGATGCCCATGGGCGCCGTCCGCGTGTCATCCGGCGCGCCATCCCGCGCCAGTCGCGCGAACAGTTCGGCCAGCTCCTGCATCCTGTCACGGTGATAGAACAGGTCCGGTACGACCTGCGCCACGTCGCCGCGCCGCAGCAGCTTGCGCAGCACCTTGCGGACCCGGTCTTCCGCTTCGTTACGCATGCGCGCCAGGTCGCGCACCCATGGCGGGTCATAGGCGCCCGCGTGCAGCAAGGGCAGCAGCGCCTGCGCGAGCCGGGTCTCCTCGTCGTCGAACTGCACGGCATGGCCGGGCAGGTGCAGCCATGGTCCGTTGCGCACGATCGTGCCGTCCTGCAGCAGGTCGGCGATCAAGGCCTGCCACGGCGCATCCGGCAAGGCGGGCAGGGCGATGCGCCGCAGCCTGCCCGCGTCCGCGCCGGGTTCGTCCGGCGTATCCATGTGCAATCTTTCCAGCGCCGTCCTCACCGTCGCGCGCAGCGTGTCCCAATGCGCGCGCAGGATCAGCGTGCGCGCGCCGTGGGTCGAATTCGCCGCGACCCACAGGGCATCGTCCGGGATGGACGTCTCCTCGGCCGGGCGACCGGTCAGCCGCATCAGCTGGTGTTCGTCCAGGCCCGCCGCCGCCTGCGTCAACAAGGCATGCATGCCGCCGCCGTCCAGCATGGCGGCCACGGCATCCAGCCAGGCCATGCGCTGAGGCGTGCGGCGCCGGCGGTCGGGCGCATTGGGATCGAGCACGCGTCCGCCGCCCAGGGTCTGCGCGGCCTGCGCGTTGCGAACGATGTAGCGATCGCCGGGCATGGCGCACACCGGGTGGTCGAACACCAGTTGGGCGCGCGCCATGGCCCCCGGCGCGACGCTGTCCGCCGACAGCGGCACGACGTGCGCCATATGGTGCGCCGCGCCCAGGTGGACATGCACGGGCAGCCATGTCGTCGCCGCCGCGTCGGCCGAGGCGAGCATGCGCAGCTCGACGTCGACGTGCCGCGAGGGCACGAAACACCTGGCGTCGGCGATCCAGTCGCCGCGCGCGATGGCGGATTTGTCGATGCCGGCCAGATTCAGCGCGCAACGCTGGCCAGCGTGTCCGCTGGGGCTCGGCCGGTTCTGCGCGTGGATGCTCCGTATCCGCACAGGCGTGCCCGCCGGCATCAGCATCGACGTGGCGCCGTCATCGGCGCCGGCCTGTACGCGCCCCGAGTGCACGGTGCCGGTCACGACCGTCCCCTGGCCGGACAGGGTGAAGACGCGGTCCACCGCCAGGCGGAACAGGCCGCCGGCCCGCCGCGCGGGCAGGGCTGCCGCGGCCTGCTCGATATGCGCCCGCAAGGCGCGCGTGCCCAGGTCCGCGAGGCTGCTGGCGTTGACCATGAACACGCGGGCCTCCGCCAGGAACGTTCCCGCCGCCAGGCCCAGCACGTCCCGCCGCACCGTGTCGAGCCGGTCGGCGTCCACCCGGTCCACCTTGGTGATGGCGATCGCGCCCTGCGAAACGCCCAGCAATTGCAGGATGGCCAGGTGTTCGCGCGTCTGCGGCATGATGCCGTCGTCGGCGGCGATGACCAGCAATCCGAAGTCGATGCCGCCCGCGCCCGCCGCCATGGTGTGCACCAGCTTCTCGTGGCCGGGCACGTCGATATAGCCCAGCACGTCGCCATCGGGCAGCGGCGTGTACGCATAGCCGAGTTCGATCGAGATGCCGCGCGCCTTTTCTTCCTTCAGGCGATCCGTGTCCACGCCCGTCAGCGCGCGCACCAGGGTGGTCTTGCCATGGTCGATATGGCCGGCGGTACCGACGATCATGCCAGCGGATCTTCCAGCTGCGCGAGAAAGGCGGCTTCGTCGCGCGCTTCCAGGCAGCGCAGGTCCAGCCACAAGGCGTTGTCGCCGATGCGGCCGATGACCGGACGGGGCAGGCCGCGCAGTGCCGCCTGGAGCGCGTCCAGCGCCCGGCCGGCGCGTCCCTTGCCCGCATGGCGGATGGCATATCCGTAGCTGGGCAGTTGATCCACCGGCAAGGCGCCGCTGCCGATCTGGCTGGTCATGGGCGCCGCTTCGGCGGCATAGCGCTCGCCCAGCGCGCGCTGCAGCGCGGGCAGCATGCGTTCGGCCTGTTCCCGCATCTGCGCGGGCGGCCGCGTCAGCAGGCGCAGCGTCGTCAGCCTGTCGGCCAGGATTTCCGGTGCACGGTACAACGCCAATACCGGCTCCAGCGCGGCCAGTGTCAGCTTGCCCACGCGCAACGCGCGCTTGAGCGGATTCTTCTTGATCTTGCGTATCAGCTCGGCGCGGCCGACGATCAGCCCGGCCTGCGGACCGCCCAGCAACTTGTCGCCGCTGAACGTGACCAGGTCCGCGCCGGCGGCGAGGGTCTCGCGCACGGTGTCCTCGCGCGGGAGGCCCCAGCGCGACAGGTCCAGCAGCGTGCCGCTGCCCAGGTCCACGGTCATGGGCAGGCCGGCCTGGTGCGCGATCCGGGCGGCCTGGGCGACGTCGACGCTGCGGGTGAATCCGGTGACGGCGTAGTTGCTGCAATGCACCTTCATCAGCATGGCCGTGCGCGGCCCGATGGCGCTCTGGTAGTCGACGGGATGGGTGCGATTGGTGGTGCCGATTTCCACCAGCCTGGCGCCCGCGCGCTTCATCACGTCCGGAATGCGGAAGGCGCCGCCTATTTCCACCAGTTCGCCGCGCGACACGATGACCTCGCGGCGGTCGGCCAGGGAGTTCAGCATCAGCAGGACCGCGGCGGCGTTGTTGTTCACCACGGTCGCGGCTTCCGCGCCCGTCAGTTCGCGCAGCAGGCCTTCGACCAGATCGTCACGGTCGCCGCGGCCGCCGGTCTCCAGGTCGTATTCCAGGTTGGCGGGCGTGGTCAATGCGCGTACCACCGCCGCCACCGCTTCGTCCGGCAGCAGCGCGCGGCCGAGGTTGGTGTGCAGCACCGTTCCGGTCAGGTTGAAGACCGCGCGCAGCCGGGGTTGCGCGGCTTTCTCCAGCGCGGCGCCCACCTGGCCGGAGATGGCTTCCGGCGTCACCGAGGCCGCCGTCAGCTCCCCCGCCCGCGCGGCCTGCCGCAGCGTATCGAGATGCGTGCGCAAGGCGGCGACCACCTGGGTATGGCCATGCCCTTGCAGCAGGGGCTGCATGCACGCCGCGTTCAGCAGGCGGTCCAGCGAAGGGATGAGCGCCGCGCCGGCCGCCCGTGGTGTCCCATCCAGGCCGTTGCCCGTATCCTGGGCCGTCCCCTGGTCCGCCTTCGCCGCGCCGTTCGCGTTCATGCTTCTTCTTGCCATAAAAGCGGGTTGCCGCTGGCGCGGCCGTAGTCCGCTTCACCCATCAGCACGTCCAGCATCAGGCTCGCAAGATCGTCCGCCACCGGCTCGACGTTCATGTCTTTCTCCTGATAGAAAATCTTGCGATACGTGCGGCACTTGTCGCAGGATTCGGCCTTGATGGCTTCGGATCCACCGTCTATCGCGTGATAGGCGATGCCTTCCGTGGACTCGCACTGGGTGCATTTCACGCGCACCATATGCCATTCCGTGGCGCACAGCGAGCAGCACAGATAGCGGTAGCCCTGGTACTGGCCACCCACGCGCACCACGCTGGCCACGGGCAGGCTGCCGCACAGCGGGCAGACGCCGAAAGGGCTGACGACCGGCAACTGCGCGGCATCGAAGCGGACCGCCATATCGGTCCAGACCACCTGCAGCGCGCCCATCACGAAGGGCGCCGCGGCGGCGTCGATCTGTTCTTCGCTCTCGTTCAGCAGGTTGTCCGCCCACTGTTCGATGCCTTCGGGAAATTCTTCCAGCGTGGCCAGCGTCGCCTGGCAGGTTTCAACGGCTTGCGGCGGCGCCTCGGGAGAGCGCGCCACTTCGTCCAGCAGGGTCCGCAGGACCTTCCGCCATGCCGGGTCGCGGGGCCATCCCACCGCCTGCAGGGGCGGCATCCCGTGGGCTTGCGCGAGGTCGATGCGTTCGCCGGAAGCCACCGCCGCGGCGGCATCAGCCGCGCCCAGGCCGGCAAGCACGCGGTGCTGCGCGTCGGCCAGGTGCGCCATCAGCAACAGGTAATCGCCCACCGGGCTATCGGCGGCCAGCTGGCGCAGGCGCGCCGCGCGGTCGCGAAAGACGCTCTCCCGCGCGGGCAGCCGCAGCCGCGGCAGGGCATTGTGATCCAGTGCCTCGATTTCGCCGCGTTGAAGAATGCGTTGCACAACCAACCTCCGATCGGAAAAAGCCTGGGGAACGGTCGTCGGCCAACGCGGCGCCGCTTAGGCGGGAGTCTACTTGCCCAGGGGCTGCTTGCGGACCTCGCGGAACCAGGCGCGGTGATGCTTCCAGGCCCAGCCCCAGGTGACCGTGCCGCGCATCATGGCGCCGATCGAGCCCTTGACCCAGATGCCCGCGTAGATGTGCACGACGATCGCGCAGATCATAACCAGCCCGCACGCCGCGTGCACCACCGACGCCGCCCGGATGACGGTGATGGGGAAATAGAACGAGAAATACTGGCGCCAGATGACGATGCCGCTGAGCAACAGGCCGATCATGCAGACGATCAGCACGTAGTACAGCAGCTTCTGGCCGCCGTTGTAGCGGCCGACCTCCGGCAGGCGGTCTTCGCGGTTGGTGATCACGTCGCGCCCGCGCTTGAGCCACTCCCGGTCGCGCGCTTCCATCTTGTTGTGCCGCCACAGGCGGGCGGCGAACCAGGCGAAGCACAGGAACATGAACACCCCGACGAAGGGGTGCAGGATGCGCGTCCACGGGCCGCCCCCGAACAGGCTGGTCAGCCAGAACATCGCCGGATGGAACAGCGCCAGGCCCGACAAGGCCAGCAGCACGAAGCTGATGGCGACGATCCAGTGATTGCTGCGCTGCCCCGGCGTATAGCGCTCGATCAGCGGGTGACCGTCAGGTGAGGTTTCATGGTCCTTCATGGCGCGCCTCCTGTTGGGCCGTCGGACGGCCGCTGTGCACCGGTTCGTCCGGCGGCATGGCTTCGGCGTTGCGTTCGTCTTCCTCGTGCACTTCGTTCGGACCCACGCGGACGTAGTGGAAGAACCCGGCCAGCGCGGTCAACGCGACGGCGGCCAGGCCCAGGGGCTTGGAAATGCCTTTCCACAGCGACACCAGGGGACTGATGGTGGGCTTGTCCGGCAGCCCGTGATACAGGCTGGGCTGGTCGGCGTGATGCAGCACGTACATGACATGCGTGCCGCCCACGCCCGCCGGGTCGTACAGCCCGGCCTGGTCGAAGCCGCGCGATTTCAGGTCCTCGATGCGGTCGGCCGCGTGCTGCTTCATGTCCTCCTTGGTGCCGAACACGATGGCGCCGGTGGGACAGGTCTTGACGCAGGCCGGCTCCTGGCCCACCGCGACGCGGTCGGAGCAGAGCGTGCACTTGTAGGCCTTGTGGTCCTGCTTCGAAATGCGCGGCACGTTGAAGGGGCAGCCGGTAATGCAATAGCCGCAGCCGATGCAGTTCTCTTCGTGGAAGTCGACGATGCCGTTGGTGTACTGCACGATCGCGCCCGGCGACGGGCAGGCCTTCAGGCAGCCGGGATCTTCGCAGTGCATGCAGCCGTCCTTGCGGATCAGCCACTCCAGGTCGCCCTTGGGGTTCTCGTATTCGGAGAACCGCATGACCGTCCACGAGTGTTCGGTGAGGTCGGCGGGGTTGTCGTACACCCCCACGGCTTCACCGACCACGTCGCGCAGGTCGTTCCATTCCATGCAGGCGCTTTGGCAGGCCTTGCAGCCTATGCACTTGCTGACGTCGATCAGCTTGGCCACGCTGCCGGTCACCGGCTCGCGCACGCCCGGAGGCGGCGTGGTGGTGGCCGAGCGGCGCTTGATATCCAGGGATTGCATACTCATCGCTCGGCTCCTAGGCTTTTTCCACTTGGACCAGGAAGGACTTGAATTCCGGGGTCTGCGAATTGCCGTCGCCCACGAAAGGCGTCAGCGTATTCGCGAGGAAGCCCGGCCTGGCCAGCCCGACGAAGCCCCAGTGGATGGGCACGCCGACGTGATGCACCGTCTTGCCCTCCACCGTCAGCGGCCGTATCCGCTTGGTGACCAGGGCCACCGCCTTGATGTAGCCGCGATTGGAGGAGACCTTGACCTGCTGGCCGTTGGCGATGCCCAGGTCCTTGGCCAGCGCCTCGCCGATTTCCACGAACTGCTGCGGCTGCAACACCGCGTTGATGCGGCAGTGCTTGGTCCAGTAGTGGAAATGCTCGGTCAGGCGGTAGGTGGTGGCGACGTACGGGAACTTGTCTACCGTGCCCATGGACGCCCGGTCCGAGTCGAACAGGCGCGCCGCGGGATTGCTGGTGACGCCCTTGGCCTGCGGATACAGCGGGTTGTAGCCCAGCGGATTTTCGAACGGCTCGTAGTGCTCGGGGAAGGGACCTTCCGCCAGGCCGTTGCGCGAGAAGAAGCGCGCCACGCCCTCGGGGTTCATGATGAACGGGCCCATGCCGCCTGCCGGGTTCTCGTCCGCCTTGAAATCCGGGATGTCGGCGCCGACCCAGGCCTTGCCGTTCCACGACACCAGGCTGCGGCGCGGGTCGTAGGGCTTGCCCGCCGGATCGCAGGACGCGCGGTTGTACAGCACGCGGCGATTCGCCGGCCAGGCCCAGGCCCAGTTCAGGGTCTGGCCGATGCCGGTCGGATCGCTGTTGTCGCGCCGCGCCATGAGGTTGCCTTCCGGTCCCCAGGCGCCGGCGAAAATCCAGCAGCCGCTGGACGTGGTGCCGTCGTCGCGCAGTTCCGCGAAGCTGGCCAGTTGATCGCCGGCGCGCCGCAGGATGCGCGACGGATCCTTGGGATCGGCCAGGTCCGTGACCGCCTTGCCCGAGTACTCCTTGGCCAGTTCCTCGGCCGTCGGGCTTTCCGGATCGGAGTAGGGCCAGGCCAGGTTGACGATGGGATCGGGGTATTTGCCGCCCTCCTGCCGGTACAGCTTGCGCAGGCGGGTGAACAGCAGCGACATGATCTCGATATCGCTCTTGGCTTCACCCGGGGGCTCGGCGCCTTTCCAATGCCATTGCAACCAGCGGCCCGAATTCACCAGCGCGCCGCTTTCCTCGGCGAAACAGGTGGTGGGCAGCCGGAAGACCTCGGTCTGGATCTTCGACGGGTCCACATCATTGTGTTCGCCGAAATTGCGCCAGAACTCGGAAGTCTCCGTCACCAGCGGGTCCATGATGACCAGCCACTTCAGCTTGGAGAAGCTTTCGATCAGCTTGCCCTTGTTGGGGGCCGCGGCCAGGGGATTGAACCCTTGCGCGATATAGCCGTTCATCTTGCCCTGGTGCATCAGCTCGTAGACCTGCAGCATGTCGTAGAGCCGGTCCAGCTTGGGCAGGTAGTCGTAGCCCCAGTTGTTCTCGGGCTTGGCGGCGGCGCCCCACCAGGCCTTCATCAGGCTGACGTGGAACTTCCGGTAGTTCTGCCAGTAGCTCAGCTGGTTGGGGCGCAGGGGCTTGAGCGCGCGCTTGGCGATGTACTGCTCGAAATCCTGTTCGCTTTCCACCGGCAGGGTCATGTAGCCCGGCAGCAGGTTCGACATCAGGCCCAGGTCGGTCAGGCCCTGGATATTCGAGTGCCCGCGAAGCGCGTTCATGCCGCCGCCCGCGATACCGATATTGCCCAGCAGCAGTTGCACCATCGCGCCCGTGCGTATCATCTGCGAGCCGACCGAATGCTGCGTCCAGCCCAGCGCATACATGATGGTGGCGGCGCGGTTGCCGGTCGCCGTCGACGCCAGCATCTCGCACACCTTCAGGAACTTGTCCTTGGGCGTGCCGCAGACGCGCTCGACCATCTCCGGCGTGTAGCGCGAGTAGTGCTGCTTGAGCAACTGGTAGACGCAACGCGGGTGCTGCAGCGACGGGTCGGTCTTGACGTAGCCGTCGTCACCGCGCTCGTAGTCCCAGGTGGTCTGGTCGTAGGCGCGCTTTTCGGCGTTGTAGCCCGAATACAGGCCGGCGTCGAAGGTGAAATCCGAACGCACGATGAACGACATGTCGGTGTAGTTGCCGACGTAGTCGTGATGGATCTTGTCGTTGGCGATCAGGTAATTGATCACCCCGCCCAGGAACAGGATGTCCGTGCCGGTGCGTATGGGCGCGTAGAAATCCGCCACGGAAGCCGAGCGATTGAAGCGCGGATCCACGACGATCAGTTTGGCCTTGTTATGGGCCTTGGCTTCGGTCACCCACTTGAATCCGCAGGGGTGCGCCTCGGCGGCATTGCCGCCCATGATAAGGATGATGTCCGCGTTCTTGATGTCGACCCAATGGTTCGTCATCGCTCCACGGCCAAACGTCGGGGCAAGACCTGCCACCGTCGGGCCATGTCAGACACGAGCCTGATTGTCGAACGCCAGCATCCCCATGCTGCGGATGGTTTTGTGCGTGATGTAGCCGACTTCGTTGCTGCTGGCCGACGCGGCCAGCATGCCCGTGGTCAGCCAGCGGTTCACCGTCTTGCCGTCGTCGGTTTTCTCGACGAAATTGGCATCGCGGTCCTGCTTCATCAGCCGGGTGATGCGCGACAGCGCATCTTCCCAGGAAATCCGCTGCCATTTGTCGGAACCCGGGGCACGGTATTCCGGATACTGCAGGCGGTTGGGGCTGTGGACGAAATCGATCAGCGCGGCGCCCTTGGGGCAGAGCGTGCCGCGATTGACGGGATGGTCGGGATCGCCTTCGATGTGGATGATACTGGGCGTGGCGTTCTTGGCGCCGTCGCCAAGGCCGTACATCAGGATCCCACAGGCGACCGAACAGTAGGGACAGGTGTTGCGCGTTTCGGTGGTCCGCGCAAGCTTGTACTGGCGCACTTCCGCCATGGCCTGCCGGGGCGCCGCCCCGAGCAATGCCAGGCTGGAGCCCGCCAGCGTCGCACCCGTCACCTTGAAGAACTGGCGCCGGTTCATATTGACCATGGCTTTTCCTTCTTGATGGTTATGTGCGGCGCAACATCCTTGCACGATCCATATGGCTCATGAGAGGCCCGTCTCGCCGCAGACGCGTTGCAGCATAAGGCTGAGGCGCTCGTGCCGTCAAACTGCCGTCAAAGCGCCGTCAACCTGTCGTGAACCTGTCCCGAAGCCGGCGTCGAGCCGCCGCCGCCGTCAAGCCGCCTTGACCAGGAAGTCGAACAGATCTCCCGCCGCCATGCGCATCTGCGCGCGGTCACGGGCGCAGACATAGAACTGCCGCCTGGCCCAATCGTCCAGCAGCGGCACCTTGACCAGCCCCAGCAGGCTCAGATAGGTGTCGGCGATGGGCTCGGGCATGACGGCGATGCCCAGCCCTTCGCGCACCATGCGGCAGCGGGCTTCATAGTTCGCGACCTGTATCTTGACGTTCAGCGGGCCGGTCAGCGTCGGGCCCACCAGCTCCATGAAGGCCTCGAAGGAATGCCGCGGAAAGTAGCCCAGGAAGTCGTACTCGCGCGCCTGATCCAGGTGCAGGGCGGGTGCGTCGGCCAGCGGGTGGCCGCGCGGCACCACCAGGACCACGCGATCGCTGCGATAGGGTAAGGACACCACGCCGGGCGCGGCGCCGACGGCGTGATAGATGCCGATATCCACTTCCTGGTCGGACACCATGCGCGGGATGTCGCCGCTGTAGGCTTCCACCAGGTCCAGGCGCGACTTCGGGCTCAGGGCCTGGAAGGCGCGTATGTCCGCGGGCAGGAATTCGATGATGGCGGAGCGGTTCGCCGCCAGCCGTATCTTCGGGATGCCGTCCGGCGAGAACTCCTCGCAGAGTCCTTCCAGCGTCCGCACGCTGGTCAGGATGGCCTTGGCCTTGTGGTACAGCGCGGCGCCCGCGGGCGTCGGCTCCACGCCTCGATTGTGGCGCACCAGCAGGGCGGTGCCGATCTGGCGTTCCAGTTCCGCGATGCGCTTGCTGGCGGCCGATGTGACGAGATGCTCGCGTTCGCCCGCCTTGGCCAGGCTGCGCTCTTCGACGGCGGCCACCAGCATCTGCAGGGCGGATAGGTCTATCTTCATTGCCGGGGCGGCCCGCGGGTAGGCCGCGGGTCCAGGTTTCCATGGGCCCGAGTGTACCGCCCGTGTGTACCGCCCGAGGGTACCCGGGACCGCCTGGCTCGCCTCGCCTAGAAATCCACCGCCACGGACAGCTTGACGGTGCGCGGATCGCCCTGGATCAGGTAACCGCCGTTGGCGGATGTCCAGTAGCGCTTGTTGGTGACGTTGTCCACGCCCAACCGCCACACGACGTCATGCCGCTCGATCTTCATGGCGTAGCGCGCGCCCAGGTCCAGCGTGGTCCAGGGCTTGACCTTGAGCTCGTTGGCGGTATCCAGGTACTGCGAGCCGGCGCGCGTGACGCGTCCCTGCAAGGTCAGCCCCGGCACCCAGGGCAGGTCCCATTCGGCGCCGATCACGGCCGTGTAGTTGGGCACGCCCACGGCCTTGTTGTTTTCGGTGGCCGCATTTCCCGTATCGCGCTGGCGGGCATCGATATAGGTCACGCCGCTGATCAGCCGTACGCCGCGCAGCGGTTCGCCATAGACGTTCAACTCGACGCCGCGGTTGCGCTGTTCGCCGGCGACCGAAAAGATGTTGCTGACCGGGTCCGTCACGCCCACGGGCTGCTTGATCTCGAAGAAGGCCAGGTTCGCGCCGTAGGATCCCATGTCCAGCTTGGCGCCGATTTCGTTCTGCTTGGACTTCGACGGCGCGAAGACGTCGCCGCGGTTGATGGCGGTCGATGGCGCGGACGGCCCCTGCTGCAGTCCTTCGATGTGGTTGTAGTACAGCGACAGGTGTTCCCACGGCTTGACCACCAGCCCATAGACTGGCGATGTCGCCGAGTCGTCGTAATGGCTGGTCTGCGCGCCGGTGTTGTAGTTGTAGCCGCTGACGTCGATCTTCTGATGGCGGGCGCCTAGCGTGACGAGCACGCGGTCGTCCAGGAACGAGACCGTGTCGGATACCGACACCCCGGTCATGCGCGTGCGTCCTGTGACGCCGGGCGAGCCGAGATCCCCGCCTCCGCCCGTGGTTGCCGGCTTGGCGATAGAGGGCGTGTCGTAAAGGTCGGTGGGGAATGCGGCCGAGGTTTCGTAGGCCGCCCGCTTTTTCAGATACACGCTGGAGAAGCCCAGGTTGACGGCGTGTTTCAGCGGGCCGGTGTCGAACTTGCCGCGGACGCCGAACATGGTGCCGACGGTGTCCTGGTCATAGACCGAATCCATGCGGCTGGCCGTGCCGGCGCCGCTCTCGTTCACGCGGAGCGACGAGTAGGAGCCGTCTTCCCGTGCATGGTTGCCGCCCACGGCGGCGTATGCCGTCCAGCGGTCGGTCAGGTCATATTCCGTACGCAGCATGCCGAAGGTGTTCTCCGTCATGGAATACGTCCACGGCTGCGCATAATTGCGCCGCGCGGATGGGGGATCGGGGATGCCGTCGCCGATCACCTGGACCATGGGCCGGCCCTGGTCGGTGCGTTGCTTCTGATAGCCGACATCCAGGGACGCACGGAAACGCTCGCCGCGGTAATCCAGGCCGACGGAACCGAAGGTCATGCGCGTGCTGGCGTCGTCGATGCCCGTGTCGCCTTCCCGCTGCAAGGCGTTGACGCGGATGCCGAACTGGTTGCTGCTGCCCCAGCGGCGTGCGATATCGGCGCTCGCGCCCGCTTGCGACGACGTGCCGTAGTCCAGCGAAATGCGGTTCAAGGGATCGTCGCCCGCGCGCTTGGGTTCTATGTTGACCATGCCGCCCACGCCCGAACCGCCCGCGGGTACGCCGTTCAGGAAGGCGCTCGGCCCCTTGAATATCTCGATGCGTTCCGCGCCCTGCGGCGAAATGATCTGCCGCGGCATCACGCCGAACAGGCCGCCATAGGAGATGTCGTCGCCGTAGAGCTGGAAGCCACGGATGACGTAGGACTGGGCGTCGTTGCCATAGCCGCGCGTGACCTGCACCGACGGATCGTTGCGCAAGACGTCGCCCAAGGTGCGCGCCTGCTGGTCTTCCACCAGTTGCGACGTGAAGCTGGTCACGCTGAAGGGCACGTTGGCGGCGTCCTGCTCGCCCAGTATGCCCAGGCGCGCGCCTTTGGCGACCTGGCCGCCGGCGAAAGTGGGGGGCAGGACGTCGCCCTCGGTGACGGCGGTGCCGGTCACCGACACCGGCGCCATGGTCGTCACGGGCGCGGCACCGTCGGCGCCGGCCGGCGATCGCGGCGCGGGGCTCTGCGCCCAGGTCCGGGCGGGCAGCGTGGCGCTGGCCGCCATGGCGATGCAGGCCAGGCGCACGGCCAGCGTCAAAGGCTTGGGGGTAGGCATGGTGTCCCTTGGAAAACTTGTGGCGGCCGGGCCCGCGAGGCTCCCGCCGCATGGATGGGATACATGCGTAGGCATGCGAATAATTTCTTCGCAAGTATTAATTGGTTAAACAAATGCGAAGCATTCGCATTATCAATAATAAGTTCGCCGCATGCAACCCGCGGCGTCGCGTTGACGCCACGGCCTGGGGCGGGCCTCATAAAAAAATCGCCCGCCACGTGCGGGGACCACACGGGCGGGCGTTGCTGCCAGTTCGATGCCGGCGGGAGGCCGGCTTGGCGCCGGCTTGGCGCCGGCGCTGGCTTCAGGCCAGGATCACGCTTCCACGGCGTCGGCGACGTCCTTGTAATCTTCGATCTTGTCGAAGTTCAGGTACTGGTAGATCTTGTCGCCGTTTTCGTTCACGACGCCGATATCGGCCATGTATTCCTCGCGGGTCGGGATGCGGCCCAGCTTGGAGCAGATGGCGGCCAGTTCCGCCGAGCCCAGGTACACGTTGGTGTTCTTGCCCAGGCGGTTGGGGAAGTTGCGCGTGCTGGTGGACATCACCGTCGCGCCTTCGCGGACCTGTGCCTGGTTGCCCATGCACAGCGAGCAGCCCGGCATTTCGGTACGCGCGCCGGCCGCGCCGAAGGTGCCGTAGTGGCCTTCTTCGGTCAACTGGCGGGCATCCATCTTGGTTGGCGGGGCCACCCACAGCTTGACCGGGATATCGCGCTTGCCTTCCAGCAGCTTGGACGCCGCGCGGAAGTGGCCGATATTGGTCATGCAGCTGCCGATGAACACTTCGTCGATCTTGGCGCCAGCCACGTCCGACAGCGTCTTCACGTCGTCGGGGTCGTTGGGGCAGGCGACGATCGGTTCCTTGATGTCGGCCAGGTCGATCTCGATGACGGCGGCGTATTCGGCGTCGGCGTCCGGCTCCAGCAGCTGGGGATTGGCCAGCCAGGCTTCCATCGCCTGGATGCGGCGGCGGATCGAGCGTTCGTCTTCATAGCCGTTGGCGATCAGCCACTTCAACATGACGATGTTGCTGTTGATGTACTCGATGATCGGCTCTTTGTTCAGGCGCACCGTGCAGGCCGCGGCGGAACGCTCGGCCGATGCGTCCGACAGTTCGAACGCCTGCTCGCATTTCAGGTCGGGCAGGCCTTCGATTTCCAGAATGCGGCCGGAGAACACGTTCTTCTTGTTCTGCTTTTCGACCGTCAGCAGGCCTTGCTTGATGGCGTACAGCGGGATCGCGTTGACCAGGTCGCGCAGCGTCACGCCGGGCTGCATCTTGCCCTTGAAGCGCACCAGCACCGACTCCGGCATGTCCAGCGGCATCACGCCGGTGGCGGCGGCGAAAGCCACCAGGCCCGAACCGGCCGGGAAGGAGATACCGATGGGGAAGCGGGTGTGCGAGTCGCCGCCGGTGCCTACGGTATCGGGCAGCAGCATGCGGTTCAGCCACGAGTGGATCACGCCGTCGCCGGGCTTGAGCGAAATGCCGCCGCGCGTGCTCATGAACTGCGGCAGCGTGTGGTGCGTCTTGACGTCCACGGGCTTGGGATAGGCGGCGGTGTGGCAGAAGGACTGCATCACCAGGTCGGCCGAAAAGCCCAGGCAGGCCAGGTCCTTCAGCTCGTCACGCGTCATGGTGCCGGTGGTGTCCTGGCTGCCCACGGCCGACATGCGCGGCTCGCAGTAAGTGCCGGGACGCACGCCCTTGCCTTCGGGCAGGCCGCAGGCGCGGCCGACCATCTTCTGGCCCAGCGTGTAGCCCTTGCCGCTGTCGGCCGGGCTGACGGGCAGGCGGAACAGCGTGGAGGGCGGCAGGCCCAGGGCTTCGCGGGCCTTGGCGGTCAGGCCACGGCCGATGATCAGCGGAATGCGGCCGCCGGCGCGCACTTCGTCGAACAGTACGTCCGACTTGACCTGGAATTCGGCGATGACCTTGCCGTCCTTCAGGGCCTTGCCTTCGTACGGGCGCAGCTCGACGACGTCGCCCATGTTCATCTGCGACACGTCCAGCTCGATGGGCAGGGCGCCGGCGTCTTCCATGGTGTTGTAGAAGATCGGGGCGATCTTGCTGCCCAGGCAAACGCCGCCGAAGCGCTTGTTGGGGACGAAGGGAATGTCCTCGCCGGTGAACCACAGCACGGAGTTGGTCGCGGATTTGCGCGACGAACCGGTGCCGACCACGTCGCCCACGTAGGCGACCAGGTTGCCCTTCTTCTTGAGCTGGTTCAGGAAGTCGATCGGGCCGACCTTGCCCGGCTCGTCCGGCTCGATGCCGGGACGGGCGTTCTTCAGCATCGCTTGCGCGTGCAGCGGAATGTCGGGGCGGCTCCAGGCGTCCGGGGCGGGCGACAAGTCATCGGTATTGGTTTCGCCGGTCACCTTGAACACCGTCACGGTCAGGCTCTTCGGCACTTCCGGACGCGAGGTGAACCATTCGGCGTCGGCCCAGCTTTGCAGCACGGACTTGGCGTTGGCGTTGCCCTTGTCGGCCTTTTCCTTGACGTCATGGAAGGCGTCGAACATCAGCAGGGTGGTCTTCAGGCCCTTGGCGGCGATGGCGCCGACCTGGGCGTCGTCCAGCAATTCGATCAGCGCGCTGATGTTGTAGCCGCCGAGCATGGTGCCCAGCAGTTCCGTCGCCTTGGCGCGATCGATCAGCGGACACGATTCCTTGCCCAGGGCCACGGCGGCCAGGTACGAAGCCTTGACCTTGGCGGCATCGTCCACGCCCGCGGGTACGCGGTGGGTGATCAGGTCCAGCAGGAAGGCTTCCTCGCCAGCGGGCGGCGCCTTCAGCAATTCAATCAGGTCGGCGGTCTGCTGGGCCGACAGGGGGAGCGGGGGGACGCCCAGTGCCGCGCGTTCGGCGACGTGTTGGCGATAGGTAGCTAGCATGGAATGCCCTGGTCGTGGTTGGGGGATATCGGTCGCGATTGTAGTAGCCATGGCGGCGGTCGGCAAGCGGTCTTATATCTTATATAAGAGTGTTGAGGCGGCATAGCAACGCCGCGCCGGGCAGTGTCTAATACCGGGGTTCCGGCCCGTATTTCCGCGGGGCGGGGTCGCGGCTCGGCGCCGTGGCCGATCAGCGAGGTGTCCACCATGTCCGTTTCCTCCTGCACCCGGATCGTGCTGGCCGCGCGCCCGCACGGCGCCGTGCGCGCCAGCGACTTCCGCATCGAAACCGCGCCCCTGGCCGAGCCGGCTGAAGGCGAAGTCCAGCTCCAGGTGCGCTATCTGTCCCTGGATCCCTATATGCGCGGCCGGATGGATGAACGCAAGTCCTACGCGCCGCCGGTTGCCTTGGGGAGCACGATGGAAGGCGAAACGGCCGCGCAGGTGATCGCCAGCCGGCACCCGGACTATGCCGTCGGCGACATCGTGCTGGCGCGCACGGGCTGGTGCAGCCATGCCAATGTGGCCGCCCGCGGACTGCGCAAGCTGGATCCGGCCCTGGCGCCGATCACCACCGGCCTGGGCGTGCTGGGCATGCCCGGTTTCACCGCCTACAGCGGGCTGCGCTTCATCGGCCAGCCCAGGACCGGCGAAACCGTGGTGGTGGCGGCCGCGAGCGGGCCGGTGGGTTCGCTGGTCGGACAATGGGCCCAGATCCAGGGCGCCCGGGCCGTGGGCATCGCCGGCGGCGCGGACAAGTGCGCGCATGTCAGGGATGAATTGGGCTTCGACGCCGTGGTCGACCACCGCGCCCCCGATTTCCCCGAGCGCCTCGCGCAGGCCTGTCCCGATGGGGTGGACGTGTACTTCGAGAACGTCGGCGGCGCGGTGTGGCAGGCGGTGCTGCCTTTGTTGAACAAATACGCCCGCGTGCCGGTCTGCGGCCTGGTCGCCCAATATGACGGCGCCACCGCCGACGGTCCCAACCTGCTCCCGGCCACCATGCGCGAGATCCTGTCGCGCAGCCTGACGCTGCGCGGCTTCATCAATTTCGAGTTCGCCGAACATTTTCCCGACTTCCTGCGCGAAGTCGGCGAAGCCGTGGCCAGCGGGCGCGTCCGCTATCGCGAGGACATCGTCGATGGCCTGGAAAACGCGCCACGGGCCTTCATGGGCATGCTGAAAGGCGCGAACTTCGGGAAGCTGCTGGTTCGTGTCTCCTGACCGCCGCACGGCCGCCGGATCCGTGCGCCCCACGAGCCCCGAACGTCCCGTACGTCCCGGACGTCCCGTGCGCCCCATGGGCGGCCTGCGCCGCGCCGCCGTGCTGGCGGCGGTTTCCTGTTCCGTGTGGCTGGCCGGCTGCGCCAGCGCGCCGCCGCGCAATCCGGAAGACATCTGCGCGATCTTCCGCGAAAAGGACGACTGGTACGACGCCGCGCTGGACGTCCAGAAAAAATGGGGCGTGCCGGTGCAGGTGCCGTTCGCGATCCTGTTCCAGGAATCCGGCTTCCGTTACGACGCCAAGCCGCCGCGCGACTATCTGCTGGGCTTCATCCCCTGGGGCCGCGTCAGCTCCGCCTATGGCTACGCGCAGGCCAAGGACGAGACCTGGAGCGACTACGTGAAGCAGAACAACCGCTGGTTCGCCAGTCGCGACGATTTCGACGACGCCCTGGATTTCATGGGGTGGTACATCGACAAGACGCAGAAGCTCAACGGCGTGTCCAAGTGGGACGCCTATGGCCAATACCTGGCGTACCACGAAGGCTGGGGCGGCTATCGCGCCAAAAGCTACAACCGCAAGCCCTGGCTGATCGGCGTCGCGCGCAAGGTGCAGGCGCGCGCCGACCGCTTCCGCCAGCAATATGCCGGTTGCAAGGACGACCTCGACTCCGGCTTCTGGCCATTCTAAGTACGGTTTCCTATCGCCCGCGCGGCCCATTCTCATAGGCGGCCCGGGGGACGCCACGTACGATCGCCGCTGGATTATCGTGCTGTGGAATCGAACGGAATGGCATCGGACAGACTGAAAGCAAGATGCGGCATGCTGAGAAGCCAGGTCGCACCCGGCGACATCATGCTCAAACTCTATTTCGATAGCGCCGTCGGGGATCCGATCGGAGCCGTCATCAGCGGGATGACCGGGTCTAATTATGTCCACGGCGGCATCGCCGGCAAGGGCAGCGTCGCCGGGCAAAGCAGCTTTATTTATGACGTGAACGGCGGCTTGCCGCACGATGGCAATGAAGGTGTCTACGGGCGGCGGCCCGTGCCCATGCTGAAGCGCGACCTGATGGTCAATTCCAATCGCCTGGCGCCGAACATCTACAGGTCTACGCTGGATAAAGACATGATCACGGTCGGTTACCACGTCTGGCGCTGCAAGCGCAAGGACGTCGCGGACCTCGTGCACAGGGAGGCGCCCGCTTTCGTGGTGCGTGGCGCGAACGAAAGGTGGAAATACAACCTCGCGGCACTGGCCCTGGAAAAACGTTCGATCCTGAAGCACGTGTTCGGTCCCGGCGAGCAGGACGAAGACAGCAAGCTCGCGACGGAGCGCGAGGTCATACGCGCGGGCGGTTCCTTCGTCGACGCGGCGGTCGCCGCCAAGCGGATATTCTTTTGCACCGAATGGATCGCCTGGATGTACAGGATGGCGGTCTATAAGCTCGCGCAGTCCGGCGCGCAGCCGTATGGGATGGATATGACGCTCGCACCCCAGGACGCCGGCCCCGGCCAGCTCGCCAAGGCGCTGATCAATTCGCGCTATTTCTCTTTTGTCGGTGAAATCCTGCCGAACTATTCCAGGGCCTAGGCATCCTCTTGCCCCGGCGCCGGGGTCGGCCGAGGCTGCTCCGCCGCCGAAATGCCCGGCAACAGCGGCGCGGCCGGGGCGCTGACCAGCATGGTCGGCGGCTTGCCCAGGCCGATGTTGGCGGCGGCCAGGCGCTGCAGCACCTCGAACAACAACGCGCTGCGGGTGCCGTAGGCCTGGCGCGGCGAGCCGACGTAGCCGGTGGCGTTGAACACGAGGTTGCCGCCGTCGATCCCATCCAGGAAGACATTGGGCGCGGGCGTCTCCAACACGTCCTCGTGATCGACGAACGCGGAAAGAATGATCTCGCGCGCCTTTGCCGCATCCGTGCTCAAGGGCATGGGCAGCTTGATCTGGACCAGCCCCAGCGGGTTGGCATGGGTGACGTTGCGCACGGTCTTGGTGATGAACTCCGAATTCGGCACGATCACCGTCGAACGGTCGCCCATCTGGATTTCCGTCGCGCGGACATTGATGCGCCGGATGTCGCCTTCGACGCCGCCCAGCGACACCCAGTCGCCGACCTTGACCGGCCGTTCGGCCAGCAGGATCAGCCCCGATACGAAGTTCTGCACCACCGCCTGCAGGCCGAAACCGATACCCACCGACAGGGCGCTGGCCACCCAGGCGATCCGTTCCAGCCCCAGGCCCAGCGCGGACAGCGCCAACCCGACCGCGACGACCACGCCTACATAGCCGAACAGCGTGGTGGCCGAGGTCTGCATGCCCGGGTCCAGCGTCGTCGTCGGCAGGTAGCGGTTGA
Organism: Bordetella genomosp. 9; assembly: GCF_002261425.1. NCBI lineage: Bacteria > Pseudomonadati > Pseudomonadota > Betaproteobacteria > Burkholderiales > Alcaligenaceae > Bordetella > Bordetella genomosp. 9. Next base: position 1,729,890 of record NZ_NEVJ01000003.1, on the reverse strand, counting down.
TCAGCCACCGCTTCAGGAGCCGTACGCCCAGCAGCCCGGCGAACAGCACCAGGAAGCCCTGCACCAGCGCGGCCGGGCGCAGCTGCACCTGGCCGATGGACAGTCCGTTAAGCAGTTGTTCGGCGCGCTGGAGCAGCTCCATCGGGCCTTCGGCGAACTGGCCCAGCACCATGATCAGCGCGATCAGGCCGATCAACAGGCGCGCGAGGCCGGAGAGCACCACCGCCGCCTGGTCGCGGATGCGCGGTTCGCGCCCCCGTTCGTGCCCGTCGGCGTCGCGCGGGGGCGTGCCGAGCACCGACATGAAGAAATCGTCGACCAGCAGCGCCAGGAGATAGGCGGAGCTCAGCACGATGAGCGCCCAGACCACCTGCTTCGCGACGAAGTTGCCGAAGGCCACGTAGCCGGTGAATACGGCGAGCAGCGACCCGGCGACCATCAGCCATGCGACGCTGACCGCGATGAGCAGCCACAGGTGGCGCGGCGGGGCCTGGCCTTTTTCGGGGTCGTGCAGCACCTTGCGGCGCGTGCGCTCCAATCGCACCAGTCCGACGACGATGACCACCACCAGCAGGATCGTCACCAGGCAATTGAACGCGATGGTCGTCGACAGGCTGGCGTTCAGCGAAACCGGCAGGCGATCGAGCAGCCATACCAGGACGATCAAGGGCCCCAGCACATGCGGGAACCAGCGCATCTTCTTGGCGATGCGATCCGGGATGTCCGGCAGCCGCCACGACGGCCGCGAAGGCGACAGCAGCGCCAGCCCCAGCCCGGTGACGTAGCCGCCCAGGCACAGGATGCCGGCGAACCCGGATATCAGGGATTCCAACTCGTCCGGCAGCTGTCCCTGCCAGTCGAGACCGATGTAGAGCAATTGTCCGATCAGCCCGGGCGCCAGCGTGGCCGCCATCACGACGATCAGGGCATGGAAGGAACGGCGCAACCGCCCCGCGGGGACCCGCGAGGCGGTGAAGCGGCGCATCTGGCGCGCGGCCAGCACGGTCAGGCCCACGATGACGGCGGCCGCCAGCAGCAGGATGCTCCACACCCAGCCCGGGGTGCCGCTCAACGCGGCCGCCAGCTCGTCGCGCAGGCTGGCCAGGCGGCTCATGTCGCGCGGCAGGTCGTTCCTGAAATCGTCGCGGAACTGCCCGCCCAGTATGGACGGCCGGCGCTCCCCCAGGCGTGCCTGGAATTGCGAGCGGCGCATGGTCGATATCGATTCGGCCGTCTGCACGCCCTCCACGGAAAGCAGGCGCGCGAGCTTGATCTGCGCGTCCAGCGTCGAGCGGTTTTTCTCCAGTTCCGCCCGCTGGGCGGCGATGTCGCGCGCCTCCTTGCCGGTGTCGGTCGCGGGGCCCAGTTCCGTCAGGCGCGCCTGCACCGAGGTCAGGATGGGCGCGAGCTTGTCGGCAATGGCGTCCGCCTTGGACTGGATATCGATCGCGGCGGCCCGGCGGCGGAGCAATTCGGTGTCGTCGGTCTGTTCGGACAGGTTCTTGCGCAGCGCCTCCATGTCCTTGCGGGCCGAATCCAGCGCCTTGTCTATCTCCTGCTGGCCGGAGGGCGCCTGCGCCTGGGCCGGCGTCCAGCCCGCCGCCAGGAACAGGTTCAGGCCCAGCAGAAGCGCCAGCAGTGGCCGCGCGGCGGCGAGCCGGAGCCAGGATCCCCGCGCGCGGGTGGCGCAGTGGCGGGGCCGGTGATGGGGGGGCAGGTCGGCTGGAAGGAGTGCGGGGTAACGCATTGGCGCGGTGCAGGTTGAGGACGCCGAAGCATACCCCGCGGGCAACACCATGGCTGCAACAAAAATATGCCGGCGCCACGGGGAAATGCGCCGCGCGTCGTACCCTACACAGGCGCGTGCCGCGCCATGTCCTGGCCGCGTCGTGCCTGTATGCCCATCGCCAGCAACAGAATGCCGGTTGCGATGGCATAGATGCTGATCATCCACACCAGTGCGAGTGCCCCGGCGCCAGGCACGATCACCACGCCCAAGCCGAACACGATGGACACCAGGCCCGCCAGCACCAGCAGCCAGGTGTGCTTGATCGTGTCGCGATGGCGCACGGCGACGACGATGTCCAGCACGCCCGCCACCAGGGCATTGACACCCATGATGAGCACCAGTGCCAGCGCCGTGATGGCCGGCCACATGATGGCGATGATGCCGCAGGCGATCGCCACCAGTCCCAACAGGATGATCATCCACGTGTCGCTCGCGCGCGCCGGCGTCCCGCGGGCTCGCCATGCGCCGGCGACCGCGGCGATGCCGCCCAGCACCGCGTAGGCGGCGAACATCGCCACCAAGACCAGTAGCGTCAGTACCGGCCAGGCCAGCGCCAGCACACCGAACGCGATTCCGAGTACGCCGCGCACGACGAGTACCCACCAGGCATTGCTTATCACACCGTTCATGGTTCTCTCCTTGATGCAAGGATTGCCGTCGACCGGATATGTCGGCGTGACCACGCTACCACATCGTTTCCCGCCTGGGTTCGTCCACGTTGCCTTGCATTTGCCACCAGATCGGTACAAGCTTGGCCATATCCTGCCTATCATTGATGGGTACACGGTTTGCTAACTTGCGCGCTTCAATGGAGACGCAGCGATGACACCTTACGATCTCTGGTATTGGGACGGTATTCCCGGGCGCGGCGAGTTCGTCCGGCTTGCATTGGAAGCCGGCGGCATTTCCTACCGGGATCGAGCGCGGGAACCGGGCGGCGACAACGCCATCGTGCGCGATATGAAGGCCCGCGATCATCATCCGCCCTTCGCGCCGCCGTATCTGGTCGGCGAAGGCGTATCGGTCGGGCAGACCGCCAACATCCTGCTGTTCCTGGGAGAAAAGCACGGACTGGCGCCGCAGGATCTGGCCGGCCGGCTTTGGGTGCACCAGATACAGCTGACCATCGCCGACCTGGTCGCCGAAGCCCACGACGTGCATCACCCCATCGCCAACAGTCTCTACTACGAGGACCAGAAGAAAGAGGCGGCGCGCCGCGCGAAGCACTTCCGCGAGGAGCGCATCCCCAAGTTCATGGCCTGGTTCGAGCGCGTCCTGGTGCACGAAGGCCTGTGGCTGGCCGGCGGTGAAAAATGGACTTATGCCGACCTGTCGCTATTCCAGCTGATAGACGGGTTGCGCTTTGCCTTTCCCAAGCGCATGGCGACGCTGGCGGGCCAGTATCCCAAGGTCAGGCGCCTTTACGAACGCGTCGCCGCCTTGCCGGAGCTCAAGGACTATCTGTCCAGCGAACGCCGCCTGCCTTATGGCGACGGAATCTTCCGGCACTATCCCGAGCTCGACGCCAGTTGATGCGCGTTTCCGCCCGCGCGTGACGCTTCCAGCTCCGCCAGCGATACGGACAGCTCGTCATGTATCCAGTCGCGTAGCGCGGCCAGGGGCGGCCAGTCGGCCAGCGTGGGCGGATACACCAGGTGATAGGCGCGCGCGCTTTCGTGGTCGATCGCGATGGGCGACAGCCTGACCAGGTGTCCGTCACGCAGCGCATCGGCCGCCAGCAGCTCGCGCACCACGGCCAGTCCCAGTCCTTGCTCCGCCGCCGACAGCAGCAGCGCCGCATCGTTGAATATCGCGACCGGGGTGACCTTGCCCCGCTTGCCGCGTATGCCGGCCGCGGCGAACCAGTGTTCCCATAGGCCGCTTTCGCCCAGCAGCGGTTCGTGCAGATAGTCCTCGGGCGTCGCGCCCGCCAGGCGGCGGGCGATGGCCGGGCTGGCGACCGCGATCATGGCCATCGACCCGTCGAACAGGCGGTCGGCGACGACGCCTGGCCAGCTCCCCAGGCCCTGGCGCAGCGCGGCATGGAAGCCGTCGCGCTGAAGGTCGACGACACGCTGCGAGGTCTCGATTTCCAGCGCCAGGCCGGGATGCCGCTGATGCCAGCGGCCCATGCGCGGCAGCAGCCAGCGCTGCGCGAACGACGGCAAGACGCTGATGCGCAGGCGCTGTTCCGTGGTGCCGGCCGCCGCCGCGGCCGCCTGCACGCCTTCATCCAGCACCGCCAATGCGCTTTGCACGCTGCGCAGCAGGGCCGCGCCGGCGGCATTCAGCACCACACGCCTGCCGCGTCGATCGAAGAGCGCATGTCCCAGGCGGGATTCCAGCAGGCGGATCTGTTGGCTGACGGCGCTATGCGTCAAGTGCAGTGCCTCCGCGGCGGCGCGCAGGTTCTGGCTTTCGGCCACCGCGCGGAAGACGGGCAGGGTATTCAGGGGCAAGCGGCTCATGGCGGGCGTGTGGTGGGCTCGTGGTGGGCTCCTGGATGAGGATAGCTGGTAAGTATGGCTAACCAGTCTGAGCAGAAATGACGGCTTCCACTCCCCAGGTTGGTTGAATATTCTAACCACCCTTGCGCCACATGGTCGTCTGGTACCGACGTGGCGACCGACCGCCATGAGCAGGAGCGCTCATATGTCACATCGACCCGACCCCGTGTCGGAGAAATCTGAAAAAGAGGGTGGACCGCCGCCATCGTCCGCGGATACGCCGATCGTGAGGAACCGTCCCATTGCAGGCGGTGACTCCCAGGCGCCTGTTGCCGTACGCCTGTCAACCGCGTCGGCGTGCTCGCCGTCCGTGGATACGCTGGCCGCCGCGCCTGTCGGCGTGGGGCGACGAGATGGCTCGTGCAAACCCCAATCTTGTTTTCATGAGGAGCAACCCATGTCCGACAACGCTACCGCTGTGGCCGCCCTGACGTCCGCGCCCGTCGAGCGCGCCGGTGTATGGCGCGGTGTCCGCGCATTCTTCGCCGCCCCGTTCATCGCGCTCTGGGAGAGCTGGTCGACCCCGGACACCTCGCTCAAGCTGCACCAGTTGACCGAAGCGGAACTCCTGGATATCGGGGCTTCCCCGGAAGAACTCGCCGAAGCCCAGGCCCTGCGCGAATTCGAGCAGCATCGCGCCTATGCCATGAGCCTTTATTACTGGTAGTCCATTACGGGTGGTCCGATACCGGCAGCCGGTTACCCGTGGTCGGTCACGGGTGATCGGCGCGCGTCAACCGCGATGCGCCACCCCGTCCGCCGGTTTGCGGCATCGAGCGCTATACGTCCACGCTATACGTCCACGCTATACGTCCAGTTCGATGCTTTCGCCTTCCGGCGGCCGGATATCGAAGGCGCCCAGGGTCATGGCGATCAGGGTGTAGTACCCCGCGATGCTCACCAGGTCGATCACGCCGGCTTCACCCAGCACATGCACCGTCCGGTCGTAGAGGTCCTGCGGCGTCCGGCGCGTCTCGTGCAGCACCGTCAGGAACTCGTGGACGAGCGCCTCATCGGCATGGGCATAGGGAATGGCCGTGCCGTCGCGCAGGGCGTTCACCATCCTCTCGTCCAGGCCCGCCTTGATGGCGCGAGGCTTGTGCACCCACCATTCATACTCGGAACGCCAATGGCGCGCCATGATCAGGATCGCCCATTCCGACAGCCGGGTGGGCAGGCTGGTCTCGTATCGGCAATACTGGCCCAGCGCCTGTGCATGTTCAGCCATGGCGGGCCGATGCAGCCACACCGCGAGCGGGCCGCGTACCTGCCCGCGAGGCCCGGAAGTGATCACATCGTGGATGCGCTTCTGTTCGGGACTCATCTGCGCGGGTTCCAGTAAAGGAACACGGGGCAAACGGGGGGTGCTCATGCGGGTCTCCAGGGCTGCCTGCTCGGCGCCGCGGATGGCGCTCCCGGCATGCGGGACGGTCATCCCGGTGTCAAGACACAATGGCAGCGGGTATATCGGATCGACATTGTGGGGGCAGGCCGCCTACATCGATCTGAAACGGTGCCGCTTTCATCCGCATGGCCACACGCATCGCGAATTCCTGTGCTATAGTCGCGCCCCTTCGCTGCTGAAGCGAAGGGCGAGAAGAAGTCGGTACCCCTGGTTTGGCGGCATGTCTGTTGGATCGGGGAGGGGCAGGGCGGGGCGAGCGGTAACGCGAGCGCCGCGGTCAAAGCGGCAAAGCAAAATAAAGCGACGCTGATTTGACAGCCCCAAAAAAAGCCTTCATAATCTCGTTTCTCTGCTGCTGACACAGCAGCGACGCAAAGCAAACCAGCCGAGCGCCGCGGTGACAGCAAACAGAACTGCTCTTTAAAAACTAACAACCGATAAGTGTGGGCGCTTGATGGATGTAGGCGCGCCCGAGCCGGTGTGGTGTTTGGACGGTAACGTTCGAGCGCACGGCGGCCGGGGCCGAAGAAATCAAGTGCTCACAGAAGTAAGTGTCAGGAATCAGATGGTCGCAAGATCGTCTGGGTTCTATCACTTCCTTTGAGAGCGCTAAGCGAAAGACAGCCCGGGTCGATGGACCTTGGGTTGTACGAAACAGAGATTGAACTGAAGAGTTTGATCCTGGCTCAGATTGAACGCTGGCGGGATGCCTTACACATGCAAGTCGAACGGCAGCACGGACTTCGGTCTGGTGGCGAGTGGCGAACGGGTGAGTAATGTATCGGAACGTGCCCAGTAGCGGGGGATAACTACGCGAAAGCGTAGCTAATACCGCATACGCCCTACGGGGGAAAGCGGGGGATCTTCGGACCTCGCACTATTGGAGCGGCCGATATCGGATTAGCTAGTTGGTGGGGTAACGGCTCACCAAGGCGACGATCCGTAGCTGGTTTGAGAGGACGACCAGCCACACTGGGACTGAGACACGGCCCAGACTCCTACGGGAGGCAGCAGTGGGGAATTTTGGACAATGGGGGCAACCCTGATCCAGCCATCCCGCGTGTGCGATGAAGGCCTTCGGGTTGTAAAGCACTTTTGGCAGGAAAGAAACGGCGCCGGCTAATACCTGGCGTAACTGACGGTACCTGCAGAATAAGCACCGGCTAACTACGTGCCAGCAGCCGCGGTAATACGTAGGGTGCAAGCGTTAATCGGAATTACTGGGCGTAAAGCGTGCGCAGGCGGTTCGGAAAGAAAGATGTGAAATCCCAGGGCTTAACCTTGGAACTGCATTTTTAACTACCGGGCTAGAGTGTGTCAGAGGGGGGTGGAATTCCACGTGTAGCAGTGAAATGCGTAGATATGTGGAGGAACACCGATGGCGAAGGCAGCCCCCTGGGATAACACTGACGCTCATGCACGAAAGCGTGGGGAGCAAACAGGATTAGATACCCTGGTAGTCCACGCCCTAAACGATGTCAACTAGCTGTTGGGGCCTTCGGGCCTTGGTAGCGCAGCTAACGCGTGAAGTTGACCGCCTGGGGAGTACGGTCGCAAGATTAAAACTCAAAGGAATTGACGGGGACCCGCACAAGCGGTGGATGATGTGGATTAATTCGATGCAACGCGAAAAACCTTACCTACCCTTGACATGTCTGGAATCCCGAAGAGATTTGGGAGTGCTCGCAAGAGAACCGGAACACAGGTGCTGCATGGCTGTCGTCAGCTCGTGTCGTGAGATGTTGGGTTAAGTCCCGCAACGAGCGCAACCCTTGTCATTAGTTGCTACGAAAGGGCACTCTAATGAGACTGCCGGTGACAAACCGGAGGAAGGTGGGGATGACGTCAAGTCCTCATGGCCCTTATGGGTAGGGCTTCACACGTCATACAATGGTCGGGACAGAGGGTCGCCAACCCGCGAGGGGGAGCCAATCCCAGAAACCCGATCGTAGTCCGGATCGCAGTCTGCAACTCGACTGCGTGAAGTCGGAATCGCTAGTAATCGCGGATCAGCATGTCGCGGTGAATACGTTCCCGGGTCTTGTACACACCGCCCGTCACACCATGGGAGTGGGTTTTACCAGAAGTAGTTAGCCTAACCGCAAGGAGGGCGATTACCACGGTAGGATTCATGACTGGGGTGAAGTCGTAACAAGGTAGCCGTATCGGAAGGTGCGGCTGGATCACCTCCTTTCAGAGCAAGCGCGTGCGTTTGTCAAGCGGCCACACTTATCGGTTGTTGTTTAAGACTGGATCGAAAGCGGATCCGATGCGAATTGGGTCTGTAGCTCAGTCGGTTAGAGCACCGTCTTGATAAGGCGGGGGTCGTTGGTTCGAATCCAACCAGACCCACCAAGGTTTTATCTGGGGGTGTAGCTCAGCTGGGAGAGCGCCTGCTTTGCAAGCAGGATGTCATCGGTTCGATCCCGTTCACCTCCACCAATTGCCTTGTTTGATAAACGAGGCGGGTGCAGCGTCGAAGGGTCCGCGGAAAGAGTTCAACGATCAGTGTTTGAAGCGATATCGAAAAATACCTCGATATGGCTTACGAGCCTTGATCGTTGAGTTTTTGACTCGACAGTTTTATTCGTTCTTTAACAATCTGGAAGAAGCACAACGAGAAGTATTGGCGGTGTGTTTATTGTCTGTATTGATAGCGATATCGATATGGCGATAAATGCGTCGTTGAATACGGGTTGTGATTGCATTAGTAGTTCAAACTCAAGTGAATTTGAACGGCACAAACGCAAAGTATCATGTCAGAGCAAGACGGTTGCTTGGAAGAGTTCTATAGCCATCAGCGTTATAGGATCAAGCGACTAAGTGCATATGGTGGATGCCTTGGCGATCACAGGCGATGAAGGACGTTGTAGCCTGCGAAAAGCTGCGGGGAGCTGGCAAACAAGCATTGATCCGCAGATATCCGAATGGGGAAACCCACCGTCGCGAGACGGTATCCTGGGCTGAATACATAGGCTCCAGGAAGCGAACCGGGTGAACTGAAACATCTCAGTAACTCGAGGAACAGAAATCAACCGAGATTCCGAAAGTAGTGGCGAGCGAAATCGGAAGAGCCTTTACGATTTAGCGCGTTGTATAGTCGAACGGGATGGAAAGCCCGGCCGTAGCAGGTGATAGCCCTGTAGGCGAAATGCAATGCGTGGAACTAGGCGTAAGAGAAGTAGGGCGGGACACGTGAAATCCTGTTTGAAGATGGGGGGACCATCCTCCAAGGCTAAATACTCGTGATCGACCGATAGTGAACCAGTACCGTGAGGGAAAGGCGAAAAGAACCCCGGAAGGGGAGTGAAATAGATCCTGAAACCGTATGCATACAAACAGTCGGAGCCTCCTTGTGGGGTGACGGCGTACCTTTTGTATAATGGGTCAGCGACTTACATTCAGTGGCGAGCTTAACCGGATAGGGAAGGCGTAGCGAAAGCGAGTCCGAATAGGGCGATTTTAGTCGCTGGGTGTAGACCCGAAACCAGATGATCTATCCATGGCCAGGTTGAAGGCACGGTAACACGTGCTGGAGGACCGAACCCACTAGTGTTGAAAAACTAGGGGATGAGCTGTGGATAGGGGTGAAAGGCTAAACAAATCTGGAAATAGCTGGTTCTCTCCGAAAACTATTTAGGTAGTGCCTCAAGTATGACTGCGGGGGGTAGAGCACTGTTATGGCTAGGGGGTCATGGCGACTTACCAAACCATGGCAAACTCCGAATACCCGCAAGTCCAGCTTGGGAGACAGAGCACCGGGTGCTAACGTCCGGACTCAAGAGGGAAACAACCCAGACCGCCAGCTAAGGTCCCGAATTATCGCTAAGTGGGAAACGAAGTGGGAAGGCTTAGACAGTCAGGAGGTTGGCTTAGAAGCAGCCATCCTTTAAAGAAAGCGTAATAGCTCACTGATCGAGTCGTCCTGCGCGGAAGATGTAACGGGGCTAAGCGATAAACCGAAGCTGCGGGTGTGCACTTTAGGGTGTACGCGGTAGGAGAGCGTTCTGTAAGCCTGTGAAGGTGACTCGTAAGGGTTGCTGGAGGTATCAGAAGTGCGAATGCTGACATGAGTAGCGATAAAGGGGGTGAAAAGCCCCCTCGCCGTAAGTCCAAGGTTTCCTGCGCAACGTTCATCGGCGCAGGGTGAGTCGGCCCCTAAGGCGAGGCAGAGATGCGTAGCTGATGGGAAGCTGGTTAATATTCCAGCACCATCGTACAGTGCGATGGGGGGACGGATTGCGGAAGATCATCAGGGTGTTGGATGTCCCTGTTGCTGCATTAGAGAGGGCGCTTAGGCAAATCCGGGCGCGTGACTCAAGGGTGTGGCACGAGCGAGCATGTCTCGCGAAGTGATTGGAAGTGGTTCCAAGAAAAGCCTCTAAGCTTCAGCTGTACGAGACCGTACCGCAAACCGACACAGGTGGACGGGATGAATATTCCAAGGCGCTTGAGAGAACTCGGGAGAAGGAACTCGGCAAATTGATACCGTAACTTCGGGAGAAGGTATGCCCCGGTAGTGTGAGGCGCCTGCGCGCTGAGCATGATGGGGTCGCAGAGAATCGGTGGCTGCGACTGTTTATTAAAAACACAGCACTCTGCAAAGACGAAAGTCGACGTATAGGGTGTGACGCCTGCCCGGTGCCGGAAGGTTAAGTGATGGGGTGCAAGCTCTTGATCGAAGCCCCGGTAAACGGCGGCCGTAACTATAACGGTCCTAAGGTAGCGAAATTCCTTGTCGGGTAAGTTCCGACCTGCACGAATGGCGTAACGATGGCCACACTGTCTCCTCCCGAGACTCAGCGAAGTTGAAGTGTTTGTGATGATGCAATCTACCCGCGGCTAGACGGAAAGACCCCATGAACCTTTACTGTAGCTTTGCATTGGACTGTGAACCGGCCTGTGTAGGATAGGTGGGAGGCGCGGAAACCGAGTCGCCAGATTCGGTGGAGCCGACCTTGAAATACCACCCTGGTCTGTTTGCGGTTCTAACCTTGGCCCGTTATCCGGGTTGGGGACAGTGCATGGTGGGCAGTTTGACTGGGGCGGTCTCCTCCCAAAGCGTAACGGAGGAGTTCGAAGGTACGCTAGGTACGGTCGGAAATCGTGCTGATAGTGCAATGGCATAAGCGTGCTTGACTGTGAGACTGACAAGTCGAACAGGTGCGAAAGCAGGACATAGTGATCCGGTGGTTCTGAATGGAAGGGCCATCGCTCAACGGATAAAAGGTACTCTGGGGATAACAGGCTGATACCGCCCAAGAGTTCATATCGACGGCGGTGTTTGGCACCTCGATGTCGGCTCATCTCATCCTGGGGCTGTAGCCGGTCCCAAGGGTATGGCTGTTCGCCATTTAAAGAGGTACGTGAGCTGGGTTTAAAACGTCGTGAGACAGTTTGGTCCCTATCTGCCGTGGGCGTTGGATACTTGACGGAGCCTGCTCCTAGTACGAGAGGACCGGAGTGGACGTACCTCTGGTGTACCGGTTGTCATGCCAATGGCATTGCCGGGTAGCTATGTACGGAAGAGATAACCGCTGAAGGCATCTAAGCGGGAAACTCGTCTGAAGATTAGGTATCCCGGGGCCTCGAGCCCCCTGAAGGGTCGTTCAAGACCAGGACGTTGATAGGTCGGGTGTGGAAGCGCAGTAATGCGTTAAGCTAACCGATACTAATTGCCCGTGCGGCTTGATCCTATAACCCTGATGGTTGACAGCACCATCCAAAGCAAGCGGCTTGCATAAAGCCATGATGCTTGCGAATGTGCCCGCAATCCCAACCCGAATTCAACACCAAGCAGTACCACGCAGCACCCCCCAATACCCTCGACCTGGCCCGCGCCAACAGCGCGCCAGGCGTGCTTCTCCCAGATTGGCGTGACGCGAACGCTCCCACACGAGCGCACGCGCCGCGCAACCCTTTACGCCTGACGACCATAGCAAGGTGGTCCCACTCCTTCCCATCCCGAACAGGACAGTGAAACGCCTTCGCGCCGATGATAGTGGACGGACGTCTGTGAAAGTAGGTCATCGTCAGGCTCTTATCCCCAAAACCCCGCTGCACGCTGCAGCGGGGTTTTGCTTTTTATGCTCCCGATTGGTGTCCCGACTAGCGTCCCGGCCCCGGCGAGTATCCCGATCAGCCCTCGACGTCGCCGTCCACGTATAGCCAGACGCCGTTTTCGCGGACGAAGCGGCTGACTTCGTGCATGCGTTGGCCCTTGCCTTGCATACGGCTACGCGCGACGAATTCGACCAGCGCGTGGCGTTCGTCCTGGACGACGTGGCGTCGCACATCCAGGCCCAGCCATTTCAGGCCGGCCGGATTCGGGTCGACGTGTTCCGGCCGCGTGTCTGGGTGCCAGGTGTCGCGTACATAATCGACCAGGTCCAATACATAGGCGCTATACCGGGAGCGCATCAGCGCTTCCGCCGTGGGGGCCTGCAGGTGCCGCGGACCGCGATGCCACTGACCGCAGCAGGCCGCATAAGCCTTGCCGGTGCCGCAGGGACAGGTCTTTACAGGGTTGGCCACGTGCTGCTCCATCGATGGTGAGCACGCAGTTTAGCCGCGCGCAAACCCCGTCTTGCAACTGCGAGCAGGCAAACCCCGACGCGCAGACCTCGCCTCAGGGCAACCGGGCCGACACCACCAGCCAGCGTCCATAGAGCGACTGCGGCGATGCCAGCTGCCGCCAATACTGGCTTTCCTCTTCGCTGTCGGCACGGCGTTGCTTGCCTCGTCCATACAGCACGGCAGGGATGGCCACCAGGCGTTCCGCGAAATGCCGGGGCTTGGGTTCGTCGACCTCGTGCAGCGTGATGTCGACGAATCCATAGTGCGAAAGGAACACGTGCAGCTGATTGAAGGACCAGGGGATGTAGGTAATGTATTGGCCGGGCTTCTTGCCGACGGCGGCGCGAAAGCCGGAATGGAAGCCGCGAAACAGATACTGCAGCCGCGAGCTCATGTGCCAGGTATTCGGCGTGGTGACGATGAGCGTGCCATCCTTGCGCAGGCCCGCGCGAAAACTCTCCAAGGCCACGCCGGGATTCGTCAGCAGGTGCAGGGCCTCGCCGCACACGACCGCGTCGTAATGATCCGCCGGCAAGTCGAGCGGGTTATTCAGGTCATGCTCCGTGAACGTGCGATAACCGCTGTTCGGCACGGGCTCTTCATACAGGCAGACGCCATCGATCTCCGGGCGCTGCGGGCCGCCCTGGCGTTGCAGGGCGCGACCCAGCCAGCCGTGTCCGCAGGGCGCGTCCAGCACGCTGCGGACTTCGCGTTCTTTCAGGATAGAAAGGACGACGGGGCGATAGGGGCGCATATTCATTCCTGGTGTGACTCCTTGCCATGCGCTTTCATGCGTCGACGGACGCGGCCGGCGCGCGGGGGCGGCCGGATGCTGCCACCCATCTTGATTCAGAAGGGAGTCAGCTTAATGAAAGGGAAGCTTCGGGACAGCCAGGGTAGCGGAAGGCCTATGTAGCCATCGTCTCAATCTGTCAGCGAAATCAAGCAAAGTGCTCGTGCTTGAGGACATCCCGGGAGGGGACGTCCGCGGCCACTTAGCCGCCGCTTACGTTTTCAGGTAACGCCATACGAGCGCGGTTGCGGCGGCGTAAAGCATTCCCATGGTGGCGAACGCCAGCGGCAGCGAAACGCGCCAATCGCCATAGGCGTGCAGGATGGTGCCCATGATGGCCACGCCCACCAGAACGCCGATCTGCCGATTGGCGTTCAGGCAGGCGGCGGCGATGTTCGCATGTGATTGGCCGGCGATCTGCATGACCACCGCCGTCATGGCGGGCACGGCCACGCCCACCCCCAGATTGATCATCGAGACGATGACCGCGAAGAGCCAGTAGTCCGTTTCGGGACGCAGTATCCAGGCCGTCAACGCGCTGCCCACGGCGCACAGGCTCATGCTGGCGATCAAGGCTGCGCGCGGGCCGAAGCGCGCCACGATGCGCGGCGCCGACAGATTGCCCAGCGTGAACAGCAGCATGGTCGGCAGGAGCTGGCTGCCGGTGGCCAGAGGACTGGCGCCACGCGCCTCCTGCAGGAACAGGCTCAACACGAACAACTGGCCGTAGCCGCCGAAATTGATGAGAAAGCCCAGCACGTTGGCGGCGGGAAAGCGTGCGGTGGCGAAGAGATCACGCGGCAGCAGCGGCGTGGCGCTGCGGCGCTCCCGCGCGACGAAGGCCCAGGCGGCGCACAGCATGACGCAGGCAGCCGCGATGATGGACGGCGACGTCCACCCCTGGACCGGTCCTTCGATCAGCGTGAAACTCAAACCGGCCAGCGCGGTCACACCGAACAGGTGGCTGGTGGCGTTCAGTGCGCGGAAATGCCGCGCGGATATCGGGATGACCTTGTGCGCCATCGCCAGCCCGACCAGCCCGATGGGCAGGTTCACCAGGAAGATGCTGCGCCATCCCAGGCGGTCTATCAGGATGCCGCCGATCAACGGGCCGGACACGCCCGCGATCGACACGATGGCGGACCAGAGTCCCAGCATCCGGCCGCGCACCTTGTCGTCAGGGTAGGCGCGCGTGAGCAGGCTCAATGAACTCGGCATGAACAGCGCCGCGCCGATGCCTTGCAGGAAACGCGCGACCACCAGCGTCGTGCCGTTCGGCGCCGCACCGCATAACAGCGAAGCCAGTACGAAGATGGCCAGGCCGGTCTGGTAAACGTTCTTCGCGCCGTAGCGGTCGGCCAGGCCGCCGCCGACCAGCAGCATGGCGGCGAAGGTCAGGGTGTAGCCATCGACGACCCACACCAACCCCGACAGCGGCACCTGCAATTGGTTGGCGATGTTCGACAACCCGACGTTGACCACCGTCACGTCCAGCGTGGCCATGACGAAACCCATGGCGAGTGTCACCAGAGGCAGGTAGTGAACGCGCGGATGTGGCGAACCGGCTGGCTTATCCACACCCTTGGGTGTAACGCGGGGCATTCTTCTAACTGTCCACATTTACTGTGGACAACCATTTGGACATGTCCCGGACAAAATCAAAATGATGAGGAATCTCAATGAGATAAGGTTCCAGGGTCACAAAGGATGCACCAACATGCCTGCACATTTTTTACAGATTGTCCAGCTTGACCTCGAAACCGCGGCGCGTGCCCGGGCGAGCCATCATGGCTGCGTACCAGCGCTTGACGTGCGTGAAATCCGCCAGGTCGACCTGATGCCGCTCGTGCCGCCAGGCCCAGCCGACGATGGCGAAATCAGCCACCGAAATATCGCCCGCGACGAACTCCACCTGCGCCAGCCGGCGATCCAGCACGCCGTACAAGCGGCGCGTCTCGTCCACATATCGCTTGGCGCCGTAGCGTTTGTCGTCTTCGTTCTGCAGCCCCAGGAAGTGATGGGCCTGGCCCGGCATCGGGCCGAAGCCGCCCATCTGCCACATCAGCCATTCCAGTACCGGCACGCGGTCGGCAAGCCTGGCGGGCAGGAATTTGCCGGTCTTCTCGCCCAGGTACAGCAGGATGGCGCCGGACTCGAACACGCTGATCGGCTTGCCGTCCGGACCTTGCGGATCGACGATGGCCGGAATGCGGTTATTGGGACTGATGCGCAGGAAGTCCGGCTTGTGCTGGTCGCCGTTGCGGATGTCGACCGCATGGACGGAATAGGGCAGGCCCATTTCTTCCAACGCGACGCTGATCTTGCGGCCGTTGGGCGTGTTCCAGGTGTGCAGCTCTATGGTCATTGCGAAGTCCTGCGGTGGAGTCAGGTGAGCGCCGGCGCGATATAGCGCTGGAATGCGGGGCGGGTCTTCAGGCCGTCGTACCAGGCCTGCACATTTGGGGTGGCGGGCCGGCGGATGCCGTCCAGTTCGATAAAGCGCCGGCAATAGGCGCCCAGCACGATGTCGGCGAGGGTGAAGCCTTCGCCTTCCAGGAAGCGCCGTCCCCGCAGGTGATCATCCACCATCAGCCACAACTTGCCGGCCTCGTCGGCGGATTTCTGGATGGCGGCCATGTCGCGCTTTTCCGGCGGCGTGCGCACCATGCCCCAGAACACATTGCGCTCCACCGGCTGCAGCGTCGACAGCACCCAATCCAGCCACCGGTCGACCGAGGCGCGCACCCTGGGCTCGCGCGGGTAGATGTCGCTTTGCGGCGCGTACTGCATGGCCAGGTAGCGGAGGATGGAGTTCGATTCCCACAAGGTGAAATCGCCATCTTCCAGCGTCGGCACCTTGCCGTTGGGATTCATGGCCAGATAGTCCGGCTGGTCGTTGCGGCCGAACTGCAGGCCCGCGTCGACACGATCGTAGGGCAGCGATATCTCATCGCAGCACCACAATACCTTCTGCACGTTCACGGAGTTCGCACGGCCCCAGATCTTGATCATCGAGATGTCCTGTTGACGAATAGGGATAAGGCGTGGTGATGCAGGCCGATCAATGACGCAGCAACAGCAGCGTCCATACCGTGATCATCGCCAGCAGGCCGATCCAGCAACCGGCCCACAGGCCCATGATGGGCCATTTGACGTCCATGGGGACACGCGCCGGATCGACGTGCGCGAGATTGCGGTTGGCCTGGCCGAACAAGCCCTTGCGGGCATGCGGAAACAACAGCCGCAGGAAATAATCCAGGAAGATCCCGGCCTGGATGGCGCGCGGAAACTGCCTGAACGGCCGATGTTGCAGCAGGGGGTGGCGCAAGGTGTCGTTGATGCGATCCAGCTTGAAGAACCAGATCGCGATCAATGAAACCACCGCCACGAAAAAGCACGCCGCGAAGATGTTGAACGCGGTCGTCAGCGCGATGACGTAGACAGACTGGCTCATGGTCAGATGACGTACATATCCACGTATTCGTGCACCGGCATCGCTTCGAGTTTCTGCTGGTCCAGCGAGACCTCCAGGATGCGGTTCTGCTGCCGGACCGGGAACTGGCGCGCCAGGTTGGTGCGGAACTTCGCTTCCAGCAGCGGGATGCCTTCCTGGCGGCGGCGCTTGTGGCCGATCGGATATTCGCAGACGACTTCGTCCAGGCGGCTGCCGTCCTTGAACTCGACGGTCAGGGCATTGGCGATCGAGCGCTTGTCAGGGTCGTGATAGTCGCGCGTGAAGGCGCTGTCTTCCACGCATTCGATCCGGTCGCGCAGTGCGTCGATGCGCGGGTCGCGGGCGAAATCGTCTTCGTAGTCGGCGGCCGTCAGATGGCCGAAGATCAGCGGCACGGCCACCATGTACTGGATGCAGTGGTCGCGGTCGGCCGGGTTGTTCAGCGGACCCTTCTTGTCGATGATGCGGATGCAGGCTTCGTGCGTGCGGATGGTGATCTTCTTGATGTCTTCCACCCGCTTGCCCTGCGCGGCCATCTGCTGGTGCAGCTGCATGGCGCATTCGACCGCGGTCTGCGAATGGAATTCGGCCGGAAAGGAGATCTTGAACAGCACGTTTTCCATGACGTAGGTGCCGTAGGGACGCTGGAACTTGAAGGGCTGGCCCTTGAAGGACACGTCGTAGAAGCCCCAGGTCTTGGCGGTCAGCACGGACGGATAGCCCATTTCGCCGGTGCGCGCGATCAGCGCCAGGCGCACGGCGCGGCTGGTGGCGTCGCCGGCCGCCCAGCTCTTGCGGCTGCCCGCGTTGGGCGCGTGGCGATAGGCGCGCAGGCTCTGGCCATCGACCCAGGCCAGCGACACGGCGTTGATGATTTCGTCGCGGCTCAAGCCGAGCATTTCGGCGACCACGGCGGTGGACGCGACCTTGACCAGCACGACGTGGTCCAGGCCGACCTTGTTGAAGGAGTTTTCCAGCGCGATGCAGCCCTGTATTTCATGCGCCTTGATCATGCCGGTCAGCACCTGGCGCATGGTCAGCGGCGGCTTGCCGGCGGCCACGGCATTGCGCGACAGCCAGTCGGCCGTCGCCAGGATGCCGCCCAGGTTGTCCGAAGGGTGGCCCCATTCGGCGGCCAGCCAGGTGTCGTTGAAATCGAGCCAGCGGATCATGGCGCCGATGTTGAACGCAGCCTGCACGGGGTCCAGCTGGAATTGCGTGCCGGGGACTTTGGCGCCGTTGGGGACGACCGTGCCGGGCACGATGGGGCCCATCAGCTTGCGGCAGGCCGGGTATTCCAGGGCTTCCAGGCCGCAGCCCAGCGTGTCGATCAGGCAGTTGCGCGCGGTCTCGTAGGCCAGCGCGCTCTTGATTTCGTAGTTGAGGACGTAGTCGGCGATGTCGACCAGGACCTGGTCCGGATCCGGCCGGACGTTGGAGATGTGCGAGGACATGATGAATGCTTCCGTAGGCGTGCGGGCGGATTACTTGCGCTTTTCGAGGGGGACGAACTTGCGGTCTTCCGGCCCCACGTAGTTGGCGGTCGGCCGGATGATCTTGTTGTCGACGCGCTGTTCGATGATGTGGGCCGACCAGCCGGCGGTGCGCGCGATGACGAACAACGGCGTGAACATGGCGGTGGGCACGCCCATCTTGTTGTAGCTGACGGCGGAATACCAGTCCAGGTTGGCGAACATCTTCTTGGCGTCCCACATCACGCTTTCGATGCGTTCGGCGATGTTGTACAGCTGCATGCTGCCGGTCTGCTTGGACAGCTTCTGCGAGATGGCCTTGATCACCTTGTTGCGCGGGTCGGATACGGTGTAGACCGGGTGTCCGAAGCCGATGATGACTTCCTTGTTTTCCACGCGGCGGCGGATGTCGGCTTCCGCGTCGTCCGGCGTGTCGTAGCGGCTTTGCACTTCGAAGGCGACTTCGTTGGCGCCGCCGTGCTTGGGGCCGCGCAGGGCGCCGATGCCGGCGGTGATGGCCGAATACATGTCCGACCCCGTGCCGGCCACGACACGGCAGGTGAAGGTCGAGGCATTGAACTCGTGTTCCGCGTACAGGATCAGCGAACTGTGCATGGCCTTGACCCAGTCGTCGCCGGGCTTTTCGCCGTGCAGCAGGTGCAGGAAATGGCCGCCTATGCTGTCGTCGTCGGTCTCGACGTCGATGACCCGGCCGTTGTGGCTGTAGTGATACCAATAGAGCAGGGCGGATCCCAGGCTGGCCATCAGGCGATCGGCGATGTCGCGTGCGCCCGGCAGGTTGTGGTCGTCCTTTTCAGGCAGCACGCAACCCAGGACCGACACGGCGGTCCGCATGACGTCCATGGGGTGGCTGGACGCGGGCAGGGCTTCCAGCGCCACCTGCAACTGCGCCGGCAGGCCGCGCAACGCGCGCAGCTTGCGTTTGTACGCCTGCAGTTCGGCCTTGTTCGGCAGCTTGCCGTGGACCAGCAGGTGGGCGATTTCCTCGAATTCGCTGGTGTCGGCGATGTCCAGAATGTCGTAGCCGCGATAGTGCAGGTCGTTGCCGCTGCGGCCCACCGTGCACAACGCCGTGTTGCCGGCGACGACGCCGGACAGGGCGACCGATTTCTTCGGCTTGAATCCCGGTTTTTGCTGCTCCTGGTCGGACGTGCTCATGTCTGCTCCTTTCCTCGGATGGTGTGGCTGGGCCTTGTGAGCCCAGGGATGAAAAAGGCCCGTGCATGGCGGGCCCTTTTTTTGCCGTATGCCTGCTGCTTACTTCAGCAGATCCTTCACGCCGTCGCGCTCTTCGAGCAGTTCCTTCAGCGTCAGGTCCATGCGTTCACGCGAGAAGGCGTCGATTTCGAGGCCGGTGATGCGCGTGTACTTGCCGTTTTCGGTGGTGACCGGCACGCCGTAGATGATGCCTTCGGGGATGCCGTAGGAGCCATCCGACGGGATGCCCATGGTGACCCACTTGCCATTGCTGCCCAGCACCCAGTCGCGCACGTGGTCGATGGCGGCGTTGGCGGCCGAGGCAGCCGACGACAGGCCGCGCGCATCGATGATGGCGGCGCCGCGCTTGCCGACGGTGGGGATGAAGACGTCACGGTTCCAGGCGTCGTCGTTGATCAGCTTGGCCAGGCTCTGGCCGCCGACCGTGGCGAAGCGGATGTCCGGATACATCGTGGGCGAGTGGTTGCCCCAGACGATGAGCTTTTCGATGTCGGCGACGGCCTTGCCCGACTTGGCGGCCAGTTGCGACAGGGCGCGGTTGTGGTCCAGGCGCAGCATGGCGGTGAAGTTCGCGGCCGGCAGGTCCGGCGCCGACTTCATGGCGATGTAGGCGTTGGTGTTGGCCGGGTTGCCGACGACCAGCACCTTGACGTCGCGCTTGGCGACTTCGTTCAGGGCCTTGCCCTGGGCGGTGAAGATCTGGGCGTTGACGGTCAGCAGGTCCTTGCGCTCCATGCCGGGGCCGCGCGGGCGCGCGCCGACCAGCAGAGCGATGTCGGCATCCTTGAACGCCGTGCGCGGATCGCTGTGAGCGGTCATTTCCTGCAGCAGCGGGAAGGCGCAGTCGTCCAGCTCCATCATGACGCCCTTCAGCGCCTTCTGGGCCTTTTCGTCCGGGATTTCAAGCAGTTGCAGGATAACGGGCTGGTCTTTACCGAGCATTTCGCCGGAGGCGATGCGAAACAGCAGGGCGTAGCCGATTTGACCGGCGGCGCCGGTCACGGCGACGCGCAAAGCGGGCTTGGACATGAACATTCTCCGTAATGAGTCGTCGAGAAAAAATCTCGCCGGACAGTGTAATCGTTAAGCCAGCCGCGGCGCCTTAAATGCCCGTACGGGAAAGGGTGGAAACGCGCACGACAGGCGTATGCTAAAGGGCATGTGACGTTTACGTCAATTTCCTCTTATATCTTATATAAGACATAAGACGTTGGACAGCGGTCGTTCCGTTGTGCAACAATAATGGGCTTGCCCGCGATCCGCCCAGGGGTACACGCCCCGCGCGCACCGTGTCATCGGCGAGCGGTACGACAACGGATTCCATGGCAGACCCCAGGCCCGAAATCTCTCCGCGCAGCAAGGGCGCCCCCAGCCAGGGCGGTGCCAGTGCCGCCTTTAGTCCGTTGTACCGGCAGATCAAGGATCTGCTGGTGCAGAGCCTGGACCGTGGCGAGTGGAAGCCCGGCGAACTCATTCCCAGCGAAATCGACCTGGCGGCCCGTTTCCAGGTCAGCCAGGGAACGGTGCGCAAGGCGGTGGATGAACTGGCCGCCGAGCACGTGCTGCTGCGCCGCCAGGGCAAGGGTACTTTCGTCGCCACCCATCACGAAGCCCGCGTGCGGTTCCGCTTCCTGCGGCTGGCCAGCGACGAAGTCGCGGAAGGCGAGGTCGCGGAAAGCCATGTGCAGGAATGCCGCCGCATACGCGCGACCGCGGAAGTCGCCCGGGCGCTGGAATTGCGTGCCGGCGAAACGGTCGTGGCAATCCGGCGGCTGTTGAGCTTCGGCGGTGTGCCCACCGTGCTCGACGACATCTACCTGCCCGGATCCACGTTCCGCCGCCTTACCCTTGAATTGTTGACCGCCAACAAGGCGCCCCTGTACGGTTTCCTGGAGTCGGAATTCGGCGTCAGCATGATCCGCGCGGATGAAAAACTGCGCGCCGTCGCCGCGACGCCGGAGGCGGCCGCCGCATTGAACGTTGCCCCCGGTACGCCGCTGTTGCAGGTGGACCGTACCTCGTACACCTACGGCGACCGGCCGATGGAAGTGCGGCGGGGCTTATACCTGACTGATCGATATCATTACCGTAATAGTTTGAATTGATGAGCTTTTTTCACTCGATTTGATAGCAACCCGTTACATGGGCGAAAATAGTCTGTTTTTCCCGCAAGGGCCAGGCACTCCCGCCGCTACGATTTTCTAGTTCCGAACCCCGAGGCCGTCATGTCCGACTCAGCTGCCAAGCCGCGTCCGCAGTTCCGCAACATCAACATCTCCCAGATCCTCAGCTATCGGCTGCCCTTGCCCGGCAAGGTATCGATCCTGCATCGGGCCAGCGGCGCCCTGCTGTTCCTCTGTCTTCCCTTGGTCCTGCTGCCGCTGCTCGCGGCCAGCCTGGCCTCGCCGGAAAGTTTCGCGAACATCGCCACGATCACCGGCCATCCGATCGTCAAGCTGATCCTGCTGGCGCTGATCTGGGGCTACCTGCATCACTTCTGTGCCGGTATCCGCTACCTGATGCTGGATTTGCACAAGATCATCGACAAGAGCCCGGCGCAGAAGAGCGCGGGCGTCGTCCTCGGGGTCAGCCTGGCGCTGACCGTGGTGTTCGGTCTCAAACTGTTCGGAGCCTGGTAATAATGGCTGTCACCAAGAATTATGGCGCCAAGCGCCTGGTCGTAGGCGCGCACTACGGCACCATGGATTTCATCGCGCAGCGTATCACCGCTGTCATCCTGGCCCTGTACACCATCGTGCTGCTGGTCGGCATCCTGGTCATGCCGGGCTTTACCTACGAAAGCTGGAAGGCGCTGTTTTCCTTCCACGTGTTCGCCTTGCCGCTGGGTCAGGTGCTGGCCACGCTGGCCTTCGTGTCGCTGATCTGGCATGCCTGGATCGGGGTGCGGGATATCTGGATGGACTACGTGAAGCCGGTGGGCGTGCGCCTGCTGCTGCAAGTCCTGACCATCCTGTGGCTGGTGGGCTCGCTCGCTTACTTCGCGCAAATCATCTGGAGGCTCTAAGCCGTGGTCGCTGTCATGAATTCCTTGCCGCGCCGCCAATTCGATGTGGTGGTGGTCGGCGCCGGCGGTGCCGGCATGCGCTGTTCCCTGCAACTGGCCCAGGCGGGCCTGTCGGTGGCGGTGCTGTCCAAAGTGTTCCCGACCCGTTCGCATACCGTCGCCGCGCAAGGCGGGGTCAGCGCGTCGCTGGGCAATATGAGCGAGGACAACTGGTACTGGCACATGTACGACACCGTGAAGGGTTCGGACTGGCTGGGTGACCAGGACGCCATCGAGTTCATGTGCCGGGAAGCCCCCAGCGCCGTGTACGAGATGGAACACTTCGGCATGCCGTTCGACCGCAACCCGGACGGCACCATCTACCAGCGTCCCTTCGGCGGCCATACCGCCAACTTCGGCGAAAAGCCGGTGCAGCGCGCCTGTGCCGCGGCCGACCGTACCGGCCACGCGCTTTTGCACACGCTGTACCAGCGCAACGTCGCCGCGCGCACGCAGTTCTTCGTCGAATGGATGGCGCTGGACCTGCTGCGCAATGAAAACGGCGACGTGGTGGGCGTGACCGCGCTGGAAATGGAAACCGGCGACATCTACATCCTGGAAGGCAAGGCGACGGTGCTGGCCACCGGCGGCGCCGGCCGTATCTGGGCCGCGTCCACCAATGCCTTCATCAACACCGGCGACGGCCTGGGCATGGCGGCGCGCGCCGGCATCGCCTTGCAGGACATGGAATTCTGGCAATTCCACCCGACCGGCGTGGCCGGCGCGGGCGTGCTGATCACGGAAGGCGTGCGTGGCGAAGGCGGCATCCTGTTGAACAAGGATGGCGAGCGCTTCATGGAGCGCTACGCGCCCACGCTGAAGGACCTGGCGCCGCGCGACTTCGTGTCGCGCTCGATGGACCAGGAAATCAAGGAAGGCCGCGGTTGCGGTCCGGACGGCAGCTATGTGGTGCTGAAGCTCGATCACCTGGGCGCCGATACCATCAACAAGCGCCTGCCGTCGATCCGCGAGATCGCCATCAAGTTCGGCAACGTGGACCCGATCAAGGAACCGATCCCCGTCGTTCCGACCATCCACTATCAGATGGGCGGCATTCCGGCCAACTACCATGGCCAGGTCGTGTCGTGGGAAAACGGTGAAAGCAAGATCGTCAACGGCCTGTACGCCATCGGCGAATGCGCGGCGGTGTCGGTGCACGGCGCCAACCGCCTGGGCACCAACTCGCTGCTGGACCTGATCGTCTTCGGCCGCGCGACCGGCAACCATATCGTCGACCAGCACCTGGATCGCCAGCACTCGCACCAGACGGTGTCGAAGTCGTCGCTGGATTACTCGCTGGATCGCGTCAACAAGCTGGAAACGCGCACCTCGGGCGAAAAGACCCAGGACGTGGGCAACGCCATCCGCATGTCCATGCAGCGCCATTGCGGCGTGTTCCGCACCCTGCAGCTGCTGAACGAAGGCGTGGGGCAGATCGAGGAACTGGCCAAGCAGGCGGACCATATCGCCTTCAAGGACAAGTCCAAGGTGTTCAACACCGCGCGCGTCGAGGCGCTGGAGCTGGCCAACATGACGGAAGTGGCGCGCGCCACCATCAAGTCGGCCGCCAACCGGACCGAAAGCCGCGGCGCGCATGCGCTGAACGACCACCCCACCCGCGACGACGAAAACTGGCTGAAGCACACCCTCTGGTATTCCGAGGGCAGCCGCCTGGACTACAAGCCCGTACAAATGAAGCCCCTGACGGTCGAGTCCTTCCCGCCCAAGGCGCGTACTTTCTAAGCAGGATGCCGGCATGAGCACCAAGCGTATCGTGAAATTCGAGATCTACCGCTACGATCCGGACAAGGATGAGCGGCCCTATATGCAGAAGCTGGAAGTCGAACTCCAGCCGACGGACAAGATGCTGCTGGACGCGCTGGTCCGCATCAAGAACGACGTCGACGACAGCCTCGCGCTGCGCCGCTCCTGCCGTGAAGGCGTGTGCGGTTCGGACGCGATGAACATCAATGGAAAGAACGGCCTTGCCTGTATCACCAACCTGCGTGAACTCAAGGAACCGATCGTCCTGAAGCCGCTGCCCGGCCTGCCCGTGATCCGCGACCTGATCGTGGACATGACGCACTTCTTCAACCAGTACCACTCGATCAAGCCTTACCTGATCAACGACACGCCGCCGCCGGAACGCGAACGCCTGCAGTCGCCGGAAGCGCGCGAAGAACTGGACGGCCTGTACGAGTGCATCCTGTGCGCGTGCTGCTCGACGTCCTGCCCGTCGTTCTGGTGGAACCCGGACAAGTTCGTCGGCCCGGCCGGCCTGCTGCAGGCCTATCGCTTCATCGCGGACAGCCGCGACGAGGCGACCGGCGAGCGCCTGGACAATCTGGAAGACCCGTACCGGCTGTTCCGCTGCCATACGATCATGAACTGCGTGGACGTCTGTCCCAAGGGCCTGAATCCGACGAAGGCGATCGGCAAGATCCGGGAACTGATGGTTCGCCGGACGGTCTAGCGATGAGCGCCGGCGAGCCTTCCGTCGTCCAAGCCGTCGCGTCGCGGCGGAAGGGGTAGTAACGTGGTCGGACTTACCGAACTGGAGCGCGCGCGCCTGCGCTGGCGGGCGCGGCGCGGCCTGCTCGAGAACGATCTCATCATTACGAGGTACCTGGACGCGTACGAGTCGCAACTGACCGACGCGGATGTAGCAGCGCTTACGCAGCTGTTCGAACTGGGCGACAACGACCTGCTCGATATGCTGCTGGCGCGTAGTGAGCCAGAAGGTGAACTGGATACGCCAAGGCTGCGCGGAATCATCGCCAAGATGCGCGAGCTGTAACTTTGAGAGGAATGTACGATGAAACAGTCAGACAATAAGGCCACCCTAACGTTTTCGGACGGCAGCGCCCCGATTGAATTCCCGATCTACCAGGGTACGGTAGGTCCGGATGTCATCGACATTCGCAAGCTCTACGGCCAGTCCGGAATGTTCACCTACGACCCCGGCTTCATGTCGACGGCGGCGTGCTCCTCGGCCATCACCTATATCGACGGCGACAAGGGCGAGCTGCTGTATCGCGGCTACCCGATCGAACAGCTCGCGGTGAACTGCGACTTCCTGGATGTCTGCTACCTGATCCTGAACGGCGAGCTGCCCACGCCGGAGCAGAAGAAGGACTTCGATTCCCAGGTGACGCATCACACCATGGTGAACGAACAGCTGCATTTCTTCCTGCGCGGCTTCCGCCGCGACGCGCACCCGATGGCGGTCCTGACCGGCCTGGTGGGCGCGCTGTCGGCGTTCTACCATGACTCGCTGGACATCACGAATCCCCAGCATCGCCATATTTCGGCGATCCGCCTGATCGCCAAGATGCCGACCCTGGTCGCGATGGCGTACAAGTACTCGCAAGGCCAGCCCTACATCTATCCGCAGAACGATCTGTCGTACACCGGCAATTTCCTGCGCATGATGTTCGCCACGCCGTGCGAGGACTACAAGGTGAACGAAGTGGTCGAGCGCGCGCTGGACCGCATCTTCATCCTGCACGCCGATCACGAGCAGAACGCGTCGACGTCGACCGTGCGCCTGTGCGGTTCCTCGGGCACCAATCCCTTCGCCGCCATCGCGGCCGGCGTCGCTTGCCTGTGGGGTCCGGCCCACGGCGGCGCCAACGAAGCCTGCCTGCAGATGCTGGAAGAGCTGCAAGCCAATGGCGGCGTGGCCAAGGTCGGCGAGTTCATGGAGAAGGTCAAGGACAAGAACTCGGGCGTGCGCCTGATGGGCTTCGGCCACCGCGTCTACAAGAACTACGATCCGCGCGCCAAGCTGATGCAGCAGACCTGCAAGGAAGTGCTGCAGGCGCTGAACCTGGAAAACGATCCGCTGTTCAAGCTGGCCATGGAGCTGGAGCGCATCGCGCTGGAAGACTCCTACTTCGTGGATCGCAAGTTGTACCCGAACGTGGACTTCTACTCCGGCATCGTGCAGCGCGCCATCGGCGTGCCGACCGCGCTGTTCACGGCGAACTTCGCCCTGGCCCGCACGGTGGGCTGGATCGCCCAGTGGAACGAAATGCTGACGGATCCCGATTACAAGATCGGCCGTCCGCGCCAGCTGTTCACGGGTTCGCCTTCGCGCGACATCAAGCGCGCGAAGTAAAGCGCGGGGCGCCGGCGCGATGCCGGCGCCGGCCCGCGTGTTGTCCGCAGGTATGCAAAAGGCCGCTGTCTGAACTGACCCCAAGAAGTTGGACAGTTGAAGCTAGTCGGTCAAGGCCTGAGCCCGGTACTGTACCGGGCTCAGGCCTTTTAGCTTGATCTTGATGCGGTCGTGATTGTAGTAACGAATATAACGGCGGATGCCGTCGCGTAGTTGCTCGATGCTGTCGAAGCGATTGAGATAGAAGAATTCGGATTTGAGTGTGCCGAAGAAGCTCTCCATTGCGGCGTTGTCCAGGCAGTTACCCTTGCGCGACATGCTCTGAGTCACCCCTCGCTCGGTGAGTTGGCGCTGGTAAGCGGCCATCTGGTACTGCCAGCCTTGATCGGAATGCAAGACCGGGGCATCCTCGCCGACCAGTTTGGTCCATGCTCTTTTGAGCATAGTTGCCACCAGCGAGAAGTGCGGGCGTTTCTGCATCGAGTAGGACACGATTTCCCCGTTGTAGAGGTCCATCACCGGCGAGAGATAAAGTTTCTCGCCCCGGACGTTGAACTCGGTCACGTCCGTCACCCATTTCTGGTTCGGTCGCTCAGCCTGGAACTGGCGAGCCAGGACATTTGGCACACTGGCTTGCTGACCCCGGTAAGAACGGTATTTCTTGGGGCGCACCAACGACTTCAGCCCCAGCACCTGCATCAGGCGCTGCACCGTCTTATGGTTAATCGCCTCGCCGGTCTGGCGCAAGGCCGCCGTGATGCGCCGATAGCCGTAACAACCTTTGTGGCGCTCATAGAGCGCCCGGATACGGGATTTCAGCTCGGCCTGGGGATCACCAGCCTGCTGCGCCTTCACTTGGTAGTAGAACGTGCTGCGCGATAGCCTCGCCACCCTCAGCAACACCGCCAGATCATGGCCTTGCCTCAGTTCAAGCACTACCCGCGCTTTTTCTGCGCGGCTTGCTCTTTGGCCTGACGCAAGGCCTTCAATTTTTTTAGGTACGCCACCTCCGCGCGCAGATACTCGTTCTCTTTGCGCAACTGCTCCAGCGTGCGCGTATCTTCGGTCTGCGACGGCTCGGGAGCGCGAGGCTCGGGTGTGCTCATCTTCTTCGGACGGCCGCGGGGCCTAGGTTCGAGGGCTTGTAGTCCACCTTCATCATACTAGCGTTCCCAACTCCTGATGACGCCTACCCCGCCTCGAATATCGAACATGGCGATCGCCTGGCTGGCCGACAACGCCTCCCGACGCATCCGCTGTAATACCGACAATTTGAACGCCGCACTGTATTGGCTGCGCTTCTTGCTCAAGCCTTCACGGCCATGTCGCTCGTACCTCTTGACCCAGCGCCTGATCTGCGCATGGTCAAGGCCGTATCGCTGAGCCAAGGCCTTGAAGCCTTGTTGGCCCAGTTCGTAGCTTTGCACTACTGACAGCTTGAATCCTTCATCGTACTTCGCCATGAAAAACACCCCAAAGGTTGGACCGATGTCCAACTTTTGGGGTGCAGTTCAGTCCGCGGCCTTTTTCTTTTCGAGGTCTTCGCGCGTCAGCGGCCGATGCCGCGCGCCATCAGCACGGCGAACAGGGGCAGGAAGCCCAGGAGATGCGCCTGGATCATGACCCAGCGGCGGACGCGCCTGATTTCGCCATTGGTGGGCACGAAGCCGGGCAGCATGCGGGCCTGGCGGCGCCATTTCAGGAAGGCCACGGTAGGCCGCAGCGACAGCAGCGCGATCAGGACGAACAGTCCCATCTTGGCGTGGAACCAGGGATTGGGCAGGTAGAAGGCGACGCCCTTGGCGCCGTAGAACAGGCGCAGCAGGCCGGTGGCGATGACGGCCAGCGCGCAGGCCAGATAGAAGCGGTCGTGATTGGTCAGCCGCCGCACCGTCGACGCCGGCATGTCGGGCCGCAGCAGCACCGCCTGGGCCGCCAGGGGAACGATCAGCGTGAAGATCGCCAGGAAGTGCAGCCAGGCGAGCAGGGCGTCGGTCAGCATGGTGTGCTCCTGACTGGGCAGGCAAAGTGGCGGCCGGCTCGGCGCCGGCCGCCACTGGTTTCAGCCGCGCCGGGCCGCCTCGGCCGCTTCCTGTTGCGCATCGACCACCGCCAGCGCCGTCATGTTGACGATGCGGCGCACCGTGGCGCTGTTGGTCAGGATGTGGACCGGACGCGCCGCCCCCAGAAGGATGGGCCCCATGGCGATCCCCCGGCTGCCCGTCATCTTCAGCATGTTGTACGTGATGTTGCCGGTATCCAGATTCGGCATGATGAGCAGGTTCGCCGGACCCTTCAGCGAGCTGTCCGGGTAGGACGTCATGCGGATGGATTCGGACAGCGCCGCGTCGGCATGCATTTCGCCGTCGACTTCCAGGTTGGGCGCGCGTTCCGACACCAGCCGGCGGGCCTTGGCCATCTTGCTGGACGACGCCGTGTTGCGGCTGCCGAAGTTCGAATGCGACAGCAGGGCGATTTTCGGCACCACGCCGAACCGCAGCATTTCGTCGGCCGCCTGGATGGTGATGTCGGCCACTTCTTCCGCCGTCGGATCCTCGTTGACGTGCGTGTCGGCGATGAACAGCGTCTGGTCCGGCAGCATCAGCACGTTCAGCGCCGCATAGGCCTGGGTGCCGGCCTTGCGCCCGATTACTTCGTCGACGTACCGCAGCTGGTTGTCGTAGCGGCTGCCGACCCCGCACAGCAGCGCATCGGCGTCGCCGCGTTGCAGCAGCATGGCGCCGATCAGCGTGTTGTGCTTGCGCACCATGGCCTTGGCGATCGCCGGCGTGACGCCCTCGCGGCCGCGCATCTGGTAGTACGCGTTCCAGGTTTCATTGAAGCGCGCGTCGTCCTCGGGATCGACGATCTCGATGTTGTCGCCATCGACCAGGCGCAGGCCGAACTTGCGCACCCGCATTTCGATGACGGCAGGGCGGCCCACCAGGATGGGACGCGCCAACTGCTCGTCGACCACGGTCTGCACGGCGCGCAGCACGCGTTCGTCTTCGCCGTCGGCGTAGATGACGCGCTTGGGCGCCTTCTTGGCCTGGTGGAACAGCGGGCGCATCAGCTGGCCCGAGTGATAGACGAAGCCCATCAGCTTCTGGCGATAGGCTTCCATGTCCTGGATCGGGCGCAGCGCGACGCCGGATTCGGCCGCGGCCTGCGCCACGGCGGGGGCGATCTTGACGATCAGGCGCGGATCGAAGGGCTTGGGAATGATGTAGTCGGGCCCGAAGCTGAGCTCCTGGCCGGCATAGGCGCGCGCGACTTCGTCGTTCTGCTCGGCTTCGGCCAGTTCGGCGATGGCCTTGACGGCCGCCAGCTTCATTTCTTCGGTAATCCGGGTGGCGCCGGCATCCATCGCGCCGCGGAAGATGAACGGGAAGCACAGGACGTTGTTGACCTGGTTCGGATAGTCCGACCGGCCGGTGGCGATGATGCAGTCCGGACGCGCCGCCTTGGCGATCTCGGGGCGGATTTCCGGATCCGGGTTGGCCAGCGCCAGGATCAGCGGCTGGTCGGCCATGGTGACGACCATGTCGGCGGTCAGCACGCCGGCGGTGGAGCAGCCCAGGAACACATCGGCGCCCTTGACGACGTCGGCCAGCGTGCGGGCGTCGGTGTGACGCGCGTAGCGCTTTTTATTGGGCTCCATATTGGCTTCGCGGCCTTCCCAGATGACGCCGCGCGAGTCGGTCACGAAGATGTTTTCCGGGCGGATGCCCAGCTGCACCAGCATGTCCAGGCAGGCGATGGCGGCCGCGCCGGCGCCCGAGCAGACCAGCTTGACCTCGCCCATGCGCTTGCCGACCACCTTCAGGCCGTTCAGGATGGCGGCCGACGAAATAATGGCCGTGCCGTGCTGGTCATCGTGGAAAACCGGGATTTTCATCCGTTCGCGCAGCTTCTTTTCGATGTAGAAGCATTCCGGCGCCTTGATGTCTTCCAGATTGACCCCGCCCAGCGTGGGCTCCAGCGCGGCGATGATGTCCACCAGCTTGTCCGGGTCGGTTTCCGCCAGTTCGATGTCGAAAACGTCGATTCCGGCGAATTTCTTGAACAGGCAACCCTTGCCCTCCATGACGGGCTTGGCGGCCAGCGGGCCGATATTGCCCAGGCCCAGCACCGCCGTGCCATTGGTGATCACGCCCACCAGGTTGCCGCGCGAGGTGTACTTGGAGGCCGCATCGTCGCCATTGGCGTGGATGGCCATGCAAGCCGCGGCCACGCCCGGTGAATAGGCCAGCGACAGGTCGTCCTGGTTCGCCAGCGTCTTGGTCGGCATGACGGATATCTTGCCCGGCGTGGGATAGGCGTGATAGTCCAGCGCCAGTTTGGTAAGGGTTTCGTCCATTGCGGTGCAGCCTTCGAGGAAGATGGGTAAAAACGGGTTATTTCATCAGAAAGCGTAGCCGGAAGCTTGTTGCAGCGCGGCGTAAACCCGGCGCGCGGCGGCCCGCCCTGACCCGGCCCTGAACGGTATTGTCGTCGGAGCGCCACGAAAAGCGCGCAAAATGCCGGGGCCGCCTTCCTCGCATTGTTTTGGTTGGACCGCGCCACACGAGCGGTCATACAAAGCGCTATACTGCTTCGATACGGCTATCAAGGCTTGTACGTGCCTTCTGCCCCGCTATCCGCCAACCGGCTGAGCCGTGTCGCGGAAGGTTTTCCTGCATCGCAACGGGTGAAGCACCCGGTAAGGTGAAGCGTTATATGTCCACAGAGATCGAATCCAAGTCCACCTCATATCTGTTCGGGAGCAACGCTCCCTACGTCGAAGAGCTCTACGAAGCTTATCTCGACAATCCGTCCGCGGTCGGTGATAACTGGCGCAGCTATTTCGATTCGCTGCAGCACCTGCCCGCCACGGATGGACAGGAAACCACCCGCGACCAGGCCCATGCCCCCATCGTGGCGTCGTTCGCCCAGCGCGCGCGCACCAATGGCTTCGTCCATCGCGCCCAGGAACCCGACCTGTCGGTCGCTTCCAAGCAGGTGTCGGTACAGCAGCTGATCGGCGCCTACCGCACCCTGGGTTCGCGCTACGCCGACCTGGATCCGCTCAAGCGCCAGGAACGTCCGACGATCCCCGAGCTGGATCCGGCCTTCTACGGCCTGACGGAAGCCGACCTGGACCAGGTCTATTCCGCGACCAACACGTATTTCACCAGCGCCAGCACGATGACGCTGCGCGATATCCTCAAGAGCCTGCGCGACACCTACTGTCGCACCATCGGCGCCGAGTTCATGCATTGCTCGGATCCGGCGGTCAAGCGATGGATCGAGGAGCGCCTGGAATCCACGCTCAGCTCGCCGCCGGTGTCCACGGAACATAAGCGACATATCCTGCAGCAGCTGACCGAATCCGAAGGTCTCGAGCGCTTCTTGCACACGAAATACGTGGGCCAGAAGCGCTTTTCGCTGGAAGGCGGCGAAAGCTTCATCGCGTCGATGGACGAAGTGGTGAACCACGCCGGCGAAAACGGCGTGCAGGAGATCGTCGTGGGCATGGCCCACCGCGGCCGCCTGAACATGCTGGTGAACATCATGGGCAAGATGCCCGGTGACCTGTTCGCCGAGTTCGAAGGCAAGCACGCCGAAGGCCTGACCGACGGCGACGTCAAGTACCACAACGGCTTCTCCAGCGACCTGTCGACGCGCGGCGGCCCGGTGCACCTGTCCCTGGCCTTCAACCCGTCGCACCTGGAAATCGTCAACCCGGTGGTGGAAGGCAGTGTCCGCGCCCGCCAGGAACGCCGCGCCGACCACGAAGGCAAGCAGGTCCTGCCCGTGCTGGTGCACGGCGACGCGGCCTTCGCCGGCCAGGGCGTGGTGATGGAAACGCTGAACCTGGCGCAGACCCGCGGCTACGGCACGGGCGGCACGCTGCACATCGTCATCAACAATCAGATCGGCTTCACGACGTCCGATCCGCGCGACTCGCGTTCGACGCTGTATTGCACCGACGTGGTCAAGATGATCGAAGCGCCGGTCTTCCACGTGAACGGCGACGATCCCGAAGCGGTCGTGTTCGTGACGCGCCTGGCGCTGGACTACCGCGCCCAGTTCCATCATGACGTCGTCGTCGATATCGTCTGCTTCCGCAAGCTGGGCCACAACGAACAGGACACCCCGTCGCTGACCCAGCCGCTGATGTACAAGCGCATCAGCCACCATCCCGGCACCCGCAAGGCCTACGCCGACAAGCTGGTGGCCCAGGGCGTGCTGACCGACGCCGAGGCCGACCAGCTGGTGAAGGACTACCGCCAGCTCATGGAAGACGGCCATCGCACCATCGAGCCGGTGCTGACGGACTACAAGAGCAAGTACGCGATCGACTGGTCGGCCTTCCTGGGCGCCAAGTGGACGGACCAGGCCGACACCGGCGTGCCGCTGGCCGAACTGAAGCGCATCGGCGAGCGCATCACCACCGTGCCGGAAGGCTTCACGGTGCACCCGCTGGTGAACCGCCTGTTGAACGACCGGCGCGCCATGGCGCGCGGCGAACTGAACCTGGACTGGGGCATGGGTGAACACCTGGCCTTCGCGACCCTGGTGTCGTCCGGCTATGCCGTGCGCATCACCGGCCAGGATTCGGGCCGCGGCACGTTCACGCACCGCCATGCGGTGCTGCACGACCAGAACCGCGAACGCTGGAACGACGGTACCTACATCCCGCTGCAGAACGTGTCGGAAGGCCAGGCGCCTTTCGTGGTGATCGACTCGGTGCTGTCCGAAGAAGCAGTGCTGGGCTTCGAATACGGCTTTTCCAGCGCCGAACCGAACACCCTGACCATCTGGGAAGCGCAGTTCGGCGACTTCGTCAACGGCGCCCAGGTCGTGATCGACCAATTCATCAGCGCCGGCGAAGCCAAGTGGGGCCGCCAGTCGGGCCTGACCATGATGCTGCCGCACGGCTACGAAGGCCAGGGTCCGGAACACTCGTCCGCCCGCATCGAGCGCTTCCTGCAGCTGTGCGCCGACAACAACATGCAGGTGGTGCAGCCCACCACCGCCGCGCAGATCTTCCATCTGCTGCGCCGCCAGATGATCCGGCCCTTCCGCAAGCCGCTGATCATCATGACGCCCAAGTCGCTGCTGCGTAACAAGGACGCCGGTTCGCCGCTGTCCGACCTGACCGGCGGCGGTTTCCGTCCCGTCATCGGCGAAGTGGACGCAAACATCAAGGATGCATCGGTCAAGCGCGTGCTGGTGTGCTGCGGCAAGGTCTACTACGACCTGGTCAATGCCCGCAAGGAACGCGGTCTGGACAACGTCGCGATCATCCGTGTCGAACAGCTCTATCCCTTCGCCCACAAGGCGTTCGAGACGGAACTGCGCAAGTATCCGAAGGCCACGGAAGTCATCTGGGTCCAGGATGAACCGCAGAACCAGGGTGCGTGGTTCTACGTGCAGCATCACTTGTACGAAAACATGGCCGAAGGGCAGAAGCTGGCCTATGCCGGCCGTCCCGCGTCGGCCTCGCCCGCCGTCGGCTACCTGGCCAAGCACCAGGAACAGCAGAAGGCGCTGGTGGAACAAGCTTTGGCGCCCAAGTACAAGGGCTTCATGCTGACCAAGTAAGCGTTGGCGCGACCCGCGCGCGACCGCCGTGGCGGTCGCGCTCGCGTAGATCACACGAACATCACTTTACGGAATAAAAATGGCCCAAATCGAAGTCAAAGTCCCCCAGTTGTCCGAATCCGTGTCGGAAGCGTCGCTGCTGACCTGGAAAAAGCAACCTGGCGCGGCCGTTCAGGCGGATGAGATCCTGATCGAAATCGAAACCGACAAGGTCGTGCTCGAAGTGCCGGCGCCGGCGTCGGGCGTCCTGGCCGAAATCGTCAAGGGCGACGGCAGCACCGTGACGTCCGACGAAGTCATCGCCAAGATCGACACCGAAGCCAAGGCCGCCGCCGCCGCGCCCACGTCCGCGCCCGCCGCCGAAGCGCCCAAGGCCGCCCAGGCCGCTGCCGCCGCCGCGCCGGCCGCCGCGCCCGCGCCCGCCGCGTCGACCGCGGTCGCTTCGCCCGCCGCCGCCAAGATCCTGGCCGACAAGGGCGTTTCCCCCGACGGCGTCGCCGGCACCGGCCGTGGCGGCCGCATCACCAAGGGTGACGCCCTGGAAGCGGGTTCCGCTCCCGCCGCCAAGCCCGCCGCCGCCGCGCCCGCCCCGGCGCCCACCCAGCTGTCGCTGGACGGCCGTCCGGAACAGCGCGTGCCGATGAGCCGCCTGCGCGCCCGCGTCGCCGAGCGCCTGCTGCAATCGCAGCAGGAAAACGCCATCCTGACCACGTTCAACGAGGTCAACATGCAGGCCGTCATCGACCTGCGCAACAAGTACAAGGAGAAGTTCGAGAAGGAGCACGGCGTCAAGCTGGGCTTCATGTCGTTCTTCGTGAAGGCCGCCGTCGCCGCGCTGAAGAAGTATCCGGTAATCAACGCCTCGGTGGATGGCAAGGACATCATCTATCACGGCTACTTCGACATCGGTATCGCCGTGGGCAGCCCGCGCGGCCTGGTGGTGCCCATCCTGCGCAATGCCGACCAGCTCAGCATCGCCGAAATCGAGAAGACCATCGCCGACTTCGGCAAGCGCGCCGGCGAAGGCAAGCTGGGCATCGAGGAAATGACCGGCGGCACGTTCTCCATTTCGAACGGCGGCGTGTTCGGCTCCATGCTGTCCACGCCCATCATCAACCCGCCGCAGTCGGCCATCCTGGGCATCCACGCCACCAAGGAACGTCCGGTGGTCGAAAACGGCCAGATCGTGATCCGTCCGATCAACTACCTGGCCATGTCCTATGACCACCGCATCATCGACGGCCGCGAAGCCGTGCTGGGCCTGGTCGCCATGAAGGAAGCGCTGGAAGATCCGCAACGCCTGCTGCTGGAGCTGTAAGCCGCTCCGCGGTTCCGGCGGTATCGCCGGGAACCGCGGCCCGGGCCGGGTGCGCGCGCCGCTCGCGCCGCGTCCGGCCCGGCACGACAGTGCATCGCCTTGCGCTACACCCCGCCGGTCGGCCGGCGCCACGCCGGTCCGCACCGCACCAACTCGCGAGAAATCCATGTCTAAACAATTCGACGTCATCGTCATCGGCGCGGGCCCTGGCGGCTACATCGCCGCCATCCGCGCCGCGCAACTGGGCATGTCGGTCGCCTGCATCGACGCCTGGCAGAACGCGCAAGGCGGCCCCGCGCCCGGCGGCACCTGCACCAACGTCGGCTGCATTCCGTCCAAGGCGCTGCTGCAATCGTCCGAGCACTACGAGCAGCTGAACCATCACTTCGCCGAGCACGGCATCGAAGTCAAGGGCGCCAGCGTCAAGGTCGACACCATGCTGGGCCGCAAGAATTCGGTGGTCAAGCAGAACAACGACGGCATCCTGTATCTGTTCAAGAAGAACAAGATCACCTTCTTCCATGGCAAGGGCGAATTCGCCGGCCAGGTGGAAGGCGGCTGGGGCATCAAGGTCACCGGCACGGCGCAGGAAGACCTGGTGGGCAAGCACATCATCGTCGCCACGGGTTCGGCGGCACGCGCGCTGCCTGGCCTGCCCTTCGACGAAAAGAACGTCCTGTCCAACGATGGGGCGCTGGCGATCGGCGCCGTGCCCAAGAAGCTGGGCGTGATCGGCGCCGGCGTGATCGGCCTGGAAATGGGCAGCGTGTGGCGCCGCCTGGGCGCTGAAGTCACCATCCTGGAAGCGCTGCCCGAGTTCCTGGCGGCGGCCGACCAGCAGGTGGCCAAGGAAGCGCTGAAGGTATTCACCAAGCAGGGCCTGAACATCCAGATGGGCGTGAAGATCGGCGAAGTGAAGGCCAGCGCCAAGTCGGTGACGGTGCCTTACACGGACGCCAAGGGCGAGCAGCAGACCCTGACGGTGGACAAGCTGATCGTCTCGATCGGCCGCGTGCCCTATACCGACGGCCTGAAGGCCGATACGGTGGGCCTGAAGCTGGACGAGCGGGGCTTTGTCGCGGTCGATGCCGATTGCAAGACCAACCTGCCCAACGTGTGGGCCATCGGTGACGTGGTGCGCGGCCCCATGCTGGCGCACAAGGCCGAGGAAGAAGGCGTGGCGGTCGCCGAGCGCATCGCCGGCCAGCATGGCCATGTCAACTTCGATACGGTGCCGTGGGTCATCTACACCTCGCCGGAAATCGCCTGGGTCGGCAAGACCGAACAGCAGCTCAAGGCCGAAGGCCGCGAGTACAAGGCCGGCAGCTTCCCCTTCCTGGCGAACGGCCGCGCCCGCGCGCTGGGCGACACCACCGGTTTCGCCAAGGTGATCGCCGACGCCAAGACCGATGAAGTCCTGGGCGTGCATATCGTCGGCCCGATGGCGTCGGAGCTCATTTCCGAAGCCGTGACCATCATGGAATTCCGCGGCGCCGCCGAGGACATCGCCCGCATCTGCCACGCGCACCCGACCTTGTCGGAAGCCGTGAAGGAAGCGGCGCTGGCCGTGGACAAGCGTACGTTGAATTTCTGATCACGCCGCCTTCCAGGCAGGCAGGGCGGATTGGCGACGATCCGCCTTTTTCTTTGGTTTCCGGGATTAGCCCATGAATGTCCGTGAGTATTACGACCACGCGCTGGCCGAGCGCGGCTACCAGTCCGATGCGGCCCAGGAACGTGCCGTCGATCGGCTGCAGCAATACTACGACGACTGGGTGGGCTTCAAGGCGCTGCGTTCGAACGCCCTGAAGAAGCTGCTGAACCGCCCCGACGTGCCGCGCGGCGTGTACCTGTGGGGCGGGGTGGGGCGCGGCAAGAGCTTCCTGATGGACGCCTTCTACGCCACGGTGCCGGTGGTGCGCAAGACGCGCGTGCATTTCCACGAATTCATGCGCAGCGTGCACCGTGAAATGCAGGACGTCAAAGGCATGCAGGACCCGCTGGACGAAGTGGCGCGCCGTATCGCCAAGCGCTACCGGTTGATCTGCTTCGACGAATTCCACGTCTCCGACGTGGCCGACGCGATGATCCTGCACCGGCTGCTGCTCAAGCTGTTCGAGAACGGCACGTCCTTCGTGATGACGTCCAACTACGAGCCGGACAAGCTGTATCCGGAAGCCCTGTACCGCGAACGCATCCTGCCGGCGATCGCGCTGATCAAGGCCCGCATGGATGTGCTGAACGTGGATGCGGGCGTCGATTACCGCCGGCGTTCGCTGGAGCAGGTCAAGGCCTATCACACGCCGCTGGGGCCGGAGGCCGATGCCGCGCTGCAGGCCGCCTTCGAAAAGCTGGCCGACCGTCCGCCCGAAAAGCCGGTGCTGCATATCGAGCACCGCGAACTGCAGGCCAAGGCGCTGGCGGGCAGCGTGGTGTGGTTCGACTTCGCCACCCTGTGCGGCGGACCGCGGTCGCAGAACGATTACCTGGAACTGGCCAGCCGCTTCCAGGCGGTCATCCTGTCGGACGTGCCCAAGATGGCGCCCCGCAACGCATCCGAGGCGCGCCGCTTCACCTGGCTGGTGGACGTGTTCTATGACCACCGCGTCAAGCTGATCATGTCCGCCGCCGTGGAGCCGGAAGAGCTCTATACCGAAGGCTCCCTGGCCAACGAATTCCACCGCACCGTGTCGCGCATACTGGAAATGCAGTCCAAGGAATACCTGGATTCGGTGCGGCGCGATACGGTCGCGCTGTAAACTTGCCCTTTGCTTTTTTTCCGTCCGCAGCCATGAACACCCGCGTCCTTACCGGCATCACGACCTCCGGCACGCCCCATCTGGGCAACTACGCCGGCGCCATCCGCCCCGCCATCCAGGCCAGTCGAGAAGCGGGCGTCGATGCGTTTTTCTTCCTGGCGGATTATCACGCGCTGATCAAGACGACCGAGGATCCGGGGCGGGTGGCGCGTTCGCGGCTGGAGATCGCCGCGACCTGGCTGGCGGCGGGACTGGATCCGGAGCGGGTCACCTTCTATCGGCAATCGGATGTCCCGGAAATTCCGGAACTGTGCTGGCTGCTGACCTGCGTGACGCCCAAGGGGCTGATGAACCGCGCGCATGCCTACAAGGCGTCGGTGGACCAGAATACCGCCAAGGGCGTCGATCCGGACGATGGCGTCAGCATGGGGCTGTTTTCCTATCCGGTGCTGATGGCGGCGGACATCCTGATGTTCAACGCGCACAAGGTGCCGGTGGGCCGCGACCAGATCCAGCACCTGGAAATGGCGCGCGATATCGCCCAGCGTTTCAATCACTTGTACGGCGGCGACTATTTCGTGCTGCCGGAAGTGGTGATCGCCGAGGAAGTCGCGACGCTGCCGGGCCTGGACGGCCGCAAGATGTCCAAGAGCTACAACAACACCATCCCCTTGTTCGAAGGCGGCGCCGCGGCGCTGCGTTCCGCCGTCATGCGCATCGTGACGGATTCGCGCCAGCCGGGCGAGCCCAAGGACGCCGAGAACTCGCACCTGTACACGCTGTACCGGGCGTTCGCGTCCGCGCCGGCGTCGGCGGAGTTCCGCCAGGCGCTCGAGGACGGCATGGGTTGGGGCGATGCCAAGCAGGCATTGTGCGATCTGCTGGAACATGACCTGGCCGCGATGCGCGAACGCTATGTCGCGTTGATGGCGGCGCCGGAACGCATCGAAGACATCCTGATGGCCGGCGCGGAAAAGGCGCGCAAGCTGGCCGTCCCGTTCATGGCGCAGTTGCGCGACGCGGTGGGGCTGCGCAGGCTGGGCGGGGGCAAGGCCCCCGCGGCGGCGGCCGGCGGCAAGAAGGCGGCCGGGCGCGCGCCGCGCTTCGTCAGCTTCCGCGACCCCGACGGCAGTTTCCGCTTCCGCCTGCTGGGCGCGGATGGCGAAGAACTGTTGTGCTCGGTGCCCTATGCCGACCCCAAGCAGGCCGGCGCCGCGATGCGCCGCCTGCAGGGCGAAGCGGCCTCGCTGCGCGCGGATGGCAAGACCTATGCGGCGCTGCTCGACGATACGCCCGTGGCATACGGGACGGAAGCCGACGATCCCGGGGCGCGCGACGCCAGGCTCGCGCGGACGCGTGAAGCGTTGAACGCCCTGGCGGGAGACGCGTAGTCCGGCGCGGGTCTTTGCCGGAACCGGTCATTTCCCACGCTGACTCAGCCTGCCTCGATACGGCGTTCAGGCGCCGGTCTTACGTTGTTCGGGGTGGGGCGGGTGGCGGTGAGTACGCAAGTTGGGAGCAGGTGCGCGGCCGGCGCCGTGCCTGTGCCGGCGGGGCCGGCAAAGACGTCGGGTGCGCAGCCGGAAGGGGCCGTGGTATGCGAAACGGCCCACGCATTCGCCCAGGTGCGCGCGGCGGCCGCCGCCGCGGAGCCCGCCGGTGCGCCAGCGCTGACGCTGGCGGATGCATGGAAGCTGCTCGCCGCCTGCCTGCCCGTCGCGTCGCCGACGATGCCCACATGGCCGGATATCGCCGTGCCGCCGCAGATCGCGGGGGATGCCCGGCAGCGGATTGCCTACCGAACAGGCGTGGCGGCGGCGCGCGAGCTCGGCCTGGACACGCGCGAGTTCGACGCCGAAACGCTGATGGAACTCGGCCGCCAGACGGTGGCCGATCACATGCTGTCAGGCACGGCGGACGACATATTGATCGCCGTCGCGGGGCTGGAAGGGAAGATCGACGGCGCGGCGTGGGCCTCGGGAGATCCTGACAGGATCGCCGCCCAGGTCGAGGCTTACCTGCGATCGGAATTCCAGGACGAGATCGATCTTTACCAGGTGCTGGATGCGCTCGCGGCGGAGCCGCCGCTGCTCGGCCGCCAGGCCTTGGCCGCGACCCTGCTGCGCGAGCAGGGCATCGATCCGGGCGCGCCGGTGGGCGAGCTTCACATGCACGCCCGCCATAGCGTGTCGGCGTCGTCGCCGCCCCTGCTGCGCCAATACAAGGCCGCCGACTACTACTTCAACTACGACAAGTTGAGCGCCGAGGATATTCGCGGCATGAGAACCCGGAGCGGCGGCCGGCCGACGGACGAGCAGGCCGCGCGCATGCTGCGCGCGCTGCCGGCGTCGCTGGATGCGGAATTCCAGCAACGCTACGATGCGCATCGCGAGCGCACGGGGGCGTTGCTGGGACAGTGGCTTTCCACCCGCCTGCGCCTGCATGCCAGGGAGCATGGCATCGAGTTGGCCGGCGCGACGGTGGCGGTGTCGCGGGCTGCCAAGCGCTATTTCCTGCCCGGCGTGGGCGGTGGGATGGCGCAGTTCTCCGACGCCTATGGCAGCGTCGTTTCGCAGGGCTTCCTGGTCGCCATGCAGGCCGGCGGCCGGTCGCATCGATGTTTCGTGTCCACACGCACCGGCGCCGTGCACGTGTTGCCGGCGGCCCAGTCCTCCGAGGACTGGCTTGCGGACCATCGGGAGCTCGCGTTCGACGACGCCGACGCTCGTGCGCGCCTGTCCGGCGGGGCGGGACGCTGGCTGCCGCGTGTCCACGTGCGGGAGGCCGCGTCCGGACCGCTGGATGCCATGCGGGACTGGGCCGCCACCATGTTCCGCGCCGAGATCGAGCTCGGCCGCGAAAGTGCGCGTGGGCAGACCGTGTCCGAGCAGACCATCGATGCCTTGCTGGACCAGATCCCTTTCCGCGCGATGGTCGTGGCGCTGCGCAAGGGCGACATTCCGACGGCCATCGTGCAGGGCAGCCTGGATGTGCTGACCCTGTTGCCGCAGATCGGCATGGGCTTTCGTCTCGCGGGCGCGGCGGTGCGCTCCGCGAGGCC
Organism: Bordetella genomosp. 9; assembly: GCF_002261425.1. Lineage (NCBI taxonomy): Bacteria > Pseudomonadati > Pseudomonadota > Betaproteobacteria > Burkholderiales > Alcaligenaceae > Bordetella > Bordetella genomosp. 9. The sequence continues at coordinate 1,688,743 of NZ_NEVJ01000003.1, read as the reverse complement.
GTGGCTGTCGCTGGCCGCCCGCTTCGGCGGCATCGGCGTACGCCAGGGATGGAGTGGCGTTCAGCGCATGGCGGGACAGCTTCCCTTGCTGCGCGAACGTCTGCGTACGCACATCGGCCGCGCGGCGATGCAGGGTCTGGGGCGCGTGCGTCCACTGGATGTCACGCGCATCGCGCAGGCGATGCGCGCGACGGCACCCCGCCTGGCGGACATCCTGGAAAGGATGGCGGTGCGCACCAGGGGCACGGCCATCCCCAACGGCGTATGGCAACTGACCACGGCGCGAGCGCCCGGCGGCGCCGCCGCCGCGGCGCAGGCCGCCGACACGATCGCGCCTTTGCCATCGGTGGCGGCGCGCAACCTGCAAGGGGGCACGCTGGGCTTGCTGCCGTATGGCACCCGCGGCTCATACACGCAAGTGGACGCCGCCGGCCGGCGTACGGGCGCCCTGCTGGTCGCCGACAGCGAGGGCTGGCTCTACCAGACCCTGCCGCTCGCCAGCCTGGCACGCTACCGGGTCGCGTCGCCCCGGTTGCGGCATGTGCTGGACAGCCGCCGCGCCGGCCCGGAAGGCGTCGTCACGGTGGATGGCCTGGCCTATGCCCGCCTGGACACCGATTACGTGCGGGTCGTGCAGGACCCTGGCGCATCCACGGCCACGCGGCCGATCTGGCGCGCCGTGGCGCCGGCCGGCGTCGCGCCCGACATGATCGCTCACCGCCTGGTCTATGACCGCGTGGAAAGACTGTGGCACCAGGCCGCGCCGCCTGGACTGGCGGGCGGCGGGGCGTCGTCGAGCCGGTCGGGCGCGCGGGGGCGCGGCAGGATCGCCGCGGCCGACGTGTCCTTGCTGCCCGATGACGCGCAGTTGGCACGGCTGCGCCAGGCCATGGTCGCGGGCATTCGCAACGGCACGCCGCAACAGGCTGAACTGGTGGCGGTCTTGTTCGACCGCATCGTGGGCGACCGCCGGGGCAGGGCGATCCTGAATGCGCTGAGCGCCTGCCATGACTGGCTGGGACGGACGCCAGAGATCGTGCTGCTGCCCGACCCGGCGATCCCGGGCGCCGTCCGGCCTGCGCTGGACCGGCCGGAGACGGGAAGGACCTGGTACCTGGACCTGCAAGCGCTGAGATACGGCAACACCCAATCCGTCGTGCATGAGCTGGCGGCCGTCTACAACAACATGACCGGCCTGCTGCAGAACCAGGATCCCTTCGACGGCCTGCTGGCCGAGGCGTGGCCGCCGATCAACGCGCGGCTGGAAAAGGCGTGGGCCAATTGGCTGGCGATGGATCCCATGTCGCCAGTGGACCTCATACTGGACGGCGAGCTGGATACGGCGGCGCCCACGCCGCGCAGGCTGACCGTGCGGCACCTGCGGCTGCAATTGCGCGAGATGGCCTGCTATGGCGGCCTGGACCGTTCAACGATGAAGGCGGTGCTGCGCAACCAGCACGGCCGGCTCGACACGAAACTGAACCTGTCCCATCGGAACCTGGACAGCATCCCGCCATTGCCGCGGGACATCAGTGTCCTGAACGTTTCCAACAACCTCATCAATGATTGGCGCAATCTGCCCGTGGGGCTGACGGTCCTCGATGCCGAAGCGACCGGCATGCATAAACTGCCGGACAACCTGCCGGCGGGCCTGAAGGAACTGAACGTCACCAACAACCGCCTGGCGCAGGCGCCGCTGGTTCTTCCGCCAGGCCTGACGCGCCTGGGGCTGACGGGCAACCGCCTGGTGGTCGCGCCGGCGTTGCCCGCCGGTCTGAAGGAACTGCTGATCGCGCAAAACGAGCTGTCGTCGCTGCCGGCGGAGCTCCCCGCGGGGCTGGAGCTGCTGGACGCGTCCAGCAACGCCCTGGTCCGTCTGCCGGACAGCCTGCCGGCGGGCTTGCGCGTACTGCACGTATCGCACAATCGCCTGGAACGGCTGCCGGTCCTGCCGGACGGGTTGACCGAACTCGATGTCGGCTGGAACAGCCTGGACGCCCTGCCGGACCTGCCCACGCAACTGCGCGTCCTGGAGGCCGCCTCCAACCGGCTGGAAAGCCTGCCCGCCAGCCTGCCGCGCGACCTGGAGATGCTGATCGTTCCACGCAACCGGCTCCAGCGCCTGCCGGACGCACTGCCGCGACGCCTGACCCTGCTCACCGCGCAGTACAACGCCATCGAGCTGCTGCCTGGCAATATCGTCGACCTGGCGTCCTGCACCATACATCTGGACGGCAATCCGCTTGCCCCCGGCACCATTCCCATCATTGCCGTCGGAAACGCCGGCCCGCGCATATTCTTCAATCCGGCCGAAGGGCAGCCGATGGCACGCCGACGCACGCTGGCCGAAGTCACCCGGGTTTGGTGGAGCGATCCGTCACAGGAGGCCGGGACCCGCTGGGATGCGATCGACCGGGCGCTGGGTCCGCGCGACGACGTCGTCGAATTCGCCGGGTTCCTGGACAAGCTGCGCATGACGATCAGCTTCCGCGACCCGGGGTTTCGCGCGCAGGTGGAAGACTGGCTGATCGAGCTTTCGAAGCTGGAGCGGCGTGCCCTGCTCGACGATACGCTGCTGGTCTGCAATGGGGCCACCCAGACCTGCGAGGACCGCATCACCGTCGCCTGGAACGATATGCAGAAGCTGCGCCGCAATGACGATATCCGGCGGGGCCTGTACGACGACCGGGTGCACGAAGCGGTCGACATCGCCCGCGAGATGTTCCGCATCGACGTGCTGACGGAGTTCGCCAGCCGGCAGGAGCGCGGACGCCCGATGCCGGATCCGGTGGAGCTGTACCTGGCTTATCTGGTGCGGCTGCGCGAGCCGCTGGACCTGACCACGGTCGCGCCCATGATGCGCTTCTACGAGCTTTCGCTGGTCACGGCCCATGACCTGGTCAAGGCGCGCGAAACCGTGCAGGCGCGCGAACGCGCGGAGTTCGATATGTTCCTGGTGCTGGATTACGAGCCGTGGCAGACGCTGCTGAAGCGCAAGGACGCCGCTGGCTATGCGCGGGCACAGGCGGACGCCGAACGGCGCCTGGCCGAGCAGTTCGATGGGCTGCTGCGGGAAGCCGTCGACGGGCTCGGGCTGGATCCCGCCGACGCGTCGCTGCTGGACAATGCGCGCGCCAACCTGGGCCCCGGCATCATGCGGCGTATCCGCTACGAGGCAATGCGTCCGCTGACGGAGCACTACTTGTCGCGACCGCTGTAGGCGGGCCGGCGATGCACCCGCAAGCCCGTGCCGTCAGCGCTTCACCGCCAGCGCTTCACCGCCAGCGTTTCACCGTCAGCGTTTCAGTTTGGCCAGCGCCTGCGCCATGGCGTCGGCCATCGCGCCACCGGCGGCTGCCGCACCGCCGCCGCGGTTGTCCTGGCCATTGCGGCGCGAACGGTCGCCGCCACCCGGCTTGGGCGAACCGGCCCCGCGGCTGTCGGCAGCCCCGCCGCGCCGCTCCGGCGCGGCGCTGTCGTTCAGGCGCATGGTCAGGGCCACGCGCTTGCGGGCGACGTCCACTTCCAGCACCTTGACCTGCACGGTCTGCCCGACCCGCACCACGTCGCGCGGATCCTTGACGAATTTTTCCGACAACGCGGAAATATGCACCAGGCCGTCCTGGTGCACCCCGATGTCGACGAAGGCGCCGAAGTTGGCGACGTTGGTCACGACGCCTTCCAGGATCATGCCTTCGTGCAGGTCGTTCAGGGTTTCGACGCCTTCCTTGAACTGCGCGGTCTTGAATTCCGGACGCGGGTCGCGGCCCGGTTTTTCGAGTTCGGCGAAGATGTCGCGCACCGTCGGCACGCCGAAGCGCTCATCGGTGAATTCGGCGGGCGACAGGCCTTTCAGCGCTTCGCGCTGGCCCATGACCTTGCGCACGTCGGATTGGATCTTCGCCAGGATGCGTTCCACGACGGGATAGGCTTCCGGGTGCACGGAAGAGGCGTCCAGCGGGTTTTCGCCGTTCAGGATACGCAGGAACCCGGCGGCCTGTTCGAACGCCTTGTCGCCGAAGCGCGGCACTTTGCGCAACGCGTCGCGCGAGGCGAATGCGCCATTGTCGTCGCGCCACGAAACGATATTCTTGGCCAGCAGGGAATTCAGTCCCGACACGCGCGACAGCAGCGCGGCCGAGGCCGTGTTGACGTCGACGCCCACGGCATTCACGCAGTCCTCGATGACGGCGTCCAGCGAACGCGCCAGCTCGCGCTGGTTGACGTCGTGCTGGTATTGGCCCACGCCGATGGCCTTGGGTTCGATCTTGACCAGTTCGGCCAGCGGATCCTGCAGCCGGCGAGCGATGGAGACCGCGCCGCGCAGGCTGACGTCCAGGTCGGGGAATTCCAGCGCGGCCAGCTCCGACGCGGAATATACGGACGCGCCCGCTTCGGAAACGACCACGCGGGTCAGTCCCAGTTCGGGGAAGCGCGACATCAGCTCGCCGACCAGCTTTTCCGTTTCGCGCGAGGCCGTGCCGTTGCCGATGGCGACGAGTTCGATCTTGTGCTTGGCCGCGATGGCGGCCAGCGCGGCGATGGAGCCCTCGCGGTCGCGGCGCGGCTCGAAGGGATAGACCGTGGCGGTCTGCACGACCTTGCCGGTCTGGTCGATGGCCGCCACCTTGACGCCGGTGCGTATGCCCGGATCCAGTCCCAGCACGGCGCGCGGTCCGGCCGGCGCGGCCAGCAGCAGGTCCTTGAGGTTGGCGGAAAACACGCGGATGGCCTCGGCTTCGGCGCTTTCGCGCAGGCGGCCCACCAGTTCGCTTTCGAAGGCCGACAGCAGCTTGACGCGCCAGGTCCAGCGGCAGACCTCACCCAGCCAGCGGTTGCGCGGGGTGGCGTCGATGTCGAACAGATTGGGCCCCAGCGCCAGCAGCCGCGCGATGCGCGCCACGCAGGGATGCGGGGTCAGGGCTTCCTGTTCCGCTTCCAGGCCCAGGCGCAGCTCCAGCACGCCCTGCTGGCGGCCGCGCAGCAGCGCCAGTACGCGGTGCGACGGCAGGGTGCGCAGCGGCTCACTGAAGTCGAACCAGTCGCGGAAGTTGGCGCCTTCGGTTTCCTTGCCTTCCGCCATCTTGGAATAGAGCAGGCCGGTCGACCAGAGGTATTCGCGCAGGTCGGCCAGCAGGTCGGCGTTTTCCGCGTAGCGCTCCGCCAGGATGTCGCGCGCGCCGTCCAGCGCGGCCTTGGCGTCGTTGATCGAGGCTTCCGGATTCAGGTATTGCTGCGCCAGCACGGCCGGATCGCATGCCGTATCGGCCAGGATGGCTTCCGCCAGCGGCTCCAGGCCGGCTTCGCGAGCGATCTGGGCGCGCGTGCGCCGCTTGGGCTTGTAGGGCGCGTACAGGTCTTCCAGCCGCTGCTTGGTGTCGGCGGTGGCGATTTCCTGCCGCAGCTCCGGCGTCAGCTTGCCCTGCTCCCCGATGGATCCCAGGATGGCGGCACGCCGTTCTTCCAGTTCGCGCAGGTAGCCGAGGCGGACTTCCAGATTGCGCAGCACGGTGTCGTCCAGGCCGCCGGTGGCTTCCTTGCGATAGCGCGCGATGAAGGGCACCGTGGCGCCATCGTCCAGCAATTCGACCGCGGCGGCGACCTGGTTGGGCCGCGCGCCGAGCTCGGTGGCGAGCTGCGCGATGATGCGGGCCTGGTCGACGGCGGGGGCGGTGGCGGACGTGGTAGCGGAGGTCTCGGGCATCTGTTGGGCGACAAAGAGGGAAAGACAATGAAAAACAAGCGCCGGATTTTGCCACAAGGGGCGGCGGCGAAAAAATGCGCCCTGGATGATTTTGTCCCCTTTTAATGGGGGGAAGGCCCGCGGACGGTATGATTCCAGGCTGTTTCGCCACTTTGTTTTTCCATGCTGCATCCGGAGCTTGCCGAATATTTCGCCGAAGACGGCCCGCTAGCGAAAGCGTCGCCGGGCTATCGCCTGCGCGAGTCCCAGGTAGAGCTGGCGCAGGCGATCGACCAGGCCATTACGCACCGTTCGACCCTGGTCGCGGAAGCCGGTACCGGCATCGGCAAGACCTGGGCCTATCTGGTGCCGGCGTTCCTGAACGGTGGCAAGGTCCTGATTTCCACGGGCACGCGCACCCTGCAGGACCAGTTGTTCAACCGCGACCTGCCGCGGGTGCGCGCCGCGCTGGCGGTGCCCGTCACGGCGGCGCTGCTCAAGGGGCGCGGCAATTACCTGTGCCACTACCACCTGGATCGCCTGTCGGGCGACGACCGGGCGTTGAAATCGCGTGCGGAAATCAGCCAGCTGCGGCATATCCAGCGTTTCGCCGCGCATACCAAGACCGGCGACCGCGCCGACCTGGCCCAGGTGCCCGAAGATGCCGACATCTGGCAGCGCGCGACGTCCACCCGTGAAAACTGCCTGGGGCAGGAATGCCCGCGCATCCGCGATTGCTTCGTGGTCAAGGCGCGCCGCCAGGCCCAGGAAGCCGACGTGGTGGTGATCAACCATGCGCTGTTCATGGCCGACCTGGTGCTGCGCGAAGAAGGCGTGACCGACCTGCTGCCGGAAGCCGATACGGTCATCTTCGACGAAGCCCATCAACTGCCGGACACCGCGACGCGCTTCCTGGGCAGCAGCCTGTCCACCCATCAGCTGCTGGATTTCGGGCGCACCGCGGAAGCCGCCGGCCTGGCCTATGCGCGCGAAGCCATGAACTGGGGCGAAGCCTCGCGCAAGCTGGAGCATGCGGCGCGCGAACTGCGCCTGTCATGCGGGGCCATCGAACACATGCCCGGCCGCAAGGCCAACTTCGAAGCCGTGCCGGACGCGGATGGTTTCCATGAAGCGCTGCGCAATCTCGACGCGGCCGTGCTCGCGGTGACACGCGGGCTGACCCAGGTGGCGGAAAAGCATCCGGACCTGGCGGCGGCGGCGCGGCAGGGCGCGGAAATCCTGTTGCGGCTCAAGCGCTGGGCGCCCCCGGCGCGGCCGGACGCGCCCGGGCAGTCGGCGAACGGCGAGGCCGGCGCAAGCGGCGGACGCGCATTCGAAAGCGCTGCCGGCAGTGAACCGGGCCGCGCACCCGATAGCGCACTCGATAGCGCCGAAAGCGATGAAACCATCATCGCCGCCTGGTCGGCGGCGATGGCGGCGGGCGTGTCCGCCCTGGACCACGGCGCGCATTCGGCGCATGACGCCAAGGCGAACGCGGCCGAGGCCGGGGCCGGGGCCAATACCGTGAACGCCGCCGGCATCCAGCCAGCGTCCGCGGCGTCGGCCGCGGCCGCGCGGTCCGGCGCCCCGCCCGCGAGCCTTGCGCCGCCGCTGGTCGACTGGACCGGACCCGCCGTGCGCTGGGTCGAGCACGGCACGCATCACGTGCGCCTGCATGCCGCTCCCTTGTCCGTGGCCCAGGCATTCTCCAAATACCGCAAACCCGGCCAGGCCTGGGTGCTGACGTCCGCGACGCTGTCGGTGCATGGCGACTTCGGCCATTTCACGCGCCAGCTGGGGCTGGACGACGCGGCCACCGGCCATTGGGAATCGCCGTTCGACTACGGCGCGCAAGGCCTGCTGTTCGTCCCCAAGGAACTGCCGGAGCCGCAGGCGCCAGGCTTTGCCGAACGCTTCGTCGCCACGCTGATGCCTTTGCTGCATGCCAGTCCCGGCGGCGCGCTGGTGCTGTGCACGACGCTGCGCGCGGTGGATCGCTTCGCCAATCTGCTGGCCGACGCTTTCGACGACGACGGCGTGGAATGGCCGCTGCTGCGGCAAGGCGAGGGCACGCGGCGCGATCTGCTGGAACGCTTCCGTACGCTGACGCACCCCGTCCTGGTGGGCAGCGCCAGCTTCTGGGAAGGCATCGACCTGCCCGGCGACGTGCTGACCCTGGTGGCGATCGACAAGCTGCCGTTCGCCCCGCCGGACGATCCGGTCATCGAGGCCCGGTTGCGCGAGTGCCGCGCGCGCGGCGGCAATCCTTTCGCCGAATACCAGTTGCCCGAAGCGGCGATCGCGCTCAAGCAGGGCGCCGGCCGCCTGATCCGCACCATGGCGGATTGGGGCGTGCTGATGGTGGGCGACGTGCGGTTGGTGGAAAAGGGCTATGGCAAGCGGCTGTGGCGCGGCTTGCCGCCATTTTCCCGCACGCGCGAACTGACCGAAGCCGTGGCTTTCCTGGAACGCAAGTCGCGGGAAGGCGCATCGCCCAAGGCGGGCGCCGCGCCCGTCGACGCCGCATAAGAAAAACGCCCGCCAAGGTGGCGGGCGTCTTGACGATCACGATCACGAGCCGGCAACGTTCAGAACCAGCCCCAGGGATCCCACCAGTTCTTGTCCTGCTTGAAACCCTGCGTCGGATACTTGCTGTTGGGGAAGTTGGTGTTCAGCACGCGACGGGCGTCGGCTTCCAGCTGAGGCATCTTCAGCTGTTCATAGGATTTGTACAGGATGTACAGCGCTTCTTCCGACCCCGACGCGCCCTGGAAATCCGTGATCACCATCTGCGCGCGATTGGCGGCCGCGACGTAGGCGCCGCGTTCGTAGTAGTAGCGCGCCACGTGGACTTCGTTCATGGCGATGGCGTTCACCAGCCACACCACGCGCAGGCGGGCGTCCGGCGTGTACTTGCTGTCGGGATAGCGCTTGATCAGCTCGTTGAAGGCGTCATACGAGGCGCGCAGGCCCTTGGGGTCGCGCTCGCTGGGATCCTGGCCGGTGATGTTCGTCATGAAGGCGCTGGCCGGCGTGAAGTTGATCAGCCCCTTCAGGTACAGCACGTAGTCCGTGCCGGGATGGTTGGGATACAGCTGCTGGAAGCGGTCGATCGCGGCCAGGGCCTGGTCGTTGTCGCCGTCCTTCCAGTTGACGTACGCCAGGTTCATCAGCGCCTGTTGCGCGTAGACGCCGAAGGGGTAGCGGCTTTCGACGGCCGTCAGGCGTTCGCGGGCATCTTTCCAGTTGCCGGCGTCCATTTCCTGCTTGGCGTCGTTATAGAGCTGTTCGGCGCTCCAGTTGGCGGTCTTGTCGTACTTGGTGCCGTTGGTGGCGCACGCCGCCAGCAGGGCGGTAAACACAAGCGCCATGCACAGGCGCACGACCGACCCGAGGCGGGAAGCGGAAAACGGGAGGGCGGGGACGCGGGATGTCACGACGGTCAATTCCTTGGTGTTAGCATGGCTGGCTGCATCGATTATATGATTTGTCTCCATGTCCGAGTTAGCCGCCAGCGCGGATCTTCCCTCCGATGACGAACCGCAGATCCTGCGCGTCCCGGAAACCGTCCAGGCGGACCGGCTGGACAAGGTGTTGTCGGGCCTGCTGGCGGGGCATTCCCGCAGCCGCCTGCAGGGCTGGATAGAGGCGGGCTACGTGCAGGTGAACGGGGCGCCGGCCAAGGTGCGCCAGGCCGTGGGGCCGGGCGACCTGATCGCCGTCTGGGAGCAACCGGCGCCCGACGCCCTGGCTTTCGAACCCGAACCCGTGGAATTCCGCGTCGTGGCGGACAGCCCGGCCTGGATCGTCGTGGACAAGCCGGCCGGACTGGTCACCCATCCCGGCGCGGGCAACTGGACCGGCACCCTGCTCAACGGTTTGCTGTTCCGCTACCCCGAGCTGCGCGGCGTGGCGCGCGCCGGCATCGTGCATCGCCTGGACAAGGACACCTCCGGCCTGCTGGTGGTGGCGCGTACCGAGCAGGCGCAGACCCACCTGGTACGGCAGCTGCAGGCCCGCTCCATGGGCCGCGCCTACGTCGCCCTGGCGCATGGTTGGGTCTTGGGGCCCGGGACGGTGGACCGCCCGGTGGGCCGCGATCCGCGGGTACCCGTCCGGATGAGCGTGGAACGCCCCATCGCCGCCAAGCATGCCGTCACCCACTACAGCCCGGAAGCCAACGGGCTGGCCGACGGCGTCCGGGTATCGCGGGTGACCTGCCGGCTGGAAACCGGCCGGACGCACCAGATCCGCGTGCATCTGGCCAGCCTGGGGCATCCGCTGCTGGGCGATACCCTGTACGGCGGCAAGGCCATCGCCGGCGCGACCCGCCAGATGCTGCATGCGCGCGCCCTGCGCTTCGACGATCCCGCCGGCGGCGGCGAGCGGTCGTTCGAGGCCCCGCCGCCGCCGGACATGGCAAGCACCTGCCAGGCCATCGCCTGGAACGATAGCGAGGAATAGAGTGGATTCACGCGCATCATCTCCCGCGCAGTCTGCGCAGCCGTCTTCCCAGCCGTCTCCGCGGTCGCCTTCCCAGCCGTCCTCCCAGTCACGGGACGCCAGCCTGCCGGTCGTCACCGGACCGCGATGGACGGGTGTGCACTATTTCTGCACCACCCGCGCGGGCGGCGTCGGGATCGCGCCGCACGACACCCTGAACCTGGGCCTGCGCGCCGGCGACCGTCCGGAGGCCGTGGAGGAAAACCGGCGCCGGGTGCGGGCCATGCTGCCCGCCGACCCCCTCTGGCTGCGGCAGGTGCATGGCACGCGGGTAGTCGACGCCGACGGTCCGGCCGACGAGACGGCCCCCGGCACGGCGGAAGGCGAACCCGCGGCCGATGCCGCCGTCACCATCGCGGTCGACCGTCCGCTGGCCATCATGGTGGCCGATTGCCTGCCGGTGCTCATCGCCGACACGGGCGGGCGCGCCTTGGGGGCCGCCCATGCCGGCTGGCGCGGCCTGGCGGGCGGCGTGCTGGAAAACACCCTGGACGCGCTGCGCCGCAAATGTCCGGCCGCCTCGGCCTGGCAGGCCTGGATAGGCCCCGGCATCGGCCCGGCGGCGTTCGAAGTCGGCGCCGACGTGCTCGACGCCTTCGACCGCGCCGACCGGGAGGCGGCGGCGCTGTTCACGCCACGCCCGGGCCTGCCCGGCAAATGGCTGGCCGACCTGCCGGCCCTGGCCGAACTGCGGCTGCGCCGCGCCGGCGTGGCGCAAGTGCATCGAAGCGGCCTGTGCACGGTGTCGGATGCGCGGCGATTCTTTTCCTATCGGCGCGACGGGCAGACCGGCCGCATGGCCCTGCTGGCCTGGCTGTCCGCACGCCCCTTCGAATACCCGCATTGACACTGCCTGCACCGCAATGCACCATCCTTTTGAAAAGCATACATAACAAGGTGTCGAGGTGACTGCCCATCCATCCGCAGCATGGCCCGTCCCGGTGGGTGTCGCGCCAGACGTCCTGGCGCAGATCCAGGCGGACTTCTCCCGTGACTGGCAGCGTCTGGCCGACGATGCCCGCGCCGGACGCCTGGAGCCGCCGGCGGATAAGCGTTTCGCCAGCGAAGCCTGGCGGCGCAGCCCCCACCATCTGGCCATGGCGCACGCCTACCTGCTGTCGGCGCGCGCCATGCAGCGCATGGTGGACGCCGCCGGCGTCAGCGAGCCGCTGCGCGACCGCCTGCGCTTTTCCATCATGCAATGGCTGGACGCCATCGCGCCGTCGAACTTCCTGGCCTTGAATCCCGACGCGCAGGAATCCATCGTCGCCTCGGCCGGCAAGGCGCTGGACGCCGGGCTGGCCAACCTGATGGACGACGTGCGCAAGGGCCGCATCACGCAGACCGACGAAAGCCAGTTCGAGATCGGCGTCAACGTGGCGGTGACGCCGGGGCACGTCGTGTTCGAGAACGCGCTGTTCCAGCTGATCCAATACACGCCGTCCACGCCTGTCGTGCATGAACGGCCGCTGGTCATCGTGCCGCCCAACATCAACAAGTTCTATATCCTCGACCTGCAGCCGGCCAATTCCTTCGTGCGGCACGCGGTGGACGCGGGATACACGGTTTTCATGATGTCGTGGCGCAATCCCGTGGCGGCGGACGATGATGGCGTCGACCGCGCGCAGTGGGCCGACTATCTGGAAAACGCCGTCCTGCCCGCCTTGCGCGTGGCTGGCGAGATCACCGGCCAGCCGCAGGTCAACGCCCTGGGCTTCTGCGTCGGCGGGACCTTGCTGGCGTCGGCGCTGGCGCTGGCCCACGCGCGCGGCGAACGGCCCGTCGCGGCCCTGACCTTGTTGACGGCCCTGCTGGACTTTCGCGATACCGGCGTGCTGAACGTGTTCGTGGACGAAACCCATGCCCTGCTGCGCGAACGCCAGCTGGGCGGGGGCGGCCTGATGTCCGGCCGCGAACTGGCCACGACCTTTGCCTTCCTGCGGCCCAATGAACTGGTGTGGAACTACGTCGTCGACAACTACCTGAAGGGGCGCAAGCCGCCGGCCTTCGACCTGTTGTTCTGGAACGCGGACAGCACCAACCTGCCGGGGCCTTTCTTCGCCTGGTATTTCCGCAATACCTATCTCGAAAACAACCTGAAGGTGCCGGGACGTTGCGCCGTGGGCGAGGTCCCGCTGGACCTGACGACCCTGGACATGCCAGCCTATATCTTCGGGTCGCGCGAAGACCATATCGTGCCCTGGACGTCCGCCTATGCGTCCACGCAGCTGCTGCGCGGCACGCAGCGCTTCGTCCTGGGCGCTTCCGGACACATCGCGGGCGTGATCAATCCGCCCGCGAAACAACGCCGCAGCTACTGGACGACCGACGCCCAGGCGGGGGGCCGGAAGAACGGCAATGGAAACAGCGCGCTGCCGGGCGATCCCTCGTCCTGGCTGGCGCGCGCGCAGGAACACCCCGGCAGCTGGTGGCCCGACTGGGCGGCATGGCTGGCGGGACATTCGGGCCGGAAGATCAAGGCGCCGTCACGCGCGGGCAGTTCTACATACCCGCCTATCGAGCCCGCGCCGGGACGTTACGTGAAGGTCAGGGCCACATGAAAGTCAAAGGAGAACAGCGATGAGCGGAAAACTCGCATATGTGACGGGCGGGATGGGCGGCATAGGCACTTCGATCTGCCAGCGGCTTGCCAAGGACGGCTTCGTCGTCGTCGCGGGTTGCGGCCCCAGCCGCAACTACCAACAGTGGCTGGACGAACAGGCGGCCCAGGGGTATACCTTCCATGCGTCCGTCGGCAACGTGTCGGATTGGGATTCCACGGTCCAGGCTTTTGAAAAAGTACGCGCCGACTACGGCACGGTGGACGTGCTGGTCAACAACGCCGGCATCACCCGCGACGGCCTGTTCCGCAAGATGTCGCTGGACGACTGGCGCACGGTGATCGACACCAATCTGAACAGCCTGTTCAACGTGACCAAGCAGGTGCTGGATCCGATGGTGGACAAGCAGTGGGGCCGTATCATCAACATCAGCTCGGTCAACGGCCAGAAAGGCCAGTTCGGACAAACCAACTATTCCACGGCCAAGGCCGGGATACATGGCTTTACCATGGCACTCGCGCAGGAAGTGGCCAGCAAGGGCGTGACCGTCAATACCGTGTCGCCGGGCTATATCGGTACGGACATGGTGCGTGCCATCCGCCCCGACGTGCTGGAAAAAATCGTCGCGACCATACCCGTGCGGCGCCTGGGCACGCCGGAGGAAATCGCCTCCATGGTTTCGTGGCTGGCGTCCGACCAATCGGGCTTCGCCACCGGCGCGGACTTTTCGTTGAACGGCGGCTTGCACATGCATTGAGCCGCATTCCCTAACCACCGACATCCCACCATAAGTACAACACGATCGACCCAGCAGGGGACAACCATGACGCAAGCCCAAGCAGGCGGCAGTACGCGCCTGATCAAGAAATACCCGAACCGCCGCTTGTACGACACGCAGACCAGCACGTACATCACCCTGGCGGACGTCAAGCAGCTGGTGCTTGCCAATGAGTCCTTCCAGGTCGTCGATGCCAAAAGCGGCGACGACCTGACCCGCAGCATCCTGCTGCAGATCATCCTGGAAGAAGAGGGCGGCGGCGTGCCCATGTTCTCGTCGAACATGCTGGCGCAGATCATCCGTTTCTACGGGCACGCCATGCAGGGCATCATGGGCTCGTATCTGGAGAAGAACATCCAGGCGTTCATGGAAATCCAGGAGCGCATGGCCGAGCAGTCCAAGGGGCTGTACGGCAACCAGTTCGGGCCGGAGGCCTGGACCCAGTTCATGAACGGCCAGGCCCCGATGATGCAGAACATGATGAACAGCTACATCGAACAGAGCAAGAACCTGTTCGTGCAGATGCAGGACAAGATGCAGGACCAGACGCGGTCCATGTTCTCCACGTTCCCATTCCCGGGCGCCCCGCAGGGCAACCGCAAGTAGGCGCAGGGCGGGGGCGCCTGGCGAGGGGCGCCCGGCCAGGGGCGCCCGGCTAGGGGTGCCCGGCCAGGGGTGCCCGGCCAGGATGCCGGGCAGGGGATCCACCCCGCCAGGCATCCACCGGTCAGGATCCTCGGACATGCCGCCGGGCCCTGACGGGTATCCGGCACCCTCCGATGCCGCGTGGCACACGCTCCACCAGCCCGGGGGAACCCCGCGGGCTTATCCAGGTCCTATCCGCAGCTTGTCGCTCCCGCGACCGTCGCCGGCGCCGCGCCAGCCGTTGAATGTAAGCATGAAAACGGTTCTTGTTTGCATTCATGCTTGCTTTTGCCTATCCTTTCATCTTTACGGTTGCGTGACGGCGCGAGTACGCCGGAAGGAAAATTCGATGATCAAACATGCCCTCGTCCTGGCCGCCGGCCTGATGCTCTACGGCGCCGCCCATGCGGCGGAATACCCTATCGGCAAGCCCGCGGAAAAGGGCGGCATGGAAATCGGCGCGGTGTACCTGCAGCCCATCGAGATGGATCCTCCCGGCGTCATGCGTCCCGCCAAGGATTCGGACATCCACCTGGAAGCCGATATCCACGCCACGGCGAACAACCCCACCGGCTTCCCGGAAGGCGAATGGATGCCCTACCTGGTGGTCAATTTCGAACTCCAGAAGGTCGGCAGCAATAACGTGCAGAAGGGCATGCTGATGCCCATGGTCGCCAACGACGGTCCGCACTACGGCGATAACGTCAAGCTGGAAGGCCCCGGCAAGTACAAGCTGAAGTTCCTCATCGCGCCGCCCACCGCCGATTCGCACAGCCACTTCGGCCGCCACATCGACAAGGAAACCGGCGTCGGCCCGTGGTTCCAGCCCTTCGAACTGGACTACGAATTCGTCTTCGCCGGTACCGGCAAGAAGGGCGGGTATTGATCATGGCGCCTGCCCGCGCATGGCTGCCCGCGATCGCGCTGGTCCTGCTTTCCGCGGCGGGACCCGCGCGCGCCGACGAGTTGCCGACTTTCCAGCTGACGTTCAAGCCGAACGGCACGTTCGAGCCGGCGCGGCTGGAAGTCCCGGCGGGCCGCTTCAAGATAGAGCTCAGCAACGAAAGCAACGAGCCCGTGGAATTCGAGAGCATTCCGCTGCGCAAGGAAAAAGTGCTGGGGCCCGGCGTGAAGTCCTTTGTCGTGATCACCATTTCGCGACCCGGCGAATACCCGTTCTTTGACGATTTCCACCAGGACGTCAAAGGCACGCTGGTCGTTAAACCCAAGGATTGAACGGGGCGCGCGCGCCCCGGCGGTGTCATGGAACAGGTTTCTTTTATCGTTTGGCGCGAATCCGTGGAAGCCCTGCTGGTCGTGGGCATCCTGTATACGTGGCTGCGCGCCACGCCGGAAGGCCGGCGCGGGCTGCCCTATCTGTGGGGCGGCGTGGCGGCCGGCCTGGGATTGGCCGTGGCGCTGGCGCTGGTGCTGCTGGGCGTATCGTCGTGGTTGTCCGACACCGGGCAGGAGTGGTTCCAGGCCGGCATGGCGCTGGTCGCCTGCGCCCTGGTCGTGCAGATGGTCTTCTGGATGAAAAAGCACGGCCGTACGCTGAAGGGCGAGCTGGAAAGCGGCGCGCGCGATTCGGTCCGTAGCGACAACTGGTGGGGCCTGCTGATCCTGGTGATGATCGCCGTCGCCCGCGAAGGCAGCGAAACCGTGGTGTTCCTGTACGGCACGGTGTCGGCGGGGGCGGGCGGCGCCAGCGGCTGGCTGCTGAGCCTGGCCGGCCTGGCGGGATTCGCCGTGGCCCTGCTGACGTTCTGGCTGCTGCAATTGGGCGGCAAGCTGATCACCTGGCGGCGTTTCTTCCGGGTGACCGAAATCCTGCTGCTGTTGCTGGCTGGCTCGCTGCTGGTGGGCGGCCTGGATCATCTGATTTCGCTGGGCGTCGTGCCGCCGCTGGTGGATCCCATCTGGGACAGCAGCTGGCTGCTGGACGACAGCAGTGGCATAGGCAAGGTGCTGGCCGACTTCGCGGGCTATCGCGCCTATCCCGCGCTGACGACGGTGCTGGTGTGGGTGGCGTACTGGATCGTGGTGTGGGCACTGCTGAGCCGGGTACGCCCGGCGGCGCCCCGCGCCGTCGCCGCGTCAGGCGCCGCCAACACGGCGTCCGGCAATACTGCCGCCAACACGCGATAATGGCGCCCGTTATTCGCACGGCGACGTCCCGCTCGCGGGCCGCGCCGGCATTCCGGGCATCCAGGAAGTATCTGTAAAGGTAATGCCGATGGCTGTAGCAGTGGCGCGGACAACCGCCCGCGTGGCCGATTTCCTTCGTGACCATGCTCCTTTGCTGCGCAAGCTGCAGTGGGGCATCGTTGCGTTGTACGTCTTCCTGCTGGTCGTGCCGGCGGCCATGCCGCTGCCGGACAACACCGCATCCGTGTTCAACAACCTGACGGTGGTCGCGCAGTTCGCCTTCTGGGGCATATGGTGGCCGTTCGTGCTGGTGTCCATGCCCATCATGGGTCGCGCCTGGTGCGGCCTGTTCTGCCCGGAAGGCATGCTGACCGAGTGGGCCAGCGAGCGGGGCAAGGGCCTGGCGATCCCTCGCTGGATGCGTTGGGGCGGCTGGCCCTTCGTGGCCTTTGCCTTGACCACCATTTACGGCCAGCTGGTCAGCGTGTACCAGTACCCGCTGGCCGTGCTGGCGGTGCTGGGCGGTTCGACTGCCGCCGCCATGGTGGTGGGCTGGCGCTACGGCCGCAGCAAGCGGGTGTGGTGCAAGTACCTGTGCCCGGTCAACGGCGTATTCAACCTGCTGGCCAAGCTGTCGCCCTGGCATTTCAAGGTCAACGAGGAAGCCTGGCGGCACCCCGTCATACGCATACAGTCCGTCAATTGCGCGCCGCTGGTGCCGTTGCGCCACATGAAGGGCGCGGGCGACTGCCATATGTGCGGACGCTGCAGCGGCTATCGCGGCGCCATCGCCCTGACGCCGCGCTCGCCCGAAGCGGAAATCGTCGAAGTGGCCGACGGCGACGTCTGGCAGACCGTCCTGGTGGTGTTCGGCATGATGGGCATCGCCATGGGCGCCTTCCTGTGGAGCGCCAGCCCCTGGTTCGTGACGCTCAAGCAGGCCGCCGCGACCTGGCTGATCGAGCGCGACATCACCTGGCCGCTGCTGGACAACGCGCCATGGTTCATCCTGACGCATTACCCGGACGTCAACGACAGCTTTTCCTGGCTCGATGGCGCCAGCATCCTGTTCTTCATCGCGGCCACCACGGCCGTCGTGGGCGGGGCGATCTACGCTGCCCTGTGGCTGGCCGACCGCGTGTTGCCGGCGGTGCCGGGCCGCACGCGCTGGGGCGGCGCGGGGCTGCACAAGCTGGCCCAGCCGCTGATCCCGGCCGCCGGCATCGGCGTCTTCCTGGGCTTGTCGGCCACCACCATCACGCTGCTCAAGCACGAAGGCGTCAAGGCGATGTGGGCGAATCCCCTGCGGTTCGCCCTGCTGAGCCTGGCGGTGGCATGGACGCTGCGGCTGGCCTGGCGCGTCATTGCGCGGCGTACGCCGTCGCCCGGACGCAGGCTGGCGGCGTGGCTGGTGTTCGCGGCTGGCCTGGCGCCGTTCTGCTATGCCTGGGTGCTGTTCTTCGTCACCTGGTAGTGCGCCTGCTCTGCCATGGCGTAGTATGGCGCGCATGAGAACCTATCGCTTCCGCATCCTGAACGTCTTCGCCGAAAGCACTTTCGGCGGCAATCCCTTGTGCGTCTTCGAAGATGGCCGTGGCCTGAGCGACGATGAAATGCAGGCGCTGGCGCTGCAGTTCAACCTGTCCGAGACCACCTTCATCCTGCCGTCGGCATCGGCCAGCGCGCGCATGCGCATCTTCACGCCGGGTTCCGAGATGCCGTTCGCCGGCCATCCCACCCTGGGAACGTCGCAGGTGGTGCGCGCCCTGGCGCGAACGGGCGATACCCTGACCCTGGAAACGCTGGCGGGCGTGGTGCCGGTGCAGGCGCGCGGCGATACCTGGACCCTGGCGGCGCCGGGCGGCGGCACGCCGCAAACCAACGCGCCGGCGCAGCCGGCCGCCGCGATCGCGGCCAATGTCGGCCTGCATGAAGACGACCTGCTGGCCGCGCCTGTCTGGGTGGACACCGGAGCGCACCAGTTGGTGGTGCCTTTGAAATCCGCCGACGCCGTGCGGCGCGCCCGGCCCGATGGCGCTCGGCTCGCGCAGTGGGAAGCCAGCAAGTCCGGCCGCAAGGTCATGTACCTGTTCGCCTTCGACGGGCGCGACAAGGACGGCGCCGACCGTGTGGTCGCGCGTTACTTCTTTCTCAGTCCGGGGGGCGGGGCGGTAGAGGATCCGGGCACCGGTTCGGCCTGCGCCAACCTGGGCGGTTGGGTCATCGCGACGCGCCGGGAGCTGCCGCTGCGGGCAAAAGTCGAGCAAGGCGAGGCTGTCAGCCGTCCCTGCTTTCTTGGGCTGGAAGTCACACCCGGCCGGGAAGTGCGCGTATCCGGCCGAGTGCTGGAACTGGGCAGCGGGACGATAACGCTGCCCTGAGGCTTACTTCTTCGAGGCGTCGACCTTCAGGTTGTTCTTGACCTGCTTGACGCCTTCCACGCCCCGCGCCACGTGGGTGGCCTGGTCGCTCTGCGCGGAGGTCGCCACCGTACCGGTGAGCGTGACCACGCCGTTGTTGGTTTCCACCGCGATATCCAGGGCGCTGAGCGATTTGTCGGCGACGATGGCGGCCTTCACCTTGGTGGTGACGACCGTATCGGACGCGTATTCACCCACGGATTGCTTGGGCTTGCCGTCGCTGCTCATATTGTCGGCCGCATAGGCGGCCGGCAGGGCGGCGGTGCTCAGGCCGAGGACGGCGGCGACGATGATTTGACGAGTACGCATTAGAGTTCTCCTTGTGGGTTCAGCTAGGGTGTGGCCAGCGAAAGCGGGGTCCCGTCCCGACTATCGTCGGAACACGCCGCCCAGCACGGACAGCAGGGCCAGGACCAGGAACACGATGAACAGGATCTTCGCGATGCCGGCGGCGCCGGCGGCGATCCCACCGAAGCCCAGCACGGCGGCGATGATGGCGATAACGAAGAAAACAGCGGCGTAATACAGCATGATTGCCTCCCGAGTCGGAAAAACGTCGGGATCGCACGGCGGTCCCGGCAGTGGCCACGATCCAGGACGGTGTGCCCTGGCGTTCGGGTTATGCATACGCTACGTGGCGCCGCTGGGGAGGGTCAAACCGGGATGTGGGCAAATGTAAGCAGCATTGCGCTGCTCAGCGAATCCGGCGCAAGAGGGCACCGCTGTTACAAATGCGCAACCCTTGGCGTTGTTTTGACGAGACCCCGTTACATGCTGCCGGATGCGGCTCCGCAGGCAGGGTGGATACCGCTTGAATGGGCGCGCGCCGGCCCAGGGCGACGCCCCGAGTCGGGTTCGGCAAGCGACTTCAAGCCGTGGCGCGGGTCTCCGCCACGCGCATGGCGATATGGGCCAGGGCTTCTTCGACCTGGTCCACCAGGATCAGGCACAGGTCTCCGGCCTGGAGCCGCTCCAGCGCCGCGTCGATGGCGACGAACTCGCCATTGATCTCGGTCGAGTAGCTGGTCCGGCTGGCGTTGCGCAGTCCTTCGCGCAATAGCGCGATGACCTCGCCATCGGCGCGGCCGCGCTGGCATTGATCCTGGTACAGCAGCACGTCGTCGAAGGCTTCGCCCAGGATTTCCGTCTGGCGGCGGATGTCTTCGTCGCGGCGGTCGCCGGCGCCGCTGATCACCACCGACCGGCGCGTGGCCGGCATGGCTTCGACGGCCTGGACCAGCGCCCCGATCGCATCGGGATTGTGGCCATAGTCGGCAATGATGGTCGCGCCCCGGTAATTGAACACGTTGAAGCGGCCAGGGGCCGTGGCGGCGTCATTGATGAAAGTCTGCAGGCCCTGGCGGATTTGCGCCCAGGGCGTTTCCAGCGCCCAGGCCGCGGCGATCGCGGCCATCGCGTTTTCCACCTGGAAGGCGATGACGCCATCGCGCGTCAAGGGAATATCGGCCAGTGCGATCTTTTCCGTCCTGCCGTCCTGCGCCGCGACCAGGTGCGCGCCGTCGCGATAGACGACGCGGCCGCCCTGCGCGCGATGGGTGTTCATGCGCGGATGATGGCCATCCAGCGCGAAGTAGATGATCCCGCCCGGGCAACTGGCCGCCATTTCCGCGACGATGGGATCGGCCGCGTTCAGCACCGCATAGCCCGACGGCTTCACGTACTGCACGATGACGCGCTTGACCACCGCCAGGTCCTCGACCGTGCTGATGTAGCCCAGGCCCAGGTGGTCGCCCATGCCGATGTTGGTGACGACGGCGACGTTGCAGCGATCGAAGGCCAGGCCTTCGCGCAGGATGCCGCCGCGCGCGGTTTCCAGCACGGCCGCGTCGACGTCCGGATGTCCCAGTACGCTGCGCGCGCTGCGCGGACCGCTGCAGTCGCCCGTGTCGATGCGGCGCGGCCCGATATAGACGCCATCGGAATTCGTCATGCCGACGCGCGTGCCGTCCTGGCCGATCAGGTGCGCGGTCAGGCGCACCGTGGTCGTCTTGCCGTTGGTGCCGGCGACCGCGACCACGGGGATGCGGCCGTCTTCGCCGTCGGCGAACATGTTCGAGATGATGGCTTCGCCCACCGCGCGGCCCTTGCCGAAGGAAGGCGTCAGATGCATGCGCAAGCCGGGCGCGGCATTGATTTCGACGATGGCGCCACGCTGTTCTTCCATCGGCAGGTGCATCGTTTCCGCGACCACGTCCACGCCGCACAGGTCCAGGCCTATCATGCGCGCCGCGGTCACCGCGCGCGCGGCGAGCTCGGGATGCACTTCGTCGGTCACGTCGGTGGCCGAGCCGCCGGTGCTCAGGTTGGCGTTGTTGCGCAGGACCACGCGCGCGCCGGTGGGCGGCACGGAATCCACGGTGTAGCCCTGCTTGGCCAGCGTGGCGACGGCGATGTCGTCGATGCGTATCTTGGTCAGTGACGTCGCGTGGCCGTCGCCGCGCAAGGGGTCCAGGTTGACCTGGTCGATCAGCTCGCGCACGGTATGCACGCCGTCGCCGGATACCTGCGGCGGATCGCGGCGCGCGGCGGCCACCAGGGTGTCGCCCACCACCAGCAGGCGGAAGTCATGGCCGGGGATGTAGCGCTCGACGATGACGTCGCGGCTGATCTCCGCGGCCGCGGCGTACGCGGCCGTGATGCGTTCGCGCGTTTCGATATTGACGGCGACGCCGCGTCCCTGGCTGCCGTCGCGCGGCTTGACGACGACCGGCCCGCCCAGTTCCTGCGCGGCGGCCCAGGCGTCATCGGCGCTGGACGCGGTGCGTCCCAGCGGCACCGGCACGCCGGCGGCCGCCAGCAGCATCTTGGTCAGGTCCTTGTCCTGCGCGATCGATTCGGAAATCGCATTGGTGCGGTCGGTTTCCGCGGCCTGGATGCGGCGTTGCCGCGAGCCCCAGCCGAATTGCACCATGCTGCCTTGCGTCAGCCGGCGATAGGGGATGCCGCGCGCGACGGCGGCATGGACGATGGCGCCGGTGCTGGGCCCCAGGCGGATGTCTTCATCCAGTTCGCGCAGGCGGTGCAGGGCGTCGGCCAGGTCGAAGGGCGCGTCCTCGCGCGCGGCCAGGCACAGCTTTTCGGCCAGCTCGAAGGCCAGCCGGCCGACTTCTTCCTCGCTGTATTCGACGACCACCTGGAACACGCCCGGCTCTATGGTGGCGGACGTTCGGCTGAAGGTGACCGGGCAGCCGGCATGCGCCTGCAGCAGCAGCGCCACCTGTTCCAGCACGTGCGCCATCGACACGGTCCCCGCATAGCCTTCGGGGCTGAGCGGGCCCAGCTGCGGAAAGCGCGCGCGCAGGCGGGGTTCCATGGACGGCAGGCGCTCGATCGAACATTCCTGGTCGTCGCAGGCGACGATGGCTTCGATGGCGGTATTGCGGCTCCACAGATTGGGGCCGCGCAGTGCGCGTATGCGGGAGACTTCCATGCGGGTTCCTGTCGGTCGGCGCGCCAAGGCGGCGCCGCCATGTCCTCAGTTCTGTTGTATCCAGTGGCGCAACAAATTCAGGGAAGGCTCGGCGCTGCCTTCATCGCACTGCAGGATGACGAGATCGCCCGGAAGCACGCTGTCCAGCACCGCGCGCATCGCGGTGGCGTGGTCCGGCTGGTCGACGATGGCGGCGGCCCGGCCGCCTTGCGACGCGCCTTCGCGCAACAGCGCGCGGGCCTGGCCCGCCGGCCGCCTCGACGGCACGGTGGCATCGTCGTACAGCACGATTTCATCGAAGGCCTTGCCCAGCAGGGTTCCCTGCTCCAGCAGGTCTTCGTCGCGGCGGTCCTTGCCGGCGCCGTAGACGACACGGCGCCGTTTGGCGGGGAAGCGTTCGGCGGCGGCGATCAAGGCGCGCAGCGCGGACGCGTTGTGGGCGCCGTCCACCACCACGGTGGCGTCCTTGCGTTCGACGGCCGTGAACTGCCACGGCGCATCGCCGCGGTCGATGTCGAAGGTTTCGATGGCGACGCGGATGATGTGCGCCGGCACGCCCAGCGCCCAGGCGGCGCCAACCGCGGCCAATACGTTTTCCACCTGGAAGTCGATGCGTCCGCCCACCGTCAGCGGAATCGACGCCAGTTCGCTGACCCGTTGTTCGCTGGTGCCTTCGGCCAGCACCACGTGGCCATCGCGCACGTAGACCGCGCGCTTGCCCAGCGCCACGTGCGACGCGATGGCGGGCAGGCGCGGATCCAGGCCGAAGAACACCACGTCGCCGTCGCACAGCGTGGCGAGTTCGACCACGCGTTCGTCGCGCGCGTTCAGGACGGCGGCGCCGGTGGGCAGCACCACGTCGACTTGCGTGCGCAGGACGTTGTACATGCCGTCCAGGTCGCGGATGTCGTGCTCGCCCAGATGGTCGCCGCCATCGAGGTTGGTGACGATCCCCACCTGGCAGCGATCGTAGGCCAGCCCCTGGCGCAGGATCACGCTGCTGCTGTTCTCGATGACCGCGGCGTCGACCGAGCGGTTCATCAGCACCCGGCGTCCGGTGGCCCAGTCGCCGCGATCGCCTTTTTCGACCTGGCGCTGGTTGAAGTACAGGCCTTCGCTGCAGGCCAGGCCCACGTAGCTGCCGCCCAGCTGCAGCATGCGGGCGGTCAGCCGCGCGACCACGGTCTTGCCATTGGTGCCGGTGACGCCGACGACCGGGATGCGGCCATCCTCGCCATCGGGGAACAGATGGTCGATGATGGCGCGGCCGACGGGTCGCGGCTGGCCATCGGCCGGCTTCAGGTGCATCAGCAGCCCCGGACCGGCATTGACTTCGACGATGGCGCCGCGCTGTTCGTCGAGCGGGCGCGAGATGTCCTCGGCCACCAGGTCCACGCCCGCCACGTCCAGGCCGACGATGCGCGCGGCCAGCGTGACCGCGTGCGCGACTTCGGGGTGCACCAGGTCGGTGACGTCGAAGGCGACGTTGCCGTTGCGCTGGATAAGCACTTCCTGCCCGGCCGGCGGCACGCTGTCGGCGGCCAGGCCCTGGCGGGCGATTTCCAGGCGGGCGGCGGAGTCCAGCCGCACCTTGTTCAGCGGGCAGTCTTCATCGCTGCCGCGCCGCGGGTCGGTGTTGATCTGCAGCTCGATCAGGTCTTCGACGGTATGGACGCCGTCGCCGACGATCCAGGCCGGTTCGCCGCGCGCGGCGGCCACCATGCGGTCGCCCACCACCAGCAGGCGGTGTTCGTTGCCGGATACGAAGCGCTCGACCAGGACGCCGTTGCCTTCTTCCTCGGCCACCGCGTAGGCCGCCTTGACCTCTTCATAGCTGTTCAGGTTGGTGAAGACGCCGCGGCCATGATTGCCGTCATAAGGCTTGATCACCACCGGCAGGCCGATGTCCTGCGCGGCTTCCCAGGCCTGTTCCCGCGATTCCACCAGGCGGCCCTCCGGGACCGGCACGCCGCATTCGGCCAGCAGGCGCTTGGTCAGGTCCTTGTCGCGGGAGATGCCTTCGGCGATGGCGCTGGTGCGGTCGGTCTCCGCCGTCCAGATGCGGCGCTGGCGCGCGCCATAGCCCATCTGGACCAGGTTGCCTTCGAACAGGCGTATATAGGGAATGTCGCGGTCGTCCGCGGCATCGACGATGCAGGCGGTGCTGGGGCCCAGGCAATGGCGGTCCACCATGTCCCGCAGGCGTTCGACGGTGGCGTCCACGTCGAAGGGGCGGTCTTCCATGGCCGCCATGACCAGCTCGCGCGCTTCGGCCAGCGCGGCGCGGGTGACGTCTTCCTGCCAGGCCCGCACGATCACCTTGTAGACGCCGCGCGTGGCGGTTTCGCGGGCCTTGCCGAAGCCGCCGGGCAAGCCGGCCAGGTTCTGCAGTTCCAGCGTGACGTGTTCCAGGATGTGCGCGGGCCAGGTGCCTTCGCGCAGGCGCTGCAGGAACCCGCCGCGCACGCCCGGGCTGCAGCGGTGCTCGATCAGCGTGGGCAGCCACGTGGACAGCCGCTCGTAGAAACCGGGGATGGTGTTGGACGGATAGTCCTCCAGTTCGCCGATATCGACCCAGGCTTCCAGGACGGGGCGGTACGTCCAGATGTTCGGGCCGCGCAAAGCCACGACATCGAGAAATTCAATGTCTTTCTTTTTCATGTTCTAATTTGCCGAAAATTCCGATGGCGAACGGAAGAATTCCTGGGCTTCGTACGGTTGGTGGGTTATGCCGTGTAGGTGTACGGTGCGCGGTTCGTCAGTGCCAGGATGCTCTGTGTATGCCGCCGATTATAGAAATATCGGTACGCGGGCGGCGACGCGGATTCTATCCATGACGTCTATAGTGTTGCAAGGAAGGAACACGTTTTCAGCTTCGCGCCGAAATCGGGGTCCCGGCCTGCTGGTTCCGCCGCGGCTGTGAATACGTTTTCCATGAAGAAACCCGTTTTAGACTTCGTCCCGGACGGAGCCGCCCTGCCAGCCGATTGGCACGCCGACATGCTCGCCCAGCTGGGTGAGGGCGAGACTTTGCTCGCCTGGTTGGCGCTAGACCTGGATGGGGCGCTTAAGTTCCGCACCGGCATGGTTTTCGTGACCGACCGGGGCGTCGTCGCGCGCGAGCCGGGCGAGCCGCAATGGCGGCGCTGGTCCTATGACGAAACGGAAGCCATGACGGTTTCCGACCACGCCGGCGCCGGCATGCTGGAATTGCAGGGCCCGGAAGCCCGCCTGGCCGTCTGGCGCTACACGCTGGGCCGCAATCCGGCCGCGCTGCGCCTGCGCGACGCCTACGCGCGGCAATTCGACGTGCTGCGCGGCCTGCGCGACGCGGGCGAGGCGAATCACCGGGTCTGCGCCACCTGCCTGGAGCCGCTTACCGCAGAGCAGGACATCTGCCCCGTCTGCAATCCGCCCACGCCGGAACCGCCGTCGACCTGGGCGCTGCTGCGGCTGTGGCGCTTCGCCGTGCCGTACCAGGTGCCGCTGTTCGTCGGTTTCATGCTGACGCTGCTGGCCACCGCGGCCACGCTGGTGCCGCCTTACCTGACCATGCCCCTGATGGACGAGGTGCTGATCCCGTTCCAGAACGGCGCGCCCATCGACGACGACCGCGTGGTGATGTACCTGTCCGGCCTGTTCGCATCGGCCCTGCTGGCCTGGGGCCTGGGCTGGGGGCGCACCTACATCCTGGCCTGGGTGAGCGAACGCATCGGCGCGGACCTGCGCACGACCACCTACGAGCATCTGCAGCACCTGTCGCTGGCGTATTTCGGCGGCAAGCGCACCGGCGACCTGATCGCCCGCATCGGCAGCGAAACCGATCGCATCTGCGTATTCCTATCCCTGCATCTGCTGGATTTCGCCACCGACGTGCTGATGATCGTGATGACCGCCGTCATCCTGATCTCGATCAACCCCTGGCTGGCCCTGGTCACGCTGATCCCGCTGCCGTTCATCGGCTGGATGATCCATGCGGTGCGCGACCATCTGCGCCACGGCTTCGAGAAAGTCGACCGGGTGTGGTCGGAAATCACCAACGTGCTGGCCGACACCATACCCGGCATACGGGTGGTCAAGGCCTTCGCCCAGGAAAAGCGCGAGGTGCGCCGCTTCCGCGATGCCAACCAGCGCAACCTGGACGTCAACGATCGCGTCAACACCGTGTGGGCATTGTTTTCGCCCACGGTGACGCTGCTGACCGAAATAGGCCTGTTGATCGTGTGGATGTACGGCATCTGGCAGGTGTCGCGGCACGAGATCACGGTCGGGGTGCTGGCGGCGTTCCTGGCCTACATCGGCCGCTTCTACACCCGCCTGGATTCCATGAGCCGCATCGTGTCGGCCACCCAGAAGGCCGCTGCCGGCGCCAAGCGCATCTTCGACATCCTGGACCACGTGTCCAGCGTGCCGGAACCGCGCAATCCGGTGCAGGTGGACCGCGTGCGCGGCCGCATCGAGCTGCGCGACGTCGGGTTCCGCTACGGCAACCGGTCGGTGATGCATGGCCTGAACCTGTCCATCGAACCCGGCATCATGGTCGGCCTGGTGGGCCATAGCGGCTCGGGCAAGAGCACGCTGATCAACCTGATCTGCCGTTTCTATGACGTGACCGAAGGCGCGGTGCTGGTGGACGGCGTCGATATCCGCACGATGGGCATCGCGCAGTACCGCCGCAACATCGGCCTGGTGCTGCAGGAGCCTTTCCTGTTCTTCGGCACCATCGCGGAGAACATCGCCTACGGCAAGCCGGAGGCCACGCGCGAGGAAATCGTCGCGGCGGCGCGCGCCGCGCATGCGCACGAGTTCATCCTGCGCCTGCCGCACGGCTACGACTCCCTGGTGGGCGAGCGCGGCCAGGCCCTGTCCGGCGGCGAGCGCCAACGGATTTCCATCGCGCGGGCCTTGCTGATCGACCCGCGCATCCTGATCCTGGACGAAGCCACGTCGTCGGTGGATACCACCACGGAAAAAGAGATCCAGAAGGCGCTCGACAACCTGGTGCGCGGCCGCACGACCATCGCGATCGCGCACCGGCTCAGCACGCTGCGCAAGGCCGATCGGCTGGTGGTGCTGGACCGCGGCCGCATCGTCGAGCAGGGCAATCACGAACAGCTGATGGCCGCGGGCGGCGCCTATCACGCGCTGTACCAGGCGCAGGCGCGCCAGGCCGAAGCCGACGCGGAAGCCCGCTCCAGCGAGGAGGATGACGATGACGATCTCGTCGCCGAGACCTGATTTCCAGCTGCGCCGCGATGCCCACGGCAGGCTGGTGTACCTGGGCGCCGACGGCGGCGCCATCGTCGGCGTGGTGCCGGTGCGCGCCTTTCCGATTTCCGCGCCCGAAGGCGGCTGTTCGCTGGTCGATCCCGCCGGCCATGAAGTGGTATGGATAGATCGCGTGGACGACCTGCCGCACGGCATGCGCACGCTGTTGCAGGAAGCGCTGAGCGCGCGCGAGTTCATGCCGCGCATCCAGCGGATCGTCGGCGTATCCGGGTATGCGACGCCATGCACCTGGAATGTGCAGACCGACCGCGGCGCCACGGATTTCGTGCTGCGCGGCGAAGAAGACATCCGCCGCCTGAGCGGCCATGCATTGCTGGTGGCCGACAGCCACGGCATCCATTACCTGATCGGCGACCTGCGCGCGCTCGACAAGCACAGCCGCAAGCTGCTCGATCGTTTCCTTTAAAAACCTTCAAGACCTTTAAAGCCTTTGCAGCTTTGCAGCGGCCGGGCCCGCGCCCCCGCTACAGGGCTGCGTAGCGCCGCGCCGTGCCCAGCGCGCCGTCGCGCGCCAGCGCATCGCAGGCGCGCCGCACCGCCGCCGTGAAGCGCGCGTCCGCCGCGAGTTCCGGCGGGAAGATATCCGCCACCGCCAGCAACCGGTCGGCCAGGCCGTCCGCGCCCGGCGCCGCCAGCGCGCTTAAACGGTCCGCCATGGGATCGTTCAATTCCAGCGCCGCGCCGCTTTCCGAACGGCCCGACAGGAAACACATCCATGCCGCCACGCCGAGCGCCAGGCGGTCCACGGCATGGCCGTCCCGCAGGCGGTCCGCCGCCGTGCCCAGCAGGCGCGGCGGCAGTTTCTGGCTGCCGTCCATGGCGATCTGCGCGCAGCGATGCTTCAGCGCGGGGTTGGCGAAGCGCGCCAGCAGATCGTCGCGATAGCGCGCGCGGTCGAAGGCGGCGGGCACCGTCAGCGTGGGGGCGATGTCCTCGCTCATCATGCGATGCGCCAGCGCATGCAGATCCGGCTGCGCGATGGCCCGGTCCACCGTTTCGATATCGGCGAGCAGCGCCAGGTAGGCCAGCGTCGAGTGGATGCCGTTCAGCATGCGCAGCTTGGCGGTCTCATAAGGCGTGACGTCCTCGACCAGCAGCGCGCCCGCGCGTTCCCACGCGGGCCGGCCGGCCGGAAAGCGGTCTTCGATGACCCATTGCCGGAAGCTTTCCGCGGGCACCGGCCAGGCGTCCACGCAGCCCAGCGCCGCGGCGGCCGCCGCGCGGTCGGCGTCCGTGGTGGCCGGCACGATGCGGTCCACCATGGTGGAAGGAAAAGCCACGCTGCGTTCGATCCAGTCCGCCAGGCCGGCGTCCAGCGCGCGGGCGTAGTCCAGCACCACGCGGCGCAGGGCCGCGCCGTTATGGGCCAGGTTGTCGCAGGACAGCACGGTATAGGGATTGTCGCGGCGCGCGCGCAGGCCGGCCACCAGATAGCCCGGCACGCTTTGCGGATGGTCGGGGTCGCGCAGGTCGCGCGCGACCTGCGGATGCGTCATATCCAGTCCACCCGTGCGCGGGTCCAGGCAATAGCCTTTTTCCGTGACCGTCAGGCTCACGATACGGACGCGCGAGTCTCGCAGGGCGTCCAGGACGGCGTCCTGCTCCTGGGTGGCCACCAGTACTCGCCGCAGCGCGCGCACCACCTGCACGCGTTCGCCGTCCGCATCGCGTATCAGCACGCTGTACAGCCCGCCCTGGGGCGCCAGCGCGTCGCGGGTGTCCGGCCGCCGCAGCGAGACGCCGCAGATGCCCCAGTCGCCGCCCGCCGCCAGCATGGCGTCCTCGGTGTACATGGCCTGGTGGGCGCGATGGAAATTGCCCAGGCCCAGGTGGACGATGCCGACGCGCGGCTCGGTCCAGGGCAGGGGAGACAGGTGCGCGGAAAGCGCCGGCAGGCGGTCGGGCGCCAGGCGTGGAAGCTGCTTGTCCATCGGTTCGTCCATCTGTTCACCCATCGGTCTGCCTACGCGTGTATCCATAACTGGTATGGTAGTATCCAAGACTACGATCAGCAAGCCGGAGCCGACATGAAAATCACCCACGCCGAGGTCATCGTCACCTGCCCCGGCCGCAACTTCGTCACCTTGAAGCTGGTCACGGACCAGGGCGTGCATGGGGTGGGCGACGCGACGCTGAACGGCCGCGAACTGGCCGTGGCGTCCTATCTGAAGGACCACGTATGCCCGGTGCTGATCGGCCGCGATCCGCGCAATATCGAAGATACCTGGCAATACCTGTACAAGGGCGCCTATTGGCGGCGCGGCCCGGTCACCATGTCGGCGATCGCCGCGGTGGACATGGCGCTGTGGGACATCAAGGCCAAGATGGCCGGTATGCCGCTGTACCAGCTGCTGGGCGGCGCATCGCGCGATCGCGTCATGGTCTATGGCCATGCCACCGGCCGCGATCTGGACGAGGCGCTGGACAAGTACGCGGAGCACGTCGACCAGGGCTACCAGGCCATCCGCATCCAGTGCGGGGTGCCGGGCATGAAATCGGTCTACGGCGTGACCAAGCATGGCGGCGCCTACGAGCCGGCGACCAAGGGCTGGCCCGAGGAGCAATCCTGGTCCAGCGAAAAATACCTGGACTTCATTCCCCGGCTGTTCGACGCGGTGCGCGCGCGCTTCGGCTTCGATACGCATCTGCTGCACGACGTGCACCACCGGTTGACGCCGATCGAAGCCGCGCGGCTGGGCAAGTCGGTGGAGCCCTACCGGCTGTTCTGGATGGAAGATCCCACCCCCGCCGAAAACCAGGAGGCGTTCCGCCTGATCCGCCGGCATACGGTCACGCCGGTCGCGGTGGGCGAGGTCTTCAACAGCATCTGGGATTGCAAGCAGTTGATCGAGGAGCAATTGATCGACTACATCCGCGCCACGCTGACGCATGCCGGCGGCATCACGCATATGCGCCGCATCGCCGATTTCGCCGCGCTGTACCAGGTGCGCACCGGTTGCCACGGCCCGTCGGACCTGTCGCCGGTCTGCATGGGCGCCGCGCTGCATTTCGATTTGTGGGTGCCGAACTTCGGCGTGCAGGAATACATGGGCTATCCCGAGCAGGCGCTGGAAGTTTTTCCCCATGCCTGGGAATTCAGCAAGGGGACCATGCATCCCGGCGAAGCGCCCGGGCTGGGCGTGGACATCGACGAAAAGCTCGCCGCCAGGTATCCCTACGACCCGGCGTACCTGCCGGTGGCGCGGCTGGAAGACGGCACGCTGTGGAGCTGGTAGGCGGCCTGCA
This sequence comes from Bordetella genomosp. 9, assembly GCF_002261425.1. NCBI lineage: Bacteria > Pseudomonadati > Pseudomonadota > Betaproteobacteria > Burkholderiales > Alcaligenaceae > Bordetella > Bordetella genomosp. 9. The sequence continues at coordinate 1,658,019 of NZ_NEVJ01000003.1, read as the reverse complement.
GGCCCGGCCGGAGTCTTGATGGCAACCCGCCAGCAAACCGCGGCGGCAACAAAAACAGAATGAACCTGGAGCAGACATGAGCACCATCACCAGCCACGCCCGGCCTGTCGACGCCGGCCAGGCGCCCACGGGCATGCTGCGGCGCGCCGCGGTCGCCTCGACCATAGGCACGGCCGCCGAATACTACGATTTCTTCGTCTACGCGACCGCCGCGGTCCTGTTCTTCGGCAAGCTGTTCTTTCCCAGCTCCGATCCCATGGTCGGCACGGTGGCCGCCTTCGCGACCTATGCGGTCGGCTTCCTGGCGCGGCCGATCGGCGGCATCGTGTTCGGCCATTTCGGCGACAAGCTGGGCCGCAAGAAGGCCCTGGTGATCACGATCCTGATCGTCGGCCTGGGGACCTTCGTCATCGGCCTGATGCCGACCTACGAACGCATCGGCTTCTGGGCGCCGCTGGCCCTGGTGTTGATCCGCATCCTGCAGGGCTTCGGCGTGGGCGGGGAGCAGGCGGGCGCGGTGCTGATGACCGCGGAGTATGCGCCGCGCGCGCGACGCGGCTTCTATGCCAGCTGGGTGCAGCTGGGCGCGCCGGCGGGCTTCCTGATCCCGGCCGGCCTGTTCGCGGTGCTCACGTCCACGCTCAGCGAGGCGCAGTTGCTGGACTGGGGCTGGCGCATTCCCTTCCTGCTCAGCCTGGTGCTGGTCGTGATCGGGCTCTACGTGCGCCTGCGCATCGATGAATCGCCGGTATTCGACGAGATTCGCAAAACCAAGGCGGTGGAGTCACGGCCGGTGGTGGAGGTCCTGCGCACCTTTCCCGGCATCATCACCAAGGGCGTCTTCGCCAAGCTGGTGGAAGCCTGCGCCTTCGCCATGTACAGCACCATCGTGCTGGCCTACGGCAAGGCCAACCACTTGAACGATGCGTGGCTGCTGCAAGGCATCCTGCTGGCGGTGGGGGTGGAGTTGTTCACCATCCCCTTGGCCGGCTGGCTGTCGGATCGCTACGGCCGCCGTCCGGTCTACATGGCGGGGGCGCTGGTACAGGTGCTCATGGTGGTTCCCTTCTTCCTGATGTTGAATAGCGGCGACCGGCTGCTGACCCATCTGGCGATGATCCTGGTGCTGTCCGTGGGCCATGCGCTGTGCTACGCGCCGCAGGCTTCCATGTTTCCGGAGCTGTTTCCCACCCGCGTGCGTTGCAGCGGCATCGCATTGATATGGCAGATCGGGTCGCTGATCGGCAGCGGCATCCTGGGCCTGGTGGCGGTCAAGATCATCCAGGCCAGCGGCGGCCACTACGCGGGGCTGGCGGTGTACATGCTGGTGCTGGGCATCGCCTCGCTGGCGGCGCTGCGGCTGCTGCCGGAAACCGCGCCGGTCAGGCGCGGCGGCGCGGACCTGCAGGATTGGGGCCATCGTTAGACCTATACTCGGGCCTTGCTCATGAAACAGGACGGGCCCATGGCGGGAGCGCGCAGAAAACCGGATGGCGGCATGGCCGCGCTGGCGATGCCCGGCGATATGCCCGGCCCGGTGAACCAGCGCATCTACCGGATCCTGCGCGAGGCCATCGTCAAGGGCACCTTCCCGCCCGGCTCGCCGCTATCGGAAAAAGACATCTCCGAACGGCTGGGCGTATCGCGCCAGCCGGTGCGCGAAGCCTTCATCAAGCTGGGCGAGGCCGGCCTCGTGCAGGTGCTGCCGCAGCGCGGCACCTTCGTCATGAAGATTTCGCCCCGCCGCGTGGAAGACGGCCGCTTCATCCGCGAAGCCGTGGAAGTCGCCGTGGCCGCGCGCGCGGCGCAACGCGTCACCCCGCCCCAGCTGCACGCCATCGCCGGATTGCTGGACGGCCAGCGCCGCGCCGCGCGGGCGAACGACACCGCGTCGTTCCTGGACCTGGACGATGCGTTTCACCAGGCCATCGCGGCGGCGGCGGACTGCCCCGCGGTCTGGCAGACGATCGAAAACATCAAGGCGAACATGGACCGGGTGCGCTATCTGAGCCTGGCCGAGGTGTCGCCGCTGGACCGCCTGATCGAACAGCACGAGGCCATCTACAAGGCCTTGCGCGACGGCGATGCGCCGGCCGCGCAGGCCGCCATGGCGGCGCACCTGCGCGAATTGACCATCTCGTTCGAACCGATACGCGCGCGCAACCCGGACTGGTTCGGCGCCGGCGACGACTGAGCTATTCGTCGGAACGCGCCATCACGCGATTGCGTCCGTGCCGCTTGGCGTTGTACAGCCCGCGGTCGGCGGCGTCGATGATCTGCGTATAGCGGTCCGCCCGGTCCGGCACGGTTGTGGCGATGCCCACGCTGACCGTCAGCCATTCCGAGGTCGCCGAATCACGATGCGGAATGTGCAGGCCTTCGACGGAGCGGCGGATTTTTTCCGCCACCAGGCGCGCGCCGGACAGCGGCGTGCCGGGCAGCACCACCGTGAACTCCTCGCCGCCGAAACGCGCGCACAGGTCGGTGGAGCGGTCACAGCAGCTGGCGATGGTGTGCGCCACTTTCTTGAGCACTTCGTCGCCCGCCATATGGCCGTAGGCGTCGTTGTAGCTTTTGAAGTGGTCGACGTCGATCATCAACATGCTGATCTCGCTCTGCTCGCGCATGGCGCGTTTCCATTCCGCGCTCAGGTAGCTGTCGTAGTAGCGGCGGTTGGACAGTCCCGTCAGGCCGTCGGAATTGGTCAGGCGGCGCAGCTCCAGGTTGATTTCCATCAGTTGCTGCTGGCTCTGCCGCAGCGCCTGGTAGGCCTCGTCGCGCTGCTGCATCGCCAGATACGATCGCGAGTGATAGCGGATGCGCGCCACCAGCTCGATGGTGTCCGGCAGCTTGACCAGGTAATCGTTGGCGCCCGCGCTGAAGGCCGCGCTCTTGACCTCGGCGTCTTCCTTGGACGACAGCACGATGATCGGAATGTCGCGGGTGGCGGGGTTCGCGCGGTACGCGCGCACCAGCGTCAGGCCGTCCACGCCGGGCAGCACCAGGTCCTGCAGGATCACCGTGGGCCGCGTCTGGGTGGCCACGTTCAGCGCTTCCTGCGCATCCGGGCAGAAGTGGAAATCGATATTGGGTTCGTCGGCCAGCGCGCGTCGCACCGCCTCCCCAACCATGATCTGGTCGTCCACCAGCAACACCATGGCGTTCTGCGGTTTATTGTCGAGCCCGGCCACGTAGTCGATGACAGGTTCCATTTTTTGTTCCTTAGTGCGTCATGCCGGCTTGCGCGCGAAGTGCCTGGTCAGGCTTTCCGCGATACGGTGCAACGGTACGATTTCAGATGCGGCGCCCAGTTCGGCGGCGGCCTTGGGCATGCCGTAGACAGCGCTGGTGGCGCGGTCCTGGGCGATGGTCAGGAAGCCATGGTCGCGCATCGTTTTCAAGCCGAGCGCGCCGTCCCTTCCCATGCCCGTCAATAGTACCCCTGCCGCGTCGCCGCGCCATTGGCGCGCCACGCTGTTGAAAAAAACGTCGATGGAAGGGCGGTACAGGCCTTCCACCGGGTGCCTGGTGTAGTTCAGTGTGCCGTCGCGCAGCAGCACCAGGTGGTCATTGGTGCCCGCCAGCAGGACGGTCCCGGGCGCGGGCGTGTCGCCCGGCAACGCCAGACGCACGGGCATCGGGATCTGCTCGTCCAGCCAGCGCGCCATGTCCTGGGCGAAGGTCGCGTCGACGTGCTGGACCAGGATGATCCCGGCCGGGAAGTCGGCCGGCAGCGCCTTGAGCAGCAGCGCCAGCGAAGGCGGCCCGCCCGCGCTCGCGCCGATCGCGACGAGCTGCCGTGGCGCCGTGGTGGATACCGGCGGGACGGGGCCCTTCGACGCGGGGCGCTGGCGGTCGTAGGCGCCGATCAGCCAGCCGGCATTGCGGATCTTGCGCAGCAGCGGCGCCGCGGCGGACTGGGCGCCCCCGGCATCGAACGCGGGGATCTCGATGGCGTCCAGCGCGCCGTGGCCCATCGCGTCGAACACGCGCGACGTATTCTGGTCGACGTCGGTGGCGACGATGATGATCGCGCAGGGCGTGTCCGCCATGATGCGGCGGGTGGCTTCGCTGCCGTCCATCACCGGCATGGCCAGTTCCATCAGCACGATGTCCGGCCGCGCGGCGGCGCAACGCTGCACGGCCTCGGCGCCATCGAAGGCGATCCACGCGACCTGCAGGTCGGGGTCGGTGGCCAGGACCTGCCTGAGCAGCTCCACCGCCGCCGGTTTGTCGTTGACGATGCCTATCTTCACGCGTCCGCCCGTCCTATCAGGTCTTCGACGGCATCCAGCAGCGCGTCGTCGTGGAAGCTGCTCTTCCCCAGGTAATAGTCGGCGCCGGCATCCAGGCCCCGCTGCCGGTCTTCCGGCCGGTCCTTGTACGAAACCACCATCACGTGCATCGACTGCATCCGCGGATCCTTGCGGATCAGGGTGACCAGTTCTATGCCGTCCATGCGCGGCATGTCGACGTCGGTGACGACCAGATCGAAATGCTGGGCACGCGCCATGTTCCAGCCATCCATGCCGTCGACGGCGACCGCCACGTCGTAGCCGCGGTGGCTGAGCAGTTTACGTTCCAGCTCGCGCACGGTCAGCGAATCGTCCACCACCAGGATCCGCTTGCGGGGCGCGGCGGCGCGCTCCGCGGCGGGTCCGTCGACGCGGCGCAGAGTGCCGCCGGCTGCCTGCTTTTCGATGGTGCGCAGCATGTCCTCGACGTCCAGGATCAGCACGGGCACGCCGTCTTCCATGACCGCGCCGGCCTGGATGTCCTGCAGCTTGCCCAGGCGCGGATCGAGCGGTTGCACCACCAGCGTCTGCTCGGCGATGAAACGGTCCACGGCAACGCCGTAGCGGCGGCCCTGCGGATCGGTCAGCAGCACGACCGCCACCAGGTCGCCCAGCGCCGGCTGCCGCGCGTATTGCAACACCTGGCTGGCGCCGACCAGGCCGATCTGCGCACCGTCGTGGGTGAAGTGCTGGCGGCCTTCCAGCTGCGCGATGGCGGTGCGCGGCAGGCGCAGCGTGCGCGACACGTAGGCCAGCGGAAAGGCGTAGCGTTCGCCGGCGATATCGACGATCAGGCTGCGCACCACCGACAGCGATAGCGGCAGCTCCAGCGTGAAGCGGGCCCCCTGGCCGGGGCGCTGCAATACGCGGGCGGTGCCGCGCAGGCGCCGGGCCATGTCGTGCACCACGTCCAGGCCCACGCCGCGGCCGGATATCTCGGTGACCGCCGCGCGGGTGGTAAAACCGGGCAGGAAAAGAAAGGCCAGCGTTTCCGTTTCGCTGAGCGTGTCGGCGGTCTGCCGCGTGGCCAGGCCGCGGCGGATGATCTCTTCGCGCAGGGCGGCGACGTCGATGCCGCGCCCGTCGTCGCCGACTTCCACCACGAGCATGCCGGCGCTGTGGCGCGCCTGCAGCGTGACGGTGCCTTCTTCGCGCTTGCCGGCGGCGCGGCGCTGGGCGGGCATTTCGATGCCGTGGTCGACGGCGTTGCGCAGCAGGTGCGTGAGCGGCGCGTCCAGGCCTTCCAGGATATCGCGGTCCACGCGAGTGTCGGTGCCGACGATTTCCAGCCGCGCCTGCTTGCCCAGCGTACGGGCGAGATCGCGCACCATGCGGGGCAGGCCCGCGACCGCGTCGCCGAAGGGGCGCATGCGGCATTGCAGCGCCGTGTCGTACAGGCGCTGGCCCAGGTCGCCGATACGCCAGCCGAATTGGTCGGCCTGCGCCATGCGGTCGGCCAGCATGTCCTGGCAGGCGGCGGCGTGCTGGCTTGCCTGTTCCAGGGCGGCCAGTGCGGCGGCATCGGCGCCGCCGGCGGCCACCGAGTGTTGCAGCGATTCCAGGGCCTTGGCCAGGCCGTCCTGCATGCGCTTGAGCGGGAGCAGGGAGGCGGCGAAGGGCGAGAGGCGGTTGGCCTCGACCAGGGTTTCGCTGGACAGGCCCAGCAGTTCATCCAACGTACGCGCCGTCACGCGCAATGCGCGTTCGGCGATCTCGCCGTCGCGAGGCGGCGCCGGATCCGGCGTCCCGGGCTGCGGATCCGGCGTCCCGAGCTGCGACGCCGGCGCGGGCATAGCGTTCTCGGCGATGGCGTCGCCGCCGGGCGGCCCGCCCAGCGTATCGATGAAGGCCTGCGCCGCCACGACGTCGGCCTGTGCGTCCGCCGCCGGCATATGGCGCAGCAGATCGGTCCCGCGCAGCAGCATGTCGATGGCGGCGGCATCCAGCGGCGCGCGGCCTTTCTGCGCGTCGACCAGGCGGTCTTCCATCGCATGCGCCACCCGCACCGGCCCATCCAGGCCGACGATGCGCGCCGCCCCCTTGAGCGAATGCGCGGCGCGCATGCATGCGGCCAGGTGATCCTGCGCCAGCGGGTCGCGCTCCAGGGCCAGCAATCCGGCATCCAGTACCTGCACCTGGACGTCGGCTTCCATCTTGTACAAGTCCAGCAGCGAGGCGTCGCGCAGGGAGTTGGGACTCATGCCAATTTCCCCTCGATCGCATGCGCCAGCCGGTTGGCGTCCAGCATGCCGACGGCGCGGTCGCGGTAGCGCACGACGCCCGCCGCATAGTGGCCGCCGGCGAGCGTGTCGGGCAACGCCCCGATGGCCGTGCGGGGATAGGGCTGTATGCCGGCCACTTCGTCGACCGGGCTGACGATGGTGCCGCCGCGCGTGGACAGGACGAGCATGCGCGGCGTGGCCTTGTCGGCGGCGTCCTCGCGCGGCGCCAGGTCGAGCAAAGCGGCCAGCGACACGCAGGGAACCAGTCGTCCGCGGACATTGCACACGCCCAGGACCACGCCGGACCGGCGCGGCAGGCTGTGGACAGGGCGCATGGGCGTGACTTCGGCCAGCGCCGACACCGGCAGGGCCAGCCATTCCGCGTGCAGGCGGAAGATCAGCAGCGAGATCATGTCCGTGCCGGTGGCGGTCACCCCGCTGTCGGGCCGTGTGCCGGCGCCGCCGGCACGGCCGTCCGCCGCGATCCCAGCCGCGCCCGCCGATGTGCCCGCCGATGCGGCCGCGACCCCGGCCACGGAACCCGGCCGCATCGCGGCGGCGTCCCCCTGCAGGACCGCGGTATCCGCCTGCGCGCGATACAACAGGTTCTTGGCCGCCTCTTCCTGCACCGGGCATTCCCGGCAATGGATATATTCCGCCAGCCGCGGGCAGGACCGGTCGCCGCGTACGCCGATGCGGTTCCAGCAGTCATCTATCGGCGCGGAATCGCGTTCATGCATAGCCGTTTCCGTGACGCGCGGCGCGCGCTCTCAGTTGGCGGGCCGGCGCGACCTCGCCACGCGTTTCCAGCAGCGAGGCCAGATGCAGCAGGGCCTGCCGATGCCCCGGATCCAGGTACAGCGTCTTGCGGTAGGCCGTCTCGGCCGCCGCCGGCTGGTTGGCCGCATCGGCCAGCAGCCCGATCAGATAATAGGCCGGCGCGGACGCGCCGTGGGCCTGGATGTGCGCGGTGGCCGCCGCGCGGGCGTCGTCCAGCCTGCCGGCATCGGCCAGCGCCTGCACGTGTTCCAGCGAGGCCGGCGCGCCCGCATCGCCCGCGTGGGCTGCCGCCGCAGCGGACGTCGAAGCCGGCCCGGCCGTGCCACGGTCAGGGCCGGCGCCCGGCCGCGACGCCGGCGCCTGGCCGTCGCCCTTGCTGCCCGCGCGCGGCGCCGGCGCCTGGGTCGATGCGCCGGCCAGCGCGTATGGCCGGGGCCGTTCCGGGGCCGCGGGCGGCCGGGCCGGGCGGCGCGGCGCGGCCCCGCGGCCGGCCGCCAGCGGCGCATGCCGAAGGTCCGCCGCCGGCGCCGCCCCCACGGCATTGCGGAACGCAAATGCGCGCGCCGCGTCGATCTGCTTCAACCCCAGCCGGGTGAGCAGGCTGGCTTCGGCCGGCCCGACGAAGATCACGCCATCGGCGCGGCACAGCCGCCGCAGCACGCCCACCGCGGCCTCCTGCGTCGGATTGTCGAAATAGATCAGCAGATTGCGGCAGAACACGAAGTCGTAGGCGTCGGCGGGCAGTGCCAGCGCCGGGTCCAGCAGATTGCCGGACTGGAAACGTACGTGCGCCCGCACGCGCGGGCTCACGGAATAGCCCTGCGGCGTTTCGGTGAAGTGCCGCGCGCGGTAGTCCAGCGCCTCGCCCCGGAACGCATTGCGGCCATAGATGCCCTGTTCGGCGCGCGCCACCAGGCGGTCGCTGATATCCATGCCCAGCACGGCGAAACGCTGCGGATCGATGCCGGCATCCAACAGCGCCATGGCGATGGTGTAGGGTTCTTCGCCGCTGGAACAGGGCAGGCTCAGGATACGCAGGGCGTCGCCATGCGCGGCGCGCTGGCGTGCCAGCAGCGCCAGCGTGTCCATCGACTCGGCATGCCGGAAGAAAGACGTTTCCGGCACCACCACGGTTTCTATCAGCTCCTGCTGTTCCCGCGCGGAGCCGACCAGCAGTTGCCAATAGGCCGCCGCATCGCCGCCCGTGGTGGCCTGCGCGCGTTGCCGTACCGCCCGTTCGACGGCGGCCGTGCCGATGGACTCCGCATCGAGTCCGATCCGCCGCTTGAGCAGGGCGCTGAAATCGTCCGTCGTCATGGCGCGGACTCCGGTTCCGCGGACCCGACGGCGCGGGCGGCTTGCTGGAACAGGTGTTCGCGTACCTGCGCCGGCAGCAGGTCATCGACGTCGATCCGCTGCACCAGGCCTTGTTCGTCCGGCCGCACGGGACCGAGATAACGCGCATCGGGATAGTCCAGGCCGCAGGGCACGAACTCGCCTTCGTCGTAATGCACGGTCTGCGTCGCGTGCTCCAGGAGCAGCCCCAGCAGCCGTGCCGGCGGCGCGGCGCGGTATTCCACCACGGCGATGCGCGTGCTGGCCCGCGCCGCTGACTTGCGTCCGGTCGCCAGCGCGCTGATATCGATGACAGGCACCGGGGTATCGCCGTACAGCAGCACCCCCGCCGCCCAGGCCGGCGCGGCCGGCAGCCCCTTCAGCGGCATCCAGGGCAGCATGCGCACGATAGGCGACGCCGGCAGGACGTAGCGATCGCCCCCGATATCGAAGCGCAGGAACAGCCGCCTGGCCCGCGTGCCGCCATCGGCGCGCGCCGTATCGGTGCTTGCGCGCGTCGCGGCGGCAGCCATCACATCCTGAACCGCGTTACGCTGCCGCGCAGTTCGCCCGCGACCGTGTTGAGGTCGTCGATGGCGACGCTGGACTGGCGCAGCGATTCCACGGTCTGCTGCGTGGCGTCGGCCAGCTGGCTCAGCGCCTGGTTGATCTGTTCGGCGCCCGTCGCCTGGGCCTGCATGCCTTCGTTCACCATCTGCACGCGTGGCGCCAGTGTCTGCACGTGCTGGATGATCTGGGCCAGCTGTTCGCCAACCTGCTGCATCTCGTTCACGCCCCGCCGCACTTCTTCGGAAAACTTGTCCATGCCCATGACACCGGCCGCCACGGATGACTGGATTTCCCGCACGATCTGTTCGATATCGAAAGTGGCGACGGCGGTCTGGTCCGCCAGCCGGCGGATTTCGGTGGCCACCACGGCGAAGCCGCGGCCGTATTCGCCGGCCTTCTCTGCCTCGATGGCGGCATTCAGCGACAGCAGGTTGGTCTGGTCGGCGACCTTGTTGATGGTGGTCACCACCTGATTGATATTGCCGGCTTTCTCGTTCAGCACCGCCAGTTTCGCGTTGACCGAGCCGGCGGCGTCCATCACCGTGCGCATCGTGGTTTCCATGCGCGCCAGGTCATGGTGGCCTTCGTCGGCCAGGCTGGCGGTCTGGTCCGCGGCGCCCGACACTTCGTTCATGGTGCGCACCAGGTCGCGCGAAGTCGCCGCGATCTCCCGCGAAGTCGCGCCGATCTCCGTGGTGGTCGCCGCGACTTCCGACGCCGTGGCCTGCTGCTCCTTGGAGGTGGCAGCGATCTGCGTGACCGACGTCGCCACCTGGATGGCGGAGCGCTGCGCCTTGCCGACCAGGTCGGTCAGTTCGTCCGCCATGCGGTTGAAGCCGGTTTCGACGGCACCGAACTCGTCGCGCCGGCCCAGGTCCAGCCGGCTGGCCAGATCGCCCTTGCCGAAAGCCTCCAGGACCGAGACGATGCGCTGCATGGGGCCGTTGATCGCCCGCATCAGCAGCGCGCCCGCCGCCACGGCCACGATCGCCGCCAGCACCAGGCCGACGAGCATGATGGCTTCGGCGTGGCGCAGGGCGGCCAGGATGTGATCGATGGCGTCGTCGGTGCGCTGGCGATTCTCGGCCAGCATCTTGTCCGTCACCGCCAGGCCTTCCTTGAACACCTGCTGCAGCTGGCCGCGCAGCAGGTCGCGCGCGCCGGCCGCGTCGCCGGCCTGCAGGCTGCCGAGTATGCGGTCTTCGATCTTGCGATAGCTGTCCAGCGCCCGCTTGAAGTCGTCGTAGACCGCCCGGTCGTCGCCGATGAACGGCGTGGACTCATAACCGCGCATGTCGGCATCGAGCTGGCCCTGCGTGCGGGCCACGTCGGCGCGCACCTTGGCGACCGCCGCGCCAGCCGTCTGCTCGACCTGGGCGCTGACGCCTTCGCGCAGCACGTCGTAGGCATCGCGCCAGGTATTGCGCATGTCCATCGCGTACCGCAGCCCGGGCAGCGAATCCTGATCCATGCCCTGCGCGTCGCGGTCCACCGCCAGCAGGCGCGTGTAGTCGACGATCACCATCAAAAGCATCACCGCCAGGATGGCGGCGAAGCTCGCATAAATGCGCCGTTTCAAGGATTGGTTCTTCATACGGACCGTACACCTTTGTGGCAGGACTTTTGGATTTTGTCTTGATGAGCAGAGCCGACACAATACGATGCAGCAATGTGCAATATCAAGCAAACAACGGTCCCGGCGCCTCAGGACACGTCATTTCAGCCCGCGCCGTTGTTTTTGAACGGCGTATGGGCCGCCAATTGTTCGCGATAGTCGCCCATGGCGGCGCCTTCGCGGTCCAGGAAGTCCGCGATGGCCGCTTCGAAACGGCTGTCGGCAATCCAGTGGGCCGAGCAGGTGGGCTCGGGCAGCAGGCCGCGCGCCATCTTGTGTTCGCCCTGGGCGCCGCCTTCGAAACGGTCGATGCCGTTGGCCAGGCAGTACTCGATCCCCTGCACGTAGCAGGTCTCGAAATGCAGTCCGGGGACGAAATCATGCGTGCCCCAGTGGCGTCCGTACAGGGCGGCGCCGTCGGTCATGTTCAGCGCGCAGGCGATGGGCACGCCGTCGCGATGGGCTTCGACCAGCACCAGGGCATCCGGCAGGGCGCGGTGTATGCGCTGGAAGAACGCCAGGTTCAGGTATGGGCTGGACCAGTGGTTGCGGTACGTCTCCTGGTAGCAGCCATGGAAGAACCGTAGCGCGGCATCGTCGATGTCGCCGCCGCGCCGCCAGCGGAAGCCGACGCCGGCGGCCGCCACCCGCTTGCGGTCCTGCCGCAGTTTCTTGCGCTTGTCATGGTTCAGCGACGCGAGGAAGCCGTCGAAATCGCGATAGCCCTGGTTGCGCCAGTGGAATTGCACGCCCTGGCGGATCAGGTAGCCGGCTTCGCGCAGCGCGGCCGCATCCTGGTCGTTGGGGAACAGGACGTGCAGGGACGAGAGCTTGAGCCTGGCCGCCAGTTCGATGGCGCCGCGCGCCAGCGCGACGCGGTCCGCATGCGAGGCGGCCAGCAGGCGCGGTCCGGTCACCGGCGTGAAAGGCACCGAGCACAGCAGCTTGGGGTAGTAGCGCAAGCCGTGCCGGGCGAAGGCATCGGCCCAGAGCTGGTCGAACACGAACTCGCCGCGCGAATGCGCTTTGACGTATAGCGGCATGGCGCCGGCCAGGGTATCGCCGCGCCACAGGCTCAGGTAGAAAGGCGTCCACCCCGTGTCGGGCGCCGCGCAGCCGGTCTCGTGCAGGGCGCTCAGGAAGGCATGGCGCAGGAAGGGCTGTCCGCCCGCCAGACCGTCCCACAGGGCAGGCTCCACGTCGCTGAGTGATTCGAGGACTTGCAGGCGGATGTCGGCGGTCATGGCGGTAGGCATGGAAGCCCGCAGTATAGGGCAGGGGGGCAGGGGGCCGGTCCCGCCCCCGCTTTTCCGTTACCCTGGCGGGATGAATGATGCCGCACCTCCCAATCCCGGGCAGACCGAGCTGCGCGCGGCCGCCCTGCGGGCGCTGGCGCTGCCGGCCTGGGAGCAGAAGCTGCGCCAGGTGGACGCCATGGCGCCGGACGCACCCGTCGACTGCATGGCCGTATTGCAGGAGCCGCCCGACCTGCCCGGCCGGCCTTCGCTTCCCCCACTGGTGCCCCCCGCACAGCTCAAGCCGCGCCCCGTGGGCACCCTGGCCGGCAGGGCGGCGCTGATCCATGCGATCGCGCACATCGAGTTCAACGCCGTCAACCTGGCGCTGGACATCGTGTGGCGCTTCGCCGGCATGCCGGCGGATTTCTACCGCGATTGGCTGCGCGTGGCCAAGGAAGAAGCCAGCCATTTCCAGTTGCTGAACGCGCACCTGGCCACGCTGGGGCACGGCTACGGCGACTTTCCCGCCCACAACGGCCTGTGGGAAATGGCGGAAAAGACGCGCGACGATCTGGCGGCCCGCCTGACCCTGGTGCCGCGCATCCTGGAAGCGCGCGGCCTGGATGCGTCGCCGCAGATACGCGACAAGCTGCTGGCCGTCGGCGACGAGGCCGGCGCGGCCATCCTGGACATCATCCTGCGAGAGGAAATCGGCCACGTCGCGGTCGGCAACCGATGGTGGCGCCATCTATGCGCGCTTCTTGGCAAGGACAGTATCGCCTGGCACGCCGAACTGGCCGCGCGCCATGCCGCACCGCGGCAGCGCGGGCCCTTCAACCTGGAAGCCCGCCGCGCGGCCGGCTTCGACGAGGCGGAACTCACCTGGCTGGCGGCGGCTCCGACCCAGCCAGATACTCGATGATCTGCGGCACGGGCGCCTGCGCGATGCCGGCCTGGCTGGCCCGCGCATAGGTATCGCGGATGGCCTGGGCCGTGCCATGCGGCGCGCCGGTCTCCTGCGCCATGGTGGTGTAGTACCCCATGTCCTTCAACGCGTTGGCGATGGAAAACCGGAAACTGCCCGTATCGCCGGATTCGATATAGGGGCGCAGTCGGCCCAGCACCACGCCGTCGCCGCCGCCCTTGGCCAGGATGTCCAGCAGCACGGCGGAATCCACGTCGGCCATCCTGGCGCACGCCGCCGCTTCGGCCAGCACCGCGGAAAAACCCAGCGAGACGTAGTTGTGCAGCAGCTTCAGGCGATGGCCCGAGCCGATCGGGCCCGCGTGGACGATGTTCTCGGCATAGGCCTGGAGCACCGGCTTGCAGCGTTCGAACAGGGCGGGGTCGCCGCCCACGATCAGGTTCAGCCGGCCTTCGGCGGCTTCCTTGGGCGTGCGGGTCATGGGCGCATCCAGGAACAGGCCGCCGGCCTTTTCCACGGCCTGGGCCACTTTCAGCGTGGACGAAGGAATGGCGGTGGAGCAGTCGACCACCACCGTGCCCGCGCGCATCCCGGCCAGCACGCCGTCGGGCTTGAACAGGACGTCTTCGACTTCCGGGGTGCCGGTCACGCACAGGATGACCATGTCGGCTTGCCGCGCCACGTCGGCCGCGGTCGCCGCCTTGGTGGCGCCGCGCGCCAGCAGGTCGTCCACCGGCTGGTTGCCGGGATGGTCCAGGAACACCAGCGGATAGCCGGCCTTGGCGATATTGAACGCGATGCCGTGGCCCATCTGGCCCACGCCGATGATGCCGATACGGGTCTTGCCGGCTTCCGCCATGTCTGTCTCCGGTTTCAGGCCCGGCCCGCCAGCTCCTGCATTTCGGCCAGCAAGGTCTCGGGCACGTTCACGCCCTGTACGCGCGCCTGCTGCTCCAGGCCGGCGCGGCGTTGCCCGGGCAGGCGCACGCCTTCGTCCGCGAGCATAGCCGATACCAGCGTGTCGACGCGTTCCAGGTAAACGTCACGCCCCGCCAGCGCGCCCGGATCGATGACCAGGAAGGCCTGGCCGATGCGCGCGCGATTGCCTTGCTCCGTAAAGAAGGAATCCGCCTCGAAACCGAAATGCGCGCCGGTCAGCGCGCAGGCCAGCAGTTCGACGATGAGCGCCAGCATGGCGCCCTTGGCGCCCCCCATGGGCAGCATGCTGCCGGCCAGGCCCGCCTTGGGATCGGTTGTGGGCTGCCCGTCGGCATCCAGCGCCCAGCCCAGCGGAATGTCCTTGCCGTCGCGCGCCGCCACCATCAGCTTGCCGCGCGCGACTTCCGATAGCGACAGGTCGATCACCAGCGGCAGCGCGTCACGGCGCGGGAATACCGCCGCGATGGGATTGGTGCCGAACAGCGCCCGCTTGCCGCCCCAGGCCGGCATCGCCGAAGGCGAGTTGCCCATGGCCAGGCCGACCATGCCGGCCCGGGCCACCGCGTCCAGGTGGTAGGCCGCCACGCCGAAATGATGGCTGTTGCAGACGCCGGCGAAGCTCACGCCATGTTCGCCCGCGCGCTGGATGGCCTGCTCGATCGCCAGCGCGCAGGCGCTGAAGGCCAGGCCATCGGCGGCGTCCACCAGGACCGCGCCGCCGCGTTCACGCGCGATGCGGGCGATGGCCTGGCCATCCGCGCGGCCGTTGCGCAGGTGCGTCGCGTAGAACGGCACGCGCGACACGCCATGGGATGCGATGCCCTGGCTTTCGGCGTAGATCAAGGCACGCGCGGTATCCGCGGCCATGCGCGGATGGGCGCCGGCGCCTTGCAGCGCGGCGGCCGCCAGTTCGTAGAGCGCGTCAAGCTGCAGGATGGGCATGTTGGTTTCCTGATTTCAAGACTTCCGCCACGCGTTGCGCCACCATGTCGGACACCCGCGTGTTGGCTTCCATGCTCAGCCCCGCCACGTGCGGCGTCAATATCAGCCGCGGCGCATCGGCCAGGGGGCTGCCGGCCCGCAGCGGTTCGTCGGCGAACACGTCCACGGCCGCGCCGCCCAGCTTGCCCGCGCGCAGGGCCTGCGCCAGCGCGGCTTCGTCGACGATGCCGCCGCGCGCCGTGTTGATCAGCACGGCGCCGTCCTTCATCGCGGCAATGCGTGAGGCGTCGAACAGATTGCGCGTGCCTTCGGTCAGGGGAATATGCAGGGTGACCGCATCCGACCGCGCCAGCAGCTCGATCAGGGGCACCGGGGTGACGCCGCTTTCGCGCCAGGCGGGATCGTCGTCCGCCAGCATCGGGTCATGCGCGACGACCTGCATATCCAGCCCGCGCGCCAGGCGCG
This sequence comes from Bordetella genomosp. 9, assembly GCF_002261425.1. Taxonomy (NCBI): domain Bacteria; kingdom Pseudomonadati; phylum Pseudomonadota; class Betaproteobacteria; order Burkholderiales; family Alcaligenaceae; genus Bordetella; species Bordetella genomosp. 9. The sequence continues at coordinate 1,642,693 of NZ_NEVJ01000003.1, read as the reverse complement.
CGGTCAGGCGGCCGATGCCGCCGAATCCGACGATGCCCAGCGTGCGGCCATGCACCTCACGGCCGTTGGACATCGCCGGGCGCGGCCAGGCGCCTTGCGCCACCGCCAGGCTGTCGTGGTAGACGCCGCGCATCAGCACCAGGGCGCTGGTCACCACGTATTCGGCGACCGCGCGCGCATTGGCGCCGGTCGCGGGCAGCACATGTATGCCGCGATCGCGGCACGCCACCACGTCGATGTTGTCCAGTCCCACGCCCAGCCTGCCCACGGCCTTCAGCCCGCGTCCGGCTGCCAGCATCTCGCCATCCACGCGGGTGCGGTTGCGCACGATCAGGGCGTCGGCGCCGTCCAGGGCCTTGAGCAGGTCGGCGCGCCGGTCCACCAGGTCCGGTTCGAACCGCACGTCGAAGTCGCGCCGCAGCAGGTCCACCGCCGGCGCGTCCATGAATTCGGAAATAACGATGTGCATAGCCTCGCTCGCACGACATGACGAAGAAACCGGCGCCGGCGCCCATGCGCCCGCGCCAGCGTGACGGCGTCCATCCGGGCGGCTAGCCGACCTGGATGTTCGCTTCCTGGATTGTCCTGGCCCAGCGCGCGACTTCGCCCGCCAGGTACTGCTTGAACTCCGCCGGTCCGCGCGGACGCGGAATGAAGCCCAGCTGCGTCAGCGTCTTCTGCATTTCCGGCTGCCGCACCTGCTTTTCGATGGCCTTGCCGATGCGTTCCACCAGCTTGGGATCGGTATGCGCGGGCACCATCACGCCGGTGAAGTTCTCGACGATCAGATCCGGCATTCCGGCCTCCGCCACGGTCGGCACGTTGGGCAGGTCGGGGCTGCGCTCTTTCGTCGTGACCGCCAGGGCGCGCAACTGGCCGCCTTTGACGTAGGCCAGCGATTCCGGATAGTTGGAAAAGATCACGTCCAGCTGGCCGCCGATCAGGTCCGTCAGCGACGGTGCGCCGCCCTTGTACGGCACGTGCAGCAGCTTGGTGCCGGTCAACTGCTGGTACAGGGCCAGCGTCAGGTGCGGCGGCGTGCCGTTGCCGCTGGAACCGGCTGACAGGGAACCAGGCCTGGCCTTCGCCGCCTTGGTCAGATCGGCCAGCGTCTTGATGTCGCTCTTGGGGTTGACCACGATCATCATGGGCGAGGATGCCAAGCCGGCCAGCGGCACCAGGTCGGTCATCAGGTCATACCCGGCCTTCCCCTTGAACAGCGTCGCGTTGGCGGCGTGCGACATGGTCATCGCAAGCCAGGTGTACCCGTCCGGCTCGGCCCGCGATACAAAGGCGGCGCCGATATTGGCGCTGCCGCCCGGCTTGTTTTCCACCACCACGTTCCAGCCATCGGATGACGATATCGCCTTGGCGACCTGGCGCGCCGCCACGTCCGTCAGCCCGCCTGGGGGGAAGGGCACGACATAGTTGATGGGCTTGGCAGGCCATTTGTCGCCGCCTTGCGCGTACGTCCTGAACGACGGCACGGCAAGCGCGACGCCGGCGGCACCCAGGATGCCCAGGGCGGAACGGCGGCCAGCGGAAAGCGGCAGATCCGTGGATATGCGTTTCATGGTGTCTCCTCCGATAGGGGGCGCCGCCGTCCGCATGCGCGGCGGCGGCGCCGTGGCGCCCGGCCATCTATGGACCGGTGCGCCGGGAAGCGCCCGGCTTCAGGCGCTTTCGAACAGCCGCGTCAGGACGAATTCGCGATGGCCCAGCGCTTCCGCCGCCGTCCAGCGGCCGTTGATGGTGGCCATCATGCATTCCAGCAGCTTGTCGCCGGCCTGGTCCAGGTCCATTTCGCGTTGCAGCAGCCCCGACGTATCCACGTCGACGTGCTCGGACATGGTGCGCACGGTGCGCGGATTCGCGCAGATCTTGATGACCGGCAGGATGGGGTTGCCGATCACATTGCCCTGGCCGGTGGGAAAGAAGTGCACGGCATAGCCCGACGCGGCGCACAGGGTGACCATCTCCGCGGCGGCCGACGACGAATCCATGAACCACAGCCCGCTGTGATCGGGAATCTCCGCCTTGTCGATCACGCCGTCGACGCGGCATTTCTTGCCTATCTTCTGGATGTTGCCCATGGCCTTTTCTTCGATCGTCGTCAGGCCGCCGGCGATATTGCCCTTGGTCGGCTGCGATTCGGACAGGTCGCTGGTCTTCCAGCGATCGATCATGGCCTGGTAGCGGTCGAACATGAACATGAAGCGTTCGCGCACCTTGTCGTTGGCGCAGCGCTCGGCCACGATATGTTCGCCGCCGGTCAGTTCGGAGGTCTCGCCGAACACCAGCGTGGTGCCCAGCGGATACAGCTTGTCGAAGGCATTGCCGACGGTGGGATTCGCGCCACAGCCGGAAGTCGTGTCGGACTCCCCGCACTTGGTCGACACCCACAGGTCGCTGATCGGGCATTCGGTGCGCTGCAGCGCGGTCGCATAGTGCACGAATTCCTTGGCGGCCTTGGACGCGCGCATGATGGTGTCATGGTCGCCATGCAGTTCGATGGAGAACCCGGCGACGGGCTTGCCGGTCTTGGCGATGGCGTCGACGATGCGCTTGGTCCAGCCTTCCTCGATGCCGATGACGATGACGGCGGCGACGTTGGGATTGCAGCCGGTGCCGATCAGCGTGCGGAAGTGCAGTTCCAGGTCTTCGCCGAACTGCAGGCGGCCATAGGGATGGGGCAGGGCCATCGTGCCCTTGATGTTATTCGCCACGGCTTCGGCGGCGGCATTGGAGATGTCGTCCACGGGCAGCACGATCACATGATTGCGTACGCCGACGCGGCCGTTGTCGCGGCGATAGCCGCGGAAGGTGGTGGATGCGGAAATGACAGCCATGAATGTTTCCTTGGGCAGGCGTGAATAGGGTGGCGGAACGGCTTACCAGCGCTTGGTCTTGATGTTGTGGACGTGCGCGTGCTGGCCCGCCTGGATGTCGGCCACCACCTTGCCGATGTCGACGCCGTACTTGAAGACCGTGTCGCCCGTCTTCATGTCTTTCATCGCCACCTTGTGCCCGATGGGGATGTCCTGCCTGGCCTTGACCTGGATGACCTTGTCTTCATCCATGATCCAGGCGTTCAGTTCCGTGCCCGCGGTAATTCCTTCCACCACGGCGACGGCCACCGTGTCCTTGGCGTCATGCAATACGGCATGAATCATGAGTCTCCTCCTGATGGCGGCGCGATCGCATGCATCCTGCGTCGCACTCGCTGTTGATCGTGGGGATGATCTTATTTTCGAATTTCATCCATGTCAACCAAATCATATATATGACTTGGATGGCTGCGAAGCAAGCGGGTTGCCGGTTCCGGCGGCAGTTTTCAGGGGACGGAAATGAAAAACCGGACCCGATGGGTCCGGCGGGGCGACACAGGCGGGGGCGACAGGCGGGCGCGCCGTGCGGCCGGCGCATGCGGGCCGTCGCGAAAGCCTACGCGCGGATCGCGCCTTCGGCCAGCTTGCGCTTGTACACCGGCAGGTCCACGCTGGGGCGGGGGGCCGACATCTGCGTCAGCAGGTCCGCCACGAAGCCGCGGTGATAGCTGTTGTGATTGACCACGTGCATCAGCATTTCACCGTTCGACATGCGTCCGGTGTTTCCGCCAATCAGGGCAAAATCCTTTTCCCGCGCCAGGGATTCGTCCGTCTGCGCGGCCGACCAGTCGATGTACCAGTCGTCGAGTTCCTGCTGCGCCCGCCACAGGTCCTCTATTTCCGGATGCGTGACGGCGTTCAGCGCCGCTATCCCGTGTTCGCGGCCTTCGATATGGGCCTGCCAGATCAGGTCCACCACATAGGTATGGTTCAGCGACGTGGCGAAGCTCTTGAACAGGGACACCCGGTCCTTGTAGATCTCGTCCGACGGCAGCGCCATCACGATGGCGAAGGTTTCGCGATTGGCCCACCGCTTGTAGTCGGCGAGCATGCGGGCGGATGCGGCATTCAGCATGGCGGTTTCCTGGCAGAAGTTCCGATGCCGGGCAGCATACGCCGGAATAGCTGTACGGAAACTGTCAGCCCGCCGAGCGGCGCTGGCGCACCGCCTCGGCCAATTGCCGCAGCACCGGCTCGGTTTGCGCCCACCCCAGGCAGGCGTCCGTGATGGACACGCCACGCTGCAGCGGCACCCCGGGCTTCAGGTCTTGGCGGCCTTCCTCCAGATGGCTTTCGATCATGACGCCGACGATGCGACGGTCGCCCGCCGCGAGCTGTGCACCGACGTCGCGCGCCACGTCCACCTGCCTGCTGTGCGACTTGTTCGAATTCGCATGGGAGCAGTCCACCATGACCTGCTCGCGCAGGCCTGCCTTCCTCAGGATCTGGCAGCAGGCGTCGATGCTGGCCGCATCGTAGTTGCTGCCTTGCTTGCCGCCGCGCAGGATCACGTGCGTGTCGTCATTGCCGCGCGTTTCGAAGATCGCCGCCATGCCCATCTTGGTCATGCCCATGAAGGCGTGGCTGGCGCGCGCCGCCACGATGGCGTCCGCGGCGATCTGCACGCCGCCGTCGGTCCCGTTCTTGAATCCCAGGGGACAGCTCAGGCCGGACGACAGCTGGCGATGGCTCTGGCTTTCCGTCGTGCGCGCGCCGATGGCGCCCCAGGCGATCAGGTCGGCGATGAATTGCGGGCTCAGCAGATCCAGGAATTCGGTGCCCGTGGGCAGGCCCAGGCCCGCGATGTCCAACAGCAGCTCGCGCGCGCGGCGCAGGCCTTCGTTGATGCGGTAGCTGCCATCCAGGCGGGGGTCGTTGATATACCCTTTCCAGCCCACGGTCGTGCGCGGCTTTTCGAAGTACACTCGCATGACGATCAGCAGGTCTTCGCGCAGCTCGTCCGCCGCGGCCTTCAGCAGCCGGGCGTAGTCCATCGCCTGGTCGTGGTCATGGATGGAGCAGGGGCCCACCACCACGACCAGCCTGTCGTCCCGGCCGTGCAGCACGTCCGCGATGGAACCGCGCGTGCGCTCCACCAGGTCCTGTATGGCGGGCGAGACCGGCAGCTCATCCAGCAGCAGGGCGGGAGAAATCAGCGGCCGCACCGCGCCGATGCGCACATCGTCGATGCGAGTGGTATCCAGGGTGGAGTCGGCGTTGCCGACTTCACGGTCGTGTAAAGGGTCATCCAGGCGGTTCAAGGCTATCTCCAGGCGATAGCGCAATTATTGCACTGTCTATTGCACTGTCGGCGGGCCGTCCGTGGATCGGGTCAGGTTTTCCCACCGATCGATATCCTCCGCCATGGCGGCCAGCTTGCCGCGCACCAGTCCCAGCGCGTCGCTGCCCAGCAGCAGGCGCGCAGGCGGATTCTCGCTCGCGAGCAATTCCAGCATGGCGCGGGCCGCCTTTTCGGGGTCGCCCAATTGCCTGCCGCTCTTCTCTTCCCGCGCCTTGCGGATGGGATCGAACACGGCGTCGTAGTCCGCGATCGCGCGCGGCGTGCGGACCATGGACCGGCCGGCCCAATCGGTGCGGAAGGACCCGGGCTCCACCGCCGTGACGAAAATCCCGAAGCCCCGGACTTCCTGGCCCACGGTTTCGGAGATGCCTTCCAGCGCGAACTTGCTGCCGCAGTAGTAGGCGATGCCGGGCATCGTGATGATGCCGCCCATCGACGTGATGTTCAGGATGCGGCCGCGCCGACGCTGCCGCATATACGGCAGGACGGCCTTCATCATGGCGACCGCGCCGAACACGTTGACGTCGAATTGCCGGCGCATTTCGGACAGGGGCGACTCTTCCATCACGCCTTCGTGCCCGTAGCCGGCGTTGTTCACCAGCACGTCGATGGCGCCCACCTGGGCCTCGATATCCGCCACCACGCCATCGATGGCGTCGAAGTCGGTGACGTCCAATTGCCGGGCGATGGCAAGCCCGGGATGCAGCGCTTCGAACGCGCGGGCCGCTTCCGCGCTGCGCACGGTGCCGACGACACGATGCCCGGCTTGCAGCGCCGCGCTGGCGAGGGCGCGGCCGAAGCCGCTGCTGACGCCGGTGATGAGGATAGTGTTGTTGGTGGACATTTCGCCTCCGAAATAAGAACAGTAAGTGCATAATAGTTATTCCGGTATCGGAGTTTGAGTCCATATTTTCTATGTTTATTGCCTATTTCTATTGGTACTCCCGTTTTGCCCATACGGGCGCGGCGGCGGCGCGCGCACGATATGCGGGACACTGACGACGGATCTGCCGGCGGCCGCGCGGCTTCGCGTTCGGGAACGCCACGCGCGCCACGGCGTTCGGCCACGCCCGCGCCGCCGCGCACATGGCCGGCCACGCCCATGCATGCCAGGGCGATTTCGCTGCTGCAGGCCTTGGCGCCGGCCGAAGGCTATAACCTGACCGTCTTGCCCGATGTCCGCATCCTGCGGTCGGATCGTCCGCTGGCAAGTACACCCGTCCTCTACGACCCCGGCATCGTGATCGTGTGCCAGGGGACCAAGCGCGGCTACTTCGGCGACGAGGTCTATGTCTATGACGAGCGGCATTACCTGGCGGTCTCCGTCCCCGTGCCCTTCACCATGGAAACCGACGCCACGGCACGGCGGCCCCTGCTGGCCATCTACATGCACCTGGACTTCGCGCTGGCGGCGGAATTGATCCTGGAGATCGATCGCCTGGGCGGCGTGCCGCCCGCAGGCAATCCGCGCAGCATGACGTCCAGTCCGATGGATGAGGATTTCTTCGCGTCGGTGCTGCGCCTGTTGGCGGCGCTCAGCCGCCCGCTGGAAGGCGAACTGCTCGGCAGGTCGCTGGTACGCGAAATCTACTTTCGCGTGCTGACGGGCCCGCAGGGCGAGGCCATACGCGCCGCGTTGTCGATGCAGGGCCGGTTCGGCAAAGTCGGCAAGGCCTTGCGCCGCATCCATGCCGGTTATGCAACCCGCCTGGATATCCATGCGCTCGCGGCGGAATCCGGCATGAGCGTGCCGGCTTTCCACGCCGCCTTCAAGGCGGTCACCAGTACCTCACCCATGCAATACCTGAAATCGACGCGTCTGCATCAAGCCAGGCTGTTGATGGTGCGCGAGGCGTACACCGCCGCCGTGGCCTGCCACGCGGTCGGCTACGAAAGCGCTTCGCAATTCAATCGCGAGTTCAAAAGGCTGTTCGGCCTGACGCCGGCGGCGGAGGCGCGGCGCATGAAAGCCAGCTTCGCCTTGCCACCCGCCCATGCGCATGCGGTGTACGTGTCTTCGCATTGAAGTGCGGACAAAGCGCTGGCTGGAGGCGTCGAGACGCGCCTGAACCTGCTCAACGATTTTGGAAAAGCACCGGAGGGCAAAGAAAGTTACCAAAAAAGCCGTGCCCGACGTGTCGCGACATTGCAAAAACCTGCGGGATGGCTCACCGTTCGTCGTGGTGTTCTAGCCGTTTGTCAGTGTTGTTCTCCTTGGGAGTCAGACAATGCAATGGCTGTTCGAAACGCTGCGCAAGTATCCCGAGCTCGCGATTTTCCTCACGCTGGGCGTGGGTTATTGGATAGGCGCCAAGAAGGTAAAGGGATTCAGCCTGGGCGCGGTGACGGGCACCCTGCTGGTCGGGGTGCTGGTCGGCCAGCTCGGTATCCAGATCGCGCCCATCGTCAAACAGGTCTTTTTCCTGCTGTTCCTGTTCGGACTCGGCTACGGAGTGGGACCGCAATTCTTCCGCGGCATGAGAAGCGACGGCCTGCCTCAGGTCCTGTTCGCGGTGGTGCTGTGCGTGCTGTGCCTGCTCGCCACCTGGGGCACCGCGGTGGCCTTCGGTTTCGATGCCGGCACCGGCGCGGGCCTGCTGGCGGGCGCGCAGACCATTTCCGCAGTGATGGGCGTGGCCACGGATACGATCAACGGCCTGAGCAGCGTCGACAGTGCGACGCGCACACGCTGGATCAACAGCATCCCGGTGGCCTACGCGGTCTGCTATATCTTCGGCACGATAGGCAGCGCGTGGCTGCTGGCCAGCATCGGACCCAAGCTCATGCGTGTGGATCTGGCGCAGGTGTGCAAGGAGTACGAGGCGCAGATGGCCGGCGGACAGGACACCCTCGAGCTGTCCGGCTACCGCAGGTTCATCGCCCGCGTGTATCGATTGGACCAGGCCGACCTGATAGGCAAGAGCGTGGCCGATCTGGAGGCGCGCTTCGGTGATGACCGCGTGTTCGTCGAGCGTATCCGCCGTGGCGGCACCATCATCGATGCCGATCCGGCCACCCCGTTGCAGGCCGGAGACATCCTGGGCCTGACAGGGCGCCATGACGTACTGGTCCTGCGCGGCGCCGCCAACGTCGGGCAGGAGGTCGAGGATCCCGAGCTCATCAACCTGCCCGTCGAGTTGATCGAGGTCGTGCTGACGAACAAGAACGTCGCCGGCAAGACGCTGCGAGAGATCGCCAAATCCCCGCAGTCGTCGTTCGGTCGTGGCGTATTCCTGCGCAAGGTCGTGCGCGGCGGGCATGAGATGCCGGTCAACTGGGGCCTGAAGCTGGATCGCGGCGACCATCTTTTCATCGTCGGCGCCAAGCGGGACGTGGAGCGGATGGTCGACAAGCTGGGCTACGCGGATCGCCAGACCGAGCAGACGGATATGGTCTTCGTCGGCTTCGGCATCGTCATCGGCGGCCTGTTGGGCTCGCTCGTGCTGACGGTGTCGGGCATCCCCATCACCTTGTCGACGTCCGGCGGCGCCTTGATCGCCGGCCTGGTCTTCGGCTATCTGCGTTCCGTCCATCCCACCTTCGGCAGGGTGCCGGCGGCGGTGCACTGGTTCCTGACATCGGTAGGCCTGACGACCTTCGTTGCCGTGGTGGGCATTTCGTCCGGCCCGGGCTTCGTCGAAGGCTTCCGGCAACTGGGGCTCAAGCTGTTCCTGGCCGGCGTGGTGGCCACGTCCGTGCCGATGCTGCTGGGCGTTCCTCTCGCGCGCTACGTGTTCAAGTTCCATCCGGCGATCGCGCTGGGCGTATGCGCCGGCGCCCGCACGACCACGGCGGCGATCGGCCAGATCACGGAAAACGCCAAGAGCCAGGTGCCGGCGCTCGGGTACACCATCCCCTACGCCATAGGCAATACGCTGTTGATCATCTGGGGAATCGTCATCGTCATGCTGATGGCTTGATGTCATCCGGCCTGTCGACCCCTCCGTTCACGGCGCACCGCCCCGCGCCGGGTCGGCTTGTCCAACGCCAACCTGTTCTTCGGGAACCATCATGATCGCCCAAGCGAAATCCGTCCTGCCGCCCGCCCGTGCCGACATGGCTTCGACACTCAGGACCACGCGTTCTCGCCAGAAGGAACTGGAACAGCTATCGCCCTTCGAGTTGAAGGATTTCCTGATCAACCTGGCGCGGGATCGCGAAAAGACATCCACCGCGATCATGCTGAATGCCGGTCGCGGCAATCCCAACTGGATCGCCACCGAGCCGCGCGAGGCCTTCTTCCTGCTGGGGCACTTCGCGATGTCCGAGGCGCGCCGCGTGTTCGACTACGGCATCATGGCCGGCCTGCCGGCGAAGCCGGGCATCGCGCGGCGGCTGCGCGCGTTCATCCGCGAAAACAGGGATGCGCCGGGCGCGGCCTTCCTGGACAGCGTGCTCGCTTATGGGAAGAAGAAAGGCTTCGACCCCGATGCGTGGATACACGAACTGGTCGACTCCGTCGTCGGCGACAACTATCCCGTGCCCGACCGCATGCTGGTCCATACCGAACAGGTGGTGCACGACTATCTGATGAAGGAGATGTGCGACGGCCGGCCGCCCAAGGGCAAGTTCGACCTGTTCGCCGTCGAAGGTGGCACCGCCGCCATGTGCTACATCTTCGACAGCCTGCAGCAGAACGGCCTGTTGAAGCAGGGCGACAAGGTCGCGCTTTTCCTGCCGACGTTCACGCCCTACATCGAGATCTCGCGTCTGGAGAGGTTCAACTTCCAGATCGTGCCGATCAATGCCAGCAGCCTGCGCGCGGATGGCACGCACGACTGGCATTACCCCGCCGACGAAATCGCCAAGCTGGCGGATCCCAAGATCAGGATGGCGGTGACGGTCAATCCCAGCAACCCGCCTTCGGTGGCGTTCAGCCCGGTGGAAATGCGGCAGATCATTGGCATCATCAGGAAGAATCCCGACCTGATCCTGGTGACCGACGATGTCTACGGCACCTTCGTGCCCGACTTCCGCTCCCTGATGGCCGAGGTGCCGGCCAACACGATATGCGTGTATTCGTTCTCGAAGAATTTCGGGTGCACGGGGTGGCGGCTGGGCGTCATCGCGATCCACGAAGACAACCGCATGGACCGGCTCATCGCCAATCTGCCGAATCGGGAACGCCGGCGCCTGCATGAACGCTACGGCGCGCTGACGCTGGAACCCGAAAAGCTCAAGCTGATCGACCGGATGGTGGCCGACAGCCGCGACGTCGCCTTGAACCACACCGCGGGACTGTCGCTGCCGCAGCAGGTGCAGATGGCGCTGTTCGCCTTGTCGCACCTGCTGGATCGCAAGGACAGCTACAAGCAGCTGACCATGAAGCTCGTCCACGACCGCCGCGACGCATTGTGGCGCGGCCTGGGCCTTCCGCTGCCGCCCGAAGACAAGCAGCGCGCGTGGTACTACGTGGAGCTGGACTTCATGGTGTGGGCCCACAACACCTATGGCGACGAGTTCTGCGACTACATGCGCAGGAACTACGAGCCGGTCGATTTCCTGTTCCGGCTGGCGGAGAAATCCGGTGTGGTCCTGATGGATGGCGGCGGCTTCGGCGGCCCGCCGTGGTCGATACGCGCGTCGCTGGCGAACCTGAACGAAGCCGACTACGCGAGCATCGGCCAAGCCATGGTCGAAGCCGCGAACGAATACGTCGCGGCCTGGCAGGCCGGCGAAAAGGTCCAGTCCGGGCCTCACGGCGTGGTTCCGCAACTGGGCGTCGGCGGCCAACCCGCCCCCGCCGACCGCAAGGTCGCCTCCGACCAACCGCCACCCGAGCCCGTCGCAACCCGGTCGGCGAAGAAAGCGGGGAAGAAGGCCGCAGGGAAAGCGGTTGGGAAAGCGGCGAAGGGAGCCGTGAAGAAAGCGTCGAAAAAAGCGCCAGGGAAGGCCGCGCGCTGAACGCGGATCGGGGCAGCCTGCCTTGTCGGCGCCCAGGGAGGCGTCCCGGGCGATCAGGTGCGACTAAAAGATCAGGTGCGACTAAAAGAAAGGCCGGCCTTCGAAGCTCGAAGCCGGCCAGTCAAGATACTGATTTTGGTACTGCATTTCCTGCGAATCTGGTGGAGCCGGGGGGAATTGAACCCCCGTCCGCAAGCCCTCTGCAGGCAGTTCTACATGCGTAGTCGATCTATTTGGTTTTAACCCCGGACTTAGCCAACCGACAGGCCGGCCCGAAGCGAGTCATGTGATTTAAGTGTGAACCGTCAGACCCCAGTCCACACCGATTCTTTGTTCGATGACACTGCAGCGGTTCGGGGTTGCCCCCTAGGAAGTTTTACCTTCCTCCACCTGACCCAAAGACAAGTCAGTGCAGCGGCTCATTAAGCAGCTTTTGCTTGAGCGAAGAACGCGTCGTTGGCGTTTGTAGTGTTCCAGTGGATTTACGAGCTGACTGGTGCTCGGCATGCCCTGCACTGTTTCGCGACCCACGTCGAATCCGGATCGGCCCCAGTTGCCTTTCATTGTACTCTCAATGCGACCTTGCCGCCCGCCCGGTACTGGCACAGTCCGGGTGGGCATGGGCCCGGTCTTCAACGAATATCGAGGCGGATCGCCGGTTTTTCAAGGGGCGGCGGGGCGGGTGCGTGCCGGCAGCACGCTTTCGATGGCGTCCCAGAGGGCATCGGGCGTGTCGGCCCGCGCATCGGCTTCCCACAACGTGATGTCGTGGTCGCCGCCCAGGTAGCCGTAGCCGGCGGCGATGGCGGGCATGCCGGCCGCGTGGGCGGCCTGGACATCCCGCAGGTCGTCGCCCACGTAGACGCAACGGTCGGCGTCATAGCCGGCTTCGCGCGCCGCGTGCAGCAAGGGGTCGGGGTAGGGCTTGGATCGGGGGGCGGTATCGCCGCACACCAGCGCCGCGGCCTCGTCCATCAAGCCCAGGAATTCCACGATAGGCAAGGTCAAATGCGTAACCTTGTTCGTGACGATGCCCCAGGCGTGGCCGCGGCGGCGGATGTCGGCCAGCAATTCCCGGATGCCCGGAAACAGCTGGGTATGCACGGTAGAGCTGGCGGCGTAGTCCGCCAGGAACAGTGTCCGCGTCTCATCGAATTCCGGGTGGTCCGGCATCATGCCCAGCGCGACGCGCAGCAGTCCGCGCGCGCCCTGGGAGGCGACCGGGCGCAGCAGTTCATACGGCAGGGGCGCCAGCCCGCGCCGCACCCGCTGCTTATTGGCGGCGGCGGCCAGGTCGGGGGCGGTATCGGCCAGCGTGCCGTCGAAGTCGAACAGGATCAGGGCGCTCATTTGCGGGTCGCCATCAGGTAGTTCACCGAGGCGTCCGGGGCCAGCGCGTAGACCTGGGTCAGCGGGTTGTAGGTCATGCCCGAGATCTTGACCGGCTGCAGCTGCGCCATGCGCGCGGCCGAGGCCAGTTCGCTGGGCTTGATGAAGTTTTCATAGCTGTGCGTGCCGCGCGGCAGCAGGCCCAGCACGTATTCCGCGCCGACGATGGCGAACAGGAAGGACTTGGGATTGCGGTTCAGCGTGGAAAAGAACACCCAGCCGCCCGGCGCCACCAGGGCCGCGCAGGCGCGCACCACCGAGGCGGGATCCGGCACGTGCTCCAGCATCTCCATGCATGTGACGATGTCGTACCGTTCGGGCTGTTCCTGCGCCAACTGCTCTACCGCCACGGCGCGGTAGTCGACCTTCACGCCCGACTCCAGGCCGTGCAGCCGGGCGACCTTGAGCGACTTTTCCGCCAGATCGATGCCGGTGACGTCGGCGCCTTCGGCCGCCATGCTCTCCGACAGGATACCGCCGCCGCAGCCGACGTCCAGGATCCGCTTGCCCGCCAGGCTGCCGACGGTCTGCCGGATCCAGTCCAGCCGCAAGGGGTTGATGGCGTGCAGGGGCTTGAACTCGCTGTCCGGGTCCCACCAGCGGGCCGCCAGCGCGCTGAATTTATCCAGCTCGGCCTGGTCGGCGTTGGCGGGCAGGGCGGCGGTGGGTGTCAGCGTCATGGCAGGGGAAGTCTCGGGGTTGCGACGTGTATATATTAGAGGGACCAATAAAAAAAAGGCCTCGCTTGCGCGAGGCCTTTCATTGTAGCGTCCGGCGGAATTACTGACCGGCGCGACGGGTACCGACGATTTCGATTTCCACGCGACGGTTCTTCGCGCGACCTTCGGCGGTCTTGTTCGTGGCGATCGGCTGGGATTCGCCCTTGCCTTCCGTATAGATACGGTCGGCGGGGATGCCCTTGCTCACCAGGTACGACTTGACCGAAGCAGCACGGCGCTGCGACAGGGCCAGGTTGTACTTTTCGGTACCGATCGAATCGGTGTGGCCGACGGCGATGATCGTTTCCAGATTGATGCCCTGGGCTTGCTGAGCCACTTGATCCAGCAGTTGGCGACCTTCCGGCTTCAGCGTCGACTTGTCGAAGTCGAAGAACGTGTCGGCGTTGAAGACTACCTTGGCAGCCATCGGCGTCGGGGCCGGAGCCTTGGGAGCAGCCTGCGCGACCGGCACACCGTCACAACCGGGGATGCCCGTGGCGGGAGTCCAGAAAGCGTCACGCCAGCACAATTCGTTGGTGCCGTTTTTCCACACGTTGCCGAACGGGTTGCGCCAGTTGTCGACGGTCTGGGCCGAGGCAGCACCGGAGGCCGTAACGGCGGCAAACGCGAGCGCCAGAGCGAATTTGGAGGGTTTGTTCATGTTTCTCCTCGTTGAGCTTGAAGCTGGATAAGTGACTCGCAGCGAACCCCCGCCGCTATCAGGAAAACGGGGCCAGTATAGCAACGCCAAGAATAGAAAGGATTGCGACTGGGTTTCCTGCGTGCTGGAAACAATCTTAAGGCATTTGTCGTGCCCTGACCCGTGCATTCATGCCGGACTCGAGCATTTCAGCGCAGAGCCATCGCCCTATGTTGGTTTTTGGCAACAGGGGGCGATGGCCCTGCGAAGCCGTCGGATGAGCAAGCGCCGAGCCTGCTCTTCCCAAGCGCGATGTCGCCGCGCAACCCGGCCTTGCGGGCCCGCAATGATAGAATTTCCTGTTTTCCCGGCGGGCATGCCGCGCGGCGCGCCATGCCGGTAACGGCCGCGGAAGGGTTCCAGCCCACAGGCCAGCCGCTGGGTTCGGCCATGGGGTCGGTCACTAAGTCGCCATGGGTCGCCACGGCCAGGGCTTCACTCGAGTCGCCACTTACTTATATATATGGATTCCTTCGCCAAGGAGACGCTTCCGGTATCGCTGGAAGAAGAGATGCGTCGCAGCTACCTCGATTACGCCATGAGCGTGATCGTGGGGCGCGCCCTGCCGGATGTGCGGGATGGGCTCAAACCGGTGCACCGCCGGGTACTGTTCGCGATGCACGAGCTGAACAATGATTGGAACCGGGCTTACAAGAAGTCCGCCCGTATCGTCGGCGATGTGATCGGTAAATACCATCCTCATGGCGACCAGGCCGTCTACGATTCCATCGTCCGGATGGCGCAGGATTTCTCCCTGCGTTACATGCTGGTGGACGGGCAGGGCAACTTCGGCTCGATCGACGGCGATAACGCCGCCGCGATGCGTTACACCGAAATCCGCCTGGCCAAGATCGCGCACGAACTGCTGGCCGACATCGACCAGGAAACGGTCGACTTTGGCCCCAATTACGACGGCAGCGAAAAAGAGCCGCTGCTGTTGCCGTCGCGGCTGCCCAACCTGCTGGTCAACGGCAGCTCGGGCATCGCGGTGGGCATGGCCACCAATATCCCGCCCCATAACCTGCAGGAAGTCATCGACGGCTGCCTGTATTGCCTGCGCAATCCCGAATGCACGGTCGATGAGCTGATCGAGCTGATTCCCGCGCCGGACTTCCCCACGGGCGGCATCATCTACGGCCTGTCCGGCGTGCGCGAAGGCTACCGTACCGGCCGCGGCCGGGTCGTGATGCGCGCCAAGACGCACATCGAGGACATGGAAAAGGGCAATCGCCAGGCCATCGTGGTCGACGCGATTCCGTTCCAGGTCAACAAGAAGACCCTGCAAGAGCGTATTGCCGAGCTGGTCAACGAAAAGAAGGTCGAGGGCATTTCCGATATCCGGGACGAGTCGGACAAGGACGGCATGCGCCTGGTCATCGAGCTCAAGCGCGGCGAAGTGCCCGAGGTCGTGCTGAACAACCTCTATAAGAATACCCAGCTGCAGGACACCTTCGGGATGAACCTGGTGGCGCTGGTCGATGGCCAGCCGCGCCTGCTCAACCTGAAGCAGATGGTGGAGTACTTCCTGCAGCACCGTCGCGAAGTGGTGACGCGGCGCACGGTATTCCAGCTGCGCAAGGCGCGCGAACGCGGCCACGTGCTGGAAGGCCTGGCCGTGGCGCTGGCCAACATCGACGAATTCATCGCCATCATCAAGGCGGCGCCGACGCCGCCGGTGGCGCGGCAGGAACTGATGGCGCGTTCCTGGGATTCGTCCCTGGTGCGCGAGATGCTCGCCCGCGCGGATGGCGACACCCCTGGCGGCATCGCCGCCTATCGTCCCGACGACCTGCTGCCCAGCTATGGCATGCAGGGCGATGGACTCTACCGGCTCAGCGATACGCAGGCGCAGGAAATCCTGAACATGCGCCTGCAGCGCCTGACCGGCCTGGAGCAGGACAAGATCGTCGGCGAGTACAAGGACGTGATGGCCACCATCGCCGATCTTCTGGATATCCTCGCCAAACCGGAGCGCATTACCGTCATCATCAGCGACGAACTGCAGGCCATCAAGGCCGAGTTCTCCACCGCCGCGAAGGACGTGCGCCGTTCCGAAGTCGAGCTCAACGCCACCGAGCTCGATACCGAAGACCTGATCACGCCGACCGACATGGTGGTCACCCTGTCGCACGGCGGCTATATCAAGAGCCAGCCCTTGTCCGAGTACCGCGCGCAGAAGCGCGGCGGACGCGGCAAGCAGGCCACGGCCATGAAGGACGACGACTGGATAGACCAGCTCTTCATCGCCAACACGCATGATTTCCTGCTGTGCTTCTCCAACCGCGGCCGGGTGTACTGGCTGAAGGTCTGGGAAGTGCCGCAAGGCACGCGCACCTCGCGCGGCAAGCCCATCGTCAACATGTTCCCGCTGGCCGATGGCGAAAAGGTCAACGTGGTGCTGCCGGTCAAGGAGTTCAGCGACGATCACTACGTGTTCATGGCGACTTCGCGCGGTACCGTCAAGAAGACGCCGCTGTCCGACTTCTCCAACCCGCGCAAGGCGGGCATCATCGCCGTCGACCTGGATGATGGCGACTACCTGATCGGCGCCGACCTGACCGACGGCAAGCACGACGTGATGCTGTTCTCCGACGCGGGCAAGGCCGTCCGCTTCGACGAAAACGACGTGCGTCCCATGGGCCGCAATGCGCGCGGCGTGCGCGGCATGATGCTGGAAGACGCGCAGAGCGTGATCGCCATGCTGGTCGCCGGCGACGAAGAGCAGAGCGTGCTGACCGCCACCGAAAACGGCTTCGGCAAGCGTACGTCCATCACGGAATACACCCGCCATGGCCGCGGCACCAAGGGCATGATCGCCATCCAGACCAGCTCGCGCAACGGCAAGGTCGTCGGCGCGGTACTGGTGCAGCCCGATCACGAAATCATGCTGATCACCACGGGCGGGGTGCTGGTGCGTACCCGCGTCTCCGAAATCCGCGAGATGGGCCGGGCCACGCAGGGCGTCACGCTGATCAGCGTGGACGACGGCAGCCGCCTGTCCGGCGTGCGCCGCGTGGTGGAAAGCGATGCCGACCTCGACGTCGAGGCCGAAAGCGACGAAACCCAACCGCCGGCCGACTCGACCGACGGCGAGCAAGCGACTGAGCCGACGGAGGAATGATGGCGCGTCCCTGGAATTTCTCGGCGGGGCCTTCGGCCCTGCCTGAGCCCGTGCTGCGGCAGGCGGCCGAAGAAATGCTCGACTGGCACGGCAGCGGCATGTCGGTCATGGAAATGAGCCATCGCGGCAAGCACTTCGTGCAGATCTGCGACGAAGCCGAGCAGGACCTGCGCGAGCTGATGGCCGTCCCGGACGACTACGCGGTGCTGTTCATGCAGGGCGGCGCGACGGCGGAAAACGCCATCGTGCCGATGAACCTGATCAACCATCGCGGTACCGGCGCGGCCGACTACGTGCTGACCGGGCAGTGGTCGGTCAAGTCGCAAAAGGAAGCGAGCAAGTACGGCGACGTGGCCGTGGCGGCCACCAGCGGCGTCGAAACCGTCCTGGACGGCAAGCCGCAGCAGCCCTGGACCTGGGTGCCGCCCGTGGACAGCTGGAAAGTCCGCAAGAACGCCGCCTACGTGCATTTCTGCAGCAACGAAACCATAGGCGGCGTCGAGTTCGCCGATTGGCCCACCCCCGCCCAGCTGGGCGCGGATGATGTGCCCCTGGTGGTCGACGCGTCCTCGCACTTCCTGTCCCGTCCGCTGAATATCGCCGGTACGGGCATGGTGTACGCCGGGGCGCAGAAGAACGCCGGCCCGGCGGGCGTGACCATGGTGATGGTGCGCCGCGACCTGATCGGCCACGCGCTGCCGATCTGTCCGGTCGCCTTCGACTACGCCAAGGTCGCGCCGGAACACTCGCGGTTCAATACGCCGCCCACGTTCGCCATCTACATCGCCGGCCTGGTGTTCAAGTGGATCAAGGCCCAGGGCGGCGTGCCGGCCCTGGAACGCGCCAACATCGCCAAGGCCGAACTGCTGTACGGCTATCTGGACAGCACCGCCTTCTATCGCAATCCGGTGCACGCTCCCGTGCGTTCGCGCATGAACGTGCCTTTCATCCTCAGCGACGAATCGCTCAACGACGCCTTCCTGAAAGGCGCCGACGAAGCCGGGTTGACCCAGTTGAAAGGGCACAAGAGCGTCGGCGGCATGCGCGCGTCCATCTACAACGCGGTGCCGCTGGAAGCCGTGCAGGCGCTGGTGTCGTACATGAAGGATTTCGAGCAGCGCCATGGCTGATTCCCTTGCTGACAAGCTGCGGCCCCTGCGTGAGCGCATCGATGCCCTGGACGCGCAGATCCTCGACCTGCTGACGCAACGTGCCCGCACGGCGATGGAAGTCGGCGCGGTCAAGCACGCCGAAAACGCCGACGGGCCGGTGCTGCGCCCGGACCGCGAAGCGGAAGTCATCCGGCGCCTGCAGCAGTTGAATGCCGGTCCCGTTCCGCGCGAAGCCGTCGCGGCGGTCTGGACGGAAATCATTTCCGCCTGCCGTGGCCTGGAACGCGGCCTGACCCTGGCCTACCTGGGGCCGGAAGGCTCGTATTCCGAGCAGGCGGCGCTCGAACATTTCGGCCACGCGGTGAACCGCCTGCCCTGTCCGTCCTTCGACGAAGTCTTCCGCGCGCTCGAAGCCGGCCAGGCCGACGTCGGCATGGTCCCCGTGGAAAACTCCACGGAAGGCGCCGTCAACCGGACGCTGGACCTGCTGCTGAACACGTCCTTGACGGTGATGGGCGAGCGCTCGCTGGTGATCCGCCATTGCCTGATGTCGCAGAGCGGCACCCTGGATGGCGTGAAGACCGTGATGGCGCATCCGCAGGCGCTGGCGCAGTGCCAGGTCTGGCTGGGCCGCAACTGCCCCGAACTGGCGCGCGCCGCGGCATCCAGCAATGCCGAAGCGGCGCGCGTGGCCGCGCAGGATCCCACGGTGGCCGCGATCGCCGGCGAATCGGCGGCGGACACCTGGGGACTGCGCGTCGTCAGCGCCGGGATCCAGGACGATCCCCACAACCGCACCCGCTTCCTGGCACTGGGCTCGATACCCTCCCAGCCGACCGGCAATGACAAGACCAGCCTGATCATGGCGGTTCCCAATCGCGCCGGCGCGGTGTACGAAATGCTGGCGCCGCTGGCCGAGAACAAAGTGTCCATGACGCGCTTCGAATCGCGTCCGGCCCGTACCGGCCAATGGGAATACTATTTCTACGTGGACGTTCTTGGCCACGCGCAGGACCCGCATGTCGCGCGCGCCTTCGACGCGCTGCGCGCGCAAGTGGCTTACTTCAAACTTCTCGGTTCCTATCCCGCGCAATGAAGGGGCAGGCCGCCGCGGCGGTCCGGCCCCGCCGGCCACCGCGGACGGCGCCAGCCTGATCCGCTATGACAAACACCCACGACACCCTGGCAGCACCCGCTCACGTCAGCGCCATCGCGCCTTACCAGGCCGGCAAGCCCATCGAAGAACTCGCGCGCGAGTTCGGCCTGGACCCGGCCAATATCATCAAGCTGGCCTCCAACGAAAACCCGCTGGGCATGCCGGAATCGGCGCGCGCGGCGATGCTGGCGGCCGCGACGTCGCTGGGCCGGTATCCGGATCCCAATGGCTTCGAACTGAAATCGACGCTGTCCCGGCTGTACGGCGTGCCGATGGAGTGGATCACGCTGGGCAACGGCTCCAACGATATCCTGGAACTGGTGGCGCTGGCCTTGCTGGAAAAAGGCGCTTCGGCGGTCTATTCGCAGCACGCCTTCGTGGTGTATCGCCTGGCCACCCAGGCGCGCGGCGCGCGCCACATCATGGTCCCGGCACGCGATTACGGGCATGACCTGGACGCCATGCTGGAAGCCATCGCCGACGATACGCGCGTGGTCTACATCGCCAATCCGAACAACCCCACCGGCACTTTCGTGCCGGCGGCGCGCATCCAGGCTTTCCTGGAGCAGGTGCGCGCGCGCCACGGCCAGCGTGTCGTGGTGGTGCTGGACGAAGCCTACAACGAATACCTGGATCCCGAGCACCGCTTCGACAGCGTGGCCTGGGTGCGCGAATTCCCCAACCTGATCGTATCGCGCACGCTGTCCAAGGCCTACGGCCTGGCTGGCCTGCGGGTGGGCTTCGGCACCGCGCAGCCCGCGCTGACCGATCTACTGAACCGGGTGCGGCAGCCTTTCAACGTCAATACCCTGGCCCAGGCGGCCGCCATCGCGGCGCTGCAGGACAAGGAATTCCTGGCACGCGCCTACCAGCTCAATAAGGAAGGCAAGGCGCAGCTCTCCCAGGCCTTCGACGCCCTGAAGCTGCAATACGTCCCCAGCTACGGCAATTTCGTGCTGGTGCGGGTCGGCGACGCGCCGCGCATCAATCTGGAACTGCTCAAGCGCGGCGTGATCGTGCGTCCGGTGGCCGGCGACGGCCTGCCCGAATGGCTGCGGATCACGATCGGCCTGCCGCACGAAAACGCGCGTTTCATCGAAGCGCTCACCGACATCCTGCGGTCAGCATGACCGCGGCGCAAGCGGCGACGGCGTCGGCGCCGATACCGGTCCTTGCCGTGGTGGGCGTCGGTCTGATCGGCGGCTCCTTCGCCGCCGCGCTGCGGCGCGCGGGGCACGTCGGCCAGGTGCTGGGCGTGGGCCGCAACGGTCCGTCGCTGCAGCGCGCCCGCGAGCTGGGGCTGATCGACGAAGCGGTCGATGCCGCGCAGGCCGCGGCGCGCGCCGACATGATCATGCTGACCGCGCCGGTGGGCAGTTTCGGCGCCATCCTGGCCGATATGCGGGATCACCTGAAGCCGGGCGCCATCGTTACCGACGGGGGCAGCACCAAGGCGCAGGTCGTGCAGGCCGCGCGCGCGGCGCTGGGTCCGCGCGCCGGCTGCTTCGTTCCGGGCCACCCCATCGCGGGCGGCGAAAAAGTCGGGCCTGACGCGGCGGACGCGGGTCTTTATACTGGGCGCAACGTGATCCTGACGCCCTTGCCGGAAAACCGGGCGGAAGATGTCGCCCGCGTACGCGCCGCCTGGCAAGCCTGCGGCGCGCGCGTGATGGAAATGGACGCGGACGTGCACGATCAGGTGCTGGCGTCGGTCAGTCATATGCCGCATTTCCTGGCTGCCGTGTACGTGGCGCAAGTGGCGCGCAGCGCGGACAGCGCGCAGCGCCTGGCGGTCGCGGGCAGCGGATTCCGGGATTTCACCCGCATCGCCGCCGGCTCGGCGGAAATGTGGCGTGATATTTTCCTTTCCAACCGGTCCGCGATGATGGCGGAACTGGGGCAGGTGAGGGCGGTGCTCGACGAAGCCGAACGCGCCCTGGCCGCGCAGGACGGCGCCGCGCTCGAGCAACTGCTCGAAGAAGCCGCGCGCTGCCGGCGTGACTGGAAAGCGGGACATTGACGCGATCGTCGCTGCGCGCGCGACGCAATACGGTTTACGACAGGACACGGCTTACATGAGCGGACCTTCTTTTCTCGATCTGCCGCGCGCGACCCAGGCCCGGGGCACGGTGACCCTGCCCGGATCCAAGAGCATATCCAATCGGGTGCTGCTGCTGGCGGCGCTGGCCGATGGCACCACCAGCATCACCGGATTGCTGGATTCCGACGACACGCGCGTCATGCTGGCGGCGCTGGCCGCCTTGGGCGTGACGCTGGACGAACAGGGCGACGGCCGCGTCACCGTACGCGGCGCGGAACGCTTCCGGCAGCCGGCGGCCGAACTGTTTCTTGGCAATGCCGGCACCGCCGTGCGGCCGCTGACGGCCGCGCTCGCGCTCATGGGCGGCGACTACGGCGTTTCCGGCGTGCCGCGCATGCACGAACGCCCCATCGGCGACCTGGTGGACGCCCTGCGCGCCTTGGGCGCCGAAATCGGCTACGCCGGCCAGGAAGGCTATCCGCCCTTGCGTATCGGCACCGGCAGGCTGCGGGCGCAGGGGCCGGTGCGCATGCCGGGGGCGGTCTCCAGCCAGTTCCTGACGGCGATGCTGCTGGCCGCGCCCATCTACACCAATACGGTGGGCGAGCCGCTGGTCATCGAGATCGTCGGCGATCTGATATCCAAGCCGTATATCGAAATCACCCTGAACCTGATGGCGCGCTATGGGGTGGTCGTGGAGCGCGACGGCTGGTCGCGTTTCACCGTGCCCGCCAGCTCCGCCTACCGCAGTCCCGGCCGCATCGCCGTGGAAGGCGATGCGTCGTCCGCCTCCTATTTCCTGGCGCTGGGCGCCGTGGGCGAGGGCCCCGTCAGGGTGCAGGGCGTGGGGCGCGACAGTATCCAGGGCGACGTGGCGTTCACCCAGACCCTGGAAGCCATGGGCGTGCACATCGCGTTCGGCGGCGATTGGATGGAATCGCGTGGCGTCTGCGTGGCGCGCGGCGAAAAACTGCGCGCCTTCGACGCCGACTTCAACCTGATCCCGGACGCCGCCATGACGGCGGCCGCATTGGCGCTGTTCGCCGATGGACCCTGCCGCCTGCGCAATATCGGCAGCTGGCGCGTCAAGGAAACCGACCGCATCCACGCCATGCAGACCGAACTGGCCAAGCTGGGCGCCGGCGTGGCGTCCGGGCCGGACTGGCTGGAAGTCACGCCGCCCCCGGCGGACGGCTGGCGCGACGCCGAAATCGGCACCTGGGACGACCACCGCATGGCCATGTCCATGTCCCTGGCGGCGTTCGGGCCGGCCAAGGTGCGCATCCTGGATCCCGGCTGCGTGAGCAAGACCTTCCCGACGTACTTCGACGTTTATGCCGAACTGGTCGGCGGCGAGGAGCTGGTATGACGGATACGGACGGTACGGCTCCGGCCGCGGCTGCCGGGCGGCAGGCGGCCGCGGGGCGGGCGCCGACGGACCTGGCGCCTGTGATCACCATCGACGGCCCGACGGCCTCGGGCAAGGGCACTGTCGCGCATGGCGTGGCGCGCCGCCTGGGCTGGGCCGTGCTCGACAGTGGCGCGCTGTATCGCCTGACGGCGCTGGCGGCGCTGGAGCGGGGCATCGCGGCGGATGACGAAGGCGGCCTGGCCGAGGCCGCCCGCACGTTGCCCGTCCGCTTCGAGGGCCAGCATATCTACCTGGACGGCCGCGACGTCGGCTATGACATCCGGCAGGAGCAGGTCGGCAACCTGGCCTCGCGCGTGGCGGCCTACGGTCCCGTGCGGCAAGCCCTGCTGGACCGGCAGCGCGCCTTTCGCCGCGGCCCGGGGCTGGTGGCCGACGGCCGCGATATGGGCACCGTCGTTTTCCCCGACGCCGGCCTGAAGATTTTCCTGATCGCCGATGTCCGGGCACGGGCCGAAAGGCGGCGTAAGCAGTTGATGGAAAAGGGTATTTCTGCTAATCTAGAAGACCTTTTGCGAGATATGCGCGAGCGCGACGCCCGCGATACCCAGCGCGCGGTGGCTCCTCTGGCGCCCGCCGCGGACGCCGCGGTATTGGATTCGTCGAAAATGACGGCTCAGGAAACGGTGCAAGCCATACTCGATCTCTGGAACGGCCGGCGCAGTGTCGCGGAAAAACGGTTGCGATAAAGCGGCGGTTGCGACAAGGCGGTTGCGATAAAGCGGTTGCGGCAATGTCGTTGCAGTCTGCAATCATGCGGTCGCCCAGGTAAGCAGAAGGACAACAGTCTTACACGTAGTTTTTTTCCGGTGCCGCCGGGAATATCGCTCCCAGATAGCGCTGTTCCCGTCGGTGTTGTTCCACTCCGCTGGTACGGGCAAGCCGCGCTGGCGTGTATCTTTAACTGGGCCATCCCGGCCTATGGATTTCAACTCAATGTCTTCCAATCCTTCTACCGCTGTCCTCGACGCCATGGGCGGCGAAAGCTTTGCCGATCTGTTCGCTTCGAGCCTCAAGAGCCAGGACATGAAGTCCGGCGAGGTCATCAGCGCCGAAGTCGTGCGTATCGACCACAACTTCGTCGTCGTCAATGCTGGCCTCAAGTCCGAAGCACTGATCCCGCTGGAAGAGTTCCTGAATGACCAGGGCGAAGTCGAAGTCAACCCTGGCGATTTCGTCTCCGTTGCCATCGATTCGCTGGAAAACGGCTATGGCGACACCATCCTGTCGCGCGACCGCGCCAAGCGCCTGTCGGCCTGGCTGCAGCTCGAACAGGCCCTGGACAACGGCGAACTGGTCACCGGCACCATCACCGGCAAGGTGAAGGGCGGCCTGACCGTCATGACCAACGGCATCCGCGCGTTCCTGCCCGGTTCGCTGGTGGATCTGCGTCCGGTCAAGGACACCACGCCGTACGAAGGCAAGACCCTCGAATTCAAGGTCATCAAGCTCGACCGCAAGCGCAACAACGTCGTGCTGTCGCGCCGCCAGGTGCTGGAAGCCAGCATGGGCGAAGAGCGCCAGAAGCTGCTGGAAACGCTGCACGAAGGCGCGGTGGTCAAGGGCGTGGTCAAGAACATCACCGACTACGGCGCGTTCGTCGACCTGGGCGGTATCGACGGCCTGCTGCACATCACCGACATGGCATGGCGCCGCGTGCGTCACCCCTCCGAAGTCCTGCAGGTGGGCCAGGAAGTGGAAGCCAAGGTCCTCAAGTTCGACCAGGAAAAGAGCCGCGTCTCGCTGGGCGTCAAGCAGCTGGGCGAAGATCCGTGGGTCGGCCTGGCCCGTCGCTATCCGCAAGGCACCCGCCTGTTCGGCAAGGTCACGAACCTGACCGATTACGGCGCGTTCGTCGAAGTCGAAGCCGGCATCGAAGGCCTGGTGCACGTGTCCGAAATGGACTGGACCAACAAGAACGTCGATCCGCGCAAGGTTGTCACCCTGGGCGAAGAAGTCGAAGTCATGGTCCTGGAAATCGACGAAGACCGTCGCCGTATCTCGCTGGGCATGAAGCAGTGCCGCCAGAATCCGTGGGAAGAATTCGCCACGAACTTCAAGCGTGGCGACAAGGTGCAGGGCGCGATCAAGTCCATCACCGACTTCGGCGTGTTCGTCGGCCTGCCCGGCGGCATCGATGGCCTGGTGCACCTGTCCGACCTGTCCTGGACGGAAACCGGCGAAGAAGCCGTTCGCAACTTCAAGAAGGGCGACGAAATCGAAGCCGTGGTTCTGGGCATCGACACCGACAAGGAACGCATTTCGCTGGGCATCAAGCAGCTGGAAGGCGATCCGTTCAACAACTTCGTCGCGACCCATGACAAGGGCGCGGTCGTTCCTGGCACGATCAAGTCGGTCGAGCCCAAGGGCGCCGTGGTGACGCTGTCGGTGGACGTGGAAGGCTACCTGCGCGCGTCCGAGATCTCCTCGGGCCGTGTCGAAGACGCCACCACCGTGCTGAACGCCGGCGACAACATCGAAGCCATGATCGTCAACGTCGATCGCAAGACGCGTTCGATCCAGTTGTCCATCAAGGCGCGTGACAACGCCGAAACCGCGGATACGATCCAGCGCATGTCTGAAGCCAGCGCTTCGTCGGGCACCACCAACCTGGGCGCCCTGCTGAAGGCCAAGCTGGACCAGCAGCGCAACGACGGTTAAATCGTTGTGACCAAGTCGGAGCTTATCGCCGCCTTGGCGGCCCGCTATCCCACGCTGGCCGCCCGCGATACCGATTTCGCCGTAAAAACGATCCTCGACGCGATGGCCCAGGCACTTGCCGCCGGCCAACGCATCGAGATCCGGGGTTTCGGCAGTTTTTCGTTATCGCGGCGTTCGCCTCGCATCGGCCGCAATCCGAAGTCGGGCGAACAGGTGCTGGTGCCTGGCAAGCAGGTGCCGCATTTCAAGGCGGGCAAGGAACTTCGCGAACGTGTCGATCTGGACGGCAGCGACGATGCATCGTCGAACGCCTCCGGCGACAACGTGGAAGCCTCGGTATCGAGCGTCGGTGCTCACGCCATGCTTTGATACCGTGCCGCAGTCTGGTCACTCGAAATACCCTGAAAACCGCCGTTCACGGCGGTTTTTTTTGCGTTATTTGCTGCTCTGTTCCTGCCCTGGGTGCTGTTCCGGGGCAGGGGGCGCGCTTTTCGCCGGCAGGCGGGCCAAAGCGCGCTTACAATTCCGGTACTGAACCCTGTGGAGTTTGCGCCATGCGCTATTTCGTCTGGGCGCTGCGACTCATCGTATTTGTCGCGGTGCTGATGTTCGCGCTCAAGAACACCAACCCCGTCCAGGTCAACTTCTACGGCGACTACATCATGCACGATGTACCGCTGATCGTCGTCATGCTGGTCACGTTCGTGGTGGGCGCCATCTTCGGCCTGTTGCTGACCGTGCCCGCGGCCATGCGGCGGCGGCGCGAAGCCGTGCGGCTGCGCAAGGAACTCGATCGCCTGCAGGCGGCCATGAACAACCAGCCCGGCCAGCCCATGACTGTGCCGCCGGAGGTCATCGCCCCCATGTCGCCCCTGTGATGCCGGTAGCCGTCCTGATCGCCGCGCCGCCGCGCGCATCCCAACCCTGAGGCCGAGCGTCGTGGATTTTGAACCCTGGTGGTTGATTTTCGTCCCCCTGTTGTTCGCGCTCGGCTGGCTGGCCGCGCGCTTCGATATCCGGCAGATGCTGTCGGAAAACCGCGTCCTGCCGGATTCCTATTTCCGCGGGCTGAATTTCCTGCTGAACGAAGAGCCTGACCGGGCCATCGACGCCTTCGTCGAAGTCGCCAAGCTGGATCCCGAAACCACCGAATTGCACTTCGCCCTGGGCAGCCTTTTCCGCCGCCGTGGCGAAATGGAGCGCGCGATCCGCGTGCACCAGAGCCTGCTCAACCGGGCTGACCTGCCGGTGGAAGAGCGCGAACATGCCCAGCACGAACTGGCCCAGGATTTCCTCAAGGCCGGCATGCTGGATCGCGCCGAGGCCGGATTCAAGCAGCTGCGCGATACCCGCTATTCGCTGCAGGCCTTGCGATCGCTCATCCGCATCTACGAATCCGAACACGACTGGCCGCGCGCCATCGACGCGGTGAAGACGCTGCGTGGCCTGGTGGACGAACCGGTGCCGCAACTGGTGCATTACCACTGCGAAATGGCGCAGCAGGCCATGGCGGTGAAGCCGCCCGACCTCGACGCGGCGCAGGCCGCGCTCGATGCCGCCGACCACGCGGCCAGCGTCGTCACCGAAGCCAGTTCGCCCAGCAAGGGATCGCTGGTCCGTATCGCCATGCTGCGCGCCCGGCTGGCGGCTCTGGAAGGCGACGCCAAGCGCGAGCGCCTGCACCTGGAATCCATCCTGACCGACGAGCCCGAATACTCGGGGCTGGTCGCCGAAGCCCTGCTCAACAGCTACCAGGCGAACCACGACGCCGCGTCGGCACTGGACCTGCTGCAGAAGCAATATGACCAGTTTCCGTCGCTGGATCTGTTCAACATCGTGTTCCGCGAGCTGCGCGCGCAGCGCGGCGCGGCGCCGGCCTGGGCCTTCGCCCGTTCCGCCTTGCGCCATCATCCCTCGCTGCTGGGCCTGGATCGCCTGCTGGAAGCCGAACTGGCCGCGCCCGGCGGCGATGGCGAAGTCAGCCCGGTCCCCGGCGCCGACCTCAGCCTGTTGCGCAGCCTGATCCATAAACACACGCAGCGCCTGGACCGCTATGCATGCCGTTCCTGCGGTTTCCAGGCGCGACGCTATTATTGGCAATGTCCTGGTTGCAACGCATGGGAAACCTATGCGCCGCGCCGTCTGGAAGAACTGGAATGACCGCTTTCCCCGTTGGCGACATCTCGCGTCGCCGCATCCTCGTCGTCGGTGACGTCATGCTGGACCGCTACTGGTTCGGCGAGGTCGATCGGGTGTCGCCCGAAGCGCCCGTGCCCATCGTCCGCGTGGCGCGCCGCGAGGACCGCCTGGGCGGCGCCGCCAACGTCGCGCGCAACGTCGCGGCGCTGGGCGGGCAGGCCACCCTGATCGGCGTCATCGGCGCGGACGAAGCCGGCGAACGCATCCACGCGTTGGCGCATGACGCCGGCATCACGCCGGGCCTGGTGGCCGACGCGGGCCATCCCACCACCTTGAAAATGCGGGTCCTGGGCCGCCAGCAGCAGCTGCTGCGCGTCGACTTCGAGGAAGCGCCGCGGCCGTCCACGCTGGACGCGCTGGATGCGGAGTTCCAGCGCCATCTGCAGGACCACGACGTCGTGGTCCTGTCGGATTACGCCAAAGGGGCGCTGGGCCGGGTCCAGGAACTGATCGCGCACGCGCGCCGGGCGGGCGTCCCGGTGTTGGTGGATCCCAAGGGAGACCACTACGATATCTATCGCGGCGCCACGCTGGTGACGCCGAACCGGGCGGAAATGCAGCAGGCTGTGGGACGCTGGACGTCGGAAGACGACCTGGCCACCCGCGCCCAGGCCCTGCGCGCGGGCCTGGAACTGGAAGCCCTGCTCGTGACGCGGTCCGAACAGGGCATGACCCTGTTCACCGACGAGGGCCGCGAACATGTCGATGCCCAGGCGCACGAGGTGTTCGACGTATCGGGCGCCGGCGATACCGTGCTGGCGACGCTGGCGGTGACCCGCGCGGTCGGCATGCCCTGGCCGCAAGCCATGCGCTGGGCCAACCGCGCCGGCGGCGTGGTGGTCGGCAAGCTGGGCACATCGACCGTCACCGCGAAGGAATTGGGAGAATTGTCATGATCGTGGTTACCGGCGCGGCCGGCTTCATCGGCAGCAATCTGGTCCGCGGACTGAACCGACGCGGCATCCAGGACATCATCGCGGTCGACGACCTGTCGGACGGCGACAAGTTCGTCAACCTGGCGGACTGCCGCATCGCGGACTACATGGACAAGGACTACTTCCGGCAACTGGTCGGCCGGCGCGCATTGCCGAAGATCCGCGCGGTGCTGCACCAGGGGGCGTGCTCCGATACGACCGAGCGCAACGGCAAGTACATGATGGACAACAACTACCGCGTCACGCTGGAGTTGTTCGACTATTGCCAGTCCGAATGCGTGCCTTTCCTGTATGCATCGTCGGCCGCCACCTATGGCGGGTCGTCGGTCTATGCGGAAGACCCCGTCAACGAACGGCCGCTGAACGTCTATGGCTATTCCAAGCTGCTGTTCGACCAGGTGGTCCGCACGCGCATGGCTTCCCTGACGGCGCAGGTCGTGGGGCTGCGCTACTTCAATGTCTACGGGCCGCACGAGCAGCACAAGGGCCGCATGGCGTCCGTGGCCTTCCACAACATGAACCAGTTCCTGGCGGAAGGGCACGTGCGCCTGTTCGCGGGCTGGGACGGCTACCCCGACGGCGGCCAGAGCCGGGACTTCATCTCGGTCGAAGACGTGGTGGCGGTGAACCTGCATTTCCTGGACAACCCCAAGACCTCGGGCATCTTCAACTGCGGTACCGGACGTGCCCAGCCGTTCAACGACGTGGCCATGGCCGTGGTCAACAGCCTGCGCGAAGAGCGTGGCGAAGCGCCGCTGCCGCTGGAACAACTGGTCAGCCAGGGCTTGATCCGCTATATCCCCTTTCCGGAAGACCTGAAGGGGCGATACCAGAGCTACACCCAGGCCGATACCAGCAGGCTGCGCGGGGCCGGCTTCGAGCAGCCCATGCGGGACGTGCAGACCGGCGTGGCGGAATACGTGCGCTACTGGCGCGCGCGGGGCTGACGCACCCGAGCATGCTCCGCGCCGGCATCGCGGCGGGGCGTGCGTGAATATGCGGGTGGACCTTTCCGTTCACTCGCGCCCCGCCTCGGATTGCGGCGAGCAATGATGGGTCCGGCGTTCCAGACGCCGCCCATCAACGCCTTTACGCTGTCCGGAGGCACCATGAATCCTTTCCTGTACAACCCCGTGGCGACTGTCCAGCCGCCCCCGTGCGGCACCGCGTCCGGTGCGCCCAGTGTGCCCGGCATTCCAGGCACGCCGGGTACGCCCGGTAGGACCGGCACTCCGGGTACGCCCGGCGCGCCTGCTGCGCGGCGCGGACGCTGGCCGACCGCGCTGGGCCGGCTGGCCCTGGCGGCCGGCCTTGCCCTGGCGGTCCTGCCGGCCCACGCGATGGACGTGAACAGCGCCAGCGTCGACCAGTTGCGGACCATCCGCGGCGTCGGTCCCAAGACCGCGGAAACCATCGTCAAGGAGCGTGAACGCGGCGGGCGTTTCGAGTCGATGGAAGACCTGTCCGATCGCGTGCGGGGCATCGGTCCGCGCAAGGCCCAGGCATTGCAGGCCGCCGGGCTCAGCGTGGGGCCAGGCACGGGAGCCCCTGGCGCGCGCCCGGGGGCGGGCCAGGGCGCGGGCGCCGCCGCGGGCGTGCGTCCCGCGCCGGGCGTGGTTTCCGGCGGCCGCACGGCCAAGGAGGGGCCGGCGGCACGGTCGCCGCAGCGCGGGCCGCGCTGATCCCGGGGACAGGCCCACCCCCACGTCCGCAAGCCGCGTCCCCGGGGACCAGGACCGCTTCCGCCCGGGCTGATTGCCCGGGGCCAGGCCCATCCCCGCGTCCCCGGGCTGCTTCCTACGAGGGCGTGGGGGCTTTCGGGTCTTTCCCGGCCACGGCGTTATAGTTGACTCATGAACCAAGTCACCTATCCCACCGTGGAACAGACCGTCGGCAACACGCCGCTGGTCCGCCTGCAACGCATCCCGGGCGACGGCAACGCCGCCCGCGGCAACCTGATCCTGGCCAAGCTGGAAGGCAACAATCCCGCCGGCTCGGTGAAGGACCGTCCCGCCCTGTCCATGATCCGCCACGCCGAGGCGCGCGGTGAAATCAAGCCGGGCGACACCCTGATCGAAGCCACCAGCGGCAACACCGGCATCGCGCTGGCGATGGTGGCGGCCATGCGCGGCTATCGGATGATCCTGATCATGCCGGACAACCTGTCGGTGGAACGGCGTGCCGCCATGACCGCCTACGGGGCCGAACTGATCCTGACGCCGGCCGACAAGGGCGGCATGGAATACGCCCGCGACCTGGCCATGGCCATGCAGAGCGAAGGCAAGGGCAAGGTGCTGGACCAGTTCGCCAATCCGGACAATCCGCGCGCGCACGTCGAAGGCACGGGCCCGGAACTGTGGACCCAGACGGAAGGCGGCATCACCCATTTCGTCAGCGCCATGGGCACGACCGGCACCATCATGGGCGTGTCCCAGTATCTGAAGGGGCGCAATCCGGCGATCCAGATCATCGGCGCGCAGCCCGAGGAAGGCTCGCAGATTCCCGGCATACGCAAATGGCCTGAAGCCTATCTGCCGGCCATTTTCGATCGCAGCCGCGTGGACGCCTACGAGAACATCAAGCAGGCCGACGCCGAAGCCATGGCCCGCCGCCTGGCGGCGGAAGAGGGCATCTTCGGCGGCATTTCCTCGGCGGGGGCGCTGATAGCCGCGCTGCGTGTGGCCGAACGCGTGGAAAACGCCACCATCGTTTTCATCGTGTGCGACCGCGGCGACCGTTATCTGTCGACCGGCGTGTTCAACTGAGCAGGCTCCGCCCGGGCCGGTAGCATCCCGGCCGGTGCCGCCGCCGCGGGCAGCGCCGCGACACCATTCATCCTGGCCTGGATGGCCGCGCCCAGATCGGCGACCGACGTGGCGTAGAAATAGCTGTGGTTGTACTGGGTCAGGGCGAAGAAGTTCACCGTACCCGTGCGGTATTCGGCCGTGCCGGCCGATTCTTCCGGCAGGTCGATGACGCCCAGCATGCCCTGCTGCCAGGCGTTGTCCATGCCCGAGGTATTCGTCATGCCGGTCGTCATCCCCGTGCCGCGCACGGTGGCGCCG
Organism: Bordetella genomosp. 9; assembly: GCF_002261425.1. Taxonomy (NCBI): domain Bacteria; kingdom Pseudomonadati; phylum Pseudomonadota; class Betaproteobacteria; order Burkholderiales; family Alcaligenaceae; genus Bordetella; species Bordetella genomosp. 9. Next base: position 1,611,072 of record NZ_NEVJ01000003.1, on the reverse strand, counting down.
GCGGCCTGCAATTGCGGCCAGGTATGGGTCGGCGCGAGGCCGCCGTCGACCAGCTTGCCGGCATCGGGCGGCAGCGCCACCGGCGCGAACACCGGCCGGCCGCGCTCCCAGCCGTGCTCCATCAGGAAGTTGCCCACGGACAATATGGCGTCGCGCGCATTGTTGGTCAGGTCGATATGGCCGCTGCCGTCGCCGTCCACGGCATAGCGCATGATGCTGCCCGGCATGAACTGCGGCATGCCGATGGCGCCCGCATAGGAGCCCTGGGTTTGCAGGTCCAACCGCCCCTGCAGGGCCAGCGTCAGGAAATCCGCGAGCTGGGACCGGAACATCTGCGCGCGTTCCGGCTTGGCCGGGTCGGGATAGTCGAAGGCCAATGTGGACAGGGCATCCAGCACGCGGAAATTCCCCATATTGCGGCCGTACAGCGTTTCCACGCCGATGATGCCGACGATGATGGCCGGCGGCACGCCGAAACGCTGCGCCGCCTGGTTGAGCGCGTCGGCGTTCTCGCGCCAGAACTCCACCCCCCAGCCGATGCGCTTGGGCTCCACCACCCGGGAGCGATAGGTGATCCAGCTGCGCACGACCTTGCGCCCGGGCGGCGGCGCGATCAGCCGCGCCACCGTGGGGCTGTAGCGGGCGTCGGCCAGGGCGCCGGTCAGCTGGGACGCGGGCAGGCTGCGCTCCGCGCTCAACTGCTGGATGAAGGCCTGCACATCCGCGCGCATGCCCCCGTCGGGCGCCGCGACGGCGGACCGTTGTTCACTGTCGGGCACGGCGCCGCCTTCGCTGCCGATCGTCGACGCCGAGCCCACCCCGGGCGGCGGCCCGATGCGCACGCGTGCCACCGAGCCATCCGCCAACGTGCCGCGGGAGGCCGTTCCAGGCTGGGCGCCTGCGTTCAGTTGGGTGTCCGGATTCGCCCGGTTCTGGGCGGAGGAGCAGCCCGTCAGGAGGGCCGCGATCAAGCCGAGTTGCAGTAAGTGCCGACAGGTGAACATAATCTTCCCATGGAGACCCTGTATCTTACCCACCCGTCCTGCCGCCTGCATGAAATGGGCGAATGGCATCCGGAATGTCCGCAGAGACTGGATGCCATCTCGGATCAGCTGCTGGCCAGCGGCATCATGCCTTACCTGGACGTGCGCGAGGCCGGCCCCGCGCCCCGTGACGCGCTGCTGCGCGCGCACAGCGCCGCCTATGTGGATGCACTGGCCGCGGCCAGCCCCGCCGAGGGCTACCGCGCGCTGGATCCGGACACGCAGATGAACCCCCACAGTTACCAGGCGGCGCTGCATGCGGCCGGAGCGGGCCTGGCGGCGGTGGACGCCGTCATGGCCGGCGAGGCGCCCACGGCGTTCTGCGCGGTGCGCCCGCCCGGGCACCACGCCTGCCGCGACCGGGCGATGGGGTTCTGCCTGTTCAACAACATCGCGGTCGCGGCCCATCACGCCATGGCGGCGCATGGGCTGGAACGCGTCGCCATCATCGACTTCGACGTGCATCACGGCAACGGCACGGAAGACATCTTCGCCGGCGATGCGCGTGTGCTGATGTGCGGCATTTTCCAGCACCCGTTCTATCCGAACACGGGCGACCCGCCCAGCGCGGACAATATGGTCAACGTTCCCGTCCCCGCGTACACCGGCGGCGCGGAGGTGCGCGACATCGTCACGCGCGTCTGGCTGCCGCGGCTGGAGGCCCACCGTCCCCAGCTGATCCTGGTGTCGGCGGGCTTCGATGCCCATCGCGAGGACGACCTGGGACAGCTGGGCCTGGTCGAAGCCGACTACGCCTGGATCACCGGACAGATCATGCAGGTGGCCGACCGCCATGCGCGGGGCAGGGTCATCAGCATGCTGGAAGGCGGCTACAACCTGTCCGCGCTGGGGCGCAGCGCGGTCGCGCATATCCGCGAACTGGGGCGGCTGTAGCGGCCGTGCCTTCCGCCTGGTGAACGGCACGGGGGGCGTCGTCCTGCGCAAGGTTGTAGAATCAGGCGGTTCCCGCAGGGCGTCGCGGCGCTTCGGGCGGCGTTCAATTATTCGATTATCTCTGGAGGCTGCTGGATGAAGGTCCTGGTACCGGTCAAACGCGTGGTGGACTACAACGTCAAGGTGCGCGTGAAATCCGATCAAACGGGTGTCGACATCGCCAATGTGAAAATGTCGATGAACCCGTTCGACGAAATCGCCGTGGAAGAGGCCACCCGGCTCAAGGAAAAGGGCACTGCCACCGAAGTGGTCGCGGTATCGTGCGGCGTGCAGCAGTGCCAGGAAACCCTGCGCACGGCGATGGCGATCGGCGCGGATCGCGGCATCCTGGTGCAGACCGACGCGGACCTGCAGCCCCTGGCGGTGGCCAAGCTGCTGAAGGCCCTGGTCGACAAGGAGCAGCCCCAACTGGTCATCCTGGGCAAGCAGGCCATCGACGACGACGCCAACCAGACCGGCCAGATGCTGGCCGCGCTGCTGGACTGGCCCCAGGCCACCTTCGCCAACAAGGTCGAGGTCGCCGACGGCAAGGTCACGGTCACGCGTGAAGTCGACGGCGGCCTGGAAACGGTGGCGCTGAAGCTGCCGGCCATCGTCACCACCGACCTGCGCCTGAACGAGCCGCGCTACGTCACGCTGCCCAACATCATGAAGGCCAAGAAGAAGACGCTGGACACCGTCACGCCGCAGGACCTCGGCGTGGATCCCGCGCCGCGCCTGAAGACCCTGAAAGTGACCGAGCCGCCCGCGCGCAAGGCCGGTATCAAGGTGGCGGACGTGGCGACGCTGGTGGACAAACTGAAGAACGAAGCGAAGGTGGTTTGAGATGACGAGCCTGGTTATTGCCGAACACGATAATGCGCAGCTCAAGGGCGCCACGCTGAACACCGTGGCCGCCGCGGCCAGGATCGGCGGCGACGTGCACGTACTGGTGGCTGGCGGCGGCGCGCAGGCCGTGGCCGACGAGGCCGCCCGCATCGCCGGCGTGTCCAAGGTTCTGCTGGCCGATGCGCCGCACCTGGCCGACGGCCTGGCGGAGAACGTCGCCGCGCAGGTGCTGGCGATCGCGAAGGACTACAGCCACATCCTGTTCCCGGCCACCGCGTCGGGCAAGAACGTGGCGCCGCGCGTGGCCGCCAAGCTGGACGTGGCGCAGATTTCCGATATTTCGGCGGTGGACTCGGCCGATACCTTCGAGCGGCCCATCTATGCCGGCAACGCCATAGCCACCGTGCAATCGGCCGATCCGGTCAAGGTCATCACCGTGCGCACGACGGCGTTCGACGCCGCCGCGGCGCAGGGCGGTTCCGCCCAGGTGGAAACCGTAGCCGCGGTGGCGGACAGCGGCTTGTCGTCCTTCGTCGGCCGCGATCTGGCCAAGAGCGACCGTCCCGAACTGGCGGGCGCGCGCGCGGTGGTGTCGGGCGGCCGTGGCCTGGGCAGCGCCGAAAACTTCAAGATCCTGGATCCGCTGGCCGACAAGCTGGGCGCCGCGCTGGGCGCTTCGCGCGCGGCGGTCGATGCCGGCTATGCGCCCAACGACTGGCAGGTGGGCCAGACCGGCAAGATCGTCGCGCCGCAGTTGTACGTGGCGGTCGGCATTTCCGGCGCCATCCAGCACCTGGCCGGCATGAAGGACTCCAAGGTCATCGTGGCCATCAACAAGGACGCGGAAGCGCCGATATTCGGCGTCGCCGACTACGGCCTGGTCGGCGATCTGTTCACCGCGGTGCCGGAGCTGGTCAAGGCGCTTTAAGCTTTACTATAGGGAACCAGCCCCGACAGAACGGCCGTCCTCGCGTGGGGCGGCCGTTTTGTTTTTCTCGCTGGAAAAGGAGACGACATGACCTACCACGTGCCCCTCGCGGACATCCGATTCACGCTCAGGGAGCTGGCCGGCCTGGACCAGGTGCTGGCCTTGCCCGGCTACGAGGAGGTCAGCGCCGATATCGCGGACGCCGTGCTGCGTGAAAACGCGCGTTTCGTCGAGCAGGCCGTGGCGCCCCTGAATCGCGTCGGTGACCGGCAGCCCGCCGTGTGGAAGGACGGCGCGGTGGCGACGCCGCCCGGTTATGTCGAGGCCTACAAAGACTATGCGCAGGGCGGCTGGCAAGGCCTGCTGCATCCGGTCGAGCGCGGCGGGCAGGGCCTGCCCAAGCTGATCGCCGCCACCGCCAACGAGAACATCAACTCGGCCTGCCTGGCCTTCTCCCTGTGCCCCTTGCTGACCGACGGCGTGATCGAGGCCCTGCTGACGGTCGGCAGCGACACGCTGCGCGATGTCTACGTGCCCAACCTGGTATCCGGCAAGTGGACCGGCACGATGAACCTGACCGAGCCGCAGGCGGGTTCGGATCTGGCGCAGGTGGCCACCCGCGCCGTGCCGCAGCCGGATGGCAGCTATCGGCTGACGGGGCAGAAGATCTACATCACCTACGGCGAGCACGATATGGCCGAGAACATCGTGCACCTGGTGCTGGCGCGCACGCCCGACGCGCCACCCGGGGTCAAGGGAATATCGCTGTTCGTCGTGCCGAAATTCCTGCCGGATGCCGATGGCGCCCCTGGATTGCGCAACGACGTCTGGTGCGCGTCGCTGGAGCACAAGCTGGGCATCCATGGCAGCCCGACCGCCGTCTTGCTGTACGGCGCGGGCAAGGGCGAAACAGGCGAGGGCGCCATCGGCTTCCTGGTGGGCCAGGAGAACCATGGCCTGGAATACATGTTCATCATGATGAATGCGGCCCGTTTCGCGGTCGGCCAGCAGGGCGTGGCGCTGGCCGAGCGGGCCACGCAGCAGGCCGTGGCCTATGCGCGCGAACGTGTCCAGGGCCGCGCCGTGGAAGGTTCAAGCGGGCCGGTGACCATCGCGCATCATCCGGACGTGCAGCGCATGCTGCTGACCATGCGCGCGCTGACCGAAGGCGGCCGGGCGCTTTCCTACGTGACCGCCGCCGCGTGCGACCTGGCGCATCATCATCCGGATGTCGACACGCGGGCCAGGAATCGCGCGTTCTATGAATTCCTCGTGCCCGTGGTCAAGGGCTTCTGCACGGAGTCCTCGGTGGAGGTCGCATCGCTGGGCGTGCAGGTGCACGGCGGCATGGGCTATATCGAGGAAACCGGCGCCGCGCAGCATTATCGCGACGCCCGCATCCTGCCCATCTACGAAGGCACCACGGCCATCCAGGCCAACGACCTGATCGGCCGCAAGCTGATGCGCGACGGCGGCGCCACGGCGCGCCATATCCTGCGGGCCATAGGCGTCACCCTGGAGGCGCTGCGCGCGGCCCAGGCCGACGCGTCGCCGGAGGACGCCAAGGCACTGGCGCTGATGCACGCCAACCTGGGCCGGGCGATGCAGGCCCAGCAGCAGGCCCTGGAATACATGGCGCGCACGGCCATGACCCAGGTGCGCGCCGTTTTTTCCGGCAGCGTGCCCTTCCTGATGCTCACCGGCGTGCTGCTGGCCGGATGGCAGATGGCCCGCGCCGCGCTGGCCTGCCACCGCCATCTACGCCCGGACGATGGCGGTTTGGCGGAGTGGTCGCCCGAGTTCCTGCGCAATAAACTGGCGACGGCGACCTTCTTTGGCGCGCACATCCTGCCCCGTGCCGTCGCGTTGTCCGCCGCGGTGCAGGCCGGTGACGTCGTCGACGCGTGCGCTGCTTACTCCGATATTTCATAACGTTATATGGATTTCGGCTTTAACCTCCTGCGGTTTGATGCAAGAATCATGCATCGGGAGAGCGTCGCGTAGACGAACGGCGCGTCCCAACACGTAGCCGGGTATTCCATGCACCGTGCCATGCGACCGGCATTCTTCACCTCTGGAATAGGATCGAACATGGGACAACTACGCTTGGGCGATGAAGCCCCCGATTTCGAACAAAAATCTTCCGTCGGCCCCGTCCGCTTTCACGAGTACCTGGGCAACAGCTGGGGCGTGCTTTTCTCGCACCCCGCCGATTTCACGCCGGTGTGCACGACCGAGCTGGGCTACACCGCCAAGCTCGCCGACGAGTTCGCCAAGCGCAACGTGAAGGTGCTGGCGCTGTCGGTCGACGCGGTGGATTCGCACAACAAGTGGATCGACGATATCAACGACACGCAGGGCACCAAGGTCAACTTTCCCATCATCGCGGACGACGATCGCAAGGTGGCCGAGCTCTACGACATGATCCATCCGAACGCCAGCGCGACGGCCACCGTACGCTCGGTGTTCATCGTCGACCCGGCCAAGAAGGTGCGCCTGATCATCACCTATCCGGCCAGTACCGGACGCAACTTCAACGAGATCCTGCGCGTGATCGACTCGCTGCAGTTGACGGACAGCCACAGCGTGGCCACGCCCGTGAACTGGGAAGATGGCGATGACGTGATCATCGTTCCTTCCTTGAAGGACGAAGAAGTCATCAAGCAGAAATTCCCCAAGGGCTACAAGGCGGTGCGGCCGTATCTGCGCATCACGCCTCAGCCGAACAAATAAGCGCCGGGCCGTCCGGCCTAGGGCCGCGTCCTTCATCGAAGGCGCGGCCTTTTTGTTTCCCGGAAAAGAAGGGCACCTAGGCGCCGCGCGGCACGAAGGCCCGGTCGCGCACCCACTTGGTGGCGATCCACTTTTCGCCTTGCAGCACCGGCGCGCCGGCATGCAGCGACGCCGGATCGCCGGCCGCCGGGTCGCCGGCCGCCGGATCGCCGGCCGCCGGGTCGCCCGGCCCCGCGCCATCGCCGTATTCGAAATGCAGCGCATGGCCTCGTTGCGGCACCACCGACCAGCCCACTTCCGGAAACGTGGTCTCGCCGCCGGCCGGCACGTCGTTCAAGTACATGATGAAGGTGCACACGCGCTGGCCGCTACGCGCGATGGACGCGCGATTGGCCTCGTTCACCGGCATCAGAAAGTCGAAATGGGGCGTGCTTTCCGCGCCGGTGGGGTAGTGCAGGATCTGCAGGCCTTCGCCATGGTCCACGGGCCTGTCGATCAAACGCGCGATCCGCTGATCGATGGCCTGGATCACCGGGTTTTCGCCGGGCCGGAAAAACATGCCCCAACTGCTGCGGTGATCCTTCGCCACGTCCAGGCCGGTGATCGGATCCACGACCAGGGACGGCCGCAGGCGCGGACGCGCGGCGGATATCAACTGTTCGCATTCCTCATCCGAAAGCACGTTGGATAGCAAGGTCGCGGCGGGCCGCGACAGTCTCGCCAGCACACGCACCTGGCGATCCTCCGTTGCCATCGTCGAACTTTGCAGCCGGCGCCGGACAGGCGCCGAAGGCGTCTCCGTCTCCAGCACGAGCTTGCCGTCGGGCAGCGGGGCGCCATTCCGCAAGGCATGCGCCACCGCATTGACCATGGCGTTCGCGAGATCGGGCGGGGTGCCATTCGACATCAGTTCGCGGACGATGTCGCGGCCATCGGCGCCGCGGTCCAGGTTGTGCGCGATCCAGTCGCGCACGGGGTTCGAGAACTTCACGGTAATAGGCATGGCCGCGATCTTGGCGACGCATTGTGAACCGTGCTTGACGGTGCGCTGTCGGCGGCCTGAATGGATTGTGGCAGTGTCTTCTACGCGTACCAATTGTGTAACGGTGGCGCAATTTGTGTATGGGGTAATGCCGCACCCAAAACAATCCCGCGCCTGCCCGAGGTGAGCATTCGGACCAGCAATCGCGCAAGCCTCTGGACCAGGCAGCGGGTCAACCAACCAGATATTGGTGAACATGGATCGTCGCAAATTTATCAAGTGGGGCAGCTTTCTGACCGTTTCCGTCGCCATGACGGGCACGCTTACCGCATGCGGTGGCGGCAGTGACGGCGATGACGATGGCGGCGATCAGGCCGGCAATGGCAACACCCCGCCGCCCGATAACGGCAACCCGCCGCCGCCCGCCACGTCGTTCGCGCATGGCGTGGCTTCCGGCGATCCCAAGCCCGACAGCATCATCCTGTGGACCCGCGTGGATGGCGCCAACGGCACCGATCCGGTGAAGCTGACCGTGCAGGTCGCCGCCGACGACACGTTTTCCAAGCTGTTGGTGAACGACACGATCGAGGCCGATCCCTCGTTCGACTACACGGTGCGGCACAAGGTGATCGGACTGGATCCGGCCACGAGCTATTTCTACCGCTTCGTCATGGGCAATACCAACAGCACGACCGGCAGGACCAAGACCGCGCCGGCGGAAGGCGCCGGCGTCGCGCAGTTGAAGTTCGGCTTCATTTCCTGTCAGGACTGGAACGCCAACCATTGGGCCGCCTTCAGCGAGATGCTGAACGATGACCTGGATTTCGTGGTCCATCTGGGCGACTACATCTACGAGACGCTGCCCGCGCACGTGCTGACCGGCCAGACCGAAAAGGCCCACACCGCGCTGGCCCTGCCCAACGGCACCAAGATGGACGACGGCTCGGTCTACGCCACGACGACCGACGACTACCGGACCCTGTACAAGAGCTATCGCGCCGATCCGCGCCTGCAGGCCCTGCATGCGCGCTTCCCGGTCATCGCGATCTGGGACGATCACGAGTTTTCCGACGATGCCTGGCAGGACCATCAAACCTACACGCCGACCGACGACCAGACCGAGCACGTCGCGCGGCGCCGCAGCGCCAACCAGGCATGGTTCGAATACATGCCGGCCGACGTCACGCTGGATCTGAGCAACCCGTCTTTCGAGAACATCCAGATCTATCGGTCCTTCACCTTCGGCTCGCTGGCCACGCTGGTCATGACCGACGAACGCCTGTACCGCGACGACCACGTCATTCCCGAATCGGCCGCCGGCGGTTTCCTGGGCAGCCGCTACCTGGTGTCCCGCGATACGCTGGCCGCGGCGGAACAGGCCAAGACCAGCGCGGGCGGCACGCAGTCCATGCTGGGCGCCACGCAGCTGGCGTGGTGGAAGGACCAGATGCTGGCCAGCAAGGCCAAGACCGCATGGCGGCTGTGGGGCAACGAAGTTTCCCTGCTGCGCATGCAGGTCGACGGCCAGGAAGCGGTGGTGCAACTGGTCACCGACGCCATCGTGGCGACGGACCCGGACGATCTGGCGCCGCTGCGCAATACCGCCATCCTGCCGGCGGTGCGCCAGGACATCCAGGCGATCAAGACGTCCGGCACGCTGCCGGGCGCCTTCACCGCCATCCATGCCTTGTTCGACCATGCCTTCGGCGTCGACACGGTGAACGCATCGGTCGCCGCGATCAATGCGATGCTGCCGCCCGTTTCCTTCCTGAACGTCATCCTGTTCGACGCCGACCAATGGGACGGCTACAACGGCGAGCGCAAGGACATGATGGCCTTCCTGAAGAACAACGCCATCGCCAACGTGGTGGCCCTGACCGGCGACATCCACGCGTTCTTCTCCGGCCCGGTGATGGACGACTTCGATGCGACCACGCCGGTCCCGGTCATGGTCGACCTGGTGACCGCCGGCGTATCCAGCACGTCGCTGTTCCGGTTCTACGTGGACGAGATCCACACCGTGCCGTCCCTGGCCGGCCTGCAGCCGCTGGTCTACCAGAACGTGACCAACCGCCTGAACGGCACGATGTCCACCTACAACAGCTGGTTGAAGTACGTCGACACCGATGCCCAGGGCTACGCGGTGGTCACGCTGACCGCCGACAGGCTGACCTGCGATTTCCGCAAGATGAAGCCGCTGGTCAATGGCGAGCTGCCGGCGTCGCCCGCCGTGGCCAGCACGGTGACGGTGACGGTCGATACCGGCGTCGCCGCGGTCAACGTGCCCACCTGAATTCCCACATTCCCCTCCACGTCGTTCAACAGGGAACAGACTCATGACCCCATCCAAGCAAACCCGGCGCGCGCCTTTCTATGCCTCGCTGACCGTGATCGCGGCTTCGCTGGCGCTGGCCGGCTGTGGCGGCGGCGACGACGACTCGTCCAGTTCGTCGGCCGCGCCCCCGAGCAACGATCCTCCCGTCGCCATGACCATGCGGGGCGTGGTGACCGGTTCCAGCTACACGCCGGGCAGCCAGGCCAATCCGACCATAGAGGCCGCTTACTTCCAGAACGCCAAGGTCTGTGTCGACGCCAACGGCAACGGCAAGTGCGACGCGGATGAGAACCCGGTCGTGACCGACGCCAACGGCGCGTTCTCGTTGCAGGCGGCCGCCGTGGCGCCGCTGCTGGCGGACGTCGGCACGGACGCCACCAACACGGCCACCGGCGCCAAGGTCGCCAGACGCATGGCGCTGCGCGTATCGGCCGAGCAGATCCAGGACCAGGGCGCCGCCAAGATCGTCATCAGCCCCATGTCCAGCGAGATCCAGCGCATGGTCGAGGACGACAGCAGCAACTACGCGGCCGAAAAAGCCAACCTGGCCGCGCGGCTGAACGTGCAGCCGGCCGACGTCATCGTCGACGTGCATGGCACGCAGGGCGCGACGCGCACTTCGCTATTGTTCGAGACCAACCAGCTCGGCAACCGCTACACCTACGCCACCACCAAGCTGGACCGCGGCGATCTCTACCCGGACGCGCTGGCGGTCGCCGGCGGCGATCCGGAACTGACCAACAAGATCAACGTCACGCCGGATACGGCCACCACGCCGGAAACCCGCAAGCCCATTACCTTCCTGCAGGCGCAGCAAGCGGCCTTCAATGTCGAAGGCATCCCGCGCTACGACCACCTGTTCGTCCTGTTCCTGGAAAACAAGGGCTCCAACACCATCCTGAACCAGCCGTTCGCGCCCAAGATCGCCCAGTACCTGAAGGACAACAACCAGCTGACCAACTATTTTTCGACGGGACAGCCCAGCGAACCGAACTACACGGCGGTGGGCGGTGGCGACGACTTCGGCATCACCGACGATTCCCAGTGGAACTGCAGCGCCACCGGCGCGAATGCGCCCAAGGATCCGCTGCCCACGCACGACAAGCCGGGCCTGGTGTCCTCGCCCTTCAATGCCACCGCCAACTGCGACGGCACCAACCACAATATCACCGCGCCCAATCTGTTCACCGCGCTGGAAAGCATGGGGATGAACTGGCGCGTGTATGGCGAGACCATGAACCCTGGCCAGGATCCGCGCACGGACAGCGTCGCCGATGCGGCCATTACCGGGACCGACACCGCCTATCCCAACGGCATCGGCAACGATCCCACGCCTATTCCTTCCGGCGGCACCGTGCCCTTGCCGGGCAATATGTACCGCACCAAGCATCATCCGGCCATGCCTTTCCAGGACGCGCGCCTGTTGCCGGACTTCTTTTTCAGCAATCGCACGCTGGGCGGCGGGCAGTTCGACGCGAACATGAAGAACGGCACCAAGTACGTGGTTCCGGCCAACTACGATGCCGACCAGTTCGGCAAGGATATGGAAAGCGGCGACGTCGGCGCGCTGAACTTCCTGATCCCCGACCAGTGCGACGACATGCACAGCACGACCGAGAAAACCACCAGCGGTGCGCTGACCACCGATTGCGCGGGCTCGGCCATCATCACGCGCGGTGACAACTACGTCGACTACATCATCAAGAAGATCCAGGCGTCGGCGGTGTGGAAGAATACCCAGCAGCGCTCCGCCATCGTCATCATGTTCGACGAAGCCACGGCCAGCAGCGGCTTCAATTCCTGCTGCGGCTGGAACGTCAGCAACAGCACGGTATCGCAGCCGCTGAAGGAAAACCCCGACGGCAGCTTCGCGCCCGACGCGTCGGTGGTGAACTACACGGAAGGCAACCATGGCCATGGCAATTCGATCTTCCTGATCGTGAACAACCAGCCCAAGGCGCCCAAGGGCGTGGTCGATAGCGACGCGTACAGCCATTTTTCCTTCGTGCGCACCATGCAGGACATGTTCCAGCTGGCGGATCCGGCGGTCGACGGCAGCTATATGAACCGTTCCAAGTACACGGAAAAGTTCATCGCCGAACATCTGCAGATGCTGCCTGAGTTCGCCAACAGCGGCGATACGCACTTCGACGCGGTGCGGCCCATGAACCACGCGTTCGTGATCCCGGCCGACTATCGCCAGAAGCAGTCCACCGACGCCGCGACGGCGCCGCAGATCGGTCCGGACAAGACTCAGGTCAGTGTGTGGGCGGTGAAGTAATGCGCAAGCGTTTCCTGGCCGCGACCGGCCTGTTGGCGATGGCCGCCGCCGCTGGCCTGGCGGCGGGCGCCGGGCAGGGGCAAGGCGACGCACCGGCGGCGGATGCGGCCGCCGCTCCCTGGCAGAACCCCGTGATCCGGCAGAAGCCGCTCAGCCTGGCGGCACAGGTGGGCCAGAAGCTGTTCTTCGATCACAATATGTCGGGCTCGCGCAGGATCTCCTGCGCGACCTGCCACGATCCGAACTTCGCCTATGGTCCCCCCAACAACCTGGCCGCGCAATTGGGCGGCCAGGCCATGACCCAGCGCGGCGTGCGCGCGGTTCCCCCGCTGCGCTACAAGGACAAGACGCCGGCCTACTCCGACCTGCTGGACAACCCGGACGCCATCAGCGTGCCGGGTCCGGGTGGCGGCTTCGACTGGGACGGGCGCGCGGCCAGCCATGCCGAACAGGCCCAGGGCCCGCTGCTGGATCCGGTCGAAATGGCCAATGCGTCGGCGGCGGACGTCGTCGCCAAGGTAAAGGCCGCCGATTATGCGCCGCTGTTCCGGCAGGCTTTCGGCGACCATGCCCTCGACGATACCGCCGTGGCGTTCCGCGACCTGACGGCGGCGCTGCAGGCGTTCCAGCTGGAGGACATCAGCTTCCGGCCCTACAACAGCAAGTTCGATATGTACACGTCGAACAAGAAGGGCGGGCAGCTCACTATCGCCGAGCTGCGCGGATTGAAGGTGTTCGCCGATCCGAATACCGGCAATTGCGCGTCCTGCCACTACCAGGGCGCGGGCTTTCGCGGCAGCAGCGCGCTGTTCACCGATTTTTCGTACGAGGCCATCGGTGTCCCGCGCAACGACCTGCACGCGACCGCGCCGGGCGCCAACCATAACGACATCCCCGCCAACGACAAGGACGCGGGCCGCTTCGATATGGGATTGTGCGGACCGCAACGGCCGGACCACAAGCTGGAAGAAGACGGCGCGCCCAGCCGTTTCTGCGGCATGTTCAAGGCGCCCACGCTGCGCAACGTGGCGCTGCGGCAGGCGTTCTTCCATAACGGCGTGATCCATTCCCTGGAGCAGGCCATCCGGTTCTACAACACCCGCGACACCAACCCGGCGCTCTGGTACCCCACGGTCGGCGGCAAGGTCCTGAAGCCCGGCGATCCCGGCTACGATCCGGCCTACCCCAGCTATGGCCTGATCACGGTCCAGTACGCCAAGGGAACGGGCCATGTGGAGAAGTACAACGACCTGCCGCGGCAGTACTGGGCCAATATCGATACCCAGATGCCCCTGGACGGCCGGGCCGCCGGCTCCAAGCCGCCCATGTCGGAGCAGGACGTGCATGACCTGATCTGCTTCCTGAACACCCTGACCGACGATTACCGTCCGGGCGCGGCGCCCGGGGCGAGCCAGAAATCCTGCGTGGATTGAAACCGGAGCGGGTACGCATCACCGCCGCGGGTGTGTCCTTATGGCGTACGCCGCGGCGGGTGCCTGCTTCGCTGCGTATGCCTTTATTGACGGTTGTCCGAGCGCATGCATTAATCGCCGCGGGAGGCGATCCAATGATGAGTGCGTCCAACGCAAGGCGGCTGGCGACGACGATAGGCGTGCTGGTATGCGGCGCCGCCATGGCCGATACCGCGGACCGTTCTCCGGCCAGCCTGCCGGGGCCCCAGGCGACCCAGTCGTTCGTCACGCAGCATCTGCGGTCGCAGTACACCGACGCCGTCGCGGCCTCCTACCGCATGCCATCGCCGAACGGCAGCCCCGGCTACACCTTGGAAAACGCGGTGTGCAACTTCAGCACGCTGCTGCCGGAACTGGTCTTCGATTGGCCGGCGGCCGGATTCCTGACGCAAGGCGCGGGCGGCGCCCGGCCGGATTTCTGCAAGGTGTACACCCGGGATGGCGTACCGGAGACGGCCGTCGATGACAGGTCGAATGTCCTGCTCACGACGCAACGGATCGCCTTTCCCGCCACCACGTTCACGCGCAAGCAGACGCCCGCCGATACGCTGCTCGGCTGGCTCAGGAGCACGATATCCGACCGGCCTGCATCGGCCGGCCCGGGCGCCAACGGCAGCGACGTCAGCATCAGCACCTACTTCAAGAACAAGAGGGTGACCCAGGTCGTGGAGAACCAGTCGCCGGAAAGCGTCCTCTATCTGGCGCTGCCCGACTTGGACGAGCGGGTGCTCGCCAGCCTTTCCGATCAGTTGCGAGCTCAGGGCCAGGCTGAGCGAGGGGGCCGGATCGGCGCCAGGTCGGATCTCGCCGCCGATATGCGGAGCGAGCAGGACCGCGTGACCTTCAACCGTTTGTTCGGTGACGCCGCCAGGTATCTGGTCAAGCTGGTCCAGCCGTCGAAAATCGAACTCGCCTGGGATATGGCCCCACCCGCCGGGCAAGCCCTGGAATGGGCCGATCTGCCCGTCGTCGTCGTGCAGCGCGGCGCGCTGACCGCCGGATTCCGATTCGCGACGCCGCGTCCGGCGTCGACGCCAAAATGAAAAAGCTGCTTCGCACCCTGATCGCGTTGGTCACGGGCGGCGCGTCCTACCTGATTCCCCTGGGCCTGAAGGACGAGGCCGGACTGCAGATCTTCGCGGGGGTGGCGACCTTCATCGGCACCGCCTTGCTCGCGGCGGCGTACGGCTTGCATGGCCGATCGGTGCTGGCTTCCAGCTTGGGCGGGCAGCGGCAATGGGTGCTGTTCGTGGTCGCCTGCACGGTCTGCGTCTTCGCCTATGTGGCGATTCTGCGATACACCTACGTCCCGGGCGAGGCCAGATTCTGGGCGCTGGGCATCCTGGTGTGGCTGATATCGCTGCTGCTGGCGGCGCTGGCGTCCCTGGTCGGGATACTGGTGGGCGAACAGTTGCTGCCCGACTAGCCTGATAACGAGAGTCGGCATATGCCGATTCCGATCTCCCGATCCGGGAAATATATAAACAATCACTTTGTCGTTTGCCGCGCCGTCGGTCACCCGCACAATGCGGCTACATCGTGTGCCATGCCCTGGGAATCCTTGCGTGCACCCGACGGGCATACATCGCGGAAACGACAAAATGAAAAAGCACGATATACAAAAGCGCCAGTTCCTGAAACGCTCGATCGGCATGGCGTCCGCGCTGGCCGCGACGCAGATGCTGCCCGCGGCGGTGCGCGCCCAGGGGCGCGCCGTGGAACTGCTGAACGTTTCCTACGATCCCACGCGGGAGCTGTACGCCCAGTACAACCCGCTGTTCGCGAAGTACTGGAAGGCGAAGACAGGCCAGGACGTGTCCGTCCGCAATTCGCACGGCGGCTCCAGCAAGCAGGCCCGCAGCGTCATCGACGGCGTGGACGCGGACGTCGTGACGCTGGGCCTGGCGCCGGACGTCGAGGCGCTGGTCACGCATGGCGGCCTGGTCAAGCCGGGCTGGGAAAGCCGGCTGCCCGACAATGCGTCGCCCTATACCTCGACGATCATCCTGCTGGTGCGCAAGGGCAACCCCAAGGGCATCAAGGGCTGGGACGACCTGGTCAAGCCCGGCGTGTCGGTGATCACGCCGAATCCGAAGACCTCCGCGGGCGCGCGCTGGAACTATCTGGCGGCCTGGGAGCACGCGCGCCGCCAGTCCGGTGACGCCGGCGCCAAGGCCTTCGTCGAAAAACTCTATCGCAACGTGCCGGTCCTGGACTCGGGCGCGCGCGGCTCCACCATCTCCTTCGCCCAGCGTGGCGTCGGCGACGTGCTGATTTCCTGGGAAAACGATGCCTTCCTGGCGCAGAAGGAGTTCGGCGCCGGCGAACTGGAAATCGTCGTTCCCAGTCTAAGCGTCCTGTGCGAGCCCACGGTGGCCGTGGTCGACAGGAACGTCGACCGCAAGGGCACGCGAGAGGTCGCGGAAGCCTATCTGAAATATCTCTATTCCGACGAAGCGCAGGACCTGATCGCCCGCAACTACTACCGCCCGATCGGCGAGAAAGCCAAGGCCAGGTACGCGTCGCAGTTCCCCAAGCTGGATCTGTTCACCATCCGTGACGTGGGCGGCTGGCCCGCCGTGGACAAGCTGCATTTCGCGGACAACGCGATATTCGACCAGATCTATGTCAAGCAGTAGCCGTGCGGTCTCGACCGGAATGGCCCTGTCCGTGGCCAGTCGGAGCCGGCCTGTCGCGCCGGCGCGGCGGGGCGCGCGCACGCCGCCCGTATTGCCCGGGTTGAAGCTGACGCTGGGACTGGCGCTGGCTTACCTGGGCGTGCTGGTGCTGCTGCCGCTGGCGGCGCTGGTCATCAAGGCCGCCGGGTTGAGCTGGGACGCCTTCGTCAACGCGGTCACGTCGCCGCGCGTGCTCGCGGCATACCGCGTCACGTTCGGCGCCTCGCTGATCGCCGCCCTGGTCAATCTGCTGTTCGGCCTGCTGGTGGCCTGGGTGCTGGTGCGTTATCGCTTCCCGGGCAAGCGTGTGCTGGACGCGCTGGTCGACTTGCCTTTCGCGCTGCCCACCGCGGTCGCGGGTATCGCGCTGGCCGCGCTGTTGGGGCCGCATGGCTGGATCGGCAGCCTGCTGGCGCCATTGGGCATCAAGATCGCCTATACGCCGGCGGGCATCGTCGTTGCCCTGATCTTCATCGGCATTCCTTTCGTCGTCCGCACGGTGCAGCCGGTGCTGGAGGATCTCGAGTCCTCGCTGGAGGAAGCGGCGTCCAGCCTGGGCGCCACGCCCGTGCAGATTTTCGTCCGCGTGATCCTGCCGACCGTCATGCCAGCGCTGCTGACCGGTTTCGCGATGGCTTTCGCGCGCGCGATAGGCGAGTATGGGTCGGTCATTTTCATCGCCGGCAACATGCCCATGGTGTCGGAGATCGCGCCCCTGCTGATACTCGTCAAGCTGGAGCAGTTCGACTACGCCGGCGCCGCGGCGATCGGCGCGGTCCTGCTCGGCCTGTCGTTCGCCATGTTGCTGGCCATCAATGGACTGCAGGCCTGGCGGCGCCTGGCGCATGGAGGCCGGCCATGACGGCGCGGCGAGCGGGTTCCGCGGCCGCGCAGCGGGCGGGCCGTCTCGGCCGGGGCGTCCTCATCGTCGCGGCCATCGCGTTCCTGGCCTTGTTCCTGCTGCTGCCGCTGTGCGCCGTCTTCGCCGAGGCCCTGCGCAAGGGCCTGGGCGCCTATGTCGCCGCCCTGGCGGAGCCGGATACGGTATCGGCCATCCTGCTGACCCTGCTGACGGCAGCCATCAGCGTGCCGCTGAACATGGCCTTCGGTGTCGTCGCGGCGTGGGCGATCGCCAAGCATGAGTTTCGCGGCAAGTCGATGCTGGTCACGCTGATAGACCTGCCGTTCTCCGTGTCGCCGGTGGTGGCGGGCCTGTCCTACATGCTGGTGGTGGGCGCCCAGGGCTGGATAGGCCCCTGGCTGATGGCGCACGACCTCAAGATCGCCTTCGCCGTGCCCGGCATCGTGCTGGTCACGACCTTCGTCACGCTGCCGCTGGTGGCGCGCGGACTGATTCCACTGATGGAAGCCCAGGGCAGCGAGGAAGAAGAAGCCGCCATCGTGCTGGGCGCGCGCGGCTGGCAGGCGTTCTGGCGCGTCACGCTGCCGAACGTCCGCTGGGGCCTGCTGTATGGGGTGATCCTGTGCAATGCGCGCGCCATGGGCGAATTCGGCGCGGTGTCCGTCATATCGGGGCATATCCGTGGCCTGACCAACACCATCCCCTTGCAGGTGGAGATCCTGTACAACGAATACCAGATCCAGGCTGGATTCGCCGTCGCGTCGCTGCTGGCCGTACTGGCCCTGGTCACGCTGGCCATCAAAACCGTGGTGCAATGGCGGCACACGCATGCCCTTGCGCGCCAGGACGAGGCCGACGCGTCGGCCTCCGGGCTGGTGGCGCTGGCCGCGTCCCCCCACGGCGCACGCTTGCAACGCGCCACGGGCGCCTGAGGCGGACGGAATCTAGGAAATCACATGGATATCGAAATCAAATCGGTCAACAAGCGCTTCGGCAATTTCCAGGCCTTGCGCGACGTCGACCTGCACATCGACTCCGGCGAGCTGGTGGCCTTGCTGGGACCTTCCGGCTGCGGCAAGACGACCTTGCTGCGCATCATCGCCGGGCTCGAAACGCCTGACAGCGGCAGCATCTATTTCTTCGGCGAAGACAGTACCGGCGTGCACGTGCGCGAGCGCCAGGTCGGCTTCGTGTTCCAGCATTACGCGCTGTTCCGCCACATGACGGTATTCGAGAACGTCGCGTTCGGCCTGCGCATCAAGCCGCGCGGCCAGCGTCCCGGCGAAACCGCGATCAAGGAAAAAGTCCATGCGCTGCTGAATCTGGTGCAGCTGGACTGGCTGGCGGACCGCTATCCCGGCCAGTTGTCGGGCGGCCAGCGCCAGCGTATCGCGCTGGCCCGCGCCCTGGCGGTGGAGCCGCGCGTGCTGCTGCTGGACGAGCCCTTCGGCGCGCTCGACGCCAAGGTGCGCAAGGAGCTGCGACGCTGGCTGCGCCGGCTGCATGACGAACTGCACGTGGCCAGCGTCTTCGTCACCCACGACCAGGAAGAAGCCCTGGAAGTGGCCGACCGCGTGGTGGTGATGAACGCGGGCCGCATCGAGCAGGTCGGCACGCCGCGCGACGTCTGGACCCATCCCGCCACGCCCTTCGTCTATGGATTCCTGGGCGACGTCAACCAGATAGACGGCTATGCGGCGGGCGGGCTGTGGCGCGCCAACGGGGTTTCGCTGCCCGCGCCGGCCTTCGACGGCACGGACGAACAGCGCGCCGTGGCCTATGTCCGCCCGCACGAGCTGGACATCCTGCCTTACGCCGCGACCGGCGAGGGCATGGCGGTCAAGCTCAACCACGCCTATCTGGCCGGCCCCAGCGCGTTCCTGGAGCTGCAGCGCGAAGACGGCGCCCTGCTCGAAGCCCAATTGTCCGAAGAGGAATACCACGGCCTGGATTTGCGCGAAGGCGCGATGCTGCTGGCCCGTCCGCGCCGTGGCCGTATCTTTCCCGCCAGCAAGTAGACGCCATGACCGATCCCGCGATTCTTTCCCGTTCACACCCCGGCATCGCGGGGCGCTGGTCCGAACTGCTGCAGCAGCTGTCCGATATCGCCGTGCGCTATCCGGACGCGGCGCTGGCGTCATCGCTGGCCGCCGAAGACATGGTGCTGACCCATGCCATCCATATGGGCGGCGCGCCGCTGGAAATTTTCACGCTGGACACCGGCCGCCTGCATGCCGAAACACTGTCCATGCTGGACGTCATCGAGCGCCGCTATGGCCGCCGGCCGACCGTGTACCGGCCGGTAGCCGAAGCCGTGGATGCGCACGTCGCGGCGCACGGCGCCTTCGCTTTCTATGAAAGCAAGGAGCTGCGCCAGGCCTGCTGCCATATCCGCAAGGTCGAACCGCTGCGGCGCGCTCTGGCGGGACGCGGCGCCTGGATCACCGGACAGCGGCGCGCGCAGGCCGCCACGCGCGGCAGCCTGCCGCGGGAAGAGCAGGATTCGGTCTTCGGGCTCTTCAAGTTCAATCCGCTCGCCGCATGGAGCGAGGACGACGTCTGGAACGCCATCCGCGCGCTGGACATTCCCTATAACCCGCTGCATGACCGGGGTTATCCCTCCATCGGCTGCGAACCCTGTACCCGCGCCATCCGTCCTGGCGAAGACGTACGCGCCGGGCGCTGGTGGTGGGAGTCGTCCGACAGCAAGGAGTGCGGGTTGCACGCCGGCAATCGCGGCGGTCCGTCGGAGGCGCACGCCGTCCAGTTCGCCGCCCGCCGTCCCGCCGGGGCCGCCGACGGCAAGGCCTGACGACCCACGCCGGCCCCCGGCCGAACACCGCTCCACCGAAGCATCGTTTACGAAGCCACGAGATCCCTTATGTCCACCGTTCACACCCGCAGCCATCTGGATTGGCTGGAGTCCGAAGCGATTTTCATCCTGCGCGAGGTCGCGGCCGAGTGCGAAAAGCCGGTCCTGCTGTTTTCCGGCGGCAAGGATTCCTGCGTGCTGCTGCGATTGGCGGAAAAAGCCTTCCGTCCCGCACGCTTCCCGTTCCCGCTCATGCACATCGATACGGGACACAATTTTCCGGAAGTCATCCAGTTCCGTGACGCGCGCGCGGCCGAGCTGGGCGAAACCCTGGTCGTGCGCAGCGTGGAAGATTCGATCGCGCGCGGATCGGTGGTGCTGCGCAAGGAAACCGATTCGCGCAATGCCGCCCAGGCGGTGACGCTGCTGGAGGCCATCGCGGAATTCGGTTTCGACGCCTGCGTCGGCGGCGCCCGGCGCGACGAGGAAAAAGCCCGCGCCAAGGAGCGTATCTTTTCCTTCCGCGACGAGTTCGGCCAATGGGATCCCAAGAGCCAGCGCCCGGAAGTCTGGAGCCTGTACAACACCCGCGTGCATCGCGGCGAAAACATGCGCGTGTTCCCGATTTCCAATTGGACCGAGCTGGACGTGTGGCAGTACATCGCGCGCGAAAACCTGGCGCTGCCGTCCATCTACTACGCCCATCAGCGCGAAGTGGTGCGGCGGCGCGGCCTGCTGGTGCCCATCACGCCGCTGACTCCGGCGCAGGCGGACGAACGGATAGAGACGCTGTCGGTACGCTTCCGCACCGTGGGCGATATTTCCTGCACCTGCCCGGTGGCGTCCGAGGCGGCCGACAACCAGGCCATCATCGCCGAGACCGCGATCAGCGACATCACCGAGCGCGGCGCCACCCGCATGGACGACCAGACTTCCGAGGCATCGATGGAGCGCCGCAAGAAGGAAGGCTATTTCTGAACCGACCCTGACGCCTGGCCGGAGCACACGCACATGAACGCAGTCAACGATTCCTTTCTCCCCGTCGGCGAGACCGCCGTCATCCGCCTGATCACCGCCGGTTCCGTGGACGACGGCAAATCCACGCTGATCGGGCGCCTGCTGTACGACAGCAAAAGCGTCTTCGCCGACCAGCTCGACGCCATCGCGCGGGCCAAGTACAAACGCGTGGCCGGCGACGGCATCGATTTCGCCCTGCTGACGGATGGGCTGGAGGCCGAGCGCGAGCAGGGCATCACCATCGACGTCGCCTACCGCTATTTCGCCACGCCGCGGCGCAAGTTCATCGTCGCCGACGCGCCGGGCCATGAGCAGTACACCCGCAATATGGTGACCGGCGCGTCGACGGCCGACGTGGCCATCATCCTGATCGACGCCACGCGCGCCGCCGACGGCAGGCTGCTGCCGCAGACCAAGCGGCACAGCACGATCGCGCGCCTGCTGGGCATCCGCCACATCGTCGTGGCGGTAAACAAGATGGATCTGGTGGCCTGGGACCGCGCGGTGTTCGACCGCATCCGCGACGCCTACGCGGACCTGGCCGCGCGCATCGGCATCGCGGATTTCCAGGCGCTGCCCTTGTCGGCGCTGAACGGCGACAACGTCGTGACGCCGTCCGCGCATACGCCGTGGTACGAAGGGCCTCCCTTGCTGTCCCTGCTGGAGTCGCTCGATCCCGCCGTCGAAGCGGCCGACGCGCCTCTGCGCTTTCCGGTGCAGTGGGTGGTCCGCCACGACGGCAGCAGCGCGCAGGACTTCCGCGGCTATGCCGGCCGCATTGCCAGCGGCGCCCTCCGCGCGGGCGACGAGATCCTGGTGCAGCCGTCCGGCGTCAGCGCGCGCGTGGTACAGATACGCGCGCACGATCGCGAGCTGGCCAGCGCGAGCGCCGGCGATTCGGTGATCGTCGTGCTGGATCGCGACGTCGACGTGTCGCGCGGCGACGTGCTGTCGCATGCCGGCGCGGCGGCGCGCACCGGCAAGGAGTTCGACGCGGAAGTGTGCTGGCTCGATACGCAGCCGCTGAATACGGCGCGCCGCTATCTGCTCAAGCAGGGTACGCGCCTGACCACGGCGAAGGTGCGCGAGGTCGCGACGCGCCGCGATATCCATGAACTGCGCGAGATCGATGGCGATGTCGGGACGTTGGCGATGAACGATATCGGCAAGGTCCGCATCGCGACGCGCGATCCGCTGACGCTCGATCGCTATGACGACATCGCGGCCACCGGCGCCTTCATTCTGATCGACGAGTCCACGCATCAGACCGCCGCGGCGGGCATGTTGCGTTGAGTTCATCGCGGTCACTGGTCGGTCGTTCGCCGATGATGGCGCGGCAATCGGCAACGGTCGCCACCGGGGGCCGGCGGAGCAGGGCGGCGGCCCCGCTTTTACCACGCCAATCGCCCGCAAAGCCTTATTTCATGCGGGTTTTGCGGTAAAGCGACAGTCCGCGGGCAGCCCCGGAAAATGCCGCCAACGGCCACCGGACTTGGGGTAAAGTGGGACGTCGCCGAAAAAAAAGGCGGCAGGTGCTTGTCAGAAAATACTGTATGGATGTACAGTACTATTCATGGCACGTACCGATCATTCCGTTTTTGCCGGTTCTGGGTCCCCGGCTGCCGCCCCCGCCGCCTTGCGCGGTCGGGGTGCGGTTACTAATGTTCGGCACCGCTTCCAGCGCGACGACCGCAGCACCGCCGATCCGGCGGACGAACCGGCGATGGCCGACGCGGCCATTCCCGTCTTTCCCATCCGCTCTGTCCCCCCGACCGAAAGCGCCGGCGGCATCGCCACCACGGTGGCGGTCGAGCAGGCCCGCAAGCTGATCTCCCGCAACGATTCGCCCGACGTGCCCTTCGACCGGGCGATCAATACGTACCGGGGCTGCGAGCACGGCTGCGTCTATTGCTACGCGCGTCCCACCCACGCCTACCTGGGGTATTCGCCCGGGCTGGACTTCGAAACCCGGCTGGTGGCCAAGGCCAACGCGGTGGATGCCCTGCGGGCCGAGCTTGCCCGCCCGGGCTATCGGGTCGAGCCGGTCAACGTCGGGTCGGCGACCGACGTCTACCAGCCCATCGAACGCTCGTGGCGGCTGACGCGCGGGGTGCTGGAACTGCTGCTGGAAACCGGCCATCCGCTGACCATCGTCACCAAGAACGCGCTGATCGAACGCGACCTGGATCTCCTGCAGGCGCTGGCGCGCCGCAACCTGGTGGCCGTGTATATCAGCGTGACTTCCCTGGACGCCGATGTCTCCCGCACGCTGGAACCGCGCGCCTCGGCGCCCTGGCGGCGGCTCGAAGCCGTGCGCAAGCTGGCCGAAGCCGGCGTGCCCGTGGGGGTCCTGGCGGCCCCGGTGATCCCCTTCGTTACCGACGAATTCCTGGAGCGCATCGTGCACGAAGCCGCCCGGGCCGGCGCGTATTACGCCAGCTACACCGTCGTGCGGCTGCCCTGGGAGGTCAAGCCCGTGTTCGAAGAATGGCTGCAGGCGCATTTCCCCGATCGCGCCGAGCGCGTCCTGCACCGCATCGAAGACATGCGGGAAGGCAAGCGCAACGATCCCCGCTTCGGCACACGCATGAAGGGCACCGGCATCTGGGCCGACCTGCTGCGCCAGCGTTTCGATATGGCGGTGCGCAAGGCCGGGTTGAACCGGCAGCGCCTGCAACTGGATACCAAGCAATTCCTTCCTCCGGCCCCCTTCGTTTCCGGGCCGGGGGCTGTCCGTGGACCTGCGCCGGTCAGGCAATTGGGTCTATTCGATTAAGTTGTCTCCAAGGAGCACTCGCATGAACCTAGCCGCCGAACCGCAATTCCCCACCAAATGGCCGTTTCCGCCCGTGCCGCCCAGCCGGCGCGGACTGGGCCGCCTGGGCGGTGTCCTGTCCCGTTTCCGTCCCGGCCAGGCGCGCGCCGGGGCCGTGGCTGGCCTGGCCGCCCTGGGCGGCGTCGGTGGCATTGGTGGCGTTCAGGCCGCCCCCGCCACCCTCACGGTCTCCACCATCGCCGGCGTGTCCGCGGCCGGCGCCACGGCAGAGCAGGGCGTGACCGTCCGCCAGATGGTGGTCGACGTGCTCCTGGTGGCCATGTGGGGCGCCATGATCCCCGGCCTGATGTGGTTGGGCGCCGCGGTGGGATTCTGACCCGACCGCTTACCTAAAGCACTGATTTCATGTAGAATGCCGGGTTTTGCCAGTGTCATCCTCTGCGTGCGGCGCAGCAAGTGGCGAATTTAAGGGACGTTCTTTAGGGACCCACTTTAGGGAACCCCATAGAGCCACTGCCATAGGCCACCTAATAGGTAGGCCACCCCCATAACAATCGCACGGCACGATGATTTCGGAGTTTTCATGAACCTTATCGCTGTCCTGGAACAGGAAGAGATCACCCGCCTGACCGCCGACAAGACGCTGCCGTCTTTCGCCCCGGGCGACACCGTGGTCGTCAACGTCAACGTCGTTGAAGGCACCCGCAAGCGTGTGCAGGCCTTCGAAGGCGTCGTGATCGCCAAGCGCAACCGCGGCCTGAACTCGGCTTTCATCGTTCGCAAGATCTCGTCCGGCCAAGCCGTGGAACGTACGTTCCAGCTGTATTCGCCGCAGATCGCGTCGATCGAAGTCAAGCGCCGTGGCGACGTCCGCCGCGCCAAGCTGTACTACCTGCGCGATCGTTCGGGCAAGTCGGCGCGTATCAAGGAAAAGCTGGTCAGCCGTCAGGCTGCCGCGCAATCGGCCCAGGCTGCCGAATCCGCAGCGTCCTGATCGCGGGGGACCCACCGGCCGGTCCGCCAGCCGGACCCTCGCGCCTCGCCGGCCGCCGGCAAAAGGCACCCCCAAACGGGGTGCCTTTTTGTTTTCACGTCGTTCGTTTCACGTCGTTCGTTTCACGTCGTTCGTTTCACGTCTTCAGTTTCGCGTCTTTAGTTTCACGTCTTTGGTTTCACGTCTTCGTTTCCGGATATTCTCGTCCATCCCTGATCCATCCTTCCCATGCCCGACCAGCCCGCCTCGCCACGTCCGCGCCGCCCGATCGTCCGGCCCGCTTTCGATGCGGCGGTGCAGCCCTGGGTAGCGGCCAACGAAGGCCTGAAGGCCGTGCCGCCGCAGGCCCTGGCGGTGGACGAGTTGCGCCGCGTGCTGCAGCATCCGCGCGGCTTGCCCGCGCAACTGCCCTTGAACGGCGACGTGCGGTATGCGGGCAGGGAAGGCGCGCCCGTGCTGGCCGCGGTGCTGATCCCGCTGGTCATGCGCGAACAAGGCGTGACCGTCATGCTGACGCAGCGCACGGCGCATTTGCACGACCATGCCGGGCAGATCAGCTTTCCCGGCGGGCGCATCGAAGAAACCGATGCCAGCCCCATCGCGGCCGCCTTGCGCGAAGCCCAGGAAGAGACCGGCCTGGCGCCGGAATGGGTGGATGTGCTGGGCACCATGCCGCCGTACCTGACGGCCACGGGTTTCTCCATCACGCCCGCCGTGGCGTTGGTCCGGCCGGGTTTCGAAGTGGTCCCCGACCCGTTCGAAGTCGCGGAGATCTTCGAAGTCCCGCTGTCTTTCATCACCGATCCGGCGAATCATCGGCTGCACAGCGCCGAGCTGCCGGACGGGCGCGTGCGCCGGTATTACTCCATGCCTTGGGGCAAGTACTTCATCTGGGGCGCGACGGCCGCCATGCTGCGTAACCTGTACCACGTGCTGTGCGATCCGAACGCGCGGGATACCGCGCCGGAATAGCCGGCGGGATCCGTCATCAGTAGCGCGGCGCCGCGGCGTTCTCGTGCAGGATGCGCAGATACAGCGCGTGGCGCGAAGGATCGATCCGGCCCTGCCGCAGGGCCTGCAAGACCCCGCAGCCTGGCTCATGCTGGTGGCTGCAGTTGTAGAACCGGCATTGCGCCGCGTACGGCGCGAATTCAGGGAAGCCGCGCTCGATATCCTCGCGCGTCAGGTGCTGCAGGCCGAAGGCCTGGAAGCCCGGCGAATCGATCAGGTCGCCCCCTTCCGGCAGGTGATACAGGCGGGTGCTGGTGGTGGTATGCCGTCCCATGTCCAGCGCGGCGGAATGCTCGCGCGTGGCCGCGTTGGCGCCCGGTATCAGGTCATTGAGCAGGGTCGACTTGCCCATGCCGCTCTGCCCCAGCAGCAGGCTGACGTGGCCGGCCATTTCCGGGTAGAGCGTGCGCCGGGTGGCATCGGCGTCCAGCGCGCTGACCTCCAGCACCGGGACGCCCAGCCGCGCCAGCGGCGCCAGGCGCGCCCTGGCTTCCGCCAGACCTGCCTGCAGGTCGACTTTGTTCAGCACGATGCGCGGGGCAATGCCGGCGCTCCAGGCGCCCGCCAGCGCGCGGCCGGCCAGATCGTCCGAAAACGTGGGCACGACGGCGACGACGATGAACAGTTTGTCGACGTTGGCGGCGAACTGCTTGGCCCGCATGTCGTCGGAGCGGTAAAGCAGGTTGCTGCGCGGCAGGATTTCCTCGATGGCGCCTTCGTCGCGGCCCTGCGGCGCGATCCGCACGCGATCGCCGACCGCCGCGCCGGCCTTCTTCCCGCGCGGATAGCATTGCCGCGAGGTGCCGTCGGCCATTTCGACGATGTAGTGGCGGCCGTGGGCCGCAACGATGCGGCCGTCGAGCAGGCCCTGCGTGTCCGCATCGGCGTCATCCGCCGCCACGGCGCCCTTGGGCCGTGCCTTGTCCGGCCGGGCCGCCGGCAGGCTGTCCTGGCGACCGGGCCGGGCAGGGCGCTCGCGCCGGCTCATCGGGCGGCCATGCCCAGGTGCCGGATGCGTACTGCCGCCGGCGGATGACTGTCATAGAAGGCGGAATGGACGGGATCCGGCGTCAGGGTGGCGGCGTTATCGTCATACAGCTTGACCAGCGCGGACACCAGTTGCTTCGCCGAGCTCTGGCGCGCGGCGTAGTCGTCCGCCTGGAACTCATCACGCCGCGAATACCAGCTGGCGATGGGCGTGAACAGGAAGGTGAACACCGGCACGACCAGGAAGAACAGCAGCAAGGCCATGGCATCGTTGCGCCCGTCCAGGCGCGGCAGCACGCCCAGCTGCTCGTAGAACCAGGGCTGGCGCGCCAGCCATCCCAGCAGCGCGAAAAAGCCGAGCGCCACGGCGAAGCTGATCGCGATGCGGCGGGTGATGTGGCGGCGCGCGAAGTGGCCCAGTTCATGCGCCAGCACGGCTTCGATTTCGTCGCCGTTCAGGCGCGCCAGCAGCGTGTCGAAGAAAACGATGCGCCGCGATTTGCCGAAGCCGGTGAAATAGGCATTGCCGTGGCCGGAGCGGCGCGACCCGTCCATGACGAACAGCCCGTTGATCGCGAAGCCGCAGCGTTGCACCAGCTGGCCGATGCGCTTGGACAGGTCCTGGTCGGCCAGCGGGGTGAACTTGTTGAACAGTGGCGCGATCACCATGGGAAACAGCAGCAGCGTCAGCAGGCTGAAGCCGACCCACAGGCCCCAGGCCCAGATCCACCAGAGCGCGCCGGCCTTGCCCATCAGCCAGAGGATGGCGGCAACCAGGGGCAGGCCGATCACGGCGGTCAGCGCCAGCCCCTTGATCGCGTCGGAGACGAACAGCGCCGGCGTCATCCGGTTGAAGCCGAAGCGGGCCTCCAGCCTGAACTGGCGCCACAGGGTGAAGGGCAATTCCAGCGCGCCCAGCAGCAGGCCCGTGATCACCAGCAACAGCATCTGGTGCAGGAAATCGTTGTCGGTCAGCCACCCGGCAAGCATGTCGATGGCCTGCAGGCCGCCCAGCAGGGTCAGCCCCACCAGCACGGCGGCATCGAAGACCCGTTCGACGATGCCCAGCCGCACGCGGGCGACCGTGTAGTCGGCGGCGCGCTGGTGGCTGGCCAGGCCGATCCGGTCGGCGAATTCGGGCGGTACGTGGTCCCGATGGCGGGCGACGTGGCGGATCTGCCGCGTGGACAGCCAAAGCCTGACGCTGATATCGACCAGCAGCAGCGCAACGAACAACAGTGTCAGCATGGGGAATCCGGGCTGGGAAACCGATATGAGAAAATCGGGTTTTCAAAAGGCGAATTATATGGCTCTGAACGACAACCGCCTGGTCTGGCTCGACATGGAAATGACCGGCCTCGATCCGGAAAAGGAACGCATTATCGAAGTGGCGGTGGTCGTGACCGAACCGGACCTGACCGTCGTGGCCGAAGGCCCGGCGCTGGCGATACACCAGCCCGACAGCCTGCTGGACGCCATGGACAGCTGGAACAAGGCCACCCACGGCAAAAGCGGCCTGATCGACAAGGTCAAGGCGTCCACGATTACCGAAGCGCAGGCCGAGGATATCCTGATTGCCTTCCTGTCGCAGCACGTGCCGGCCGGCAAGTCGCCGCTATGCGGCAACACCATCAGCCAGGACCGGCGTTTCATGTTCCGCTACATGCCGCGGCTGGAACAATTCTTCCATTACCGCAACCTGGACGTCAGCACGCTGAAGGAACTGGCGCGCCGCTGGCGGCCGGACGTCTACAAGAGCTTCGAAAAGAAAAGCCGGCACGAAGCGCTGGCCGATATCCACGATTCCATCGACGAGCTCAAGCATTACCGCGAGCATTTCCTGAAGGTCTAGGGCTGGCGGCCGCCGAAGCGCAGCAGCGCTTCCGCGGCCAGCGGCCGGAAATGCGGCTCGCCATCATGGCCGGCAATGCTGGCCAGGTGCGCTTCTGACGCATCGAACAAGGCCCAGTACAGGCGTCCGCACAGGTCGCGGGCGGCGTGTCCCGGCCAGTCGGACGCCAGCATGCCGGCGGGTAATTGGGGGTCGTGCAAGACGATCCTGCGCCAGCGATGCAGCAACAGCACGCGGGCGGCGAAGGCCGCCGCCGGCGCGCCGGCGCCGTCGGCATCGCCGTCCGCCAGGGTTTTTTCCAGCGGCGCGAACTGCTGGACGAATTCGCGGTACTGCCCGGCCAGCTCCTGCAGATTCCAGCATTGCTCGGCCAGGGCGGCCAGGGGCAGGGTGCCCACGTCGGGCAGGTCGCGCGCGGCCAGCACCAGCGCCTTGTCGGGTATGCCCAGCGATTCCAGGATGCTGCCGGCCACGCCCGGCCGGGCGCGCGGATGGGCGAACACGCCCGGCGCCAGCATCCCATAGCCTTCCCATTCCAGCGCGCGCCGCAACTCGGTTCTTTCCGCCAGGCCGTTGCTGGTCATGCGCGGGATGAGCACCAGCGTCCATTCGCCGTCCCAGGCCGGCTCGACCGACTGGTAGATGCGCAGCGCGGCATGGGCCGTATTGCGCGCCCCCTGCGGCGACAGCCGGTACAGGCTGCGACGGCCGTGCCTTTCCGCATGCAGCCAGCCTTCCGCCACCAGCCGGAACACGCTGGTGCGCAGCAGGCGTTCATTGATGCCCAGCGGACGCAGCAGGGCGATGAGGTCGCCCAGCCAGATCGCCCCGCCGTGCGGCTCGATGGCGTCGCCCAGCAGGCTGACGCACAGCGACTTGGCGCGCGGCGGATCCGCCTTGATCAGTCTGGCGGTAAGGCGTTCCAGCGCGGACGCGGCAGGGGCCATGGAGGGCGGAGGAGGCTATCGGGATGACGCGACATGATACATAAATCCAATGTGATACAGAAATGCGTTTGACAGACGAATTTCTGTATTAAATAATCGTCCTGCAGCTTATCGGCATCAAGAACCGTTTGGCCGCCGCTCCGGCGGACGGCCCAGGCAGGAGACACATCATGGACGCGCACGCGCCTGAACCCACGGCAATCGCCGCCGGCGCCACCGACCCGGTCGACGCCGCTTTCGAACAGCGTATCGACGCCGGCGTGCGCATCGAGGCGCGCGACGCCATGCCGGACGCCTACCGGCGCACCCTGGTCCGGCAGATTTCCCAGCATGCCCATTCGGAAATCGTCGGCATGCTGCCGGAAGGCAACTGGATCTCGCGTGCCCCGACGCTCAAGCGCAAGGCCGTCCTGCTGGCCAAGGTGCAGGACGAATGCGGGCATGGGCTGTATCTCTACAGCGCGGCCGAAACCCTGGGCACCTCGCGCGACGAAATGATCGCCGACCTGCACAGCGGCAAGGCCAAGTATTCGACCATCTTCAACTACCCCACGCTGACATGGGCCGACATCGGCATGATCGGCTGGCTGGTGGACGGCTCGGCCATCATCAACCAGATCCCGCTGTGCCGCTGTTCCTATGGGCCTTATGCCCGCGCCATGGTGCGGATATGCAAGGAAGAATCCTTCCACCAGCGCCAGGGCTACGACCTGCTGATCCAGATGTGCCTGCACGGCACGCCGGAGCAGAAGGCCATGTGCCAGGACGCCTTGAACCGCTGGTGGTGGCCGGCCTTGATGATGTTCGGCCCCCCGGACGCCGAATCGACCAATAGCGCGCGCTCGATGCGCTGGCGCATCAAGCTGTTTTCCAACGACGAGTTGCGCCAGAAGATGGTGGACCAGACGGTGCCGCAGGCCGAATACCTGGGCCTGACCGTCCCCGATCCGGCCCTGCGCTGGAATGCGGAACGCGGCCATTACGACTTCGGCGAAATCGATTGGGCCGAGTTCCGTGAAGTGCTGGACGGCCACGGGCCCTGCAACCGCGAACGCCTGCAGGCGCGCGTGCGCGCCCACGAAGAAGGCGCGTGGGTGCGCGACGCCATGGTGGCGCACGCCGAAAAACAGCGCCAGCGCAAGGCCGCCTGAGGGCGCGCCGCCCTGCAACCCGATAGTGAGCACGCATATGGACGACAAGCACTGGCCTTTGTGGGAAGTCTTCATTCGCGGCCAGCACGGCCTGGCCCACAAGCACGTCGGCAGCCTGCATGCGCCGGACGCCGAAATGGCGCTGATGAACGCGCGCGATGTCTACACCCGCCGCAACGAGGGCACCAGCATCTGGGTGGTGCGGGCGACGGACATCGTGGCCAGCGATCCGGACGACAAGCAGGCCCTGTTCGATCCCGCGCGCGGCAAGGTCTACCGGCATCCGACCTTCTTTCCGATGCCCGACGAAATCAAGCACATGTAGGCCACGCCATGGATCGCTGCCTGTTCGATTTCGCACTGCGCATGGGCGACACGACGCTGGTACTGTCGCAGCGGCTGTCCGCCTGGTGCGGCCACGGGCCCATCCTGGAAGAGGACCTGGCCCTGACCAACACGGCGCTGGACCTGCTGGGCCAGGCGCGCCTGTGGCTGACGCTGGCCGGCGAGGCCGAAGGCGCCGGCCGTGACGAGGACCAGCTGGCCTATCTGCGCGACGCGCACGATTTCCGCAACGCGCTGCTGGTGGAGCGGCCCAACGGCGACTACGCCGACACCATGGCGCGCCAGTTCTTCTTCGATGCCTGGCATTACTTTCTGCTGGAGCGGCTGGTGGCATCCACGGAGCCGCGCGTGGCCGCGATCGCCGAAAAATCCGTGAAGGAAGCGGCCTATCACGCGCGCCGTTCGGCCGATATCGTCGTGCGCCTGGGCGACGGCACCGATGAAAGCCATGCGCGCATGCAGGCCGCGGTGGACCGCGCCTGGCCGTACACCGGCGAGCTTTTCGTCGACGACGATATCGACGCGGAGGCGGCCCGCCGCGGCATCGCCTGTACCCTGGCGGAATTGCGCGCGCCATGGCTGGCCCAGGTGCGAGCGGTGCTGGAAGAAGCCACGCTCACCGTGCCGCGCGAGGATCTCGCCGGCCACCCGGCCTATCGCGGTGGACGCCAGGGCCGGCACAGCGAGGCCCTGGGGCCGCTGCTGGCGGAAATGCAGTTCCTGCAGCGCGCCTACCCGGGGGCCACATGGTAGCGACGGCAGACAGGATGGCGCTGGACCGTATCGCCCGTTGCCTGGACGCCGTGCGCGATCCGGAGATGCCCGCCGTGTCCATCATGGACCTGGGCATCGTGCGCGACATCGCCTGGGAAGGTCCGGACGCGGCGCCAGTCTGCGTCGTCACGATCACCCCCACCTATTCGGGCTGTCCGGCCATGCGTGAGATCACGCAGGATATCGAACGCGCCCTGCATGGGGAAGGCATCGCCGCCGTGGCGGTGCGCACGCGGCTGGCACCGGCCTGGACCACCGACTGGCTGACCGAGCGGGGGCGCCTGGCCTTGCTGGCCGAAGGCATCGCGCCGCCGGTGGAGCGCGCCATCGATGTCTCGGGCATCGCGCGGCGCGCGGCGCCCGCCGTACCGTGTCCGCATTGCGGGTCCGCCGACACGCGCATGCTCAGCGGCTTCGGCGCGACGTCCTGCCGCGCGCTGTACCGCTGCAATGCGTGCCGCGAACCATTCGATTATTTCAAGTCCCATTGAAGGCCCGGACGACATGGCCAGTTCCTTCCATCCGCTCAAGGTCGTCGACGTGGCGCGCGATACGCGCGACGCGGTGGTCCTGACTTTCGACCTGCCCGCGCCGCTGGCGGCGGACTTTGCGTTCCGCCCCGGCCAGTACCTGACCCTGCGCACGCGGGTGGCCGGCGAAGAGCTGCGGCGCTCGTATTCGATCTGTTCTTCTCCGGGCGACGGCGCCCTGCGGGTGGCCATCAAGCGCGTGGACGACGGCGCGTTTTCCAGCTGGGCGAACCGCGAGCTGCAAGCGGGCGCCGTGCTGGACGTGATGCCGCCGGACGGTGAATTCACGGTCGACTTCTCGCCGTTACATGCCCGGCATTACGTGGCGTTCGCGGTGGGCAGCGGGATCACGCCGGTGTATTCGCTGGTCAGGACCGCGCTGGCCACGGAGCCAGACAGCCGCTTCACCCTGTTCTACGGCAACCGCGCGTCGTCGTCCGTGCTGTTTCGCGAGGCGCTGGAAGACCTGAAGAACACCTATATGTCGCGCTTCTCGCTATGCCATATCATGAGCCGCGAAGCCCAGGACATCGAACTGTTCAACGGCAGGCTGGATGGCGCCAAGGTGGAAAGCCTGCTGACCCAGTGGCTGCGCGTGCGCGACGTCGACTATGTGTTCCTGTGCGGGCCGCAAGCCATGGTGGAGGACGCAGTTCCCACGCTGCAGCGCCTGGGCTTTCCGCGCGAGCGCATCAAGTTCGAGTTGTTCGGCGCGCCGCGCGCGGCGCAGGGACCGCGGACGCGCGCGGCGGCGCCCGGGCAGGCGCAGTGCCGCGTCACCGTGATACAGGACGGCCATAGCCGCGGCTTCACCATCGACAAGAACCGCGACAGCGTGCTGGACGCCGCGTTGGCGCAGGGGATAGAGCTGCCTTATTCATGCAAGGGCGGGGTCTGTTCCACCTGCCGCTGCAAGGTGGTGGAAGGCGAAGTCGACATGGATGCGAATTTCGCCCTGGAAGACTATGAAGTCGCCCGGGGCTTTGTACTGAGTTGCCAGAGTTATCCGGTCAGCGACACGCTGGTACTGGATTTCGACCAGGAAA
The DNA here is from genome assembly GCF_002261425.1 of Bordetella genomosp. 9. NCBI lineage: Bacteria > Pseudomonadati > Pseudomonadota > Betaproteobacteria > Burkholderiales > Alcaligenaceae > Bordetella > Bordetella genomosp. 9. Next base: position 1,577,734 of record NZ_NEVJ01000003.1, on the reverse strand, counting down.
CCTGAACGCGCCGGCTGAAGCCGATCGGCCATGCGCCATGGGGCGCCGCGCCGCTGGACAATTATGGAGGAGACTACCGTGACCGCCGCTGTGAACCCCGCTGTGACCCCGGAATTGAACGCCACCCGCGCCACGGACTTTTTCGAACGCCACCGCGAACTGCTCGATCGGGCGGTGCGCGCCGCCGCGACCCGAGAATACTGGACGCCGTATCCGGAATCGCCCAGTCCGCGCAACTATGGCGAAACCGCCGGCGACGCGGGCAAGCAGGCGTTCGAATCCCTGCGCGGCGCCGATTTTCCGCTGCAGGTCGCCGGCGCCGACCGCATGGCGGGCGGCGAGCGTTCGCCCTTCGGCTTCGACCTGCACATCAGCTACCCACGCCTGAATCCCGAACCACTGGTGGCGGCTTCCGGCCGTGCGCTGGGAAGCTGGCGCCACGCCGGCCCGCGCGCCTGGGTGGGGGTGTCGCTGGAGATCCTGCAGCGCCTGAACCGCGCCAGCTTCGAGATCGCCCACGCGGTCCAGCACACCACCGGCCAGGGGTTCATGATGGCTTTCCAGGCCGGCGGGCCGCATGCGCAGGACCGCGGCCTGGAAGCGGTGGCCTATGCCTGGCAGGAGATGTCGCGCATTCCGGAACAGGTGACCTGGGAGAAGCCGCAGGGCAAGCAGGATCCGCTGCGCATGGAAAAGCATTTCACCATCGTGCCGCGCGGCATCGCCCTGGTCATCGGATGCTCCACGTTCCCGACCTGGAACGGCTACCCCGGCCTGTTCGCCAGCCTGGCGACCGGCAATACGGTCATCGTCAAGCCGCATCCCACCGCCATCCTGCCGCTGGCGATCACCGTGCGCATCGCGCGTGAGGTTCTGGCCGAGGCCGGTTTCGACCCGGATACGGTGCTGCTGGCGCCGCATGCGCTCGGCGACGATACCGCCCAGGTGCTGGCCACCCATCCGCGCGTGAAGATCGTCGATTTCACGGGCAGCAAGGCCAATGGCGAATGGCTCGAACAGCATGCCCGGCAGGCGCAGGTGTACACCGAGAAGTCCGGCATCAATACCGTCATCGTGGACTCGGTCGACGACCTGAAGTCCATGGCGCGCAACCTGGCGTTTTCCTTGACGCTGTACAGCGGACAGATGTGCACGGCGCCGCAGAATATCTACGTGCCGCGCGACGGTATCCGCACGGCGCAGGGCCGCGCCACCTTCGACGAGGTCGCCGGCGCCATCGCCGCCGCCCTGCAGGCCCTGACGGCCGACGACGCCAAGGCCGCCGACCTGCTGGGCGGTATCCAGAGCGATGCCACGATGGCGCGCATCGAAGAAGCGCTCGGCCTGGGCCTGCCCGTGCTGGCGCCCAGCCGCGCCGTCGATCATCCGCAGTTTGCCGGGGCGCGCATCCGCACGCCCTTGCTGCTGCGCGCCGACGTGCATCAGCCGGCCATCCAGCATGAATGGTTCGGCCCGGTCGCCTTCGTGATCGAAACCGACGACACCCGGCAAAGCATCGCGCTGGCGCGCGACAGCGCCATCGAGCACGGCGCGCTGACCATGTCGGCGTACACGACGGACGCGGAGACGGCCAGGGCGATACGCGATGCTTCGGAAGAGGGCGGCGTGGCCTTGTCGCTGAACCTGACCGGCGGTGTTTTCGTCAACCAGTCGGCGAGCTTCAGCGATTTCCATGGCACCGGGGCGAATCCGGCGGCCAATGCGGCGCTGTGCGATAGCGCCTATGTGGCCAACCGCTTCCGCGTGGTGCAGGCGCGCTGGCATGTGTGAACCCGCGCGCGATCACACGTCACGCGTCGCGCGACAATGGACGGACACAGCCGCGGACACACCCGCCAAGGAACACCATGACCTCGTACGAAGACATCCAATTCTCGTTGCAGGACGGCATCGCGCGCCTGACCCTGAACCGTCCGGACAAGCTCAACAGCTTCACCGCCCGCATGCATGGCGAAGTCGCGCACGCGCTGGACCAGGTGGAACGCGGCGGCGCCCGGGTCCTGCTGATCACCGGCGCGGGTCGCGGCTTCTGCGCCGGCCAGGACCTGAGCGAACGTCGCACCGCGCCGGACGCGGCGCCAGTCGACCTGGGCGAGACCGTCGAAACCTACTACGCGCCGCTGGTCCGGCGCCTGCACGCCATGCCGCTGCCGGTGGTCGTCGGCGTCAACGGCGTGGCGGCGGGGGCGGGCGCCAATCTGGCGCTCGCCGGCGATATCGTCATCGCCAGGGAGTCCGCCAGCTTCATCGAAGCCTTCTGCCGGCTGGGGCTGATCCCGGATACCGGCGGTACCTATGTACTGCCTCGGCTGGTGGGACGCGCGCGCGCCCTGGGCATGGCGTTGCTGGGTGACCGCATCAGCGCGCGCCAGGCCGAGCAATGGGGCTTGATCTGGCAATGCGTCGCCGACGACGCCTTCCATGAGACCCTGGAGCGCCTGGTCCGTCATTTCGCCAGCGCGCCGACCAAGGGGCTGGCCTTTACCAAGCAGGCGCTGCATGCCAGCCTGGACAATACCCTGGACGAACAGCTGGCGCTGGAAGTGCGGATGATGCGCGAGCTGGGGCGCAGCGAGGACTACGCCGAAGGCGTCGCGGCCTTTCTCGACAAGCGCGAGCCGCGCTTCAAGGGACGATGATGAAGGACACGCATCCCGAGCCGCCCGCGGCCGCCACCGATCCACAGGCCCTGGCGCGCGCCGTCGCCGACGCCATGTACGCCGCCGATGCGGCGACGCGGGCGTTGGGCATGCGCCTGGATGCGGTCGGCGCCGGCCACGCCACGCTCACCATGCCCGTGCGCGGCGACATGCTGAACGGCCATCGCACCTGCCATGGCGGCTTCATCTTTTCCCTGGCCGATAGCGCGTTCGCCTTCGCCTGCAATTCGCGCAACGTGAGCACGGTGGCGTCCGGCTGCACCATCGATTTCCTGGCGCCCGCGCGCGAAGGCGACGTGCTGACCGCCCATGCCCAGGAACGGTCGCTGGCGGGCCGCACGGGCGTTTACGACGTTGCCGTCAGCAACCAGGATGGCCAGGCGGTCGCGCTGTTTCGCGGCCGCTCCTACCGCATCAAGGGGCAGATCGTCGACGATCCGTCAGGCATATAAAACAGATAACGGAGACAACATCATGGCCACGCTCAGCAAGCCGGGACTCGATCCCATCGAACACGCCAGCCGCGACGAGATCCAGGCCCTGCAGCTGCGGCGCCTGCGGTGGACGCTGGCGCACGCCTACGCCAACGTGCCGCATTACCGCCAGGCCTTCGACGCGGCGGGAGTGCATCCCGACGACATGAAAGAGCTGGCCGACCTGGCCAGGTTTCCCTTCACGACCAAGCAGCATCTGCGCGACAACTATCCTTTCGGCATGTTCGCGGTGCCGCGCGACCAGATCGCGCGGGTGCATGCGTCCAGCGGCACGACGGGCAAGCCGACCGTGGTGGGATACACGCGCGAAGACCTGGACAACTGGGCCAACCTGGTGGCGCGCTCCATCCGCGCGTCCGGCGGCCGGCCTGGCGACGTGGTGCACGTGGCGTACGGCTATGGCCTGTTTACCGGCGGCCTGGGCGCCCACTACGGCGCCGAGCGCCTGGGCTGCACCGTCATCCCCATGTCCGGCGGCCAGACGGAAAAGCAGGTGCAGCTGATCCAGGACTTCAAGCCGGACATCATCATGGTCACGCCTTCCTATTTCTGCTGCGTCCTGGAAGAAATGGAGCGGCAGGGCCTGGATCCGCGGGCGTCTTCGCTGCGCATCGGCATTTTCGGCGCCGAGCCATGGACAGGGCGGCTGCGCGAAGAGATCGAAGCGCGCGCCGGCATCGACGCCGTGGATATCTATGGCCTGTCCGAAGTCATGGGGCCCGGCGTGGCGAACGAGTGCGTGGAAACCAAGGATGGCCCGGTGATCTGGGAAGATCACTTCTATCCCGAAATCGTCGACCCCGATACCGGCCTGCCCGTGGCCGATGGCGAATCGGGCGAACTTGTGTTCACGTCGCTGACCAAGCAGGCCATGCCCGTCATCCGCTACCGCACGCGCGACCTGACGCGCCTGCTGCCGCCGACGGCGCGCAGCATGCGGCGCATGGGCAAGATCACCGGCCGCAGCGACGATATGCTGATCGTGCGCGGCGTCAACCTGTTCCCCACGCAGGTCGAAGAGCTGGTCCTGAAGACCGGCAGGCTGGCATCGCATTACCAGTTGGTGCTGACGCGCAGCGGCGCCATGGACGAACTGGAAATCCTGGCCGAGCCCCGGCCCGAGCTGGAAGGCATGGCGGACGGTGAAAGGGCCGAGCTGGCCCGCCAGCTCGCGCATGCCGTGAAAGCGCATATCGGCGTCAGCGCCGCGGTGCGCGTGCTGGAGTGCGGACAAGTGGAACGGACCTTGACCGGCAAGGCGCGCCGCGTGATCGACAAGCGTCCCAGGTAGCGGAAGCTCGTCAGCCCAGGGTGCCGCGCACGATGCGCCGGTACCACACATGCAGCAGGATGGCGGACAGGCCCAGCCCGAAAATCGCCATCAGCCACATGGTGCCGGCGCCGACCGGCGAGCCTGGCAACAGCAGGTTGCGCAGTCCGTCCAGATGGCCGCGCGCCGGCCCGAAGCCGAACAGCCAGCCGCCGCCCAGCCCGAACAGCCCGAGCGCCGCGATCTGCAGCACCAGCGGCACCACCGCGACCTTGTAGGCGCGCAGCAGGTACGAGTTGATGCACTGCATGGCATCGCAGAGATGGAATAGCGGGATCACCTGCAGCAGCGTGGCCGCCACGGCCGCGACCTCCAGGTTGTCGGTGTAGGCGCGCAGGATCAGCGGCTTGCCGGTCCACAGGATGACGGCCGTCAAGGCGGCGCCCGCCAGTCCCAGCGCCAGTCCGGCCATGCCGGTCCGATGCGCCAGGCGGGGCTGCCCGGCGCCGATGGCCTGGGCCGTCAGCGACGCGCTGGCCACGCCGATGGCCATGGGCATCATGTAGCACAGCGCCGCCAGGTTGGACATGATCTGGTGACCGCCGATCACGAAGGTGCCTTCGCGCGCCACCAGCAGGGCCATGAAGGTAAAGGCGCAGACCTCCACCAGGTACGAACCGCCCATGGGCAGCCCCAGTCGCAGCAATTCCTTTTGCGCCGTCCAGGCGGGCCGGCCGATGCGCAGCTTGAAACGCTTGTAGAAGCGGTCGCGGCTGACGGTCCACAGGCCCGCGCCCAGGCTCATCCATGAGACGACCGCGGATGCCAGGCCGGCGCCGGTGGCGCCCATTGCCGGCAGGCCCAGCTTGCCGTAGATGAACACCCAGTTGAACAAGGCCTTGAACACGATGGCGGCCAGGTTGATGCCCATGACCAATTTGGGCCGCGACACCGCGGTGCCCAGGGCGTAGATGGTGCGGAACACCAGCGATGCCGGCAGCGCCAGGGTCAGCGCCTGCAGATAGCTGGCCACGCGCGCGCGCACGTCGGGCGCGACGTCGCCCGACATCGACAGCCAGACGTCGGGAAACAGCATCAGCGCGCCGCCTACCACGGACAGGCCGATGGCCAGCCACACGCCCTGGCCCCACATGACGCCGACTTCCCGCATGCGTCCCGCGCCGTATTCCTGCGCCAGAATGGGAATCAAGGCATGGATGACGCCCATCAGCCCGACGAAGACGGTGATGTAGACCGAGGCCGACAGCGACATGGCCGCCAGGTCGTCCGGGCTGGCGTGGCCCGTCATGGCGGTATCCAGCACGCCGAAGGCGATGCCGGCCCATTGGCTGATCAGTACCGGCCAGGCCTGGCGCGCGATGGCGCGCACGGCGGCGCCGAAAGGCGCTTCGGTGGGCAGCGTCGCGGTCATCGCTGGGTGGGCGGGACGCGCAGCAGGCGGAATACTTCGGTGCGGTCGGACAGGCGTCCGCCTTGCCACAGCACGTCGGCCCCGTCGCTGTAGGCGGCGGTGCCGTCGCGCAGGCTGCTGCGCGATGTCTGCTGCAGCACCAGCGTGCAGCGGTTGTCGTAGGGGAAATTCAGGTCGTCGAAGACCAGGAAGGATGCCCGCTGGCCATTGCCCAGGCCCAGGCCGCGTACGCATTCGCCGGGCCGCATATTGCGCGCCAATGCTTCGGCCAGCTCGCCGGACACCTTGCGGTAACTGCGCGCGTAGTCGACGGGCGGCTGCCACAGCAGCACCAGCAGGATCCAGGTGGCGGCCAGGCCGGCAGCCGACATGACGGTGCCGCGCCACAAGGCGGTCGGCCGCACGCGCAGGCGCCACGCCACCAGCACGATCCAGCCCACGCTCACCGCCAGCGCCAGCGCGACCGCGATCCAGGAGATTTCGGGCACGTAGCCGGTGGTCTGGCGCTGGATGTTGCGGGCGATCTTGGCCGGAAAGCCGAAGTTCAAGGCCACCCATCCCAGCCACACCGTGGCCGCGGTCAGGGAAAAGCACATCACCGCGAACCAGTCCAGGGTATTGATCACGGCGCGGCGCAGCGTCGGCAGCGAGAACGCCGCCAGCACCGCGCAGGGGATGACCAGCAAGGTGAACTCGGCTTCGGAGGGTTCGTCGGTGAAGACGATCATGATCAGCGGGCACACCAGCAGGGCCAGCGGCAGCCAGACGTGCGGCGCATAGCGCCATGCGCGCCAGCGCCACAGGGCCAGCAGCGCCAGCGGCCAGGTCGGCCACAGGTACCAGGGCAGGTCGCGCAGCGTGCGCAGCAGGTCGCCCAGTTCCGGCAACGCGTAGTTGTCGATGTTCCAGAGCTTCCAGTTGCGGATCCAGTATTCGCTGACCAGGGTGGCGGGTATCCACCACGCCAGCATGATCGCCGCGCACACGGCGGCGCTCAGCAGCAGCCAGCGGCGCCGGGCCCACAGGATGCTTTTGGGATGGAAGGCCACCAGCGCGCCCAGCATGATGGGCAGCGCGCCCACCCAGCCACGCACCAGGAAACTGGCGGCCAGCGCCACGCCCAGGCTGACCGCGCCCAGGCGCGGCCGATCGAGCATGCGCGCCAGGGAATAGAAGGCGAACGCCTGCGCCGCCATGATCGCGGGGATGGCCGAGGTCTCATGGACGCGTTGCAGGATGCCGACCGTGGCCAGCAGCAGCAGCAGGGCGGCGTCCGCCAGCATCCGGCCGTAGTCGCGGACGGTGGGTTCTCCGCCGAAGGGCAGGGCCAGCGGTTGCGCTTCGGGACGCCGTCCCAGAAGATAGGTGCCGTACCACAGCGACGCGGTGGTGACGAAAAACCACAGCAGGTTGGGCAGGCGGCCCGCCGAGATATCGCCGATGAGCGGACCGAACAGCCACATCGACCCGGCGCCCACCCAGGTGATGAGCGGGCCTTCTTCCGCATGGGCCAGGTGGCCGACCTGCGGCACCAGCCAGGTAATGCCGCCGTCGCGCAGCGCCGTCAGCATCGTCGCCAGGCCCACCACGTCGTCGGTCTTCCACGGATCCCGCATGAACAGGCCGAATACGATGTAGGCGATCGCCAGCCCCAGCAGTACCAGCCGGGGCAGTTTGACGGTCGCCGGCGCGGTCAGCCGGGCAGGTGTGGTGCGGGATAAGGGGGACACGGAGCGTAATGTACCGGATAGAGGGCCGTGATTCTGTCTCGGGATGTATGGCGAGTCGAAAAGCGGCGGCAAAAAAAAGCAGCCCGCAGGCTGCTTTTTCGTACGCGCCGAATGCGCCGAATGCGCCGGACGCGCCGGACGGTCCGAAGGGTCCGAACGGATCAGCCGGCGGTCTTGGCGGCGCCGGTGGTGCGGGCGAAACGGGCGCGGAATTTTTCAACGCGGCCGGTTTCGACGATGCGGGTCTGCGCGCCGGTATAGAAGGGGTGCGACTTGGACGACACGTCGCACTTGAACAGCGGGTAGGTCTTGCCGTCCACGTCGATGGTTTCGCGGGTCGTGACGGTCGAGCCGATGACGAACTTGTCGCCGGTCTGGACGTCCATGAATACCACTTCGCGGTATTCGGGATGGGTATTCTGTTTCATGGCTATTTCCTGAGAGTGCGGGTCGCCGGTGGGTGTAGTCGGATCGGTCGTCCAGGATGATCGGCCATACCAAGATCCGGGATCAGCGATCGGTCTTTGTCGGGATCCAGCCCGAGCATCCACCACGTATCCAGAGAGAACTCGGCATTCTAGCCCGGATTCCGGCAAATCCGCAAGAAGCCGGCGCCGCCTCGCCCTGGCGGCTACATCCGTCCCTGTTCGGCCATCGACAGCGCGGCGCCGCCGGCGACGATCAGGTGATCCAGCAGCCGGACGTCGACCAGCGCCAGCGCCTGCCGGAGATGGCGCGTCAGACGTTCGTCGGCATCGCTGGGAACCGCCAGTCCGGAAGGATGGTTGTGCGCCAGGATCAGCGCTGCGGCATGGTGCCGCAGCGCGTCGCGTACGACCTCGCGCGGATACACCGAAGCCTGCGCCAGGGTGCCGCGCGCCACCTCGCCGGTCGCGATCAGGCGCAGGCGGTTGTCCAGGTAGAGGGCGATGCAATGCTCGACTTCGTGGTGTCCGAGCATCGCCACGCAGTATTGCTTGACGCGCCCGGGCTGGTCCAGCGCGCAGCCTTCCGTGAGTTCTTCGCGCATGGCCCGGCGCGCCAGCTCCAGCACGCTCTGCAATTGGCAGGTCTTGGCCAGACCCAGTCCGCGGATCCGTACCAGCGCGTCGGCGCTGGCCCCGAACAGGCCGCGCAGCCCGTCGAAATGGGTGAGGATTTCGTGCGCCAGCGCGACCACCGGCTGGCCCGGCGTGCCGGTGCGCAGCACGATCGCCAGCAGTTCGGCGTCGGTCAGCACGGCGGCGCCGTGGCGCAGCAGGCGTTCACGGGGGCGTTCGGCGTCGGGAACGGAAGGCTTGGAAGCAGGCATGGATGGGCTCCTGGCGCGGCGGGCTGGCGCGCTAAGACTAAAATGGCGGATTCACCCCATTACGGTGGCATATCTTGAGCACCGCTACGCCCAGCACGAACGTTTTTGTCCGCCCGGATTCCTACCTGACCCTGCATTACCGCATCGTCCTTGCCTCCGGGCCGGGCGAAGGCTCGGTCTTCGCGGATACCTTCACCGGCCGCCCGGCCACGCTGCAGCTGGGCATGGGCCAGTGGGCGCCCGGCATGGAAGCCGCGCTGCTGGACCAGCCCGAAGGCAGCGAGTTCAGCGTGACGCTGCCGCCCGCGCAGGCCTACGGCGATCGCAACCCCGAACTGATCCAGCGCGTCAGCCGCGCCATGCTGGCCGAACACGCCGGCGCCGACACCACCTTCGAGCCGGGCGACCTGGTCGAGTTCCAGGCGCCCAATGGCGGCCGCTACTCAGGCGTGCTGAAGTCGCTGGACGACGACGGCGCGCTGTTCGATTTCAATCATCCGTTGGCAGGCACGGCCCTGCGGCTGGATGTCCAGATCCTGGGAGTCCTGTGATGAGCGGCACCGTCGATCCCGTCACCGCGCCGCGGGCCGAAGTCCTGCTGGCGCAGCCGCGCGGCTTCTGTGCCGGCGTCGATCGCGCCATCGACATCGTCGAACGGGCGCTGGAACTGCATGGCGCGCCAATCCATGTGCGGCACGAAATCGTCCATAACCGCTACGTGGTCGAAGACCTGCGGCGCAAGGGCGCCGTCTTCATCGACGAGCTCGACGACGCGCCGCCCGGCGCCATCGTGGTGTTTTCCGCGCATGGCGTGTCCAAGGCCGTGCGGGCCGAAGCCGAGCGGCGCGGCCTGCAGGTTTTCGATGCGACGTGCCCGCTGGTCACCAAGGTGCACGTCGAGGTCGCCCGCATGCGGGCCGCGGGACGCGAGATCATCATGATCGGCCACAAGGGCCATCCCGAAGTCGAAGGCACGCTGGGCCAGTCGGGCGACGGCATGTACCTGGTCGAAACGGTCGAGGACGTGCAGGCCCTGCGCGTGACCGATCCCGAACAGCTGGCCTTCGTCACGCAGACCACCCTGTCGGTGGACGACGCGGCGGCCGTGGCCGCCGCGCTCAAGGCGCGCTTTCCCTCCATCGTCGAGCCGCGCAAGAGCGATATCTGCTACGCGACGCAGAATCGCCAGGATGCCGTCAAGGTGCTGGCGCCCGAGTGCGATCTGGTGCTGGTGGTGGGCAGCCCCAACAGCTCGAATTCCAACCGGCTGCGTGAAGTCGCGGAGCGCAAGGGCGTCACGGCCTATCTGGTCGACGGCGCCGACGGCATCGATCCGGCCTGGCTGCGCGGGCGCGAGCGCATCGGCATCACCGCCGGGGCGTCGGCGCCGGAAGTGCTGGTGCGCCAGGTGATCGACCGCGTCAGGGAATTGGGCGCGGTGTCGGTCAGGACCATGCCGGGGCTGGAAGAGAACGTCGCCTTCCCGTTGCCCAAGGGTTTGTCCCGCAAGACCGCCGACGCGGCCCCGCCGTCGCCGCCGGCGGGTTGAAGCACATCGACACCAGGAGACCGCATGCAGCTATACAGCTACTTCCGCAGTTCGGCCGCCTATCGCGTGCGCATCGCGCTGAACCTGAAGGGATTGCCGTATGAATACATCCCGGTGCATCTGATCAAGGATGGCGGGCAGCAGCTCAAGCCGGAATACACGCGGCTGAATCCGCAGGCGCTGGTGCCGACGCTGGTCGATGGCGACGCGGTGCTGACGCAGTCGATGGCCATCATCGAATACCTGGATGAAACCCATCCCCAGCCGGCGCTGCTGCCGGACACGCCCGTCGCCCGCGCGCGGGTGCGCGCGCTGGCCCAGGGCATCGCCTGCGACATCCATCCGCTGAACAATCTGCGCGTGCTGCGCTATCTCAAGCGCGACCTCGACCTGCCGGACGAAGCGCGCGACGCCTGGTATCGGCACTGGGTGGAAAGCGGCCTGCTGGCGCTGGAGCGCATGCTGGCGGACTCGCCCGACACCGGCGCCTTCTGCCACGGCGATACGCCCACGCTGGCCGATGCCTGCCTGGTGCCGCAGGTCTTCAATGCGCGCCGGCTGGATTGCGACCTTTCCGCCATGCCTACCATCGTGCGCATCGATGCCGCCTGCCTGGCGCTGCCGGCTTTCACGCAAGCCGCGCCGGACGCGCAACCCGACGCCGCCTAGGCTGGCCGGCACCAAGCCACGGGCAGGCCGCGGACGCCAGGGGCGGCCCGCCCGCGTCAGGTCACTGGCGCCGGATTGAACAAGGCCAGCGCATTGTGCAGCCGCAGCGCTTCCGCGCGGCTTTTCCTGCGGCCGCTGGCCACGTCCAGCATCGTGTTGAAGAGTTCCCAGCCGATGTCGGCGATCGTCGCTTCGCCGGTCGCGATGCGGCCGGCGTTCACGTCCATCAGGTCATGCCAGCGCCGCGCCAGGTCGTTGCGCGTGGCCACCTTGATGACCGGAACCTCGGCCAAGCCGTAAGGCGTGCCGCGTCCCGTCGTGAACACGTGCAGGTTCATGCCCGCCGCCAGTTGCAGCGTGCCGCAGATGAAGTCGCTGGCGGGCGTGGCCGTGTAAACCAGGCCGCGGGTCGCCAGCTTTTCGCCCGGCGCCAGCACGCCGGAAATCGCCGAGCGTCCGGACTTGGCGATCGATCCCATGGCTTTCTCCACGATGTTCGACAGCCCGCCTTTCTTGTTGCCGGGGGAGGTATTGGCGCTGCGATCCGCATTGCCGCGCGCCAGGTAGGCGTCGTACCAGGCCATTTCGCGGATCAAGGCCTGCGCGACTTCCGGCGTGGCGGCGCGCGCCGTCAACTGCGCGATGCCGTCGCGCACCTCGGTATTTTCCGAGAACATGACGGTGGCGCCGGCACGTATCAGCAGATCGCTCGCATAGCCCACGGCCGGATTCGCGGTGATGCCGGAAAACGCATCGCTGCCGCCGCATTGCACACCCACGACCAGGTCCGACACCGGGCATTCGACCCGCCGCCGCGCATCCAGTATCGCCAGATGCCGCTCGGCGGTGCTCATGATGGACGCCACCATGGATTCGAAGCCGACGTGGGCGTCATCCTGCAGCGTGACGGTATCGACGCGATTGCCGCCGCCCGCGATCGGAATGCTGCCCGGCGGCATCAGCCGGTCGGGCTGCAGCTTTTCACAACCCAGGCTGACCATCATCGCGGTGCCGCCGAAATTCGGGTTGAGGGCGATATTGCGCAGCGTGCGGATCGGAATGATGGCATCGGGCGCGTCGATGGCCACGCCGCAGCCATAGGTGTGCTCCAGCCCGACCACGTCATCCACGTTCGGATAGCGCGGCAGCAGTTCGGCGCGTATGCGCCTGACGGCATGCTCGACCACGCCGGAGACGCACTGCACGGTGGTGGTGATGGCCAGGATATTGCGGGTGCCGACGGAGCCGTCCGCATTGCGATATCCCATGAAGGTATAGCCTTCCAGCGGCTCGGCCGCGGGCGGCACGCGCGTGGAGACGGGCAGTGCGTCCAGCGCGGGCGGGGCGGGCAGGGTGGTGACGCGTTCGTTCACCCAGCTGCCGCGGGGCAGGGCGCGCGCCGCGTAGCCGATGATCACGCCATAGCGGACGATGGCGTCACCTTCGGCCAGGTCGCGCAGCGCGACCTTGTGGCCCTGCGGCACCGCCTCGCGCAGGACGAGTCCATCGTCGAAGGCGCTGCCCGCCTGCAGGCCGCCGTCGTTGACCACGATGGCGACGTTGTCGTCGTCATGGATACGGATATAGAGAGGCGCAAGGGGATCTGGGGAAACGCGAGGCTCGGACATGGCGGTTCGAATGAGGGCGGTCATGCATGGCGCATGTTTGTCATCGTACAACGAGCCCGCCTAACTTGTCAGCCAAGTACACGTTTGCCGGGAACAAGTGCCGCGACATAAACGGGTTTACCGCTACGGTGTCGGTGTTGTACGATAACGTATAACCACTCCTTGCCCGCCAACTGTCCCGGTACGCGCATCCATGACCACGCCGCTAGAACTCAAGCAAATCATTTCGCAGGGCCTGCTGTCGTTTCCCATCACGGATTTCGACGAGCAGGGCGATTTCCGTCCCAAGACCTATATCGAACGCCTGGAATGGCTGGCGCCTTACGGCGCCAGCGCGCTGTTCGCGGCGGGTGGCACGGGCGAATACTTCTCGCTGGCGCCGGCGGAGTACGCCGACGTCATCCGAACCGCGGTCGACACCTGCGCGGGCAAGGTGCCCATCCTGGCCGGGGCTGGCGGCCCCACGCGCACCGCGATCGCCTATGCACAGGAAGCCGAACGCCTGGGGGCCAAGGGCATCCTGCTGATGCCCCATTACCTGACCGAAGCCAGCGCCGACGGTATCGCCGCACACGTGGAGCAGGTTTGCAAGTCCTTGAAGATAGGCGTGATCGTCTACAACCGCGCGAACTCACGGCTGGGGCCGGACCACCTGCGCCGCGTCGCCGACCGCTGCCCCAACCTGATCGGCTTCAAGGACGGCGTAGGCGATATCGAGAACATGGTGCGCGTGCGCCGCGCCATGGGCGACCGTTTCGCCTATCTGGGCGGCCTGCCGACCGCCGAGGTCTATGCCGCGGCCTACAAGGCCCTGGGCGTGCCGGTGTATTCGTCGGCCGTCTTCAACTTCATTCCCAAGACGGCGATGCAGTTCTATCGCGCCATCGCCAGCGACGACGAGGCCACCGTGGGCAAGCTGCTGGACGAGTTCTTCCTGCCGTATCTGGAAATCCGCAACCGCCGCGCGGGCTATGCGGTCAGCATCGTCAAGGCGGGCGCCCGCCTGGTCGGCCGGGATGCCGGTCCCGTGCGCGCGCCGCTGACCGACCTGAACGACGAGGAAAGCGCCGCGCTGGACGTCCTGATCAGGAAGCTGGGCGCGCAGTAAGGCGCCCAACAAGGCACGCAGCAAGGCCCACGGGAACGCCCACAACGACGCCCACAATGACGCGCGCGACAACGCGCGCGCTCACCGCTTGATGCGGTTCAGCGCCACTTGTCCCAGTACCGCCAGGTCATGGTCGCCCAGGCCCTGGTCGACGGCCTCGCGCATGCTCGCGGCCACGACTTCCGACAGCGGCAGGGCGGCCCCCGCTTCGCGCGCCGCCTCCTGGGCCAGCAGCACGTCCTTCAGCCCCAGGCGGGCGCGGAAACTGGCGGGTTCATAGCTGCCCTTGGTCATCAGCGCGCCATAACCGGTATGCAGCGGCCCGGGCAGGATGGTGCTGGTCAGCAGATCCACCACCGTGCCGGTCTCGATGCCGTATGCCTTGGCGAGCGCGGTGCCTTCCGCCAGCGCTTCCACCGCGCTGGTCAGGATGAAGTTCACCGTCAGCTTCATGGCGTTGGCCTTGTCAGGCGCGTCGCCCAGCATGACCGTCTTGTGCCCGACCAGGCCGAACAGGGGTTCGGCGATGCGTACCGCATCCGGCGCGCCGGCCACCAGCAGGGTCAGCTTGGCGGCGGCCGCGGCGTCGGGGCGGCCCATTACCGGCGCGGCGACGTAGCCGACACCCTGCGCGGCATGGGCATCGGCCAGCCGCCGGGCAGCGGGAATCGAGATGGTCGCCATGTTGACGTGCACCGATCCCTTGCGCATGCGCGATAGCGCGCCGCCGTCCAGGAACACCTGGGCGACCGCCTGGTCGTCGGCCAGCATGCTGAAGACGACATCGGCATCGCAGGCCTGCGACGGATCGTCGGCAATGCGCGCGCCCAGTTCGCGCAGCGGCGCCGCGGCCTGCGGCGATCTGTTCCACACGGTCAGGGCGTGGCCGCCCTTGATCAGGTTGGCCGCGATCGCGCGGCCCATATTGCCCAAACCGATAAATCCGATATCCATGACGACGTCCCAGGCTGGCGTGCCGCCGGTCAGGCGCCGCCCGTGTACTCCTGCCCCAGGTATTCGTAGGCTTCGGTATTCACATGGGAAACACGCCATTCCACCGGCTGGCGGTGATAGGAATAGGCCACGCGGCGGATCTGCAGCAGGGGTTCGCCTTCCGGCACGCCCAGCCAGGGCGCGTGGGTGGCGCTGGCGCGGCAGGTGCGCAGGCGTTCGTCGGTTGCGATGACGTTCACGCCGAACATGTCCTGGTACAGACTATACAAGGTGCTCGGGCGTTCGCGCAGGTGGCGTTCGGTCATGCCGGGGAAAAGGTTTTCCGGCAGGCTGACTTCATCCACCATCACCACGTCGCCGTGCAGCGACAGCACGTTGTTGAACTCGAACACGTGGCTGCCCGACGGCAGGCCCAGCTTTTCGCGGGCCAGGGCGGACGCCCGCGTGCGGCGGAAGCGCATCAGCTCGGTCGTGGGATAGGATTTGTCGCCATCCTGCCGCACGATGCGGAAGAACTTGAAGAAGTGCGAATTGCGCGTGTGCACGGCGACGTAGGTGCCGCGGCCCTGATGGCGGATCAGGATGTTCTCGGCCGCCAGTTCGTCGACCGCCTTGCGCAACGTGCCTATGGACACGCCGAACCGCTCGGCCAGCACTTTTTCGGGCGGTATGGCTTCGCCCTGCTTCCATTCCCCATGGGCCAGGGCGCCAAGGATGGCCTGCTTGATCTGCTCGTAAAGCGGACTGCCCAACGGTACGGCCGACGACGGCTGATGATTCATAGTGCTTCCAGGATGATCGCGCGGAATTGTAGGCGCCCGCGCAGGGGGCTGCCTGCCCTCTGCGCCATATTATATATATGATTTATATGAATACATTCCCGCGCGTCGCCTGGACGGGTCATCCGTTGCCGCGCGGCCACGCGTTGGAAGGCGAACCCAGGCCGGCCCTGCGCGCTCTCAGCCCGCGCAGCAGTTCTTCCGCATAGGGCAGCAATTCCAGCACGACGGCGGCCAGCAGGACGAAGGCCACGTATGCCGTGGGCAGCGCGCGCGCTTTCAGGCGCAGGTCCCAGCGTGCCGGTTCCTGCCCCATCCCGAACAGCGCCAGGAACTGCGGCCAGTGCAGGACGGCGACCAGCATACCCGCGGCCAGGGGCAGCAGTTCCAGGAAGCTATGCACATGCTGTTCGAACGGGCCGACGCGGCGCCGGCTGGAGGCATAGCTTACGTCCCATAGCGCGGTCGCCTCGTGCGCGATGAATGCCACGATCATCACCAGGAATACCAGCGCATTGATTTCCAGGAACAGGCAGGCCAGCAGGGGGATGCCGATTTCGGCGAACATCAGCAGGTGCAGCAGCGACTCCTTCGGGCCGGCCGTGCGCGCGATGTGGGTCCGCCGATGGCAGAGGTAGTCGGCGGTGCCCGCCGCGATCCATAGCGGCATGATGAAGTACATGAGGATGCGCAGCGCCGCATCCGCGGGGTCGTGCATATTCGTGTCCATGGCAATCCCGGTGGCGGTTGGTGTTCGATGCCCAAGCGTGCAAGGGTTGGCGCGGGGCGGCGGGGCCTCGGCGCCGACGCTGGTGTGCTTCAGCACGTCGTATGCCGCGCATGCCGCTTGCTGCACCCCTGCAAGTCCATTTCCGGTTGCTCAGCAACGCGCGGTGGCGCGCGGCGTGCGCGCATCGCACGGATGCCACGTGCCCGACGCCAGGTGCCGATCCTCGGCCCGGTGGCCATCCCCTTCGAAGGAGCTTCACATGAAAGCCGTCGTGTTCCATGCCATAGGCGACATCCGCCTGGAAGACGTACCCGATCCCCAACTGCGCGAAGAGACCGACGCCATCGTGCGTATCGTGGCCAGCGCGATCTGCGGCACCGACCTGCATTTCATCCGCGGCACGATGGAAGGCGTGAAGCCCGGGACGATCCTCGGGCACGAGGGCGTGGGCGTGGTCGAGCAACTCGGCCCTGGCGTGCGCAATCTGCAGGTCGGCGAGCGCGTCGTCATTCCGTCCACCATCGCATGCGGCTACTGTTCATACTGCCGGGCCGGCTATTACGCCCAGTGCGACAACGCGAATCCGCATGGCAAGTCGGCGGGCACGGCGTTCTATGGCGGTCCCGACCAGGCCGGCGGCTTCAATGGCCTGCAGGCCGAGAAGGCCCGTATTCCCTATGCGCATGTGAACCTGGTCAAGCTGCCGGACGAGATCGATAACGACCAGGCGATCATGATCTCCGACATCTTCCCCACGGGATACTTCGGCGCCGACCTGGCCGACATCGAGCCCGGGCGCACCGTCGCGGTCTTCGGCTGCGGTCCGGTCGGGCAGTTCGCCATCGCGTCGGCCAAGCTGATGCACGCGGGCCGCATATTCGCCATCGATGCCGTGCCGGACCGGCTGGCCATGGCGCGGGCGCAGGGCGCCGAGACCATCGATTTCAATGCGGAAGATCCGGTCGAGACCATCAAGCGCCTGACCGGCGGC
The DNA here is from genome assembly GCF_002261425.1 of Bordetella genomosp. 9. NCBI lineage: Bacteria > Pseudomonadati > Pseudomonadota > Betaproteobacteria > Burkholderiales > Alcaligenaceae > Bordetella > Bordetella genomosp. 9. The sequence goes on along the minus strand of NZ_NEVJ01000003.1, from coordinate 1,560,407 downwards.
ATCGGCGTCGATCGGGCCATCGATGCCGTTGGCGTGGATGCGGTGCATGCGCACGAAGGACCGGCGTCGCAGCCCGAACAGAACGCGGCGATGGAAGCCCAGTCGCGCGAGATCGCGCCACATGCGCATCCGCACGACGGCAACTGGGTACCCGGCGACGCGCCGGCCCAGGCCCTGAACTGGGCGGTCCAGGCGCTGGCCAAGGCTGGCACCCTGGCCATCATCGGGGTCTATCCGCCGAACGACAACATCTTTCCCATCGGTATGGCGATGAACAAGAACCTGACGATCCGGATGGGCAACTGCAACCATCGCAAATACGTTCCCATCCTGATCGAGCTGGTGCGCTCGGGCCGCATCGATCCCTCGGCGATCCTGACCAAGCGTGAGCCGCTGTCGTCCGTGCTGGACGCCTACAAGGCTTTCGATACGCGGCAGCCGGGCTGGATGAAGGTCGAACTGGCGCCGGTGGCGTGAAATCCGAGCAGGGCGCATGAAGGAGAGCGAGATGACGATACGCATCATGATGGACGGCGCGCACGGCGGTGCGCGCAAGCGGCGGTGCCATGCCGCGGGCTGGGTCTCCGGCCTGGTGCTGGTGGGCGTGGCGCTGTGCGCCGCGCAGGCGCATGAAACGCCTCGATGGGTCGCACAAGCCACGCAGGGCTCCGGCGCGCAGACGGGGGGGGCGGCGGGCGGGCAGTTCAAGCACCCCGAATCCGGCGCCACCAATCCCGCGGGCTCGAGCGCGGCGGGGCCGGGCGACGGCCAGGGCCAAGGCCGTGACTCGGCCTCCACGTCAAAATCGCGTGCCGGCACGGGCCAGTCACGCGGCGACGCCAACGACATGCAGGGGCATCACGGCAACGATACCCAGCCTCGGAGCGGCAACAGCAGCGGCGGTGCGCAGGACTCCTCGGTCAAGGGGGCCGTCGGCGACAGCCAGAGCGCCAAAGGCAGCGCGGCGAACAGCGACAAGGGGCCGGGCCATCGCGGCGCCGATACCCGGCCCGGCCATTGACCCGAAATCCTACTGCGCCCGCATGCCCGCGTAATACCTGGCGAGCGCGGCCGAGTCCTCCGCGCTCAGGCGTTTGGCGATGTCGCGCATCGTCCCCAAGTCATCGTTCGCGCGCTGCCCGTTGCGGAAAGCGTCGAGCTGCCCGGTGACATAGGCTTCGGGCTGCCCGGCCAGGCGCGGCAGCATGGGCGCTTCGCCTTCGCCGTTGGCGCCGTGGCAGTTCGCGCACGCCGCCAATGCCAGGCCGTTGTCGCCGAAGCCGTGCAGCCGCTGCCCGCGGTCCTGTGGATTCGCCGCCGGCGCCTTGATCGCCGGCGGCGGCAGGCTGCCGTAGTAGTGCGCCACGGCCGCGATGTCCTTGTCGTCCAGGCCTTTGGCAATGCCCGTCATGATGGGATGCTGGCGGGTCCCGTCCCTATAGTCGAGCAGTTGCTTGGCAACGTAGGCGGGCGGGGCGCCGGCCAGGGTGGGAAAAGGCGTCCCGGCCGCGGGCACGCCCTGCGCGCCGTGGCATGAAGCGCAGGCCGCCACGCCGGCCGACGGCTTGCCAGAATTGGCCAGCGAGGCATCGATGGGCGTGTCGGCATTCTGCGCGAGCAGTTGTTCCCAGCGGGCCTGCGGAAACGAGAACTCGGTCGCCGTGCGCGGCGGCGTACGCGGCGCCTGCGCCGTACCGCCCGCGGTCCCGGGCGCGGCGGCCTGCTGTCCGGGCGCGCCGGGCGCCGAGGCTTGCGGCGGCGTCACAGGTGCGGGCGCCGATGACCCAGCCACCCCGCCCGCGGGTGGCGCCGGCGGTTTTCCGCGATGCTCGGGAAGATGAAAAAGTCCCGATACGATCGCGACGAGCCCGACGAACGAGCCGCCCACCGTCGTGGCGCCTTTCAGGAGAGCCGCCAGGTTGCGATTCATATCTTCACCAGCGGGCCGGGAAATTTGAGGTAATCACGCTTGATGGCGTCAACCATCCAGTACGCCGTGGCGCCCACCGTGCCCGTCGGGTTGTAGCAGGAGTTCTGCGGGAACAGGGCGGCCCCCGTGACGAAGACGTTGGGAACATCCCAGCATTGGCCGTAGCGATTCACCACGCTGGTCCGCGGGTCGTCGCCTATCGCCGCGCCGCCGGTCAGGTGGGTGGACTGATAGCTGGCGGAAGAGTACGGGCGCGTGCGCGGCGCTGGTTCGGTATGGATCACCCCGCGCATGGCCTTGCCGATCTCGTCGCCTTTTGCCGTCACGAAGCGCGACATGCGGATATCGTTGTCCGGAAAATCGTAGGTGATGCGCAGCAGCGGTTGTCCCCAGGCGTCCTTGTATGTGGGGTCCAGGTCCAGATAGCTGCCGCGCGTCGGTTGCGCCGATCCCGTGATGGTGATGGGGATCGCATGGTTGTAGTAGCGCTTGACCGTCTTCTTCCATTCGCTGCCCCAGGTCGGCGTCCCCGATGGCACCGGGTGGTTGCTGATCGGCGTGCCGCTGACCACCTGGATCTGGATGTAGGCCCCGCCCACGAATCCCTGCGGCCCGTGGTCGAAGTTGTCGGTACAGAAGTCGTCCATGGTCACCGCCACGGCGCCGGCGCCCATGAAGGGATTGATGGGCGTCCGCTCATCGAAGAACAGGCCCACGCCCGAGGTGGTCTGGTGCGTATAGTTGCGTCCCACCACGCCTTCGTTGGCCTGCGGGTCATAAGGCTTGCCGATATTGGACAGCAGCAGCAGGCGCACGTTGTTGATGCTGAACGCGCACAGGAACACCAGTTCGGCCGGCTGGAAGACTTCCTCGCCCGCTTCGTCGACATAGGTCACCCCGGTCGCGCGTTTCCTGTCCTTGTCCAGCTCCACGCGCAGCACATGCGTTCCCGTGCGTATCTCGAACGTGTCCAGCTTCATCGCCACCGGCAGCACGCAGACCTGTGGCGAGGCCTTGGCGAAATGTTCGCAGCCGTAGTTCGAGCAGAAGCCGCAGTACACGCAGGCATTCATGTGCAGGCCTTCGGTATTCACGTAAGGCCGCGTGCAGAGCGCCGATGGCTGCACGTAGGGGTGGTATCCCAGCTTGCGCGCCGCCTCGCCGAACAGGGCGGGGGCGTAAGGCACTTTCATCGGCGGGTTGGGGTAGGGGTTGGATCGCCAGGGTTCGAAAGGATTGCCCCCTTCCTGCTTCTGCCCCTTCAGGTTGCCGGCGAAGCCGGAGGCGCCGATCAGCCGGTCGAAACGATCGTAATAGGGTTCGAGTTCTTCGTACGTGACCGGCCAATCCTGCGCGGTAATGTCTTCGTCGAAGATCCTGGCGCCGTACTTCTGCGTGTAGTGCGACCGCAGCTTGAATTCGACCTCGTCGAAACGATAATAGGCGCCGGACCAGTGATTGCCCGCGCCGCCCAGGTGCGTGCCGGGGTAGGCGAAGGCCCAGCGGCGCATGGGCAGCGCGGTCTGGTTGATGTTGTTGCGGAAGGTGTAGGTTTCGGTGGCGGCGTTCTGGTGCAGGGCATGGCGCCGCACGTATTTGATTTCGTCGTGCACCATGGGGCCCTGGAAATCGGGCGAAGGCCAGCGCGGCTGGCCGCGCTCCAGCACGACGACCTTCTGGCCGTTGGCCGCCAGCTCCTTGCCGATGATGGATCCGGTCCAGCCGCCGCCGACGATGGCGACATCGACCGCGGGTAGTGTGCGTGTCATGCGGCCTCCCCGGCAGGCCTGCCTTCCACCCGCATGTCGTGCATCGGGCTGTTGGCGATGGACACCGGTTCGCGTACGAAGGCGACGCCGTGCCGCTCGATGTCGTTCGCATAGCTGGCGTAGGCGCCGGGAAACTGGACCAGCTTCCATCCCACCATGTCGCGATTGCCGCCGTGTATGGGATCGCCGAAGAAACCTTCGACGGTCGCGTCCATCAATGCGGCGAAGAAGACCGCGGACGGCAGCGGCGAGAAATCGAGCTTGCCGGTTTCCATGTTCCTGAGCATCTCGTCCTGCGCGGCCGGTTCCAGGTCGGCGAAGGCCTTGCCGCCCTGGCGCTGCGCGACCGCCTGGGCGAAGCGGGCGAGCCCGGTGCGAAACATCTGGGCGGGCGTATACGAGAGTTGGTAGCCCTGCTGTGGCGTGCCGGCGGCGAAGGGGCCGGACTGGTAGAACTGTTCGCCGGCGCCCCAGGCGCCCGCGAGTTGCTGGTCCATGAACACTGTCACGCCCGCTTCACGCGCGCCGGGCCCGAGTTCATCCGCGGGGATCAGGCGCGCCACGATGGCGTCCATCAAGGCAGCCTCGTCCGTGTTGAAGAAGCGCCATGTAGGATTGCTGGCGGCATGCGCGGCAGTGCTGGCGGCCTGGGCTTGATCCTGGGCCTGGGCTGGCTGTATCCGGCCTGTCAGCGCGGCGGCCGGCAGTCCTACCGTGATCGCCTTCAAGACCTGCCGGCGCGACGCCGGATCGACGGGGTTGGGGTTCATGCGATCTCCGTGGAAACGGGCTGCGCGGCTGCAACTGTTATGCCCGCCGGGAGGCCGCCGGCGATGCGGGCCGCTTCGAAAGAGACAGATGAGTACGTTGGGCGCGCTGTGCCTATCTGCCGTCGCGGCGCCATTCCCGGTACAGCGCCGCCATTCTTTCCAGCGCGAAAACTGCCGCGGCCTTGCGGATCTGGTGACGGCCGCCTTCGAAGCGATGCGTCTCCGTGATGACGGCCGGATTGGCGTCCGCCGGGCTGGCCTTGAATATCCAGGCGTAGCACTGCGTTCCCGCCGGTACGTCGCCATCGCTGCCATCGGCCAGGCCGGTGTTGGCGATCGCCACATTGGCGGGGCTGCGCGCGGCGGCGCCCAGCGCCATCTCCCGGGCCACGGCCTCGCTGGTCAAATTGTGCGTATCCAGGGTGTGCTGCGAGACCCCCACACAGCGCCGCTTGGCGTCGGGCGAATACACGACGAAGGCGCAATCCAGCAGGGCTCCCGCGCCGGGGATGTCGGCAAGCGTGCTGGCAATCAGGCCGGCGGTGCACGATTCCGCCGTCACCAGCGTCAGATGGTTGTCGCGCATGAAGATGGCGACGCGCTCGATGGCGTTCATGATGTCGTCCTCCCGGTGCGGGCAAAGCAACTGGCGGACCCAAGAAGAGCGGGTCGACCCGGGCGCGCCGGTTGCTTACGGATGGGCTGTTTCCGCATCGTGGAAGGAGGCCGCCCATGGACGTACAGTGGGACAACATCATCAAGTTCAGCATGTCGCCGGTGGAGATCGTCATCCGCGGCACCATGACGTACTGGTTCATCTTCACGCTGCTGCGCATCGCCGGCCGCCGCGACGTCGGATCGCTGGGCATCGCGGATCTGCTCGTCGTCGTCCTGATCGCCGACGCCGCCCAGAACGCCATGGCGGGCGAATACAAGTCGGTGCCGGACGGGATGCTGCTGGTCGCCACCATCGTGTTCTGGAGCGTCTTTATCGATCGGGTCGCATATACATGGCCTGCCACGCGTCCCTTCCTGCAGCCCGGCAAGTTATGCCTGGTCCGCGACGGCCAGGTGCAGATGCGCACCATGCGGCGCGAAAGCATCACGGTCGAGGATCTGGAAAGCGAACTGCGGCAGAAGGGCGTCGAAGACGTGGCGCAGGTGAAGCTGGCTTATCTCGAGCCGGACGGCTCGATCAGCGTGATCAGGAAGAAGGGGGCGTGAACCGTGATCCGGGCGGTGGCAGGATCGGCCGAACGACCTGGCGCACCAAGCAAAAAGGCCAACCCGTGGGGTTGGCCTTTTTTATTCTGGTGCCGGCAATAGGAGTCGAACCTACGACCTTCGCATTACGAATGCGCTGCTCTACCAACTGAGCTATGCCGGCCTTTTGTCTTGCGCTCCCGGGGCTGGCTGTCCCGGAAAAGACCAAGATCATATCAGAAATTCTGGATACAAGGGAAGCATCAGGGCCAGCCAGCGGCATGAGCCGGCGTGAGCGGGGATGGGGCGTTGTCGGGTAATCCCTGATAGGGTCGCTGTGATATATCAGAGTATTATCACTTGCGCTTTACTTCGATATCACTATGGCCAGCACGACCCCTTCGATCTCAGCCCAGGACGGTGCGACGCACGGTTCCGATGGGAGCCGCCCATCGTCCGGCGCGGCCCTACGCGAGCTCGCCTATGCCGAGATCAAGCGGCGCATCATTTCCTGCGAATTCCGGCCGGGGGAGGCGATCAACGAATCCCAGGTCGGCGCGCTGCTGGGCCTGGGACGCACCCCCGTGCACCAGGCCTTGCATCGCCTGGAGAGCGACGGGCTGGTATCCATCCTGCCGCGCAAGGGTGTCCTGGTGGCGCCGCTGTCCTTGAACGAAGTGCTGGACATGATCGAAGTCCGCCTGACCAATGAACTGCTGTGCGTCACCCTGGCCGCGGAGCGCGCGCACGGCAGCGACATCCAGGCCATGCGCGACATCGTCGAACGCTCGGCAGCCTTGCTGGAGCACCGCGATATCAATGGCCTGATGCAATTGGACCTGAAGTTCCACAACGCCATCTCGGCCGCCTCGCGCAATCGCGTGCTGGCCGAACTGCTTCGCGGGCTGCACGAAAAGCAGGCGCGCTTCTGGTTTCTTTCCTTGCAGGATCCCGTGCACCTGGCCAATGTCTACCAGGAGCACATGGCCGTGCTGGATGCGCTGGAGCGTCGCGACATCCCCGCCGCCCGCGAAGCCATCCGCGACCACATCGACGAATTCCGCAAGAACATCATCCGTTCCATTTGAGCCGGCCGCCATGACGTGATGGCCGCAGTATCACTAGAGGTTTAACGCCATGCCGCAATTGAATTTCCAGGTCGCCGGATTGGGCGACCGCACCGTCCTGATCGACCGCCTGGTGATCGCGGGCTGGGCAGGCCGCGACGAGGCGGCGGTGCAGCACCATATCCGCGAACTGCAGGAAATCGGCGTCAAGCCGCCTTCCACCGTCCCTTGCTATTACCCCTTGGCCGCCGCGCTGCTGACCACCGACGAGGAAATCGAAGTGCCGCGCGCGGATTCGTCGGGCGAAGTCGAAGCGGTGCTGTTCTCCACCGAGGACGGCCTGCTGGTCGGCATCGGATCGGATCACACCGACCGCAAGGTCGAGGCCTACGACGTCACGGTGTCCAAGCAGATGTGCGCGAAACCGGTCAGCCGCGAGCTGTGGCGCTTCGATGAAGTCGCCGGCCATTGGGACCAGCTGGTTTCCCGCACCTGGCGCGTGCGCGACGGCCAGCGCGCCCTGTACCAGGAAGGCCCGATGACCAGCCTGCGCGATCCGCGCGAGCTGGCCGAGAAATATGCCGGCGAGCAGGGCCTGCCGGTCGGCACCGCCATGTACTGCGGCACGCAGACGGTGATAGGCCAGCTGGGCTATGGCGAACAGTTCGAGATGGAACTGCACGATCCCGTGTTGAACCGTACGCTGCGCCACGCGTATCGCGTGCGCGTGCTGCCCGTCACCGACTGAGCCGGCCGTGCCGGAAAGGACTCCATGATGCAGACCATCAAGCCCATCAGGCAGTTGCAGGCCGATCTCCAGGCCGGCCGCATCACCAGCGAAAAGCTCGTCGAGCAGTCGCTGGCGCTTATCGAGTCATACCGTCAGGCGGGCGGGGCGGCCTATCTGCACGTGGATGCGGAATCAGCGCTGCAGGCGGCGCGCGCCAGCGATGCCGCGCGCCGCGCCGGCAACGTGCCGTCGCCCATCGCGGGCCTGCCCGTCTCGATCAAGGACTTGTTCGATGTGCGGGGCCAGGTGACGTCGGCGGGCTCGCGCGCGCTGGCGGGGGCCGCGCCCGCCACGCAGGATGCCGCCGCCGTCGCGCGCCTGCGGGCCGCGGGCGCGGTGCTGCTGGGCCGCACCAATATGAGCGAGTTCGCCTTTTCCGGGCTCGGCCTGAATCCGCACTACGGTACCCCGCGCGCACCGCACGATGAAGCGCGCGTGGCTGGCGGCTCCACGTCCGGCGGCGCCGTGAGCGTCGCCAAGGGCATGGCGGTGGCCACCTTGGGTACGGACACCGGCGGCTCCATTCGCATCCCGGCGGCATTCTGCGGTCTCACCGGTTTCAAGCCGACGTCGCATCGCGTGTCGTTGCAGGGCGGGGTGCCGCTCTCGCGCACGCTGGATTCGGCGGGGCCGCTGGCGCGCACGGTCGATTGCTGCGCCATCATGGACCGCATCCTGAGCGGCGAGGCCTTGGACGCCCGGCCGGCCTCGATCAAGGGGCTGCGCCTGTACGTCACGCGCGATTTCGTTTTCGACGGCGTCGATGCCGCCGTGGCCTCGGCGTTCGACGCAGCGGTGGCCAGGTTGGCCGGCCTGGGCGCGCAGATCGTGCCCTTCGATTTTCCGGAGTTGAAGGATATCCCGTCGATCAACGGCGGTGGCGGCTTCACGGCGGCCGAGGCCTGGCATTGGCATCGTGAATTGCTGTCCACCCGGGGCGAGGTGTATGACCAGCGCGTCGCCATGCGCATCCGTCGTGGAGAAAAGCAGTCGGCGGCGGATTACATCACGCTGATCGACGAGCGCGCGCGGGTGATGGCGGCGGCGGCCGACCGCCTGCGCGACGCCGATGCGTGGCTGATGCCGACGGTCGCGGTGCTGCCCCCGCGCGTCGACGATCTGCAGGCCGACGAGGCTTTCTTTTCCGTCAATGGCCTCGTGTTGCGCAATACCAGCGTGATCAATTTCCTGGACGGCTGCGGGGTGTCGCTGCCGACCGGGCAGCCCGGCATCGGCCTGGCGGTCTGCGGCCTGCGCGGCGCGGATGCGCGGGTGCTGCAAGTGGCGGGCGCGATCGAGCCGGCGTTGGCCGCCTAGTTCGTCCCTTGGGGGCGCGCTCGGCCGTCCGCGCCTGGTTGGCCACACCTGGCCGGCCAATCTGATTTGATTCAAAACCCCCCGCCGCGGGGCGGGGCTTTTATCTCCTTTATCTACGGAGCATACCCATGTCGTCCACCGTTACCCCGGCGCCGGGTGGAGCAGCCAGCGCGCCATTCCCGGCCGAACGCGCGCTTGCCTATCGCAAGATCGCCGTACGCCTGATTCCTTTCCTGGTATTCCTGTTCGTGCTGGCGTGGATCGATCGCGTCAATATCGGCTTCGCCAAGCTGCAGATGCTGCAGGACCTGCAATTCAGCGAAACCGTCTACGGACTGGGCGCGGGCATCTTCTTCATCGGCTACTTCCTGTTCGAAGTGCCCAGCAACCTGCTGCTGGAAAAGATCGGCGCACGCCGCACGCTGGCGCGCATCACCATCCTGTGGGGCCTGGCCTCCATGGCGATGATCTTCGTCAAGACCCCGACGCAGTTCTACGTGCTGCGCTTCCTGCTGGGCGTATTCGAAGCCGGTTTCTTCCCCGGCGTCGTGCTGTACCTGACCTACTGGTTTCCCGCCGATCGGCGCGCGCGCATCAATGGCTACTTCATGACGTCCTTCGCCATCGCCGGCGTGGTGGGCGGCCCGATCGCCGGCTTCGTGATGAGCGTGATGTCGGGCGTCGAAGGCCTGGCGAACTGGCAATGGCTGTTCGTGATCGAGGGCATCCCCTCGGTGCTGGCCGGTTTCGCCGTGCTCGCGTGGTTGCCGGAAAAGCCTGTCAACGCCAAGTGGCTGAACGACAGGGAGCGTACCCTCGTGACGCGCGAACTCGAGCAGGAAAGCCGCGATCCCGCCAAGCATTCGTCGCTGCGCGACGCCTTCAATGGCCGCGTGTGGTTGTGCGCGCTGATCTACTTCTGCATCGTCAGCGGCAACGCGACCATCGCATTCTGGACGCCGTCCATCATCAAGGAACTGGGCGTGCAGGGCAACTTCCAGATCGGCCTGGTGTCGGCGATTCCGTTCATCCTGGGCACCATCGCCATGGTCCTGAACGGCATCCATTCCGATCGCACCGGCGAGCGCCGCATGCACAGCGTGGTGGCCAGCGTCGTGGCGGCGGCGGGCCTGGCCGCGACCGGCTACTTCCTGGGCAGCCCGGTGACCGCGCTGTATGCGCTGTCGTTCGCCGCCATCGGCATCCTGGCGGCCTTCCCGGTCTTCTGGTCCTTGCCCGCGGCCTTCCTGACCGGCACCGCCGCGGCGGGCGGCATCGCCCTCATCAACTCCGTCGGCAACCTGGCGGGCTTTGCCGCGCCTTACCTGATGGGTTGGCTGAAGGACAGGACCGGCAGCCTGGCGTCCGGCCTGTATAGCGTCGGGTTGATGGAGCTGTGCGCCGCGATCCTCGTGCTGCTGTTCATCAAAGTCAAGCGCGACACACCGCGCGCGTGACGGCGAACGAAGTGGAGCCGGCGACCGATGGCTCCGCTTCTTCAGTAGTGAAGCGCGATTTGCACACCCAAAAAAAATCGTGCTATAGTCTCGCTTCTCTAACAGATCCCCGATAGCTCAGTCGGTAGAGCGACGGACTGTTAATCCGCAGGTCGCTGGTTCGAGCCCAGCTCGGGGAGCCAAATCTAGTTAGAGAATCCAGTAGTTAAAACCGCCCTTGCCGGCGGTTTTTTCTTTTGGGCGGATGGGCGTGGTCAATCCCTGTGCCTATTCATGCGCCTACTCGTCGGGGTTGGTTGCGGCCAGAAGCTCACAACGAGTGGCTCCTTGTCGTCGACAGTCTTCCATCGCGGCCTTGATCGCCTCAGCGCGGCTCGCCTTGCCCTTGGCAACACCAAGCACAGGTTTATCGATCCCTTCCACGGAGGCGGTCCAACCTTTTGGCAGATCCGTTTTGCGATTGGGGTCTCCCCAGTATTCGGGATCGCGCCGCGGTTTGGGTGTCGCAGCCGGTCCTTGGCTGGCCCAATCACAAAGAGGTGCAGGGGCAACCCCCGGTCCACCTGGATCCATACCGAGAAAAACTTCACCATTTCCCGCGCCGCCAGGACAGACGTGCGGTTCCGCCTGGGCTGCCGTCGTCATTGTCATCAGCGTGATTCCAGCAAATGCCAAGGCGTACAGATGGCTGCTGAAACAACGGGGATGGATTTTCATGATGTCGCTCCAATCTGAAATTTCGCCGTTATCTTCGCACGGCGCGATAAAGCAGATCGAATAAGCCTACATCCATTCTCACGCAGGGCGGTTCGACGCGGCGTCGGCCTGAAACGCCGCGACCGAGGACTGGCCTTCCTGGTTATTGCTTTGCCACACCCGTGCCGGCACCGGTAAAGCGTAATGACGGCAAATCCGCCTGCGCCTTTTCAGCCGGGTCCAGCGTCAGCACGATGCGGCCGACCATCAGGCCCATCGAGACTTCTTCCCGCACGTATTTCGTTTCGCCGGCATCAAGTGCAAAACTCAAGGTTTTTTCCGTCTCGGTCGACGCCGCTGCCTGGTAGTTGCCCTGCGGGCGGTCGACGTAGAAGAATCCACCCGGCTGGGATTTGCCGACGACCTGACCGTTCAAGCGGATCTCAGGTTGTACCCCCGCGCCCACAAACGACGACGAGCGCAGGAAGTACACACGGCCTTCGCCGGAAGGGATCCGCGGGATCGCGGATGACATTTCCGCGTACTTGGCGCCGGTGGCGGCACAACCGGCCATCAGGGCGACGGCTCCCAGGACTGCCGTAAGCTTCAACATGCGCTTCACTGCGCTTCTCCTAAGTTGAGAGGAATGCGGGAATTCAGCGCCGAATAGCGCTTCTCCCCAGGTAGGTAAAACCCAACGAGATTCCCACCCGACACCACCAGATAGGCTTCATGCACCTGGCGGCCTTCGATGGTGAAGACTGTGTCGACCGGTCGGTAGACGTCGCCTTCGGGCAGGTGACCGACCAGCCGCCATCGCGAGTGCATTGGTATGCGTCGCGTGTACTGGGTCGGCAAGGTGATGTCGGCCTCCTCACGGGCCACCAGCACCGGCGACGACGACAGCTCTGGCGCCGGACTGAGCGAGGCGGGCGAACTCAGCACGTTTGCAGCGCATCCCGCGAGTGCCAGCAGTACCAATGGCAAGGCCAGTCGCAAGCGGATCGTGGGGATAGACCGAAACTCGTGCATGGGCGGCGATAGCGATGAGGGATGAGTAGAAACCTGTTTATCCACACCAGACGCCTTTGGTTTAGCCAAGAGGCGATCCTTTGCCAAACTCGCTTGCATACAACCAACACCGCCTTGCCAACATCGGGTTCTTCGCATCGCGCAAAGCCCGCGTAAAATACTCGTTGCATCGCAGCAATTCTTGCTTCCGTGCTGCCACGGGCGCCCCCGTCTCTTCCTGCGGTCGCCTGCACTATCAACCCGGACCGTTTCAAATGACCGCTCAGCCCGCCGTGCCGCATCGGCTAGGCCTTGTTCTCGTCGCGCTCGCCGTTGGCAGTTTCGCCATCGGCACCACCGAATTCGCCACCATGAGCCTGCTGCCGTATTTCGCGGCCAGCCTGGGTATCGATGCGCCGACCGCCGGCCATGTGATCAGTGCCTACGCGTTGGGCGTCGTGGTGGGCGCGCCGGTGCTGGCGGTGCTGGGCGCGAGGTTGCCCAGGCGGACGCTGCTGATCCTGTTGATGGGGTTGTTCGCCATCGGCAATGGCTTGAGCGCCGTGGCGCCCAACTATCACGCGATGCTCGCGGCACGTTTCCTGAGCGGTCTGCCGCACGGCGCCTACTTCGGCATCGCGTCGCTGCTGGCCAGCTCGCTGGTGCCGGCCAACCGCCGCACCGTCGCGGTGGGGCGGGTGTTCCTTGGCCTGACCTTCGCCACCATCGTCGGCGTGCCGCTGGCCAATTGGCTGGGGCAGGCGGTGGGCTGGCGCTGGAGCTTCGCGCTGGTCTCGTTGCTGGCGGTGGCGACCATGACCAGCGTGCGCCTGTTCGCGCCGCACACGCCGGCCGATCCCACGGCCAGTCCGCTGCGTGAGCTGACGGCCCTGCGTCGCGGCCAGGTGTGGCTGACGCTGGGGATAGGCGCCATCGGTTTCGGCGGCCTGTTCGCCGTTTATACCTACTTGGCGGACACGCTGACCGCCGTCACCCACGTGTCGCCGGCCATGGCGCCCCTGGTGATGAGCGTGTTCGGCGTTGGACTGACTGTCGGCAATATGGTGGTGCCGCTCTATGCGGACCGGGCCATCATGCGCACCGCGGGTCTGCTGCTGGTGTGGACCGCCGTGGTGCTGGCGCTGTTTCCCTTGATGGCCGGCAATCTCTGGCTGGTGATGTTGAGCGTCTTCCTGATCGGCCTGGGCGGGGCGCTGGCGACGGTCCTGCAGACCCGGCTGATGGACGTGGCGGAACACGCACAGGGACTGGCCGCCGCGCTGAATCATTCCGCCTTCAACACAGCCAATGCGCTGGGACCTTTCCTGGGTGGACTGGCGATCGCGGCGGGGTATGGGTGGACCTCCACCGGCTGGGTGGGCAGCCTGCTGGCGATAGGCGCCATGCCGCTGTGGCTGTGGTCCGTGACGTTGCAGCGCCGCCGCGCCGCGGCTATTTCGAGCCTGCCGGCCCGGCAGACTTAGGCTCGGCGGAGGTTTCCAGCGCCGCACCGTGCGTCACGGCGGCCGCATCGCCGACGTCCGCATGCGGCGCGGCGAGCGATCGCGCCGCCGCCGTCCTGATCAAGGCATCGCGATGCGCGGATAGCGCCGCGATCCGGTTTTCCATTTCGCGGGCGCGCAGCTTCTCGCGCCACGCCAGCGCGCGCTGGCGCCGCAGCGTCGCGATCATGCGGTACTGGCAATCCAGCTGATGCCGCCATTCGGCGATAAGCCTATCGGTCTTGCGCAAATCGATGTACAGCTCGTGTGGATCGTTCATTGGCCGGCTCCCTGTGGGCAACATATCCGCGTGCGCAGCGCAAACAGTACGCCAGGAAGCGCCGCCCGGCGCGGGTGGAGTCCGCAGGGATGGCGCTTTTGGCGGTAGGAGGAGAATCCCCGCCGCTGTCGGACGCGCGGCGCGCGCGTCGCGGTGCCGCCGCCAATCCGCGTTGTATAGTGCTGACGCGCCTGGCGGCACACCCCGAGTCAGCGCGCTTTAAGCTCCAGGTCGGACAGCGGGCGCGCGCGGCGGCAGGACCGCGCTCTGCCCGGCGGCATCCGGCCGTAGAGACCATGTCGTCGGAGGAGGCGGATGCGTTTCGACCTGTTGTCGCTCAAGCTGTTCGTGGCGGTCTGCGAACACCTGAACATCTCGCGCGCCGCGGAGGCCGAAAACATTGCGCCGTCCGCGGTCAGCAAGCGCATCTCGCAGATGGAGGACATGCTCAAGACGCCGCTGTTTCTCCGCAGCAACAAAGGGTTGGAGCTGACGCCGGCCGCGCATTCGCTGCTGAACCATGCGCGCGTGATCCTGCGCGATCTGTCGCAGATGGAAAGCGAGCTGTTCGATCACGCCGAAGGCCTGCGCGGGCAGATACGCCTGCACGCCAGCCTCTCGACCATCGTGCAGTACCTGGCGAACGACATCCGCGACTTCCTGGCGCTGCATCCCGCGCTGCGCATCGACCTGCAGGAAAGCCTGAGTCCGGAAGTCGTCCGGGCCGTGGCGGAGAACGCTGCCGATATCGGTATCTTCGGCGGCAACGCCCTGGTGCCCGGCCTGCGCGTCTACCCGTATCACAGCGACCGGCTCGTCGTCATCATGACGGCCGACCATGTGCTGGCCAAGGCACGCAAGCTGACCTTCCGTCAGGTCGCCGAGCATGAGCTGGTCGGGCCGCAACCCGGCAGCTATCTGAACTCGCTGGTCCTGCGGGCCGCGGCGGACCTGGATTTCCCCTTGCGCTTCCGCATCCGCGTGAACGGTTTCGAGCCTGCCCGCAGCATGGTGGAAGCGCGGCTGGGCATCGCCCTGGTATCCGAGCACCATGCCGCCCGCTATGTATCGTCCGGCCCGCTGGTCGCCGTGCCGCTGGACGAGGATTGGGCCATGCGCCACTGGAAGATCTGCGTGCGCGACGCGGAAACGCTGCCGGCGCCCGTGCAGTCGCTGATCAAGCATCTGAGCGAACACAGCGAAAGACCGCGCTCTTAGCCGCGGGCGCCGCGCGATGCCCGTGCCGCGCTAGCCGTAAGGCAGGCGCAGCCCGGGGTCGGGCCACGCCATGCTGATCAACTGGCCCGTGCCCGACAAGGTAATGTAGGCCGTCCGGTGATCCGGCCCGCCGAAGCAGATATTGGTCACCATGGGATCCGGCAGCATGACCTGGCGCAGGATCTCGCCGGACGGCGCGATCACCGTGATGCAGCCGGTCACCAGCGTACCCACGCAGATGTTGCCATGGGCGTCCACGGCCATGCTGTCCAGGCGCTGATAGCCGGGCAGGGCGCACAGCAGGCGCCCGCCGTTGGGAGAAGGGTAGGAATGCCTGCGCGGCCGGCCCGGTCCGTCCAGGTCGAATGCCCAGACGCGCCCGGTCTCGGTCTCCGATACGTACACCACCTGTTCGTCCGGCGACAGGCCGACGCCGTTGGCGGTGGTCAGCGGATACGCGACTTCGACGATCATCGAGCCGTCGGCCAGTGCGTAGTAAAGGCCGGCATGGTCGCGGTCGCGCTTGCGGTTCTTGCCGAAGTCGGTGAAATAGAAGCCGCCCTGGCTGTCGAACACCAGGTCGTTCGGTCCGCACAACGGCGCATCGCCGCAGCGGTCGTACAGCGTGCGCAACTCGCCCGTATTCGGGTCGTAGCGTTCGATGCGACCGCTGGTATAGCCGGGATGCACGCCCGCCCGCGTGCGGTTGTAGCCGGCGATGGTCTGGAACAGGAAGCCGCCGTTGTTGGCGATGTAGTAGGCTCCGTCCGGGCCCGCGGCCAAGCCGTTGGGGCCGCCGCCCGTCTCGATCAGCACTTCGACATTGCCGTCGGGTGTGACGCGGCTGATCGTTTCGCGCTGGATTTCCACCAGCACCACGGAACCGTCGTCGCGTGCCACCGGGCCTTCGGGAAACATCAGCCCGCTCGCCATCACCGTGAAGTCGTCGGTCGCCGGGCTCATTGCTTGGGCACCTGCTGCACGAAACGATTGGTGTAGGTCGCGCCGAGATCGATTTTGGCTGCCGCGATGGCGGGATCGAAGGCGGCCAATACATTGCGCACCGTGCGCGCGGCTTCGTCGGTCATGACTCCGTCATGCGACAGGCAGGCGCGCATATTGGTGTAAGCCTGCGCGAAGACCTCCTTGTCCGCCAGGGCATATTCCGGCGGCACGGCGGCGGCCACCTGTTCGGGCGTGGCCTGCGCCAGCCATCGTTCGGCGCGCACGATGGCGGTGGTGATGGCTTGCACCGTGTTGGGATACTTGTCGACGAAGTCCTTGGTCGCGTAGACCGCGGCTTCCGGATAGTTGCCGCCCAGGGTCTTTTGCGTGGCCTCCGGGCTGCGCATCGCCGCCAGGGGGAACAGGTCGCCGCTGTCCTGCAGGATGGTGGCGACCGGGTCGTTGGACATCATGGCGTCCACCTGTCCGCCGCGGGCCGCGGCCACCGCGCCGGAAGACGAGCCGACGCCGATGATGGAGACCTCTTCAGGCTTCACACCCGCGCGGCTCAGCAGGTAGTTCACGCCCATGTGAAAGCTGGATCCCGGCGAGCTGACGCCGATGCGCTTGCCCTTCAGGTCGGCATACGACTTGATCTTGTCGCGGCTGGCCTTGGTGACGCCGAAAACGAAGCCCGGGCAATTCGCCTGGATGGCGAAGGACACCAGCTTCTGGCCCTTGACGGCCATCGTGATGGTGTTCGAGTACGCCCCCGCGACGAAGTCCGCGCTGCCGCCCATCAGCGCCTGCAGCGCCTTGGCGCCGCCGCTGTACACGCCGATATCGACATCGAGCCCCGCCTGTTTGAAGTAGCCCCGACTGCTGGCGATGACGAAAGGCAGATAGGGAAAGCCCACGCCGGCCGCGGCCAGGTGCAGCCTGGTTTTCTCCGGCGCGTTCTGGGCCTGGGCAGCCAGTGACGTACCGGCCAGCAAGGCAAGCGAAACCGCGGCCGCGGCGTAGCGCATCATCATGTCGTTCTCCCTATCCTTGAATCACGTCCTGCCGCTGCGTGCCCAACCCTTCGATCCCCAGCGTCACGACATCCCCGGCCTTCAGGTACACCTGCGGGTTCTGGCCCAGGCCGACGCCCGGCGGCGTACCGGTGGAGATGATGTCGCCCGGCTGCAGCGACATGAACTGCGAAAGGTAGGACACCAGATAGCGCACCCCGTAGACCATGGTCGCCGTGCTGCCGTTCTGGTAGCGATGGCCGTTCACTTCGAGCCACATCGCCAACGCCTGCGGATCGGCGATTTCGTCGGGCGTGACCAGCCAGGGACCGATGGGGCCGAAGGTGTCGGCCGACTTGCCCTTGGTCCATTGCCCCTGGCGTTCGGCCTGGAAGGCGCGTTCCGATACGTCGTTGATCAGGCAATACCCGGCCACGTGCGCCATGGCCTCGCTTTCCGGCACGTATTTGGCCGCCTTGCCGATGACCACGCCCAGCTCCACTTCCCAATCGGTCTTTTCCGAGTTGCGGGGAATCTCGATGGGATCGTCGGGCCCGGTGATGGCGCTGGTCGCCTTCATGAAAATGATGGGCTCGGGCGGCACCGTGGCGCCGGTCTCGGCCGCGTGGTCGGAGTAGTTCAGGCCGATGCAGATGAACTTGCCCGTGCCGCTGACGCAGGGCCCGAGCCGCGGCTTGCCCGGCACCAGGGGCAGGGACTCGGCGTCGATCTTCTTCAAACGATCCAGGGATTCGGGCAACAGCGCGGCGGCGCCGATGTCGGCGATGTGCCCGGACAGATCGCGTATGCGGCCCTGCCGATCCAGCAGGCCCGGCTTTTCCTGTCCCTTGGCGCCGTAGCGTAGCAACTTCATCTTCAACTCCTGTGTGCATGGAAAACGCCTGGCGGCCGCGTGCCGCCGGCGGAAAACGCGACGGCGCGGCCGTTCAATAGGTGGCCCGGCCTCCGGACAGGTCGAAGACCGCGCCGGTGGTGAAGGAGTTTTCCTCGCTGGCGAGCCAGGCGATCATCGCCGCGGCTTCGTTCAGCTCCAGGAAGCGCCCGCGCGGGATGCGGCTCAGCATGTAGGCGATATGCTCGGGCGACTGCTGCTCCATGGCGCCCGGCGTGCGCGCCACGGCCGGCGTCACGCAGTTGACGGCGATGTCGTGCGCGGCCAGTTCCTTGCCCAGCGACTTGGTCATGGCGATGACCGCGGCCTTGGCCGAGCTGTAGGCCGCCGCGTTCGGATTGCCTTCCTTGCCGGCGATCGACGCCACGTTGACGATGCGGCCGTATTTCTGCGCGATCATGATGGGCGTCACGGCACGGCAGCAATAGAAGGTACCGTTGACGTCGATGTCGATGACCTTGCGCCACTGGTCCAGCGGATACTCCGCCAGCGTCGTGTTGGGCCCGACGATGGCGGCGTTGTTGATCAGGATTTCCAGCTTGCCCAGGGCGCGCAGCGTGCCGGCCACGCCGGCTTCCACGCTGGCGTAGTCGGCGATGTCCACGTGCTCGGTGTGCACCTCGTGGCCGGCGCCGCGCAGTTCCTGCTTTACCTTGGCCAGCGCGTCGGCGTTGACGTCCCAGATGGCGACGCGCGCGCCGGACTCCAGGAAGCGGCGTACCACCGTCAACCCTATGCCCTGCGCGCCGCCGGTCACCACGGCCACGCGGCCGGTCAAAGCGATCGAGTTCGTTTGCAAGATACGTTTCCTTTATCGTGTTTCACAGTATTCCGGGCGGGCCACGCCACGGACGTCCAATACGGAGGCAGGCGGTCCTGGCGCGGCTGTCAGGCGCTGGCGGCCACGGTCTGGCCGGCGACGGGGCGCCAGCGCATGAAGTGGTCTTCGAACAGCGAGACCGTGGTATCCAGCACCAGCGCGAACACGGTCAGCAGCAGGATGCCGGCGATCACGGAGTTGATGTCGAAGACACCTTCGGCCAGCAGGATCAGGTAGCCGACGCCTTTCTCCGATCCCAGGTATTCGCCGACGACGCTGCCGACGAAGGCGATACCCACGGCGTTGTGCAGGCTGGAAAACACCCAGCTCATCGCCGACGGCATGTAGACGTGCCGCATCAGTTGCCGCGAACTGGCGCCAAGCATGCGGGTGTTCGACAGCACCGCGGGACTGACTTCGCGCACGCCCTGGAACACATTGAAGAACACCACGAAGAACACCAGCGTGACCCCCAGCGCGA
Organism: Bordetella genomosp. 9; assembly: GCF_002261425.1. Lineage (NCBI taxonomy): Bacteria > Pseudomonadati > Pseudomonadota > Betaproteobacteria > Burkholderiales > Alcaligenaceae > Bordetella > Bordetella genomosp. 9. Next base: position 1,541,225 of record NZ_NEVJ01000003.1, on the reverse strand, counting down.
TCTTGGACCAGATGCCCAGGCCGAACCACAGCGCGAATATGGGCGCGAAGATCAGCCGGGGCATGGAATTGAAGGCCTTGATGAACGGGTCCGTCACCACCGCCAGAAAAGGGTTCAGCGCCAGCCACAATCCGCATCCCAGGCCGAGTATGGTCCCGATGGCGAAGGCCAGCAGCGTTTCGATCAGCGTGGTGTACAGGTGGATGAAAATCGAGCCGCTGGCGAACCAGGTCACGATGCGTTGCGCCACCCCCACCGGATCGCCGAAGAAGAAGGGCGAGAGCCATTCCCGGCTGGTCCCCAGCCACCACAGGAATACCGCGCCCGCCAGCAGCAGCAGGCGCGTGGCGAGCACCAGGACGCGGTTGTTCGGATCAAGAGCGAGCGCTGGCATAGCTTTTCAGGACCTCCCCTCTGAGTACTTCCCATATTTCGGTGTGCAGCTGCAGGAAGCGCTGCGTCATGCGGATTTCGGCGACTTCGCGCGGACGCTCCAGGTCGATCTCGAATTCCGCGATGGGGCGCGTGCCGGGGCCGGCCGACAGCACGACGACCCGGTCGGACAGCGAAATCGCTTCTTCCAGGTCATGCGTGACGAACACCACGGACTTGCGGTCGGCCGACCACAGGCGCAGCAGCTCGTCTTCCATCAGGTGGCGGGTCTGGATATCCAGGGCGCTGAAGGGTTCGTCCATCAGCAGGATGCGCGGGTTCAGTATCAAGGCCTGCGCCAGGCCGGCGCGCTTGCGCATGCCGCCGGACATCTGGTGGGGATATTTCCTGCCATGGCCCGCGAGCCCGACGCGTTCCAGCCATTCGCGCGCCGACTGCAGGGCCTGCGCCTTCGGCGTGCCGTGAAAGACCAGGCCCGCGGCGATATTGTCTTCCGCGGTTTTCCAGGGCATCAGGGCATCCACCTGGAACAGGTAGGATGCGTCCTTGTTCAGCCCCTGCGTCAAGGGCTCGCCGAAGATGCTCAGGGTGCCCGAGGACGGGCGCATCAGCCCCGCGGCCACGTTCAGCAACGTGGATTTGCCGCAGCCGGTGGGTCCGACGACGGACACGAATTCGCCGTCGCGTATCGCCAGGTCGACGTCGCGTACCGCGGTGTACGTCTGGCCGCGGCCCTCGTTGCTGGCGAAGGTGCAGGTCACGCCATCGAAATGCAGCGCCTGGCGCTCGGGAGCCGCCTGCCTGGACGTCGCATGCGTGGGAGTGTCGATACTGCGCAGCATGGCTCCTCTCATTGCTGTGTTTCCCCGGCCTTCTTCACGTAGCGGTTGTCGTAGGTGGCCGCCAGGTCGATATGCGCGGCGCCGATGGACGGATCGAAGGCCGCCAGTACGTCGCGCACGGTGCGCGCGCCTTCATCCGTGATGACGCCATCCGTCGACAGGCAGCGGCGGCTGTTCTGGAAGGATCTGGCATACAGTTCCTTGTCGCCGACGACGTACTCGGCCGGCACCGTCTCCACCACCTGTTGCGGCGTGGCCTTGGCCATCCAGTGCTCGGCGCGCACGATGGCGTTGGCGACGGCCTGTACGGTGCGCGGGTTCTTGTCGACGAAGGATCTGGTCGCGTAGATGCTGGATTCCGGATAGTCCGCGCCGAAGACCTGCTTGTTGCCGTCGGCGGTGCGCAACTCCGCCAGGGGCTTGAGATCGCCGCCGTCCACCAGCACCGTGGCGACGGGATCGTTGACGATGAGTGCGTCGATCTGCCCCGCGCGGACGGCGGCGACCGCGCCCGCGGCCTGGCCCACGCCGATGATGGATACGTCGTCGGGCTTCAGGCCGGCCTTGTTCAGGATGTAGTTGACGACCATGTGCGTGCTGGAACCCGGGGCGCTCACGCCCACCCGCATCCCTTTCAGGTCGGCAGGCGTCTTCACTTTGCCGAAGTTCTTCTTCGATGTGCCGAAGACCCAGCCGGGGCACACCACCTGTGCCGCGATGGTCACCAGTTTCTGGCCCTTGGCCGCCATGGTCAGCGTGTTGGAGTAGGCGCCCGCCGTCATGTCCGTGCTGCCGCCCAGCATGGATTCCAGCGCCTTGGATCCTCCCGAAAACGCGGCGATGGTCACGTCCAGTCCTTCATCGCGGAAGTAGCCCAGCTGCCTGGCGATGATGACGGGCAGATAGGTGATGCCCGTGGATGCCGCGCCTATCTTGATTTCCTTCTTTTCCGGGGGCGTCTTCGTTTGGGCGGCGGCCGTGCCGCAGGCGATCGCGGCGGCGCACAGCGCCACTGCCAAGAGGCTCTTCATGGATGTCTCCTTTCTGTTTTTATTTGCTCGTCGATGCCAGGCATCGCGGCGAGTAATGATGCATGCTGCATCAAGGCCTTGGCGTGGTTTTTGGGAAAACCACCATCGCGATCCGCGATGGTGACGCGCGGCGGCGGCCAGCCATACGGGTGAACCCGGTATGATGGCCATACACCCTGCGGTACACCCCTTTACCTACCCCGTCATCCACCATGATCGAACGCATCCAGACCATCGACGCGCCGCTGCCCGCGGGGCATTACTCGCAAGCCATCAAGGCCAATGGCTTTGTCTTCGTCTCCGGCCAGTTGCCCTATGCGCCAGGCGGCGAACGCATCCTGCCCGACGGCATGGCGGCGCAGGCCAGGCAGTGCCTGGAAAACGTGCGCGCGATCCTGGAGGCGGCCGGGACGTCGCTGGCCAATCTGGTCAGCGTGCAGATTTTTATCCCCGACGTCTCGCTGTGGGGCGAGGTCAATGCCGTGTACGAATCGGTGATGGGCGACGCGCGGCCGGCGCGTACCGTGGTTCCCACGACGGCGCTGCACTACGGCGCGCTGATCGAAGTGAACGCGGTCGCGGTCTGCCCTTGACCGCTGTGGGCACGCCCGACGCCCGTATCGGCGTCACCGTCCTGACCGGGTTCCTGGGCAGCGGCAAGACCACGTTGCTGAACCGCATGCTGGGCGACCCACGGTACGCGCAGGCGGCCGTGATCATCAACGAGTTCGGCAGCATAGGCGTGGACCATCACCTGGTGCGCCATGTGAGTGACAACGTCCGGGTCGTGGCCGGTGGCTGCATCTGCTGCGTGGTGCGCGGTGGCCTGGTCGACACCTTGCGCGACCTGTTCCTGCTGGCGCTGCGCCGCGCCATCCGGCCTTTCCCGCACGTGCTGATCGAAACCAGCGGCCTGGCCAGCCCCGCGCCCATCCTGTTCACGCTGCGCCACGAGCCCTTCCTGGCCGAACGGTACGTCTACAACGGCACCATCGCGGTCGCCGACGCGCAGCGGATCGCCGCGCAGATCGACGACCAGCCCGAGGCCGCGCAACAGCTCGCGCTGGCGGACGAGGTGGTCATCAGCAAGGCCGACCTGGCGTCCGCCGCTGAACGGGAGGCGGCCCGCCTGGCCGTGTCGCAAGTCAATCCGACGGCCCATGTGCACGTGCTGGACGCCAGCGGCGCCTTGCCTGACGGTTTGCTGGGGGAGCGTCCGTACCGCGCGCGTCCGTCGGGCGCCGGCGGGGCAGGGGGCGCGTCGTGGCTGGCGGGCCCTGGCTTGGGCGTCCTGCGGTCCGGCGGCGCCATGTCCGCGCGGCCGCCGCACGACGTCGCGGTCGCGACGCTGGCGCTGCCGCCATCGGTGCCGCGCGCGGCTTTCGTGCGCGGCATCTCGGCGCTGCAAGGGGAGTTGGGCCAGTCGCTGCTGCGCATGAAAGGGCTGGTCCGCTTCGATGGGGATGCCGCGCCCAGCGCGGTGCACGGCGTGCACGACCAGCTTTATCCCATCCTGCCCCTGTCCGGATGGCCCGAGGGCAGGGAAGACGCGCGCCTGGTTTTCATCGCCCGCGGTATCGATGGCGCGGCGCTCGATGCGCGCATCCAACACCATCTCGCCCCGGGGATTTTTCTCCTATGAAACCGTTAATGTGGGTATAATTTGTAGGTTCCTGCAGGCGGTTGGCTTGATCACAGACGGCCAAAGATGGGCATGCCCCGCTAGACTGTTGCGGGTGTTTCGCGTGTATCGCGCCCGCTTTCGCCACTCCGTCGACACGCAGGGTTAAAACGGCAATAAAAAGACGCTCCGACATTCGGGGTAATGCCGGACGGCTCAGTTCACTTCTTAGATGCCGCACCAGGTATCCCTACAAGGGCTACGCGGATACTGTCCGTCCGTCTCCGTTGCCATATCGTTCCTTTCGGCATTTTCGGTTCGGGGTTGCGCTTGCATTCCTCGGCACCGCTTGGTATCGCAAACCAGCCTTCTTGGCCGAGGTTTTCTTGCTAGCGTTTTTCGGGTTCAAGCCGCGGTCAGCGGCTGCTTACGCACAGACGTGTATCGGTGTCGCGCAGGCTCGTGCCACATGGCAGAGTAGCGCGCTTGCCTGTGCCCGTTTCGATTTCGATTCGAGCGGCGCGGTGCTTGCGGAAGCCCCGATGCATGCGGGAGCCCCGATGCGTGCAGAAATCGCTTTGCTTGCCGAAACCTCGATGCTTGTCGAAGCGCTTTCCCGGCCCGCAAAGCAAAAAAGGCTTGGCGGATTCGCCAAGCCTTGTCTGCGTACTGTTTGGTTGCGGGGGCAGGATTTGAACCTACGACCTTCGGGTTATGAGCCCGACGAGCTGCCAGACTGCTCCACCCCGCGTCTGAGAAAGAAATATTACTTCAGTTTTTCAGCCTTGGCAAGTCGAAGGCCTTTCCAACCCCGATGAATTGACATATCGATGAACGATAGCGAGGCAACCCTGGTGATAGAAACGGCGCTGTTGTGCGCGCCGCAACCCATGCCGCGTGGCGAGTTGCGCAGGCTGTTTACCGACGATGACGGTATCGATAACGACCGCCTGGACAGCCTGCTGGAAAGCCTGCAAGCCGCGTGGAGAGACCGCGGACTCGAATTGATATCGCTGGCCGGCGGCTGGCGTTTCCAGAGCCGTCCCGCCATGCAGCGCTATCTCGAACGACTCAGCCCTGAGAAGCCTCCCAAATATTCGCGCGCCGTATTGGAGACCCTGGCCATCGTGGCATGGCGACAGCCGGTGACGCGCGGCGATATCGAAGATATCCGTGGCGTGACCGTGTCGTCGCAGATCGTGAAGGCCCTGGAGGATCGCGGCTGGATCGAAGTCATCGGCCATCGCGACGCCCCGGGGCGACCGGCCCTGTTCGGCACCACGCGCCAGTTCCTCGATGATCTCGGGCTGCGCGCGCTGGATGAGCTGCCGCCGCTGGAACCGGGTGGCGCCATGGCGGCGCTGGAAGGGCTGGATCTGACCGGCGGCATCGCCATCGCGGCGGATGTGCAGGCCGAACCGCAGGCCGAAGCTCAGGCGGAGGCGCAAGCCGACACCGCCCAACCCGACGCCGAAACTGAAACCCACGCGGACGGCGTCCAGGCCGACGCGGAAACCGAAACTCAAGCGGACGCTGCTCAAGCCGACGCTGAAACCGAAACCGAAACCGAAGCTGACGCTGCCCAAGCCGACGCGGATACCGAAACCGAAGCGGACGCTACCCAAGCCGACGCTGAAACCGAAACTCAAGCCGATCCTGTTCAAGCCGACGCTGATACGGAAGGCCTGCAAACCGCCGCGGCCGATATGCGGGCCGCCACCGGCCCCACGCCGGAGGAGCCCGAAATTCCCGTCCCCGACCACGACACCATCGAGCCTGGCAGCCATCGCCCTGAAATCACGCCGCCCGGCCAGCATCCCGAAATCGAGCCGCCCGGTGGAAGCCCCGAGATCGAACCCACCGATCCGACGCCCGAAATCGAACCGCCCGTGCCCGGCCAGACGCCCGAAATCCCTCCCGGGCAGACCGACAAAGACAATGACGACGCGCCCGGCGCGCCGCGTAAAGAGTGAATTCTGGAGTAGTCCCAGTGAGTATCAATAAGAACGTGCAGGACGATGTCATGGATCAGCGCGACAAAGGCGCGGCGGCTACGCCCGGCGCACCCACGCAGGACGCCGGCGCTGGCGCAGCCACCGCGGACGCCAAGCCGGCGCCGCGTCCCCGCGCCCGCCGCCCGGCGCGCGCCAGGACCGATCCCGCCGCCAGCGCTCACGAGGCCGCGCCGGCCGCCGACGCGCCGGCCAGCGCGCAATCGGCTGGCGCTCCGCCCGAATCCGCCGGCGATGCGCAGCCCACGGCGCCCGCGCGGAAAACCGCGCGCAAGACCGCAAGCCGCACGTCCACGCGCACACCGCGCGGTGCACGGGCTGGCGAAGCGGTTGCCGACGTCCCCGGTGACGCCCCCCGAGCCACGGCCGACAGCGCGCCGCGCGGCGATGTGATGGAGCAGGCCGCGAGCGATGCGGCCGCCACGCGAGCACCGCGCGGCCGCGCCCGCAAACCGCGCGCGTCGGACGCGGACCAGGCCGCGCTGCCTCTGGATGGTCCGGCCGAAACAGCCGCGCCGTCCGCGGTGGCGCAGCCGGCCGAAGCCGAGCCGCCCAAACGCCCCCGCAGACGCAAAACTGCTGAATCCGCCGTCGCCCCGCAAGCCGGAAGTGGCTTCCAGGGGCACGCGGCGGATGCCGCGGACGCACCGGCCGACGCACCTTCCCACGCACCTACTCACGCACCTACCCGCGCCCCCTCCCAGGCACAACGGGGGACGTCCGAAGGCACGCCGTCCTCTTACGGATCCGAAAGTGCGCCCGCTTCCTTCGGTGACGAGGTCGGCGCGGCATCCAGCCAACCCGACGCCGCATCCGCCCATACGGGCGTCGCGGCGGAAGGCGAAGCGCCCGCGCCGGGCAACCGCGGCAAGGGCCGCAAGCTGCGCACGCCTTTCCGCCGCCGTCGCGGCGATGCCGTGTCGGGCGCGGAATCCACGGCGGAGGCCGGCGCGGCAATGCAGCCGCATGGCTCCGCCGCCGCCGATGCCGAGGCCGTGTCCCCGGGTAACGAGCGGGAAGCCGAACAGGCCCTGGCCTACCTCGACAAGACTGCCCGCATGGAACAGCGGCTGAACAAGTACCTGAACAGCGAAGCCGTGATGCCCAAGCTGCACAAGGTGCTGGCCGACGCGGGCATAGGCTCGCGGCGCGAAATGGAAGAGCTGATCGTCGCCGGCCGCGTGTCCGTGAACGGCGAGCCCGCCCATATCGGGCAGCGCGTCGCCGCTGGCGATCAGGTGCGCGTCAACGGCAAGCTGATCACGCGCGTCAACACCCGCAAGCCGCCGCGCGTGATCCTGTATCACAAGCCCGCCGGCGAAATCGTCAGCCATGACGATCCGGGCGGACGCGCCAGCGTTTTCGCGCGCCTGCCCAAGCTGCGCACCGGCAAATGGCTGTCGGTGGGCCGCCTGGACCTGAATACGGAAGGCCTGCTGATCTTCACCACGTCGGGCGATATGGCCAATCGCATCATGCATCCCCGGTATGGCGCGGAACGCGAGTACGCCGTCCGTGTCCTGGGTGAGATGGACGCCGCGCAGCGTGCGTCCCTGGTCGAAGGCATAGACCTGGACGACGGCAAGGCCGCGTTCGGGTCGTTGGACTACCTGGGCGGCGAAGGCAGCAACCGCTGGTACCGCGTCACGCTGAACGAAGGCCGCAACCGCGAAGTGCGCCGCATGTTCGAGGCCATAGGCGTGACCGTCAGCCGGCTCATCCGGACGCGATTCGGCGATGTCGTCCTGCCGCGCAACCTGCGGCGCGGCCGCTGGGAAGAGCTCGACCCCAATCTGGTCACCGCGCTCATGGTGCAGCTCGGCCTGCTGCGCGACGACGACGAAAGCGGCCGGCGGCCCAAGCAGCCCCAATCGCACGACAGCGCGCTGCCGCCGGGCTTCGGCACCTTGCAGAACAATGGCATGAACGGCGCCCGCATCGGTCGCCGCGGCAAGCTGCAGGGTGGCGGCCGCGCGGCCAAGAATCCGCTGGGCGGCATGTCCTACCCGTCCGATCCCTTCGGGACCGGACTGCTGGTGACCGGTGGCTATGCCAACGGACATCCCATGGGCAATGACGGCGCTGCCCGTGGCGGCAAGCAGCGGCGCGGGCCGGGCAAGCGTCCCGGACAAGGGCAGGGCCAAGGCCAGGGTTCCGGGCAGGCCGCGGGCCATGCGCCGGGCGGGCAGCATCAGGCGCGCGGAAAATCCGGGCGCAAGGGCAAGCCGGGCGGCGGCAACGGCGCGGCGGTGAATGCCGCGGGAGCGAATCCCGGCAACCACGCAGGGCAGGGCCAGGCGGGGCAGGGCCATCCTGGCGCGCCAGGCAAGGGGCCGCAGCGCGGCCGGCCCGGCAAGGGTGCCGCACCCGGAAAGAATGCCGCTCCCGGCAAGAAGCGGGGCAACGGCAATCCCAAGGGGCCGCGTCCGGGTGGCGGCGGTGGCGGTGGCGGCGGTGGTGGCCGCGGCGACGACTGGCAGCCGCGCGGCGCGGCGGCCCACGAGTCGCGCCTGGGCGTGATCGGGGGACGGGGCGGCCGCGGATCAAGGTAGGTAGCAGTCCGGCCCCGAATACGTAAACCCTGGACGCATCAGGCAATTTTGCCTAATTTGTGGTAGGATAGCTGGTTTCGTGGGCTGGTTTGCTGCGGTCGCGTGTTCGGACCGATGGTTGGCCCGATAGTTGTCCTTGGGTGGCCATGGCTAAAGCCGTGGCTCTACCGAAAAGGCGATGCCACGCGAAACCACGTAATAAGAGTAATAACGAATGGGCTGGGCTTGCAGCCCATTTTTTTCGAGTATATGGCTGATTTATTCGCATTGACCCAGGAAGCGCTGTCCGGCATGGACGTCGAACTCGTCGACGTCGAGCGGGCCGCGCTCGGCCTGTTGCGCGTCACGATCGACCGCCCGGAAGGCGTGCGCATCGAAGATTGCGAGCAGGTTTCGCGCCAATTGTCGCGGGTCTACGAAGTCGAAAACATCGATTACAAGCGATTGGAGGTCGGTTCGCCCGGCGTGGATCGCCCGCTGCGCACCGAAGCCGACTTCATTCGCTTCGCGGGACAGCGCGTGGAAGTCAAGCTGCGGCAGGCCGTGGAAAACCGCAAGGTCTTTACCGGCACCCTGGTCGCGTCCGCGCAAGCGCCGGAGCAGGATCAGGGCAAAGCGGTTTTCGGCGTGGAATTTGAGGCAAAGAAGGACGATATCCAGGTGGTGAATTTTACGTTTGACGAAGTCGAGCGCGCCAAGCTGGATCCGGTCCTGGATTTCAAAGGCAAAAAGCGATGAGTCGCGAAATTCTTCTGTTGGTCGACGCTCTGGCGCGCGAAAAGAACGTGTCGCGCGATGTGGTGTTCGGAGCGCTGGAAAGCGCGCTGGCTTCGGCCATGAAAAAGCGCTTCAAGGAAGACGCGGACATCCGTGTTTCCATCGATCGTGACAGCGGCAGCCATGAAGGTTTCCGTCGCTGGCTCGTCGTGCCCGATGAAGCGGGGCTGCAGGAACCCGACAAGCAGGAAATGTATTCCGACGCGCGGGAAGCCGTGCCCAATATCCAGGTCGGCGAGTACATCGAAGAACCGCTGGAACCCATCGAGTTCGGCCGTATCGGCGCGCAGGCGGCCAAGCAGGCGATCCTGCAGAAGATCCGCGACGCCGAACGCGAACAGGTGCTGAACGACTTCCTGGAACGTGGCGAAACCATTGTGTCCGGCACCGTCAAGCGCATGGACAAGGGCGACGCCATCATCGAAACGGGCAAGATCGAAGCCCGCCTGCCGCGCTCGGAAATGATCCCCAAGGAAAACATGCGCGTGGGCGACCGCGTGCGGGCTTACGTGCTGCGCATCGACCATGCGGCGCGTGGCCAGCAGGTGATCCTGTCACGCACGTCGCCGGAATTCATCCGCCAGCTCTTCGAAAACGAAGTGCCGGAAATCGAACAGGGCCTGCTGGAGATCAAGGCCGCCGCGCGCGATCCCGGTGTGCGCGCCAAGATCGCCGTCATCGCCTACGACAAGCGCATCGATCCGATCGGCACCTGCGTCGGCATGCGCGGTTCGCGCGTGACCGCCGTGCGCAATGAGCTCGGCGGCGAACAGGTGGACATCGTGTTGTGGTCCGAGGATCCCGCGCAGTTCGTCATCGGCGCGCTGGCGCCGGCGAATGTCGAGTCCATCGTGGTGGACGAAGACAAGCACGCCATGGACGTGGTGGTCGACGAGGAAAACCTGCCGAAGGCCATCGGCGCGAAGGGCCAGAACGTACGCCTGGCTTCCGAGCTCACGGGCTGGCAGATCAACATCATGACGCCGGAAGAAAGCCAGAACCGGCAGGAAGTCGAACGTTCCGCCTTGCGCGGCACCTTCATGAACAAGCTGGACGTCGACGAAGAAGTGGCCGACATCCTGATCGATGAAGGCTTTACGGGTCTCGAAGAGATCGCCTACGTGCCCATGCAGGAACTGCTGGAAATCGAAGCGTTCGACGAAGACACCATCAACGAGTTGCGCACCCGCGCGCGCAACGCCCTCCTGACCGAAGCCATCGCCCAGGAAGAGCGTATCGAAACCGCGCAGGACCTGCTCGAACTCGAAGGCATGACGCCCGAACTGGCCGCGAGCCTGGCCGAGCGTAAGGTGCATACCCGCGACGACCTGGCCGAGCTCTCCACGGATGAGCTCGCCGAAATCTCGGGCCTCGACGAAAGCCAGGCCAGCGAGCTCATCATGCGGGCGCGCGCGCACTGGTTCAACGAGGAAAAGTAGCGGTACCGGGGGAAGGGCCCCGCCTGGCGATCCAGCCCGGAGGCCTTCCCGAACTTGTTTTTTTGGATTGCGCAAAGTCATATTGTTATATCGCCGTACACAGGAAGAAAGCCTAATGTCGAGCAATACCGTCGCCCAGTTCGCTACCGAGCTGAAAATGCCTGCCAATGTGCTGCTGGACCAGCTGCGCTCGGCCGGCGTTGACCTCAAATCGGTGGACGATGCCGTCACCGACAGCGACAAGGCGAAACTGCTCGACTCGCTGCGCCGCGCGCATGGCGGGGCCGCCGAGGGCAAGAAAATCACGCTGACGCGTCGCCAGACGTCGGAAATCCGCCAGGCGGATGCCACCGGACGTTCGCGCACGATTCAGGTCGAGGTGCGCAAGAAGCGTGTGTTCGTGAAGCGCGATCCGGCCGAACTGGCCGCCGAAGCCGCCGCCACGCGTGCCCAGGCCGATGCGGCTGAACAGCCGGCCACCACGCCCGCTGCCACGCCCGCGCCTGAAACCGCCGCGCCGGCCGCCAATGCCGCGCCCGCCACCACGGCGGCCGCTACCACGGCGGCCGCTTCCCCGGCGGCCACCGTCGAGACGCCGGTGGCGACGCAAGAACCCGTAGCCAGCGAGCCGGTTGTCGAAGCCAGCGCGCCCGCCGCGACCGAGCCCCAGGCGCCCGCGCCTGTCGCCGAAGCGGCAACGCCGGCGCCGGCGGACGATTCCGCCGCCACGCCGGACGTCGCCGAGCAAACCGCGACCGCGCAGGAACCGCAGGCCGCGCCCGTATCCATCCAGCCGGAACCCGAACACGAGGCACCCGTGGCAGCCGCCGCCGGCCCCGCCGCCGAGCCGCCGGTCGAAGCTGTCCCGCAAGAGTCCGTGAACACGTCAGATATCACCGCGGTTTCCGAAAAGCCTGAAACCGAAAGTCCCGCTGCATCCAAGGCATCGCCCGCCGCCGCGCCGTCGCCGGCCGGCCAGGACGATCGCCAGCGTCCCGGCATGCCCGTCGCGCCCAAGCCCACCGTATCGAAGGGCCCGCGCCCTGGCGACGCCCGCCGTGGACCGCCGCCCGCCGCCTCGCCCGCCCAGACGATGAGCACGGCGCAACGCGACGAAGCCCGCCGTACCGCCGAGGCCGAAGCCGCCGCGCTGCGCGAAATGCTGAACCGTCCGCGCAAGGTGCTGCGCGCGCCCGAGCCGGAACAGCCGGCCGCGGCCGCTGCCGCCGCCTTGTCCGGCACGCTGCACAAGCCCGCGGCCAAGCCCGGTGGCGGCGCCAAGAAGGACGCCAAGCCGGCGCCCGGTACCGGCACCAAGAAGACCATCAAGACCGCCGAAGTCTCGTCGACCTGGACGGACGACAGCGCGCGCAAGAAGCCGGCCGACAAGCCCGCCGGCGCGCCCAGCCGCGATGGCTGGCGCGCGGGTGGCAAGGCCGGCGGCAAGTCCAGTGGCCGTGGTGGCCGCAACCAGCAATCCGACCGTCGCGGCGGTTCGGTGGAGCAGGCGCCGCAGGAATTCATCGCGCGCGAAGTCCACGTGCCCGAAACCATCACCGTGGCCGATCTGGCGCACAAGATGTCCGTCAAGGCCGCGGAAGTCATCAAGCAATTGATGAAGCTGGGCCAGATGGTCACCATCAACCAGGTGCTGGACCAGGAAACGGCCATGATCGTGGTCGAAGAGCTCGGCCACAAGGCCATCGCCGCCAAGCTGGACGACCCGGAAGCCTTCCTGGACGAAACCGCGCCCGAAGGCGAGGAAGCCGAACTGCTGCCGCGCGCGCCCGTGGTCACCGTCATGGGCCACGTCGACCACGGCAAGACCTCGCTGCTGGATTACATCCGGCGCGCCAAGGTCGCCGCGGGCGAAGCCGGCGGGATCACGCAGCACATCGGCGCGTATCACGTCGAGACCGATCGCGGCATGGTCACCTTCCTGGATACCCCGGGCCACGAAGCCTTTACCGCCATGCGTGCGCGCGGCGCCAAGGCCACCGACATCGTCATCCTGGTGGTGGCCGCGGACGACGGCGTGATGCCGCAGACGCGTGAAGCCATCCACCATGCCAAGGCCGCCGGCGTGCCGCTGGTCGTGGCGGTGAACAAGATCGACAAGCCCGACGCCAATCCCGAGCGCGTCAAGCAGGAGCTGGTCGCGGAAGAAGTCGTGCCGGAAGAATACGGCGGCGACGTGCCTTTCGTGAACGTGTCGGCCAAGACTGGCGCGGGCATCGACGATCTGCTGGAAAACGTCCTGCTGCAGGCCGAAATCCTGGAGCTCAAGGCGCCCGTCAACGCCCACGCCAAGGGCCTGGTCATCGAAGCGCGCCTGGACAAGGGTCGCGGTCCGGTGGCCACCATCCTGGTGCAGAGCGGTACGCTGAAGCGTGGCGACGTCGTGCTGGCGGGTGCCAGCTTCGGCCGCGTGCGCGCCATGCTGGACGAGAACGGCAAGCAGGTGCAGGCCGCCGGTCCGTCCATCCCTGTCGAAATCCAGGGCCTGACCGACGTGCCGGCCGCCGGCGACGAACTCATGGTGCTGACCGACGAACGCAAGGCGCGCGAAATCGCCTTGTTCCGTCAGGGCAAGTTCCGCGACGTCAAGCTGGCTCGCCAACAGGCCGCCAAGCTGGAATCCATGTTCGACAACATGGGCGAAGGCACGCAGACCCTGGCGCTGATCGTCAAGACCGACGTGCAGGGTTCGCAGGAAGCGCTGGTCAACGCCTTGCAGAAGCTGTCCACCGAAGAAGTGCGCGTGCAGGTCGTGCACGCCGCGGTGGGCGGTATCTCGGAAAGCGACGTCAACCTGGCCATCGCGTCCAACGCGGTCGTCATCGGCTTCAATGTGCGCGCCGACCAGAGCGCCAAGAAGCTGGCGGATGGCAACGGCATCGACCTGCGCTACTACAACATCATCTACGACGCCGTGGATGAGGTTAAGGCGGCCATGTCGGGCATGTTGGCGCCGGAAAAGCGCGAGGAGATCATCGGCCTGGTGGAAATCCGCGAGATCTATACGGTTTCCCGCGTGGGCAATATCGCCGGTTGCATGGTGCTCGACGGTGTGGTGCGTCGCGATTCGCAGGTCCGCCTGTTGCGCAACAACGTCGTTACGTGGACCGGCCACCTGGATTCGCTGCGCCGCTTCAAGGACGACGTGCGCGAAGTCAAGGCCGGCTTCGATTGCGGCTTGACGCTGCGTGGCAACAACGACATCCAGGTGGGCGACCAGCTGGAAGTCTTCGAGATCAAGGAAATCGCGCGGACGCTGTAAGCATCGCGCGCTCAGTATGAGCCGTCATAAATCCAAAGCGATCCCCGGCCGCAACCTGCGGCTGGCCGACCAGATCCAGAAGGATCTGGCCGGACTGATCCAGCGCGAACTCGACGTCGCGCGGGCAGGGCTGATCACGCTGTCCGGTGTCGAGCTGTCGCCCGATTACGCGCACGCCAAGGTGTACTTCACCGTGCTGGGCGCGGAACCGGCCGTCGCCGAAGGCTTGCTCAATGACAAGGCGGGCTGGCTGCATTCGCAGCTGTACCGCATGCTGCATATCCATACCGTGCCGACGCTGCGGTTCTTCCATGACGAGCAGGTCGCGCGCGGCATTGAAATGTCGCAGTTGATCGATCGTGCCAACCAGCCCGGTTCCTACCGGGCAGAGCCCGACGAACCGGAAGACCAGTCCTGAGGGGCTGTCGTCACGGCGTTTTTCTCGGATAAGACGATGGCCAAACGACGCGGGCTGATGCTCGACGGTGTCCTGCTGCTGGATAAGCCCGAAGGCTTGTCGAGCAATCACGCCTTGCAGCGCGCGCGCCGCACGCTGGACGCCGCCAAGGCGGGCCATACCGGCACGCTGGATCCGTTCGCCACGGGCCTGCTGGTGTGCTGCATGGGCAAGGGCACCAAGCTGTGCGGCGTGATGCTGGGCGCGGACAAGGGCTATCGCGCCACGTTGCGCTTCGGCGAGGAAACCGACTCCGGCGACCTGACCGGAAACGTCGTGGCGCGCGCCCCGGAGAGTTTCACCGGGGTGGACGAGACCGCCTTGCGCGATGTGCTGTCACGTTTCGTGGGCACCATCACGCAGATTCCGCCCATGTATTCCGCCCTGAAACGCGACGGCAAGCCTTTGTACGAGTACGCGCGCGCCGGCGTGGAAGTGGAACGCGAGGCCCGACAGGTGACCTTGCATCGCGTCGACTTGCTGAGCTGCGACGGCATGACGGCGGAAATAGATGTGTTGTGCAGCAAGGGCACCTATATACGTACCCTGGCCCAGGACATCGGCCGGGCGCTGGGCTGCCATGCGCATCTGGTGGCCCTGCGCCGTACCCAGGTGGGACCGTTCGCGCTGGACGGCGCGGTCACGCTGGATGCGTTGCAGGCCATGGCCGACCCCAAGCAGGCTTTGCTGCCCCTGAATGAATTGCCGGCGGGCCTGGCGCCCGCCTCACCTTAAAGGATCTTTTATGACTCGCGCCTTGCGCAACGTCGCCATCATCGCCCACGTCGACCACGGCAAGACCACGCTGGTCGACCAGCTGCTGCGCCAATCGGGCACCTTCCGCGAAAACCAGGCCGTGACCGAGCGCGTCATGGACTCGAACGACCTGGAAAAGGAACGCGGGATCACCATCCTGGCCAAGAACTGCGCGGTCGAATACGAGGGTACGCACATCAACATCGTCGATACCCCGGGACACGCGGACTTCGGCGGCGAGGTCGAACGCGTGCTGTCCATGGTCGACGGCGTACTGCTGCTGGTCGACGCTGTGGAAGGCCCGATGCCGCAGACGATTTTCGTCACGCGCAAGGCCCTGGCCCTGGGGCTGAAGCCCATCGTGGTGGTCAACAAGATCGACCGCCCGGGCGCGCGTCCGGACTTCGTCATCAACGCCACCTTCGAACTGTTCGACAAGCTGGGCGCGACCGAGGAACAGCTGGATTTCCCGGTGATCTACGCGTCGGGCCTGTCCGGCTACGCCGGCATGACGGCCGACGTGCGCGAAGGCGATATGCGCCCGCTGTTCGAGGCCATCCTGCAGCATGTGCCGCAGCGTAACGACGACCCCAACGGCGCGCTGCAGCTGCAGATCATTTCGCTGGACTACAGCAGCTACGTCGGCAAGATCGGCGTGGGCCGCGTCAACCGCGGCCGCATCCGCAGCGGCATGGACGTCCAGTACCGCTTCGGTCCCGACGGCGAAAGCGGCAAGGGCCGCATCAACCAGGTGCTGAAATTCAAGGGCCTGGAGCGCGAAGTGGTCGCCGAGGCGGAAGCGGGCGACATCGTCCTGATCAACGGCATCGAAGGCATCGGCATCGGCTGCACGGTCATGGATGCGTCCTCGCCCGCCGAAGACGCGCTGCCCATGCTGCGTATCGACGAGCCCACGCTGACCATGAACTTCATGGTCAACACCTCGCCGCTGGCGGGCCGGGAAGGCAAGTTCGTCACCAGCCGCCAGTTGCGCGACCGCCTGGATCGCGAACTGAAGTCCAACGTCGCGCTGCGCGTGCGCGATACCGGCGACGATACCGTGTTCGAAGTGTCGGGCCGGGGAGAACTGCACCTGACCATCCTGCTGGAAACGATGCGCCGCGAAGGCTATGAGCTGGCCGTTTCGCGGCCGCGTGTGGTGTTCAAGGAAATCGACGGCGTGCGCCACGAACCCTTCGAACTGCTGACCGTGGACGTGGAAGACGCGCACCAGGGCGGCGTCATGGAAGAACTGGGCCGCCGCAAGGGCGACCTGCTGGACATGCAGCCCGACGGGCGCGGCCGCACCCGCCTGGAATACCGCATTCCCGCGCGCGGCCTGATCGGCTTCCAGAACGAGTTCCTGACGATGACGCGCGGCACGGGACTGATGAGCCACATTTTCGACGAGTACGCGCCGGCCCGCGAAGGCAGCATCGGCGAGCGCCGTAACGGCGTGCTGATCAGCCAGGACAACGGCGAAGCCGTGGCCTACGCGCTGTGGAAGCTGCAGGACCGCGGCCGCATGTTCGTCAACCCCGGGGACGCGCTGTACGAAGGCATGATCATCGGCATCCACAGCCGCGACAACGATCTGGTCGTCAACCCGATCAAGGGCAAACAGCTGACCAACATCCGCGCCTCGGGCACCGACGAAGCCGTCCGCCTGGTTCCGCCGATCCAGATGTCGCTGGAATACGCGGTGGAATTCATCGACGACGACGAGCTGGTGGAAGTCACCCCCAAGTCGATCCGCCTGCGCAAGCGCTACCTGACGGAAAACGAACGCAAGCGCATGTCGCGCGCGGTCGCCTGACCGGTCTCGTATCGCCCCCAAAGCCTGCCGTTCCGGCAGGCTTTTTTTTGCCATCTCGCGATTGCCTGGTCGTCGTCGCCCGCGCATCTGTTCTGAACGTTGGAATCAAGGGAACTCACCGCCGTAACAGGGCACTGATCCAGCCGTTTGGGGCCTGCCCCCAGCCATCAATACTTCCACGATGAGGTCGCATGGAAACGGAGATCAACTTTCGCAAACGCCAACTCGCAGCATTCTCCGTGTTGAGTGGAGTGTTGCCCATGAACGTACTGGCTGACGATGTGGACGGTTCGGCTTCGCGACGGCCCATTAGCCTGGTGGTGGGTTATCCCCCCGGCGGCGGCGCGGATACCTTGGCGCGCCTGCTGGCCGCACACTTCGCGCAGCCGCTCGGCCGGGACATCGTGGTCGAGAACAAGCCTGGCGCGGCCAGCAATATCGCGGCCGAGTTCGTGTCGCGGGCCGCACCGGATGGCAATACCTTATATATCGGCACGCGTTCCAATACGCTGCACAAGGCGATGTATAGCCACTTCGACTACGATATGTCGCGTGACTTCGTCCCTATCGGCTTGCTCGCGCGGATGCCGAACGTAATCGTGACGTCGGCGCAGGGCCCTATCGCGTCGATCGGCGACGTGATTTCCCTGGCGAAAGCGCATCCCGGAATGCTGACCTATGCATCGACCGGCGTCGCGTCGGATACCCACCTGCTGGGTGAGCTGTTCCAGGCAGAGTCGCAAACCAAGCTGCTGCACGTACCTTATCGGGGCGGGGCGGCCGCGATGGTCGACCTCGTCGGCGGACGCGTCGATCTCCTGGTCTTCTCCCTGGCTGGCGTGCTTCCTCATTTAAAGACGGGCGCCGTGCGAGCACTTGCCGTCATGGCCCGGCAACGGGTGCCTTCCCTGCCTGGTGTCCCGACCATGGAGGAATCCGGCGTCCTCGGCGTGGACATGGAAACCTGGCTGGGCTTGCTGGCACCGGCGGGAACGTCTCCCCAGCTGATTGCGAAGCTGAACGACTGCGCGAACAGAGTCCTGTTGAACAGGCGCCTGCAAAATGCATTCATGGCACAGGGCTATGTGGCGCCCCTGCAGCCCAACACGCCGGAAACTTTCGCACGCTTGATTGCGGAGGAAACAGAGAGATGGACGACGCTGATCCGCGAGCGCGACATCAAGCTCGGGTAGTTGGCCTGGGCCGAGACCGCGATATCAAGCCCCGCTGACGTTGGCCTTTTCCCCATCGTGACGGCAAGAAAAAAGCCCGGCATGTGCCGGGCTCGTCGGTTCGGAAACCGTGCCTTCAGGACTTAATGATGCACGCGAAAACGCTGGGCGTCGTCCATGAAGGTTTTCTCGTTGAACGGCGCTTCATTGGAACCGAAGGGCATCTGAGCGCGCAGCTTCCAGTTGGCGGGAATGTTCCATTCCTTGGCCACGGCTTCGTCGATGACCGGGTTGTAATGCTGCAGGCTGGCGCCGATGCCGACGTTGGCCAGGGTCGACCAGACGGAGAGTTGCGCCATGCCGCCGGCCTGCTCGGACCATACGGGGAAGTTATCGGAGTACAGGGGGAATTTTTCCTGCAGGCCCTTGACGACGTCCTGGTCTTCGAAGAACAGCACGGTGCCCGCGCCCGCCGCGAAGCCGTTGACCTTCTTTTCGGTCGCCGCGAAGGCGTCGGCCGGCACCATCTTGCGCAGCGTGTCCTTGACGATGTCCCACAGCTTGATGCTTTGCGCACCGAACAGGATGACCGCGCGCGAGCTCTGCGAATTGAACGACGACGGCGTGTGCTTGATGGCTTCCTGGATGAGCGTCGTGACCGCTTCGTGCGACACCGGCAGGTTGCGGCCCAGCGCATACTGGGTGCGGCGACGTTTCAGGGCCTCGAGAAAGGCGTTATCCATGGCAAAAATTCCTTTTAAAGAGTGCGACGAATCGCATGTGCGCATGATCCCATCCCTGGCGCGCAGGTAAAGTGCATCCCGCGGGGCAGTAGGGTTTTCAGTTTCATGTAAGTGGTAAACAGGGCGGGCCGCTCCGGTACGGTCGGTAGCCGTTGTCACGCGGCCAGCAAGCCACGTTGCTCGATGAAGCGGACGATATCGCCCAGCCCGGCGCCCGCCTTCATGTCGCTCATGACATAAGGCCGCGCGCCGCGCATGCGCCGGGTGTCTTCTTCCATGATCGCCAGCGACGCGCCCACCATCGGGGCCAGATCGGTCTTGTTGATGACGAGCAGATCGGACTTGGTGATGCCGGGGCCGCCCTTGCGGGGAATTTTCTCGCCGCCGGCCACGTCGATGACGTAGATCGTCAGGTCCGAGAGTTCCGGACTGAAGGTGGCCGCCAGGTTGTCGCCGCCGGACTCGATGAAGACGATGTCGGCGTCGGGAAAGCGTCCCAGCATGCGATCGACCGCTTCCAGGTTGATGGAGGCGTCCTCGCGGATGGCGGTGTGCGGGCAGCCGCCGGTTTCGACGCCCATGATGCGCTCGGCGGGCAGGGCGCCGGCGACCGTGAGCAGGCGCTGGTCTTCCTTGGTGTAGATGTCGTTGGTGATGACGACCAGGTCATACGTGTCGCGCATGGCCTTGCACAGCATTTCGGTCAAGGTCGTCTTGCCGGAGCCGACGGGGCCGCCTATGCCGACCCGCAAGGGGGGATTCTTCTTGGTGCGCTGGTTCATGGTCGTGGATCCTGGTGATGCTGCTTCGTCGTGTGCGTCCGCTCGCCGTCACGAGCGGAAAAGGCGCGAGTACTGGGTTTCGTGGCGTGCCGACAGGATGCCGAGCAGCGGTGAGAAGGTCGAGGCGTCCTCTTCGGCCGTGGCCGCCGCGCGCCGTGCGGCGGCCTGGATGGCGCCATGCAGGCCGAACAGGATGCGTTGGCCGGCGACCTGGCCGAGCGGGACGGCTTTCAGGGCGGCCGCCACCTGGTTTTCCGCCCAGGCGAACAGCCAGGCGGCCAGGCAGTCTTCCAGCGCGGCGCCGGCGCGTTGCGCGGCATAGGCGTAGGCGGTGGGCAGGCTGAGCGGCTGCATGCCGCGCAGCGCGGCGCGGCCTGCCGAGTCGCCCCATTGCAGTTCTTCCAGCAGGCGGGCCAGCGACCAGCCCATCTGCTCGGTTTCCTGGCGCAGCTCGGCGGATTCGCGCATGGCCAGCAGCCATGCGTTCAGTCCGGCGACGGCCTGGGTGTCGTTGGCGGCCCAGTTGCGGAATTGTTGGCCGAGAAGGGCGGCTTCGCCATCCGCGACGATGTCCAGGCCATGGGCGATCCAGCGCCCCGCGTCGTCGGCGTTGGCGATCACGCCCGCTTCGATGGCGGCTTCCAGGCCCTGCGAGTAGCTGAAGGCGCCGATGGGCAGTGCCGGCGACGCCAGGTGCAGCAGGGCGATGAGTTCAGTGCTTGTGCCGATGCTTGTGGTCATGCTCGTGCCCGTGCTCGTGGTCATGATCGTGCGCATGTTCGTGCCCATGGTCATGTTCGTGCGCATGCCCGTGCTTGTGCCCGTGGTCATGGCCATGGGCATGGGCATGTTCATGGCCGTGCTCATGTCCATGTTCATGGTCATGATTGTGCCCATGCTTGTGCGCATGACCATGATCATGATCGTGTCCATGCCGTTCCCGGTACGCCGACTGGGCCAGCGCGTAATCCTCCTGGAAGGTTTCGTCATGCCCGTGCTTGTGGCCGCCGCCATACGCGCCGGCTTCCGGCTCGAACGGCGCTTCGACGTCCACCACGCTCAGCCCCAGGCGCAGCAGCAGATCCTTCAGCACGGGGTCATGCTCCAGCTGCAGGTAATCCGGCCCGACTTCCACCGGCGTATGCCGGTTGCCCAGGTGGTAGGCCGCGCGGAGCAGCACGTGCGGATCCACGCAGGTCGCGCGCAGCACCGGCTGCGGCGCCGCGACCACGCGGATCAGGCCGCCATCGTCGGCCACCAGGGCGTCGCCGTCGCGCAGCACGGTGCCGCGCGGCAGGAACAGCGCGACTTCGTCGCCGTTGTCCAGCGTCGCGGCGAGCCGGCTGCGGCTGCGCGATTCGAAGGGCAGCGTCAGGGTCGGCGCGCGCCGCAGCAAGGCCTTGGCGACGGCCTGCCCGCGGCCCACGACTTTTTCTATACGTCTCATGCGAGTCTGCACATAGGACGCGCCCCAGGGATCAGAACAGGAAATAGCGTTGCGCCATGGGCAGCACCCGGGCGGGCTCGCAAATCAATTCCTGCCCATCGGCAAGGACGCGATAGGTTTCGGGATCGACTTCGATGTGCGGCTGCCAGTCGTTGTGCACCATGTGCGATTTGCGTACGCCCCGGATGCCATGGACGGGTACCACGCGCTTGGACAATCCGTACCTGGCGGCGATGCCGGCCTGGTAGGCCGATTGCGATACGAAGGTCAGGGAACCTCGCGCCAGCGCGCCGGCACGCGTGCCGAACATCTCCCGGTAGTGTACCGGCTGCGGCGTGGGGATGGACGCGTTGGGATCGCCCATCAGCGCGGTGGTGATGATGCCGCCCTTGAGCACCATGTCCGGCTTGACGCCGAAGAAGGCCGGATCCCACAGCACCAGGTCCGCCCACTTGCCCGGTTCGACGGAGCCGATCTCGTGCGCCATGCCGTGCGTGATGGCGGGGTTGATCGTGTACTTCGCGACGTAGCGCTTGGCGCGCGCGTTGTCGGCCCGGCCATCGCCGGGCAGGGCGCCGCGCTGCACCTTCATCTTGTGCGCCGTCTGCCACGTGCGCATGATCACTTCGCCGATGCGGCCCATGGCCTGCGAGTCGCTGGAAATCATCGAGATCGCGCCCAGGTCCTGCAGGATGTCTTCCGCGGCGATGGTTTCGCGGCGGATGCGCGACTCCGCGAAGGCGACGTCCTCGGCGATCGCGGCATCCAGGTGATGGCACACCATCAGCATGTCCAGATGCTCGTCGACGGTATTGACGGTGTACGGCCGGGTTGGATTGGTGGAGGAGGGCAGCACATTCGGCAGGCCCGCCACCTTCAGGATATCGGGCGCATGGCCGCCGCCGGCGCCTTCCGTGTGGTACGTGTGGATGGTGCGATGCTTGAACGCCGCCACGGTGCTTTCCACGAAACCGCTTTCGTTCAGGGTGTCGGTGTGGATGGCAACCTGCGTGTCGGTGCGTTCCGCCACGTCCAGGCAGCAGTCGATGGCCGCCGGCGTGGTGCCCCAGTCTTCATGCAGCTTCAGGCCGATGGCGCCGGCGTCGATCTGCTCCAGCAGGGGCGCGGGCTGGCTGGCGTTGCCCTTGCCCAGCAACCCGATGTTGATGGGCCAGCCGTCGGCGGCCGCCAGCATGTTCTCGATGTGCCAGGCGCCCGGCGTGCAGGTGGTTGCGGCGGTGCCCGTGGCCGGTCCGGTGCCCCCGCCCAACAGCGTGGTCAGGCCCGACGACAAGGCTTCGTCTATCAATTGCGGGCAGATGAAATGGACGTGCGCATCGATCCCGCCGGCCGTGACGATCTTGCCTTCGCCCGCGATGATCTCGGTGCCTGGCCCGATGACGATGGTGACGCCGGGCTGGATGTCCGGATTGCCGGCCTTGCCGATGGCCTGGATGCGGCCGTTCTTCAAGGCGATGTCGGCCTTGACGATGCCCCAGTGATCCAGGATCACGGCATTGGTGATGACGGTGTCGGCGACGTCGGCGCCGATGCGTTGCGACTGGCCCATGCCGTCGCGGATCACCTTGCCGCCGCCGAACTTCACCTCTTCGCCGTAAACGGTGTAGTCGCGCTCGATTTCGATAAGCAGTTCGGTATCCGCCAGCCTCAGGCGATCGCCCGTGGTGGGGCCGAACATCTCCGCATAGGCGCGGCGGCCGATTTTTACGCTCATGCGTATGCTCCCGTCCTTACAGCTTGCCCATGACGCGGCCGGCGAATCCGTAGACCGCGCGTTCGCCCGCCAGGGCGACCAGTTCGACCGTGCGCGTCTGTCCCGGTTCGAAGCGGACGGCGGTGCCGGCCGTGATGTTCAGGCGAAAGCCGCGCGCCGCCGCCCGGTCGAACTGCAGGGCGTCGTTGACTTCGTGAAAGTGGAAGTGCGAGCCGACCTGGATGGGCCGGTCGCCGGTATTGGCTACCGTGACGGTAATGGTGGGGCGGCCGGCATTGAGTTCGATCTCGCCGTCGTCCACCAGCAATTCGCCGGGAATCATGGTCGCGCTCCTTGGATCAAGCGTGGATCAGCGTGGTTCAGGCGGCCAGCAGCACGACGCCGTACAGCGCCACGCCCAGACCCGCAATGCGCGGCAGCCACGCATGCGCGCGGCGCAGCGCCATTCCCGCGCCGATGCCGGCGCAATGCAGCCCTATCGTGGCGGCCATGAAGCCGGCGATATAAGCGGCCGCGCTGGCCGTCTCGGGCAGTTCGTAGCCATGGGCATGACCGTGGAAGAATGCGAACAGCGCGGCGATGGCGGCGCCTGCCCATTCCGGCAGCCGGGCGCGCGCCGCCACCAGCAGGCCGAGGACCAGCAGCGACGCGGCGATCATCGGTTCCACCGCGGGCATGGGCACGCGCGCCAGGCCGAACAGGGCGCCCAGCAGTAGCACCGCCGCGAAGGACAGCGGCGCGACCCAGACGCGGCGCGCCGTCATGGCGCTCCACAGGCCGACCGCGATCATGGCGCACAAGTGGTCCGCGCCGCTCAAGGGGTGCAGCATGCCGGCCATGGCGCTGGACGCCATGCCGGCCGCCTCGGCGATATGCTCCTGCAAGGGATGGGCGCTGGCGGCCCCGGCCAGCAGCAGGGCGGGCCATGCGGCGATCGCCGCGATGCGTGACGGTTGGTTCATCTCTTTGTGTTCTCCATCGGCTATGGGTGGCGGCGCGGCCATCGGCAGGCCGGCGCGCGGGTCGCTCAGACTATGGGGTTGTGCACCGTGACGAGTTTGGTGCCATCGGGAAAGGTCGCCTCGATCTGTACGTCCGGAATCATTTCGGGCACGCCTTCCATGACGTCTTCGCGGGTCAGCAGGGTGGTGCCGTAATCCATCAGTTCGGCCACGGTGCGGCCATCGCGCGCGCCTTCCATCAGCGCGGCGCTGATATAGGCGACGGCTTCCGGGTAGTTCAGCTTCAGGCCGCGCGCCTTGCGCCTTTCGGCCAGCAGGGCGGCGGTGAATATCAGCAGCTTGTCTTTTTCGCGGGGCGTCAGCTTCATGGCGAGTCCAGGGGATATGTCAGGTGGCCCAGAGGCGCAGGGGGCGGCCGGGCACGCCGTGCACCAGGGGCCGCAGGCGCAGCCAGAGGGCGGCGAACAGATGGCGCAACGGTTCGATGTGCGTGGCCACGGCGCGTACGAGCAGCACGCCGGGCATGGGGCTGGTGGCGCCCGCGCGCAGGCCGCTGTCGAAGGGCAGGTCGGGCGCCAGCGCTTCCGCCAGGGTGGCGTCGCAGGCGCCGCCCACGGCCCACAGCGTGCCATAGGCGGGCATGCCGGCCAGGCCCTGCGGGGCCGCGCGCAGGGCAGCCCGCGCCGTAAGGCGCTGGCGTTCCGTCCACAGCAGGCGGCCGGCGCCGTCCAGCAGCCGGAAGTCGTTGCGCACCTGGCCGGCGGACCAGGTCTCGCCCGACGCCTGCCGGCCCAGCAGCGCGGCGTCCCAGCCCAGCGCGCTGGCGCCGGCGCCGACGCTGACGTCCATGCGCTGGTGCGCCTGGCTATGGTCGAAGTAGATGTTCTCCAGGGGCAACCAGTCCAGGCGCGCGCCGTCGGCGACGCGGATGGTCAGTTCCTGCCGCGAGGGATGGGCGGGGTGTGCCTTGTACCACTTGGTCGCGCCGGGCGTGGTGATGACCGCGTGCGCATCGGCGTCCAGTTCGATGTCCAGGCGCAGCGTGTCGCCGCTGGCCAGGCCGCCCGGCGGGTGCAGCAGCGTCAGGTGGCAGATGGCGGCGTCGGGCTCGGGATAGAGCGGTTTCTGGACGGTCAGCGGACCGACGTGCCGGCGCCGGGCCAGCACGGTGCGGTCGTGGCGGCGCGCCAGCCCCAGGCCCAGGGTCGCCAGCCAGCCCCCCGCGTGCGGGGCCTCCACGATGGGGCTGAGAGCGTCCATGTCAGGGCGTATATCGGATGGCAAGACGGGTTCCAGGGCGCTGGCGTCCTGGACGTGATCGCAGGCGCCAGTGGCAATCGCGCAACAGAATGCAAAACCCGTGCCATATCAATCGCCGCGCGGGGCCGCCGCCCTGGCTACAAATGCACCAATTTGATGCATAAATGTGCACTATATTGCGGCATTTGTGCACCAAGGTATCTCAACTCGCGTCGCGGACGCCATTCTTCGGTGCGGCGCGGGGCGCGCCTACGCCGGCAGGGAAGGGGCGTACTGCTCCGGCGACAGGTAGCGGGCGTGGAAGTCGACGATGCGGCTGACGACGATCTGCGGGTCGTCCTCGACGATGAACAGCTCCAGGTCGTGGGCGCCTATCATGCCATTGCCGAGCACGGTCTTGGCCATCCAGTCGACCATGCCCTGCCAATAGTCCTTGCCCATCAGCACGATGGGGGCGGGCGGCACCTTGCCTGTCTGCACCAGGGTCAGCGCTTCGAACAGCTCGTCCAACGTGCCGAAACCGCCGGGCAGCGCGACGTAGGCGAAGCTGTGCATGAAGAACGTGGCCTTGCGCGCATAGAAATACTCGAACATCAAACTGATGGTCTGGTAGGCATTATTGTTCGCTTCGTGCGGAAGGACGATATTCAGGCCGACGCTGGTGCCGCCGGTCTCGAATGCGCCTTTATTGGCCGCTTCCATGATGCCGGGCCCGCCGCCTGCGATCACGGCGAAGCCGGCCTGGGCCAGGGCCGCCGCCAATGCCTCCGCTTGTTTGTAGTACGGCGATTCGCGACTGATGCGCGCGCTGCCGAACACGCTGACGGCCGGACCCAGCTCGCGCAGCGCGTCAGCCGCGGTCAGTATCTCTGACATAATCACCGGTATTTGTCTGCCGGCGGGAGTCTCCCTGCCATCTTCCTTTTTGACCATGAATAAAACCCTGTTGCTGGTTGACGGTTCTAGCTATTTGTACCGCGCCTATCATGCCATGCCTGACTTGCGGAACGCGCAGGGGGAGCCGACGGGGGCGTTGTACGGCGTCGTCAATATGCTTCGTAAACTGAAACAGGATTACGACGCGCAATATGCCGCTTGCATTTTCGATGCCCGTGGCAAGACCTTCCGTGACGACCTGTATCCCGATTACAAGTCGCACCGTCCGCCCATGCCCGAGGATCTCGCGGTCCAGATCGAGCCCATACACAACGTGGTGCGTGCGCTGGGTTGGCCGGTGTTCGCCATCGAAGGCGTGGAAGCCGACGACGTCATCGGCACGCTGGCGCGCATCGCCACCGAACATGGCATCAGCACCATTGTGTCGACCGGCGACAAGGACCTGGCCCAGTTGGTGGATGACCACGTCACGCTGGTCAACACCATGACCGGCGAAACCCTGGATCCCGCCGGCGTGGTCAAGAAGTTCGGCGTGCCGCCCGAGCGCATCGTCGATTACCTGATGCTGATCGGCGACGCGGTGGACAACGTGCCGGGTGTCGACAAGGTCGGCCCGAAGACGGCCGTCAAATGGCTGTCCGAGTACGGTTCGGTCGACAAGCTGCTGGAAGCGGCCGACGGCATCAAGGGCGTCGCCGGCAACAACCTGCGCCTGGCCGCGACGAATTTCCCGCTGACGCGCAAGCTGCTGTCCGTGCGGCGCGATTGCGACCTGAGCGGCACCATGTCCGGACCGGAAGCGCTGGTGGCGCAGGAAGAGGACAAGGAAGCGCTGCTGGAGCTCTACGAGCGCTATGGTTTCCGGACCTGGCTGCGCGAAGTCAGCGGCGAAACCGAACGCGTGCCGACGGGCGATTCGCGCGTCGCGCCCGAACGTCCCGCCGCGCCCGAACAGGTGGATTACCAGATCATTACGGACTGGGCCGCCTTCGATGCATGGATGGAAAAGCTGCGCGCCGCGCCGCTGGCCGCCTTCGACACCGAAACCACGTCGCTGGACGAAATGCAGGCGCGCCTGGTGGGAATGTCGTTCTCGATCGAGCCCGGCATCGCCTGCTATATCCCGGTCGCGCATCGCGGGCCCGAAGCCGGCGACCAGTTGCCCAAGGACGAAGTGCTGGCGCGGCTGCGCGCGTGGCTGGAAGACCCCGCCGTGCCCAAGCTGCTGCACAACGCCAAGTACGACGCCCACGTGCTGCGCAACGAAGGCATACGGCTGGCGGGCATCGCCGAAGACACGATGCTGCAGGCGTATGTGCTGGAGTCCCACCGCAGCGTCAGCCTGGCGGAGCTGGCGCAGCGGTGGCTGGGCCGCAGCGGCATCACCTACGAACAATTGTGCGGCAAGGGCGCCAGCCAGATCTGCTTCGATGAAGTCCCGGTGGAGCGGGCCGGCCACTATGCCGCCGAAGACGCCGACTTCACGATCCAGATGCATCATCTGCTGCGTCCGCGCGTCAGCGCCGATGCCGGCCTCGAGCATATCTACAAGCTGGAGCTGCAGGTCTCCGAGGTCCTGACGGAAATCGAACGCACGGGTGTGCGCGTCGACGCCGACGAGCTGATGCGGCAAAGCACGGCGCTGGGGCAGGAAATGCTGACCCTTGAGCAGCGCGCCTACGAATTGGCCGGCCAACCCTTCAACCTGAATTCCCCCAAGCAGCTGGGCGAGATCCTGTTCGGCCGCATGCAGCTGCCCGTGGTCCGCAAGACGGCCAGCGGCGCGCCGTCCACGGACGAGGAAGTCCTGAGCAAGCTGGCCCAGGACTATCCGCTGCCGCAGGTCCTGCTGGAATACCGCGGCCTGTCCAAGCTGAAGTCCACGTATACCGACAAGCTGCCGCGCATGATCAACCCGGCCACCGGCCGTGTGCACACCCATTACGCGCAGGCCGCGGTCATCACCGGGCGGCTGGCATCTTCCGAACCGAACCTGCAGAACATTCCGGTCCGCACGCCGGCGGGCCGCCGCGTGCGGGAAGCCTTCATCGCCGAGCGCGGCGTGCTGATGTCGGCCGATTACTCGCAGATCGAGCTGCGCATCATGGCGCACGTGTCGGACGACGAAAACCTGCAGCGGGCGTTCGCCGCGGGCGAGGACATCCACCGGGCCACCGCGTCCGAAGTCTTCGGCGTTCCGCTGGAGGCGGTCGCGGGGGAACAGCGGCGTGCCGCCAAGGCCATCAATTTCGGCCTGATCTATGGCATGGGCGTGTTCGGCCTGGCGTCCAACCTGGGCATCACGCGTGACGCGGCGCAGGCGTACATCGATCGTTATTTCGCGCGTTATCCAGGCGTGGCGCAATACATGGAATCGACGCGCGTGCTGGCGCGCGAGCAGGGCTACGTGGAAACGGTCTTCGGCCGGCGGCTGTGGCTGCCGGAGATCCGCGGCGGCTCGGGACCGCGCCGGCAGGCCGCCGAACGCGCCGCCATCAATGCGCCCATGCAGGGCACCGCGGCGGACCTGATCAAGAAGGCCATGGTGGCCGTGCAGGAATGGATCGCGCGCGAAGGCCTGCTGTCGCGCATGATCATGCAGGTGCATGACGAACTGGTGCTGGAAGTACCCGACCAGGAAGTCGACCAGGTGCGCGCCGAACTGCCCGGCCTGATGTGCAACGTGGCGCAGCTGCGCGTGCCGCTGGTGGCCGAAGTGGGCGTCGGCAAGAACTGGGAACAGGCGCACTAGCACGTGCCAGGCCTCAGGGTCCCGCCATGTGGGGGCCGGCGGGCTTGTACCCGCCCGCGGGTCCCGGAATGCGGGTGCCAGCACGCATTAAGGCAATGCGCGGCATAATCGTCGGGACGGCGCCTGGGCGGCGCGCCCCGCCGTGACGCACCATGTGCCCAACCCCAAAGCCAGAGGATACCGCCATGAGTTTTTCGCCCGCCGCGGGTGCCGTGCAGAGCACCGCGATCCACACCAGCCCGCAAGGCCTGACGCACGGCCTGATCGACCTGCCCGTCAAGGACGGCACGATTCCCGCCTACTACGCCGTGCCGGAGGGCAAGACCGATGTGCCCATCATCTGCGTCGTGCAGGAAATCTTCGGCATCCATGAACACATCCAGGACGTCTGCCGGCGGCTGGCCAAGGAAGGCTATTTCGCCATCGCGGTCAACCTGTACGAACGCCAGGGCGATGCGTCCACCTACACCGACATCCCCAAGCTGATCCAGGACATCGTTTCCAAGGTGCCGGACGAACAGGTCATGGCCGACCTGGACGCCAGCGTGGCCTGGGCCGCGCAGCAGGGCGGCGACGCCGAACGCGTGGGCATCACCGGCTTCTGCTGGGGCGGCCGCATCACCTGGATGTACACGGCCTACAGTCCCAAGGTGAAGGCCGGCGTGGCCTGGTACGGCAAGCTCACGCAGGGCCACGGCCCGCTGATCAAGCGCAACGCGGTCGACGTCACCAAGGAGCTGCACGGCCCGGTGCTGGGCCTGTATGGCGCCAAGGACACCAGCATTCCGCTGGAAGACGTGGAAACCATGAAGCAGCGGCTGGCCGAAGGCAATGACAACGCCAAGGCGTCCAGGTTCGTGGTCTACCCCGATTCAGGACACGCCTTCCTGGCCGACTATCGGCCCAG
Organism: Bordetella genomosp. 9; assembly: GCF_002261425.1. Classification (NCBI taxonomy): domain Bacteria; kingdom Pseudomonadati; phylum Pseudomonadota; class Betaproteobacteria; order Burkholderiales; family Alcaligenaceae; genus Bordetella; species Bordetella genomosp. 9. The sequence continues at coordinate 1,511,592 of NZ_NEVJ01000003.1, read as the reverse complement.
CTACAACGAGCAGGATGCGCAGGATGGCTGGCAGAGAATGCGCGACTGGTTCGCGCAGTATCTGAAGTAAGCGCTGCAGCCAGTCTGGAGCAAGGCTGGAGCACGCGCGCGCCGGCCGCCGGCGCGTCCACTTCAGTTCGACGATTCGCGCAGGCGGCTGGGCAGCAGTTCGCCTTCCTTGGCCAGGACGGGATAGGCGGCGGCGCCGACCAGATAGGAATTCACGCCTTTCACGTCGCGCAGGATATCCAGGTACAGCTGGCCGATTTCGGCTTGTTCGACCTGGCCTGATTTGATCTTCTGCAGATGCGCTTCCGCCGCCTGGGCTTCCAGCGCGCGGAAGCTTTCCTTTTCGCCGGCCAGGGCGCGGGCCTGGCGCAGGTCGGCGTTGACGAACAGCGCCGCGGTGCGCCGTTCGTTGTTCAACAGCTGTCCCAGCGATTCGTCCAATTGCTCGCTTTGGTCCGGCGCCAGCTTCCAGCCCTGCTTGCGCAGGCGCGTGGCATGGTTCAACAGGCCGCTGTACACGATGTCGGCGGCATGGCCGACATTGCTCGCGAAGGCCACGATTTCTTCCATGCGCTGGACGTCTTCCTTGGTCATGCTTTCGCGATCCAGCGTCGCCAGGTACAGCGTGATCGCCGTTTCCAGCTTGTCCATGGCGGCGTCCAGCTGCTTGGCCTGGGGCAGGCGGTGCCGGTTGTCGCGCTTGTAGCCGGCCCGCGCGAGCACCAGCAGCGTCTGCAGCATATCGGCCATGCGCAGGGCCTCGCGCGACGCGTTGCCCAGCGCCACCGCCGGAATATCGTGCGCCGATTCGTCCAGGTACTGCGGGCGGGCGGGATCGTCCGGATCGATGCGCTTGGGCAGCCAGCGCGTCAGCAGGGCCGCGTACGGCACCAGCAGCGGCAGGAAGATCAGCGCGACGATCCCGTTGAACAGCGTATGGAAATTGGCCACGGCGCGCGCCGGGTCGTCCGTCAGGGCATTCATCCAGGCGCCGACCCAGGGCAGCAGGATCAGGCCGACGATCACGCCGGCCACGCGGGTCAGCATGTTGCCCAGCGGCAGGCGGCGCGCCGCCGGATCATCGCCCGTCACGCCTTCGATCATCGGATTGACGGCCGTGCCCAGGTTGGCGCCCAGCACCATGGCATAGGCGGCTTCCGGGCTGACCAGGTGATGGGAAGCCATGGACATGAGCAGCACCACCACCGCGACGCTGGAATGCGCCGCCCAGGTCAGCGCGGCGGCCACCAGCATGGCGGCCACGGGCTGGCTGGCCAGGGCCTGCAGCAGGACGCGCAGCAGCGGCGCGGTCTGGAAAGGCGCGAACAGATCCACCAGCGAATGCAGCGAGATCAGCAGCAACCCCAGGCCGATGAAGACGCGCCCCAGGTCGCGCGTGCGGCCGGGCGGATAGCGGCGGAACATCCACACGCCGAACAGGATCAGGATGGGCGCCAGCGACGTCAGGTCGAAGGACAGCAGCTGGACGATCAGCGTGGTGCCCACGTTGGCGCCCAGCATGGCCGACAGCGCCGGCACCAGGCCCACTACGCCGCCGGCCGCGAAGCCGGTGATCATCAGGCCCGTGGCCGTGCTGCTTTGCAGGGCGGCGGTAATGCCCAGGCCGGCCGCGAACGCGCGCAGGCGCGTGCCCAGCGCGCGGCCCAGCACCGCGCCCAGGGCCGCGCCGAAAGCCCGCTGCACGCCTGTCTGGACCATATGGACGCCCCACAGGAGCAGGGCCACATAGCCAGCAAAATCGAGCAGGGTAAGGATTCCGGACATACGTCTGCGCAGGGAAGGAATGGTTGAATGACCGGCTGGGCAGCACGGGCCAGCCCCAATGATCGCATGGTTCCACGCCTGGGGGACGCGGGCGTTGAAAACGTTCTCATTCGGCGTGGCGCCCGGCGGGTGGCGGCGCGGGGATGCGGGTGGCGCCGCCAGCTATCATAGCGACGTGCCGGGACACGGGTTTCCGGACAGATGCTTGCGGAGCCATCGTGGCGGTTTCTGTTTTCGATTTGTTCAAGATCGGTATCGGTCCATCGAGTTCGCATACGGTGGGCCCCATGCGCGCCGCGCTGTTGTTCGTGCAGGGCCTGCAGCGCGACGGCCTGCTGCCCGCCGTCGCGGCGGTGCGCGCCGAACTCTACGGATCGCTGGGCGCCACCGGCAAGGGCCACGGCACCGACAAGGGCGTGCTGCTGGGCCTGATGGGCGAAGCCCCGGACACCGTGGATCCCACGGCCATCGCCGGCATGCTGCAGGCGGTGCGCGCCAGCCGCGAGCTGCCGCTGCTGGGCACGCACCGCGTGCCCTTCATCGAAAAAGAACATCTGCTGTTCTATCGCCGCGAAGCCATGGCGGAACACCCCAACGGGATGAAATTCCATGCGTTCGATGCCGCCGGCAACGCCTTGCGCGAAGCACGCTACCTGTCGGTGGGCGGTGGTTTCGTCGTGACGGCCGGGGCGCCGAACGCCCAGGTCATCGCGGCGCACGACCAACTGCCTTATCCCTTCCGCACTGGCCGGCAGCTCGTCGAGATGACGGCCGAATCCGGCCTGAGCATCGCCCAGCTGATGATGCGCAATGAACTGGCGTGGCGCGGCGAAGACGACGTACGGGCGGGCCTGGATCGCATCTGGGACGTCATGCAGCATTGCGTGGCGCGCGGCTGCGGCATCGACAACCCCGGCGCGGATGGCGAACTGCCCGGACCCTTGAAGGTGCGCCGCCGCGCGCCGGATCTCTATCGCAGCCTGACCCAGCGCGCCGAGCGCACGCTATCCGACCCGCTGTCGGTCATGGACTGGGTGAACCTGTACGCGATCGCGGTCAACGAGGAAAACGCCGCCGGTGGCCGGGTCGTCACCGCGCCGACCAACGGCGCGGCCGGCATCATCCCGGCCGTGCTGCATTACTACGATCGCTTCGTGCCCGGCGCCACGCGCGCGGGCATCCATGATTTCCTGCTCACCGCCGCGGCCATCGGGCTGCTCTACAAATTCAATGCGTCGATCTCCGGCGCCGAAGTCGGCTGCCAGGGCGAAGTCGGCGTCGCCTGCTCCATGGCGGCCGGGGGCCTGGCCGCGGTCCTGGGCGGCAGCGTGTCGCAGGTCGAGAACGCCGCGGAAATCGGCATGGAACACAACCTGGGCCTGACCTGCGATCCGGTGGGCGGACTGGTGCAGATTCCCTGTATCGAGCGCAACGCGATGGCGTCGATCAAGGCGGTGAACGCGGCGCGGATGGCCCTGCGCGGCGATGGCCAGCACTACGTTTCGCTGGATTCGGTCATCAAGACCATGCGGGAAACGGGCGCCGATATGAAGATCAAGTACAAGGAAACGGCGCGCGGCGGCCTGGCGGTGAATATCGTCGAATGCTAGGCCATCCGGCCAGCCCCCGTGGACGGGAACTGGCCGGGGTTGCCGATCGCGCCGTGGCCGGAATTACAGCGGCACGCGCTGCAGCGCGGCGATGCGTTGCTGGATGGGCGGGTGCGTGGCGAACATCGCGCTGATGGCGCCGCCGCCGGTGATGCCGGACGCCTCGAAGGTCTTGGGCAGCGCGCCCGCTTCCAGGCCGCCCAGCCGCGCCAGGGCGCGGATCATGGGATCGCGTGAACTGAGCAGGTGCGCCGAACCCGCGTCGGCCCGATACTCGCGCTGGCGCGAGAACCACGCGACGATGATGGACGCCAGGATGCCGAACAGGATTTCACAGACGATCACGGTCACGAAATAGCCCGGCCCGGTGCCGCGTTCGTTGCGGAACACCGCCTTGTCGATGAAGTAGCCGACCACGCGGGCCAGGAACACCACGAAGGTATTGACCACGCCCTGGATCAGGGTCAGCGTGACCATGTCGCCATTGGCGATGTGGGCGACTTCGTGGCCCAGGACGGCGGTGACTTCTTCTTCGGTCATGCTTTCCAGCAGGCCCGTGCTGACGGCCACCAGCGAGTCGTTCTTGAACGCGCCCGTGGCGAATGCGTTCGGCGCGCCTTCGTAGATCGCGACTTCGGGCCGGCCGATGCCGGCGCGGTCAGCCAATTGGTGGACGGTCTCCAGCAGCCAGGCTTCGTTCTGGCTGCGCGGCGCGTTCGGGTCGATCACGTGGGCGCCCGTGCTCCACTTGGCCATGGTCTTGCTCATCAGCAGCGAAATGATGGCGCCGGTAAAGCCCACCACCACCGAGAACACCAGCAGGGCATTGATGTTCAGCCCATTGGCCGTCAGGAAGCGGTCGACCCCCAGGATGCGAAGCGTGGCCGACAGAACCACCATGACGGCCAGGTTGGTCAGCACGAATAGAACGATACGTTTCATGGTTTTTTATGATCCCTTTGCGAGCGATGTAGCTTTGACGGCCCCGTGGCGTCCAGGTTCCGCGGCGCGCGAGCATACCGCGGCCGGACCGGGGCCGCGCGGCATCACGGCGGCGCGGAACAAGCCGGCGCCGAGGCCACGGCGGAGTATAGTATCGCTTCCTTGTCACCTGACGGTCCCGGTTCCCTTCCATGCAGGCTCTCTGGATGCTGCTGGCGTCTTTCATGTTCGCCATCATGGGGTCCTGCGTGAAGCTGGCCACCGAGCACGAAGCCTCCCTGTCGCAGGTCGTGCTGTTTCGTGGCCTGCCGTCGGTCGTCCTGCTGCTCGCCTGGGCCCGGGCAGGGCGCCATTCCATCCTCCCCACGCGCTGGAAGCCCCACCTGTGGCGCAACCTGGCCGGCGTCAGCTCCATGTGGCTGGGTTTCTTCGCGCTGGCGCACCTGCCGCTGGCCACCGCCATCAGCCTGTCGTATACCTCGCCGCTGTTCATCGCCGCCTGGATGCTGGGCTGGGGCGGGGCGCAGCGGGACATGGTGCGCATACTGTCGGTGGCGCTCGGTTTTCTCGGCGTGATCGCCGTCCTGCGCCCCAGCATCGGGCAGGACCAATGGCTGGCGGCGCTGCTGGGCCTGACGGCGGGCGGCACGTCCGCCGTGGCCATGATGCAGATCCGCGAACTGGGCCGCATCGGCGAGCCCGAATGGCGCACCGTGCTGTTCTTCTCCTGCGGGGTGTGCATCACCAGTGTCGTCGGTCTCAGTGCCGAGGGCTGGGGCGACGCCGATCTGCAGGGCTATATCGCCTTGACGGGCATCGGCCTGTCGGGCCTGTTCGGGCAACTGGCGGTGACGCGCGCTTTCGGGCTCGGGTCGGCCTTGTTGACGGCCGCGTTGCAGTACACCACCATCATCTTCGCCGCCGTCCTGGGCATGGCGTTCTGGCAGGAAAATCTGGACGACATTGCCTGGATCGGCATGGGTTTGATCATTGCCGCCGGGCTGTTGTCGATATGGCGGACGATGCGCGAGTCGCGGGCCATGGCCGCGGCCATACGGGAGAAAAAAGCATGACCTCGACCCACCTGATGTCCGTTTCCGAACTGGCGGGCCGCCTGGACGACGCCGACGTGCGTGTCTTCGACGTGCGGCACGACCTGGGCGATTTCTCGGCGGGGCGCCGCCAGTTCGAGGCGTCGCACATCGCCGGCGCGCGTTTCCTGGACAACGAAAAGGACCTGGCCGGCGAGCATACCGGCCGCAACGGCCGCCATCCCTTGCCGGACCCCGGCGCGCTGGCCGGGCTGATGGCTGCCCATGGCGTGGGACCGCGGACCCTGGTGGTGGCCTACGACGCCAGCGGGGGCCAGTATGCGGCGCACCTGTGGTGGCTGCTGCGCTGGATCGGCCACGACCGCGCGGCCGTGCTGGACGGCGGCTGGCAGGCCTGGAACGCTGCCGGCCTGCCGGTGGAAAGCGGCGCGGCGCCTGCTCCGGCTGCCGCGGCCACCGCGACGGCGCGCGCGTCGCTGGTCGACGCCGTGGACGCCGACGCCGTGCTGGCGAACCTGCGCGAGCCGTCGTTTACCGTGGTGGATGCGCGCGCGGCGCCGCGCTATCGCGGCGAAGTCGAGCCCATCGATCCGGAAGCCGGGCGCATTCCCGGCGCGCTGAATCGTCCTTACACAGACAATCTGGACGCCGATGGCCGCTTCAAGTCGCCCGCGCGGCTGCGCCAGGAATTCCTGGCCGTGCTGGGCGATCGGGCGCCGTCGTCCATCGTCCACCAGTGCGGTTCGGGGATCACCGCGTCGGCCAATCTGTTCGCGATGGAAGTCGCCGGATTGCCCGGCTCGCGCCTGTATCCGGGCTCCTGGAGCGAGTGGATCAGCGACCCGTCCCGGCCGCGGGAAAAGGGCTGATCCCACGACTTGCTGGATGGCTCGCCGGATGGCTTGCCGGTCGGCTTGCCGAATGGCTCAGGGGACAAGGCCAGGGTCGATCGCGATCGCGATCTTCCCTTGCAGGCCGTTGTTCGCGCTCTCCAGCCGCGCATGGGCGAGCGGAATATCGGCAAGTGCATAAACCGCGCCTACGTGCGGCCGCAGCTGGCCGCGTTCCACCAAAGTACTCAGTTCATCGAGCTTGCCGCGGTTCTGTCTCGTGAAGACGAAGTGATAACTCGCGTTCCTGGCCCAGGCCTGAATGAGATTCTGTGGCTGCGCGATGTCGACGATCGAGACGACGCGGCCCAGCTGCGCCAGCGCGTCCGCGCTGCGGGCCAAGGTGTTGCCGCCGATGGTGTCGAAGATGACATCGACGCCGCGGCCCGCCGTCTCGCGCATGACGGCGTCGACATAATCCTCGTTTTCGTAGTCGATCATCACGTCAGCCCCCAGGCTTCGGGCGAACTCGACGTTCGCCTGGCGTACGGTCGTGAGCACCCTTGCTCCCACGGCTTTCGCGACCTGGATCGCCACATGGCCGACGCCTCCCGCGCCGCCGTGGATCAGGATGGTCTCGCCCACTCTCAGCGCCGCGCGTCCGATCAGCGCCTCCCACGCCGTTCCGCCCACCAGGGTCAGGCTTGCCGCCTCCAGATGGCTCAGCGAAGCCGGCTTCTTCCCGACGATGTTCGCGGCCGCGACGTGGTACTCGGCATAACTTCCCGGCCCGTCGAATATCTGCGGGGTGTACCAGACTTCGTCGCCGGGGGACAAGGTCGTCACGCCCGGCCCGACTGCTTCGACCACGCCCGATATGTCGTGCCCGGTGATGGCGGGCAGCCGCACCAGATCGGGATAGTCGCCCCTTCGCACCTGGTAATCCAATGGGTTGATGGAACTGGCATGTACGCGGACCAGGACCTGGCCCGCCTGCGGCGCCGGCTTGGGCACGTCGCGGAGTTCGAACGATTCCGGTCCGCCAAATGATGTGAGTACGATCGCTTGCATTGCTGTCCTCGTTTCTGGAAAAAGGGATATCGAGAATTATCGATATATTGGGGTAGAAAAAGGATGAAAAAAGTCCGCTCGACGATTACAGCTCTTTCCCTATGGCGTCGGCGAGCGCACGGATGGCTGCTTCGTTCCGCTTGTAGTACGTCCACTGACCGATGCGCCGGACTTCCACCAGCCCCGCACGTTGCAGCGTGGCAAGATAATCGGACACCGTGGATTGCGACAGGCCGACGCCTTCCTGGATACTGCTGACACAGACTCCCACCGTATCGACGTCACCTTCGTCCTGCGGAGGAAAGTTCTTCGCCGGATCTTTCAGCCCTTGCAGGATGGAAAGGCGTGTACGGTTGGAGAGGGCTTTGAATGCTTCGAGCAAATCCATGGCGCGATCATATCGGAATTTTCCGATATGTCAATACGGGGGCTGCCGCCATGGCGCAGGGCCGCGCTCCAGGTCGAGCGAAAAACCGAGCGAAAAAAAAACGCCGGGGAGCCCTGGCGTTTTCCATGTTCCTGCATCACGGATGCGGATCCGTTTCCGCCATGATGCGCCGATACCATTCGTGGAAATGCTGCATGCCGTCTTCCATCGGCGATTGATAGGGACCGGCTTCGGATATGCCGCGCTCCATCAAGGCCTTGCGGCCCGCATCCATCCGTTCGGCGATCTCGTCGTCTTCCACCGCGGTTTCCATATAGGCGGCTTGTTGCGCCTCGACGAATTCGCGTTCGAAGGCGACGATTTCTTCCGGGTAGTAGAACTCCACCACGTTCAGCGTGTCCTGCGGCCCGCGCGGGTGCAGCGTGGACAGCACCAGTACGTGCGGATAGACCTCGATCATGTGGGTCGGGAAGTAGGTTGCCCAGACCGCGCCGAAATCGGGGGCCGCCCCTTGCCGGAAGTCCAGCACGCGGTCATGCCAGGCGCGATAGACGTCCGATCCCGGATGGGCCAGCGCCTGGTGCACGCCGACGCGCTGCACGCTGTGCCAGGAACCGAATTCCCAGGCCAGGTCGTCGCAGGTGACGAAACGCCCCAGGCCGGGATGGAAGGGCCCGACGTGGTAGTCCTCCAGGTAGACCTCGATGAAGGTTTTCCAGTTGTAGTTGCATTGGTGGATCTGCACGCGATCGAGCACGTAGTCGCCGAAATCGAATTCGGGACGCCCGAACAGCCCGCCGATGTCCTGCAGCGGATCGCGCGGGCCTTCGAACAGCAGGCCATGGCAATCGCGCAGGCGAAAACGGTCCAGCCGGGCGCAGGGCGTACTGTCGAACTGAGGCGCGCCCAGCAGCTCGCCCTGGGCGCTATAGGTCCAGCGATGGAGAGGGCAGACGATGTTGCCCCCGGTCGCCCGCAGATTGCCCGCCGTATCGGCGCCCGTGACATTGCCCGCCACGCCGCCAAGCATCAGGGCCTGGCGGTGGCGGCAGACATTTGAGATAAGTTCTATACCCTGCGGTGTGTGGACAAGAGCGCGTCCGCCTTTTTCCTGGACCAGCGTACGCCAATCGCCAACTTCGGGAACCATTTTGCGATGGCCGACGTACAGCGCGGATTGCTGGAAAATGATTTCCTGCTCGCGCTGCAAACGGGCTTCGTCAAAATAGGCGCTGACGGGTAGCTGGGTGCGAGCTGGCACGAATTGCGCCATCCGACCAATGTCGGTCATGATTCCCTCCGCTCGGATAAAAAAGCCAGGACGGCACGAATCCGTTCTGGCGCGAAGAAAAATCGGGCTGGCCGATCGAAATTTGAATAAGCATTGTACCCCAGCCGCTACAAGCGTGCCCGCGCGCCGTTTGGATGAAAGCCTGCCCTTCCATATTTCATGACTTATTGCGTGGCGGCGTGTCTCCGACCCCTCGGTTCCCGATCTCGTACAATTCCATGATTATTCACGGCAGTTTTATTCGGAGACACGCTTGGCCCCCACGCAAGCCGATCCGCACGATATTCCTTCCACCACGACCGGACGGGCCGCGACAGGCAACGCCGCGTCCGCCTTGCCCCAGGACTTCGAAACCGCCCTGGCGCAACTCGAATCCCTGGTCGCGGCCATGGAGGACGGTTCCCTTCCGCTGGAAGAGTCGCTCGCGGCCTATCGGCGCGGCGTGGAGCTGACGCGCATCTGCCAGGAAAGGCTGGCTCAGGCGGAACAGCAGGTCCGCGTGCTGGAAGGCGACCTGCTGCGTCCGCTCGATCCGGGCGCCCTGGATGACGAATCGAACGGATGAAGTACTCCCATCTCGCTTTCCAGGAATGGCTGGCCGGCCGCGCCGACCACATCGAACGGACGCTGGACGAATTGCTGCCGCCGGCCGACGCCGTGCCCGCGCGCCTGCATGACGCGATGCGCTATGCGGTGCTCGGGGGCGGCAAGCGGGTGCGCGCGGCGCTGGTGTATGCCGCCGGTCAGGCCTGCCCGATCAGCGGCCATGTCATGGCCGTCGAAGCCTCGCTGGACCGCGCCGCGGCGGCCGTCGAGTTGATCCACGCCTACTCGCTGGTGCACGACGACCTGCCTTGCATGGACGACGATACGCTGCGCCGCGGCCGTCCGACGACCCACGTGCAGTACGACGAAGCCACGGCCATGCTGGTCGGCGATGCCTTGCAGCCCCTGGCCTTCGAATTGCTGGCGGAAATGCCGATCGCGCCCGCGCTGGTGGTGCAGGCGACGCGGGCGCTGGCGCGCGCGTCCGGCAGCATGGGCATGGCGGGCGGGCAGGCGATCGACCTGGAAAGCGTGGGGCGGCAGTTGGATCGCGAAGCGCTGCAGACCATGCATGGCATGAAGACGGGCGCCATGCTGGCGGTCAGCGTGGCCCTGGGCGGTATCGTGTCGGGCGCCAGCTCCAGCGCGCGGCAGGCCCTGGATGACTACGCGCAGGCGATCGGCCTGGCTTTCCAGGTGGTGGACGATATTCTGGACGTGACGGCGGACTCGGCCAGACTGGGCAAGACGGCGGGCAAGGATGCCGCCGACAACAAGCCGACCTATGTTTCGCTGATGGGCCTGGAGCAGGCGCGCGCTTTCGCGCAGGACCTGCGCGAGGCCGCCCTGCAGGCCCTGGTGCCGTTGGGCGAAGGGCGTGCCCGGCTGGCGGAACTGGCCGATTTCATCGTATTGCGGGACCGTTGAGGCGCCTGGCGGCGCGCGCGGTCCACGACCTTGGTTGCGAAAAGCATGACCACTGAATTCCTGGAAGCCATCGATAGCCCGGCGGACCTGCGGCGGCTGGACCGGCGCTCGCTGAAGAAGCTGGCCGATGAGCTGCGCGCCTTCATCCTGACGTCGGTGTCCCGCACCGGCGGCCATCTGTCGTCCAACCTGGGTACGGTCGAGCTCACGCTGGCCCTGCACTACATATTCGATACGCCGCATGACCGCATCGTCTGGGACGTCGGCCATCAATCCTATCCGCACAAGATCCTGACGGGCCGCCGCGAAGGCATGGCCAAGCTGCGCCAGGCGGACGGCATTTCGGGATTTCCGCGCCGCTGCGAATCGGAGTACGACGCCTTCGGCACGGCGCATTCATCGACGTCCATCTCGGCGGCCCTGGGCATGGCCGTGGCGTCGCGCAATGCGGGCATCGCGCGCCAGCACATCGCCGTGATCGGCGACGGCGCCATGTCGGCCGGCATGGCCTTCGAAGCCATGAACAATGCCGGCGTCACGCCGGGCATCAACCTGCTGGTGATCCTGAACGACAACGACATGTCGATCTCGCCGCCGGTGGGGGCCTTGAATCGCTACCTGGCCAGGTTGATGTCGGGCCGCTTCTATGCGGCTGCCAAGAACGTCGGCAAGGCGGTGCTGCAGCACGTGCCGCCGGTGCTCGAACTGGCGCGCCGCTTCGAGGAACATGCCAAGGGCATGGTGACGCCCGCCACGCTGTTCGAGGAATTCGGCTTCAACTATGTCGGCCCCATCGATGGCCACGACCTGGACGCGCTGCTGCCGACGCTGCAGAACCTGAAGGCCTTGCAGGGCCTGCAGTTCCTGCACGTGGTGACGCGCAAGGGGCAGGGCTACAAACTGGCCGAGGCCGACCCCGTGCTTTATCACGGCCCGGGCAAGTTCGATCTGGAAGTCGGCATCGTGCCGGCCAAGGCGCCGTCCAAGCTGACCTTCACGCAGGTCTTCGGGCAATGGCTGTGCGATATGGCCGACCAGGATGAAAAGCTGGTCGGCATCACGCCGGCGATGCGCGAAGGCAGCGGGCTGGTGGAATTCGAGCGGCGTTTTCCGTCGCGCTATTTCGACGTCGGTATCGCCGAACAGCACGCCGTCACGTTCGCCGCCGGCCTGGCATGCGAGCGGCAGAAGCCGGTGGTGGCGATCTATTCGACCTTCCTGCAGCGCGGCTACGATCAACTGATCCACGACGTGGCGCTGCAGAACCTGGACGTGACCTTCGCGCTGGACCGCGCCGGCCTGGTGGGCGCCGATGGCGCCACGCACGCCGGCAATTACGACATCGCCTACCTGCGCTGCATACCGAACATGGTCGTGGCCACGCCTTCCGACGAGGCCGAGGCGCGCCTGCTGCTGACCACCTGTTACCGCCATGCGGGCCCGGCGTCCGTGCGCTATCCGCGCGGCGGCGGCCGCGGCGCCGCCGTTCCGGCGACGCTGGACGACGTGCCGCTGGGCAAGGGCGTGGTGCGCCGGAACGGCGCGACCATCGCCTTCCTGTGTTTCGGCACGCTGCTGCCCGCGGTGGAGAAAGCCGCCGAAGCGCTGGGCGCCACGGTGGCGGACATGCGCTTCGTCAAGCCGCTGGACGAGGCGCTGGTGCACGAACTGGCCAGTGGCCACGACGCGCTGGTGACGGTGGAAGAGGGCGCCATCATGGGCGGGGCCGGCAGCGCGGTATGCGAAGCCTTGAATGGCGCCGGGATCAACCTGCCGGTGCTGCAGCTGGGATTGCCGGATCGCTTCATCGATCATGGCGAGCAGCATGCCTTGCTGGCCGGCGTCGGGCTGGATGCCCCCGGCATCGAGGCCGCGGTGCGCGCGCGTTTCGGCGACCTGCTGGCGCGGCCCCTGGCCAAGGTGAACCGGGGCTGAGTAGGGAAAAGGGTTTTCCCGGGCGCCAGGGTTGGGTTGGGCGATAATGCAGGTCCATCGACATTTTGGACGGCGCTCAGGCAGACCGTTTGTCACAGGCCAGATCTATGAATTCCCCGATCGATTCCGCCCTCATCATGCCGGACGTGCAGAGTTCGGCCGATACGCGGCACATCCCCATCCAGCGGGTGGGCATACGTGGCGTGCGCCATCCGATGCTGGTCCAGGCCGCCGATGGCGGCGCCATGGCCACGGTGGCCAACTGGACGCTGACGGTGGCCCTGCCGGCGGAGGAAAAGGGCACGCACATGTCCCGCTTCGTGGCGCTGCTGGAAAAATACCGCAGCACCCCGATGACGCCGGCGTCCTTCCGCGCCATGGCGCGTGAAATGTTGCCGCTGCTGCATGCCGAGCGTGGCGACATCACGGCGGCGTTTCCCTATTTCATCAACAAGTCGGCGCCGGTGTCCGGGGTCCAGAGCCTGATGGACTACGAGATCCAGTGGGTCGCGCGGGCCGCCGGGGAGCAGGTCGAGTTCGAACTGATCGTGCAGGTGCCGCTGACCAGCCTGTGCCCCTGTTCCAAGGCGATCTCGGAATACGGCGCGCACAACCAGCGCTCCCACGTGACGGTGGCCGCCCGCATCGGCGACGACGTCGGCGTGGAGGAAATCATCCGCCTGATCGAGGATGAAGGTTCCTGCGAAGTCTGGGGCCTGCTCAAGCGCCCGGACGAAAAATTCGTCACCGAGCGCGCCTACGACAATCCCAAGTTCGTCGAGGACCTGGTCCGCGACGTGGCGGCGCGGCTGTCGGTGCGCACCGGCGTCGGCGCCTACCGGGTCGAGGCCGAAAATTTCGAATCCATCCACAACCACTCCGCGTATGCGGTCGTGGAAGGGACGGGGCCGGCGGCCCTCTGAGGCCCCTGAGGCCTCCTCAGGTCCTCTTAGGCGCCCTGAGCGGTCCCGCGGCCGGCCACGGCCACGGCCGTTGCACGGGCGCGACGCGCCCGTGTGAACTTGCGCAATCGTCGGATTCGGGCGATAATCGACGGCTTTCCTGCTCGACCGTCCGTGTTTTCGGGCGGCGGGCTGTCCCCCGGCTTATCCCAGGTTTGTTCTCTTCGGGATTGGATTCACCAGGATTCTGGTGATCCGCGCCGGGACATCCACCAGGAGTTTTACCCATGCGTCACTACGAAGTAGTGTTCATTGTCCATCCCGACCAGAGCGAGCAAGTGCCTGCCATGGTCGAACGCTACCAGTCGCTGGTCACCGGCCAGGGCGGCAGCGTGCATCGCCTGGAAGACTGGGGCCGCCGCCAACTGGCCTACCCGATCCAGAAGCTGGTCAAGGCCCACTATGTGTGCCTGAACATCGAATGCAGCCAGTCCACGCTGGACGAGCTGGAGCATTCCTTCCGCTACAACGACGCTGTCCTGCGCCACCTGGTCATCAAGACCAAGAAGGCCCAGACCGGCGCCTCGATCATGATGAAGTCGGTCGAGCGTGAAGAAGCCCGCAAGGCGTCCGCGGAAGCGGCTGCCACTCCGGCTGAGTAAACCGCTCGAACGGCATAGACGGCAGGCCTGGCGGCCCGCCATACCGGCAACCCGGCCGGCAAGCGATGAATGAAACGGCATTAAGCGCGCAGGTACTCGAAAGGGAACCGTTGCGCCACACCCCGGCCGGCATCCCCGTGCTGGAAATGCTGCTGGAACATGCGTCGGAAGTGATCGAGGCAGGCCATCCGCGCCGCGTCGAACTGACGATACAGGCGGTGGCGTTGGGGGATCTGGCCTTGATGCTGGCCGATGTCCGGCTCGGCGATTCGCTGCGGGTGCAAGGCTTCCTGGCGCCGGTACGCCAGGGGGCGGTCAAGCTGAAGCTGCATCTCCAGCGCGTGACGCGGGGGGCGGCGGGGCAGGATCCGCTGGTGGGTTGATGCCGGGTTGGGTGCCGGGTGGCATAGCGGTCGCGGTACGGGAACGATGGAGCGGTCACCGCTCCGCTCAGGTAAAGATTACGGGTCGATGACCCACACGAATCAAGAGGCACATCATGGCTTTCTTCGGTAAGCGCAAGGAAAAACGCAAATTCACGCAGCAGAACCCGCTGTTCAAGCGCCGCAAGTTCTGCCGCTTCACGGCCGCGGGCGTGGAAGAGATCGACTACAAGGATCTGGACACGCTGCGTGACTTCATCCAGGAAAACGGCAAGATCATTCCGGCTCGCCTGACCGGTACGAAGGCGCACTACCAGCGCCAGCTCGACACCGCCATCAAGCGCGCGCGCTTCCTGGCGCTGTTGCCCTACACCGACAACCACAATTGATCCGGAGATCGCGATGGAAGTGATCCTGCTCGAAAAAGTGCCCGGCAAGGGCAACCTGGGCGATAAAGTCCGCGTTCGCGACGGCTTCGCCCGCAACTGGCTGATCCCGCAGAAGAAGGCCCAGCGTGTCACGCCCAAGGTCCTGGAAGCGTTCGAAGCGCGTCGCGCCGAACTCGAAAAGGTCCAGGCTGAAAAGCTGGCCGCCGCCCAGGGCGTCGCTGACCGCCTGAACGGCCAGCAGATCAAGATCCAGCAGAAGGCCGGCGTCGACGGCCGCCTGTTCGGTTCCGTGACCAGCGCCGACATCACCGCCGCCCTGCACAAGGCTGGCTACGATACGGTGGAAAAGTCCAACGTCCGCCTGCCCGCCGGCCCGCTGAAGGCCATCGGCGAGTATCCCGTGCAAATCGGGCTGCATGCCGACGTGGTGGTGGAAGTCACTGTCGTGGTCGAAGGCGAAATGTCCTGATGGCCGCCGCGACGGCGGCCACGGCTTTTGCCCAGTGACCGCCCTGCGGCAAAAGAGAAGCCGGCTCCGCGCCGGCTTTTTTTATCTCCCTCTACCGAGCCCGCGTGACCTTGCCCGAACACGTATCCCCTCCGCCGGGTCTTCACGACTGGCTGGCGCGCGCCAGGCAGGCGCCGCTGCCGTCGGTGGACGAAGCCACCGTCGACGGTGTCCAGTTCGTGGTCAAGTATCGCCGTCCCAGCGTGCGCGGCATGGTCAGCTACGCCTTGCGCTACACGCGCGCGGCGCTGCTGGCCGCCGGTTGCAAGGTGGTGCTGGGCGAATTCCCCAGCCCTCGTGTGCTTTTGCGAAATGGCGTCGATTACGAGGCAGAACGCCTGCGCCAGCTGCGCGCCGCGGATTGCCGCGTCCCCGACATCTGGTGGCACGAGCCCGGCCTGCTGGTGCTCGAACACGTGGGCATCGACCTGAACGACCTGATACGCCATGGCAGCGATGAGTCCCGCGTGGCGCTCGCCGCCTGGGCCGGCCGCGACCTGGCGGAATTCCACCGGCGGGGCTTCTGCCACGGCGGCGCCCAGATCCGCAACCTGACCGTGCGCGGCGATGAGATGTGGCGCATCGATTTCGAGGAAAACATCGGCGAAGCCCTGTCCCGCCCCTTGGGACAGGCCTACGATCTTTTCCAGATGGTGGCGTCGGTGCTTTCGATGCGCAAGCTGCCCACGGCGATCATGCCGACCCTGGGGCAGGTTATGCTGAAGTCCTACTTTGAAGTCAATCCAGATCCCGAAGTGCGTGCCCGCCTGTTGCGGCTGGGCCGTTTCCTGCGCGGGGTTGCCTGGCCGTTGCGACCGTTGCTGGGAGTGCTGCGGTCGCGCGACGTCCAGGGCTTTTTCCGCGTTGCGGATGCGTTGCGACCATGAATGAACCTTTGAATCCTCAAGCCGCCGATAACACGCTGGACTACCTGCGCGTCCCGCCGCACTCCATCGAGGCGGAGCAATCCGTGCTGGGAGGCCTGTTGCTGGACAATGCGGCGTGGGACCGCATCGCCGACGTATTGATCGAGGAAGATTTCTATCGGCACGACCACCGCCTGGTCTGGCAGCACATCGCCCGCCTGATCGGCCTTGCGCGGCCCGCCGATGTCATCACGGTGCACGAATCGCTGGTCAGTGCCGGCAAGTCCGAAGACGTCGGCGGCATCGCCTATCTGAATTCGCTGGCCCACAATACGCCGTCGGCCGCCAATATCCGTCGCTATGCGGAAATCGTGCGCGAGCGCGCGACGCTGCGCAAGCTGGTGACCATCGCCGACGAGATCTCGTCGGCCGCCTTGAACCCGCAGGGCAAGGAAGCACGCCAGATCCTGGATGAAGCCGAGTCCAAGGTGTTCAAGATCGCCCAGGAAGGCGCGCGCGGCGCCGCCGGCTTCCAGGAAATCCAACCCCTGCTGACGCAGGTGGTGGAGCGCATCGACGAGCTTTATCACCGCGATAACGAATCCGATGTCACCGGCGTGCCCACCGGCTTTACCGACCTGGACAAGATGACGTCCGGCCTGCAGCCCGGCGACCTGGTCATCGTCGCAGGGCGGCCTTCCATGGGCAAGACGTCGTTCTCCATGAACATCGGCGAACACGTCGCCATCGAGCAAGGCTTGCCGGTGGCGGTGTTTTCCATGGAAATGGGCGCGGTGCAGCTGGCGATGCGTATGCTGGGTTCGGTCGGGATGCTGGACCAGCACCGCATGCGTACCGGCAAGCTCATCGCCGAGGACTGGCCGCGCGTCACGCACGCCGTGCAGCTGATGCAGGACGCCCAGGTCTACATCGACGAAACCCCGGCGCTGAGCCCGATGGAAGTGCGCGCGCGGGCACGCCGGCTGGCGCGCCAATGCGGCCAGCTGGGCTTGATCATCATCGACTATATCCAGCTGATGTCCGGCAACGGCAGCGGCGAGAACCGGGCCACCGAAATCTCGGAAATCAGCCGTTCGCTGAAGGGCCTGGCCAAGGAGCTGAACTGCCCCTTGATCGGCCTGTCGCAGTTGAACCGCAGCCTGGAACAGCGGCCCAACAAGCGCCCAGTGATGAGCGATCTGCGGGAATCCGGCGCCATCGAGCAGGACGCGGACGTGATCCTGTTCATCTACCGGGACGAGGTGTACAACCCCGATTCGCCGGACAAGGGCACGGCCGAGATCATCATCGGCAAGCAGCGTAACGGGCCGATCGGCACGGTGCGGCTGACCTTCCAGGGCATGAGCACGCGCTTCCTGAACTTCACTTCCGGGCCGCAGTACTGAGACTGGCTAGATCAGGAACTGCAGGGCCGGGATGCTGTGCGCGACCGCGCCCACCTTGCCGGGCACCAGGCCGCGTTCGACCATCAGTTGCGACACCGCGCCCAGGATGCGCTCGGTCGCACCCTTGTGGGAAGCCACATACGTCCGGCCGGCGGCGATCATGTCGTCGCGGGCCGGGGCGTTATCCAGCAGGGCGATGGCGGTGTTCAATGCGCTGCCGGCGTCCGCGGCACGCAGGGCCGCGCCGCTGGACAGCGCGTCCTGTGTCGCCTGGGAGAAGTTGCCGGCATGCGGCCCGACCACCACGGGGGTGCCGGCCATGCAGGGTTCCATCAGGTTCTGTCCGCCCGCGGCGCTGAAACCGCCCGCGACGACGGCGACGTCGCTGGCGGCATAGTAGGTGAACAATTCGCCCGTGCTGTCGCCCAGCACGATCTGCGTGCCGGCGGGCAAGGGCTGCAACAGGTCGACGGCGCTGCGGCGCACCCAGCGCAGGCCGCTGTGCGCCAGCCGCGTGGCGACGGCGTCGAAACGGCCGGGGTGGCGGGGCACGATGATCAGCAGGGGCGATTCGCTATCCTGGCGAGTTCCGGCTTCGGCTTCGGCTCCGGCACCGGCTGCGGTGGCGCTTCCTGCCGGTCCGGTTCGCCCGGCATCCCCACCATTCCCGAGTTGCCCCGCGTAGGCCTGCAGGAACGCGGCTTCTTCGCCTTCGTGGGTACTGGCGATCACCACCACGCGGCGGCCCCACATGCGGCGCCAGGCCCGGCCCAATGCGATCTGCTCGGCGCAGACCGCCATGTCGACCTTGATGTTGCCGCACACCTGGACGTCGCGGGCGCCGCAGGCCCGCAGCCGCGCCGCGTCCTGTTCCGTCTGCGCCAGCACGCGGTCGAGCCCCGCATAGGCCTCGCGCAACACGCGGCCCACATAGCGGCCGCGGCGCGCCGAGCGTTCCGACAGGCGTGCGCTGGCCAGCACCATGGGGATCCCGCGGGCGTTCGCCTCGTGGACCATGGCGGGCCACATTTCGCGTTCCAGCAGGATCCCGCAGGACGGCGCGACTTCTTCGAGGAATCGGCGGCACGCGCCCGGCGTGTCGTAGGGCAGCCAGGCTTGGCGCAGTTGGCCCGCATCGATCGCGGCGCCGTGGAGGCGGCCGCCTTCGCGCCGGCCGGTCGCCGTGGCATGGGTCAGGACGACGGGCCAGCGGCGCCGGAGCAGTTCCTGCACCAGGGGCTGCGCGGCGCGGGTCTCGCCCAGGCTGACCGCGTGTACCCAGACGGGCGCCACGCCGCTGGTCGGCAGCGCATAGCCGAAGCCGAAGCGCTCCCATAAGGCGGTGCCGTACAAGGGGTCGGATCTGCCCTTCGCCAGCGCGCGGGCGGCAAGGGCAGGCGCGCTGGCGCGCAGAAGACAGGCATAGATGGTGCGGTTCATGCTGGCGGCCCCCGGGGATTGCCCATATCGGATGAGCGGGGTCCAGCATGCACCGCATGCATGTCGGCCGATTTACAGCGGCGTGTCAGCCACTTTACAGCCGTGTGTCCGGATCTTTACAGCGTGGCGCGCGGCTCAGTCGTCGCCATGGCCATGGCCGTCGCCATCGGGGGGACGCTTGGCGAAGCGGCCGGCCAGCATCGCGCAGACCATCAGCTGGATCTGGTGGAACATCATCAGCGGCAGCACGATGGCGCCCACGGCGTGGCCGGCGAACAACACCTGGGCCATGGGGATGCCGCTGGCCAGGCTTTTCTTCGAGCCGCAGAACATCAGCGTAATGCGATCCGGCAGGCTGAAGCCCATGACGCGGCCCGCCACGGCGGTGACCAGCAGCGCCACGGCGAGGATCACCGCGCAGGCGACGATCAGGCCCAGCAGCGCCGGGACGGGGGTGTTGTGCCACAGGCCTTCGTTCACGGCTTCCGAGAACGCCGTGTAGACGACCAGCAGGATGGAGCCCTGGTCGACGATCTTCAGCAGCGACTTGCGCTTGTGCACCCAGGCGCCGATCCAGCGCCGCAGCACCTGGCCCAGCACGAAGGGCAGCAGCAGCTGCAGCATGATCTTGCCGACCGCGTCGAAGGACACCGGGGCATTGCCGGCGTTGACCACCACCAGGCCGACGGCCAGGGGGGTGATGAAGATACCCAGCAGGCTGGACGCCGATGCGCTGCAGACCGCGGCCGGCACGTTGCCGCGCGCCATCGACGTGAAGGCGATGGCCGACTGCACGGTGGCGGGCAGGCAGCACAGGAACATGATGCCCAGGTAGAGCTCGGGCGTGACCAGCGGCATCAGCACCGGCTTGAGCAGCAGGCCGATAAGGGGGAACAGGATGAAGGTGGTCGTGAAGATCAGCCCGTGCAGGCGCCAGTGCGTGATGCCGGCGACGATGGCTTCGCGCGACAGGCGGGCGCCATGCAGGAAGAACAGCAGGCCGACCGCGATATTGGTGATGTTGTTGAAGATCGGCACGCCGCGGCCGTGCGCGGGGAAGAAGCTGGCGAGGACGACGGTGGTGACCAGGAACAGCAGAAAGCGGTCCGGCAAAAAGCGAGTGAAGCGGTTCATGAGCTGCGACGTTGAACGGTCATGCCACGCGCGAACCGCGCCAGCCGGCCGGGATGGGAAAAATCAGACGGCGCTTATTGTAGACCGGACCGATCTGTGATTCTTTCAGTGCCCTGTCATGGCCAGCGCCAGGTCGAAGGCGACGATCAGCGACGTGGGGTCGGCGACGCCCTGCCATGCGATGTCGAAGGCGGTGCCGTGGTCGACGCTGGTGCGCACGAAAGGCAGGCCGACGGTGACGTTGACGCCTTCTTCCACGCCCAGGTACTTGACCGGGATCAGGCCCTGGTCGTGGTATTGCGCGACGACGATGTCGAAATCGCCGCGCCGGGCGCGCATGAATATCGTATCGCCCGGCCAGGGACCGCTGGCGTCGATGCCTTCCTGGCGCGCGGCCTGGATGGCCGGGCCGATGACGTCGATTTCCTCGCGGCCGAATTTGCCGTGTTCGCCGGCATGCGGATTCAGGCCGGCCACGGCCACGCGCGGCCGCGCGATGCCCATCTGCCGGCAGGCCGTGTGGGCCAGCCGGATGGCGCGCAGTTCCGATTCCAGCGTGATGCGCGCGAACACGTCGGCCAGCGCCACGTGGATGGTGACCAGCAGCACGCGCAGCTCGCGGTTGGCCAGCATCATGGCGAAGTCCTGCGTGCCGCTGCGTTCGGCCAGGATCTCCGTGTGGCCCGGATAATCGACGCCGCCCGCATGCATGGACGCCTTGTTCAGCGGCGCGGTGACGATGGCGCGGATGCGGCCGGCCAGCGCGTCGTCGATGGCGGCGCATACGTATGCGTAGGCGGCCTGTCCGGCGCGCGCGTCGACCTGGCCGGGCGGGAGATCGGCGGGCAGGGGAGGATGGCAGGCCACGACCTGGATGACGCCCGCGCGCGGCGCGGCGAGCCCGGGCGAGCCGGCGTGCGCGGCATCGCCGCCATCGCTGGCTCGGCCGATCTGGCCGGTCTGCGCCGCGCCCGGGATTTCCTCGACTTCCAGGCGCGCGCCCAGCAGTTGCACCGCGCGGCGCAGGGCGCCGGCATCGCCGTAGACGATCGCCGGCGCGTCCAGGCCTTTTGCAAAGGCCTGGACGACGATCTCCGGCCCGATGCCGGCCGCGTCGCCCATGGTGATGCCGACGGGCAGGGACTGTTTCATGCCTGCCTGCTAGAGCACGTCGCCGGCGTAGTCGGCCAGCCTGGAGCGTTCGCCGCGCTGCAGGGTGACGTGGCCGGAGTGCGGCCAGCCCTTGAAGCGGTCGACCACATAGGTCAGGCCCGAGCTGCCTTCCGTCAGGTACGGCGTATCGATCTGCGCGATGTTGCCCAGGCAGATGACCTTGGTGCCGGGGCCCGCCCGAGTGACCAGCGTCTTCATCTGCTTGGGCGTCAGGTTCTGCGCTTCGTCGATGATCAGGTACTTGTTGAGGAAGGTGCGGCCGCGCATGAAGTTCAGCGATTTCACCTTGATGCGCGAGCGGATGAGATCCATGGTGGCGGCCCGGCCCCAATCGCCGTTGCCGTCGCCGTCACCCATGTTGAGCACGTCCAGGTTGTCTTCCAGGGCGCCCATCCACGGCAGCATTTTTTCTTCTTCGGTTCCCGGCAGGAAGCCGATGTCCTCGCCCACCGGGACGGTGACGCGGGTCATGATGATTTCGGTATAGCGCTTGGTTTCCAGCACCTGCGTCAGGCCCGCCGCGAGCGCCAGCAGGGTCTTGCCGGTGCCCGCCTGCCCCAGCAGCGAAATGAAGTCGCATTCGGGATTCATGAGCAGGTTCAGCGCGAAATTCTGTTCGCGGTTGCGCGCGGTGATGCCCCACACATTGTTCTTGCCATGCGTGTAGTCGCGCAGCGTGGCCAGCACGGCCGTCTTGCCGCTGACTTCGCGCACCTGCGCGTACAGCGGCATCTGGCCTTCGAAATAGACGAACTGGTTGACCACGAATTGCGCGCACAGCGGCCCGCTGATGCGGTAGAAGGTGGTGCCGCCCTGTTGCCAGGATTCGACGTCCTTGCCGTGCTTGTTCCAGAAGTCCTCCGGCAGCTGCATCACGCCGGTGTAGAGCAGGTCGGAATCCTCGAGGACGTGGTCGTTGAAGTAGTCCTCGGCCGCCATGCCGAGCGCACGCGCCTTCAGGCGCATGTTGATGTCCTTGGACACCAGCACGACTTCGCGGTCGGTGTACTTTTCCTGCAGGGCGCGCACGACGCCCAGGATCTGGTTGTCCGCCTTGCCCATGGGCAGGTCTGACGGCAGGGTGCTGTGGATGGCCGTGGTCTGCAGCAGCAGGCGGCCGGCGGCGTCCTTGTTGCCCAGCGCGTTCAGCGCCAGCCCTTCGTCCAGCTTGACGGTGTCGCTGACCAGCGCATCCAGCGAGCGGCTGACCTGGCGGGCGTTGCGCGCCACTTCGGACATGCCTTTCTTCTGGTGGTCCAGTTCTTCCAGCGTCATCATCGGCAGGAAGATGTCGTGTTCTTCGAAGCGGAACAGGGACGTCGGATCGTGCAGCAGCACATTGGTGTCCAGCACGAACAGCTTGCGGACGCCGGTTTCGGTGCGCGCGCGGGTCTTGCGGGACGGCCCGGTCGACGGGACGGGGGCGGCGCGCAGCACCGGCGCGGCGGCGGGCGCCGGCTGGGGCTGCTCGGCGGTGGCCTTGCGGCCTGCTTCCTTGCGCGCGGGGGACTTGCCTGGCGCCCGGGCCTGTGTCTGGGGCGCGGCGATGCCGGCCAGCTGGGGCTGGACGATTTCGCTTTCCGGCTCGTCGGCCCGCGGTTGGGCCGCACGGGCGGCCGGCGTGTTGCGGGCGGCTTCGCCCGAGGGGAAGGTCAGGATGGCGGCGGGACGGGTGGGCAACTTGGGAAGCGGCATGGAGTCACTCTCCTTTGGGGGCCGGCAATATCGCCTGACTAAGCGGGGCCCACGGACGGGCCCCGGACTGCGTGAAATCGGTCAACCGATGCTCTTGGCGGCTTGCAGGACTTCTTTGGCATGGCCCGGAACCTTGACTCCGCGCCATTCCTGCACCAATACGCCGTAGGCATCGATCAGGAAGGTGCTGCGCTCGATACCGCGCACCTGTTTGCCATACATGTTTTTCTGCTTGATGACCCCAAACAGGTTGCACACGGTTTCTTCGGGGTCGGCGATCAAGGGGAAGGGCAACTCGTACTTGCAGCGGAAGTTCTCGTGGGATTTGAGGGAGTCGCGCGAAATGCCGACCACGACGCAGCCCGCGGCGAGGAAGTCGGCGTGCATGTCGCGGAAATCCTGGCTTTCCGTGGTACAGCCGGGCGTGTTGTCCTTGGGATAGAAGTAGAGCACCACGGCGCGGCCGCGGCATTGTTCCAGGCTGATGGAGCCGATGGTGCTTTCAGCGGTGAAAAGCGGGGCCGGTTTGCCTATGATCGGCTTCATTCTTCGGATTCTCCGGTCGGAATCAGGGCGACGACGACGCGCCGGCCCTCCGACATCAATATGTTGTAGGTACGTGCGGCCGCCTGGGTGTCCATGGTTTCGATGCCGATGCCCGCCTTCAGCAGCGGACGCAGGACGTCCGGCCGCAGGAAGCGCTGGCGGGCGCCGGTGCCGATGAGTAGGACTTCGGGGGCGTTGGGCGGAAGCGCGGGGGCGGTGTCGGGCTCGTCCAGGAACGCGAGCGGATCGCTGACCGGTTCGGGCAGGCCGGCGGCCCGGCGCAAAAGCGCGGAAGTGATCTGGTCAGCCGCCTTGACCGGCCATTCGGCGACGGCGCCTTCGGGGCCGAAGGAGACCGCGTGGGAAAAACGTACCAGGTTGACTTCGATATACCCGGGACCGTAAGCGGTCACGGTATTCAGTGCCGACGCAGGCTCAGTATGCAGCTTCAATAAGGACTCCGGCTTGTTGTCGGGATGATAGCGCATCGCAATGCACGCATGTTGCGCGCTCAACACGGGGCAAAAGGGCTTTTTTGTCGCCATTTGCCGGCTTGCCCGCCATCGGCTAGATTATCGGGTTAGCCCCTAATTCCCTTCCCCGCATCAAGGATTCCCGTCATGAGGAACTTCTCGCGCATCGAGCGCCTGCCGCCTTACGTTTTCAATATCACGGCCGAATTGAAAATGGCAGCACGGCGCCGCGGAGAGGACATCATCGACATGTCCATGGGCAATCCCGATGGCGCCACGCCCCGGCATATCGTCGACAAGCTGGTCGAAGCCGCCAACCGGCCCGATACCCACGGCTATTCGGTTTCCAAGGGTATTCCCCGGCTGCGCAAGGCGATTTCCGACTGGTACCAGCGCCGCTACGCGGTGGATATCGATCCGGACAGCGAAGCCATCGTCACCATCGGGTCGAAGGAAGGCCTGGCCCACCTGATGCTGGCCACCCTGGATCGCGGCGATACCGTGCTGGTGCCCAACCCCAGCTATCCCATCCATATCTATGGCGCGGTGATCGCCGGCGCCAATATCCGCTCGGTGCGCATGACGCCGGGCGTGGATTTCTTCGAGGAACTGGAGCGCGCGGTGCGCGAATCCATCCCCAAGCCCAAGATGATGGTGCTGGGCTTTCCCAGCAATCCGACCGCGCAGTGCGTGGACCTGGGCTTTTTCGAACGCGTGGTCGCGCTGGCCAAGGAACACGACATCCTGGTGGTGCACGACCTGGCCTACGCCGATATCTGCTTCGACGGCTATGTGGCGCCGTCCATCATGCAGGTGCCCGGCGCGCGCGACGTCGCGGTCGAGTTCTTCACCATGAGCAAGAGCTACAACATGGCCGGCTGGCGCATCGGCTTCATGGTCGGCAACCGCGAGCTGGTGCATGCGCTGGCGCGCATCAAGAGCTATCACGACTACGGGACGTTCACGCCCATCCAGGTGGCGTCGATCGCGGCGCTGGATGGTCCGCAGGAATGCGTCAAGCAGGTCGTGGAGCAGTACCGCAGCCGCCGCGACGTCCTGGCCCGCGGCTTGCATGAGGCCGGGTGGAACGTGGAAATCCCCAAGGCGTCCATGTATATCTGGGCGCAGATTCCGGAGCCTTACAAGGCCCAGGGCTCGCTGGAATTTTCCAAGCGCCTGCTGGCCGACGCCAAGGTCGCCGTTTCGCCGGGGATCGGTTTCGGCGAATACGGCGACGACTATGTGCGCTTCGCGCTCATCGAAAACGAGCAGCGCACGCGACAAGCCGTGCGCGGCATTAAAGAGATGTTCCGCAAGGACGGAAGAGGTTGACCCACCCCCGAAGCGCTGCGCGCTTCCCCCTCAAGGGGGCGACGCCAGCGGACCGGCGGGAAGGCCCACCCCCGAAGCGCTGCGCGCTTCCCCCTCAAGGGGGCGACGCCAGCGGACCGGGAGACCCGGATCCGCGGCGTCACGGGTAGCGGGGTACGGGCGGGGTACGGTTTTGTGCGGCGAACGATGTAAGAGTTGATGGATAACTGAAAATGAATCCCATGAAGGTGGGCCTTTTGGGCCTGGGCGTGGTGGGCGGGGGTACCTTCACGGTGCTGTCGCGCAACGCCGAAGAAATCGCACGGCGCGCGGGCCGTCGCATCGAAGTCAGCCATATCGCCGTGCGCGATGCCGCCAAGGCGGTCAGCCGCGTGGGGGACGCGGCGGCGATTACCACCGACCCTTACCAGGTCGTGCGCAATCCGGAAATCGAGATTGTCGTCGAGCTGATCGGCGGCGACACCCTGGCTCGCGAGCTGGTGCTGGAAGCCATCGCGCAGGGCAAGCACGTGGTCACGGCGAACAAGGCGCTGCTGGCCAAGCACGGCAATGAGATCTTCGCCGCGGCCTCGGCGCGCGGCGTGATGGTGGCCTTCGA
Organism: Bordetella genomosp. 9; assembly: GCF_002261425.1. Classification (NCBI taxonomy): domain Bacteria; kingdom Pseudomonadati; phylum Pseudomonadota; class Betaproteobacteria; order Burkholderiales; family Alcaligenaceae; genus Bordetella; species Bordetella genomosp. 9. Next base: position 1,485,699 of record NZ_NEVJ01000003.1, on the reverse strand, counting down.
AGCCGCGGTGGCGGGCGGGATCCCCATCATCAAGGCGATCCGCGAAGGCTTGACCGCCAACCGCATCGAATGGGTGGCGGGCATCATCAACGGCACCACCAACTTCATCCTGTCGGAAATGCGCACCCGCGGCCAGCCTTTCGCCGAAGTCCTGGCCGAAGCGCAGCGCCTGGGCTATGCGGAAGCCGATCCCACGTTCGACATCGAAGGCGTCGACGCCGCCCACAAGCTGACGCTGCTGGCCTCGCTGGCCTTCGGCGTGCCGGTCCAGTTCGACAAGGCCTATGTGGAAGGCATTTCCGCGCTGGCGCAGGAAGACATCGCGCACGCCGAACGCCTGGGTTATCGAATCAAGCTGCTGGGCATGACGCGACGCCGGCCGGACGGCATCGAGCTGCGCGTGCATCCCGCGCTGATCCCGTCCGAACGCCTGCTGGCCAACGTCGAAGGCCCGATGAACGCGGTGCTGGTGCGCGGCGACGCGGTCGGGCCCACGCTGTACTACGGGCAGGGCGCCGGCGAAGAACCCACGGCGTCCGCCGTGGTGGCCGATCTGGTGGACGTCACGCGGCTGCACACCGCGGATCCGGGCAATCGCGTCCCGCACCTGGCTTTCCAGCCGGATGCGATGGCCGACACGCCCATCCTGTCGATCGACCAGGTGTCGACGTCGTATTACCTGCGGCTGCGCGTGGACGACCAGCCCGGCGTGCTGGCGGACATCGCCCGCGTCCTCGCCGAACACAAGATCTCGATCGGCTCCATGATCCAGCAGCCGTCGCACATCGGCGGCGCGGACATCATCTTCCTGACGCATCAAGCCGTGGAAGGCGCGGTGAATACCGCCATCGGCCGCATCGAAGGCTTGCCTTTCGTGCGTTCGCGGGTCACGCGCATCCGCATGGAGACCCTGTCATGAAGTACGTATCCACGCGTGGCGGCATGGCGCCGCTGGCTTTCTCGGACATCCTGCTCGAAGGCCTGGCGCCGGATGGCGGGCTGGCCATACCGCAGACCTTGCCGCGGCTGTCCGCCGAGACCCTGCAAGGCTGGCGCGGCCTGCCTTACGCCGATCTGGCGTTCGAGGTGCTGCGCCTGTTCGCCGACGATATCCCGGCGGAAGATCTGCACCGCCTGACGCGGGCCGCCTATACCGACAAGATTTTCGGCAGCGAAGACATCGTGCCGGTGCGGCCGCTGGCCGGGGGCATGAGCCTGCTGGGCCTGTCCGATGGCCCGACCCTGGCGTTCAAGGACATCGCCATGCAGTTCCTTGGCCAGGTCTTCGAATACGTGCTGGCCAAGCGCGGCACCACGCTGAATATCCTGGGCGCGACGTCGGGCGATACCGGATCGGCGGCGGAATACGCGCTGCGCGGCAAGAAGGGCGTGGCGGTGTTCATGCTGTCGCCGCAAGGCCGCATGAGCCCGTTCCAGCGCGCGCAGATGTATTCGCTGCAGGACGCCAATATCCACAACATCGCCGTGCGCGGCGTGTTCGACGATTGCCAGGACATCGTCAAGCTGCTGGCCGGCGACCTGGAATTCAAGGCTGCCTGCCGCCTGGGCGCGGTCAATTCGATCAACTGGGCGCGTATCGCCGCGCAGGTGGTCTATTACATCCACGGCTGGCTGCGCGCCACCACGCACGTGGACCAGCAAGTGTCCTTCGCCGTGCCGTCGGGCAACTTCGGCAACATCCTGGCGGGCCATATCGCCCGGCGCATGGGATTGCCGGTGCGGCGCCTGGTGCTGGCCACCAACGAGAACAACGTGCTGGAGGAATTCCTGCGCACGGGGATCTACCGGCCGCGGTCCGCCGTCGACACGTATGCGACGTCCAGCCCGTCCATGGATATCTCGCGGGCCTCGAACTTCGAGCGCTTCGTCTACGACCTGATGGGCGGCGACGCGGCGCGCGTCAAGGCCTTGTGGCGCGAACTGGCGGAGACCGGCCAGTTCGACCTGTCGGCGCTGCAGCCGTCCTTCGAAGCCGAATATGGATTCGTCGGCGGCGTCAGCACGCATGCCGACCGCCTGTCCACCATCCGCTCCACCTATGACGAGGCCGGCGTGCTGATCGATCCGCACACCGCCGACGGCGTCAAGGTCGCGCGCGACTATGTCGAGCCGGGCGTGCCCATGCTGGTGCTGGAAACGGCGCTGCCGGCCAAGTTTTCCGACACGATCCAGGAAGCCCTGGGGCGTCCTGTGCCGCCGCCGGCGGGACTGGCGGACCTGGAGTCGCTGCCCCAGCGGGTCCAGGTCATGGAATGCGACGCGGAAGCCGTGAAGGCTTATGTGAAGGCGCACGCGCTGCTGTAGTGCGGTGCGGCCGGCCAGGTGCGGCCGGCCAGGTGCGGCCGGCCAGGTGCGGCCGGCCATTCAGGCGTACGCGATGGGTGCGAGGTGAGCCATGGCGAAGGCAAGTGCGGGCATCCTGATGTATCGCGTATCACGGACGGACGCCCGGACGGATTCCGCAACGGGCCACGGGTACAGGCCGGACGCCGAGGTATCTGTCCTGCTGGTCCACCCCGGCGGGCCTTACTGGCGCGCCCGCGAAGCCGGCGCCTGGTCCATCCCCAAGGGTGAAATCGACCCGGGTGAAGACCCCCGCGCCGCCGCTGTCCGCGAATTCCACGAAGAACTGGGCAGCCCGCCCGGCGAGCCGCTCATCCCCCTGGGTGAAATCGTCCAGCGCGGCGGCAAGCGCGTGATCGCCTATGCCGTGGCGGGCGAGTTCGACGCCGCGACGCTGCGCAGCAACACCTTCGAAATGGAATGGCCCCCGCGCAGCGGCCGCGTGCAGGTCTTTCCGGAAGTCGACCGCGCCGCGTGGCTGAGCCTGCCGCGCGCGCACGAAAAAATACTGGAAAGCCAGCGTCCGCTGCTCGACCGCCTGGCGCAATTGTTGAAGGGCTGAAGCCAGGCACGCCGCGTCCGCGCGATCAATCGCCGGCAACATGCTGGCCCGGCACGCGCCGGCAAAGGCCGGCGTGCGCGTTCAGGGATGTTCCGCGCGGCCGGTCCCAAGCAGGTCCCGGAGCAGCTCCATCAGCGCGGACCAGTGGCCGCCCGGCCGGGACAGCAACACGGTACGGCGGGCGATCATCAAGCCGGCCACCGGGATGGGCATGATGAGCCCGGCCCAAGGACGCAGGCTGGTGCTGGGCGCCAGCGCGACCAGGTCCGTGCTGGCCACGATGCCCAGTACCGCGTCGGACATGTATTCGGCTTCCACCATCACCGTGGGCTCGGGCAGGCCCGCTTCTTCGTGCAGGTGCGTAATGGCCTTGCGCGCCGCGCTCTCGCGGCTCGGCATGACCCAGGAATACGGCTGCAGCGCGGCCAGGCCGGGTTGCACGGTTTGGAAGACGGGGTGGCCGACGCGCGCGGCGACGCGCACGATGTCCTGGCCCAGCGTCAGGGCCTCGCAGCTGAACGTGGTGCCGGGCGCGGCGGGCACGACCGCGACGTCCAGTTCGCCGGCCTCCACCGCCATGTTCAGCGCGTCGGACTTCCCGATGACCAGGCGCAGCCGCATCGCCGGCCGCCGGCGCACCATTTCGGCCAGCGCGCGTACGACCTCGCTGTCGCCGGCCGGATTGGTCAGCCCGATCCGCAGCAGGCCCGAATGGTGGGCGCGCAGGTCGGCGGATACCTTGGCCAGTTCCTCGTGCTGCAGGCTGAGACGGCGCGCGTATTCGTGGAAGACCTCGCCTTCGCCGGTCAGGCGGGCGCCGTGGGCGCCACGCTCGAACAGCATGGCGCCCACGGAATCTTCCAGCCGCCGCAGCGCCTTGGTGATGGCAGGCTGCGTGACGTTGCAGGCGGTCGCGGCGCGGCCGAAGTGGTTGTGCCTGACCACCGCCAGGAAATACTCGATATCTACCAGGGAAAAGTGCAAGATCGCCGTCCGCGGCGCCACCGGGCGCCAGGACCGTATCTATAACCGATTCAGCCTTCGGTGCGCAGCACTTCCGGGTTCACGAGATGCGTGGGCGTGCCCGCGCAGAAGGCGTTGATGTTGTCGAAGGCCGTGCCGAAGTAAGCCTCGTAGTTGTCCTTCTCGACGAAGCCCAGGTGTGGCGTGCAAAGCGCATTGGGCAGGTGCAGCAGGGGATGGTCCGCCCCCAGGATGGGTTCCGATTCGAAGGTGTCGACCGCGGCGTATCCGGGCCGGCCGGCGCGCAGCGCGGTTTCCAGCGCGCCGGGCGCGATCAGCTCCGCGCGGCTGGTATTGACGATCAGCGCGGTGGTTTTCATGCGCGCGAGATCGGCCGCGCCGATGGCGGCCTGTGTCGACGCCCCCAGGCGCAGATGCAGGGTCAGGACATCGCTGTCGGCGAAGAACGACTCGCGGTTGGGCGCGACCTCGATACCGTCCTGGCGCGCCTGGGCGGTGGAGCCCGGGCCGCCCCACACCCAGACCTTCATGCCGAAGGCTCGGCCGTAATTGGCCACCTGCTTGCCGATGCGGCCGTAGCTCCAGACACCCAGGCGCTGGCCGCGCAGTTCCTGTCCCAGCGTTCCCTGCCACAGGCCGGCGCGCAGGCGATTCGCTTCCGCGACGAGGTGCCGGCGGCTGGCCAGCATCAAGGCCCAGGCGAGTTCGGCCGTGGCCGCGCCGGAGCCGGAGCCTTCGGCGACCGCCACGCCATGCGCGGTGCATGCCGCCACGTCCAGATGCGGCGCCACCTTGCCGATCTGGCTGATCAGGCGCAGCTGGGGCAGGCGGCGCAGCAGGTCCGCGCCGACCTGCGTGCGTTCGCGCGTCAGGACGATGGCTTCGGCATCGCGGAAGCGTTCGGCCAGCGCGTCGACGTCCTTGACGTTGTCGTGGTAGATGGCGACGTCGTGGCCGGCGAGCCGGGCAAAGCAATCCAGGCTGCGTACGCAGTCCTGGTAGTCGTCGGGGATGGCAATACGCATGGGGGCTGTCTCCACATCCTTCTGAGGCGATCACCGGCCGTTCCCGCCTGCCGGCGGGTGGGTGTCCGCGGTAGGGGGCAGTGTAGAGGAGGGCGTGCCCGCCCGACGCCCGCTGTTTCCATCCTGTGGAATTGCGGCGCGTCGGGCACGAGCGGATCGGGCTCCCGGGCCGCCATCGCCGGCGGGCGCATCGCGGATCGCGGCGGCCTTGCTCCGCCGGCATTTATTGCGATAATCCGCGCTGGTTTCCACTGGATGCGCGGTTGGGCGCATGGACGTCATGTTCACTTACGGGAATATTCTTGCCGTCGGCGTCGGCGCCGCCCTGGGCGCCTGGCTGCGCTGGGTGCTGGGCCTGTTCTTCAACGCCGGGACCTGGCCCTGGGGAACGATGGCGGCGAATCTGGTGGGCGGCTATCTGATCGGCGTCATGGTCGCCCTGGTCGCCGGGCATCCCGAGTGGCCCGCGTGGATACGCCTGATCTGCATCACCGGCTTCCTGGGCGGCCTCACCACGTTTTCGACGTTTTCCGCGGAAACCGTGGGCTTCGTGGAAAGAGGCGCCTACGGTACCGCGCTACTGTACGCGGGCGCCAGCCTGGCGGGTTCGCTACTGCTGACGGCGGCGGGGCTGTATACGGTGCGTAGCCTGGCCTGATCGCTCGGCGGGCGGTTGCATCGGATGTCGATGACCGGCGCGATCGCGCCCTGCTTTAGCGGCGCGGCTGTTCCAGGATGACCGCCGCGGCGGCCTGGCCGCTGCGGATGGCGCCTTCCAGCACGCCGGGATAGCCGGTGTCCGTCCAGTCGCCCGCCAGCGCCAACCGGGGCCACGGCGTGCGCTGCCCGGGGCGCCGCAAGCCCGGGTTGGCCAGGAAGGTGGCGCGCCTGTCGATCAGCAGGGCGGACCCCGCGACGGCAGGCATCGGCGGCAGGCCGGCGCGCTCGGCTTGTTCCCGGACCTGAGCGACCAGGGCTTCCGTGGCGGCCTGCCTGTCCTGTCCGGCAAGCGCCATGGCGGCGCTGACGACGATCGTGATATCGGCGCCGCCCGGCGCGTGCACGTCTCCGGGGATGTCTGCGCCACCCGGCGCCGGCATGCCACCGTGAAGCTCACCGCGAGCTCGCCCGGACAGCGCCGTCCGATCGAAGATCCACTGCCCATGGTGGCCGCGCGCCGGTGCGTCGGCCAGCATCATCATGGGATGCGGCAGGCGCCACGGCGCATGCAGCTTCAGGTTGAGCGTGGCGATGGGCGCGTGCGGCAGGGCGTCCAGCCCGACGGCCAGTTCCCGCGCCGGCCCGCCCGCGAACAGCCGCGCGGCCGAGTGTGGCGGCACCGCGACCACGGTCGCGTCATAGCGCTCGCCATCGATGTCGATGCCGCCGGCGGCGGGCGTCACCGCCCGCACGCTATGCCCATAGCGCATCCGGCAGCGATCGGCGGCGGCGTCCGGCCAGAGCGCCGACAGGTCCACGCGTGGCAGCAGCAGGTCCGTCGCCGCCCGCGGCCCGCCCAGGCTGTCGCGCAGGACATGGGCATAGAGCTGGGCGCAGGCCTGCGCCACGGGGGTGTTGAGCGCGGCCAGGCATAGCGGTTCCCACAATAGGCGCACGGCCCCGCGCGGCTGGCCGTGGCGCTGCATCAGGCCGCCGACGGTCTCGCCCGGCGGCACCCGCCAGCCCGCGGCACGCAACGCCCGCATCAGCCGCAGGCTGGCAAGCCGGTCGCTCCAGGACAGTCCGCGCGCGCGCAGCAGCGCGACGGCGGCGTGCCAGGGCGCCGGCAGCCGCGGCGCGGCCAGGCGGAAGCTGCCGTCCAGGGAAGCCAGGCACAAGGGCAGGCGCAGGAACAAGTCGTCCGGGTCGCGGCCCAGGCGGCGCATCAGCGCCAGCGTATCGGCATAGGCGCCCAGCAGGATGTGCTGGCCGTTATCCAGCGGCCCGTCGAAGGCCGCCGCGCCGTCGTGTGGCGGATGGGGCACGCGACGCGCGCGGCCGCCGGGCGTATGGCCGCTTTCGTAGACGGTGACGTCGCAGCCGGCCTCGCGCATGGCCGTCGCCGCCGCCAGGCCCGCCCAGCCCGCGCCGACCACGGCGGTTCTCATCGCGCGCCTCGCCTCGTCTTCATCGCGACAGGCGGCGCACCAGCCCGCGCCCGCCGCCCACCCAGGTGCGCCACGCCAGCAGCAGCTTGCGCAGCGGCGTCAACGATATGCGCTGGTGCAGCACCTGCCAGTCGTCGCGCTCGATTTCATCGAGCAGGGCATGGTAGATCGCCGCCATCATCAGGCCGGGCCGCTGCGCGCGCCGGTCGGCCTCGGGCAGCGCCGACATGGATTCCTTGTAGAGCTCGCGCGTGCGCTGGGCCTGGAAGGCCATCAAGGCGCTGAAGTTGGGGGAATAGCGGCCGTTCAGGATATCCGCCGCCTTGACCTCGAAGCGCTGCAGGTCCTCGATGGGCAAATAGATGCGGCCGCGCCGCGCATCGTCGCCGACGTCGCGGATGATGTTGGTCATCTGGAACGCCAGTCCCAGCTTTTCGGCATAGACCAGCGTGGACGGATCGGTGTAGCCGAAGATGGACGCCGACATCTCGCCGATGACGCCGGCCACGTGCCAGCAGTACTTGCGCAAGCCCGGCCAGTCCAGGTAACGCGTCTGGTCCAGGTCCATCTCCATGCCGTCGACCACCGCCAGCATGCGGTCGCGCGATATGCCGTAGGCCTGCAGATGCGGCTGCAGCGCGCGCGTCACGGGATGCTCGGGCGCGCCGCCGAAGAGGCGGTCGATCTCGGTACGCCACCACGCCAGCTTGATGCGCGCCACCGATGCGTCGGTGGCTTCATCCACCACGTCGTCGACTTCGCGGCCGAAGGCGTAGAGGGCCGTGATCGCGCGCCGCCGTTCGGGCGGCAGGAACAGGAAGGCGTAGTAGAAGCTGGAGCCGCTCTTGGCGGCCTTGTCCTGGCAATATTCGTCGGGAGTCATGTCAGCTGAAAGCGCGCCACATCATGACGCCCCAATCCCTCGCGCCCAGTTCCGGGCGATTCATGAACACGTCGTAGCGCGCGCGCTCGATGCGTTCCAGTATACGCAGTCCGCCTTGCACGACCAGGCGCAGCTCCAGGCCGATGCGGCCGGGCAGCCGGCGGGCCAGCGGAGCGCCGGAGTGTAACAGCGCGCGCGTGCGGTCCGTCATGTCGCGCATCAGCGACTCCCAGGCCGGCGTCAGCTTGCAGGTGGCGATGTCCTGCTCGGTCACGCCATGGCGGCGCAGCGCGTCCTGCGGCAGATAGACCCTGTCCTTGCGCCAGTCGATGTGCACGTCCTGCCAGAAATTCACCAGCTGCAGTCCGGTGCAGATCGCGTCCGCGTCGCGGACGTTGGCGGCGTCGGCGGCGCCGTACAGGTGCAGCATCAGGCGGCCCACCGGATTGGCCGAGCGCGCGCAATAGTCCAGCAGCGCGGGCTCATCGGCGTAGCGCTTGACCTGCACGTCCTGTTCGAAGGCGGACAGCAGGTCATAGAACGGCGTGATGGGCAACTGGTGGCTGGCGATGGTCGCCGCCAGCGGATCGAAGATCGCGCCCAGACCGGGATCGGCCACCGGACGCGCGCCCGGCTTGCCCTGCGCGATGCGGTGCAATTCCGTGCGATAGGCTTCCAGCTGCGCCAGGCGCTGCGCGTCGTCGGCGCTGCCTTCATCGGCAATGTCGTCGGCGCTGCGCGCGAAGCGGTAGATGTCGCGCACCGGCGCGCGCAGGCGGCGCGGCAGCAGCAGCGAAGCGACGGGGAAGTTTTCGTAGTGATCGACGGCCATAGCGGCGGATGGTGGGCCCTGTCCATGCAATCGGGCATTTTATCGTTCGGCAGGGGCGTTGATTTCCGCCCCGAACACGTGGCCCGGATCCGCGCCGGGCGGCGCGTGCGGGCAAGGCCTATCGGGTAGACTTGTCTGGCCTCAGGATAGCCGCAATGCCAAGACCGATTTCCGTCACCATCTCCGTTTCCGCGCTCGCGCACAATCTTGCCGTCGTCCGCCGTCATCTGCAGCAGGCCGCCGCCGCGGCATCCACGGCGGACGGCACGCCATGGATGGCGCCGTCCGTCTGGGCGGTCATCAAGGCGCACGGCTACGGCCACGGCACGGCGCAGGGCGTACAGGGCTTTGCGCGGGCGGATGGCCTTGCCATGCTGGACCTGGCGGAAGCGATCGAGTGCCGCGAGTCCGGCTGGGCCGGTCCCATCCTGCTGCTGGAAGGCCTGTTCGAACCGGCGGACCTGGATCTGGCCGATCGCTACCGCCTGTCGACGGTGGTGCATTGCCGTGAACAGCTGGACATGCTGGCACATGCCCGGCCGGATCATCCCCTGGACGTCTATGTGAAACTCAACAGCGGCATGAATCGCCTGGGTTTCGCGCCCGACGCCTATCGCGCCGCCCATGCGCGCGCGCTCGAGCTGTCCAGACTGGGCATCCTGCGCAACGTCGGTCGCATGACCCATTTCGCCAGTGCCGACGCGCCCGCCGGCGTGGCGGCGCCCATGGCGGTTTTCGAGCGTGTCGCGGGCGACCTGCCGGGGCCCGTCAGCGTATCGAACTCCGCCGCGACGCTGCGCGATCCGCGGATCGCGCTGGCGCGGCCGGGCGAGGAAAGCTGGGTGCGGCCCGGCATCTGCCTGTACGGCGCCTCGCCTTTCGCCGACGCCGATGCCGCATCCTTCGGCCTGAAGCCCGCCATGTCGCTGCGCTCGCGCATCATCGCCACGCAGGACCTGCGCGCGGGCGACGCGGTGGGCTACAGCGCCCTGTTCACGGCGGACGCGCCCATGCGCATCGGGGTGGTCGCATGCGGGTATGCGGACGGCTATCCGCGCCATGCGGGCACGGGTACGCCCGTCGTCGTGGCCGGCACGCGCACGCGCGTGCTCGGGCGCGTGTCCATGGACATGCTGGCGGTGGACCTGACCCCCGTGCCAGGCGCCGGTATCGGCGCGCCGGTTTCACTGTGGGGCGCGGACGGCCCGTCGGTGGACGAAGTGGCGCAGGCGGCCGGCACCATCGGTTACGAGCTGCTGTGCGCGCTGGCGCAGCGCGTGCCCGTGCGCACCATCGCCTGATCGCACCATCGCGTGATCGCGGGGCGGCGCGCTCAGTCCAGGCGGGCGCCCGACGTTTCGATCACCTTCTTCCACCTTGCGGCTTCCGCGTCGATCAATGCCGCCATGGCCTGTGGCGTACTGCTTTCCGGCAGCACGCCGATATCCAGCATGCGCTTGCGCACCTCGGGCGATTGCAGCACTTCCACCACCGCGGCGTTCAGCCTGGCAATGACGGCGGGCGGGGTGCCTGCGGGCACCGTCAGGTAATTGACGGGCGCCGCGTCGAAGCCCGGCAGGTCCTTGGCGATGGGGGGGACGCCAGGCAGCATGGGCAGTTCGTACGGCGTCGTGACGCCCAGCGCCTTTACCGCGCCGGACTGGATATAGGGCAGGTAGACCGCCACGCTGTCCAGCGCGATTTCCACCGTGCCGCCCAGCACGTCGCGCAAGGCGATGCTGGTGCCGGCATACGGCACATGGTCGATCTCGACGCCCGCCATGGCCTTGAACAGTTCGCCCGCCAGATGGCTGCTCGACCCGATGCCGGCGCTGGCGAAGCGCACGTCGTGCGGATGCGCGGCGGCGTACCGGACCAGGTCGGCGACCGTGGATACCGGCAGGCGCTTGCCGACGATCAGCACGCCCGGCACTACGGCCAGCTTGGACACCGCCACCAGGTCCTTGCGCGGATCGTAAGGCAGGCTCTTCATCAGATAGGGGTTGGTGATCTGCGGCCCCGGGGTGGTGTAGAGCATGGTGTAGCCATCGGGCGCGGCGCGCGCCACCTGCGTGGCCCCCAGTGTTCCGCCGGCGCCCGGCTTGTTTTCCACCACCACCGGCTGCCCCAATACCTTGCCCAGGGGCTCGGCGATCATGCGCGCGGTCAGGTCGGCGCCGCCGCCCGGCGTGAACGGCACGATCATCCGCAATGGGTGGTCGGGGTAGTCCGAGGCCGCGCCGGCCGTGGCCGCCGCGCCGAAAAGCGCCAGGCCCAGCATGGCGGTCCGCAGCAATGCACGTTTTTTCATGTTGTCTCCTTTTATGGTGATGCGGCATCAGCAACGACGATACCGGCTTGCGCCGCCGCGCGCTGTAGCGCCACGCACATAACAGCTTTGCGGTGCCGGGCAGTTCCCGGGCCGCGCCCGGCTTCCTAGACTGGCCCCTGATCGAGATCGGGAGGGTAGGCCTTGCAGCCGCTTTTATCGAATATCAAGGTGCTGGACCTGAGCCGCGTGCTGGCGGGCCCGTGGGCCAGCCAGATCCTGGCGGACCTGGGCGCCGACGTGATCAAGGTCGAACGGCCGGGCCGCGGCGACGACACGCGTTCCTGGGGACCGCCGTTCCTCAAGGACGAATCCGGCAACGACACCGCCGACGGCGCCTATTTCGTGGCGACCAACCGCGGCAAGCGCTCCATTACCCTGGACCTGCAGACGCCCGAAGGCCAGGACCTGGTCAAGGCCTTGTGCGCCGATGTGGACGTGGTGCTGGAAAACTACAAGGTCGGCACCCTGGCGCGCCTGGGGCTGGACTATGAGGCCTTGTCGAAGATCAATCCGCGCCTGGTGTATTGCTCCGTGACAGGCTTCGGCCAGACCGGCCCGCGCGCGGCGGAGCCGGCGTACGACTTCCTGATCCAGGCCATGGGCGGCCTGATGAGCGTGACCGGCGAACGCGACGACAAGCCCGGCGGCGGTCCGCAGAAGGTCGGTGTTCCCATCGTCGACCTGAGCACCGGCGTGTACGCGGCCCTGGGCATCGTTGCCGCGCTGCTGCGGCGCACGCAGACCGGGCGGGGCGAATATGTCGACGTGGCCATGCTGGACGTGCAGGTTGGCCTGCTGGCCAACCAGGCGATGAATTTCCTGCTGGGCAAGCGCGTGCCGCGCCGTACCGGCACCGCGCATCCCAACATCCAGCCGCAGCGTACGTTTCACTGCGCCGATGGCGATATCGTCGTCGTCGCCGGCAACGACGCGCAGTTCGTCGCGCTCTGCGGCGTGATCGGGCAGCCGGCGCTGGCGAACGACGAACGCTATGCCACCAACGGACAGCGCGTCAGGAACCAGGAGAGCCTGGATCCCATCCTGGACGCCATCTTCGCGCAGCGGCCGCGCGCCGACTGGCTGGACAGCCTCAAGAAGGCCGGCGTGCCCGCGGGCTCCATCAATTCCGTGCCGGAGGTCTTCGACGATCCCCAGGTCGTGCATCGCGGCATGCTGCGCCACCTGCCGCATCCGGTTGCGGGATCGGTGCCGCAGGTCATGAATCCCCTGCGCTTCGGCGGCGCGGCGCTGCGCGTGGATCGCGCGCCGCCGCTGCTGGGCGAACACACCGACGAAGTGCTGCGCGGGCTGGGCCTGGATGCCGCGCGCATCCAGGCGCTGCGCGCGCGCAAAGTGATCTGAGCCGCCGGCCGAAGACCGACTACACCCGCAGGAATACGCCACCATGAGCATGCCCGAAGCCCTGACCGGTCCCTACACCGCCCTGGACGTGACCGTCGACGACGGCGTCGCCGTCATCCTGCTGGCCAATCCGCCGGTGAACGCGCTGTCCACGCAGATGATGAACGAACTGACGTGGCTGCTGGACCGCATCTCCGAAACGCCTGAGGTGCGCGCGGTGTTGCTGTCCGGACAGGGCAAGAATTTCTGCGCGGGCGCCGACCTGAAGAATCGCGCCAGCACGATCCAGGGTCCGGGCGACCTGCCGCAGCATTCGCGCCGCACCCGTGAATGCTTTCACGCCATACGCGAATGCGCCAAGCCGGTGGTGTGCGCCATCAATGGCCCGGCCCTGGGCGCGGGCCTGGCCATCGTGGCGTCCTGCGACATCCTGGTCGCGGCGTCGACCGCCACGGTCGGCTTGCCGGAAATCAACGTGGGCTTGTTGGGCGGCGGGCGGCACGGCATGCGCCTATTCGGCCATTCGCGCCTGCGGCGCATGATGCTGACCGGCTTGCGCGTCGATGGCGACGAGCTCTATCGCCTGGGCGTGGTCGAGGCCGCCGTGCCGGCGGAGTCCCTGATGGACGAAGCGATGGCCCTGGCGCGCGAACTGGCTTCCAAGAGTCCGCTGGCGTCGATATTGGCCAAGCAGACCCTGAACGCCATCGAGGACATGAGCCTGCGCGACGGCTACCGCTACGAACAGGACATGACCGCGGCGATCGCCCGCACCGAAGATGCGCAGGAAGCGCGCCGTGCGTTCCTGGAAAAGCGCGCCCCGGTGTTCAAGGGCCGCTAGCACCGGCTTGCACCCACAAGGAGACATCATGAAAGGGCCGCTCGATGGCGTGAAAGTGCTGGACCTCAGCCGCGTGTTCTCGGGCCCCTGGGCGGGCCAGATGCTGGCGGATTTTGGCGCCGACGTCATCAAGGTCGAACGGCCCGGGCGCGGCGACGACGTGCGCCACCAGGGCTATCCGATGCCGGTCGATGGTCCCGTGCCGGCCGCGCCGCCGCGCGAGACATCGTCTTTCGTGGCGATGAACCGCGGCAAGCGTTCATTGACCATCGACATCGCGCATCCGCGCGGCCAGGAACTGTTGCGCCGGCTGGCGCTGGACGCCGACATCGTGATCGAGAACTTCAAGGCCGGCGACCTGCGGCGCCATGGCCTGGACTACGCGGCCCTGGCGGCGCTGAATCCGCGGCTGGTGTATTGCTCCATCACCGGGTTCGGCCAGGACGGTCCTTACAGCCGTCTGCCGGGCTACGACCCGATATTCCAGTCCATGAGCGGACTGATGAGCGTGACCGGCATTCCCGATGGCGAACCTGGCGCCGGCCCGGTCAAGGTCGGCTATTCGGTCTCGGACCTGACCGCCGGCTTCTACGCGGTCTGCGCCATCCTGGCCGCCCTGCGCCACCGCGACCAGGTTTCCGGCCTGGGCCAGCATATCGACCTGGCGCTGCTGGATGCGCAGATCGCCGCCATGTCCCACATCGGCATGAACTACCTGGCCAACGGCCAGCAGCCGCCGCGCACGGGAACGTCCTCGGCCATCACCGCGCCGTTTCGAGCCTACGCCTGCAAGGATGGCCACCTGATGGTGGCGGTGGGCAATGACTCGCAGTTCACATCCTTCTGCGACGCCATCGGCCTGCCGGCCCTGGCGCATGACCCGCGCTTCGCCACCAATCCGCTGCGCGCGGCGGCGCAGGCGGAGCTTTCCGCGCTGATCGAGCCGGCGTTGCGCGCGCGCACGGTCGCCGACTGGAACGCCGCCCTGGCGCGCGCCAAAGTGCCCTGCGGTCCGATCTACACGATGGATCAGGTCTTCGAAGACCCGCAGGTCCGGCACCGGCGCGTGCTGGGACGCATGGCGCACCCCGGCCTGGGCAGCATGCCGTACATCCGCAATCCCATTCATTTTTCCGGTACGCCCATCCAGGAAGGCCTGCCGCCGCCGATGCTGGGCGAACACACGGACGCCGTGCTTGCCGGCGAACTCGGCCTGAGCGCAAGCGATATCGCGGCCCTGCGGGCGGAGGGCGTCGTATGAGCCCCGAGACCCATGCCCCCGACGCCGCATTGATCGAAGAGGTGCGCGACAGCGCCCGCGACTTCCTGCGCCGCCGCGACCAGCGGCAGCGCAAGCGCGCGGCGGGCGTGCCGGACCGTCGCTATTGGAGCGAGATCGCCGGTGTCGGCTGGCTGGGCATGTCCGTGCCCGAGGACCAGGGCGGACTGGGCCTGGGTTGGTCCGCGATGGCCGCCGTCATGGAAGAAGCGGGACGCGTCCAACTGCCGGAGCCGCTGGTCGGCGCCGCCGTGCTGCCCACCGCGCTGCTCCAGCGCCTGGGGCAAGGCGACGATGGCGCGCCCGCCTGCCAACGCCTGCTGGCCGACGTCTGCGCCGGCAGCCGCATCACGTCGCTGGCGTGGCAGGAGACCGATGGCCAGCTCGAGGCCGGCGAGGGCGCCGGCGCGTTCGGCGTCAGCGTGACCTGGCGCGAGGGCGCCCACGTCCTGAACGGCGAGAAACGCCACGTCATACCGGGGGACGGCGTCGACGGCTGGCTGGTGACGGCCGATGGCGAACAGGAACCCGCGCTGTTCTACGTGCCCGCGGATACGCCGGGCGTAATCGCCAGGCCGTACGTCCGCGCCGACGGTACGCGCGCCTGCCATCTGTCTTTCGAGGCGGTGGCGCTGCCGGCCGACGCGTTGCTGGCTCGGCGCGGCGTGCTGGATGCCATCGATGCCGCGCTGGACCTGGGACGCCTGATGCAGTCGGCGGAAATGGTGGGCGCGGCGCGGCAGGTACTGTCCGACTCCGTCGAATACCTCAACACCCGGAAGCAGTTCGGCCGGCCGCTGGCGTCCTTCCAGGCCCTGCAGCATCGGGTCGTGGACGCGTCGATGCAGGTGGAGCTGGCCGCCGCCAGCCTGCGGGCGGCGCTCAAGGAATTGCCGTCCGCGGATAAAGCCTCGGCGCGCGCGTCGGCCAGCCGCGTGAAGGCGCGCGCCGCGCGCGCCGGCCTGGAGGCCGCCCGCCTGGCGGTGCAGTTGCACGGCGCCATCGGCTATACCGACGAATGCGACGTCAGCCTGTACCTGCGCGGCGCGCTGCATCAGTCCGCCTGGCTGGGCAACGCGACCGCCCACCGGCAGCGCTATGGGGCGCTCGCGCCGCCCATACGCGACGGCGGCGCGCCGGCGGATGCCGCGCCCGACGGGCAGCCGGACATGCCCGCGCAAGCGCGGGAAGCCCACGCCCCTGAAGCCTTCCCGCGCGATGCCGACTGGAACGCCATGCCCGAGGCCGATTTCCGCGCCATGCTGCGGCGTTTCTTCCATGCGCACTATCCGGAACGCCTGCGCCACATGCCGCGCCGCCTGCATTGGGAAGAGATCAAGGAGTGGTATTTCACCCTGGCGCGCCAGGGCTGGATCGCGCCGTCGTGGCCGCGCGAATATGGCGGCATGGCGCTCACGCCGGGCCGTCTGATCGCCTTCATCGAAGAGGCCGAACGCCATGGCGTGGCACGCGCGCCCGACCAGGGGCTGATCATGCTCGGTCCCATCCTGTTCCGCCATGGCACGCAGGAACAGCGCGAACGCTTCCTGCCCGGCATCCTTTCCGGCCAGGACGTATGGGCGCAGGGGTATTCCGAACCGGACGCGGGCTCCGACCTCGCGGCGCTGCGCTGCGCCGCCGTCGTCGATGGCGACGCGCTGGTCGTCACCGGCCAGAAGACGTGGTCCACGCTCGCGCAGGACGCCACCCATATGTTCATGCTGGTCAGGACCGACACCACCGTCAAGAAGCAGGCCGGCATCAGCTTCCTGCTGGTCGACCTGCGCAGCCCCGGCGTCAGCCGCAGGCCGATCCGCACGCTGGCGGGCCACGAGGAATTCTGCGAAGTGTTCTTCGACCAGGTGCGCGTCCCGCTCGCCAACCTGGTCGGTCCTTTGAATGGCGGCTGGAGCGTCGCCAAGGAACTGCTGGGCTTCGAACGGCTGTTCAGCGGCAGCCCCAAGCATGCGCATCATGCCTTGCAGCAGATCCATGCCCGCGCGCGGCAGCGCGGCCTGCTGGCCGATGCCGCTTTCCATGACCGCCTGGCCGAGCTGCGGCTGGACGTGGCCGACCTGACGGCCATGTACGAGGGATATGCCGACATCGCGCGCGCGGGGCTGCCCTTGCCGCCGCAATTGTCGCTGCTGAAGATATGGGCCACCGAGACGCACGAACGCCTGGGGGCCTTGCTGATACAGGCCGCCGATGAATACGGCGGCGCCGCGCTGGACGATGACACGGGCGCAAGCCATGTGCTGGCGCCTTACGTCAATGCGCTGGCGGCCACCATTTTCAGCGGCACCAACGAGATACAACGCAACATCTACGCCAAGCATGTGCTGGGCATGGACGGCGCCTGATAGCGCGGGCACCGGAAGCACCATAAGCACCATAAGCCCGCAGGGCACGAGGAGACGAGTCCATGAAGAAACGCCGCGCCTTGCTGGCCGCCTTGCTGTCCCTGGCCGCGGTCCCCGCATTCGCGGCCGGCGCCGCCGATGCGTGGCCCAGCCAGCCCATACGCCTGATCGTGCCGTATCCGCCCGGCGGCTCCGTCGACAACCTGGCCCGGCTGCTGGCGCCCACGCTGGGACAGAAGCTGGGGCAGCCCGTGGTCGTGGAAAACAAGGCTGGCGCTTCCGGAACCATAGGCGTGGACGCCACGGTGCGGGCCACGCCGGACGGCAGCACCTTCGGCTTCGGCGTCCCGGGCGCCATCTCCGGCTTGCCGCACGCCATGAAAGTGCCTTATGACGTCGGCGCGATCCGCTACGTGTCCCTGGTCGCGCGCATCCCGGTGGTCTTCGTCGTCAACCCGTCCATCCCGGAAACGACCCTGCCGGCCTTCATCGCCGCCGCCCGCAAGGATCCCGGCAAGTACAACTACGGCTCGGCGGGCAATCTCACCACGCCGCACCTGGCCGGCGAACTGCTCAAGCAACAGACGGGCATACAGATCATGCACGTCCCGTACAAAGGCGCGGCGCCGGCGGTCACCGCGCTGCTCTCCAACGAAGTGCAGATGTTCCCCGCCGATGCCTCGGCCGTGCTGGCCCTGATCAAGGCGGGCAAGGTGCGCGCCCTGGCGGTGGGCAGCGCCGACCGCTTCGTCGGCCTGCCGGACGTGCCGACCACCAGGGAGGTGGGGCTGGCCGGCGTGGAGGTCGAATCCAACTATGGCGTCATCGCGCCCACGGGGACGCCGGCCGCCATCGTCGACCGGATGGCCCAGGCCATCGGAGAGTCGCTGCGGGATCCGGCCCTGCGCGCCAGGATCATCGAGCAGGGCGCGGTGCCGCAAGCCACCAGCCCCGACGCGTACCGGCAGCTGATGGAATCCGAATCGCGCAAATGGGGGGAGGTGATACGCCGCGGAAAGCTGGGGCTGCAATAGGCCGTATAGTGTGTGCGCCTATTCCTTCCGACAGCCACCATGCCTACGCCCAAAGCCGCGGGACCCAGCCTGGACCTGACCGCCGACCTGCATAAATGGCGCGCCTTCGTCGCCATCGCCGAACTGGGCAGCATCACGCGCGCCGCGCTGCATCTGGACCAGGACCAGTCGGTGCTCAGCCGCCGCATCAACGCGCTGGAGCGCGAATGCAACGCGCGGCTGTTCAACCGCACCGGCCGCGGCGTGCACCTGTCCGAAGTCGGCGAACGCCTGTTCCCGCTGGTGCGGACACTGCTCGAAGACGCCGAACGCCTGGAACTGGAAGTCAACGGCCAGGCGCGCGAACCGGCCGGCGAGGTCCGCCTGGGGCTGTTGCCGTCCACCGCCCACCCGCTGATCCGGCGGCTGTTTTCGCGTCTGCGAGAACATTATCCCAAGGTGCATCTGCGGATCTTCGAAGGATCGAGCGGCCAGATAGAGGAATGGCTGACCGACAGCCGGGTGGATATCGCCATCCTGTATCGCTACGGTGAAAAGTGCCCGCCCGGCGAGACGCCGCTGGCCTTTGTGGAGTCCTATCTGGTGGGCGCGGCGGGCGACGCGCTGACCCGCGCGGGGGATATCTCCTTCGATGCGCTGGACGGGCTGCCCTTCATCCTGCCGGGCGCGCCCAACGGGCTGCGCAATACGCTGGACGGACTCGCGCGCGCCCGCAAGATCACCATCGCGCCGCTGATCGAAGCCGATTCGCTGCCCTTGATGAAGTCCATCGTCGAGCACGAAAAAATGTATACGGTGCTGCCGCTGCACGCCGTCTGGCAGGAGGTGCACGAAGGCCGCCTGAGCGTGGCCGCGCTGCGCGATCCGGCGCTGGGGCGCATCATTTCGATGGCATATTCGCGCAGCAAGGGGCCGGGCCGGACAGTCATGGAAGTCGCCGCGCAGATCGAGGTGCTGGCGCGCGAGATCGGCGGGGAAGGGGTCTGGCACGTCAGCGAGTAAAACCGCCGCGTCCGCGCCGCCCCAGGCGCTAACCCGCGGCAAACCCGTACAGCCGCGCCGGGTTATCCACCCACACCTTGCGGCGCAGCGCATCGCTGCCCAACCAATCCCAGGCCAGGTCCAGCAAGGCATCGGCCGCGGGCGCCTTGTCGCCCATCCGCACATAGGGCCAGTCGGAGCCCCACAGCACTTGATCCGGATTGGCGGCGGTGTAGGCGTCGTGCAGATAGCGGGCATCGGCATAATCCGGCGCCGTGCCGACGCGGCACAGCGTCAGCTTCATCCAGATGGCGCCATCGGCGAGCAGGCCGCGCAGCAATTGGAACACGGCATCCTGGGGACCGCGTGCCGGCACCAGGCTGCCCAGATGGTCGATGACCAGCGTCAGTCCCAATCCCGCCAGCGCCGGCAGATGCCGCGCATAGACGTCGCACGGCGCCCATAATTGCGCGTGCAGGCCGTGCTGCTTCATGCGCGGCGCCAGCGCGGCGATCTGGTCGAAGCCGACGCTGCCGGGAAACAGTCGTCCCGCCGGATCGCGCGCCTCGACGAAACGCAGCGCGCGCACGCCGGCTTCCGACCACGCCCGCAATTGTGCGTCGCCGACCCGCGGATCGGCCACCGCCACGCCGCGCAGGCGGCCCGCGCCTTGCCGCAGCGCATCCAGCAGGGCCGCCGGCTCGGTGCCGTAGGGCGCGGGCTGCACCAGCACGCCGCGTTGCGCACCCAGGGTGTCCAGCATGGTCAGGTAGCGCTCGGCCGGCGCGTCCGGCGCCGCATAGGACGATGGCTGTTGCAGCGGGAAGCGGTCGTACGGCCCGAACACATGGCAGTGCGCATCGCAGGCGCCAGGCATCAGCACGTGGCGCGGCCGCCCCGGCATGCGCGGCGTTTCCGTCGTGTCCGGGACATAGGCCGGCGCCTGGCCGGATCCACCGCGGGCATCGCCGGTATGCGGCGGGGTTGCCCTGCTCATCGGCCGTCTCCGCCGGCTTGCTCCGGTAAGCGCGGCAGCCGCGTCAGCGCTGGCTGGCCGGCTTCCGTCGGCACCCGCAGCGGATCGGGCGCATCGTCCGGCATGGGAATTTCATGGGCGTTCAGGGTCATCGATACCATCGTGTAGTAGCCGATGACGGCGGTCAGCTCCACGACGCCGGCCACGCCCCAGTGCTCGATCGCCTGCGCGTACAGCGCGGGCGCAACCTGTCCGGTTTCCTGCAACTGGCGGGCATATTCGTAGACGATCGCGTCGGCCGGCGTGTCGAAGGCCGGTGTACGCCCGTCGCGTATCGCCTCCAGCGCGGCGGCGGGAATGCCGGCATCGGCGGCCGCCTGGGCATGGATGTGCCATTCGATCTGGCTGTTCCAGCGCCGTGCCGTCGCCACGATGGCCAGTTCGCTGACGCGCGGCGGCAGGCTGGTGCCGAAGCGCAGCAGGGCGCCCAGCGCCTGCCAGCGGTCCGCCAGGTCGGGATTGTGCAAGGCGGCGCGCAACGGGCCGACCAGGCGGCCGCGCGGGCCCGAAACGATGCGGTCGTAGACCTGCCGCTGGGCCGCGGTCATCGTATCGGGGGTCGGGAAGGGGATGCGACTCATGTGATGTCCTTGCTTGTCGTCCGTTTCAAGCCGCTGCGTCGTCGGGCGCCGTACGCGCCACGGACGGGCGCGCGCAGAAGTCACGATGCCACGCCGCCAGCGCGGGATGGCCGTCGCGCCAGGGCAGGTCGGCGTAGCGGTAATCCAGATAGGACAGGGCGCAGCCGATGGCGATCAGGCCCAGGTCGAAGCGTGTTTCCCGCAGCGCCGGCGCTTCCCGTTCCAGCGCCTTCAGCACCGCGTCTCGTTTCAAGGCGAACGCGTCCAGCCATTCCGGCGTCTGCCGCGACGGCGGCTTGTTGCGCTCCTGGCGGAACAGCAGCAGCACGTCCAGCAGGCCGTCGCCCAGCGCCTGGCGCCGCTCCGCCGTCAGGCGCGCCCGCGGTTCGGCCGGCACCAGGCCGGCGCCCGCCAGTTCGTCCAGATAGGCGCAGATCACGCGGGAATCGTAGATCGACGTGCCGTCGTCCAGGACCAGCGTGGGCAACTTGATGAGCGGGTTGTCGCGCACCAGGTCGAGATTCGGCTTGTCCATCGCGACGGGCGTGCGGACGCACTGCACGCGGTCTTCGATGCCTGCCTCGTACAGCACGATCATGACCTTGCGCACGAAAGGCGAACGTGGCGACCAATGCAGCTTCATGCGGATCTCCTGTCAACAGCGTTTTGGCGGTGGCTCATGTGTCAGTGCCCCTGCTGCGGCCGCACCGCCGGATCGTCGGCGGCATCCGGCGCCGGCATCTGGAAAAGATGGTCCGTGTGGGCATACCAGCCGGCGCCGTGCATGCGGCCGAGCAGCCGCAGCGCCGGCGTATCCACGTAGTACTTGCCCGGGTCCAGCAAGGCGTCGTCGCGCAGGTACATGGCGACCACGCGCGCCAACACGATAATCCGCTGCGGCGCGGCTTCGAGGATCTGCCAGACCAGGCATTCCAGCGCGGCCGGGCTCTGCGCGATGCGGGGCGGCTTGATGCGCAGCGATGGCGCGGTGCTCAGGCCCGCTTTCGCCAGTTCATCGACGTCCGCCACGTAGTCCAGGCTGGTGTGGGTCATCTGGGGCCCCAGACCCGCCGACGCGACGTTGACGACGAATTCGCGCGTGGCCAGGATATTGCGCGACGTGTCCTTCAATTGTCCGCCGCGCGGGCCTATGCCCAGCGCCACGATGGGCGGATCGCTGCTGACCACATTGAAGAAGGAAAACGGCGCGGCATTGATCCGGCCGCCGGCCGATTGCGTCACCACCCAGGCGATGGGCCGCGGCACCACCACGCTGGACAGCAGCTTGAAGGCATCGGCCGACGCCAGTTCGCTGAAGTCGAAGTTCATCGCGTTTCCCGCCCGCCGCGCCCGTTCATTTCGCCAGCAGGTCCAGCCTGCCCAGTAGCGTCCGCATGTCGGCGCGGTCTTTTTCCACATAGGCCTGTGCCTGGCCGGGCGTCAGCGCCATCAGCTCCACCGCCTGTTCTTCCATCACCCGCCGGTAATCGGCGTCCTCGTTCACGCCGCGCACGGCATCGCTCAGGCGCTGCACGATGGTCGGGGGCGTGCCGGCCGGCGCGGCGAGGCTGTACCAGGTGGCCGATTGCGCGCCGTGCACGCCGGCCTCGTCCAGGGTCGGCACCTGAGGCAGCAGCGGCGAACGCCGGTCGGCGGCATAGGCCAGCGGCAGCAGGCGCCCCTGGCGGATGAAAGGCAGGCTGGCCGAAAGATTCAGGAACACCATGTCCAGCTGCCCGCCGACGGCGTCATTGATGGCGGGCGATGCGCCGGGGTAGGGGATGTGGTTCAGCTGGATGTGCGCCGCCTGCTGGAACAGCTCGCCGCCCAGGTGCGTGGCCCCGCCCACGCCCGCCGAGCCGTAGCTCAGCTTGCCGGGGTTGGCCTGGGCGCGCGCGATCAGGTCGGCGACGGTCCTGATTCCGCGCGCGGGATTCACGGCCAGCATGATGGGCTGGATGGCGACCACGGACGCGAAGGCGAAGTCGCGTACGCCGTCATAAGGCGTCTTCTGCATCAGCGGCGTCACCACGTGGCCCGCGGACGTTCCCAGCAGCAGGGTATAGCCATCGGGCCTGGCGCGGGCGACGAAGCCGGTACCTATCGACGCGCCGCCGCCCGGCTTGTTTTCGACCACCACGGGCTGGCCCAGGCGCTTTTCCAGGCCGCGCGCCAGGCTGCGCGCCACGATGTCGGCGGGTCCGCCGGGGGCATAGGGATTGACCAGCGTAATGGCGTGGGCGGGATAGCCGTCCGCCGCCCTTGCCGCGCCGGCCGGCCCGGCGGCGGACAGGGCGATCGCGGCCAGCAGCGCCAGCGCAGATGCGGTTCGCATTTGCCTCCATTGTCATTCTTATCTTGATGGAGGGCATCGTAGGCGGCGGGGCCCCGGCAAGCTATGCCCGGGGTGGCAATTCAGGTATGCAAGGCGGCCGCGCGCCCGCGGCGCCTACAGCATGGTCGCGCCGCGCCAGACGCCGTCCTGCACCAGCTGTCTTGCCAGCTGCACCAGCGTCACCCGGGTCGCCAGCGCGGAGGGCGACAGCTCGTCGTCGGAAAAGCTGGCCAGCAGGCAGCGCCTGCGCATCGACGGATCCTCGATCGGTATTGCCCGCAGCAGCTTGTCGTCCGCCATGGTCTTGCCATCCGGCGCCAGCATGGACAACACGGCGCCGGGTTGCACCGTCGCGCCCAGGCCCGCGCGCACCGCGCGCATCAGGCTATGGGCGCCTTCGATCTCCAGCACCACGTTGGGGCTGAGTTTCACCGCGTTGAAGCTGGCCGTCATCAGGTCGCGCAGCGCGTGGCTGTTGCCGGGCATGATCAAGGGCAGGTCGCCGATCTGCCCGACCTGGACGCTCTTGGCCGTGGCCAGCGCGGGCGGCAGGCCGGCCAGGTCCTTGCGGGCCACCACGAAGAGCGTTTCATCGACCAGCGGCGTCACGCTCCAGCGCTTGGGATCGTAGGCTTCGAAAAGCAGCGCCAGATCCAGCTGGCGGGAATTGAGCAGGGCGGCCAGGTGCGCGGTCAGGCCCTCGACGATCCGGACGCGGACGGCGGGATAGCGTTCCCGCATGACCGACAGCAGCGGCACCGTCAGGACCGCCGCCGTGGTGGTGGCCATGCCTATGCTGACCTGCCCGGAAAACCTGCCTTGCCGGGCCACCGCCGCCGCGGCGTCGACCTGCCGCAGGATCACCTGCGCCTGGTGCCAGAAATCCAGTCCGGCTTCGGTCGGGAAAACCCCGGTCGATCGGCGCTGCAACAGCCTGGTCGCCAGTTCGCTTTCGAGCTGGCTGATCTGCTGGCTGAGCGTGGAGGTGGCGATTCCCAGTTCCAGTGCGGCCCGTCCCATGCTGCTGAGCTCGACCACGCGGACGAAGGATCGAAGTTGTCTGAGTTCCATGGAAGTCGTTGGCCTGGCGCCTCGGCGGGGGCTGCCCGGCGGCGCAAGCATAGCATTCCGGGCACCCCCGTTCATTTGCGCCTAACAGCCGTTTGGCGAGGCCGAATGCGCGTTCCAGGCGAAGCCGGCACACTAGCCAGCCTTGAGATAAGTAGAAAAAAGGCGCTCGCGCGAACCTTTGGCCGGAGACACCACGCAGCGGTTGCGAGGCGCTCGCGGCCATCGGATCGTCCCGGGCCGAGACATCGATGGCATCGCAGAGCAGACCCAGGGCACTAGAGCGCGTTTTTTCCCTCGACGATTTTCAGCGGCAGGCTCGGCGCCGCCTGCCGCGCGCCGTCTACGAATACGTCGCCGGCGGCACCGAAGACACGCACACCCTGCGGGAGAACCGCGCGGTGTTCGACGAGCATCTGCTGGTGACCCGCGTGATGCGCGACGTGTCCCGGCGATCCGTGGCCACCAATCTGTACGGCGAACAGTGGTCGGCGCCTTTCGGCATCTGCCCCATGGGCCTGTCGGCGCTGGCCGCCTACCGCGGCGACGTCGCCCTGGCGCGCGCCGCGCAGGCCTTCCATATCCCCATGATCGTCAGCGGTACGTCGACGATACGCATGGAAGACGTCATCGCCGCCAATCCGGATGCCTGGTTCCAGGCCTATCTGCCCGGCGATATCGAGCGTACGACGCCGCTGCTGGAGCGCGTGAAGGCGGCCGGGTACCGGACGCTGGTCCTGACCTTCGACACCTTCGTCGGCGCCAGCCGGGAAAACCAGGTCCGCGCCGGCTTCACCACGCCGCTGCGGCCCAGCCTGTCGCTGGCCTGGGACGGGCTGTCGCACCCAGGCTGGCTGACCAAGGTCTTCCTGCGCACGCTGCTGCGCACCGGCATGCCGCATTTCGAGAATTCCTTCGCGACCCGCGGCGCGCCGATCATTTCCGCGACGGCGATACGCGACCACGCGCCCAAGGACCATATGGACTGGGAGCGCTTTTCCCTGATACGGGAATCCTGGCGCGGCAAGCTGATCGTCAAGGGCCTGCTGCATCCCGAGGATTGCCGCATCGCCCGCGATCGCGGCGCCGACGGGATCATCGTCTCCAACCACGGCGGGCGCCAGCTGGACGGCAGTCCGTCGTCCGTCCGCATGCTGCCGGCCGTCATCGCCGCGCTGGAGAGCTCGGGCTCGCGCATCCCGGTGATGGTGGATGGCGGCTTCCGGCGCGGCACGGATGTCATCAAGGCGCTGGCTCTGGGCGCGGACTTCGTCTTCGTCGGCCGGCCGTTCAATTTCGCCAACGTCGTCGCTGGCGAGGCTGGCGTGCTGCACGCCGCCAAGCTGCTGCGCGATGAGGTTTTCCGCGCGCTGGGCATGGTCGGCTACAACGCCATCGCCGAACTCGCGCACGCGCGGGCCGATGGCGTGCTGCTCGCGGCCGGGCCGTCTGCCCGTTCCCTTTGAATATCAGAACAACACTACACACGGAGATGTTGAACATGAAGTTCCGCTTACCCCTGCAAGGCTTTTCCTTCAAGGCCGCGCTGGTCGGCTGTTCGTTGCTGGCGGCCTCCGCCGCCGTGACCGCACAGGCGCAATCCTCGGCCGCCGACAAGTACCCCGACCATCCGATCAAGCTGGTGGTCGGCTACGCCCCCGGCGGCGGCAACGATGTCGCGGCGCGGCTGCTCGCCAAGGAGCTGGCGAAGATCATCCACGGCAATATCGTGGTGGAAAACCGGCCCGGCGCCGGTACCAATATCGGCGCCTCGTATGTCGCGCGCTCCGCGCCGGACGGCTACACGCTGTCGCTGTCGTCGACGGCGCTGGCGATCAACGTCACGCTGTACAAGAAGCTGGACTATGACGCGGTCAAGGATTTCGAGCCGGTCGCGATCTTCGCCGAAGCGCCCAACCTGCTGCTGGTCAATCCCAAGCTGCCCGTCAAGTCGGTCAGCGACCTGATCGCCTATGGCAAGGCGCACCCGGGCAAGCTGAACTTCTCGTCGGCGGGCAGCGGCAGTACCCAGCACCTGGCCGGCGAACTGTTCAAGAAGATCGGAGGTTTCGACGCCACGCATATTCCGTACAAGGGATCCGCCCCGGCGCTCACCGCCGTCATCGGCGGCGAGGCGGACTTCACCTTCATCAACATTCCCAGCAGCAAGCAGCTGATCGAAAGCGGCCAGTTGAGGGCGCTGGCGATCACCAGCGCCAAGCGCTTTCCCGCCGTGCCCAACATCCCCACGATGGAAGAGGCCGGCGTCAAGGGTATGAACGTGGCGACCTGGTATTCCATCGTCGCGCCCGCCGGCACGCCGCAGGCCATCGTCGACAAGCTGAACAAGGCGGTCAACCAGGCCATGACGGAGCCCGAGCTGCGCCAGCGCTTCGAGGACCTGGGCATGGCGCCGATGAACGAATCGCCGGCATTCTTCAAGAAATTCCTGGCCGACGAGATCACGCGGTGGCGCGCCATCGTCCAGGAATCGCACGCGTCGGTGGATTGAGCTGCGGGGCGGGGCGCCAGCGCCCGATGGCGCCAGCCTGCCTCGCCTAATTGTTACGAAACCCAAGACAGACGGTCCGGTTGGTGGTCTACTCGGTGCTTTGGCGGTATGCGGTATGTTGTCGAGGGTAGATCATGAAAGATAAATGCGTGCTCGTAACGGGCGCCACCAAGGGAATCGGTTGGGCGTTGACGCGCCGTCTGGCGGACATGGGTTGCCATGTCGTCGGCATCGCCCGCCACACCGGCGATGTCGATTTTCCGGGCTATCTCTATGCCTGCGATCTGTCGGACGCCGGCAAGACGGAAGAAACGCTGCGCGAAATACGCGACAAGTATCCGGTCGACGCCGTGGTCAACAACGTCGGCCTGGTATTGCCCCAGCCCCTGGGCGCCATCGAACTGGCGTCGCTGTACAACGTGCTGGACCTGAACGTGCGCGTCGCCGTGCAGGTGGCCCAGGCTTTCGTCGAATCGATGAAGGTGCGGCGCGCCGGCCGCATCGTCAATGTGGTCAGCCGCGCCATCCACGGCGGCTATGACCGCACCAGTTATTCCGCCGCCAAGAACGCCCTGGTCGGGTGTACGCGCAGCTGGGCGCTCGAATTGGCGGAATACGGCATCACCGTGAACGCGGTGTCGCCCGGTCCCATCGAAACCGAACTGTTCCGCGCCAGCCGTCCGGTCGGCAGCGATGCCGAAAAGCGCATCCTGTCGGGTATCCCGATGAAGCGTATCGGCGCACCCGCCGACGTCGCCGCGGCGATCGCGTTCCTGCTGTCCGACGACGCCAGCTATATCACCGGCCAGATCCTGGCGGTGGATGGCGGCGGCAGCATCGCGGGACGCTAGGCGCGTTTCCGGCGGCGCGCATCGGCCGCCGCCGATCGCCATGCCGGTACACTTCCGGCATGGCCAAATCCCGAACCGTCTACGTCTGCGCCGAATGCGGCGGCACCAGCCCGAAATGGCAGGGCAAGTGCCCGCATTGCGGCGCCTGGAATACCCTGTCGGAAACCCTGGAAACCGCCGCCCCCGCGGCGGCCGCCTCGCATCGCTACGCGCCCTTGGCGGCGTCCAGCCCCGTCCGCAGCCTGGCTGAGATCGAAGCGCGCGAAGTGCCGCGCCAACCCACCGGACTGGAAGAGTTCGACCGGGTGCTGGGCGGCGGCCTGGTGGCCGGCGCCGTCGTGCTGATAGGCGGCGATCCCGGCATCGGCAAGTCCACCTTGCTGCTGCAGGCCCTGGCCTCGCTGTCCGAAAGCGCCAACGTGCTGTACGTGACCGGCGAAGAATCGGCCGAACAGGTCGCGCTGCGCGCGCGCCGCCTGGGCCTGAGCACCGGCAACGTCAACCTGTTGGCGGAAATCCGCCTGGAAGCCATCCAGGCCGCCGTCACCGAGCAGAAACCCTCGGTGGCCGTCATCGATTCCATACAGACGCTGTACAGCGGCGAACTCACCGCCGCGCCCGGCTCGGTATCGCAGGTGCGCGAATGCGCCGCGCAGTTGACGCGGCTGGCCAAGCAGACCGGCATCGCCATCGTGATGATCGGCCACGTCACCAAGGATGGCGCGCTGGCGGGCCCGCGGGTGCTGGAACACATCGTCGACACCGTGCTGTATTTCGAAGGCGACACGCATTCGTCCTTCCGCCTGGTGCGCGCCTTCAAGAACCGCTTCGGCGCCGTCAACGAACTGGGCGTCTTCGCGATGACCGATCGCGGCCTGCGCGGCGTGGCGAATCCGTCGGCGCTGTTCCTGTCGCAGCACGATCGCCAGGTGGCGGGCTCCTGTGTGATGGCCACGCAGGAAGGCACGCGTCCGCTGCTGGTGGAGATCCAGGCCCTGGTCGACGGCGTGCAGGGCTCCAATCCCAGGCGCCTGACGGTGGGCCTGGAAAGCAACCGCCTGGCGATGCTGCTGGCGGTGCTGCATCGGCACGCCGGCGTGGTTACGTCGGACCAGGACGTCTTCGTCAACGCGGTCGGCGGCGTGCGCATTACCGAGCCGGCGGCCGACCTGCCGGTATTGCTTTCCATCATCTCGTCGCTGCGCGACCGGCCCTTGCCGCGCGGCCTGGTCGCGTTCGGCGAAGTCGGCCTGGCCGGCGAAATCCGTCCCGCGCCGCGCGGCCAGGAGCGCCTGCGCGAAGCCGCCAAGCTGGGCTTCAGCGTCGCGCTGATTCCCAAGGCCAACGCGCCGCGCCAGCCGATCGAAGGCTTGGAGGTATGGGCCGTGGATCGCCTGGAACATGCGCTGGACAGATTGAAGAACGCGTAGCGCGCGGATTGATTGGTCCGTCCGGCGTCGCGCTTTCAGCATGCGGACGGCAACCTGAAAGCGAGATGAAGGAAAAGCCCGCCTCATCGTCCGCAACTATGTCCAAATCGCAGATCATGCAATTTTTTTTGCGTGTCGTGAAACCTTCGCAAGGGTGCTTGCTCCAAGGCTGTACGGGGATCACGGCAACCGGCCGTGCCCGTGGGATGAGGCCACGTGGCCTTGCTTAATCTGGAGTTTTTAAATGACGAACCGCTCCCGTATTGCTACGTTTTTGACCGCGTCCGCCCTGTGCCTGGGTCTGACCGCCGCCCCGGCGGTGTTCGCCGCCGACGCCGGCACCACTGCCAAGCCGGCCAAGACGACCACCCACAAGCACAAGGCCAAATCCAGCACGAAGGCCAAGAAGTCGGCGACCCCCGCGACGCCGGCAACGCCTGCGGCCAAGTAGTAAGCCCGGGCCCGTTCCCGCGCTGTGGCAGTCCCAGGGGCGAAGCTTCCGAGAGGGAGCTTCGCCTTTTTCCTTTTTTGCCTTAGCCAGCGAACTGTCAGGTTACGATAGGGTCATGCACGATACATCCGCCGCTCGTCCATACGCCGCCGTTCCCGCGGCCGCCGCCACAGGCCTGGTTTCCGACATCCGGCTCGGCGCGCGCACGCTGCTGCGCGACTGGCGTTCGGGCGAGTTGCGGCTGCTGCTGGTCGCGCTGATCGTCGCCGTGGCGGCGGTGACCAGTGTCGGCTTCCTGGCCGATCGCGTCGGTCGCGCGCTGGAACGCGATGCCGCCCAGATGCTCGGCGGCGACATCGTGCTGGACGCCGACGAACCCATTCCGCCGGCCTTCGAGCGCCAGGCCCTGGACCAGGGGCTGCGGCTGGTCCACACCTATCAATTTCCATCCATGGCGTCGGCCGACCAGGCGGCGCAACTGGTCTCGCTGAAAGCGGTGGAAGACGGTTATCCGCTGCGCGGCAGCCTGCGCACGGCCGCCGGGCCCGCCGGCGCGGAAAGCGCCACGCGAGGCATACCCGAACGCGGCACCGTCTGGGTCGACCCGCAGCTGCTGGCCGCGCTGCGCCTGAAAATGGGCGACACCATCGCGCTGGGCGACAGCCGCTTCCGCATCTCGCGGGTCGTTACCTACGAACCCGACCGCGGCATGTCGTTCGTCAACCTGTCGCCGCGCGTCCTGATGCGCGCCGACGAATTGCCCGCCACGGGCCTGCTGGCGCCCGGCAGCCGCGTCGACTACGGCTTGCTCGCGGCCGGCGACGCGCCGGCGGTATCCGCGTACAAGCAGTGGCTGGACACGCATCTGCAGCGCGGCCAGCGCCTGGCCACGGTCGAGTCGGGGCGGCCGGAAATCCGCCGCGTGCTGGATCGCGCGCAGCGCTTCCTGTCGCTGGTCGCCTTGCTCGCCGTGTTGATATCCGCCGTGGCGGTGGCCCTGGCCGCGACGCGCTTCATGCTGCGTCATCGGGATGGCATCGCCGTCATGCGCTGCCTGGGCGCCACGCAATCGCAGGTGACGCGCGTGCTGTCCGTCGAGTTCGTGCTGGTCGGACTGGCCGGATCGGTACTCGGCGGACTCGCGGGCTATGTCGTACACCTGGGGCTGTTGTCCATGCTGGGCCGCATGGCCGGCGTGGACCTGCCGCCGCCGTCCGTCATCCCCGCCGCCCAAGGCCTGGCCACCGGCATGTGGCTGCTGCTGGGTTTCGCCTTGCCGTCCCTGGCCCAGTTGCGCCATGTCCCGCCCGCGCGCGTCCTGCGTCGCGATGCCGCCGGGGTGCGCATGGGCAGCGTGCTGGGCTATGCCGTGGGCGCCATCGGCTTCGCGCTGCTGATCTGGTGGTTCGCCGGCGACGTGCAACTGGGCGCGGTGGTGGCCGGCGGCTTCCTGGGCGCTTTCGCGGCCTACGCGCTGGTCGCCTGGCTGTGCGTGCAGGCCCTGGCTCGCGTGCGGCGCGCCGCCAACGGCATGCCGGCCCTGCGCTTCGCGCTGGCGGGCGTGGTGCGCCGGCGCGCGGCCACGGTCACGCAGGTGTGCGCGCTGGCCATCGGCCTGATGGCGCTCCTGCTGCTGGCCATGACACGCACCGACCTGATCGCCGGCTGGCAGCGCACGCTGCCCCCGGACGCCCCCAATCGCTTCCTGATCAATATCCAGCCCGACCAGCGCGAGGCCGTCGCCGCCGCGCTGACGGGCGCCGGCGTGGCCGACGTCACGCTGTTTCCCATGATCCGCGGCCGGCTCGTCGCGGTGAACGGCCGGCAGGTATCCTCGGCCGACTACACGGAAGATCGCGCCCGCCGGCTGGTGGACCGCGAGTTCAACCTGTCGTACGCCGATCGCATGCCGTCCTACAACGTCCTGCAGGCGGGCCGATGGATGGCGCCGGATTCGCGCGAGGTGTCCATGGAGTCCGGCATCTCCCGCACCCTGGGCCTGAACATGGGCGACAAGCTGACCTTCGACATCGCGGGGCAGCAGGTCGACGTCACGGTCACCAGCATGCGCGGCGTGGATTGGGACACGATGCGGGCGAATTTCTTCGCGATGCTGTCGCCCGGCGTGCTGGCGGATGCGCCGCAGAGCTGGATCACGTCTTTCCGCCTGCCGCCGGGGCAGGCCAGCCTGCTGCCTGAACTGGTCCAGCGCTTCCCCAACCTGACCGTGTTCGACGTGGATGCCATCCTGCGCCAGTTGCAGGACGTGCTGGACCAGGTCGCGCAGGCGGTGCAACTGCTGTTCGGCTTTACGTTGGCGGCCGGCGTCCTGGTGCTGACGGCGGCGCTTGCCGCCACGCGCGATGAACGCGTGCGCGAAGCCGCCGTGCTGCGCGCCCTGGGCGCCACCCGGCAGCAACTGGCGCGCGCCCAGCTCATCGAGCTGCTGGCGGTGGGCGGGCTGGCCGGCGTGCTGGCCGCGGCGGGCGCCAGCGCGGTCGCCTGGGCGCTGTCGCAGCGGGTCTTCGATTTCGACGTCACCTTCAGCCTGTGGCCATGGCTGGCCGGCGCCGCCGCGGGCATGCTGGGCGCCTGGGCCGGCGGCGCGTGGGCCTTGCGCGGCGTACTCCGCACGCCGCCGCTGGTCACCCTGAGAGAAGCAACATGACTACCACCACGCGGGTCGAACCCATCTTCGAACCCCTGGACCATACCCGCACGATATTCGAACTGCTGGGGGGCGAGGACGCCGTGCGCGCCCTGGTCAACCGTTTCTATGACCTGATGGACATGGAAGAAGACTTCACCGCGCTGAGGGCAGCCCACGGCCCGAGCCTGGATTCCGCGCGCGAAAAGCTCTTCCTGTTCCTGTGCGGCTATTTCGGCGGCCCGGATCATTACGTCCAGCGCTACGGCCATCCGCGCCTGCGTGCGCGCCACCTGCCGTTTTCCATCGGCGAGATCGAACGCGACCAGTGGGTGGCCTGCATGGGCCGCGCCATGCTGGACCTGCAAGTGCCCACGCCCCTGGCGGATCGTCTTCTCCATGCGTTCCATGGCACCGCGGACTGGATGCGCAACCGTGCCGGCTGACGTGCGCCGGCTGGCGTGGGATGGCGCGCGGCCCGGCGCCATGTGCTTCGACGCGGCGCGCATCGCGCAGCCCGGCCCGGAACTTTTCGATCCCGTCGGGTATGGTGAGCACGCCAGCCCGGTACAGGTGGGCGGCCGCCAGGCCGCCTGGTTCGTGGACGGCGGCTTCGGCCATGGCGTGCTGCGCCACTACCGCCGCGGCGGCATGATCGCGCGGCTCAGCCGGCAGCGCTATGTATGGCTGGGCGAAGCGCGCACCCGCTGCTTCATGGAATTCCAGCTGCTGGAATCGCTGGCGTCGCAAGGCCTGCCGGTGCCCGCGCCCTTGGCCGCGGGATACTGGCGGGTGGGGCGCCTGGGCTACGAGGCCGCCATCCTGGTGGCGCGCCTGCCGGACGTGCGGCCGCTGGCCGCCTTGCTGGACCAGCCGGTGTGGGATGTGGCGGCCGATGCCATCGCGCGCATGCACCAGGCCGGTGTCTGGCATGCCGACCTGAACGCGTACAACATCCTGGTGGACGCGCGCGGCAAGGCCTGGATCATCGATTTCGACCGCGGCCGGCAGGGCGGGGTGACCCGCGCCGGCCAACGCCGCAACATGGAACGGCTGCGCCGTTCGCTGGAAAAAGTCGCGGGGGCGGCGGGGCTGGCTTTCTTCCAGAAATTGGACCATTCCTACAGGGCGCGGATGGCGCGGGCGCCGGCCTGACTCCCGCAGGAAAACGAATTATCATTTTGCCTTTGCGCGCGGGCACCGTCCCGCAATAATTTTCTTCGCAAGGGGCTCTGGGACATGGGTATCAACTCGGGTGCAATCGCGGGTGCACGCTACGCGGCGTTGGCTTTGGCGGCGCTGGCGGTGGCAGGGGCGGCCAAGGCGCAGGAAAACGTCGTCAACGTCTACAACTGGGCCGAATACACCGCGCCCGACACCATTCCCGGCTTCGAGCGGGAAACCGGCATCAAGGTGCGTTACGACACCTACGACAACAACGACACCTTGCAGGCCAAGCTGCTGACCGGCAAGTCCGGCTACGACGTCGTCGTCCCGTCCACCCACTATGCCTCGCGCCAGCTGCAGGGCGGCCTGTTCCAGCCGCTGGACAAGGCCAAGATGCCCAACCTGCAGTACCTGGATCCCGAGGTCATGGCCCTGGTGGCGCAGGTCGATCCGGGCAACAAGTACTTCGTGCCCTGGGGCTACGGCACCAACGGCCTGGGCTACAACGTCACCAAGGTCCAGCAGATCATGGGCAAGGATGCGCCGCTGAACAGCTGGGACATGCTGTTCAAGCCGGAAAACGCCGCCAAGCTCAAGGACTGCGGCATTTCCGTGCTGGACGAGGCCGCCCAGGTGTTCCCGGCCGTGCTGCACTATATCGGCAAGGATCCCAACAGCAGCAATCCGGACGACTACAAGGCCGCCTTCGAGGTCCTCAAGAAGATCCGTCCGTACATCCGCCAGTTCAGTTCGTCGGGCTATATCGATGAAATGGCTTCCGGCGACCTGTGCATGGTGTACGGCTTTTCCGGCGACGTCATGATCGCGCGCGACCGGGCCCGCCAGAACAAGCAGACCTTCGACGTCAATTACTTCATCCCGCAAGGCGGCGCGCCCGCCTGGTTCGACGTCATGGCCGTGCCCAAGGACGCGCCGCATCCCGACAACGCGATGAAGTTCATCAACTACATCGAGACGCCGCAGGTGCACGCGGCGATCACCAACAAGATGTTCTACCCCAACGCCAACAAGGAAGCCCGCAAGTACGTCGTCAAGGACGTGGCCGACAATCCCATGATCTATCCGCCGGCCGACGTTTCCAAGACGCTGTACGTCATCAAGGCGCAACCCATCAACATCCTGCGCCTGCAAACCCGCATGTGGGCCGAACTGAAGTCCGGGCGTTGAGCATCATGAATGACAGCCGTTATGCGGCCTCCCATGTGCCGGATTCCGATGAATTCGTGCGCGTGTCGGATCTGGTGAAAATCTTCGGCGACACGGTCGCCGTGCGGTCGGTGAACCTGTCTGTCCGGCGCAACGAGCTGTTCGCCCTGCTGGGCAGCTCGGGCTGCGGCAAGTCCACCTTGCTGCGCATGCTGGCGGGCTTCGAGGAAGCCACCTCCGGCCAGGTGCTGCTGGACGGCGAGGACATCACCGACATGCCGCCGTACCGGCGCCCGGTCAACATGATGTTCCAGTCGTATGCGCTGTTCCCGCACATGACGGTGGAAGCCAACGTGGCCTTCGGGCTCAAGCAGGAAGGCGTGGACCGCGCGGAAATCCACGATCGCGTGTTCGAGGCGCTGAACCTGGTGCAGATGGCCGGCTATTCGCGCCGCAAGCCGCACCAGTTGTCCGGCGGGCAGCAGCAGCGCGTCGCGCTGGCGCGCAGCCTGGTCAAGCGCCCCAAGCTGCTGCTGCTGGACGAACCGATGTCGGCGCTGGACAAGCAGATCCGCCAGGCCACGCAGATCGAGCTGGTGCGCATCCTGGAACAGGTCGGCGTGACCTGCATCATGGTGACGCACGACCAGGAAGAAGCCATGACCATGGCCAACCGGCTCGCGGTCATGACGGAAGGCCAGATCGTCCAGATCGGCACGCCGCAGGACGTCTACGAGTTCCCCAATTCGCGCTTCGTCGCCGGCTTCATCGGCAGCACCAACCTGTTCTCGGGCACCATCGTGGTCGACGAACCCGACCACGTCGCCATCGAATCCGACCAGCTGTCGCGCCAGCTGTACGTCAGCCATGGCGTGAGCGAACCGCTGGGCATGCAGGTGTACGTATCGATCCGCCCCGAGCGCATCGTGGTGTCGCGCGAGCAGCCGGAAAGCATCTACAACTGGGCGCATGGCGCCGTCACCCACATGGCCTGGATGGGCAGCTACGCGCTGTACCACATCCGCCTGGATTCGGGCATGACGGTCGAAGCCACCGTGCCGCGCCGCGTGTTCGCGCAGGACGACGCGCCGGCCGTCCACGAAGAAGTCTACGTGGCCTGGGACGCCGACAGCGCGACGGTGCTGCCCTCATGAACATCATGCCGCTGCGCCGCCTGCTGCCGTCGCCGCGCGCGCTGGCCATCGTGCCGCCGTACGCCTGGCTGGCCCTGTTCCTGCTGGTGCCGTTCCTGCTGGTGCTCAAGATCAGCTTCGCCGACCTGCAGTTCGGCGTGCCGCCGTATACGCCGCTGCTGGAGCTCAAGGACGAAGCGCTGAACTTCAGCCTGCACCTGCGCGGCTACGCGCTGCTGTTCACCGACAGCCTCTATCTGGCCACCTACCTGAGCTCGGTCAAGATCGCCGCCATCAGTACCCTGTGCTGCGTGCTGATCGGCTATCCCATGGCGTATTACATCGCCCGCTCGGCCCCGGCCACGCGCAATCTGCTGCTGCTGGGCGTGATCCTGCCGTTCTGGACCTCGCTGCTGCTGCGGGTCTACGCGTGGGTCGGCATCCTGCGCAACGACGGCCTGCTCAACAAGCTGCTGCTGGCGCTGGGCATCATTTCGCAGCCGCTGGAAATCTACCGGACCGACCTGGCCGTCTATATCGGCATGGTGTATTCCTACCTGCCGTTCTTCATCCTGCCGCTGTACGCCAACCTGGTGAAGATGGACCTGCGCCTGCTGGAAGCCGCCTACGACCTGGGCGCGCGGCCCTGGCAGGCCTTCTGGCAGATCACCGTGCCGCTGTCGCGGCCCGGCGTGATCGCCGGCGCCATGCTGGTGTTCATCCCGGCCGTGGGCGAGTACGTGATTCCCGAAATGCTGGGCGGCGCGAATACGCTGATGATGGGCCGCGTCATGTGGAGCGAATTCTTCAACAACGCCGATTGGCCCATGGCCGCGGCCGTCACCTGCGTGATGGTCCTGCTGCTGCTGGTCCCGCTGGCGCTGTTCCAGTACAACCAGGTCAGGCAGGTCGAGCCGGGCCGGGGGGCCAGGCAATGAAGGGGCCTCATCGCGGTATGCGCGCGCTGGCGCTGGGACTGGGCTTCGCCTTCCTGTATATCCCCATCCTGAGCCTGGTGGCGTTTTCGTTCAACGATTCACCGCTGGTCACGTCGTGGTCCGGCTTTTCGTTCAAGTGGTACGGTTCGCTGTTCCGCGACGACGCCTTGCTCAGCGCCGCCTGGCTGTCGTTCCGCATCGCCGCGCTGGCGGCCACCGCCGCCACCATCATCGGCACCTGGGCAGGCTACGTCCTGGCGCGCATGGGCCGCTTCCGCGGCTTTTCGCTGTACATCGGCATGCTGAGCGCGCCGCTGGTCATCCCGGAGGTCGTCATCGGCATCTCCATGCTGCTGATGTTCGTGGAAGTGCGCACCACCATCGGCTGGCCGGAAAACGGCATGTTCACGATCTGGGCGGGCCATACGACCTTCTGCATGGCATTCGTCGCCGTCATCATCCAGTCCCGCGTGCGCGACCTGGACCGATCGCTGGAAGAAGCGGCCCTGGACCTGGGCGCCACGCCGCTGAAGGTGTTCTTCACCATCACGCTGCCCCTGATCGCGCCGGCGCTGGCGTCGGCATGGCTGCTGTCCTTTACCCTGTCGCTGGACGACGTGATCCTGTCGTCCTTCCTGTCCGGCCCCGGCTACACCACGCTGCCGATCGAAGTGTTTTCGCGGGTACGCCTGGGCCTGAAGCCGGAGGTCAATGCGCTCGCGGCGCTTTTCATTCTGATCGTCGGCGTGTGCGTGGTGGCGGCCAACCACCTGCAGCGGCGCGCCGCCTTGAAGGGGACCCAATGAAACAGACCGTCCTGTACGGCCTCAAGCAATGCAGCACCTGCGTCAAGGCGCGCACCTGGCTGGACGAACACGGCGTCAAGCATGAATTCGTCGACTACCGCGACCATCCCGTGGCCGCCGGCACCCTCAAGCAGTGGGCCGAGCAGGTGGGCGGCTGGGAAAAGCTGGTGAACCGGACGTCCATGACCTGGCGCGCCTTGCCCGAAGCGCGCAAGGCGGTGGCCAGCGACGGCGAATGGCAGGCCCTGATCGCCGAATATCCGGCGCTGGTGCGGCGCCCGGTCACCGTCACGCCGGATGGCGCCGTCAGCGTCGGTTTTTCGGAAAAACGCTACACGGAACGTTTTGCCTGACACCGGAACCGGCGGCCCCATGCTGCCAGATTCGTTCTTCGATCGGGACGCCTGCCAGGTGGCCCGCGAGCTCATCGGCATGGTGCTGCGCCGCCGGCACCAGGGCCTGTGGCTGTCGGCGCGCATCATCGAAACGGAAGCCTATTACCTGCACGACAAGGGCAGCCACGCCTCGCTGGGCTACACCCACAAGCGCCGCGCGCTGTTCATGGATGGCGGCGCGATCTATATGTACTACGCGCGTGGCGGCGATTCGTTGAACATCAGCGCGGGCGGACCGGGCAACGCGGTCCTGATCAAGTCCGCCCATCCGTGGGTCGACGCGGTATCCGGCGAAGAGTCGCTGGCGCGCATGCAGGCGCTGAATCCGGACGCCCAGGGCAGCAGCCGGCCGCCGCAGCGCCTGTGCGCGGGCCAGACCCTGCTGTGCCGATCACTGGGCCTGAAGGTGCCGGATTGGGATGGCGGGCATTTCGATCCGGAAGTCTTCTTCGTGGAAGATATCGGTGCGCGCCCGTCCAGGCTGATCCGCACCGTGCGGCTGGGCATACCCGAAGGCCGCGACGCGCATCTTCCCTACCGTTTCGTGGATCCCGCCTACGCGCCGTTCTGCACCCGCAATCCGCTGCGGCGTGGGCAGATGGCGGGGCGCGACTATGACTGGGTGACGCGGCAGGGGAGGCCTTGCAAGGGTCAGGCCTTGCGGTCCTGACCCTCTCCGGCTTTCTCTCGGCGCTCCGCGCTCTTTCCCCTGAGATCAGCGATTCTGTTCGGTCAACCGGGCGCGCGCCTCGCTGCGCAGCACCAGCTTGGCCTTCAGCCTGTGGTACTTGCGCAGGATGCGCTGGCGATTCAAGGCCTTGCTGTAGGCGAACACCGGCACGGCCTGCTTGGAGCCGAATCCGTCGATCAGGTACATGCCTGTCTCGCCGTCGGCGTTCTGTCCGACGACCACGTTGCGGGCCGACACGTCGTTCAGGATGATGTGGTGATCCGCCAGCGTGTCGAAGAAATAATCCAGCTCACGGGCCAGTTTTTCGTCGAGGCCGCGCTCGCGCACGATCTGTTCGACCGTCGGCGCCAGGCCGCCCTTGCCGTCGGTGATCTTCTCGACCAGCAATCCCAGCCCCATATCGGTCTGGGCCAGGCCCAGGACGCGGGCCATGGGCACTTTCCAGCGGCCGGCGGCGGCGTTCTGGGCAGCGGTGTACTCGGCCAGTTCGGCGACGTGGTTGCGGTAGGCGCCTTCGCGCTGGTGGTGCTTGCGCCAGCGGCGCAGCGGCCGCGTGCTGAGATGTTCCGCCATGGCCGGGAAGTCGATCACCTTCACCAGCAGGGCAGGGTCGTAGGGATGCTGATACACCAGCCGTTCGGCGCCCGAGGCGATCGGCCGCAGCCCGGCCAGGTCCAGCAGCCGGAATTGGGTATGGAGGTGCAGCTCGGCGGGCGCGGGTTGCGCGTGCAGCGGCACGGCGACGGTCTCACGCCGGACTGGCAGGGCGACGATGCTCATAGGAATGGCCTGGGGCGCTGCGGCTGTTCTGTTTCTGCTGGTGCCACAGTTCCATGACGAAAATTCGACGATGTCCGTAGTTTGACGGGTTGGAACCAGCCCGGAAAGGAAAACTTGGGCAATGTGGCGTACGCCCTACAATGCGGCCTGGGTAATTGGGGAGACCATGTTGCCGCAAAGCGACATTGTGCTATGGGTGTGGGCCGCCGCCGGAGCGGCCCTGTTCGCCGCGCTCGCGGCGGGGCTGGCCGCCTGGAATGCCGCCAGGTCAAAAAAAGGGACGGATAATCTGGCGGCGGTGCTGGCCGACCAGGAACGCCTGGCCGGCGCGCTGCGCGGCGAGTTGGCGGAAAGCCAGCGGGCGCTGCGAGCGGAAATGGGTGACGCCATGCGCGGCCTGCGCCTGGAGCTGGGCCGGCATCTGGAAGATCTGCGCAACGGCGTGGCGCGCGAGGCCCAGGCTTCGCGCAGCGAATCGGCCGAATCACTGGGGCGATTCAGCACCGTATTCGGCGAGCAGGTGCAGCGCCTGATCGACATGAACGACCGCCGGCTGCAGGAAGTGCGGCAGACGGTCGATCAACGCCTGATGGCGCTGCAGGCCGACAACGCCGGCAAGCTCGAGGAAATGCGGCGCACCGTCGACGAAAAGCTGCATGCCACCCTGGAGCAGCGCCTGGGCGAATCGTTCAAGCTGGTGTCGGAACGGCTGGAGGCCGTGCACAAGGGCCTGGGAGAGATGCAGACCCTGGCGTCCGGTGTCGGCGACCTCAAGCGCGTCCTGACCAACGTGAAGTCGCGCGGCACCTGGGGCGAGGTGCAGCTGGCGCGCCTGCTGGAAGACAGCATGGCGCCGGAACAATACGCCAGCAATGTGAAGCCGGTGCCCGGCAGCGACGCCATCGTCGAATTCGCCATCCGCCTGCCGGGGCGCGCCGACGACGGCGCGCCGGTCTGGCTGCCGCTGGACGCCAAGTTTCCCAAGGAGGAATACGAACGCCTGCTGGAGGCCGAACAGGCGGCCGATGCCGACGCCGCCCGGGTGGCCGCCGCGGCGCTCGCCAAGGCGATCGAACTGCAGGCCCGCGCCATCTCCGACAAGTACGTGGCGCCGCCGCACACCACGGATTTCGCCATCATGTTCCTGCCCACCGAAGGCCTGTACGCCGAAGTGCTGCGGCGCCCCGGCCTGATCGACAAGCTGCATCGCCTGCGGGTGAACGTGGCCGGCCCGGCCAATCTGGCGGCGCTGCTGAACAGCCTGCAGATGGGTTTCCGCACGCTGGCCATCGAGCGCCGCTCCTCGGAAGTCTGGCAGGTGCTGCGCGCAGTCAAGACCGAATTCGGCCGTTTCGGCGATGCCCTGGCCGGCGTCAAGCGCACGCTGGAGACCGCCAGCACCAAGATAGGCCAGACCGAAACACGCACCCGCGCGATGCTGCGCAGCCTCAAGGCCGTTGAAGCCCTGCCCGACGACGCGGCGGCCACGGCGTTCGCGCAACTGCCCGACGACCCGTCCGCCGCGCGGGACGACGAAGACGCGCGATCGGCGTAGCATCCCGCCTTGCGCGAACTTGAAACCCATCTAACGAGTGCTCTTATGCTCAGCCAGCAAGAATTGAAGCAGCAGGCCGCCACGGCCGCCCTGGAAATCGTCGGCGAAGTCGCCGGCCCGGACGTCATCATCGGCGTCGGCACCGGCTCCACCGCCGATCTCTTCATCGACGGCCTGGCGCGGTTCAAGGGCCGCCTGCGCGGCACCGTCGCCAGTTCGGAACGCAGCGCCGCCCGCCTGGCCGCGCTGGGCATCCCCGTGCTGGACCTGAACGACGTCGAGCACATGCCGATCTACGTCGACGGCGCCGACGAGATCGATGGCCGCCTGCACATGATCAAGGGGGGCGGCGGCGCGCAGACCCGCGAAAAGATCGTCGCGTCCGTGGCCGACCGTTTCGTCTGCATCGCCGACGAGTCCAAGCTGGTGGAACGCCTGGGCACTTTCCCGCTGCCGGTGGAAGTCATTCCCATGGCGCGCGCCGCGGTGGCGCGCAAGCTGGCCGCGCTGGGCGGGCGTCCGGTGTTGCGCGATGGCTTCATCACCGACAATGGCAACGTCATCCTGGACGTGGCGGGCCTGGACATCCCCGATGCGCCGGCGCTGGAAATGCATATCAACAACCTGCCCGGCGTCGTGACCTGCGGCCTGTTCACGCAGCCCGGCGCCGATATCGCGCTGCTCGCCACGCAGCAGGGCATACGGCGCCTGGTACGCCAGTAGGCGCCGCACGGCCGCGCTGTGGGTGACACCCGGCCGGCCGGACGATTCATAATCCTGTCACATGGGAGTCATAACCTAGCCGACCGATGCGGCCTGGGGACTTCCGAATGGCGTTTCTTGGAGGCTCGCATGGCAATGGAACCGTCGTTAACCCCGCAGGGAGCCCGGATGACCGAGCACACTAACAAACAATTCGATGCCGACCTGGAAGGCGTCCGTTCGCAATTTCTGGCGATGGGCGGCGTGGTGGAAGCCATGATCCAGGACGCCGTCGATGCCTTGGCCAACGGCGACCTGGACCTGGTCGACAAGGTGCGCGAACGCGAAAAGGAAGTCAATCGCTACGAGGTCGACATCGACCAGCGCATCAGCCAGATTCTGGCGCGCCACCAGCCGACGGCCATCGACCTGCGCATGCTGCTGGCGGTGTCGAAGATGCTGACCGATATGGAGCGCTCGGGCGACGAGGCGGAAAAAATCGCCACCGTCGCACGCCGCATCCATGATGGCGAAATCCGTTCGCTGCCGATGGTGGACCTGCGCCACATGGGCCACAGCGTCGGCTCGATGCTGCGGCAGTCGCTGGACGCCTTCGCGCGGCTCGATCCGGTGCAGGCGGCGCAGGTCGTTCGCAACGACAAGGACGTGGACAAGGAATGGAAGGCGGCGCTGCGCCAGCTGATTTCCTTCATGATCGAGGATCCGCGCACGATCACGCCGTCGATCGACCTGATCTTCATCGCCCGCGCGCTGGAGCGGATCGGCGACCACGCGAAGAACATGTCGGAACGCGTGATCTACATGGTGCGCGGCGCGGACGTGCGGCACACCGGCGCCAAGAACGCCGAGCGCCAGGCCCGCGGCGAAGAGGAAAGCACCGAAACCACGGAATAGTCAGGCGCGAAAAAAGACCCCCGATGGCCGCAAGCGGAAAAGCGGCCATCGGGGGTTTTTATTTGGGCGCCGGCGTCAGGCGGAAGGCGGTACGAAGCCCTGGGCTTCGACGGTGCCGTCTTCGAACAGGAAGCGCTCCATCTGCTGCTGCAGATACTTGCGGGCGCGGGCATCGGCCAGGTTCAGGCGGTTCTCATTGACCAGCCGGGTCTGGATGCCTTTCCATTCTTCCCACGCTTCCTTGGAGACCTCTCGCCAGATGCGCTGGCCGATTTCGCCGGGATAGGGCGGAAAGTCCAGCCCTTCGGCGTCGCGCTTCAGTTTGACGCAATGAACGGTACGGGTCATGGGTATTGCTGCCGTAAAAAAGTTGGATTGGCGATTTTACCGAATCGCGCTGGCCGGACGCCCGCGCGGCCGGCCGTGCATGTCCTTGCTCTACAGCCGCTTGATGAACACCAGGCTGTTGCGCGAGCGGTTGTAGTGCTGCTGCTTGTCGCGCGGCAGATCGGTCACGCCGCCCTGTACGAAGCCGCGCTTCATGAACCAGTGCGAGGTGCGCGTCGTCAGCACGAAGAGCCGCTTGGCGCCCAGGGCCCGCGCGCGCGATTCCATGTGGCGCAGCAGCAGCTCGCCTTCGCCGGAACCCTGCCATTCCGGATGCACGATCAGGCAGGCCATTTCGGCCATCTGGTCGTCCAGATAGGGATGCAGGGCCGCGCACCCGTAGATCACGCCGTCGTGTTCCAGCACGGTGAAATTCTCGACGTCGCGTTCGATGTTGCTGCGGCCGCGCGGCACCAGCGTGCCGTCGGCTTCCAGCGGTTCCACCAGGCTCAGGATGGCGCCCACGTCGTCCAGCGTGGCCGGCCGCAGGTCGTCCAGCGTGTCCTCGACGACCATGGTGCCCACGCCGTCGTGGGTGAAGATTTCCAGCAGCACGCTGCCATCCAGGCCGAAGGGCACCACGTGGGCGCGCGCCACGCCGCGCTTGACCGCCTGCGAGCTGTACTTCACGAACAGCGCGGTGTCCTCGTCCAGCCCGCCCTTGGCCAGGAGCGCATCGGCGTCCACGCGCGCCAGTTCGGTATCGATGCTGCCGTCCTCGTTGCGCACGCCTTCCGTGGTGGACAGGAAGATCAGCTTT
Source organism: Bordetella genomosp. 9 (assembly GCF_002261425.1). Lineage (NCBI taxonomy): Bacteria > Pseudomonadati > Pseudomonadota > Betaproteobacteria > Burkholderiales > Alcaligenaceae > Bordetella > Bordetella genomosp. 9. The sequence continues at coordinate 1,442,442 of NZ_NEVJ01000003.1, read as the reverse complement.
TCCGCCCGCAAGGCCACCGCGACGCTGGTCGCCAGGTCTTCCATGGCCAGGTTGAAGGCCTCGCCGGTGGGCGAGAATCCCAAGGGCGACAGCAGGATCACCGAGCCTTTTTCCATGGCGAAGCGCATCGCGTCGACATCGATCTTGCGCACGTGGCCGGTGTGGCGATAGTCCACGCCATTGATCACGCCGGTGGGCCGCGCGGTGACGAAGTTGCCCGAGATGACGCGGATCTGCGAATGCGACATCGGCGTATTGGGCAGCCCCTGGCTGAAGGCCGCCTCGATGTCCAGGCGGATTTCGCCGGCGGCTTCCTTGGCGCATTCCAGCGACGCCGCGTCGGTGGGCGACAGCCCGCGGTCGAACTGGTGGCTGAAGCCCTTGAGCCGCAATTGCTCGTTGACCTGCGGCCGCGAGCCGTGCACCAGCACCAGCCGTATGCCCAGCGCCGACAGCAGCGACAGGTCCTGCACCAGGGTATTCAAGGCGCCGGCCTGGATCAGTTCGCCGCCGAACGCCACGACGAAGGTCTTGCCGCGAAACGCGTGCACGTAGGGGGCGACTTCACGGAACCAGCGCACGAATTGCGCGGCGGCGAACTCGGGTGCTTCCAGGGCTGAAACGGTGTCTTGATCCAGGTCGGGCATGGTGCGTATGAAAGCCGTAAAACGAAGTAGGGCGGCCAGGCGTAACCTGGGTTGAATCGCGAAATTATAGTGATCGCGCTACAGCGTGCCTGGATAGGTTCCGCCGTCCAGCACAAGATTCTGGCCGGTCATGAATCCGGCGCGGGCGCCGCACACGAAAGCGCAGGCGTCGCCGAACTCCGCCGGGTCGCCCAGGCGCCGCGCCGGAACCGTCATCCTGCGCGCTTCCAGGATGTCCTCGACCGACTTGCCGGTCTTCTGCGCCGTGGCGATCGCGGTGCCGCGTAGGCGGTCCGTCTCGAACGGACCGGGCAGCAGATTGTTGATGGTGACGTTGTGCTCGGCGACCTGCCGCGCCAGGCCGGCGACGAAGCCGGTCAGGCCGGCCCGCGCGCCATTGGACAGGCCCAGGTGGTCGATGGGCATCTTCACGGCCGCCGACGTGATGTTGACGATGCGGCCGAAGCGGCGCTGGATCATGCCGTCGATGGTGGCCTTGATCAACTCGATGGGCGCGATCATGTTGGCGTCCAGCGCCTTGATCCAGTCGTCGCGCGACCATTCGCGGAAATCGCCCGGCTTGGGCCCGCCGGCGTTGTTCACCAGGATGTCCGGCTGCGGACAGGCCGCCAGCAGGCGCGCGCGGCCCTCGGCGGTGGTGACGTCAGCGGCCACGGTCGTCACGGTGGCGCCGGTTTCGGCGCGGATCGCGGCGGCGGCTTCTTCCAGCGCATCGGCGCCGCGCGCCGACATCACCACCCGCACGCCTTCGCGCGCCAGCGACAGCGCGCACGCGCGGCCCAGGCCCTTGCTGGATGCGCACACCAGCGCGGTACGGCCCTCGATACCCAGATCCATGTAACGACTCCTAGACGATGGAGGGGGATACGATGCTGACGGAAAGCTGAATCTTTCTCCCGACGGCAGGCGTGTCCCGGTAGCTAAGGAAAAATTACCTAATTTTTAGAAAAAAAGGGTCGCAACTTGAAGTTTGCCCGTTAATATTTTGAAATACGCGCTGAGCCCTTTCTGTCGACACGCATGAACCCTTCGGGTCCAACAATGATTCCAAGCCGACACGAAGACACGCCGTCGTCTGCGCGTCGGTAATTTCTCGAGGATACACGGCAGTGACGCAATCCTATTGGTTGACCCTGGATCCTGCTACCCGTGAGCTGCGCGCGGGATTTCGAGCCGCCGCGGCGGCGGAGCCGCCCGACAGCGACATGCTTCAGGCCGCCCTGGCGGCGCGCGGCTGGACACCGGATGCGCTGGATAGCGCGGCCGTGGCCGGCTTCCTGGCGCGCTGCCAGGAAGCCGCGGCGCGCATCAGCGCGGACGCCCTGCGCGAAGCCGGCACCGCCGTGGCGGCTGCCTCGTCCGCCGTGCAGGAAGTCTCCGGCGAGCTGGCGGCGATCGAGTCCAATGCCGCGCGGCTGGGCGCCGCGCTGGAACTGATGGACCACCACGAGCCGGACGCCACGCCCGCCGCCGCGGATCTCGGCGACGGCGTTGTCGAAGCGGTGATCGGCGAGGTCGTCGATGGCGCCTTCGAGCTGACGGTCACCGAAGACAAGCTGCAGGTCTACCTGACCCTGCATCCCGCCCGGGGCGGCCGCGGCATCCAGCTGGGCGACGTGCGCGCCGCGCTGACGCAGCAGGGCATCGTCTACGGGCTGGATGAGCAGCTGCTGCTGCAGACGGTCGAAGGCGGCGTGGCGGAAGACGTCCTGATCGCCTCGGGCATCCCGCCCAAGGCGGGCGCGCCCACCCGCTTCGAAAGCCTGCTGGCGCGCCACGCGGCCGCCGACGTGGACGAGAACGCGCTGGTCGACTATCGCTCCATGGGCAGCCTGGTCCTGGTCAAGGCCGGCATGCCGCTGATGCGCCGGATTCCCGGCACGGCGGGGACCGATGGCATCGACGTCTATCGCAATCCCGCGCCCGCGCCCGCGCCGGAAGACCTGCCCTACGACGACCACCTGACGGGCGTCGTGCGCGACCCCAACGATCCGGACGTGCTGGTCGCCGCCATCGACGGCGCGCCTTCGGTCTTGCCCTGCGGCGTATCGGTGAACCCCGTCGTCGAAGTGGACGCGGTCAACCTGAACTCCGGCAACATCAATTTCGAAGGCACCCTGCAGGTACGCGGCGACGTCACCACCGGCATGTCGGTCAAGGTCAGCGGCGACGTGCTGGTCAGCGGCACCGTGGAAGCCGCGCACATCGATGCCGGCGGCAACGTGGTGGTCAAGGGGGGCATCATGGGCGCGGCCGAAGGCGCCACCACCGGCGAACCCACCACCCGCCTGGCGCAGGTGACGGCGCGCGGCTCGGTCAAGGCGCGCTTCATCGGCAATGCCTCGATCAACGCCGGCAAGGACGTCCAGGTCGAAAGCGAGATCCGGCAGAGCGAGGTGAACGCCGGCGATACGGTGACCGTGGGCGCGAAGGGATCCACGCAGGGCAACATCAACGGCGGGCAGGTGCGCGCGCTGCGCGGCGTACGGGCCGCCACGCTGGGCACCATGGCGGGCGTCAAGACCATCATCCAGGTCGGCGTCAATCCGCATGCGCAGGCGCAGAAGGAAGCCTTGCAGCGCACCCGCAAACGGCTGCAGGAAGAAAAGGGCAAGCTGGAGCAGTTGCTGATCTTCCTGCGCAAGAATCCGGAAAAAGCCGCCAATGGCATCGGCGAGCGCGCCGTGCAGACCCACGCCAAGCTGGTCAAGGATCTGGCCGGCGTCGATGCGCGCGAACGGCGCCTGTCCGCCGACGACACCGTCGCCGAAGACGCCGTGATCCACGCGTCGCGCAAGATCCATGGCGGCGTGGAGCTGCAGGTGGTCAATCGCCATGAATCCGTGACCGAGGACCTGCCCGGCGGCACCGCCAAGCTGTCGGACGGCAAGCTGATCATCCGCTAGCGGGGAGGGCGGTCCCGCGAAAACTATAATCGCGGAAATGACCGTCAAGCCTCAAACTCCCTCCCGGCGCGGCCGGGGCGCGCCCGGCGCGGCCGCGCCTTCCGGGTCTGCATCGCCAGCATCGTCCGCAACGGCGGCAACCGCCGCATCGCGTGCAACCGCCGCGTCCGCGGCCAGGCCCGCCGCCACGCCGCGCGTCATCCCGCCCATCCGCTATCCCGAAGACCTGCCGGTCAGCGCGCGGCGCGACGAGATCGCGCGCGCCATCCAGGAACATCAGGTGGTGATCGTCAGCGGCGAAACCGGCTCGGGCAAGACCACGCAGCTGCCCAAGATCTGCCTGGACCTGGGCCGTGGCCGCACGCGCATGATCGGCCACACCCAGCCGCGCCGCCTGGCCGCGACCTCGGTGGCGCGCCGCATCGCGGAAGAGCTGGACACCCCGCTGGGTGAGATCGTCGGCTACCAGGTGCGCTTCAACGACCGCACCGGCCCCAATGCCGCCGTCAAGCTGATGACCGACGGGATCCTGCTGGCCGAAACGCAGCGCGATCCCCTGCTCAAGCGCTACGACACGCTGATCATCGACGAGGCGCACGAGCGCAGCCTGAACATCGATTTCCTGCTCGGCTACCTGAAGCGCGTGCTCCCGCGCCGGCCCGACCTGAAGGTCATCATCACCTCGGCCACCATCGACGCCGAACGCTTCGCCCGGCACTTCGCCGCCGGGCCGGAGCGGCCCGCGCCGGTGATCGAAGTCTCGGGCCGGCTATACCCCGTCGAAGTCCGCTACCGCCCCGTCCGCCCGGAAGAAACCGAAGAAGAAGCCGCCTCCCGCTCGGCGCGCGAACGTGCCGGCGACGAAGAACGCGACCTGGTCGACGCGATCGTCGACGCCGTGGACGAGTGCGCGCGCCACGGTCCGGGCGACGTCCTGGTGTTCCTGCCCGGCGAACGCGAAATCCGCGAGGCTTCCGAAGCGCTGCGCAAGCGGCATCCCGCGGGCACTGAAGTGCTGGCGCTGTACGCCCGCCTGTCGCAGGCCGAGCAGGAACAGATCTTCCGGCCGCGCGGCAGCGGCCGGCGCGTCGTCCTGGCCACCAACGTCGCCGAAACGTCGCTGACCGTGCCGGGCATCCGCTTCGTCGTCGACAGCGGCCTGGCGCGCGTCAAGCGCTACTCCTGGCGCAATAAGGTCGAGCAGCTGCGCATCGAAGCCATCAGCCGCGCGTCCGCCAACCAGCGCGCCGGCCGCTGCGGCCGCGTCGGTCCCGGCGTCTGCATACGGCTGTATGACGAGGCCGACTTCAACGCCCGCGCGCCCTTCACCGATCCCGAGGTGCTGCGTTCCTCGCTGGCGTCCGTGATCCTGCGCATGAAGTCGCTCAAGCTCGACGATATCGAGGACTTCCCCTTCGTCGAAGCCCCGCCGGGCCGCGCCATCGCCGATGGCTATCACCTGCTGCAGGAGCTGGGCGCGATCGAGGCGGTGCAGCGCACCGAACCTGACGAGGCCGACGGGGGCGACGGCGCCGGTCCCGCCTACGCCCTGACCCGCACGGGCCAGGAACTGGCGCGCCTGCCGCTGGATCCCCGCATCGGCCGCATGATCCTGGCGGCGCGCGAACATCAGTGCCTGACGGAAATGCTGATCATCGCGTCGGCGCTGTCGATCCAGGACCCGCGCGACCGCCCCATGCAGGAAAAGGAGGCCGCCGAAAACGCCCACGCCAAGTTTGCCGACGACAAGTCGGAGTTCCTGTCCTTCCTGAAACTGTGGCGCTGGTACGGCGAACAGGTGCAGCACAAGGCGTCCCAGCGCAAGCTCGTCGGCCTGCTGCGGCAGAACTTCCTCTCGCCCCTGCGCCTGCGCGAATGGCACGACGTGCATACGCAGCTCGCCTCGGTGGTGGGCGAGCAGGGCTGGCGCCTGAACCAGACCGAGGCCACCTTCGAACAGATCCACATGGCGCTCCTGAGCGGCCTGCTCGGCAACATCGGCTACAAGAGCGACGAAGGCGGCCATTACCAGGGCGCGCGCGATATCCGTTTCTACATCCACCCCAGCTCGCGCATGGCCAAGAAGGCGGGGCGCTGGATCATCGCCGCCGAACTGGTGGAAACCACGCGCCTGTACGCACGCTGCGTCGCGCGCATCGAGCCCACCTGGATAGAACGGGCCGCCGCGCACCTGCTGCGCCGCAACTGGTCCGACCCGCGTTGGGAAAAGAAAGCCGGGCAGGTGGTCGCCAATGAGCGCGCCACCTTGTACGGCCTGGTCATCTACGCCGGCCGCCGCGTGCACTATGGCCGCATCAATCCACAGCATGCGCGCGAGCTCTTCATCCGCGAAGCCCTGGTGCCGGGCGAGATCGACACCCGCTTGCCCTTCGTCGCGCAGAATCGCCGCCTGATCGCGGAGATCGAAAAGCTGGAACATCGCGCACGCCGGCCCGACATCCTGGTCGACGAGGCCCTGATCGTCGCCTTCTACGATCGCCAGATACCCGCCGGGATGAGCCAGACCGCCACCCTGGAAAAGTGGTACGCCGGCCTGGACAAGACCGCCGCCGACGCGCTGCTGCTGACGCGCGACGACCTGATGCGCCACGAAGCCGCGGGCATCACTACCGAGGTCTTTCCCAAGAAGGTGGAATGGCAGGGCGTCACCATGGCGCTCGACTATCACTTCGAGCCCGGCTCGCCGCGCGATGGCGTGACGCTCGCCGTGCCGCTGTTCGCGCTGAACCAGATCGATCCGCAGCGCTGCGAATGGCTGGTGCCCGGCATGCTGAAGGAAAAAGTCCAGCTGCTGCTCAAATCCCTGCCGCAGAAGATCCGCCGCCACTGCGTACCCTTGCCGGACTATGCGGCCGGTTTCTACGACCGCTGGTTCGACCGCCTGGGCGACCCGCAGCAAGGCCTGCTCGACGCGCTGGCCGCCGACATGTGGCAGCAGGTCCAGGTGCGCCCGGCGCCGGCCGACTTCAAGCTGGAAACCCTGCCGGCACACCTGTTCATGAATTTCCGCGTGGTGGACGAGCACGGCCGCATGCTGGCCGCCGGCCGCAACCTGGCGTCGCTGAAGGCGGAATTCGGACGCCAGGCGCAGGCCGATTTCCAGCAGTTGGCCGCGCGCGACACGCAGGTGGCGCAGGCGCTGGCCCAGGATGGCCTGACGACCTGGTCCTTCGGCCCGCTGCCGGAAATCATGGAGATCAAGCGCAAGGGCCAGTCCGTGATCGGTTATCCCGCCCTGGTGGATCGCGGCACCCATTGCGACCTGGACGTCTTCGACGATCCGGACGAAGCCCGCCGGCACCACAAGGCCGGCCTGCTGCGGCTGTTCCGGCTGGGCCTGCGCGAGCAGATCAAGTTCCTGGAAAAGAACCTGCCGGACCTGACCCGCATGAGCATGCTTTTCATGCCGCTGGGCAGCCAGGAAACGCTGCGCGACCAGATCATCGATTGCGCACTGGAGCGGGCCTGCCTGGCCGAACCCTGGCCGGTCGACCAGGAAGCGTTCGAAGCCCGCCGCCTGGAAGGCAAGGGCCGCCTGGGCCTGCTGGCGCAGGAAGTGGCGCGGCTGACCGCCGCCGTGCTGACGGAATGGGCAGCCCTGCAGCGTAAATTGCCGCAGGCCAAGGGCCACGCGGCCGCCTATGCGGATCTGCAGCAGCAGATCGGCGCGCTGGTGCCGCCCAGTTTCCTGCGCGACACGCCGTACGCGCAGCTGGCGCATTTCCCGCGCTACCTGAAGGCCGCCGTCGCCCGCGTCGACAAGCTGCGCGCCGATCCGGCGCGCGACCAGCGGTTGATGGCCGATATGGCGCCCTTGCTGACGCAATACCAGCGCGCCCGCGCCGCCTTGAAGGGCGCGGCCGATCCGCGGCTGGACGAATTCCGCTGGTTGCTGGAAGAGCTGCGTGTCGCGCTGTTCGCGCAGGAATTGCGTACGCCCGTGCCGGTGTCGGTCAAGCGCCTGCAGAAGTCATGGGAATCGATGCGCCGCTGAACCGGCGTTGCCGCCGGGGCGCCACCCGGCCGGTCAGATCCAGACGAAGGCACCGACCACCAGCACCACCAGGCCCCACTTGATGGCCTTGTAGAGCGGCCGGTTCCAGGCCTTGAAGCGCTTGCGCACCTGGTCCATGCGCCAGTGCGCATGCGTCAGGCGGTTGATCGCGCCGGTCTTGTCGCCGTCGTCATTCGGCGAACTGGCGGCCGACATCACCACCCGGCCGAACCAGCCGTTGAAGGCTTCGGCCCAGCGCCAGCGCAGCGGCCGTTCCACGTCGCAGAACAGGATGATGCGGTTCTGGCCGGACTGGTTGTGGGCTTCGTGGATATAGGTTTCGTCGAACACCACGCCTTCGCCATCGCGCCAGCTGTAGCGTTCGCCGTCCACGTCGATATAGCAACGGTCGTCGTTGGGCGTGGCCAGCCCCAGGTGATAGCGCAGCGAACCGGAAAACGGATCGCGGTGCGGATTCAGTTTGCCGCCGTCCGGCAGTTCGGCGAACATCGCCGCCTTGACCTTGGGCAGCGTCTTGAGCAGGGCCACCGTGCGCGGACACAGTGCTTCGGCCGACGGGTGGCGGGCGTCGTACCACTTCAGGTAGAAGCGCTTCCAGCCGTATTTGAAAAAGGAATTGAAGCCGATGTCGTCGTGGCGTTCCGCCGCCTTGATGCGGCGCAGCTCGGCCATCTGCAGCGCTTCGTCACGAATGATTTCCCAGTTGTCCTGCAGCACCTGCAGTTCCGGGATTTCGCGCGCCGACACATAGGGCGTGGTGGGGACGCGCGAAGCCAGCACCATGAAGGCGTTGACCGGAGCCAGAAGCACCGAATGGTCCAGGAATACGCGCGACCAGGCCAGGCGCACGCGGCCGCGATAGTGCCCGTACAGGATGGATGCCAGCCAGATGCCGGGGATCAGCCATTTCATAGCCATTTCATGACGCAAGACGCGGAAAGTATCGGGTAACCGCCTATTCTTGCACAGCTGGCGCCGCGATGACACCCGCGGGGCGGCGGAAAGTGGTCCGGGACGGTCCGGCGGGGCGGTCCGCTGAGTACAATCGCGGTCATGTCAGAAGAAGCCGTCATCGCCCCGTCCCCGTTTGTCCATCTGCGCGTCCATTCCGAGTTTTCGGTGGTGGACGGCACCGTCCGTATCTCCGACCTCGTCAAGCGGGCGGCCAAGCTCGGCCAGCCCGCCGTCGCGCTGACGGACCTGTCCAACCTGTTCGGCCTGATCAAGTTCTACAAGGCCGCGCGCGGCGCCGGGATCAAGCCCGTCGCCGGCTGCGACATCTGGCTGACCAACGACGACGAGCGGGACAAGCCGCACCGCATGCTGGTCCTGGTGCGCAACCGCGAGGGCTACCTGCACCTGTGCGAGCTGCTGTCGCGCGCCTATCTCACCAACCAGCACAAGGGCCGCGCCGAAGTCCGGCGCGAATGGCTGCAGCAGGCCACCGGCCTGATCGTGCTGTCGGGCGGCCGGGCGGGCGACGTCGGCCAGGCGCTCGAAACCGGCAATATCGCGCAGGCGCAAGCCCTGGCGCGCCAGTGGGCCGAGACGTTCCCGGACGCCTACTACATCGAACTGCAGCGCGCCGGCATGGACGGCGACGAAGCCTATGTCCAGGCCGCCCTGCGCCTGGCGGGCGACTGCAGGCTGCCGGTGGTCGCCACGCATCCCATCCAGTTCCTGGACAAGCATGAATTCCAGGCGCACGAGGCGCGCGTCTGCATCGCCGAAGGCGAAATCCTGGCGAATCCGCGCCGCGTGCGCCGCTTCACCGCCGACCAGTACATGCTGGACAGCGACGAAATGGCGCGGCGCTTCGCCGACGTGCCCTCGGCGCTGGCCAACACCCTGGAAATCGCCCGCCGCTGCAACCTGACGCTGGTCCTGGGCAAGCCGCGCCTGCCGAATTTCCCGACGCCGGAAGGCGTGACCCTGGACGACTATCTGGTCCAGCTGTCCGAGCAGGGCCTGGAAAAGCGCCTGCAGTTCCTGTTCCCCAACGAAGAAGAGCGCAACGCCAAGCGCGACGCCTACTTCGAACGCCTGCGCTGGGAGTGCAAGACCATCATCCAGATGGGCTTCCCGGGTTACTTCCTGATCGTGCAGGACTTCATCAACTGGGGCAAGAACAACGGCGTGCCGGTGGGACCGGGCCGGGGTTCGGGCGCCGGCTCGCTGGTCGCGTACGCCCTGGGCATCACCGACCTGGATCCCATCCGCTACGACTTGCTGTTCGAGCGCTTCCTGAATCCGGAGCGGGTGTCCATGCCCGACTTCGACATCGACTTCTGCCAGGACAACCGCGAACGCGTCATCGACTACGTCAAGGAAAAGTACGGCCGCGATGCCGTCAGCCAGATCGCCACCTTCGGCACGCTGGGCGCCAAGGCGGTGGTGCGCGACGCCGGACGCGTGCTCGACATGCCGTACCTGTTCTGCGACGGCCTGTCCAAGCTGATCCCCTTCAACCCGGCCGATCCCTGGACCCTGGAACGCACGCTCAAGGATGAGCCCGCCTTCAAGGAGCGCTACGAACAGGAAGAAGAAGTGCGCGGGCTGGTCGATCTGGCGCAGCCGCTGGAAGGCCTGACGCGCAACATCGGCATGCACGCCGGCGGCGTGCTGATCGCGCCCGGCAAGCTCACCGACTTCTGCCCGCTGTACTGCCAGCCCGGGCAGGAAAACAGCGCCGTGTCGCAGTTCGACAAGGACGACGTCGAAGCCGCCGGCCTGGTCAAGTTCGACTTCCTGGGCCTGCGCAACCTGACCATCCTGGATTGGGCCGTGCGCTACGTGCGCCAGTTCAACGAGAACAAGCGCGACTTCGACATCATGGCCGTGCCGCTGGACGATCCCGCGGCCTACAAGGTGCTGACCGACGCCAACACCACCGCCGTGTTCCAGCTGGAATCGCGCGGCATGAAGGAGCTGCTGAAAAAGCTGCGGCCCAATACCTTTGAAGACGTCATCGCCATGCTGGCGCTCTATCGCCCCGGTCCGCTGGAATCGGGCATGGTGGACGACTTCGTCAACCGCAAGCACGGGCGCGCTCCGGTCGACTACTTCCATTCCGACCTGGAAAGCACGCTCAAGAGCACCTACGGGGTCATCGTCTACCAGGAACAGGTGATGTTGATCTCGCAGATCTTCGGCGGCTACTCGCTGGGCGGCGCCGACCTGCTGCGGCGGGCCATGGGCAAGAAAAAGCCCGAGGAAATGGCCAAGCACCGCGAGCTGTTCCAGCAGGGCGCCGCGGCCAAGGGCCACGATCCCAACCTGGCGGTCAAGCTGTTCGACCTGATGGAAAAGTTCGCGGGCTACGGCTTCAACAAGTCGCACTCGGCCGCCTACGCGCTGATTTCCTACCAGACGGCCTGGCTCAAGGCCTACCATCCGACGGAATTCCTCGCCGCCACCTTGTCGTCCGATATGGACGATACCGACAAGGTGCAGACCTTCTGGCGCGATGCCAAGGACAACGGCGTGGAAGTGCTGCCGCCGGACGTCAATGCGTCGGGCTATCGCTTCGAACCCGTCGCGGACGAACGCACCGCCAAGGGCCTGCCGCCGCGCACCATGCGTTATGGCCTGGGCGCCGTCAAGGGCACCGGCCAGAGCGCCGTGGAAGACATCGTCCGCGCCCGCCAGGAAGGCGGCCCGTTCCGCGACCTGTTCGACTTCTGCCGCCGCGTCGACAAGCATTCGGTCAATCGCCGCACCATCGAGGCCCTGATCAAGGCCGGGGCCTTCGACGGCATCGAGTCCAACCGCGCCGCGCTGCTGGCTTCCGTGCCCACCGCGATGGAAGCCGCCGAACAGGCCGCGCGCAGCGCCAACCAGGTCTCGCTGTTCGGCGATGACGACGGCAGCGACGTCGTCGCCAGCGAACTGGCCAAGGTGCCGCCTTGGAACCTGCACACGCGCCTGACCGAAGAAAAGTCGGCGCTGGGCTATTACTTCAGCGGCCATCTGTTCGATGCCTGGCGCGACGAGGTCCGCCGCATCGTTCCCATGACGCTGGCGCGCCTGGAACCGCAGCGCGAACCGCAATGGATGTGCGGCGTGCTGTCGGGCGTGCGCGCCATGATGACGCGGCGCGGCAAGATGGTCTTCGCGGTGCTGGACGACGGCACGGCCCAGGTGGAAATCTCCATCTTCAACGAGCTCTACGAAAAGCATCGCAACCGGCTGCGCGAAGACCAGCTGCTGATCGTCCACGGCAAGGTCAGCAATGACGAATACTCCGGCGGCATGCGCATCGTCGCGGAATCGCTGTTCGACCTGCAGCTGGCGCGCGAGGCCCGCGCGCGGTCGCTGCGCATCCGCCTGAACGGCAATGCCGATGCGGAACACCTGCGCAAGCTGCTCAATCCCTACCGCGCCGAACCGGAAAACGGCATACCCGGCACGCCGGTGGAAGTCGTCTACACCCGCGGCAATTTCCTCTGCACGGTGCGGCTGGGCGAGGATTGGCGGGTCCGCATGGCCGACGCGCTGCTGGACCGCCTGAACGAATGGACCCGCCCGGAAGGCGTGGAGATCTCCTACTCATGACACCTCTACGCATCGTCCATTCCGAGGCCGCGGTGGCGTTCGGCGGGCAGGAGCATCGCATCTTCAAGGAAATGATCGCCATGCGCGAGCGTGGCCATCACATGGAAGCCATCTGCCAATCGCGCGCGCAGCTGGTCAAGCGGCTGGGCGACGAAGGCTTCAAGGTCCACCAGGTCGACATGGACGGCGTGCCGAATTATTTCAAGGGCATCGCCGCCATCCGCCGCATCCTGCGCGAAGGCCGGTTCGACGTGCTGAATACCCATAGCCGCCGCGACACCGTGATCGCGGCGCCGGCGGCGCGCATGGCCGGCACGCCGCTGATCGTGCGTACCCGCCATCTCGCCAGCAAGGTCGGATCGATGTGGTCCTACACCATACTGCCGCACCGGGTCACCACCGTCAGCGACCATGTGCGCGAATACCTGATCACGCGCGGCGTGCCGCGCGAGCGCGTCGCCACGCTGTATTCGCCCATCGTGCCGCCGCCGCCCATCGAGAAATCCACGCTGCGCGACGAACTGAACCTGGCCGATACCGATATCGTCGTGGGCTGTGTCGCCGTCATGCGCCCGGCCAAGGGCCATATCGCCCTGATCGATGCCATGCGGCCGCTGATGGCCACGCGGCCCAACCTGCACCTGGTGTTCGTGGGCAGCGGTTCGCCCACCTTCGAACGCGTGCAGGCCTACATCGGCGAACTGGGCCTGGAGTCGCGCATCCATCTGATGGGAACGCGCCGCGACGTCCCCAACCTGCTGGCCGGCTTCGACCTGTTCGCGCTGGCCACCGAACAGGAGGCGTCCGGCACCGTGTATGTCGAAGCACAGGCCAGCGGCCTGCCGGTGGTGGGCACCAATGTGGGCGGCGTTTCCGAAATGTTCCGCGACGGCGTCAGCGGCTTCCTGGTGCCGTCCAAGGACCAGGCCGCGCTGACCGAGGCGCTGCGGCGCCTGATCGACGATCCGGCGCTGCGGCGCCAGATGGGCGACGCCGGACGCCGCATGATCCGCGAAGAAGGCATATTCTCGCCGCAGCGGCTGGCGGAACGCACCGAAATCATCTACCGCAAATGGCTGGCGGAGCGGCGGCGATGAAGCCACAGGGCCTGCGTCGCGCGCACAACGTGCCGGTGCTGATGTACCACCACGTCACCCCCGCGGGCGGCATGATCGCCGCCACGCCCGCGCATTTCGAAAGCCAGATCGAACGTCTGGCGCGGGACGGCTACACCGCCTTGACGGCCGATCGTTTCGCCGCCCACCTGGCCGGCGAGCCGGCCCCTGAAAAGTCCGTGCTGATTACCTTCGACGACGGCTATCTGGACAACTGGGTGCACGCGCATCCCATCCTGCATCGCTACGGCATGCACGCCGTCATGTTCATCGTCACCGGCTGGATCGGCGACGGCCCGGCCCGGCCGGTGGCGGGGCAGGCGGGCGCGCCGCCCGTACCCGACCATGCCGCCTGCAAGGCCGCGATCGCCGACCAGCGCGCCGACCAGGTCATGGCGCGTTGGAGCGAGATCGAAGCCATGCGCGCGGCCGGCACCTTCGAGTTCCACAGCCATACGCACACCCACACGCGCTGGGACAAGGTCTGCGGCGACGATGGCGCGCAAAAGCGCGACCGCATCGCCGAAGAACTGCGTCAGTCGCGTGCCGTGCTGGCCGATCGCCTGGGCGAGCACAGTCCGCACCTCTGCTGGCCGCAAGGCTATTTCGACGCCGACTACCTGGAAGCCGGCCGCCAGGCGGACTTCCGTTATTTCTACACCACCGATGCCCTGGGCCAGAACGTGGCCGGCGGGGATCCCGAACACATCTACCGTTTCGCGGTGCGCGATCAGCCGGGCCGCTGGCTGGCGCGGCGGCTGTGGCTGGGCGGCCATCCCTTCTGGGGCCCGCGCTACCACGCCTGGAAGGCCTGGAAACGCCGTCTCAGGGGACGCGCATGAACGACGCGCCGCAGGTCACCGACGGTCCGCGCATGAAGCTTTCGGTCATCGTCATCACCAAGAACGAGGCGGCGAATATCGTCGCCTGCCTGGACTCGGTGGCGTTCGCCGACGAGTTCATCGTGGTGGATTCCGGCAGCACCGATAACACCGTCGAACTCGCGCGCTCCATGGGCGCGACCGTGGAACAGACCCACGACTGGCCCGGCTTCGGTCCGCAAAAGAATCGCGCGCTGAACCTGGCCGAAGGCGAATGGGTGCTGTCCATCGATGCCGACGAACGCGTCACGCCGGAACTCGCCAGCGCCATCCAGCAGGCCATCGCGGCCCCGCAATTCGACGCCTACGAAATCGCCCGGCTGTCGGATTTCTGCGGCCGCTTCATCCGCCACAGCGGCTGGTGGCCCGATCACGTGCTGCGCCTGTTCCGTCGCGGGGCGGCGCGCTTCAGCGACGCCGCGGTGCATGAAAAAGTGGTGCCCGCGCGGCCCGGCGCCATCGGCCGGCTGCAGGGCCATTTCCTGCACTACCCGTATCCGCACCTGGACGCGCTGGTCAACAAGGTCAATCGCTATTCTTCCGACGCGGCGGCCATGATGCATGCGCGCGGCAAGCGCACCGGCATCTTCGGCGCGCTGGGGCATGGTTTCTGGACCTTCATCCGCATCTACCTGATCCGGCGTGGCTTTCTCGACGGCCGCCATGGGCTGGTCCTGGCGGTGACGGCGGCGGCGGGCAGTTTCTTCCGCTATGCCAAGCTGATGTTCCTATCCGAAAACGCGCGCCGCGACGGCGCTCCCCGCCCTTGAAAATCCTTTACACGAACTTCCATCCGCGCAATGGCGGGGGGCACGTCACCTACATCATGAACCTGGCGCGTGGGCTGCGGCACGCGCACGACATCACCGTCGCCACGCCGGGCACCAGCCGGCTGTACCGCTATGCCGGAGAACTGTCCGGCGTGCGCGCGGTGGACATTCCTTTTCGTTCGCGCGCGGCGGCGCTGTTTGGCGAATCGGCGGCCTTGCGGCGCCTGATCCGCACCGAACGCTACAACCTGATCCACGTGAACGGATCGACGGACCATCGGCTGGCGATGATCGCCACCCTCGGAATGCGGCGTCCGCCCATCGTCTTCACCAAGCACAACGACCTGCCGCTCGATACCGTGGGACATCGCATGCGCGCGCGCTTCGGCACGGACAGCGTCATCGCGGTCAGCGAGTTCGTCGCCGGACTGCTGCGGCGGTCGCCCTATGGCCGGCTGCCCATCGCCACCATCCGCCATGGCATCGACACGGATTACTTCGCGCCGCCGTCCGACGCGTTGCGTCCCGCCTTGCGCGAAAAATATTTCGGCCCCACGGCCCCCGGCAAGATCCTGCTGGGCAGCTCCGGCGGAACGGACTACGACAAGGGCTGGCTCGATCTGCTGGTTGGCCTGGCGCAGCTCGCGCCGGAAGAACGCCAGCGCTTCCGCGTCCTGGTGGCGGGCGACCCGCCCAATGACGAGAAGATGGCGCGCGTGCGCGCGCTGGGCGTGCAGGACCAGGTGGTATTTCCCGGTCTGCTGGACGACGTGCGGCCCGTGCTGGCCGCCTGCGACGTCGGCTTCGTGCTGTCCTACCGCGAGGCCTTGTCCTTCGCCTGCCGGGAAACCATGTCCCTGGGCCTGCCGGCGCTGGTATCGAACGCCGGCGGCCTGCCCGAGAACGTCAGCGACGGCCACGACGGCTGGATCGTGCCGGCGCGCGACCCGCGCGCCATCGCGGAGGTGTTGCGCGGCATGCTGGCCGATCCGTCGCGCGTGCTGTCCATGGGCGCGGCGGCGCGCGCGAAAAGCCTGCGCGAATTCAACCTGTCCACCTTCGTCGACGCGACCTTCGGGGTCTACCTGGCGACGCTGGGGGCCCGGCGCCCGAACCTATAATCGCCGCCATGGCTATCCCCATCCTGATGTACCACCAGGTCGGCCCGCTGCCGCCGCGCGACACGCCATATCGCGGCCTGACCGTGGACACGGCCGATTTCGAGCGGCAGATGTCCTGGCTGCGCCGCTTCGGCTATCGCGGCCTGTCCATGCGCGAGCTGATGCCGTATCTGCGCGGCGAGCGCAGCGGCAAGGTGTTCGGCATCACCTTCGACGACGGCTACCGCAACGTGCACCGCAACGCGCTGCCCGTGCTGGCGCAGTGCGGCTTCACCGCCACCAACTATTTCGTCGCCCGCCAGTTCGGCGGCAGCAACGTCTGGGATCATGCGCAGGGCGTGCCGCCATCGCCGCTCATGACCGCGGCGGAAATGCGCGAATGGGCGGCCGCCGGCAACGAGGTCGGCTCGCACACCCTCGATCACGTGCACCTGCCGCAGCTCGCGCCCGACGAGGCGCGGCGCCAGATCGGCGCGTCGCGCCAGGAACTCGAAGACGCGCTGGGCGGCCCGGTCACGGCATTCTGTTATCCCTACGGCGAATACAACGAAGCCGTCATGGCCATGGCGCGCGAGGCCGGCTACGAAAATGCCACGCTGACCAAGCGCGGCCTGGCCAATGCCAAGGATAACCCGATGGGATTGCCGCGCGTACTGGTGGCGGGCTCGACGGGCCTGCTGTCCTTCCTGCGCAAGACCCTGACGTCCGCCGAAGATCGCAAGCGCCGCCGCTGGTAGGGGCGGCGCGGGCGTCAAGGCGTGGGCGCGGGCGCGGTCGCGGGTGCGGTCGCCGCTTCCAGGCGCGTCAGCCACGCGATGGCGTGGCCGCGATCGGGGCCGCACATATCCGCCGCCGGCCGCAGGCCGCCGCAGAAATCCGGCCTTTCCGGTTTCCCGAATACCGCGCAGCGCATGTCGTCGGTCAGCTGCGCGCAGCGTACGCCGGCCGGCTTGCCCGCGGGCATGCCCGGCAGCGGACGCGTGATGGACGGCGCGATGCAACAGGCGCCGCAGCCCGGCCGGCAGGAGACGGGGGAGGCGTCCATCAGATCCAGCCCCGCAGCCAGTACAGGAAGAGCCCCGTGTACTCCTTGATGATGGAGCGGCTGCCGTCGAACGCCCGCTCGTCCGGCAGCCAGGGCGAAATCCGCGGCGAGGCCGGCAGCTCGATCTGCGGTTGCGATGGCGCGGGAATCGCCGTCACGCCCTGTTTGCGGAATGCCGCCATCGCGCGCGGCATATGCAGGGCCGAGGTCACCAGCAACACCGTGCGGATGTTGTGTTCCTTCAATTGGCCTTCCGTCAGGATGGCGTTCTCATACGTCGTGCGGCTGTCGTTTTCCAGGATCATCGCGCTGCGCGGCACGCCGGACTGGCGCAGCGCGTGGGCCATGCCCTCGGCCTCGCTGACGTCTCCGCTCAAGGCGCCGCCCGACAGGACGATCCTGGGCGCCCGGCCGGCGTCGTACAGCTGTTCGGCGGTCTGGAAGCGCCGGATCGCGGTCTCGCGTTCGTAGGGCAGGAACCAGTTCGCGCGGTCGTTGGCGATATTGCCGCCCAGCACCACGATGGCGTCGGCGGTCGGCAGTTCCGCCGGGGACCGATAGGGATATTCGCTTTCCAGGATGCCGCCCAGCCACAGCGTGGTGGCGGGCAGGGACCAGGCATAGGCCCAGGCCGCCCCGATCAGCGCCAGCGCCAGGCCGGTCCTGCGCCAGCGCAACAACGCCAGCACCACGCCCAGGCCCACCAGCGTCAGGCACAAATACAGGGGGATGATCAGATAAGCGAGAAGACTGACGATAGACATACCGCGACAATTGTTCAGGCCGGCGCCGCGCCTGTCAATTCATGCGGCGTCCGGCCGCCCATGCCGGCAGTCCCGGCATTCAACAGCGCTTCCGCTTCGCCCAGGACTTCCTGCACGCCTGGCCAGCCCTGGTCGGACCCCAGGCAATGCGCGGACGCCGACCACGGCCCGGTGCGTTCGCGCTGCGTGACGCCGAACAGGGTGATCTGGCGCGCCCCCGTGGCGGCCGCCACGTGCGACACCCCGGAATCGTTGCATATGACCAGCGCCGCGCGGGTGGTCAGCGCGGCATAGGCGCCCAGGCCCACGGCCGGCAGCAGCAGGGCGTCCGGCGCGTTGGTCCGGGCGGCTTCCACTTCGGCGGGGGGCGGGCACATGGCCACCCGGACGCCGCGGGCCTGCAATGCGCGGGTCAGCTCGGCGAATCCGGGCCACACCTTGTTGCGGCCCCGATGCAGGCCGGTCGCGGTCGGCGCGATCAGCACGAAGGGCGCCTGTCCCAGGCCCGCGCCGTCCAGGGTGGCCTGCGCCTGCGCGTGGTGCGCCGCGGTCAGGGCCAGGCCGAGCTCGGCGGCGGGCGCCGCGTCGCCGGCGGGCAGCCCCCAGCGCAACAGCGCCTGGCGCGCCAGGTAATACCAGGACTCCACGGCGTGCAGCGACGCGGCGGGCTTGTCCACCGGCCAGCGCAGCAGCAGGCTGCGGCCGTCGTCGCGGTAGCCCGCCACCGGCAGCCCGGCCAGGCGGAAGGCCGCCGCGCTGGACAGGGAATCCGGCAGCGCCAGCGCCACGCCGCCCCTGCCGGCCTGCCGCACGTGCTGGCGCACGGCGCCGCGGTCCTGCCAGAACGCGCCCCGCATGGCGATGAAGTCGTCCTGGCCGGCCACGCCGGCGAGCAGATCCCTGGCCCAGGGGCGGGCGCACAGGACGAGCGGCAGCCCGGCGCCGCGCAGCAGGCGCAGGGTAGGCAAGCTCATGCAGACATCGCCTACCCAATTGGGCAGCCGCACATACAGACGCGTGATGGATGGCATAAAAGAGGTAATCAGCAATGTGAAGAACACCGCAACCGCCCCGGGCTGTCATGCGGCCGACGGTACAATGCCCTGCACGGATTGTATAAAAGCGAGAGATTTCTTGGATTCTGCCAATCGCACCAGGCCGTCCGGATCGCATCCGGTCAAGGCCGTGCTCTGGAAACGTATTTATTCGCGCGTCGGCACCCACTGGAAGGCCCTGTTCCTGGCGGTCCTGCTGATGGCCGGCGCCGCCGGCACCCAACCGACGCTGGCCGTCATCATGAAGCCCCTGCTGGACGACGGCTTCAGCGGCGACAAGCCCTATTATGTCTGGGCCATCCCGCTGGCCGTGGTGGGCCTCATCCTCCTGCGCGGGATCTGCAATTTCTTCAGCGACTACCTGCTGGCCTGGGTGGCCAACAACGTGCTGCGCGGCATCCGCCAGGAAATGTTCGACCGGCTGCTCGGGCTGCCCGACGAGCAGTTCAAGCGGGGCGATACCGGCCGCCTGCTGAACCGGTTCACCATCGATGCCGGCAACGTCACAGGCTACGCCACCGACGTCATCACCGTGCTGGTGCGCGAAAGCCTGGTCGTGGTGGCGCTCATCTGCGTGCTGCTGTACATGTCCTGGCTACTGACGCTGATCATCCTGGTCATGCTGCCGGTCTCCGTGCTGATCGCCCGCGTCTTCA
Organism: Bordetella genomosp. 9; assembly: GCF_002261425.1. Classification (NCBI taxonomy): domain Bacteria; kingdom Pseudomonadati; phylum Pseudomonadota; class Betaproteobacteria; order Burkholderiales; family Alcaligenaceae; genus Bordetella; species Bordetella genomosp. 9. Next base: position 1,422,871 of record NZ_NEVJ01000003.1, on the reverse strand, counting down.
TCCGGCGCCTGCGCAAGATCAACCGTGACACGGTCAACATGAATGCCGAACTCACGCGCGTGGTGGGCGAAGGCATCGACGGCCAGCGTGTCATCAAGCTGTTCGACGGCTACGAATACGAACGCAGCCGTTTCGGCTACGTCAATTCGCGCCTGCGCCGCTTCGCCATGCGCAGCGCCATCGCCGACGCCGCGATGACGCCCCTGACCCAGGTCTGCATCGCCTTGTCCGTCGCCGGGATCATTGCCGTCGCGCTGGGCCAGGCCAATGCCGGCACGCTGACGGCCGGCAGCTTCGCCGCCTTCATGGCCTCGCTGGCGCAGCTGTTCGACCCGGTCAAGCGGCTGACCAATCTGGCCGGCCGCATGCAGCGCATGCTGGTTTCCGCCGAAAGCGTGTTCACCTTGATCGACGAAGTCCCCGAGCAAGAAACCGGCACCCGGACGCTGCCCGAGCCGATCCGCGGCCAGGTCGAATTCAGCGGCGTGTGCCACCGGTTCCCCGACGCCGCCCGCGATACGGTCAGCGATGTCTCGTTCGTCGTGAATCCCGGCGAAACGGTGGCCCTGGTGGGCCGATCCGGCAGCGGCAAGACCACGCTGGTGAACATGTTGCCGCGGTTCGTCAATCCGACCGCCGGTCGGATATCCATCGACGGCATCGACATCCAGGACCTGAGCTTCGGCAGCCTGCGTTCGCATCTGTCGCTGGTCAGCCAGGACGTGGTGCTGTTCGACGACACCATCGCGGTCAACGTCGGCTACGGCGCCCTGGGCCAGGCCAGCGACCAGCAGGTGCTGGAAGCCCTGGAAGCCGCCAACCTGCGCGATTTCGTCGAAGGCCTGCCCAAGGGCATCCACACCCCGGTCGGCGAAAACGCCGCGCGCCTGTCCGGCGGCCAGCGCCAGCGGCTGGCCATCGCGCGGGCGCTGATCAAGAATGCGCCCATCCTGATCCTGGACGAAGCCACCTCCGCCCTGGATAACGAATCCGAGCGCCAGGTGCAGGCTTCGCTGGAGCGCCTGATGAAGGGTCGCACCACCCTGGTGATCGCCCACCGGCTTTCCACCGTGCAGAACGCCGACCGCATCGTGGTCCTGGACGCCGGCAAGGTCATGGAGCAGGGCCGTCACGAAGAACTGCTGGCGGCCAACGGCCTGTACGCCTCGCTCTACCGCATGCAGTTCCGCGACGCCGAATAGCAACGGACGGCGCCGAACGGCGCCGGATATTGTTGGATGTCGCCAGGCTCGTCACTAAATGCGACAAGCCTGTCTCCTGATGGATAGAATGACGGGCGCGCGCAGTTTCGCCACCTGCCCAACCGGCGGGCTGAGCGGATACTGCCGCCCCAACCGAGTCAGGATCCTCGTCATGAGACGAATCGCGGCGGCCTTTTTTCTCGCATGCCTTTCCGTGCTGTCCGCCACGGCGCACGCCCATGCGCAATTGATGGAAATCGTGCCGGCGGACGGCACCGTCCTCGTCGCGCCGCCGCGCGACCTCATCCTGACCTTCAGCGAACCGGTCGCGCCGCTGGTACTCACCCTGCTGGGCCCCGGCGGCCAGACGGTGCAACTGGACCAGGCCGAAATCCGCGACACGACACTGTCGGTGGGAGTGCCCCCGCAAGCCCCGGCGGGCAGCTATCTTTTCAGCTGGCGCGTCGCCTCCGCCGACGGCCATCCGGTGGGCGGCACCCTGAACTTCGTCGTGGGGACGCCCGATCGCCAGGCCCGCGCCGCCGCGCCGCCTTACCACGCGCCCTTGCTCTATCCGGCCATCATCGTGGTCTCGCTCGCGCTGTTGGCGGGCCTGATGTTCGGCATCGGCGGCGTGGCCTTCGATGCCTGGGCGGCGCAATACGAAGCGGGCGGCTGCCGCAAGCACCTGCCCGCGCTGCTGGTGGCGGCCGTCGCCGCGCCGGTGTCGCTGGGCCTGCAAGGCCTGGATGCGCTCGGGGCGCCCTGGTCGGCCGTGATCACGCGCGCCTGCTGGAGCGCGGCCATGAGCACATCCTACGGCGGGCTGGTCTTGATCGCGGAAGCCGCCGTGCTGACGGGGATTTTCGCTTGTGTCGTGGCTTCGGCGCGCGGGCGTCGCGGCCTGGCGTCGCTGGCCATGCTCCTGCTGGGCCTGGCGCTGGCGTCCAGCGGGCATGCGGCCACGGCCACGTCCGGCATGGCCTCGCGCATCGCCGTGTTCCTTCACATTCTTGCGGCTTCCACCTGGCTCGGGGCGCTGGCCTGCCTGCCGATCCTGCTGCTGGCGGGGTATGGCGAAACGCCGCTGCGCCGCTTTTCCAGGGCGGCGCTGGCCATCGTCGTCCTGCTGGTCGCCACCGGCCTGGTGCTGGCGTGGTGGCAATTGCGGGAACCGGCGGATTTGTGGCGCACGTACTTCGGCAGGGTGCTGCTGGCCAAGCTGGCGCTCGTGCTGGCGCTGCTGGCCCTGGGCGCGGCCAACCGATGGCGATGGACCGCCGCGGCCTTGCGCGGGAATCTGGACGCCTTGCGCGCCCTGGTCCTCAACATACGCTGGGAAATCGCGCTGGCCCTCGCCATCCTGTTCGCGGTCACGCTGTGGCGCTTCGCCCCGCCGCTGGCCGAGCCGCAAGCCCTGTCCATGCCGGTCCGGCACGATACGGTGGCGCTGCGGGGCGCCGGCGGCGCGGGAGAGGCCCACGTCGTTCCGGGTTCGAACGGCCATGCGCGCGTGACCATCGCCATCACGGCGAATGACGGCAGCCCGCTGCAACCCAGGGAATTGACCACCACCTTCTCCATGCCGCGCATAGGCATCGAAGGCATCGTTCGACCGGCCCGTCCCGCGGACGGCGACGCTCGCGGAATGTGGGTCGTCGACGACGTCCCCCTGGTCATCACGGGAGAATGGCGCATCGTGGTCCAGGCCCTGGTGCCGGGGCGCGGCGGCATTTCGCTGGAAGGGCGCACCCATATCGACGCGGCCCGCCAGACGGCCCGCTGAAGCCGTCGCCCCGGATTGCCGATAATCTGGCCGATAATCTGGCCGTCATCAACGTGGGGGAGCCAGCGTCATGTCGAACACGCAACAGGACCTGCCGGCCGACGCCGCCAAGGTCCTGGAATTCTGGAAGGATGCGGGCCCGCGCAAATGGTTCGCCAAGGACGCCTCGTTCGACGCCGCGTTTTCCGGGCAATTCGCGGCGCTGCATCTGGCAGCCGCGCGCCGCGCGCTGGATCATTGGGCGGCCACGGCGCCAGGGGTGCTCGCCCTGCTGATCCTGTTGGATCAGTATCCCCGCAACGCCTACCGCGGCACCGCGCATATGTATGCCACCGATCCCCTGGCGCGATTCTTCGCCAGGCAGGCGGTGGAACAGGGACTGGACAGGCAGGTGGAAGCCGAGATGCTGGTCTTCTTCTATCTTCCGTTCGAGCATTCGGAAGACCCGGACGACCAGGCGCTCTCGGTGCAGCTGGCGCAGCGCCTGGATGTCCGCAGCAGGGATTTCGCCATTCTGCATCGCGACATCATCGCCCGCTTCGGCCGGTTTCCCCATCGCAACGCGCTGCTCGGCCGCGCCTCGACGGCGCAGGAGCAGGCATTTCTGGAGCAGGGCGGTTTCGCCGGCTAGCGCGGCCCCGGCAGGGCGTCAGATCAGGATCAGGTCGTACTGTTCCTGCGTATAGGTCGCCTCGACTTCCAGCGACACCGTCTTGCCCACGAAGTCTCCCAGCATCGCCAGGTGCTGGCTTTCTTCTTCCAGGAACAGGTCGACCACCTGCTGGGAAGCGAGGATACGGAATTCCTTGGGATTGAATTGCCGCGCCTCGCGCAGGATTTCACGCAGGATTTCGTAGCAGATGGTGCGCGCGGTGCGCACGTGTCCGCGCGACTGGCAGGTCGGGCATGATTCGCACAACTGGTGCGCCAGCGAATCGCGCGTGCGCTTGCGCGTCATCTCCACCAGGCCCAGCTGCGTGAATCCGTTGACCGTCATGCGCGTGCGGTCGCGCGCCAGGGCCTTGCGCAGCTCGGCCAGCACCGTTTCGCGATGCTCCGCGTCTTCCATATCGATGAAGTCCAGGATCACGATGCCGCCCAGGTTGCGCAGCCGCAGCTGCCGCGCGATGGCCTGCGCCGCTTCCAGGTTGGTCTTGAAGATGGTGTCGTCGAAATTGCGTCCGCCCACGAAGCCGCCCGTGTTCACGTCCACCGTGGTCAGGGCTTCCGTCTGGTCGACGATCAGGTAGCCGCCGGACTTCAGGTCCACGCGGCGCGACAGCGCCCGCTGGATTTCATCGTCCACGTTGGCCGTATCGAACAGCGGGCGCTCGCCGCTGTAGTGATGGATGCGGTCCACCACCGAAGGGGTATACACGCGCGCCCATTCCAGCAATTCGGCGGTAGTGGTGCGCGAATCCACGCGTATGGTGCCCGTGTGGGGTCCCACCATGTCGCGCAGCACGCGCTGCGCCAGCGTCAGGTCCTGGTGCAGCACGGTGGGCGCCGGATGGCTGCGGGCGGCCGCCTGCACGCTGCTCCACAGCTTGCGCAGGTAGTCCAGGTCGGCGCGCAGTTCCTCGTCCGTGGATCCCTCGGCCTGGGTGCGGACGATGAAGCCGCCTTTTTCGTCTTCCGGCATCAGGGCGCTCAGGCGTTCGCGCAACTGCGTCCGTTCGTTTTCCGAGTCGATCTTCTGCGAAATGCCGATATGCGGATCGTGCGGCAGATAGACCAGCATGCGCCCGGCCATGCTGATCTGGGTCGACAGCCGCGCCCCCTTGGTCCCCAGCGGATCCTTGATGACCTGCACCATCAGGGTCTGGCCCTCGAACAACAGCTTCTCGATCGGCGTGGGCGTCAAGCCCTGGCTGCGTTCGGCGCGGTTCTCGCGCAGGTCGGCGATGTGGATGAAGGCCGCGCGTTCCAGGCCGATATCCACGAAGGCGCTCTGCATGCCGGGCAGCACGCGCACCACGCGGCCCAGGTAGATGTTCCCGACGTGGCCCCGCTGGATGCTGCGCTCCACGTGCAGTTCCTGCACGGAGCCCTGCGCGACCACCGCCACGCGGGTCTCGAAGGGCGTGACGTTGATGAGGATGTCTTCGTATACGTCAGGTTGGGTGGCGGGCATGGCTGGCTTTATCGTCTGTTTGAATGCAAGGTGCGGGAAGGGCGCCGTAGCGCCAACTTCTGCACATCAGCCGAAGTCTATCCATAAAGCAGCGCGTCAGGCGCGATTACCCGCGTCGCCGGCACGCCGCAAAACTCTGTGCTATAGTCGCGCCCCTTCGCTGCTGAAGCGAAGGCGAGAGGAAGTTGCGGAGCGAGCGTAGCGCTGGCGCCGCGGGTCAGAGAAGCCAAGCAAGATAATGCGACGCTGATTTGACAGCCCCAAAAAAAGCCTTCATAATCTCGTTTCTCTGCTGCTGACACAGCAGCGACGCAAGGCAAACCAGCCGAGCGCCGCGGTGACAGCAAGCAGGACTGCTCTTTAAAAACTAACAACCGATAAGTGTGGGCGCTTGATGGATGTAGGCGCACCCGAGCCGAAGTGGTGTTTGGACGGTAACGTTCGAGCGCACGGCGGCCGGGGCCGAAGAAATCAAGTGCTCACAGAAGTAAGTGTCAGGAATCAGATGGTCGCAAGATCGTCTGGGTTCTATCACTTCCTTTGAGAGCGCTAAGCGAAAGACAGCCCGGGTCGATGGACCTTGGGTTGTACGAAACAGAGATTGAACTGAAGAGTTTGATCCTGGCTCAGATTGAACGCTGGCGGGATGCCTTACACATGCAAGTCGAACGGCAGCACGGACTTCGGTCTGGTGGCGAGTGGCGAACGGGTGAGTAATGTATCGGAACGTGCCCAGTAGCGGGGGATAACTACGCGAAAGCGTAGCTAATACCGCATACGCCCTACGGGGGAAAGCGGGGGATCTTCGGACCTCGCACTATTGGAGCGGCCGATATCGGATTAGCTAGTTGGTGGGGTAACGGCTCACCAAGGCGACGATCCGTAGCTGGTTTGAGAGGACGACCAGCCACACTGGGACTGAGACACGGCCCAGACTCCTACGGGAGGCAGCAGTGGGGAATTTTGGACAATGGGGGCAACCCTGATCCAGCCATCCCGCGTGTGCGATGAAGGCCTTCGGGTTGTAAAGCACTTTTGGCAGGAAAGAAACGGCGCCGGCTAATACCTGGCGTAACTGACGGTACCTGCAGAATAAGCACCGGCTAACTACGTGCCAGCAGCCGCGGTAATACGTAGGGTGCAAGCGTTAATCGGAATTACTGGGCGTAAAGCGTGCGCAGGCGGTTCGGAAAGAAAGATGTGAAATCCCAGGGCTTAACCTTGGAACTGCATTTTTAACTACCGGGCTAGAGTGTGTCAGAGGGGGGTGGAATTCCACGTGTAGCAGTGAAATGCGTAGATATGTGGAGGAACACCGATGGCGAAGGCAGCCCCCTGGGATAACACTGACGCTCATGCACGAAAGCGTGGGGAGCAAACAGGATTAGATACCCTGGTAGTCCACGCCCTAAACGATGTCAACTAGCTGTTGGGGCCTTCGGGCCTTGGTAGCGCAGCTAACGCGTGAAGTTGACCGCCTGGGGAGTACGGTCGCAAGATTAAAACTCAAAGGAATTGACGGGGACCCGCACAAGCGGTGGATGATGTGGATTAATTCGATGCAACGCGAAAAACCTTACCTACCCTTGACATGTCTGGAATCCCGAAGAGATTTGGGAGTGCTCGCAAGAGAACCGGAACACAGGTGCTGCATGGCTGTCGTCAGCTCGTGTCGTGAGATGTTGGGTTAAGTCCCGCAACGAGCGCAACCCTTGTCATTAGTTGCTACGAAAGGGCACTCTAATGAGACTGCCGGTGACAAACCGGAGGAAGGTGGGGATGACGTCAAGTCCTCATGGCCCTTATGGGTAGGGCTTCACACGTCATACAATGGTCGGGACAGAGGGTCGCCAACCCGCGAGGGGGAGCCAATCCCAGAAACCCGATCGTAGTCCGGATCGCAGTCTGCAACTCGACTGCGTGAAGTCGGAATCGCTAGTAATCGCGGATCAGCATGTCGCGGTGAATACGTTCCCGGGTCTTGTACACACCGCCCGTCACACCATGGGAGTGGGTTTTACCAGAAGTAGTTAGCCTAACCGCAAGGAGGGCGATTACCACGGTAGGATTCATGACTGGGGTGAAGTCGTAACAAGGTAGCCGTATCGGAAGGTGCGGCTGGATCACCTCCTTTCAGAGCAAGCGCGTGCGTTTGTCAAGCGGCCACACTTATCGGTTGTTGTTTAAGACTGGATCGAAAGCGGATCCGATGCGAATTGGGTCTGTAGCTCAGTCGGTTAGAGCACCGTCTTGATAAGGCGGGGGTCGTTGGTTCGAATCCAACCAGACCCACCAAGGTTTTATCTGGGGGTGTAGCTCAGCTGGGAGAGCGCCTGCTTTGCAAGCAGGATGTCATCGGTTCGATCCCGTTCACCTCCACCAATTGCCTTGTTTGATAAACGAGGCGGGTGCAGCGTCGAAGGGTCCGCGGAAAGAGTTCAACGATCAGTGTTTGAAGCGATATCGAAAAATACCTCGATATGGCTTACGAGCCTTGATCGTTGAGTTTTTGACTCGACAGTTTTATTCGTTCTTTAACAATCTGGAAGAAGCACAACGAGAAGTATTGGCGGTGTGTTTATTGTCTGTATTGATAGCGATATCGATATGGCGATAAATGCGTCGTTGAATACGGGTTGTGATTGCATTAGTAGTTCAAACTCAAGTGAATTTGAACGGCACAAACGCAAAGTATCATGTCAGAGCAAGACGGTTGCTTGGAAGAGTTCTATAGCCATCAGCGTTATAGGATCAAGCGACTAAGTGCATATGGTGGATGCCTTGGCGATCACAGGCGATGAAGGACGTTGTAGCCTGCGAAAAGCTGCGGGGAGCTGGCAAACAAGCATTGATCCGCAGATATCCGAATGGGGAAACCCACCGTCGCGAGACGGTATCCTGGGCTGAATACATAGGCTCCAGGAAGCGAACCGGGTGAACTGAAACATCTCAGTAACTCGAGGAACAGAAATCAACCGAGATTCCGAAAGTAGTGGCGAGCGAAATCGGAAGAGCCTTTACGATTTAGCGCGTTGTATAGTCGAACGGGATGGAAAGCCCGGCCGTAGCAGGTGATAGCCCTGTAGGCGAAATGCAATGCGTGGAACTAGGCGTAAGAGAAGTAGGGCGGGACACGTGAAATCCTGTTTGAAGATGGGGGGACCATCCTCCAAGGCTAAATACTCGTGATCGACCGATAGTGAACCAGTACCGTGAGGGAAAGGCGAAAAGAACCCCGGAAGGGGAGTGAAATAGATCCTGAAACCGTATGCATACAAACAGTCGGAGCCTCCTTGTGGGGTGACGGCGTACCTTTTGTATAATGGGTCAGCGACTTACATTCAGTGGCGAGCTTAACCGGATAGGGAAGGCGTAGCGAAAGCGAGTCCGAATAGGGCGATTTTAGTCGCTGGGTGTAGACCCGAAACCAGATGATCTATCCATGGCCAGGTTGAAGGCACGGTAACACGTGCTGGAGGACCGAACCCACTAGTGTTGAAAAACTAGGGGATGAGCTGTGGATAGGGGTGAAAGGCTAAACAAATCTGGAAATAGCTGGTTCTCTCCGAAAACTATTTAGGTAGTGCCTCAAGTATGACTGCGGGGGGTAGAGCACTGTTATGGCTAGGGGGTCATGGCGACTTACCAAACCATGGCAAACTCCGAATACCCGCAAGTCCAGCTTGGGAGACAGAGCACCGGGTGCTAACGTCCGGACTCAAGAGGGAAACAACCCAGACCGCCAGCTAAGGTCCCGAATTATCGCTAAGTGGGAAACGAAGTGGGAAGGCTTAGACAGTCAGGAGGTTGGCTTAGAAGCAGCCATCCTTTAAAGAAAGCGTAATAGCTCACTGATCGAGTCGTCCTGCGCGGAAGATGTAACGGGGCTAAGCGATAAACCGAAGCTGCGGGTGTGCACTTTAGGGTGTACGCGGTAGGAGAGCGTTCTGTAAGCCTGTGAAGGTGACTCGTAAGGGTTGCTGGAGGTATCAGAAGTGCGAATGCTGACATGAGTAGCGATAAAGGGGGTGAAAAGCCCCCTCGCCGTAAGTCCAAGGTTTCCTGCGCAACGTTCATCGGCGCAGGGTGAGTCGGCCCCTAAGGCGAGGCAGAGATGCGTAGCTGATGGGAAGCTGGTTAATATTCCAGCACCATCGTACAGTGCGATGGGGGGACGGATTGCGGAAGATCATCAGGGTGTTGGATGTCCCTGTTGCTGCATTAGAGAGGGCGCTTAGGCAAATCCGGGCGCGTGACTCAAGGGTGTGGCACGAGCGAGCATGTCTCGCGAAGTGATTGGAAGTGGTTCCAAGAAAAGCCTCTAAGCTTCAGCTGTACGAGACCGTACCGCAAACCGACACAGGTGGACGGGATGAATATTCCAAGGCGCTTGAGAGAACTCGGGAGAAGGAACTCGGCAAATTGATACCGTAACTTCGGGAGAAGGTATGCCCCGGTAGTGTGAGGCGCCTGCGCGCTGAGCATGATGGGGTCGCAGAGAATCGGTGGCTGCGACTGTTTATTAAAAACACAGCACTCTGCAAAGACGAAAGTCGACGTATAGGGTGTGACGCCTGCCCGGTGCCGGAAGGTTAAGTGATGGGGTGCAAGCTCTTGATCGAAGCCCCGGTAAACGGCGGCCGTAACTATAACGGTCCTAAGGTAGCGAAATTCCTTGTCGGGTAAGTTCCGACCTGCACGAATGGCGTAACGATGGCCACACTGTCTCCTCCCGAGACTCAGCGAAGTTGAAGTGTTTGTGATGATGCAATCTACCCGCGGCTAGACGGAAAGACCCCATGAACCTTTACTGTAGCTTTGCATTGGACTGTGAACCGGCCTGTGTAGGATAGGTGGGAGGCGCGGAAACCGAGTCGCCAGATTCGGTGGAGCCGACCTTGAAATACCACCCTGGTCTGTTTGCGGTTCTAACCTTGGCCCGTTATCCGGGTTGGGGACAGTGCATGGTGGGCAGTTTGACTGGGGCGGTCTCCTCCCAAAGCGTAACGGAGGAGTTCGAAGGTACGCTAGGTACGGTCGGAAATCGTGCTGATAGTGCAATGGCATAAGCGTGCTTGACTGTGAGACTGACAAGTCGAACAGGTGCGAAAGCAGGACATAGTGATCCGGTGGTTCTGAATGGAAGGGCCATCGCTCAACGGATAAAAGGTACTCTGGGGATAACAGGCTGATACCGCCCAAGAGTTCATATCGACGGCGGTGTTTGGCACCTCGATGTCGGCTCATCTCATCCTGGGGCTGTAGCCGGTCCCAAGGGTATGGCTGTTCGCCATTTAAAGAGGTACGTGAGCTGGGTTTAAAACGTCGTGAGACAGTTTGGTCCCTATCTGCCGTGGGCGTTGGATACTTGACGGAGCCTGCTCCTAGTACGAGAGGACCGGAGTGGACGTACCTCTGGTGTACCGGTTGTCATGCCAATGGCATTGCCGGGTAGCTATGTACGGAAGAGATAACCGCTGAAGGCATCTAAGCGGGAAACTCGTCTGAAGATTAGGTATCCCGGGGCCTCGAGCCCCCTGAAGGGTCGTTCAAGACCAGGACGTTGATAGGTCGGGTGTGGAAGCGCAGTAATGCGTTAAGCTAACCGATACTAATTGCCCGTGCGGCTTGATCCTATAACCCTGATGGTTGACAGCACCATCCAAAGCAAGCGGCTTGCATAAAGCCATGATGCTTGCGAATGTGCCCGCAATCCCAACCCGAATTCAACACCAAGCAGTACCACGCAGCACCCCCCAATACCCTCGACCTGGCCCGCGCCAACAGCGCGCCAGGCGTGCTTCTCCCAGATTGGCGTGACGCGAACGCTCCCACACGAGCGCACGCGCCGCGCAACCCTTTACGCCTGACGACCATAGCAAGGTGGTCCCACTCCTTCCCATCCCGAACAGGACAGTGAAACGCCTTCGCGCCGATGATAGTGGACGGACGTCTGTGAAAGTAGGTCATCGTCAGGCTCTTATCCCCAAAACCCCGCTGCACGCTGCAGCGGGGTTTTGCTTTTGGAATTCACATTTCCACGCCGGGCGCCGCCGGGCCGGCGCATGAAGTGCGATAATCCGCGCAGGCGCGCAACGAGCACGCGCTCGCGGTCAGCACGACGCCATACGACAGAAAATAAGTGGATGAGCAATGATCGAAATAGATCAAACCGCGGTACCGCGGAAGCAGAAGTTCTATCAGATTCTCTATGTGCAGGTATTGGTCGCCATCGTCATCGGCATCCTTCTCGGGTACTACAAGCCTGACACCGCGGAAGCCATGCGGCCGCTGGGAGACGGTTTCATCAAGCTGGTGAAACTGATCATCGCGCCGGTGATCTTCCTGACCGTCAGTACCGGCATCGCCGGCATGAACGACCTCAAGCGTGTGGGCCGCGTCGCGGGCAAGGCCTTCATCTACTTCCTGGTGTTCTCCACCATCGCGCTGATCGTCGGCATCCTGGTCAGTCACCTGGTGCAGCCGGGCGCGGGCATGCATGTGGATCCGCGCACACTGGACAACAAGGCCGTCGCCGATTACGTCACCAAGGCCCACGACACGACCGTCACCGGGTTCCTGATGAACGTCATCCCCAGTTCGCTGGCCGGACCGTTCGTCACGGGCGATATCCTGCAGGTGCTGTTCGTCTCGGTGTTGTTCGGCGTGGCGCTGGCCCTGGTCGGCGAACGCGGCAAGCCGATCCTGAATCTGCTGAACGCGCTGGCGCATCCCATCTTCAAGATGGTGGCCATCCTGATGCGCGCGGCGCCCATCGGCGCCTTCGGCGCGATGGCGTTCACCATCGGCAAGTACGGCATCAAGTCGGTGATCAACCTGGCCGCGCTGGTCGGCACGTTCTACGGCACGGCCATCCTGTTCGTGTTGATCGTGCTCGGCGCGGTGGCGCGCTACAACGGCTTTTCCATCATCAAGCTGGTGCGCTACATCCGCGAAGAGTTGCTGCTGGTGTTGGGTACCAGTTCTTCCGAAGCCGCGCTGCCCAGCCTGATGCAGAAGATGGAACGCGCCGGTTGCTCGAAGTCCGTCGTGGGCCTGGTGGTGCCCACCGGCTATTCGTTCAACCTGGACGGCACCAACATCTACATGACGATGGCGGCGCTGTTCATCGCCCAGGCTTGCGACATCCATCTGTCGCTGGGCGACCAGATCCTGCTGCTGCTGGTCGCCATGCTCAGCTCCAAGGGCGCGGCCGGGGTCACGGGCTCCGGTTTCATCACGCTGGCCGCCACATTGTCTGTCGTGCCCAGCCTGCCGGTCGCCGGCATGGCGTTGATCCTGGGCGTGGACCGCTTCATGTCCGAATGCCGGGCGCTGACCAACCTGGTCGGCAACGCCACGGCATCGGTGGTGGTGGCCCGTTGGGAAGGGCAATTGGACAAGGACGCCCTGGACGCCGCGCTGAACGGGCGTCCCGCGCCGGCGTCCACACAGATATCGGAACCCGCCGCCGTAGGCCGCTGACGATTTCGAAATCGCGGTCCGGATGCCTCGATGCCGAAACGCGTCGAGGCATTTTGCTTATCAGGGCAGGATGATGTCGGCCCGCCGCAGCAGCGCCGCGGTTTCGAACAGAGGCAGTCCCATCACCCCGGTATAGCTGCCTTCGATACGTTCGATGAAGGCGGCCGCCAGCCCCTGTATTCCATACGCGCCGGCCTTGCCGTAGGGTTCGCCGCTATCGCAATAACGCGCGATCTCATCGGCGTCCAGCGCCCGCATGCGCACGGTCGTGACCGAGACTTTCTCATGCAGCCGGTCATGCGCGATCAGGGCGACGGCGGTATGGACTTCATGGCAGGCGCCCGACAGGCGCGCGAGCATGCGGATGGCGTCGTCGCGGCCCAGCGGTTTGCCCAGCACGTCGCCATTCAGGATGACGGTGGTATCGGCGGCCAGCAGCGGCCGGGGCGGCAGGCCTTGCTCTTGGCGATAGCGCTCGCCACGCACGGCTTTTTCGCGCGCGGTCCGGCGGACATAATCCGCGGCCGGTTCGCCCGCGTGCCGGGGTTCGTCTTCACCCGGCGGCGCCGGTACCTCGAGGACCCGATGCGCCAGGCCCATCTGGTTGAGCAATTCGCGGCGGCGCGGGCTGGCCGACGCAAGATACAGGCGCGGATCGGATGGGGATGCGGGATGGGAATCGGACGGCATGGCGTTCAAATCAGGCGTTCAAATCAGGCGTGCAATAAGCCGACTGGGCGACGGCGCTCAGGCCCGATGATACGGGTGATTCGACAGGATCGCCCAGGCCCGATAAAGCTGTTCGGCCAGCAGCACGCGCACCATGGGGTGGGGCAGGGTCAGGGATGACAGGCGGATCAGTCCGTCGCAGGAGGATTTCAGCGTCGCATCCATCCCGTCGGGGCCACCGACCAGGAAGGCGACGTCGCGCCCCTGTCCGCGCCATTGCTCCAGGCTCTTGGCCAAGGCCGCCGTGGTCAGGTCGCGTCCTCGCTCGTCCAGTGCGATGCGCAGGGCACCCGGGGGGACGGCGGCTTCGATGCGTTTGGCTTCCGCGGCCATCATCTGCGCGGGCGTCTTGCCGCTGGTGCGCGGCTCGGGCTTGACCTCGCGCAGTTCGAGCGCGCAGTCGGGCGGCAGGCGGCGCGCATAGTCGTCCCACGCCGTTTCCACCCACGCCGGCATCCGGTTCCCGACCGCGATGACGATCAGCTTCACGGTTTCAGGATCCGGACCGTGGCAGCGGATTCATCGCGTGCTGGATTCGCGCTCAAATATCGTCTTCGTCGTACGTCGCGCCGGACATGACCGTGCGCGAGGATTCCGGCAACAGCTTGACGCGCACCGGCTTGCCGCCCCAGATTTCTTCCAGGTTGTAGTACTCGCGGATGGCGGGCTGCATGACGTGGACGACGATATCGCCCAAGTCCACGATGACCCATTCGCCGGTGTCTTCGCCTTCCACGGTGACGGACAATTTCAGGGCGCGGCCACGATTGGCGACGCTGGACGCCAAGGCACGGGTTTGCCGGTTCGACGTTGCGCTGGCAATGACGACGCGGTCGAACAGGCTGGTCAGGTGGGTGACGTTGAAGATCTTGATATCTTGCGCCTTGACGTCTTCGAGGGCGTCAATCACGGCGCGCTGTAATTTCTGTATTTCCATGGTCGCAACTATAACCCCCGGTCGTGGGTTTAGGCGTGCCAGTGCCTACACATCGTTGGAAAGCAGCCACGCCTAGTCACGGTAGAGCTGATGGGCGCCGATATAGCGCCAAACCGGCTCCGGCAACAGGTCATTGACCGGCAACCCGCGTGCCAGGCGCTCGCGGATGGCGGATGCGGAGACAGGCATTTCCGCGAACGGCAGGGTTTCCACCTGCCGGCCCAGGGCGGCCAGGTGCTGCCGCAGGTCCGCCGGGGGATCCATTGGGGCGCCGGGACGCACGGCCACGGCCAGGTCCACCCGCTCGACGATGGTGCGCCAATCGCGCCAGGTGCAGAAATTGGCCAGCTGATCCGATCCCAATAACCAGACGTAGCGCGGCCCGGGCGGCAGGGCGCCGACGGTGTCCACGGTATAGGTCGGGCCGCCGCGGTCGATTTCCATCGTGTTGAGCACGATGCCCGGCTCGCTGGCGATCGCCAGGCGAACCATTTCGCAGCGCTGCTCGGCGGTCGCCTGCAACGGTTGCCGTTGCCACGGCGCGGCGGCAGGGATCAGCTGGACCTGCGACAGGTGAAGTTCGCGCAACGCGGCGCGCGCCAGCGCGATATGGGCGATATGGATCGGATCGAAGCTCCCGCCGAGCAGGCCGATGCGATTCAAAGCCAGTCCCGGGCCACGAGAAATCCCGCCAGCGCGGCCTCCGGCGTGCCGGGCTCGGGCTTCCAGTCATAACGCCAGTTCGCGACCGGCGGCATGGACAGCAGGATGGATTCGGTGCGGCCGCCGGATTGCAGGCCGAACAGCGTGCCACGGTCGTACACCAGATTGAATTCGACGTAGCGTCCGCGCCGATAGGCCTGGAAGGAACGCTCCCGTTCGCCATACGGCTCGTCCTTGCGCAGCTCCACGATGGGAATGTAGGCATGCAGGAAAGCATCGCCGACGTCGCGCACCAGCGCGAAGCAGGCGTCGAAACCGGGTTCGGCCAGGTCATCGAAGAATATGCCGCCGATGCCCCGGGTTTCGCCGCGATGCTTCAGGTAGAAGTACTCGTCGCACCACTGCTTGAAACGCGGGTAGTACTCGTCGCCATGCGCGGCAAGCGCATCCCGGCAGGTGCGGTGGAAGTGGCGTGCGTCGTCTTCGAAGGCGTAGTAGGGCGTCAGATCCATGCCGCCGCCGAACCAGTAGGCCGAGCTTTCGCCGCTATGGCGCGCGGGCGCGACGAACAGGCGCACATTCATGTGCACGGTCGGCACGTAGGGATTGCGCGGATGCAGCACCAGGGACACGCCCATGGCCTGCCAGGGCCGTCCCGCCAGGTCGGGCCGTCGCGCGCTGGCCGAAGGCGGCAGGTTGCTGCCCATGACGTGGCTGAACAGCACCGCGGCGCGCTCGAACACCTGGCCGCCTTCCAGCATGCGCGAAACGCCGCCGCCGCCTTCCGGCCGTTCCCACGTATCCGTGCGGAATGCCGTGCCATCCACCTGTTCCAGGCTCGCGACGATGCGCGCCTGCAGGTTGGCGAAATAGTCGCGCGCGGATTCGACGGCGGACTCGAAGGGCAGGGAGGCGGGTTCGGCGTTCATCAGGTAGTTGCCTTGGGTTTGGGCGGTACGCGCTTGAGGGCGCGCCAGCCGATGTCGGTACGGTACTGGCGGCCGTCGAACGCGATCCGCTCCACGGTTTCGTATGCGCGCTCGCGCGCCATGCGCACGGAATCCCCGAGGGCCGTCACGCACAGGACGCGACCGCCTGTGGTCTTGATCTGATCGCCGTCCAGGCGCGTGGCGGCATGGAAAACCATGCAGTCGGCGGCGTCCTCCGGCAAGCCGGAGATCACATCCCCAATGCGAGGTGTACCGGGGTAATTGTGCGCCGCCAGCACCACGCCCAGGGCGGTGCGCCGGTCCCAGACGATGTCCGCCTGGTTCAGCGTTCCGGCAATCGCATGTTCCACGACATCGACGAAGTCGCTTTTGATCCGCATCATGATCGGCTGCGTTTCCGGATCGCCCATGCGGCAGTTGTATTCCAGGACCTTGATGGGCCGGTCCGGATCGTCGCCGGGCGCAATCATCAGGCCCGCATACAGGAAGCCGGTATAGGGCAGCCCGTCGCGCGCCATGCCCTGCACCGACGGCAGGATGACTTCGCGCATGATGCGATGGTGCATTTCCGGCGTGACGACCGGCGCCGGCGAGTAGGCGCCCATGCCGCCGGTGTTGGGACCCTGGTCGCCATCCTGCAGCCGCTTATGGTCCTGGCTGGTCGCCAGCGCCAGCACGTTGCGGCCGTCCACCATCACGATGAAGCTGGCTTCCTCGCCCTGCAGGCATTCCTCGATCACGACGCGCGCGCCCGCCGCGCCCAGCGAACCGTCGCCCAGCATGGCGTCCACCGCGGCATGCGCCTCGTCGACAGTGGTGGCGACGACCACGCCCTTGCCGGCCGCCAGGCCGTCGGCCTTGATGACGATGGGCGCGCCTTCCTGGTCGATATACGCATGCGCGAGCGCCGGGTCGGTGAAGGTCTGGTAGCGCGCGGTGGGGATGTTGTGCCGCACCATGAAGGCCTTGGCGTAATCCTTCGAGCTTTCCAGTTGCGCCGCCGCCTTGGTCGGGCCGAAGATCTTCAGGCCCCGGGCGCGGAATACGTCGACCACGCCCGCGGCCAGGGGCGCTTCCGGGCCCACCACGGTGAGCGCGACGCCTTCGCGCTGGACGAAGTCCGCCAGTTCGTCGGCATTGGTCAGCGCGACATTCTGCAGGCTGCCGTGCTGTGTGCCGCCGTTGCCGGGTGCCACGAATACTTTGTGCACGCGCGGCGACTGCGCCAGCCGCCAGGCGAGGGCATGTTCGCGGCCGCCCGAACCGATAACCAGGAGTTTCATAATGGATGGGATAGATAGGAAAACGATGGGCCGGCGGACGGCCCGCGCGCGGCGAGCTGCCAGGACGGCGGCCGGCAGGGTCGGACCCGCGCGGGGCGGGCCCTGTAAGGATCAGGCGCCGGTTTCATCGAGGACGGCCGTGGTGTAGACCTCTTGCACGTCGTCCAGTCCTTCGAGGGCGTCGAGCAGCTTCTGCATCTTGACCGCGTCCTCGCCGGTGAGCTCGGTTTCATTCAACGCCTTCATGATGACGCCGTCCATTTCCGCCTTCATGCCGGCCGCTTCGAAGGCCTGCCGCACCGCGGCATAGTCGGCGGGCGCGCAGACGACTTCGATCACGCCTTCAGCGTCGGTCATCACGTCTTCGGCGCCGGCTTCCAACGCGGTTTCCATGACCTTGTCTTCCGGCGTGCCGGGCGCGAAGATGAACTGGCCGCAGTGCTTGAACATGAAGGCGACGGAACCTTCCTGGCCCAGGTTCCCGCCGTTCTTGGCGAATGCATGGCGCACTTCGGCCACCGTACGGGTCCGGTTGTCCGTCATGCAGTCGACGATCACCGCCGCGCCGCCCACGCCGTAGCCTTCGTAGCGGACTTCTTCATAGTTGTCGCCATCCGCGCCGCCTGCGCCGCGCTGGATCGCGCGCTGGATGTTGTCCTTGGGCATGTTGGCGTCGGTGGCCTTGTCCCAGGCCAGCCGCAGGCGCGGGTTGCTTTCCGGATCGGCACCCCCCGCCCGCGCGGCAACGGTGATCTCACGGATGATCTTGGTCCACAGCTTGCCGCGCTTGGCGTCTTGGCGCCCCTTGCGGTGCTGGATATTGGCCCATTTACTGTGTCCGGCCATGGCTTTCCGAATAAGGTTGAGGCAAAGACGGCCATTTTACCGTGCCGTCCCCGCGCGGTGCGGCCGACATGTTGCGTGCTTGCACGGTGGGGCGGAGAATGCCCGGGCGGCCCGCGCCCCGGCCGCGCCAAATTCAACGGGAGACCGCCATGCCAGACACCGCTCCATCGCCACCCGTCCTGCGGGTTGCACGGCACGACGGCCAGGACCTGGGCCTGCTGCCCGGCATGGCCAATCGGCACGGCTGCATCACCGGCGCCACCGGCACCGGCAAGACCGTCACGCTGCAGGTGCTGGCCGAGCAGTTCTCGCGCATCGGTACACCGGTCTTCCTGGCCGATGTCAAAGGCGACCTGACCGGCATCTCGCAAGCCGGCGTCCCCAGTCCCAAGCTGCGCCAGCGGCTGGACACGCTGGGCCTGGACGAGCCCGCCTGGGGCGCGACGCCGGCCATCCTCTGGGACGTTTTCGGCCAGCAGGGCCACCCGGTGCGCGCCACCGTGTCGGACCTGGGCCCGCTTCTGCTGTCGCGCATGCTGGAACTCAACGACACGCAGGAAGGCGTGTTGTCCATGGTCTTCAAGGTCGCCGACGACGAAGGCCTGCTGCTGCTGGACCTGAAGGACCTGCGGGCGATGCTGCAGGACGTCGCCGACCGCGCCGCCGAACTCAAGACGCGCTACGGCAACGTGTCGGCCGCGACCGTGGGCGCCATCCAGCGCGGATTGCTGCGGCTGGAGTCGCAGGGCGCCGACGATTTCTTCGGCGAACCGATGCTGGACATCGCCGACCTCATGCGCGTGGACGGCGAAGGCCGCGGCGTGGTCAGCATCCTCGCGGCGGACAAGCTGATGCAGGCGCCTCGCCTCTACGCCGTTTTCCTGCTCTGGCTGCTGGCCGAGCTCTATGAAAAACTGCCCGAACTCGGCGATCCGGAAAAGCCGCGCCTGGTGTTTTTCTTCGACGAGGCGCACCTGCTGTTCGAGGACGCGCCCAAGGCGCTGCTGGACCGGGTCGAGCAGGTCGTCCGCCTGGTCCGGTCCAAGGGCGTCGGGGTGTACTTCGTGACGCAGAACCCGCTGGATATTCCGGAAACCGTGCTGGGACAGCTGGGCAACCGCATCCAGCACGCGCTGCGCGCGTTCACGCCGCGGGACCAGAAAGCGGTGCGCACGGCGGCGCAGACCATGCGGCCGAATCCGCAACTCGATCTGGAGCAGGCCATCACCGAGCTGGCCGTAGGCGAGGCCCTGGTGTCGCTGCTGGACGAAAAAGGACGCCCTGGCGTCACGCAGCGCGCCTGGATCGCGCCGCCCGCCAGCCGCATCGGGCCCGCCACCGCCGCGGAGCGCGAGGCCTTGCGCGCGGGATCGCCGGTGAAAGGCAAGTACGAGCAGGCGGTGGACAGGGACTCGGCTTATGAGGTCCTGGGCCGCCGCGCGGCCGGGCCCGCCGGTCCGGCGGATGCGCCCGCCCGGCCGGCCGGCACGCCAGGCGCTCCCGGCACGGAAAGCAAGGGCGGCGGGGTGATGGACGGATTGAACGACGTTCTGTTCGGCTCCACCGGCCCGCGCGGCGGCCGCCGGGACGGCGTGGTGCAGACCATGGCGAAAACCGCGATGCGCTCGGTCGCGCGCGAATTGGTGCGTGGCGTGCTCGGCTCTCTGCTGGGGTCGCGACGCCGCTGATCCTGTCCCGCCCCTTGCCGTTTGTTCGATAATGGCGGGCGTGATGGCACCAGCGGATATCGACGGACATCGATGAACGTCAACGAAGATCAACGACAACACATGGATATGGAGACTCGGCGTGGCTAAGAAACACAGAATCGCGGTAATCCCCGGCGACGGTATCGGCAAGGAGGTCGTCCCGGAAGGGCTGCGCGTGCTGGACGCCGCCGCGGCGAAGTTCGGCATCGACTTCCAATGGGACCATTTCGACTGGAGCTGCGACTACTACGCCCGGCATGGCAAGATGATGCCCGACGACTGGGCCGCGCAGATCGGCGGGCACGAGGCGATCTTCTTTGGCGCCATCGGCTGGCCCGACGCGGTGCCGGACCACGAAGCCCTCTGGGGCTCGCTGTTCCGCTTTCGCCGCGATTTCGACCAATACATCAATCTGCGCCCCGTTCGCCTGATGCCGGGCGTGGTTTCCCCGCTGGCCAACCGCAAGCCCGGCGACATCGATTTCTTCATCGTTCGCGAAAATACCGAAGGCGAGTATTCCAATAGCGGCGGCAAGCTGTTTGCCGGCACCGACCGCGAAATCGTCATCCAGGAAAGCGTTTTTACCCGCGTCGGCGCGGAGCGCGTCCTGAAGTTCGCTTTCGAGCTGGCGCGCAAGCGCGGCAAGCATCTGACGGCGGCCACCAAGTCCAACGGCATTTCCATCTCCATGCCGTGGTGGGACGAGCGAGTTGCCGAAATGGCGCAGCGCTACCCGGACGTACGCTGGGACAAGTACCACATCGATATCCTGTGCGCCCACTTCGTCCAGCGCCCCGACATGTTCGACGTGGTCGTGGCATCCAACCTGTTCGGCGACATTCTTTCCGACTTGGGCCCGGCCTGCACCGGGACCATCGGCATCGCGCCTTCCGCCAACCTGAATCCGGAGCGCAAGTTCCCGTCCCTGTTCGAGCCGGTCCACGGGTCGGCGCCCGACATCTACGGCAAGGGCATCGCGAACCCGATCGGGCAGATCTGGAGCGGCGCCCTGATGCTGGATTTCCTGGGCTATCCGGACGCCGCCGCCGCGGTGGTCGCGGCGATCGAGGACGTCCTGGCGAACGGGCCGCGCACGCCCGATATGAATGGGCAGGCCAGCACGGAAGATGTCGGCCGCGCGGTCGCCGAACGGCTCGCCTGAGGGGCGCCGAAGGGGCTTGCCGAAGGGGCGCCGCGCAGGCGGCCCCCAAGAGGCGCCCGCGAGAGGCCCCCGTGAGAGGCCGCCGCAAGCAAATGTAAACATTGGCCCTAAGGATGTTCCCAAGCCAATGCAGGGCGATACGTGCTATGGTTGGGGCGTCCCTTTTTTTGCTGCGGCATAGAAGCCGCAAGGTCCCGTCAGGGCCCCGGAAGTTTGTAAATTCCTCGGGAATTTCAAACTATTGACTGCGCCGGGAAGGTATAGTTTAACTACGGCCGAGCGCGGATTTCCGTGCTGCGTCCCCGGTACTTCCAGATCGCGCTGTACATTTTTGTACGTTTGCGCCCTCACGTTCGAGTTTGGCATTGTTATCTTCCACAAGTTTGGCTGCCGACAACGCGGATTCCCTGGTTGCGGGGAAGGCGCCACTGCTTCCCGAAAGCGGTAGCGTTGCTGTCGCCGACGATGGCACGGTAGGGGATAAGCCGCTTGACCGGTTCTGGCGCAAGTTCTACGCGCTGTTCCGCAGCCGCCGCATGCAGCACAATCGCCACCTGTGGCCTTACGTGTCCATCGCGCGCGACGAACAGGGCGCGATCAACGCGTTTTCGGCCTTCCGCCACGCCGTCCCGGTGACGCCGTTGCAGGATGCGTTCGACGAACGCCACGACACGGTGCACGTGATACTGAGCGGGCCGTCGGTCGGGGAAATCCAGTGCGACAAGCTGCCGATCAAGGCGGCCATGGGCGTCAATGGCTCGATTTCCCTGGCGCGCCAATTCGACATCCCGTTCCGCTATTACTGCGTGATCGACCAGAATTTCGTGCGCCGCCGCATCGACCTGATGCGCGAGGTCGTCGAACGCGATCTGACCTTGTTCGTCACGCCGGATGTCCTGCGCTACATGGTCCAGGGCATGCCTTGGCCGGAACGTTACCGCTGCCGCGTCTGCGTCATCGAAGTCGTGTCCGAACGCGCCTATCTGCCGCATTTCAATCCCGAAGAACTGTCCGCCATGGCCCAGGCCAACCCGGCGCTGTCGCTCTTCGATTCGCAGCGTTCGCTGGGCTATAGCTTCGACCTGGCCAGCGGGGTGTTCGATGCCGATACCGTGGCCTATGCCGCGCTGCAGATCCTGGTGGCGGGCGGCGTCGGCCGCATCTATATGCACGGCCTGGACCTGGGATTCTCCGGCGCACGCCGCTTCTACAAGGAAGCCCAGCCGGAGAACAGCCGCCTGGTGCGCAATTTCGATCGGCTGATCGAACCGTCCTTCTCGCATGCGGCCGCCTTGCTCAAGGCGCGCGGCGTCGACGTGTTCAACCTGTCGCTGAACAGCGCCCTGTCGGATCGGATCATGCCCAAACTGGATTGGCGCACGCTGGTTTCCTGAACCAGCCGCCATGGAAAAGGCCCCCGGTGGCGTGCAGCAGGCTGCATGCGACCGGGGGCCTTTTCCTTGGGTCGGTGGCGGCGCCGGACCGCCTTTGCTCAGTGGGCGCCGGCGGCGGCTTCCGCCGCGCCCGCATCCTTGGCGCGCGTCGGGCGTGCGAACCACACCAGCCCGGTCAGCAGCAGGAACACGATGGCCGAACCGTAGAAGACGTCCAGCGCCGACATCGTGAACGCCTGGGTATCCAGCATGCCGTTCAAGGTGTGCAGCGCCTGGCTCGCCGACATGCCCAGCGTCGACAGGCCGTGCATGATCTGGTCATAGGCATGCGAACCGGGCACCGCCGTCTCGGCCAGCCGCGCATGGTGCAGCGTGGCGCGGTTTTCCCACAGCGTGGTGGCGATGGACGTGCCGAAGGCGCCCGCGGTCAGGCGGCAGAAGTTCGACAGTCCGGCGGCGGCCGGGATACGCCACGGCTCCAGTCCCGACAGCGTAATGGACGTCAACGGCACGAAGAAGGCCGCCATGGCCGCGCCCTGGATGATCGTGGGGATCATCAACGCGCCCATGTCGGTCTGCGGCGTGAAGCTGGCGCGCATATAGCAGACCAGCGCGAAGACGCAGAAAGCGAAGGTGACGATCTGCCGCGGATCGCGCGTGGCCAGCATGCGGCCGACCACGGGCGTCAGGACGATGGCCAGTATTCCTACCGGCGCCGTCACGATGCCGGCATCGGTCGCGGTGTAGTTCATATTGCTTTGCAGCCACAGCGGCAGCAGCACCACGTTGCCGAAGAACACGCCGTAGGCGATGGCCAGCGTCGCGGCGCCTATCGTGAAGTTGCGTCCCTTGAACAAACGCAGGTCGACGATGGGATGGTGTTCCGTCAGCTCCCAGATGATGAAGAAGACGAACGCGATCACCGTCACCACGGCCAGTCCGATGATGGTCGGGCTTTGGAACCAGTCCAGTTCCTTGCCTTTGTCCAGCATGATCTGCATGGCGCCGACCCACACCACCAGCAGCACCAGGCCGACCTTGTCGATGGGCAGTTTGTGGGTGACCGACTCACGGTCCTTGTAGATGCGCCAGCTGAACCAGGCCGCGATCAATCCCACCGGGACGTTGATATAGAAAATCCAGGGCCATGAATAGTTGTCGGATATCCAGCCGCCCAGCAGCGGTCCCGCCACCGGCGCCACCAGCGTCGTCATCGACCAGACCGCCAGCGCCATGCCTGCCTTCTGCTTGGGAAAGCTGGCCAGCATCAGCGTCTGCGACAAGGGAATCATCGGGCCCGCCACCGCCCCTTGCAGCACGCGAAACGCGATCAAGGTTTCGAGCGTGGGCGCGAAACCGCACAGCCACGACGCGATGACGAACAGCAGCGTCGACGTCACGAACAGGCGCACCTGGCCGAAGCGCTGCGTCAGCCAGCCGGTCAGGGGCACGGTAATGGCGTTGGCCACCGCGAAGGACGTGATGACCCATGTGCCCTGGCTGGTGCTGACGCCCAGGTCGCCGGAGATGGTCGGGATGGACACGTTGGCGATCGACGTGTCCAGCACATTCATGAACACCGCCGTCGACAGCGCGATGGATCCGATCACCCGCAGGCTGCCTTCCAGGGGCGGATAGCTGGCCGGCCGCTGCTCGGCCGGAGCGGCCGGCGCGTCGGCGCGAGCATCGTCGGCGTTGCTGGCGGGATTCATTGCGCGAGGTTCTCTTGAACGATTTTCTGGATCATGGCGTCGACCTGTGTGTGGTCGGGCTCGAAGGCCTTGGTCGCCAGCGCCGGCTCCGCGCGCGGCGTCTGTTCGGTGACCGACGCGCCGTCCTTCTTGCTCAGGTCGACTTCGACGTCCATGGACAGGCCGATCCGCAGCGGGTGCGCCTTCAGCTCCTGCGGATCCAGCGCGATGCGCACGGGCACGCGCTGCACGACCTTGATCCAGTTGCCGGTGGCGTTCTGCGCCGGCAGCAGGGCGAATGCGCTACCCGTACCCGCGTCCAGCCCGATGACCTTGCCATGGTAGGTGACGCTGCCGCCGTAGAGATCGGCCGTCAGCGTTGCCGGCTGGCCCACGCGCATCTCGCGCAGCTGGCCTTCCTTGAAGTTGGCTTCCACCCAGACCTGGTCCAGCGGCACGACGTTCATCAAGGTATTGCCCGGGGCCACGCGCTGGCCGACCTGCACGCTGCGGCGCGCGACCATGCCGGTGACCGGCGCCGGCAGCACGGTGCGCGATTGCGCCAGCCAGGCGTTGCGCAGCTCGGCTTCGGCCTCGCGTACGTCCGGATGGTTTTCAACCGTGGTGCCGTGCGTCAGGGCCTGGTTGGTCGCCAGCTTGGCCTTGGAGGCTTCCAGCGCGGCCTGGGCCTGCGCCACGCCGGACTCGGCCGACTTCAGCGTCGTCTGCGCGTGCAGAATTTCCTCGCCGCTGACGCCGCCCGATTTGGCCAGCGTCTGGCGACGCGCCAGGTCGCTGCGGGCCCGCGTCAGGTCGGCCTGCGCACGTTCCAGATCGGCCTTGCGCACGGCGATGTCGGCCGCCAGGGCGTCGTTCTGGACGTAGAGCGTGCGCACCTGCCGCACGGTCTGCGCCAGCTTGGCTTCGGCCTGGCGCAGGGCGATGTCGGTGTCGGACGGGTCGAGGCGAACCAGCGGCGCGCCCGCTTCGATCGTCTCGGTATCGTCGGCCTCGATGGCCACCACGGTGCCGGGCACCTGGGGCGTGATCTGCACCAGGTTGCCGTGGACATAGGCATCGTCGGTGTCTTCGAAATGCGAGCCGACCAGCCACCACCAGGCACCGTAGGCGATGGCGAGCAGCACGAACACACCCGTTGCGATCAGCATCAGGCGCTTGCGTTTGGGATTGGAAGTTTGAGGGGCATTCATGACGTCGGTCCGATGATCTTCAATGGGTAGTGTTCGAGGTGTCCTGCTGGGCGAGCTCCGCATTGGCGGGCGCCGGCACGTAGCCGCCGCCCAATGCATTGGCCAGCTCGGCGTCCAGCTTGTAGGCGCGGAAGCGCAGATCCGTTTCCAGACGGGCCTGCGTCAGCACGTCGTTCTGCGCCACCAGCACGGTCAGGTAGTTGCCCAGCCCGGCCTTGTAGCGGTTCACCGCCAGGTCGTATGCCGCGTCGATGGACTCGCGCGCCTGGCGCTGTTCCACCGTTTCACGGTCGATCAGCCGCAAGGCGTCCAGCGCATCCGCGACCTGCCGGACGGCATCGAGCACGGTCTGGTTGTAGTCCGACACCGCCAGGTCGGTGTCCGCGCGGCGGCCGGCCAGGTTCGCGTTCAGTTCGCCGCCATGGAATATCGGCAGGGAGATCGCGGGGCCGATGTTGGCGGCGTGGCTGGCGGCTTGCAGCAGATTGTTGGTGCCCAGGGCCTGGAAGCCGATAAAAGCGGTGATGTTGACGTTGGGGTAGAAGTCCGCCTTGGCCACATCGATGGTCTTGCGGGCGGCTTCCGCGCGCCAGCGCGCGGCGACGACGTCGGCGCGATGGCCCAGCAATTCCAGCGGGACCGAAGCCGGAAGGCCGCCCGCCGGCACCGTCAGGTTGGTTTCCTGCAGGCTCTGGCCGCGCGCCGGACCCGCGCCGGCCAGCGCCGCGACCTGGTTGCGCAATTGCGCCAGCGTGGTCTCCACCTGAGTGGCCTGCACCTTGGCCGAGGCCAGCTGCGATTCCGCCTGCTTGACCTCCACCTGGGTATCCAGGCCGGCGCTGAAACGCTGCCGCGTGATGGACAGGGCGTCGTCACGCTGCGCGATGATGCGCTGGAGCACCTTGCGCTGGGCGAAGGCGTTCTGCAGGCTCAGGTAGCTCTGCACCATGGCGCTGGACAACATCGTGCGGGCCGCCTGCCTGTCGGCCTCGGCCGCCTGTTCGCGCGACAGGGCGGACTGCAGGGCGGAGCGGTTCTTGCCCCAGAAATCCAGCTCATAGCTGAAGTTCAATCCCAGGCTGTTGTCGCTCTGCACCGATCCCCCCAGCGGATCCGGATAGATGTACGTCTTGGAGATGTGTTCGCGCTGCAGCGAATAGTTGGCATCCACGCGGGGCAGCAGCGGGGCACGGGCGCCGCTGACGGCGGCATTGGCCTGCGCCAGCCGGGCCTGCGCCGCGCTGATGGACGGATTGTTCGCCAACGCTTCCTGCACCAGGCCATCCAGTTGGGGATCGCCGTAGCGCTGCCACCACTGCGTCGTCGGCCAGGCGGCCGCCTGGTCCGACAGGCCCAGTTTCTGCTCCGTAAGCTCGGCCACGGGCGTGGGTCCTTTCTCCATGAAGGCGCAACCGCTCAAGGCGATCACCAATAGCAAAGTAGAGAGGCGTTTCATAGCGATTAGCAGTGGGTGCCGACGACGATGGAAAGCTGGACAGGCGTTTCGCGGCGAAGAAACGGGTGTAAGCGGGTTGTCATTTGATTGACCAGTTATTAATTGACTAGACAGCTAATTGGGCGAAAAAAACAGGCTCCCGCGCTAGCCCTTGGGTGGCGGGACCGGGGCCGAACCATTGGCCAGCATGCGGCGCAGGAAATGCGTCAACAGTTCGACCTCATGTTCGGAAAACCCGCGCAGATAGTGATTGAGCGTGCGCGAGATGTTCATCGGGATCTCCCGCACCATCGCTTCGCCTTCTTCCGTCAGCTCGATCTTGATGACCCGGCGATCCTGCTCGCTGCGCTGGCGGCGTAGCAGTTTCTTGGCTTCCAGCCGGTCCAGCGTGCGCGTCATCGCGCCGGTATCGACTTCGTTCAGGCGGGCAAGTTCAGCCGCGGTATCGGCGCGCCCCAGTGCCACCATGGCGACGGGACGCCATTGGGTTGCCGTCAGGCCAAGCGGCGCCATCTCCTGGTCCAAGGCCCGATTCAGGGAATTGAAGACCAGACGGATGAGGTAACCGGGGTTGTCCTCGACCCGGGTGCGGTCGCAACGGTAAGGTGGCGATTCGTCTGACGGGGCAATGGGTTCTGTATTCATGTCGAATAAGTTAATTGCCTAGACAGTTATTGTCAAGTTAAGTTTTCTGACGATAGGCTGACTGCCGGGGCCGGGCGGCGCGTAACACGCGCGTGCGCCAGAAATGCCGTGCAAAGACCCGCGGGCGCCACATAAAATCGCGCCATGAATTCCACCGTCGCAACACCCGCCGCGCCCGCTTTCTCCAACCGTGCCGCGGGCTTTTCCTTGGCGGCCCTGGGCGCCATCCTGTTTTCCGGCAAGGCCATCGTCGTCAAATTCACCTATGAATACGGCGTGGACGCGGTCACCCTGATTGCGTTCCGCATGCTGTTTTCGCTGCCTTTCTTCGCCTTCATTGCCTGGCGGCAGTCGCGCCGGGCCGTCCGGGGCGAGATTCCGGTGCTGACTCGCAAGGAGTGCCTCAAGGTCGTGCTGCTGGGACTGATCGGCTACTACCTGTCCAGCTTTCTGGATTTCCTGGGCTTGCGCTATATCAGCGTCGGGCTGGAGCGGCTGATCCTGTTCCTGGCGCCCACCCTGGTGTTGCTGATCACGGCCTTCTGGCTGAAGCGGCCCATCGCCGGCCGCCAGTGGCTGGCCTTGCTGCTGTCCTACCTGGGCGTGGTGCTGGTTTTCGCCCACGACATGGCGCAGACCAGCGGCAGCGCCGTGCTGCTCGGCTCGGCCTTCGTCTTTGGCTCGGCCTTTTCCTATGCCTTGTATTTGATCGGTTCGGGTGAACTGGTGAAGAGGGTAGGGCCGATGCGCCTGACCGCATACGCGATGTCGGTGTCCAGCATCGCCTGCCTGGTGCAGTTCTTCCTGGTACATCCCCCCGGCGCGCTGATCCAGCCGTTGGGCTTCTATGGCTTGTCGCTGATCCATGCCACCGTCAACACCGTCCTGCCGGTGTTCATGATCATGGCCGCCGTATCCCGTATCGGCCCGCCATTGGCCGCGCAACTGGGCATGCTGGGTCCCGTATCGGTATTGTTCCTGGCATTCTGGTTTCTCGGCGAGCCGGTCACCGCATGGCAGCTGGCGGGCACCGCTTTCGTGCTGGCGGGCGTATTCGTATTGACGGCCCGTCGCCCGGCCGCGTCGAAGAAAAATTGAAACGCCGCGCGGCCGCGCCGCGTATCGATGATTCAACTCTCAACCCCGACGAACACAAAGAAGGAGCGTGTATGGTCAGCAATACTGTCAAGGCAATCCAGCTGGAGGCCCACGGCGGCCCGGAAGTCCTGAAGTTGGTTGACGTGGAGGTGCCTCCGCCCGGTCCCAACGAGGTGACGGTGCGCCAGCACGCCGCCGGCTTGAATTTCATCGACATCTATTACCGGACCGGCTTGTACCCGCACCCGCTGCCCCACGGCCTGGGCTTCGAAGGCGCGGGCGTGGTGGAAGCGGTCGGTAGCGACGTCACGCACATCAAGAAGGGCGACCGCGTCGCCTACGGCCAGAGCCCGCTGGGCGCTTATGCCGAAATGCGCAATGTGCCGGCCGCCAATGTGGTCCAGCTGCCCAAGGGCATCGGCTTCGACGAAGCGGCGGCGATGATGCTCAAAGGCCTGACGGTGCAATACCTGTTCCGCCAGACCTACCGCCTGCAGGGCGGGGAAACCATCCTGTTCCACGCGGCCGCCGGCGGCGTGGGATTGATCGCCTGCCAATGGGCCAAGGCCTTGGGCGTCAAACTGATCGGCACGGTGTCCAGCCCGGAAAAGGCCGAACTCGCGCGCGCCCATGGCGCGTGGCAGACCATCGATTATTCCCGTGAAAATGTCGTCGAGCGCGTGCTCGAGTTGACCGGCGGCAAGAAGGTGCCGGTGGTCTATGACGGCGTCGGCAAGGACACCTGGGAAATCTCGCTGGATTGCATCGAGCCGCGCGGCTTGATGGTCAGTTTCGGCAATGCGTCCGGTCCGGTCACCGGCGTCAATGTCGGCATCCTGAACCAGAAGGGTTGCCTTTACCTGACCCGGCCGTCCCTGGGCCCGCACGTCAATACGCCCGCCAAGCTCAAGGCGGCTTCGGACGAATTGTTCGGCCTGGTGCTGAAGAAGAAGATACGCATGCGTATCGACCAGCGTTATCCCCTGGCACAGGCGGCCGACGCGCAGATGGCGCTTGCCTCGCGCAAGACCACGGGCGCTACCGTGCTCATGCTGGATAACTGAAGCAGGCGGCGCGAAAGTGCGAGGATCGCGATTAACAGATGCTCGCACTTTCTGCACATCCGGTCACTGCCACCGTGTCGCGCGTTCGATAAATTGGTCGTGTCCATCATGCAAGGAGATGACATGACTCTTAAATTGAGCGCTATATCGTTTGCCGCGGTTGCCATTCTGGCCGGGTGCTCTTCGCCCTCGGTCGTGAACACGCGGGACGGTTCGCAAATCGTGACGCCGGACAAGCCGGATTACGACAAGAAGTCGGGCATGTACCAGTACGAGCAGAACGGCCGCGACGTCCAGATCAACAAGGACGACGTGAAGTCCATCGAACAGGTCAAGTAAGGCCTGTATTTATCCCGTCGGGAAAACTTTATCCCGTCCGGGAAAACGAAACCGGCGCCTGGGGTGCCGGTTTTGCTTGGTGCCGCGGGTATCTACCGCGCGTCGCCGTGGTCGCGGTGGTATTGGGCGACCATTTCCACTTCATTGCGCGAGCCCAATATCACGCTGACGCGCTCGTGCAACTGGGTCGGCTCGATATCCAGGATGCGCTGCGTGCCGTTGATGGACGCGCCGCCCGCCTGTTCCACGATCAGGCTCATGGGATTGGCTTCATACATCAGCCGCAGTTTCCCCGGCTTGGAAGGCTCGCGCGCATCCCAGGGGTACATGAAAACGCCGCCGCGCGTCAGGATGCGATGGACGTCGGCCACCATCGACGCCACCCAGCGCATATTGAAGTCCTTGCCGCGCGGTCCCGATTTGCCGGCCAGGCAATCGTCGACATACTGCTTCACCGGCGGCGCCCAGTGGCGCATGTTCGACATATTGATGGCGAATTCCTTGGTGTCGGCCGGAATCTGCATGTTTTCATGCGTCAATACCCAGGATCCCATTTCACGGTCCAGGGTAAAGCCGATCACGCCGTTGCCGACCGTCAGGACCAGCATGGTCTGCGGCCCGTAGACGGCATAGCCGGCGGCAACCTGCCGGTTGCCGGCCTGCAGGAAATCTTCTTCCGTGACCGGCTGGCCATGCGTGTCATGCGGCGCCTGCAATACCGAAAAAATGGTGCCGATGGATACATTGACGTCGATATTCGACGAGCCATCCAGCGGATCGAACAACAGCAGGTATTCGCCCTTGGGATAGCGGTTGGGAATCAGGTGGATGGTTTCCATTTCCTCCGATGCCATGGCGGCCAGGTGGCCGCCCCATTCGTTGGCTTCGAGCAGGATTTCATTGGACAGCACGTCCAGCTTCTTCTGGACCTCGCCCTGCACATTCTCGGATTCCAGGCTGCCCAGGACCCCGCCCAACGCACCTTTGCTGACGGCATGGCTGATCGCCTTGCAGGCGCGGGCCACCACTTCGATGAGCAGCCGCACTTCCGGGCCCACGGCCTGGGCTTCGCGCTGCTGCTCGACCAAATACTGAGTCAGGGTTTTACGTTTCAAAAGGTTCTCCTAGAACACACGATTTTCAGGCAGCCAGTTCCAGCGCCTTGGATACGATTTCGCTCACGTTGCGGGACAGGCCGTCATGGGCCCGCACGGCCTGTAAGGCTGCGCGCATCGGCTCCCGCAAGGACGGCACGAAGCGCGACCAGTTGTCCATGGCGCGCGCCAGCCGGGCGGCGACTTCCGGATTCAACGCATCCAGCGCCAGCACCTGTTCCTGCCAGTAGCGATAACCGGAGCCATCGGCCGCATGCAGGCCGCGCGCATTATTCAGGCAGAACTGGAATACCAGCGCGCGGGCGCGATTGGGATTGCGCAACGTGAATGCGGGGTGCGCCATCAGGCCACGCACGGTGTCGACCGTGGTGGCGCGCGCGGTGGCCTGCAGCGCAAACCATTTGTCGATGACCAGCGGGTCATGCTGCCATTGTTCGTAGAAGTGGCTCAACGTGCGCGTCGCGACGTCTTCGTCGCCGTAGTTCACCAGGGCGGTCATGGCGCCCAGGCGGTCGGTCATATTGCCCGCCTGTTCGTACTGGTCCAGCGCCCATTGCGCGGCCTGGGCGTCGCCGCTTGCCAGCAGGTGGCTCAAGGCCATGTTTTTCAGCGCGCG
The DNA here is from genome assembly GCF_002261425.1 of Bordetella genomosp. 9. NCBI lineage: Bacteria > Pseudomonadati > Pseudomonadota > Betaproteobacteria > Burkholderiales > Alcaligenaceae > Bordetella > Bordetella genomosp. 9. Next base: position 1,391,356 of record NZ_NEVJ01000003.1, on the reverse strand, counting down.
CTTGCCGGCGGGTTCCGGCGCCGGGCTGTAGGGGCCCGGCGTCTGGCTGTCGGCGAACGCCTTGCGCCACAGGCTGGCCAACTGCGTGCCGATCTCGTCGCGCAGGAAGTCACGCGCGGCCGCCAGCGACGGCGGGTCCATCGCGGCCATGCGTTCCGCCAAGGTTTTTTCGGAAGGCAGGGACAGCGCGCGGGCGCGATAGGCGGCATCCAGCCGCGGGTCTTCCAGCAGCGCACGCCACGCCGCGATGAAAGCGGGGCTGCTCTGCAGTGGCTCACCCGCCTGCCGGGCCGCGGTCAGGCGCAGGATCTCTCGCGTGGCCAGTTCCTGCCCGGCTTCCCAGCGCGCGAACGGGTCGGTGTCGTGGGCCGACAGCAGGGCGAGCTCTTCGTCGCTCCATGGATATTCCACAATCACCGGCGCCGAGAAGCCGCGCAGCAGCGAGGGCACGGGCGCGCTGGGAATATCCTCCAATACCCACTGCTGGCGCTCCTGCGTCAGTTCCAGCAATACCGTTTCGCTTTCCGTGCCATCCATGCGCAGCGCGATGGGCTGTCCGTCGCGGTCGAGCAGACCCACGGCGAACGGGATGTGAAAAGGCTTCTTGCCGCCAGCCGGGGGCGCGTTTTTCTCCACGCCGACCGGGGCGCATCGCTGCGACAGCGTCACCGTGCAGCGCCGCGCGTCCGCGTCATACTGGAGGTCGACCGCGACGCGCGGCGTGCCGGCCTGGCTGTACCAGCGGCGGAACACCTGCAGATCGCGCCCAGGATGCTGGCGGCTATAGACGGATTCCATGGCGGCGACAAAATCGTCGCAGGTCACGGCCTGGCCGTCGTGGCGGCGGAAATACTCGTCCATGCCCGCGCGGAATCCGGCTTCGCCCAGCAATGTGTGCTGCATGCGGATGACTTCGGCGCCCTTTTCATAAACCGTGGCGGTATAGAAGTTGCCGATCTCCTGATAGCTTTCCGGACGTATCGGATGCGCCATCGGTCCGGCGTCTTCCGGAAACTGCGCCGCGCGCAGCGTGACGACGTCGTCGATGCGCTTGACCGCGCGCGCGCTGGCGGCCGCCTGCGCGTCCATGCCATCGGCCATCACGTCGGCGCTGAATTCCTGGTCGCGGAATACCGTCAGCCCTTCCTTGAGACTGAGCTGGAACCAATCGCGGCAGGTGACGCGATTGCCCGTCCAATTATGGAAATATTCGTGGCCGATAACGGCCTCGATCGCTTCGTAATTGGCGTCGGTGGCGGTGTCGGGATCGGCCAGGACATACGCGGCATTGAATATGTTCAGGCCTTTGTTTTCCATGGCCCCCATATTGAAATCACGCACCGCGACCACCATGAAGCGATCCAGGTCCAGTTCCAGGCCGAACCGGTGTTCATCCCAGCGCACCGATCGCACCAGCGATTCCAGCGCCCATTCGGTTTTCGATTCCGAGCCAGGATCGCTATAGACCTGCAGCAGGACCTCCCGCCCGGAGGCGGTCTTCAGTCGCGTTTCCCGGTGCGTCAGGCGTCCGGCCACCAAGGCGAACAGGTAGCACGGCTTGGGAAACGGATCTTCCCACACGGCTTCGGCCCGCCCGTCCGCCAGGGTGCGCTGCTCGAGCAGGTTGCCATTGCTGAGCAGCACCGGATATTCGCTGCCCGCGCGCAAGGTCACGCGGTAGCGCGACATGACGTCGGGACGGTCGGCGAACCACGTGATGCGCCGGAAGCCTTCCGCCTCGCATTGCGTGAAGAAGTTGCCGCCGGACACGTAAAGCCCCATCAAGGTCGAATTCGCCGACGGCCTGCAGCGGCTGACGATTTCGATGCTGGCGCTGGCGCCCAGGTTGGGCAGCATCAGCATATGTTCGTCCACGCTGTACTCGCCATGCCCCAGTGCGCGGCCGTCCACGGCCACCGACACCAGTTCGAGCTCGCTGCCGTCCAGCTGCAGCGGTGCGCCTTCGTGGCCGGCGCGGCGCCGCACCGCCAGCCGGGAAGTCACCGTGGTCGCTTCCGGATCGAGATCGAACGCCAGCGCGACCTCCGGGATATCGAAAGGGTAGGGCTGGTAATCCTTGCGGTAGACGGTAACGGAGCTTTCGGTACGCATGGCCTGGCCTATCGTGATGGGTTGGACGTATTGTAGGTCGGGCTTGCGCCGCGCCCTTGCCGCAAGCCGCAAAACTTTGCTTCCGGTTTCCTGTCCAACGGCATGGACAGCCATTATGATGCTTGTCCGAGATCGGCGACGCCTCGCCGTTTCGCAGGAGATTTTATGTACCGAGCCGATTCATCCCGCATCCTCCGCTTTGCTCAGGCGTTGGCCCTTCTGCTGCTGGCGGGCCTGGTTGCCGGATGCGCGACCACACCCACCGTGTCGGCGCGAGTGACGTCGTTCCAGGATTGGCCGGCGGGCGCGACGGGCCAGCGTTATCGTTTCGTGCCGGCCGACCCCAGCCAGAATAACAATCTTGAGTACCAGAGTTTCCAGGATATGGTGCGCAGCGGCATCAGCCCGACCGGACTGGTGGAAGCGCAGGCGGGGCAGCCCGCCCGGTTCGACGTATCGTTCAAATACGGCGTGACGCAGACGCAGGTAAATGTCCGGCGCCCGGTTGATCCTTACTTTTATGGCGGCTACGGGCCGGGTTTCTACGGCGGCCGTTATTGGGGCAGCCCGTGGGGGCCCGGAATGTGGGGACCCGATTGGGTCGATACGCCTTCGGTGGCATACCGCAATGCCTTGACCGTGGAAATACGCGATGCGAGCCAGGGCGGCAAGGAAGTCTATCGCGCCACCGCCTATAGCGTGTCCGGCAACGACCGCCTGCTGGCGGTGATGCCTTATCTGGTACGCGCTATCTTCGATAACTTCCCCGCGAACAACGGTTCAGAGCGGGAGGTCCGCTATACCATGGGTCGATAGGGCGCGGCATGCCGTCTCAAGGCCATAAGGCATAAGCCCAGGCATAAGGCAACGGCACGCGTTTTATTCTCGCGAAAGAAAAAGCCCCGCGCTGTGGCGTGGGGCTGGCAAGGCAGGAATCGTCAACCGGATCGTCAGCCGTCGATAGGACGGCAACGGTCCCTTTATTGGATGAGAAAGGTTTCGCGCGTCGCGCCCGCGGCTTCGGCCGCGGTAAGCCAGCGCGGCGGCTTGCCCCGGCCGCTCCAGGTTTCCTTGGTATCGGGGTGACGGTATTTCGGCGCAACCGCGCGCTTGGCGGGCGCGGCGGATGCTCCCGCGGCGCTCTTGCGGACCGGGCCACGGCGCGTGGCGGGCTTGCCGAAGGCGGCGGCGATTTCCTCGGGCGTGATGCTGTATTCACGCATCGAACGAACGATGGAGGCTACTACGGGCTTGCGACGCTTCATCTGCAGCGCCTCAGACTTTTTGCGTAGCTTATCGATCTCTTTTTCGATCCTGGCTTGCTGCGCGGAGTAGGTCTCTCTTGGCATGGTATATCGTTCCTTATTATGGAATTGATTTTCCGCCCCGATTATAGTTATTTTGTCGACAATAGCATAAAACGAGTTGGGGATAATCCCAGGAATTCTTGAATCTATTTGTTTCCGATGAACTCTCCTTCCACTCCCCCTTCGACATCCACCCGCGTGGCGGCAATCCAGATGGTTAGCACGCCCATCGTCAGGGAAAATCTGGATGCTGCGTCCCAATTAATCGGAAAAGCGGCCGAATCCGGTGCCCGATTAGTCTCATTGCCAGAATATTTCTGCTTCATGGGACAAAAAGATCACGACAAGCTGGCAATCCGGGAAACCGAGGGCGCCGGTCCGATACAGGAGTTTCTGGCGGACCAGGCGCGCGGCCATGGTATTTACCTGGTTGGCGGGACGATGCCATTCGTGAGTCCCGACGCGGCGCGGGTCTACAACACCTTGCTGGTATATGGACCTGACGGGAAAGCGCTGGTCCGGTACGACAAAATCCATCTGTTCAATTTCCGGCGTGGCCAGGAGTCGTATGACGAGTCGATTGCCATACGGCCGGGAACCGAGGTGCGTACGGTGGATACGCCTTTCGCCAAGGTGGGCCTGTCGGTCTGTTATGACTTGCGGTTCCCGGAGTTGTATCGGGCGCTGGGCCAGGTGGACCTGATCGTCGTGCCGGCCGCATTCACGTATACGACCGGCAAGGCGCATTGGGAATTGCTGCTGCGCGCGCGGGCCGTCGAAAACCAGTGCTACGTACTGGCGCCGGCCCAGGGCGGCGTGCACCCCAACGGACGCCGCACCTGGGGGCATTCCATGCTGATCGACCCCTGGGGCGAGATTGTCGACGTCCTGCCGGAAGGGCCCGGCGTGGCAGGGGGTAACATAGATCCCGCACGGCTGGCCGAGGTGCGTACAGCTCTGCCCGCGCTGCGCCACCGCGTCATGTAAATCCCGAGAGTTGCCGATATGAAAATAACCGACCCTGACATCCAAGCCCTGGCGACCGCCAAATCCGTCTTGCTCGACCCCTGGGGATTGAGCGAAGCCGACATGGCGCGCGCGCTGGGCGAAATATTCACGCACAAGGTCGATTACGCCGATCTTTATTTCCAGTACACGCGCAGCGAAGGTTGGAGCCTGGAAGAAGGCATCGTCAAGACCGGCAGCTTTTCCATCGGACAGGGCGTGGGCGTGCGCGCGATCAGCGGCGAAAAAACCGCCTTCGCCTATTCCGATTCACTGTCTCCCGACGCCTTGCTGTCCTCGGCCCGCGCGGTGCGGGGCATCGCGCGCCAGGGCGCCGGCAAGGCCAAGGTGCGCGCGCAGGGCGCGTCGCTGGCCCATGACCTGTATCCGGCCGTCGATCCCTTGCTCACGTTGAGCGCACCCGACAAAGTAGCCATGCTGGAACGCATCGAGCGCATGGCGCGGGCGCGCGATCCGCACGTCATACAGGTCATGGCGGGCCTGGGCGCGGAATACGACGTCATTTTGGTGGCCGGCAGCGACGGCCGGCTGGCCGCGGACGTACGGCCCCTGGTGCGCCTGTCGCTGACCGTTATCGTGGAACGCGATGGCCGCCGGGAAATGGGCCATGCCGGGGGCGGTGGCCGGACCGGCCTGGGCTATTTCACCGACGAAATCATGCGTGGGTATGTCGAACACGCGGTGCACGAGGCCCTGGTGAACCTGGATGCGCGGCCCGCCCCGGCAGGTGAAATGACTGTCGTGCTGGGCTCCGGCTGGCCCGGGATCCTGCTGCATGAGGCGGTAGGCCATGGCCTGGAAGGCGATTTCAATCGCAAGGGGTCCAGCGTTTTCGCCGGCCGCATCGGCGAGCGCGTGGCCTCCAAGGGCGTCACGGTGATCGACGACGGTACCTTGCCCGACCGCCGCGGTTCACTCAACGTGGACGACGAAGGCAATCCCACGCAGCGCAATGTCCTGATCGAAGACGGTATCCTGCGCGGCTATATGCAGGACACCATGAACGCGCGCCTGATGAAAACCGGCGCCACGGGCAACGGACGGCGTGAATCCTTCGCGCATTTGCCCATGCCCCGCATGACCAACACCTATATGCTGGGGGGCAATACGCCGCCGGAGGAAATCCTGGCATCGGTGAAACGCGGGCTGTATGCCGTGAATTTCGGTGGCGGCCAGGTGGATATCACCAGCGGCAAGTTCGTGTTTTCGGCCTCGGAAGCCTACATGATCGAAAACGGCAAAATCAGCTACCCGGTCAAGGGCGCCACGTTGATCGGCAACGGCCCCGACGCCATGACCCGCGTCAGCATGATAGGCAACGACATGCGGCTCGATTCCGGGGTCGGCACCTGCGGCAAGGAAGGCCAGAGCGTGCCGGTCGGGGTCGGTATGCCCACGCTGCGCATGGATGGCCTGACCGTGGGCGGGACGGCCTGAATTCGGCTTGCCGCCATGACCGCCAACGGTTTTTGTGCTAGGATTTGCCGCCATGTCATTCTGCGCGGCAAATCCGCGGCACTTTTCATGACTTTTGCAAGCAACCACCGCCTGGGCGGCTCCGCCGCTCGATTTTATTTTTATGGCTTTCCGATGCCGCTGGCGGAGGAAGGGTTGCGCGCAGACTGAAGTTAGCGAATCCCCTCAAAAAAGCCGCCAGCGAACTGGCGGCTTTTTTCATGTCCGCCAGCCTGGCAACGTACCCCAGGAAGGAGCACCACCGTGTCGCACAATACCGATGACCTGCGTATCCGAGAAATCAAGGAACTGACGCCGCCCGCGCATGTCATGCGCGAATTCCCCTGCAGTCAGTCGGTGTCGGACACCGTTTACTCGGCGCGCCAGGCCCTGCATCGGATACTGCACGGCATGGACGATCGTCTGGCCGTGGTTATCGGTCCGTGCTCCATACACGATCCCAAGGCGGCGCTCGAATACGCCGGCAGGCTGAAGCCGATACGCGATCGGCTGAAGGGGGACCTGGAAATCGTGATGCGGGTCTATTTCGAAAAGCCGCGCACCACCGTCGGCTGGAAGGGTTTGATCAACGATCCCGATCTGGACGGCAGCTTCAACATCAACAAGGGGATACGCGTCGGCCGGGAATTGCTGCTGGAAATCAATACGCTGGGCCTGCCGGCAGGCTGCGAATTCCTGGACATGATCACGCCGCAATATATCGCCGACCTGGTTTCCTGGGGTGCGATCGGCGCCCGCACCACCGAAAGCCAGGTGCATCGGGAATTGGCGTCCGGCCTGTCGTGTCCGGTCGGTTTCAAGAACGGCACCGACGGCAATGTCAAAATCGCGGTCGACGCAATCAAGGCGGCGTCGCAGCCGCACCATTTCCTGTCGGTCACCAAAGGCGGGGTTTCCGCCATCGTGTCGACCGCCGGCAATGAAGATTGCCACGTCATCCTGCGCGGTGGCAAAACCCCCAACTACGACGCCGCCAGTATCGACGCGGCTAGCCAGGATCTGGCGAAATCCGGTCTGGCCCAGCGGCTGATGATCGATACCAGCCACGCCAACAGCAGCAAGAATCCGCAGAATCAGCCCTTGGTCGCGCAGGATATCGGCCGCCAGATCGCCGGCGGCGATGCTCGTATCGTCGGCTTGATGGTCGAAAGCCACCTGTTGGCCGGACGCCAGGACCTGATTCCCGGCAAACCCCTGACCTATGGGCAAAGCATCACCGATGGATGCATCGATTGGGATGCCTCCGTGGAATTGCTGGAAGGCCTGGCCGCCGCGGTGCAGGAACGCCGCCGCGCAACCATCAGCGGCAAATAAGCGGCGCGGATCCGCGCCGGATGGCGGGCGTAGAATGGCGGCATGTCGGGTTCGGATAAAGCGGTTCCGATAAAGCGGTTCGGATAAACATGGTTCGGATAAATATGGTTCGGATAAATATGGTTCGGATAAACAGGGTTCGGGTAAACATATGAACGACATGACCGATTCCTCCTGGCTGCGGCGTCCCGTCCCGGCGGCCTGCCTGGATGCCCTGCGGGCGGTCGTCGGCGACCGTCTGTCGACGGCGCAGGCGGTACGTGAACACCATGGGCATGACGAATCGCCGTATCCGGACGTGCTGCCGGACGCGGTGATCTTCGCCCGCACCACGGAAGAAGTCGCGGCGGTGGCGCGCATCTGCAACGAGCACCGCGTGCCCATCGTGGCCTATGGCGCGGGATCCTCGCTGGAAGGGCATCTGTTGCCGGTCCAGGGCGGGATCACGCTGGACCTCTCGGGCATGAACGCGGTGTTGGCGGTGCACGCGGAGGATTTCACCGCGACCGTGCAGGCCGGTGTGACGCGCAAGCAGTTGAACGAACACCTGCGCGACAGCGGGCTGTTCTTCCCTGTCGATCCGGGCGCCGATGCCAGCCTGGGCGGCATGGCGGCCACGCGCGCGTCCGGCACCAACGCCGTCCGCTATGGAACCATGCGCGAAAACGTGCTGTCGCTGACGGTCGTCACCGCCGACGGGCGCGTGCTGCGCACGGCGAGCCGGGCGCCCAAGTCTTCCGCGGGCTACGACCTCACGCGCATTTTCGTCGGTAGCGAAGGCACGCTGGGCCTCATCACCGAAGTGACGGTCAAGCTGTATCCCCAGCCCGAAGCCGTTTCCGCGGCGGTCTGTAATTTCGCCACGCTGGGCGATGCCGTGGACAGCGTCATCCAGATCATGCAGGCCGGCGTACCCGTGGCCCGCGTGGAATTCATGGATGAACACGCGGTGCGCTCCGTGAACCGGTATAGCAAGCTGGAATTGCGCGAAACGCCGCTGCTGCTGTTCGAATTCCATGGCAGCGCGGCCGGCGTGCAAGAGCAGGCAGACCTGGTCCAGGCCATCGTCCACGACCATGGCGGGATGGATTTCGAGTGGGCCCACCGACCGGAAGACCGCAGCCGCCTGTGGGCGGCTCGCCACAATGCCTATTTCGCCGGCCTGCAATTGCGGCCCGGCTGTCGCGCCAGCACCACGGACGTCTGCGTGCCGATTTCCGCCCTGGCCGATTGCGTGCGGGAAACCGCGCGCGACCTGGCCGATGCGCCTTTCCCCTTCACCATCGTCGGCCATGTCGGCGACGGCAATTTCCACGTATTGATGCTGCTGGATCCCGACAGCCAGGACGAATGGGACGCATCGGAGCGCATCAACCACGCCCTGGTCCACCGGGCCATCGCGGCCGACGGCACCTGCACGGGCGAACACGGCGTCGGCCTCCACAAGATGGGATACCTGCTGGAGGAGCACGGCCAGGACGCCCTGGCCCTGATGCGCGGCCTCAAGCATGCTTTCGACCCCAACAACATCCTCAACCCCGGCAAGATTTTCTCGTGGTAGCGGCCGCGCAACGGCCTTTCCTGCGTTGGGGTAAATCCCTGCCTGTGCGATCGCCGCGCGCGCGCTATCTTTGAAGCATGAATACCCTGGTAGAGACTGACCTCACGGATGCGCAGGCCGCGCCGCCGGCGGTGCCGGAGCTGGTGGCGGCGCTGCAGGCCGTCCTGCCGGCGCATTGCGTGCTGTATCGGGAAGAGGACATGCGCCCCTATGAGTGCGACGGTTTGTCGCTCTATCGGGCCTTGCCTGCCGTCGTCTGCCTGCCCGAGACCGAAGCCCAGGTGCAGCAGGTCATGCGTGTCTGCAACCGCCTCAGCGCGCCCGTAGTGCCGCGCGGCGCGGGCACGGGCCTGTCGGGCGGGGCGATGCCGCACAGCCAGGGCGTATTGCTGGGCCTGTCGAAGCTGAATCGCGTCAAGCGCATCGACCCCGACAATGCCCTGGCCGTGGTCGAGCCCGGCGTGCGCAACCTGGCGATTTCGGAGGCCGCCGCGGCCTACGGCATGTACTACGCGCCCGATCCGTCCAGCCAGATCGCCTGTTCGATAGGCGGCAACGTCGCGGAAAACTCCGGCGGCGTCCGCTGCATGAAGTACGGGCTGACCGTGCACAACATCCTGCGCGTCCGCCTGGTCACCATAGACGGCGACGTCGTCGAACTCGGCAGCGAGGCGCCCGACTCGCCCGGCCTGGACCTGCTCGCGGTCTTCATCGGTTCCGAGGGCATGCTGGGCATCGTCACCGAAATCACGGTCAAGCTGCTGCCCAAGCCGGTATGCGCGCAGGTGGTGCTGGCCAGCTTTCCCAGCGTCGAGGCCGCCGGCAACGCGGTCACGCGGGTCATCGGCGCGGGCATCATCCCGGCCGGGCTGGAAATGATGGACAAGCAGGCCATCCACATGGTCGAACCCTTCGTGAAGGCCGGCTACGACATGGACGCGCAGGCCATCCTGCTGTGCGAGTCGGACGGCACGCAGGAAGAAGTCGCCCATGAAATGGCGCGCATGGAAGCGGTGCTGCAGGACGCCGGCGCGACGCGCCTGCAGGTGTCCACCTCGGAACCCGAGCGATTGCGTTTCTGGGCGGGCCGCAAGAATGCCTTTCCGGCGGCCGGCCGCGTGTCGCCGGACTATTACTGCATGGACGGCACCATTCCGCGGCGGCACCTCGCTCGCGTGCTGAACGCGATCGAACAGATGGAAGACGAGTTCGGACTGCGCTGCGCCAACGTGTTCCATGCGGGGGACGGCAATCTGCATCCGCTGATCCTCTTCGATTCCAACAAGCCGGACGAGACCGAGCGCGCCGATAAATTCGGCGTCGCGATACTCGAACTGTGCGTACAAGTAGGAGGCACCGTGACGGGAGAGCACGGTGTGGGTATGGAGAAAATCAATCAGATGTGCGTGCAGTTCTCGCGCGAGGAACTGGATACCTTCCTCGCCGTGAAGCGGGCCTTCGATCCGCACTGCCTGCTCAATCCGCAGAAGGTGATTCCCACCCTGGCTCGCTGCGCCGAGTACGGCAAGATGCACGTACATGGCGGCGAGCTCCGATTCCCGGATCTGTCCCGCTTCTGATCACAGGGTAGTCATGGATTTCGTCCTGTCGGAATTGTGCGACCAGGTCATGACGGCGCGCGCCGGACACAAGCCGCTGTTCATCTGCGGCGGCGGCAGCAAGACCTTCTATGGCAATCATCGGCCGCTGCGTCCGGAAGACGGGCACTGCCTGCTGGACGTCACCGCCTACCGCGGCATCGTCAATTACCAGCCTTCGGAGCTCGTCGTGACCGTGCGCGCCGGCACGCCGCTGCGCGAGCTCGAAGCCGAGCTGGCTGCGCAAGGCCAGATGCTGGCCTTCGAGCCGCCGCATTACGAGTCGTCGGCCACCGTGGGCGGCTGTGTGGCCGCGGGCCTCGCGGGCCCGCGCCGAATGGCGGCAGGCGGCGTGCGCGACTTCGTGCTGGGCGCGCGCGTGCTCGACTCCCACGGCCGGGTCCTGAGCTTTGGCGGTGAAGTCATGAAGAACGTTGCCGGCTATGACGTATCGCGCCTGCTGGCGGGGTCGCTGGGTATCTTCGGCGTGCTGCTGGAAGTCTCGCTGAAGGTGCTGCCGTGCCCCGTCGCCGAAACCACGCTCATGCTGCAGGCGACCGAAGGCGCCGCGCTGGCCTCGTTCGCGACCTGGCGCCGCCTGCCCATGCCGGTGTCCGCCGCGTGCTGGATTCCCGACGACAGCGCCGATGACGGCCATATCCGGGTCCGCCTGTCGGGCGCGCCGCCCGCCATCGACGCGGCGCGCGTGCGCATCGGCGGCGAGCCCCTGGATGAAGACCAGGCGCAGGCATTCTGGTCCTCGGTTCGCGAACAGACCCACGCATTCTTCGACCGGTCCCGGCCCTTGTGGCGTATCGCCGTGCCACCCGCGACGGCGCCGCTGCGGCTCGGCCCCACCTTGATCGAATGGGGCGGCGGCCAGCGCTGGCTCAGCGGCCGGCATGACCCCGCGGCGATACGCAGCGCCGCGCAGGGCAGGGGAGGACACGCCACCCTGTTCCGTGCCGCCCAGCGCGACGACCTTCCCGCCGATGGGGTTTTCCAGCCCTTGTCGCCCGGCATCGCGATACTGACGCGCCGGCTGAAACAGGAGCTCGATCCTTCCGGCCTGTTCAATCCGGGCCGGCTGGTGCCGGAACTATAGGGACATCATGCAAACCCAAATTGCTTCCTGGGCGCGCGATACGGACTATGGCCGCGAGGCCGACGCCATCCTGCGCCGCTGCGTGCATTGCGGTTTCTGCACCGCCACGTGTCCCACCTACCAGGTGCTGGGCGACGAACTGGACAGCCCGCGCGGCCGCATCTACCTGATCAAGCAGATGCTCGAAGGCGCCGAGCCCACCCAGTCCACGCAGATGCATCTGGACCGCTGCCTGACCTGCCGCAATTGCGAAACCACCTGCCCGTCGGGCGTCGAATACGGGCACCTGATCGACATCGGCCGCGGCCTGGTGGAACAACGGGTCAGCCGCCCCTGGGGCCAGCGCATCAAGCGCACGCTGCTGCGCAAGGGCCTGACCTCCCGCTGGTTCGCGCCGGCGATGCGGCTGGGCAAGGCCTTGCGGCCGCTATTGCCGGCCGCCGTGCGCGCCAAGGTGCCCGAGCCGCGCGCCGTCGGCAGCGTGCCGGACGGCCGTGGCCATCGCCGCCAGGTGATCATGTTGTCCGGTTGCGTGCAGCCGTCCATGATGCCCACCATCGACGCGGCCACGATACGGGTCCTGGACGCGCTGGGTATCGGCGCGATGGTGCTTGCGGAAGGTGGCTGCTGCGGCGCCATCAATCTGCATCTGGACGACAGCGAAACCGCGCTGGCGCAGATGCGCGCCAACGTCGACGCATGGTGGCCGCTGGTCGAGAGCGGCAGGGTGGAGGCGATCGTGATGAACGCGTCGGGTTGCGGCGCCATGGTCAAGGAATATGCGCACCATCTGCGCAAGGATCCCGCCTACGCCGACCGCGCGGCGCGTATCGTGTCCATGGTCCGCGACATCTCGGAGATCGTCGCGCCGCATGCGCGCGAATTGCGGGATCGCTGGGCGCACGTGCCCATGCGGGCGGCCTTCCATCCGCCCTGCACCCTGCAGCATTGGCAAGGCTTGCGGCCCCTGGTCGACACCCTGCTGGCGGACCTGGGCTTCGAACTCCAGCCCTTCGCGGACCGGCACCTGTGCTGCGGCTCGGCGGGCGCGTATTCCGTCATGCATCCCGACATGGCGACGTCGCTGCGGGACCGCAAGCTGGCGGCGATCGCGCCGGTGGGGCCGGACGTGATCCTGTCCGCCAATATCGGCTGCATTACGCATCTGCAGAGCGGCACCGCCACACCGGTGCGCCACTGGATCGAGGTGCTGGACGAGCGGCTGCGAACCGCCCGCCCGGCCGCCGGCGCTACTCCACAGCCTTGACCATATCCTCGATGACTTTCTTGGCGTCGCCGAACACCATCATCGTCCGGTCCATGTAGAACAGTTCGTTGTCCAGGCCGGCGTAGCCGGCCGCCATCGAACGCTTGTTCACGATGATGTTGCGTGCCTTGTAGGCTTCCAGGATGGGCATGCCCGCGATCGGCGACTGCGGATCGTTCTTGGCGGCGGGATTGACGACGTCGTTCGCGCCCAGCACCAGTACGACGTCGGTCTGGCCGAACTCGCCATTGATATCGTCCATTTCGAACACCTGGTCGTACGGCACCTCGGCCTCGGCCAGCAGGACGTTCATATGGCCCGGCATGCGGCCCGCCACCGGATGGATCGCATAGCGCACCGTCACGCCTTTCGCCGTCAGTTTCGCCGCCAGCTCCTTCAGCGCATGCTGCGCGCGCGCCACCGCCAGGCCATAGCCCGGCACGATGATGACGCTTTCGGCGTTCGTCATCAGGAAGGCCGCGTCTTCCGCGCTGCCTGACTTGACGTTGCGCTGCTGCGTCGCGGCGCCGGCATCGGCGGCGCCGCCGCCATTGCCGAAACCACCCAGCAGCACGTTGAAGAACGAGCGATTCATCGCCTTGCACATGATGTACGAGAGGATGGCGCCGGACGATCCCACCAGCGAACCCGCGATGATCAGCATGGGATTGTTCAGCGAAAACCCGATGCCTGCCGCCGCCCAGCCCGAATAGCTGTTCAACATCGATACCACGACCGGCATGTCCGCGCCGCCGATCGGGATGATGATCAGCACGCCCAGCACGAAGGCGATGACGGTCATCGCGATGAAAGGCGTCCAGCCTTCGCTCAATACGAAAGCCACCCCGAAGCCCAGCATGATCAGCGCCAACGCCAGGTTGACGATGTGCTGCCCCGGAAAGACCACCGGCGCGCCCTGGAACAGGCGGAAGCGGTACTTGCCGGACAGCTTGCCGAACGCGATGACGGATCCCGAAAACGTGATCGCGCCGACGAAGGTGCCGATGAAGATCTCGACGCGGTTGCCCATCGGCAGGGCGGTGCCCATGGGGGCGATGCCGAAGGCGTGCGGTTCGGCGACCACGGCGACCGCGATCGCGACCGCCGCCAGGCCGATCATGCTGTGCATGAAGGCGACCAGCTCCGGCATCTTCGTCATCTCGACGCGGCGCGCCATGATGGTGCCCGCGGTGCCGCCGATCAGCAGGCCCAGCAAGACCCAGCCCAGTCCCAGGCCGGCGATGCCGGGCCCGGCCAGCCCGACGATCAGCGCGCCGGTCGTCACCACGGCGATCGCCATGCCCGCCATGCCGAAGGCGTTGCCGATGCGGGACGTCCGTGGATGGGACAGCCCTTTCAGCGCCTGGATGAAGCAGATCGACGCCAGCAGATAGAGCAGCGTAACGACGTTCAGCGAGATCATCGCGTCTCCTTCTTTGCCGCCGTCGTGGCAACAGCCGTCGCGCCGGGGGCGGGGCGCTCCTTCTTCTTGAACATCTCCAGCATGCGCCGCGTGACCAGGAAGCCGCCGAAGACATTCACCGCGGCCAGCGCCACGGCCAGCACGCCCATGCCGCGCGCCAGTCCGCCTTCCGTGAGGCCGGCGGCCAGCATGGCGCCGACGATGATGATCGCCGATATCGCATTGGTCACCGCCATCAGCGGCGTGTGCAGGGCCGGCGTGACGTTCCAGACCACGTGGTAGCCCACGTAGACCGCCAGGACGAAAATGATCAGGTTGATCAGGGTAGGACTCAGGGCTTCCATTCAGGACCTCCGAACCACGTTGCCGGCTTCGCAGACCAGGCAGGCCGCGACGATCTCGTCTTCGCGCTGCATGGCCGGCGCGCCGTCCTTGTCCACCAGCAGCTTGAGGAAATCCATCACGTTGCGCGCGTACAGCGCGGAGGCGTCGGTGGGCACCAGCGCGGGCAGGTTGGTCAGCCCGACCAGCGTGACGCCATGCTTTTCCACCACCTGGCCTTTTTCCGACAAGGGGCAGTTGCCGCCACGCTCGACCGCCAGGTCCACCAGCACCGAGCCGGGCTTCATCGCCTGCACCGTTTCCGCGGACACCAGCGTGGGCGCGGGACGTCCCGGAATCAGCGCGGTCGTGATGACGATGTCCGCCTGCTTGCAGCGCTCCGACACCAGCGTGGCCTGGCGGGCCATCCAGGCTGCCGGCATGGGACGGGCATAACCCCCGACGCCCTGCGCGATTTCACGTTCTTCATCGGTCTCGAACGGCACGTCGATGAACTTCGCGCCCAGCGATTCGACCTGCTCCTTGGCGGCCGGCCGCACGTCGGATGCTTCCACCACCGCTCCCAGCCGCCGCGCCGTCGCGATGGCCTGCAGGCCGGCGACGCCGGCGCCCAGCACCACCGCGCGCGCGGCTTTCAGGGTGCCGGCGGCGGTCATCATCATGGGGAACAGCCGGCCGTAGTAGTGGGCGGCCAGCAGGACCGCCTTGTATCCGGCCAGGTTGGCCTGCGACGACAGGACGTCCAGGCTTTGCGCCCGGGTAATGCGGGGCGCGGCCTCCAGGGCGAAGCCCGTGACCCCGGTGGCCGCCAGCCGTGCGAGCCCCTCGCTGTCGAAAGGGTCCAGCATGCCGACCAGGATGGCGCCGGGCTTGAGCGCCGCCAGGCCGCCCGCGTCGGGCATCCGTACCGTCAGCACCAGGTCGGCGCCCAGGGCGTCGGCCCTGGAGCCGGGAGTGGCGCCGGCCGCCTCGTACGCCTGGTCGGGATAGCGCGCGGCTTCCCCGGCCCCGCGTTCCACAATGACGGAATTGCCGCCCGCCACGTACTTCTTGACGGTCTCGGGTGTCGCCGCAACGCGTGTTTCCCCCTCCAGGGTCTCTCGCGGTATTCCGATACGCATGCGTTCTCCTCGTCGGATATCGGGCCGCTGACACTTATACACGACTTGCCCGTCCGTGGCCTCAGTGAAACCACCGGGTAAAATGCGTCTTATGTCCTCCATTGCTCCAACCAAAGGCCGCGTCGTCGTCGGCATGTCCGGCGGCGTCGATTCTTCCGTGACGGCCTGGCTCCTCAAACAACAAGGTTACGAAGTCATCGGCCTGTTCATGAAGAACTGGGAAGACGATGACGACTCCGAGTATTGTTCGACGCGCCAGGACTGGCTGGACGCCGCCAGCGTCGCCGACCGGGTCGGCGTCGATATCGAGGCCGTGAACTTCGCGGCGGAGTACAAGGACCGCGTCTTCGCCGAATTCCTGCGCGAATACTCGGCGGGTCGCACGCCCAATCCCGATGTGTTGTGCAACGCCGAAATCAAGTTCAAGGCCTTCCTGGATCACGCCATGAGCCTGGGCGCGGATCTGATCGCCACCGGCCATTACGCGCGCGTGCGGGCCGTCGAGACCCCGGACGGCACCCGCTATCAGTTGCTGAAGGCGTTGGACGGCACCAAGGACCAGAGCTATTTTCTGCACCGGCTCAACCAGGCTCAGCTGTCCCGCACGATGTTCCCCCTGGGCGAAATTCCCAAGACCCAGGTGCGCCGCATCGCCCACGAAATCGGCCTGCACAACGCCGCGAAAAAGGACTCCACCGGCATCTGCTTCATCGGCGAGCGTCCGTTCCGCGAATTCCTGAACCGTTATCTGCCGACGGCGCCCGGGCCCATCCTGACGCCCGAAGGCCAGCGCGTGGGCACCCATACGGGCCTGTCGTTCTACACGCTGGGCCAACGCAAGGGCATAGGCATCGGGGGCGTCAAGGGACGCCAGCGCGATGACGGCACCGCCGAAGCCTGGTATGCCGCGCGCAAGGACCTGCCGGGCAACACGCTCTATGTGGTGCAGGGCCATGATCATCCATGGCTGCTGTCCCGCTCCCTGGCCGCGCAGGACGCGAGCTGGATCGCCGGCCATCCTCCGGCCGGCGGGGACTATGCCGCCAAGACGCGCTATCGCCAATCCGATGCGGCATGCACGCTGCGCGGCGCCGAAGGCGGCGCTTTCACGCTGGACTTCCCGCAAGCGCAGTGGGCCGTCACGCCGGGCCAGTCGGCTGTGCTTTACGACGGTGACATTTGCCTGGGAGGCGGTATCATCGCGTCCCAATGATCATAACGATGGGAGCGGGACGTGGATATTCCGATGTTGATTTGCCTGTTGCTGCTGGGGGCGGGCGCAGGTTTCGCGGCGGGTCTGCTGGGGATCGGCGGGGGCATGGTGCTGGTGCCTTTCCTGACGATGATCTTCGGCTGGCAAGGCATGGACGAGGACCTCATCGTGCACGCCGCCATCGCCACGTCGATGACGTCTATCCTGTTCACCTCGGTTTCCAGCGTGCGCGCCCATCACGCGGCGCGCGCGGTGATCTGGCGCATCGCCTTCGCCATGGCGCCCGGGCTGATCGTCGGCGGGCTGCTGGCGGGCGGGGCGGTATTCGCGGCCCTGCACACCGGCTGGTTGTCGGCCTTCTTTGCCGTCTTCGTGTTGTATTCCGGCTACTCGATGCTGCGCAACACCAAGCCCAAGCCTTCGCGCCAGATGCCTGGCGTCGTCGGCACGTCAGCCGCCGGGGTCGGCATCGGCTTCATTTCGGGATTGGTGGGGGCGGGCGGCGGCTTTCTTTCCGTGCCCTTCATGATCTGGTGCAACGTGCCCCTGCGCAACGCGGTGGCGACGTCGGCGGCACTGGGCTTTCCCATTGCCCTGGCCAATAGCACCGGCTATGTGGTGTCGGGGCTGCGCGAAGCCGGCCACACCCCGGGCATGCTGGGCTATATCTACTGGCCGGCCTTGCTGGCGCTGGTGTGCACCAGCGTGTTGACCGCGCCCTTGGGCGCGCGCGCCGCGCATACCTTGCCGGTCGCGACGGTCAAGCGCATCTTCGCCTATCTGCTTTTCGCCCTGGCTATCTTCATGGCCTACAAGGCCTGGCGCGCGTTCAGCTGATACCGCGGGCGCCGCTCACGCCGGCGTGGGCGGCGCCGTATCGATGAAGGACTGCCGCGTCGACAGCTTGTCGAACAGGCGGGCAAGGTTGGCATGGCCCGCGCGCCAGTCCAGGTCCGGGAAACGCAGAACCAGGTAGCCCAGCGCGCAACCCACGGCGACATCCGCCAGGCTGTGGTTGATGCCCATGCAATGGGCATGCTCGCCCAGGCTCTTGTTCATCGCGTCCAGGCTGGCGTTGATCTTGCCGTACTGGCGGGCGATCCATTCTTCGTTGCGGACGGCGTCCGGACGCTGCCTTTCCTTGACGATCCCCACGGCGGCATCCAGCACGCCGTCGGCGATGGCTTCCCAGCACTTCACGGCGGCGCGTTCGCGGCCGGACTGGGGAATCAGCCGGGCAACAGGGGAGAGGGTGTCGAGATACTCGACGATGACGCGGGAATCGAACAGCGCGCCGCCGTCTTCCATGACCAGGCAGGGCACCTTGCCCAGCGGGTTGTATTGCTGGATCTTCGTCTCGGCGGACCAGACGTCCTCGAGTTCAAAGCGGTAATCCAGTTTCTTCTCCGCCATGACGATCCGTACCTTACGTACGTACGGGCTAGTAAGGGAGCCTATCAGTTTCATGGATGCACGGTCATAGTCGGAAAGCGGGCGGCAGTATAGCAGGATGATGCCACGGCGGAACGCGGCTGACGCGACCGGCGGGCCGCGGCCAGGGGGCCGGAACCGCGGATGATAAAATCGCGCCGCTTTTCCGCGGTTTTCAATACTCGTTCCGGTTCTTTACCCTGCTCATGCATATAGCCCCCGCCCTCAGTTCGCTCAATGCGCTGTCCCCCCTGGACGGCCGATACGCCTCGCGCGGCGACGCCCTGCGCGGACTGCTGTCCGAAGCCGGTTTCATGGCGCACCGCGTCGAAGTGGAAGTGGCCTGGCTGGCTGCCCTGGCCGACGCCGGACTGCCCGAGTTGCCCCGCTTTTCCGCCGATGCCCAGGCACGCCTGCGCGCCATCGTCGACGGTTTCACCGAAGCCGACGCCGCCCGCATCAAGGAAATCGAGCGCGTCACCAACCATGACGTCAAGGCGGTGGAGTACTGGCTGAAGGAAAAGGTGGCCGATCACGTCGAGTTATCCCGTGCCGCGGAGTTCATACATTTCGCTTGTACTTCGGAAGATATCAACAACACCTCGCATGCGCTCATGTTGTCGCGCGCCTGCAACGGTGTTTTGGTCCCGACACTGCAGAAAGTGCGCGACAAGCTGGCGGCGATGGCCGTCGCCTATGCCGACCAGCCCATGCTGTCGCGCACCCATGGCCAGCCCGCCAGCCCGACCACGCTCGGCAAGGAATTCGCCAATGTCGCCGCGCGGCTGGGCCGGGCGCTGGACGCCATCCGCGCGGTGCAGCCGCTGGCCAAGCTGAACGGCGCCACGGGCAATTACAACGCCCACCTTTCCGCCTATCCGGAAGTCGACTGGCCGGCGTTCAGCCAGCGCGTCCTGCAAGGTCTGGGCCTGACGCAGAATCGCCACACCATCCAGATCGAGCCGCATGACTGGATGGCCGCCTTGTTCGACGCCGTGGCGCGCGCCAACATCATCGTCCTGGACCTGGACCGTGACGTATGGGGCTATGTGTCGCTGGGGTATTTCAAGCAGCGCCTGAAGGAAGGCGAGGTCGGCTCGTCGACCATGCCGCACAAGGTCAATCCGATCGACTTCGAGAACTCCGAGGGGAACATCGGCCTGGCCAACGCCATGCTGCGCCACCTGGCCGACAAGCTCCCCGTCTCGCGCTGGCAGCGCGACCTGACCGATTCGACGGTGCTGCGCAACCTGGGCGTGGCGTTCGGCTACTGCATGGTGGCATGGGATGCCTGCTTGCGGGGGCTGGACAAGCTCGAGGTCAATACGGCGGCGATCGACGCGGACATCGACGGCTGCTGGGAAGTCCTTGCCGAACCCGTCCAGACGGTGATGCGCCGCTACGGCCTGCCGCAACCGTATGAGCAGTTGAAGGCGCTGACCCGGGGCAAGGGCATCACCCAGTCCGCCTTGCGAGAGTTCATCCAGGGCCTTGCCCTGCCCGAGGACGCCAAGACGCGGCTGCTGGACATGACGCCCCGTTCCTACATCGGCCTGGCGGCCGACCTGGCCCGGGCATTGTAAAAAAGTCATCCTCCTGTGCAAAGGCCGGCAAACTTGCCGGCCTTTTTGTTTGCCTGTCCGCCTGTGATGTCCAGGAACGTTGCATTTCCTAAAGGCTTTGTGTCTGTGCGATTCGCCAGCATTGCCGCTGATTAACCACGTCCCTAATTCCCAGAGCGCTCCGGGCCGACCCGCTTCCCAGGGAAACACGCGCTGAATGACCTCAGGCACGCTGCTTGCGATACCCCCGGCAACAACCTGTTGGGCGATACGCAATGGAAGTTTTCGCAAAAACCTTCAACGCTTGGGGCGCAACCCTTACCGTGGATCCGGATGGGCAAGGCCGATACAGCTGGAAGATCCTGATCGAGGACCGCCGCCTGGGCGAGCCGCGCGTGCAGTGCATCGAGTCTCCCGTGGGATTTCCTTCGGTCGACGAAACGATCCTGGACGGCCGTGCCGCACTGGAAGAGCTGGAGCCCGCGCCTTTCCCGTCCGATACCTGAAGCATTTCCCGCGCCGGCCCGCCGCGGGCGAGCCGGCGTACACCTCTGTCCTGCCTTTTACCGCCTTAGTTACCCAAATTGGAGAAGAAAATGAGCGCCATGATGTGCCTTCCTTGCCAGAGCATTACGCTAGCAACGCCCGGACTGCAGGCCCACCAGAATCTGGTGCATGAAGGCTTTGTGCGCCCCACGGAAAAGCGCCGTGAAAACCATCGGGAAGATCGCTTTCGCTGTTCCTGCTGCCATACCCAATGGATACGCGAAACGGATCGTTGGGGTATGGATCTGGGTTTTCGCCTGGCGCCGATCCAGGGTGGCGCCAAGCCGCAATATACGCCCGCCGAAAATACGCCGCGTGCTGGCGTGAGGGTTTATCAGGTACCCGCGTCGACGCCCGCTTTGTATTGAATTCAATGCAATTCAGTATCGGGGCGCGCCGGGTCGTAGCCTAAAAGCTGCAATGCGGCTTCGTATGCGGGAGTATCGGCGCACAGGAAAACGGCGATGTCTCCTGGATTGATATTGTCCAGGACATCGCCGATCTGTTCGGCCGCCGTCTCCGGGCCGCTTACCGCGGTGGCGTGGATCTGGCCGCCTGCTTCGACCTCCGAACGCGGCACGATATCGGCGATTACGTCCAGGTCGGGCGGGCTTACCACGACGTAGCTGCGGATGAACTCGCCATCCAGCGTGGTGCGCAGGACAATACCGGAAGCCAGGTCGCCGGTGTGGGCACTGATAATGCTCATGATTAACCTTTTACTGCCGTGTCGGCATTATGAAGTGGGGCGGGTGGTCTATATGGCGGACGGTTGCCGCGGAATAGCCGAGTCGTATTCAAGCCGCAAAGCGCGCGCCCGCTGCAGAGCAATTCCTATTCGTTCCTTCTTCACAATGTTCATGTGCAACGCTGCGTAAGAGCGGCGCCGCCGTATGCGCTGCGATGTAGCAATTGGTTTCACATCGCGGCGTGCACCCGGGAAAATGTTTTGACTTAAATGAACGCCACGTTCATAGTGTCGTTGAGGTTTTCAAGCAGCGCGATCTGTGTACAGTTCAGAGTTCTTCCCGGTCTCCGCTATTGTTCTTGGCCCTAGCTTGAATCTCTCGTATCCCGGGCCTCGTGCCCATTGTAAATGCAAGGAAATTCGGTATGGAAACCGGCGTCGTCAAGTGGTTCAACTCTGAAAAAGGTTATGGCTTTATCACCCCCGAGTCGGGCGGTAAGGACCTGTTCGCGCACTTCTCCGAAATCCAGGGCAACGGCTTCCGTTCCCTCGAAGAGAACCAGCGCGTGCAATACGAAGTGGCCACCGGTCCCAAGGGTCCGCAAGCTACGAAGATCAGGGTCATGTAATGCTTCGGGCATGAATTCTTGACCAGAAAGCCCCGCCTCGTGCGGGGCTTTTTGTTGCCAGCCTCCTTGATCTCTCCACCCGTTCCTCCGCGATAATGCGCTCTTCGATCGCGTAAGGAGCGCGGAAATGATGACAAGCGGCACCTTGGGGGCGGCCCTGAGCACCGCTATCTGGTCGGCCATCGCAGGCGCGGCTTGGGCGGGCACCGCCGCGCGGCTGCTGCGGCAGACGCGCTTCGCGCGCGTGCGGGTCGGACTCGCCGACCTGGCGGGATGGCTGCTGATCGTAATGATCCCGCAAGGGCTGCGATTGTGGGGGCCGTCGTCGCTGGTGCAGCGCTACCTTCCGCATACGTTGACCGTGATCGAGCTGAATCTGCTGGTGCGTATCGCCGCGGTGTGCGGGCTGCTGGGCATCTGTGTGGCCATTCTCTATCGCAAGCTGGACAAGATGATTTACCCGGGACCGCAAGCCTAGGGCTCGCCGGACCCGGGAGCCCGGGACGAAACAAAAAGCCCCCACGCGAAGGTGGGGGCTTTTGAGCATTCTTTGGTGGCGCATCCCTGATTCGAACAGGGGACCTGCGGATTATGATTCCGTCGCTCTAACCGGCTGAGCTAATGCGCCTTGAGGAAAGAACGCGATTCTAGCATGGCGATTTGCCGTTTGCCAAATCCGCTCAGGCGTCCCGTGCCAGCCGCAGACCCGAAAACTGCCAGCGCGCATCGGGCGGGAAGAAGTTGCGGTACGTGGCGCGGATGTGCGACCGCGGCGTGGCGCAGGAGCCGCCGCGCAGCACGTACTGGTTGCACATGAACTTGCCGTTGTACTCGCCGACCGCGCCGGCCGCGGTCGCGAAACCGGGGTAGGGCTCGTAAGGGCTGGCCGTCCATTCCCAGACGTCGCCGAACATCTGCAGCGGCGCGTTCGCCGGGCCCGCCGTGGCGGCGCGCGGGTGGAAGTGGCCGGACTCCACCAGGTTCGCCTGCGTGTCCATGGGATCGATCGCTCGCGCGACCTGCTCCCATTCGGCTTCCCTGGGCAGGCGCGCGTCGGCCCAGCGGGCGTAGGCGTCCGCCTCGAAATAACTGATGTGGGTAACGGGGGCGTGCGGGTCTATCGGCTCCATGCCGCGCAGCGTGAAGGCCTGCCATTCGCCGTCGACGTCTTCCCAGTAAAGCGGGGCCTGCCAGCCCTGCGTACGCACGGTGTCCCACCCCAACGACAGCCAGAGTTCCGGGCGGGCATAGCCGCCGTCCTTCATGAAGTCCAGGTATTCCCCCTGGGTGACGGGCCGCCGGGCAAGCTTGAACGGCCGCAGCAGCACCTGGTGCGCCGGCGTCTCGTTGTCGAAGCAGAATCCCGTGCCTTCATGGCCCAGCGGCACGATGCCGCCAGGATGGTCCAGCCAGGATTGCGACGTGACCGACACCAGCGGGGCGCCGGTCGTCCTGGGCGCCGCCGTTTCGGCGTACGCGGGCCGCAGCGCGTTGCATGACAGCAGGTGCTTGACGTCGGTAAGGATCAATTCCTGATGCTGCTGCTCGTGGTGCAAGCCGAGTTCGACCAGCGCGGCGATTTCCGCATCATGGCTGATGCGAGGAATCAGGCGCGCCATGCCCGCGTCGACATGCGCACGATAGGCGAGTATGTCCTCCAGCGGCGGCCGCGTGAGCAGGCCTCGCTGCGGCCGTGGATGCCGCTCGCCGATGGCGTTGTAGTACGAGTTGAACAGGAAGCCGTAACGCGGATGGAAAACCGGATAGCCCTGCAGGTGCGGCTGCAGCAGGAAGGTTTCGAAGAACCACGTCGTATGCGCGAGATGCCATTTGACCGGGCTGGCGTCCGGCATGGACTGGGCCTGGCAGTCCTCGGCGCTCAGCGGTGCGGCCAGCGCCTGGCTGGCATCACGCACGGTCTGGTACTGCGCGAGGAGGGGCGAGCGGGTCTGGTCCGCGGGTAGGGTCGTGCGCGTCGCGATTTGAGGTGTGTCCATGCTATTTCGTGTGTTGCCGCAATGGGTTCAGGCGCGGGCACAGAATACCGCGAACCATTCGCGCGCATCGGTCCAGTAGCGGATCTGGCCGAAGCCCGCGCGCGCCAGCATTGCCTTGAATGCGTGCGGCCGGTATTTGTACGAATCCTCGGTGTGGATGTTTTCGTGCTGCTCGAAGCGTCGTTGGCCGCCGGGCCACGTCACCGTCGTCGCGACGCGGGCGCGTAGATGCATCTCCATGCGCGAACGCGCTTCGTTGAAGCACGCCACATGACGCCATTGCGTCGGATCGAAATTGGCGCCCAGGATCCGGTTGACGTGGCGCAGCATATTCAGGTTGAAAGCCGCGGTGACGCCCACCGCATCGTCATAGGCCGGTTCCAGTATCTCGCGCGCCTTGACCAGATCGACGCCGATGACCAAAGCACCGTCGACACACTGGCGGCGAATACTGGCCAACAGGTCGGCCGCTTGCGCCGGCGGCAGGTTGCCGATGCTGGACCCCGGATAAAAGAAGGTGCGTTGCTCGGGATGAACGTCGTCCGACAGGGTCAGGTCGTTGAAGAAATCCATGCCCAACGCGGTGATGTCCAGTTCCGGATAATGGTCCGCGATACGCTTGACGGCCGCTTTCAGGTAATCGACAGAGATATCGATGGGCACGTAGTGCGTGGGGTGCATGTGCGCGAGCAAACGTTCGGCCTTGGCGCAGTCGCCGGCGCCCAGGTCGATCAGGGTCCGCGTCGGGCCGGCGTGCGCAACGATCTCGGCCGAATGACGGGCGAAAATCTCGTTCTCGCAACGGGTGGGGTAGTACTCGTCCAACAGGGTGATGGCGGTGAACAGGCTGGAGCCCAGTTCGTCGTAAAGGAATTTGGGGCTGATTTCCGCTTGTGGCTTCGCAAGTCCTTCGAGCAACTCTTTTCTTACCGTTTCGGTGTTCTCTACATGGCCCTGGTGAAAGCGCGGTTCCGCGGATCGTGCCTCGGGGGCCGCGACGGACGTGGCGGTTTCGGGCAGGGAAGAGGGCGAATACGAGGGAGAACGCATGCGAAGTCCTTGTCGGAAGCTGATGCCGGCCAAGCTCGATCGTGAGCAACCCTCGTTCCCAGAGGGGGCGCGCCGGGGATGTGGCATTACTGTCGCGCTGAAATAGCGCTTTACCTGTCGTTGCGATTGCAAAGGGCTCTGGCCATCGCCAAGCTCGACAATGGGCCATACGGTACGCCGTCCCCTTTGTCACCTGCAAGGGTTTTTTCCAAGGAGAGACCATGAACTCGAACTCCCATAGCGCAGAACTCCTGGCAAGCAAGGACAGGGTCACGACCAGCCTGAGAGAGCTGATGGCCGGAACGGAAGAATTGCTCCGCTCCACGGCCTCCTACACCGGAGAAGAAGTGGAGCGCGCCCGCCAACGCCTGAAGACGCAGCTGGAGAATGCGCGGACCATGGCGGGATCGTGGGAAAACACCGCCGCCGAGCGCTATCGGGTGGTCGCCGACGCCACGGACGAATACGTTCATGAAAATGCCTGGAAGTCGATAGGCATCGCCGCCCTCGTGGGTTTGCTGCTGGGCGCCTGCCTGTCTTCGGGCGGCGATCGTCGTTGACGTGATCGCTGCCACGACCACGAGACGTCATCATGCCTGTGATACTGGTCGCACGATTCGAAACCTTGCCGGACGCCGCTAGCGCCGCGCACGCCCTGGTGGGTGACGGCTTTCGCGAGGACGCCGTCTGCGTTTTCCGCGCCGCGGAAAGCGAGCGCTGGCCAGGGCAGCTCGTGCACGCCGCCATGGCGCGCGCGGCGGCCCTGGGCGCGGCGGGCGCTGCGGTCGGCGTCGCCGCGGCGGTGGCGATGAACGTGCCGGACGCCTACATCGTCCTGGTGGCCGCGGTGGGCGCCTTGTTCGGTTACCTGGTGGCGACATTGTTCGCGCGGTTCGAACGTCGTCGGTACAGCGACGGGCGCCTGCCCACGCAGGCTGCATTCGTCGCCGTGGTGACCCAGGCCGGGCAGGAGGACAAAGGCGCCCAATTGCTGCGCGATGCCGGCGGGCGCAGCATGGAGCGCCTGCGTCAACGCCATATCGTGGCGGATTTGATCCGAGGCCGCGAGGACATGCGAACCTCCCTGCGGACCGGATTTCCGATTTGAACGAGTACGGGAGACTACGATGAAAGCCGGACGCACCGACGAACATGACAAGCCCGCGGACGCGCAGGCCACCGATCAGCCGCAATCGAAGGGCCGCGAGGGGCCGCAGCGCGTCGCGCATGAACTCGATAAGCAGCAGGATTGGGACAAGGCGGCGCAGGACCGCGGGTATCAGCCCGGAGACCAGGGCGGATACAAGGGCGACTACGACCAGGGCAAGTACGAGACACGCGATTTCGGCTTTCCCAAGAAAGAGGACGCCGAGCGCCGTGTCGGCTCGCGGCAGGCCGCGCCGTCCGAAGCGACCTCGGCCGATAACAAGAAAAAGTAGGGAAGCCAGCCGCTGTCGCGCGCGCGGCGAATCCGCGCCCCTCCAGACTCAATAGGATCGACACTACAGCCGCCCCGATCGATGCGGACACGACGGGGCGGTGCTTGCATCGTTCCGCATAAAAAGAAAAACGATATGAAACGGTTATGGCGAGCCGGCTGGCTCGTGGTGGTTGTTTTTGCCCTGGGCGCTTGCGCCACCGTGCCCGATACCGGCGACGGTGCAATGCCACGCGATCAGATACGGATCGCGACCGATTCCGGTTGGCTCAGCTATCAACGCAGCCAGGCCATCGTCAAGGGGCTGGAGAAAGCAGGGCCCCCTTCGACGCATTTCGAGCCGGGCGACATGGATGCCCAGACCGCCGGCTTTCTGGCGCGCCACCTGCAGGTGGAAGAAGCCATCAGCGGGTCGCCCCTGACCGCCGGCAACAGCGTCGAGCTGTTGGCCGACGGGCCCAGCACCTACCGCGAAATGCTGGCC
Source organism: Bordetella genomosp. 9 (assembly GCF_002261425.1). Classification (NCBI taxonomy): domain Bacteria; kingdom Pseudomonadati; phylum Pseudomonadota; class Betaproteobacteria; order Burkholderiales; family Alcaligenaceae; genus Bordetella; species Bordetella genomosp. 9. The sequence goes on along the minus strand of NZ_NEVJ01000003.1, from coordinate 1,364,666 downwards.
GCCATACGGGGCGCGCGCCAGTACGTGCACATGGAAAGCTATATCTTCGACGCCGACGAAGCCGGGCAGCGGTTTTCGGACGCCCTGATCGCGAAGCGGCGTGAAGGCGTGCCGGTCGCGTTGATGGTGGATGGCGTCGGTACCCTGAGCACACCCAAGGCCTTCTTCGACCGGATGCGGGACGCTGGCGTACAGGTGGTGGTCTTCAATCCCATCAATCCCGTCGAGGCTCGCGCGGGTTGGTCGCCCAACAATCGCGATCATCGCAAGCTGCTGGTGGTGGACGGCAAGACCGGATTCCTGGGCGGCATCAACATCAGTGGCGTGTACGAGTCTTCGCCGTCGTCGGGCTCGTCGGCGTCGATACTGCGTGGAAGCTCGGCCGACGCGGACAATGCGCCCGACCCCAAGGAAGCGCCCTGGCGGGATACGCAGATACGCGTGCAAGGACCCGCGGTGGCCGAGATCGAACGGGTCATGCAGGCGGGATGGGAAAGCCAGCATGGTCCGCCGCTGGACCCGCGCGAGTTTTATCCGCGAGCCGATCGCCAGGGCGATCTGCTGGTGCGCATCATCGCCAACCGCCCGGGCGATCGCGACGGCTACACGCTTTACCTGACCTTCATGTCGGCGATACAGAGCGCGCAGCGGTCCATCCATATCACCATGGCGTACTTCGTTCCGGATCCGGCCTTCGTGCGCGCGCTGGCCGACGCCGCGCGCCGCAACGTCGATGTGGCGATGGTCCTGCCCGGTTTCAGCGATTCTTCACTCGTGTTCCACGCGGGACGTTCGTACTACTCCGAGCTCCTCGAAGCGGGCGTAAAAATCTACGAGCGGCGCGATGCGTTTTTACACGCCAAGACCGCGGTGATCGATGGCGTCTGGTCGACGGTGGGATCGAGCAATCTGGATTGGCGCAGCTTCGCCCTGAACTACGAACTGAATGCCGTGATCATCGGCCCGCGTTTCGGCCGACAGATGGAAGGTCTCTTTGCCGACGACGTGGCGCACGCGCAGCGTATCGAGCCGGATGCGTGGAAAGACCGCGGCATCCGCGATCGATTCATGGAGTCCATCTCCAGGATGTTCGAACGCTGGCTTTGAAAAAACGGCCGGCATGATTGAACAATGAGATGCCGATTCGGTGAATCAGCGGCGGCAGAAAAGAAAAACGGCCAGCGCAATGCTGGCCGTTTTTGCATGTGAGACCGGTACTGCTTACTTGCCGTAGCGGGTCTTGGCGTCGGCCATGCAGGTGTCCTTGGCATTGCCGGACATCGTGTCGCACTTGGCCTTGGCGACGTCGTAGTCGTTATCACGCTTCTTCTTGGTGGCGTCGTGGCGCGATTCGGCCTGTTCCTTGGCTTGCTTGGCGTCGGCCTTGGCGTTATCGCGCGTGGCCTTGGCTTGCTTCTGGCACACGTCCTTCTGATCGCCCTTCAAGCCATCGCACTTCTTTTCGTCGGCCTTGTACTGTGCATCGATTTCCTTGTTGGTCATCGGCGCCTGCGCTTGCGCGTAGGCAGTGAAGCTGACGGCGGGGATGCTCAAGGCAATGGCGCTCAGCGAAAGTTTGATCACGTTCATGATGCTTACTCCTTTGTTTATATCAGGCGTCTGCCCGGTCCACGATTGGACCTGGCTGCTGTACCGCAAGCGGTGTACCTGAGCATTGCGCGAACGTGATGTGTCATGGGCATAGGGTTTGCTGTACCACGGGTCCTTACTCGCCACACTTGATAGGAGAGCAGAATGAAGATCAGCCGACTCACCTCCATGTTGATTCTTGCCGCGGCCTGCGGCTCCGGTGCTGCGCTGGCGCAGCAGAACGCGCCGACCACGCCGTCGACGACGCCCAACGATACGACCGCGACGCCGCCCAACAACGACAAGGTGCCGCCCGGCACGCCCGCCCCGGCGCCGTATGCGTCGCAACCGTCCGGCACCGCGCCGGTCAATCGCGACACGTCGGGTAGCGACCTGCGCAAGGAAAGCGAGCCGCGCCTGCCTTCCGACATGAAGAACACCAACGTGTCGCCGACGCAGGGTGGCGGTGCGCCCTATACCGATACGGGGAAGCGTTAATCCGCCATGTGCCCTGCGCTGCCGTCCGGCGGCGCAAGGCATTGAAAACGGGGCGCCGCGGCGCCCCGTTTTCATTTGCCGCCTGTGTCGTCGTCGCGTCGTCGTGATGACGTGACGACGCGGCGCGCGCCCCTGTGCCGGCAGCTTCAGTACTGACGGCGCATGTCGGCGGGCGGATACTTCAACTGCCCGCGATACTTGGAGACCGTGCGGCGCGCGACGACCACGCCCTGCTGGCCCAGCAGGTGGGCGAGATCGACATCCGACAGGGGAGTCGAGGCATCTTCGCCATCGATCATTTCCTTGATCAGCGCCCGCACGGCAGCGGCCGAGCAGCTGCCGCCCGTATCGGTATAGAGCTCGCGCGAGAAGAAGTGCTTGAATTCGAAAATCCCGCGCGGCGTTGCCATGTACTTGTTGCTGGTCGCGCGCGAGACGGTCGACTCGTGGATCTCCAGCTCATCCGCGATTTCCCGCAGCATGAGCGGACGCAGGGCGATTTCGCCATACTCGAAAAACGTCTGCTGCCGCAGCACGATGGCTTCGGCGACGCGCTGGATGGTGCTGTAGCGTTGCTCCACGTTGCGGATCAGCCAGCGGGCTTCCTGCAGTTCCTGCGCCATGGGCGAGCGGTCGCTGTAGCGTGCATTGCGGAACAGGTCCGCGTACGCGCGATGCAGTCGCGCGCGCGGCATCGCCGCGCGATTGGGCGTGACGATCCATTGGTTGTTGAACTTCTGCACAACGACGTCGGGTACGACGTAGCTTGAGTCGTCTTGCGCGTAGCGCAGTCCGGGGCGAGGATCCAGCCGGCGGATCAGCGCGCAGGCTTCGCGCATCGCGTCGTCGCTGCATTGGCAGGCGCGCACCAGGCCCGAGAAATCGTGCTTGCCCAGGCGTTCCAGCTCATGCTCGACGATGTGCAGCGCCAGATCGCGGCCCGGGGTGTCGCCGTCCATCGCGACCAGCTGCAGCTTCAGGCACTCCGCCAGGTTGCGCGCGGCCAGGCCGGGGACATCCAGCTGCTGCACCAGCTTCAACGCGACTTCCCATTCTTCGCGTTCCGGCGGCGGGTCGAATACGCCTTCCCCCGCGAGTTCGGTCAGGTCCGTGCGCAGGTAGCCTTCTTCGTCGAGTCCTTCGATGATGTATTCCGCCATCAGCCGGTCGCGCTCCGCCAGGCGATAGCTGCAGAGTTCGCTGCACAGGCGGTCGCGCAGATCCTCGGTACTGCGCGCCCATTGGCCGACGTCGCTGTCGCCGTCGCCGGAGGCACGTGCGGCCGGGTAGTCGCCCGAGTACTCGGATTGCATGTCGGGAAGCTCAGGCAGTTCGATCACGACTTCCGGCGGCGCCTCGGTGATCGCGGGCGCCTGCAGCTCGGCCGTGCTGGCCAGGGTGTCGTTCAGCACAGCGTCCGTATGGGTGGCCGTGCTGCTGGCGGCGTCCGAGCCTGCCGTGTCGTCGTCGCCTTCTTCCAGGAAAGGATTGGTTGCGAGCGCTTGCTCGATTTCGCGGGTGAATTCCAGCGCGGACATCTGCAGCAGTTTCACCGATTGCTGGAGCCGCGGCGTCAGGCTGGTCTGCTGACGCGCCCTGAGTTCGTACGTGGCTTGATGTGCCAATTGCTGTCTCCGTTTAACTGCAGGGATGAAACGTCCATCCCATTCAAGAAGACAAAAGCAAAGTGCGTGCCAACTTTTTGTCAGGGGGTGTGCGTGCGCCTGCGTTTTGGCAAACCCGCGTATTCATTGGGTTTTCAAGGCACGCCGTATGCTGGCCCCGGATAGTCGCGCGCGCCGAGGGTGCGTGAGGGTGGCTTCTTGCCAGACGGAATTACCAGCTCATGTAAAAGTTCCAGGCTGGTGGCTGGCCTTACGGTTTAGTGCAGGAGAGCAATATGGATCATGGCCGTGACACCGTACCGCCGCCGCGCGCCGCCGCGGCGGGATCGCCCGCCGAAACCCGCATCGTGGGATCGGCGAAGAAATCCAGCGTCGGACCAGGCCCCGAAATCATGGCGGCCGCGACGCTGGAAGGCAATGACGTGCTGAACCTGTCCGGAGAAAAGCTCGGCACCCTGCAGGACATCATGATCGACGTGCCGACCGGACGCATTGCCTACGCGGTGCTGGTACGAGGCGGGGTCATGGGGATAGGCGATAAGCTGTTCGCCATTCCCTGGGGTGCGCTGGCCCTGGATACCGATCGCAAATGCTTCCTGCTGGATATCGATCTGGAGCGGATGCGCAACGCGGCCGGTTTCGACAAGGACAACTGGCCGCGGATGGCCGACCCGTCATGGGCGGCCGGTATCCACGAATACTACGGGCAGCCCCCGTACTGGTCCTGACGCCTAACCCGTATGGGTCGGGGCGCCGCCGTCATAGGTGCCCAGCCGGTTGTACAGGGTCTTCAGGCTGATCCCCAGCGTGCGGGCCGTCAGCCGCTTGTCGCCCTGGTGGTGGGCCAGCGTGGCCAGGATCAGTTCGCGCTGGGCCTGCAATAGCGAGGTGCCCACCGCCATCTTCAGCGTGCCCTGCGCCACCTGGGCCTTGGGCTGGCGGCGCGACAGCGCCGGCCCGGCGACTTCCACCACGTTGTCGGCCAGGATGTAGGCGCGATGGATGGTGTTCTTCAATTCCCTGACGTTGCCGGGCCAGTCGTAGCCCTGCAGCGTTTCCATCGCGCGCTTGGAGAAGGTCTTGCTGGTGCCTTCGGCGGCATTGAAACCGTCCAGGAAGCGCTGCGCCAGATAGGGGACGTCGTCCAGCCGTTCGCGCAGCGGCGGCACCCGTAGCGGCACGACGGCCAGGCGATACAGCAGGTCTTCGCGGAAACGGCCTTCGTTGACCGCGGTATAGGGGTCGCGGTTGGTGGCCGCAACGATGCGCACGTTGACCTTCACGGGCTGCAGGCCGCCCACCCGGTGAAAGGTGCCGGTTTCCAGCACACGCAGCAGTTGCACCTGCATGTCCAGCGGCATTTCGGTGACTTCGTCCAGGAACAGGGTGCCGCCGCTGGCGTGTTCGAAATAACCGATGTTCTGGGCGATGGCGCCGGTGAAGCTGCCTTTCTCATGCCCGAACAGTTCCGCTTCGATCAGCGACGCCGGGATCGCGCCGCAGTTCACCGGCACGAAGGGCTGGTCTGAGCGGGTGCTGCCGCCATGGATGGCCCGTGCCACCAGTTCCTTGCCGGTGCCGCTTTCCCCGACGATCAGCACGCTGGCGTCGGTGCCGGCCACTTTGTCGATCTGCTCGGCCAGCTTGCGCATGGCGTCGCATTTCCCCATGGACGCAGGATCGGGAAAGGCGGCCGGGTCGGCGCGGCCTCCAGGGCGCGTTGCCGCGCTGGCGTTGGAACTTCCCATTTCCTTGTTGGCTCGTTTGGCTGCCGGGCGCCGGGGGCCGGCGCCCGCGATATTGTTGGGCTGCATATCTGATGAATCCTACTTACCCGGAATACTCGCCGTTGCAAGCACTTGAAAGTAGATGAAAATCTTAGCTAACTGTACGAATTGTTTACGTTTCGGTAAAACGGCGCACGATAAGCTTCGGTGCCGCGAATGGTCCGCATTATGCACCGCCCTCGCTCTTACACGCGATACAGGTCGCGCCCGGCGGAGGCTAGAATAAAAGACTCGCGGCGCGCGCATTGCGCCCCATGCTTTTATAAACCAGAAAGAAAGCGAACTTCACGGAACTGCGCATGCCACATGTTTTGATCGTCGATGACGAATCGCCAGTGCGGACCGCGCTGGCTGAAATCGTCAAGGACGAAGGGTTCACCGTAGCCCAAGCCAGCGATCTGCGCGAGGCAAAGATCCAGATCCTGCGCCAGTCGCCGGACCTGGTGCTGTCCGACCTGCAATTGCCCGATGGCAGCGGCCTGGATATTTTCCAGGCCCTGAGCTCGCCCAATGTCGATGTCGTCTTCATTACCGGCCACGCCAGTGTGGAAAGCGCGGTGGATGCCCTGCGGCTGGGCGCCATCGATTATCTGCTCAAGCCGGTCAATATCCAGCGGCTGAAAATGGTGTTGGGGCGCATGCCCCGCAACGCTGATCTGTCCCCGTGGGGAGGCCCCTTCGAGGACGAAGATCGTTTCGGCAAAATGCTGGGGCGGTCGCAGCCCATGAAGCAGCTCTACCGGCAGATCGCCAAGGTGGCCCCGACGGAGGCCACGGTATTCCTGATGGGCGACAGCGGCACGGGCAAGGAATTGGCTGCCCAGGCCATCCATGAGCTCAGCGGAAGAAAGAAAGGCCCCTTCCTGCCGGTCAACTGCGGTGCGATTTCGCCCAATCTGATCGAAAGCGAAATGTTCGGCCACGAGCGCGGCAGCTTTACCGGGGCCGACCGCCAGCACAAGGGTTATTTCGAACGCGCGGCCGGGGGCACGCTGTTCCTGGACGAAATCACCGAAATGCCCATCGACCTGCAGGTGAAGCTGCTGCGGGTGCTGGAAACCGGCTTGTTCATGCGGGTGGGCACGAACCGGGAAATCGCCAGCGACGTGCGCGTGGTGGCGGCGACCAACCGCAGCCCCGAGGAGGCCGTTGCCGAAGGCAAGCTGCGCGAAGACTTGTACCACCGCCTGAACGTGTTCCCGGTGGAGTTGCCGCCCTTGCGTGAGCGGGGCGACGACGTCATCCTGATCGCCCAGCGCTACCTGGACATGCTCAACAAGGAGCGTGGGGCGGACAAGAAATTCGCGGTGGACACGCTGGAAAGCCTGCGCAATCACAGCTGGCCGGGCAATGTGCGCGAGCTGAAGAACTACGTGCATCGCGCCTTCATCCTGGCTGACGACAACGAGATCCGCGCGGGTATCGTCCCCCTGCAGATGTCGCCGGAAAAGACCGCCACGGGTTCGCAGATCACGGTGCCGGTGGGCGTGCCGCTGGCCGACGCGGATCGGCGTTTGATTTTCGCCACGCTCGAGCAGTGCGGCGGGGTCAAGAAGCATGCCGCCGAAATACTCGGCATCAGCCTGAAGACGCTCTACAACCGGCTGGAAGAGTACGCCGCCGCGGGACACTTTCCCAAGGTGAACGGCGAAGGCGGGAAGCCGGAATCCGTGGGCCGTACCGCCAAGTAAGGTCGCGGGCAGGTCCGGGCCAGGTCCCCCCAGACCAAGGCCTTTTTCCGAGCAAGTCCTGGCCCGGCCTTGGCGATACGTCGCCAGGCCGGGTCTGCGTCTCACCCGCCGTTGCGGGTGGGGTTGGGGCGGGTGTGGGCCAGGCCGGCTTCCTCTTCGCCGACAATGCGGTCGATCGCGATATCGTCGGCCACCGGGCCGTCCGGCTCGCCTTCCACGTCGGCGCGGTCACCGGTGCCGTTGGAATCCGTATCGGTGTCCGGCGCGCCGGGGCCCAGGTCACTCGCGGAATCCGATGAGTCGCTCGGGCCCAGCGCGCGGTTGCCGTGGCCGGGCAGGGAAGCGCCCGCGAGATCGGCGTCGGGGTTATATCGTGTTGCCATGGAAGTCCTCCTGATGCGTCGAACCGCGGCATGGTGACGCCGCGCATGGCGAGCTCGACGCAAGCACTGTGCCCCGCGGCCGCCCGACGCGCGCGATCAGGCCGGCACTGCCTCGGGAGGGCTGTCGGCCAGGGCCTGCACGGTCGTGATGTCCTGGGCAGGCTGGAAGGAGTCCGCGCGCGCCATCGCCCAACCGGTCTCGAACACCTTGTGCCGAAATTTTCCTTCCAGCAGTTCGCCCGGCGCCAGCTCCGGGAAGATGGCTGACAGCAGCCGGACTTCCGATGGCGAAATGCGGCGCGCGATGTGATGCGGCCGCAGCGCCTTGGGATGCGTCAATCCCGCCGCCCCCAGCAGCTCGGCCAGTGCGTGCAGCGTATTCGCGTGGAAGTTGGCCACGCGCTGCGCCTTGTCGGGTACCACCAGGGCGCGTTGCCGCACCGGGTCCTGGGTGGCAACGCCCGTGGGGCACTTGTCGGTGTGACAGGACTGCGCCTGGATGCAGCCTATCGCGAACATGAAGCCACGGGCCGCGTTGCACCAGTCCGCGCCCAGCGCCATGGTGCGCGCCATGTCGAAAGCCGTGACGATCTTGCCGGACGCGCCGATGCGAATGCGATCGCGAAGGTTCACACCCACCAGCGTGTTGTGTACCAGGCGCAAGCCTTCGCGCAGGGGCGTGCCGACGTGATCGACGAATTCGGGCGGCGCGGCGCCGGTACCGCCTTCGGCGCCGTCGACGACGATGAAGTCCGGCGTGATGCCGGTTTCCAGCATGGCCTTGACGATGGCGAACCATTCCCAGGGATGGCCGACGCAAAGCTTGAAGCCCACCGGCTTGCCTTCGGACAATTCGCGCAGCCTGGCCACGAAGCGCATCAGGCCGATGGGTGTATCGAAGGCGCTATGTCCCGCCGGCGAGTTGCAATCCTTCCAGGGCGCCACGCCGCGCGTCGCGGCGATTTCGGGCGTCACCTTGGGGCCGGGCAGGATCCCGCCATGGCCGGGCTTGGCGCCCTGCGAGAGCTTGATCTCGATCATCCTGACCTGCGGATCGCGCGCATTGCGGATGAATGCTTCCGCCGAGAAATTGCCTTGCTCGTCGCGGCAGCCGAAATAACCGGACCCGATATTCCAGACCAGCGCGCCTCCCGGCTTGCGGTGATAGGGGCTGATGCCGCCTTCGCCCGTGTCGTGGGCGAAGCCGCCGATACGGGCGCCTTCGTTCAAGGCCGTGATGGCGTTGCCGGACAGGGCGCCGAAACTCATGGCGGAAATATTCAATGCGGACATCGAATAAGGCTGCCTGCACTCGGGCCCGCCTATCGTGACGCGGAAATCGCTGTCGGCGACGTGCGTCGGCGCCAGCGAATGGTTCATCCATTCATAACGGTCGTTGTAGACCTCTTCCTGCGTGCCGAAGGGACGCTTGTCCACCTGCTTTTTTGCCCGCTGGTACACGATGGAGCGCTGTGCCCGTGAAAAGGGCGTTGCGTTGGTATCGTCTTCCAGGAAGTACTGGCGGATTTCCGGGCGGATGGCCTCGAACAGGAAACGCAGGTTACCCAGGATAGGGTAGTTGCGACGGATGGCGTGATGCGTCTGCACCACGTCGTAGATGCCCAGGACCGCGAGCGCGCAGAGCGGGACGGCTGCCCATAGCCATGCCAGCGAGGACAGCGCGGCCAGCGCGCCGGTGCCGATCGCGCCGGCCAGGACGAATGCCAAAGTGGAAAACCTGATGGCGAACCAGGACATTTTTCTGCTTCCTGACGGATATCGGCCGCCTGTTGCCGGCCGTGGGATCGAAACGCGGCTCACCATAACAGAAAGCCGTGTCCGTCAGGCGTTTCAACTTAAACGCCACGCCAACGCCGCCAGGGTGGCCAGCAGGACGGGAACGGTCAGGACCACGCCGATGCGGAAGTAATACCCCCAGCCGATATGCATGCCCTTGCGCTCCAGGACATGCAGCCACAACAGCGTCGCCAGGCTGCCTATCGGGGTGATCTTGGGCCCGAGGTCGCTGCCGATGACGTTCGCATAGATCATGGCTTCGCGCACGGCGCCGGTCGCCGACGCGTCGGCGATGGACAGGGCGCCCACCAGGACCGCCGGCAGGTTGTTCATGACCGAAGACAGCGTCGCGGCGGCGACGCCCGCGCCGAATGCGCCGCCCCAGACACCGCCCTGCGCGCACCATGACAGGAAACTCGTCAGGTAGGCCGTCAGGCCGGCATTGCGCAGCCCATACACGACCAGGTACATGCCGAGCGAGAACACGACGATGTGCCAGGGCGCATGGCGCATGATGCGCCGGGTGCCGACAATATGGGTGCGCCCGGCGACCAGCAGCAGTCCGAGCGCGCCGCACGCGGCGATGGCGCTCACCGGTATCCCCATGGGCTCCAGTATGAAAAAGCCGGCCAGCAACAGGGCGAGCACGATCCATCCGGCGCGGAAGGTGGCCGGATCGCGTATCGCGCTGCGCGGTTCGGGAAGCTGGCCGTCGTCGTAATGGCGCGGGATGGCCCGCCTGTAGACCAGGCCCAGCATGGCCAGCGAAGCCGCCACCGCCGCGAAGTTGACCGGCACCATGACCGATGCATAGCGTGCGAAGCCGATGTCGAAGAAGTCCGCCGAGACGATGTTCACCAGGTTGGACACGATCAGCGGCAGGCTGCCCGTGTCGGCGATGAAACCGGCCGCCATCACGAACGCGAGCGATGCGCCCGCGCCGAAACCCAAGGCCAGCAGGACTTCCATGACGATAGGCGTCAGGATCAGGGCGGCCCCGTCGTTGGCGAAGAGGGCGGTGACCATCGCACCCAGCAGCACGATCAGGACGAACAAGCGCCGGCCATGGCCGCGGCCCCATTTGGCCACGTGCAAGGCGCACCACTTGAAGAAGCCCGCTTCGTCCAGGATAAGGCTGGTGATGATGATGGCGATGAAGGTGGCCGTCGCATTCCAGACGATGTGCCAGACCTCGGCTACGTCGCCGAGGTGCACCACGCCCAGCACCAGCGCCAGGATCGCGCCGCCCGCTGCGCTCCAGCCCACGCCCAGGCCGCGCGGCTGGATGATGACCAGGGCAAGGGTCAATATGAAGATGCAGGCTGCGATCATGGCGGGTTGGCGGGCAGGGTGTGAAAGAGAGCGGCGGAAGAAAGGGCGGGTGGTCTGGCACGCATTCGAATGCTGGCGGGACAGCGCCGCGGCGCTAACGCACGCCGTGGGCCTCTATCCATGCGACCAGCGCGGAAATCGTCAGGACCGACACCAGCGTCGACAGCAATATGGTTCGGGATGCCAGGCGAGCGTCGCGCCCATACAGCCGCGCCAGGATGAACGGGCCGGTGCCTATGGGCAGGGCGGCCATCAGCACCGCCGTCCAGGCCCATACCGGCGGCATGGAGAAGACGCCGAAGGCCAGCACGGCCGTCACGGCCGGTTGCACCAGCAGCTTGGTGGTGACGACGCGCGCGACGGCGGTACCGTCCGCGCCGGCTTCCGTCTGCGCCAGGAACAGGCCGATGGCGATCAGCGCGCAGGGACTCGCCGCATTGCCCAGCAGGACCAGGAACCGGTCGATGGATTCCGGCAGCGGCACGCCGCTGACCGACCAGGCGAAACCCAGCAGGGGCGATGCCACCAGCGGGTTGCGTATCAGCGCGCCGCCCACCTTGGCAAAGGTCTTGCCCATATGCTGGCCCTGCCGCTGGTCCGCTTCGATCAGCGCGATGGACGCGCCGAACAGCACGCAGGCCGTCATCAACGTCGCCACGATGACGGGCGCCAGGCCCGGCTGGCCGAACACCACCAGGCATAGCGGGATGCCCATGAAACCGACGTTCGCGTAGGAGTTGCTGAGGGCCTCGATACTGACGTCGGTCAAGGGCGTGCCCCTGCCGCGATGCGCGATCAGGGCGACGGCGAAAGCCGCGGCGATGCCGCCGATGACGGACAGCGCATAGCCCGCGTGCGCCAACTGGTCCCAGGTCACTTGCGACATGGCGCGGAAAAGCAGCGCCGGCAGTGACAGATACACGACGAAGCGGTTCAGGACGTCGCTCGCCGACGGGCCCATCAGCCGCCTGCGCGCGGCCAGCCAGCCCACCAGGATCAAGGCGAATACCGGCAGGGCGGCGGTGGCAACGGCGTGCATGTGGAATATCGGTTGAAAAAAGGAGCCCATTCTAAAGCCACCGGGCGGCCTGGCGCCGTCGCGCCAGTTGCCTCGCCGGCCGGCGCTGGCGAAAATCGGGGTTTCGTTTGCAGGAAGGAAAGCAGGATGAGCCAGCCATCGATCACCGTCGTCGTCGGCGATTGGACACGTCTGCGGGACGATGCCGGGGCGGTGCGCCATGCGGTATTCGTTCTGGAGCAGAACGTGCCGCCGGAAATCGAGATGGACGAATACGACGCGGTTTGCGTGCACGCGGTGGCTTACGACGCGGATGGGGCGGCGCTCGGTACGGGCCGGCTGCTCCCCGACGGCCATATCGGCCGCATGGCGGTGCACCGCCGTGCGCGTGGCCTGGGCGTGGGCGCGCGCCTGTTGCAGGCTCTGGTGGAGGCGGCGCGGGCGGGCGGCCACCGCAGACTGATGCTGAACGCGCAGACCCATGCGCGCGGTTTCTATGAAGGCCAGGGCTTCGTGGTGGAGGGCGACGAGTTCATGGAGGCAGGCATTCCGCACGTGGCCATGGCCAGGACGCTTTCCGCCTGAGAAGCGCCGCCCCCGCCAAGGGCGGCGGGCAACAAAAAACCCCGTCAGCACGTGTCTACGGGGTTTCTGGCCTGCCATTCGAACTTGTCGTTCCGATCGATCGCTGTCGATCCTTGATCCGATCATCACGGCGTTTCCGCCGTGACTACGCGAGATCGGGGTGGTGCCCAGGAGAGGACTCGAACCTCCACACCTTGCGGCACATGGACCTGAACCATGCGCGTCTACCAATTCCGCCACCTGGGCCCGATTCATTCGCCGCCGCAATCAACACCGTGGCAACGAAGAGGCGCGATTATGCACACTTTTTCCGGACGCTGCAAGTGGGCGGCAAGCCTGGGCGGAAAAACAAAACCCCCGGAAAAACAAAACCCCCGATGCGTTTCCACATCGGGGGTTTGCGAATTCGTGGTGCCCAGGAGAGGACTCGAACCTCCACACCTTGCGGCACATGGACCTGAACCATGCGCGTCTACCAATTCCGCCACCTGGGCACTGTATTTTCGTTAGAATACCGCTTTTGCACAGTTACCGGACTGAAAGCCGCGGATCTTTGCGAAAACCGTATCTACGTAAACACCTCTGTGAAACACAGAAGCTGCGCATTATAAACAGGAATTTCGACTTTGGCAAAACGATCGAGCGACGACGCCGCTAACAAGAACAGACCCACGGTCGTGCCAGAGGCGCCACCCGATTTCGATCCCGACGTCCCCAGCCGTGAAGCCATTTTGCGCGCCTTGCGCTCCGCCGGTGCGCCGCTATCGCCGGCCGAACTCGCGGAACGCATGGGTGTCACCCGGCCGGAGACCTCCGTCGGTTTCGATCGTCGTCTGGCCGCCATGGAGCGCGACGGCCAGCTCCTGCCGAATCGCAAGGGCGTGCTGCTGCTGGCCACCAAGCTGGACTTCGTGGCGGGCAGGGTGCAGGGCCACCGGGACGGCTTCGGCTTCCTGGTCCGCGACGACGGCGGACCGGATATCTTCCTTTCGCCGCGCGAAATGCTCAAGGTGCTGCATGGCGATCGCGTGCTGGTCAAGCCCAGCGGCGAGTATCGCGGCAAGCCCGATGGCACCATTGTCGAAGTCATCGAACGCCGTACCAACAAGCTGGTCGGCCGTTTTCTGCATGAGCATGGCCTGTCCATCGTCGTGCCGGAAGACCAGCGCATCAAGCACGACATCCTGATTCCGCCCAGCGATACCAATGGCGCGCAGCATGGCCAGGTGGTGTCGGTCGAGATCATCGAGCAGCCGACGCGGCACACGCAGCCCCTGGGGCGCGTCGCCGAAGTCCTGGGCGAGATCGACGATCCCGGCATGGAAATCGAAATCGCGGTGCGCAAGTTCGACGTTCCGGTCGAATTCACCGAGCCCGCGCGCAAGCAGGCGGCCCGCCTGCCGGATTCCGTACGCAGAACGGATCTGAAAGACCGCGTCGATCTGCGCGACGTCCCGCTCATCACGATCGACGGCGAGGACGCGCGCGATTTCGATGACGCGGTGTATTGCGAAGCCGTCGAGCTGGGCTCGGGCCAGCGCAAGCGCCCCGCCTGGCGCCTGCTGGTGGCCATCGCCGACGTCAGCCATTATGTGCGCCCCAACGACGCGCTGGACGACGACGCGCTCGAACGCGGCACCAGCGTGTATTTCCCCCGGCGCGTCATTCCCATGCTGCCGGAGAACCTGTCCAACGGCCTCTGTTCGCTGAATCCGCAGGTCGACCGGCTGGTGCTGGTCTGCGACATGGTCATCCCCGCCAGCGGCGCCAAGGCCGGCACGGTGACCGCCTATCAGTTCTATAACGCCGTCATGCATTCGCATGCGCGCACCACCTACACCAATATCTGGTCCGCGCTGCAGCAGCCCGGCGGCCCCACGGCCGCCGCGATGGCGGGCGTCATGCCGCAGGTGCAGAACCTGTACGAGCTGTATCAGTTGCTGGCGCAGGCGCGGCGCAAGCGCGGCGCCATCGATTTCGATACGGTGGAAACCAAGATCGTCTGCAACGAGCTTGGCCGCATCGAGCAGATCGTCGGCGTCGTGCGCAACGATGCGCACAAGCTCATCGAGGAATGCATGCTGGCGGCGAACACCTGCGCCGCGGATTTCATGGCCCGCAGCAAGCATCCCGGCCTGTACCGCATCCATGAAGGCCCCACGCCCGATCGCCTGCAATCCCTGCGCGAATTCCTGCGCACGCTGGGCCTGACGCTGGGCGGCGGCGATACGCCCACGGCCAAGGATTACGGCGAATTCCTCGACAGCGTGCGGGCGCGTCCCGATTATCCGCTGCTCCAGACCATGTGCCTGCGCTCCATGCAGCAGGCGGTTTACAGCCCCGAGAACGTCGGTCACTTCGGACTGGCCTATCCGGCGTATACGCATTTCACTTCGCCCATCCGGCGTTATCCGGACCTGCTGACCCATCGCGTCATCAAGGCGCTGCTGGCGGGCCAACGCTACGTGCCGTCCCTGCACGACGAGCCCGTGGTGATCGGCCGTGCCCACAAGGAGCACGAGCACGCCATCTGGGAAAAGCTCGGCCTGCTGCTTTCCTCCAGCGAGCGCCGCGCCGACGATGCGTCGCGCGACGTGGAGGCCTGGCTGAAGTGCTGGTTCGTCAAGGAACGCGTCGGCGAAGACTTCAGCGGCACGGTCACGGGCGTGGCCAGCTTCGGCATTTTCGTCACGCTGGACACGCTGCATGTGGAAGGCCTGGTCCACGTATCGGAACTGGGCGGCGAGTACTTCCAGTTCAACGACGCGCTGCACGAGCTGCGCGGCGAACGTACCGGCATGCGCTACCGCCTGACCGACAAGGTCCAGGTGCAGGTGGCGCGCGTCGACCTGGAAGCCCGCCGCATCGAATTCCGGCTGGTCAAGGGCACCAGCTTCGAGTCCTTGCGCAAGGCCGCGCAACGCGGGCCGGAAGAACCGCCTCGCCGCATCAAGAAAGCCGCGGGCGCCAAGCCCAAGGCCCTGAAGGGCCAGACCGCCAAGGTGCGGCGCGCGGAAGCCAAGAAAGCCGACCGCGTCGCGGCGCGGCAGGTCCAGGCTTCCACCCAATCGGCCGCCCGCAAGCGCCGCTGAGCATGGTCCCGCCCGAGCCGGGCGGGGTAGTTACAAGAGAGGTATTTTTTCATGGCGTCGACCCAGGTTCTGGCAGGGTTCCACGCGGTGGTGGCGCGCCTGCGCCACGCGCCGTCCTCGATCAAGGAGATCTACGTCGAGGCCTCGCGGCGCGACAAACGCATGGCGTCGCTGGTGGAGCAGGCCGGACAGGCCGGCTGCAAGGTCCACCCCGTCCCCGTGGAGCGGCTGGAAGGCCTGGCGCGCGGCACTCGGCACCAGGGCGTCATCGCCCTGGCCGAGCCGGCCCAGCTGGCCGCGGACATCGACGACGTGCTGGACGTAATCGAAGAGCCGGCATTCCTGCTGGTGCTGGATGGCGTGACGGATCCCCACAATCTGGGCGCCTGCCTGCGTACGGCGGATGCCGCCGGCGTGCATGCCGTCATTGCGCCGCGCGACCGCGCGGTCGGATTGAACGCGACGGTGCAGCGTGTCGCCTGCGGCGCGGCGGATACGGTCCCGTACATCATGGTCACCAACCTGGCGCGTTCCATGCGGGCCCTGAAGGACCGTGACGTCTGGCTGGTGGGCACCGACGACCAGGCGACCACGCCCATGCACGGCGTGGATGCGCGCCGGCCCATGGCCTGGGTGATGGGCGCCGAAGGCGAGGGCATGCGGCGGCTGACGCGCGAAACCTGCGACGAGCTCGTGCACATACCGATGCTGGGTTCGGTGGAAAGCCTGAACGTCAGCGTGGCGAGCGCCGTCTGCCTGTACGAAACCGTGCGTCAGCGCCAGGGGTAAAATCCCCGGTCTTCCCCGAATTCGGCGCGCGCGATCATGGATAAATCCGGCTTCACCACCACCATTCTTCATTCCGATCGGCGCGACGATGTCGAGCACGGCGCGGTCCACAAGCCCATCCATGTCTCTTCCGAGTACGGCTATGCCGACGCGCAGGAGCTGGCGGCGGTGTTCCAGGGCAAGTCGGGCTATACGTATGCACGGCAGGGCACGCCGACCACGGCCGCCCTGGAGGCGCGCGTCACCAAAATGGAAAAAGGCGTGGCGACCGTCAGTTTCGCCACCGGGATGGCCGCGCTGGCGGCGGTCTTCACGACGCTGCTGCGCGCGGGTGACCACCTGGTCTCCAGCCAGTTCATCTTCGGCAATACCAACAGCCTGTTCGGAACCCTGGTCGAACTCGGCGTGGAGATCACCTTCGTCGACGCCACCGACGCCGAACAGGTGAAGGCGGCCTTGCGGCCCAATACGCGCATGGTGTTCGTCGAGACCATCGCCAACCCGGGCACGCAGGTCGCCGACCTGGTCACCATCGGCAGCCTCTGCCGCGACCGCGGGCTGGTCTACCTGGTCGACAATACCCTGACTTCGCCATGGATCCTGCGCGGCATCGACGTGCAGGCGTCGCTCGTCATGAATTCGCTGTCGAAGTACATCGGCGGCCATGGCAATGCGCTGGGCGGCACGATCACCGACACGGGACTGTTCGACTGGTCGGGCTATCCGAACATCTTCGAGTCCTATCGCAAGGGCCCGCCGACCGGCTGGGGCTTGCTGCAGATCAAGAAGAAAGGGCTGCGCGACATGGGCGGCACCTTGGCGGCCGACGCCGCGCACCGCATCGCCGTCGGCTCCGAAACATTGGCGCTGCGCATGCGCAAGCACTGCGACAACGCGCTGGCGCTGGCGCGCATGCTGGACGCGCATCCCGGCGTGGCCAAGGTGTTTTATCCGGGCTTGCCGTCGCACCCGCAACATGCGCGCGCGGCGGAGCTGTTCGATGGCTGCTTCGGCGCCTTGATGGGCGTGGAGCTGGTGGACGGCATCGATTGCTTCGGGTTCCTCAATCGCCTGCGGGTCGTCATCCTGGCGACGCACCTGGGCGACACCCGGACCCTGGCCTTGCCCGCCGCGCATACCATCTACTACGAAATGGGCGCGCAGCGGCGCGCGCAGATGGGCATTGCCGACAGCTTCATACGCGTGTCCGTCGGCATCGAGGACGAAGAAGACCTGCTGGGTGATTTCGACCAGGCGTTGCGCGCCTGTATGAACACCTGAGCCAGGAGCTCCGCGATGCTGATTCAAATCTCCGAAGTTTTCACCAGTGCCGAGGCCGCGGAAATGCGGCGGCGGCTCGAAGCCGCCAGTTGGGTCGATGGCAAGGTCACGGCCGGCCACCAGTCGGCGCAGGTCAAGCAGAACCGCCAGTTGCCGGAGAACGATCCGCTGGCGCAGGAGATGGGCAATCTGGTCCTGCAACGGCTGGCGCGCAACCCGCTGTTCATGGCGGCCGCCTTGCCACGCAAGATCTTTCCGCCCTTGTTCAACCGTTATGAAGGCGGCGAGAACTTCGGCTACCACGTCGATAACGCGGTGCGGCCGATTCCCGGCAGCGCGGAGCGCGTACGCACCGATCTGTCGGCGACCCTGTTCCTGTCCGAGCCCGATAGTTACGACGGTGGCGAACTGGTCGTCGATGACGTATATGGTCCGCGCAGCGTCAAGCTGCCGGCGGGCCATATGGTGCTTTATCCAGGCACCAGCCTGCATCGTGTCAATGCAGTGACGCGCGGCGCGCGCATCAGTTCCTTCTTCTGGCTGCAGAGCCTGGTGCGCGAGGACGCGCAGCGGTCGCTGCTGCTCGAGCTCGATGTCGCGATTCAAAGACTGACGCAGGACGTAAAGGAACACCCTTCGCTGGTGCAATTGACCGGCGTCTATCACAATCTGCTGCGGCGCTGGGTCGACGTGTAGCATCACGACGCAAAGCGAGTAACTACGCGGGTTTTCGGCGGATTTTTTCTTGACAGCCTTGTGTCGCCGGTGCCTAATACGCCTCTACGTCGCTCCTGGTTTGCCCGCTCAACGCCGGCAGGATCATGGGCGGCGTAGCAATTTAAGCGTCGCGGTTTGTCATGCAAACCGTTCAAGAAGAAGTCGTTCGAATGCCTTGCCGATCGCCGCGCGGTCCCCAGGGCACCATACCTGTGAGGGGTAATCCTGCATGAACAAAACTGAGCTCATCGACCACATCGCCAGCAAGGCCGATATTTCGAAGGCGGCCGCGGGCCGTTCGCTCGACGCCTTGATCGGCGCCGTGAAGTCGACGTTGAAGAAGGGCGGCACCGTAACATTGGTTGGTTTCGGCACGTTCGCCGTGTCGTCCCGTGCAGCACGTACCGGTCGCAATCCCCGCACCGGTGAAAGCATCAAAATCAAAAAGGCCAAGGTGCCGAAGTTCCGCGCCGGCAAGGCCCTGAAGGACGCAGTCAACTGATCGATCGCTCGATCATGATCGCCCGGCGGCACGGATATCACTGAACGCATGGCCGGCAGCGGCCGCCTGCGTTGTTGCGGATGACTCGTTTGCGGCCTTGCCGGGCGATCGCTATAATTCGCGCTTCGCGGCTGGCTCCGCGAAGGCATCAAGAGTGGCCCCACTCATTCCCCGGGGTGCTTAGCTCAGCTGGTAGAGCGGCGCCCTTACAAGGCGTAGGTCACAGGTTCGACCCCTGTAGCACCCACCACTGCCCCCCCACTGTCCCATCATTCAAATCCTTGATTTTCATGGTTTTTTGAAAACCAAGGATGCTGCGCGCAGTATCCCCTACAGTATCGCCCCATAGATCGCCAATGCGTCCGCCTCTTGCAGCGGCCGTGGGTTGTTCACCAGCAGGCGCTGTTGCAGCATCGCGTCCGCGGCCAGGCGGGGCAGGTCTGCGGCGCTGACGCCGACGTCACGCAGGCGGCGCTTGATGCCCGTACGATCGATCAATCCGTCCAGATGGGCTATGAAGGCGTCGGTCTTCGCCATCGCGATTTCTGCGGGCGTGGCGGATGCCACGGTCGTGCCCGCTCCCACCATATCGGCCAGCTCCGCGTACAAGGGCGCCGCTGCCTGCGCATTGAAGCGCAGCACCGGCATCAGCACCAGTGCATTGGAATGGCCGTGGGGCACGTGGAAATGGCCGCCCAGCGGGTACGCCAGCGCGTGCACCGCGGCGACCGGCGCGTTCGAGAAGGCCTGGCCGGCCAGCGTGGCGCCCAGCAGCATGGCCTCGCGCGCCGCGCGATTGCCCGGCTGTTCGCAAGCCGTGATCAGGTTGTCGCTCAGCAGGCGCAGCGCCTTTGCGGCCAGCATGTCGGACAAGGGGTTCTTCAGGCGCGCCGACGTATAGGCCTCGATGGCGTGCACCATGGCGTCGATGCCGGTGGCCGCCGTGATGGCGGCGGGCAGGCCGATGGTCAGTTCGGCGTCCAGCAGCGCCATGTCCGGATACAGCACGGGCGAGACCACGCCGCTCTTGGTGGTTTCACCGGTGGTCACGATGGAGACGGCCGTGGCTTCCGAGCCCGTTCCCGCCGTGGTCGGCATCAGCACCAGGGGCAGGCGGGGACCTTGCACGTTGCCCACCCCGTACATCTCGTGCAGCGGCTGCTCGCCGCCGTTCAGCACCGCGATCAGCTTGGCCACGTCCATCGACGAACCGCCGCCCAGGCCGAGCACGACCTGGGCACGGCTGTCGCGCACGCGATGTGCGCTGGTCAGCACCACGTGTTCGGGCGGATCCGCGATCACGTCGTCCACCACCGTCGCGTCCCAGCCATGCGCGGCCAGGTTGTCCAGTGCCGGTCCCAGCAGGCCGCTGCGAAGCAGGAATGCGTCGGTGATCACGGCGATGCGCGCGGCGGCCGGAAAGCGCTCGCGCAGGATCTGGCCCAGGCGCCGCGCGGCACCGTATTCCGCATGGATGCTGGGCACCGTGTTGAAAGTGAAGGTCATCATCATTGTCTCCCGCCGATGGCCGCGGCGCGTCGGTATACGCGCCGGCTCATGTCCGCGTCACCATGTCGGCTTCACCACGTCGGCGTCAATGTATCGCGCCCATGTGGGGCAGTACAGCCCGATCAGCGTGGATAGGCCCACGGCCGGCGCTGGCGGTCGGCCGCCTGGAACGCCGCGATGCGGTCTTCCCGCGCCACCGCCATGTCCACGTCGTCCAGCCCGCTCAGCAGCGCCGTTCTTTGCGACTCGGGCAGCGTGAACGTCGCCGACGTGCCGTCGGGCAGGCGCACGGCGCAATCGCGCAAGTCCACCGTGATGGGGATTTCTTGCCTGGCCGCCGCCGCGAAGGGCTCGATCCGTTCGGCGGAAAGCCGCACCGGCAGCACGCCGATCTGCAGGCAGTTGTTGTGGAAGATATCGCCGAAGCTGGGCGCGATCACGCAGCGGATGCCGAACTCGTCCAGCGCCCAGACCGCCATTTCGCGCGAGCTGCCGCAGCCGAAGTTCCGGCCCGCGATCAGGATATTCGCCGACCGGAAGGGCTCCTGGTTCAGCACGAAGTCCGGGTTCTCGCTGCCGTCCGGCCGATAGCGCCAGATCTCGAAAGCCCAGGGTGCGAACTCGCCCCGCTTCAATTGCGCGATGCGCTCGATGCGCACGATGACATCGGTATCGATGTCGTTGCGTTCGATCACGGCCGCATGGCCGGTGCAGACGTCGAATGCCTTCATGCCGGCCTCCGGATTTCGCCCGCCAGCGCCGATGCGGCGGCGGTGGCCGGACTGGCCAGGTGGGTCATCACGCCCGGCCCCTGGCGGCCGACGAAATTGCGGTTGGACGTGGACACGCAGCGCTCGCCGGGCGCGCCCATGTCGCCGTTGGCGCCCACGCACATCGAACAGCCGGGCTCGCGCCATTCGAAGCCCGCGTCCAGGAAAATGCGGTGCAGGCCTTCGCGTTCGGCCTGCCGGCGCACCAGCAGCGAACCCGGCACGACCCAGGCGCGCACATGGGGCGCCACGCGTCCAGTGCGCGCTACCTCGGCGGCGGCGCGCAGGTCGGAGATGCGGCTATTGGTGCAGGACCCGATGAACACGCGGTCTATGCGGGTGCCCGCCAGGGGCTGCAAGGGCCGCAGCTTCATGTAGTCCAGCGCGGCCTGCGCGGTGGCGCGGCGCTGCGGGTCGGCCTCGGCGGCGGGGTCCGGCACGATCCCGTCGATGCGGATGACCTGTTCGGGCGTGGTGCCCCACGTGACCTGGGGGCCGATGCCTTCCACGTCGACGACGGCCTCGCGGTCGAACACCGCATCGGCGCCGCTGCGCAGCGTACGCCAGTATTCCACCGCCGCATCGAAGTCCTGGCCGCGCGGCGCGTAGGGGCGGTCGCGCAGGTATTCGAAGGTGGTGTCGTCCGGCGCGATCATGCCCACGCGCGCGCCCAGCTCGATGCTCAGGTTGCACAGCGTCATGCGCGCTTCCATGCCCATGCCTTCGACCACCTGGCCGGCATACTCCACCGCATGGCCCTGCGCGCCCGTGACCCCCAATTGCCCGATCACGTGCAGGATCACGTCCTTGGCCGTCGTGCCCGCCGCGGGCGTGCCGCGCAGCATGACGCGCATGACCGGCGGCTTGCGCTGGCGAAGCGTCTGGCTGGCCATGACCTGCACCTGCTCGGAAGAACCCATGCCCATGCCGATCGCGCCGAAGGCGCCGTGCGTGCAGGTGTGGCTGTCCGCGCAGAACACCGTGGTGCCGGGCAGCGACAGTCCCTGCTCGGGCCCGGTCACGTGCACGATCCCCTGGCGGCCATCGTCCAGGTCGAACAGGTCGATGCCCAGCTGTGCGGACTGCCGGCGGAAGGTCTCCACCGCCGCGGTGCTCCACGCTTCGTCACCGGCGCGCCGGCCGGGCGCGCTGGAGATCACGTGGTCCAGGTTGGCGAAGGTCAGGTTCGCGTTGCGCAGCGGCAGGTTGCGGCGCTCCAGCGCCGCGACTGCGTCCACCGACGTCAGTTCATGCATGAGATGCCGGTCGACGTGCAGGACGGTGGTGCCGTCCGGCAGTTCGTCCACGACATGGGCATCCCAGACTTTGTCGAATAAGGTCTGCTTGCTCATCTTCTTTCCTGGTTATCGGGCCGCCGGTCGGCCTTCAGCATGGATCAGTCCAGCGGGAAACGCTTGGCGAGCGCGGTGAAGCGCTGGTCCTCGCCTTGCACCTGGGCGGCGAACTCGGCAGGCGTATTCACCAGCGGTTCGGCGCCCACCGTGGCGATGGACTTCTGCAGGTCGGGACTGCGCATGGCCTCTTTCACCGCGCTATAGATGGCCTGCGTCACCTGCGGCGGCGTGCCCTTGGGCGCGAACAGGCCGAACCACGTGGTGTACTCGTACTCCGGCATGCCAGTCTCAATGACGGTGGGCACGTCGGGCGCCAGCGGGAAACGATGCTTGCCCTGGTTGGCCACGATCTTCAGCTGCCCCGATTTCTGATACGGCAGCGCCGAGGCCACGCCCGTGACGGCGAAGTTCACGTTGTTGGCGATCATGTCCGTAATGATCGCGGCGGTGCCCTTGTAGTTGACCACGATCAGGTTCGGCAGGGCTTCGGCCTTCAACTGCTGGCCGAACAGCTTGGCCACGTTTTCGCCGGTGCCCATGGAGCAGGGCGTGGGCGCGGCCTTGCAGTGCCTGATCAGCTCGGGCAGCGAGGCGGCGGGGAACTTGCCGTTGGCCACGATCACGCCGGGCGATTGGGCGACGTTGGTCACGGGAACCAACTGGGTCAGCGGATCGGCGCCGCTGAAGGCCGGCGTGTGCTTGGTGAGCACGATGGCCGGCGTCTGCAGCAGCAGGGTGTAGCCGTCGGGCTTGGCTTCCATGACGTGGCGCGTGCCGATCAGGCCATCGGCGCCCGGCATGTTCTGCACCACCACCGGCTGGCCCCATTGCTCGCCCAGCAGCTTCGCGGTGGCGCGCGCGCTGGCGTCCGTGCCGCCGCCGGGCACGTAGGGCACCACGATGGTGACTTGTCGGTCGGGTTTCCATGCGGCCTGCGCCGAGGCGGCGGCCACGGCGCACAACGAGGCCGCCGTGCCCAGGGCGGCGACGCGGAACAGCGCGCCGATGTGCAAATGAAAGGCGCGGCTAGGTGCGTTGGAAGTCATGGTTGTCTCCTTGTTTGAGTTGGTCTTGGATGCGCGATGTCTGGCTGGTGCGCGATGTCTAACGGGCCCAGCGCTTTTCGAAATCCCACACTTCCTCGAATCCGATCAGCTTGCAGAATTCGTTGAAGTCGGTCATGGGAATGTCGGGCGACAGGCTGGTGCCGGCTTCCTTCAGGTGGCGCAGCGCCTTCTCCATGGCGGCGGCCGCCACCAGGCTGGTCATGGCGGGGAAAATGGCCAGCGAATAGCCGATTTCCTTTAGCACGGACGCCGGCAGGATGGGCGTCTTGCCGCCATCGGCCATGTTGGCCATCATGGGCTTGTCGAACGCCTCGCAGGCGCGGCGCATTTCTTCCTCGCTCTGGGGCGCCTCGAAGAACAGGATGTCGGCGCCCGCCTCGGCATAGGCCTCGAGCCGCCGCATGGCATCGTCCACGCCCAGGCTGGCGCGCGCGTCGGTGCGGGCGATGACCAGGAAGTTCTCCTTGTCCTGGCGCGCTTCGCAGGCCACCTTGATCTTCTCGACCATGTCCTCCACGGGCACGCAGCGCTTGAACGGCGTGTGGCCGCACTTCTTGGGGAATTCCTGGTCTTCGATCTGGATGGCGGTGACGCCCGCGTCTTCGTAGCCGCGCACCGTATGGTGCACGTTCAGCAGGCCGCCGTAGCCGGTGTCCGCATCGGCGATGAGCGCGGCCTTCGAGGTGCGCGTGATGGTCCGCATGCGGTCCACCATTTGCGTGTACGTGGCGATGCCGGCGTCCGGCAGCCCCAGGCTGGACGCGGTCAGCCAATAGCCCGTGCCGTAGAGAATGTCGAAGCCGACCTTGTCGGCCATGACGGTCGCGATCATGTCCTGCACGCCGGGGATGACGATGAATTCCCCGGTGGAGAGTTTCTGTCGAAGTATGGGATTGGCCATGGGGCCTCCTGTTGGTATCGGTGATACAGCTTCAATCCAGCTTGATGTTCGCGGCCTTGACGATTTCCTTGTTCTTCGCCAGGTCGCGCACGATCTCTTGCCCGTAGGCTTCCGGGGTGCCGGGCGTGGCCACGATGCCCAGTTGCGCCAGCCGCTCCTTCATCGCCGGGTCGTTCAACACTTTCTGAAGCGCCCCATTCAGCTTGTCGATGACCGGCCGGGGCGTGCGCGCGGGGGCGAGCAGCCCCACCCACGAGTTGATCTCGAAGTCCTTCACGCCGGACTCCATCAGCGTGGGCACCTCGGGCAGCGACGGCGCACGCTCGGCGGACGTGACGGCGATGGCGTCGATCTGCTTGCCCTTGACGAAAGGCATGGCGCCGGTGACCGCGGCGAAGGTGACCGGCAAGGTGCCGCCGACGACGTCGATCAAGGCCTGGCCGCCGCCCTTGTAGGGCACATGGGTCATGGGAATGCCGGTGCGCTGGCGCAGCATCTCACCCGCCAGATGGGTGGTGCTGCCCGTGCCCGCGCTGCCGTAGGACACGCCCTGCGGCGTGGATCGGGCGTATTCCAGCAGGCCCTTCAGGTCCTTCACGCCGAGCTTCGGGTTGGCGGCGATCAGCAGGATGGCGTCGCCGATCTTGCCGATCGGCGCGAAGCTCTTGACCGGATCGAAAGGCACCTTCGCATACACGTTGGGGTTGATCACCAGCGTGCCGTCGTAACCCAGCAGCAGGGTGTAGCCGTCGGGTTCGGCCTGCGCCACCATCTGGGTGCCGATGTTGCCCGCGGCGCCCGGCTTGTTTTCCACGATCACGGTCTGGCCCAGCTCCTGGCCCAGCTTCTCGGCGACCAGGCGCGCACTGGTGTCGGTGACGCCGGCGGTCGCGAAGGGCACGATCAGCCGGATCGGGTGGCTGGGGTAGTCCGCTAGCGCGTGGGCCGCGGGCAGACAGGCGGCAAGCGCCAGTGCAAGGCCCAATACGTGACGGCGGGTGCGGGCCGGCATGGCAAGGGTAAGCGTCATCGATGTCTCCGTTGTTATGTTTGTATGGGGCTTGGGGCGCTATGGAATCTAGGATTCGCCCCTGCGGCGGGCAGCGGCGAATTCCATCAGTCGTTCATCGCGCCACGCGCGCCGCGATTCCAGTTCGTCATGCGACAGGTGCTGGCGCCGTTGTCCTTCCACCTGGCTGATCAGGCCGGCATCCCACATCTCCGCATGGCTGCGGGAGTCGGCAATGCGCTGGTACAGCGGGCCCAGGCGGACGGCGTAATCGGCCACGCCGCCGGGCGCATTCAGATCTATGGTTTCGAACGGCCCCATGAACGACCAGCGCCAGCCCAGGCCGTCACGCACGGTCTTGTCCACGTCTTCGCAACTGACCACGCCTTCCTGCACCAGCGCCCAGGCTTCGCGCAGCAGCACGGCCTGCAGGCGGTTCAGCACGAAGCCTTCCACCTCCTTGCGCACGTGCACCACTGTCTGGCCCACGGCCTGCATGAGGGCGTCGGTGGACCGGACGGAGGCTTGCGCCGTCTGGGGCGACGGCACCAGTTCGACCACCGGCACCAGGTAGGGCGGGTTCACCGGATGCACGATCAGCACGCGTGGCGAGATCGACAGGTCCAGGGCGAATGCCGAGCCGGGTATGCCGGACGTGGAGCTGCCCACCACCGCGTCGGGCGCCAGCAGCGCATCCAGCGCGATCATCAATTCACGTTTCACGTCCACGCGTTCGAGCACGGATTCCTGCACGTAGCTCGCGCCTTCAACCGCTTCGGCCAGCGTGGCCGCCGGGGCGATGCGCGCCAGCACGGCGGCGGGCTCTTCGTCGATCAGCCCGTGGCGGCGCAGCGCGCCCAGTTGCGATTCGATCAGCGGGGTAGCGTTGCCCAGAACCCGCGGGTCGGTGTCGAACATCTTCACGCGCAAGCCCGCGCGGGCGAAGACGATTGCCCAGCCAGCGCCGACCAGGCCGGCGCCGACGACCGCCACGGGGCGGCCATGGCATAGCGTATGCACATCCTGGTTCATAGTGTCTTCCTGCGATTCTTACTGGCGGACCGGGCCGCGGCGGGACCATCCTGGTCCGTGTTTTCGCCGCCTGCTTCGCGCACCCGCACCGTGCCGCGCTCGACGAGCACGCACGGCACGGCGACCCGGCGCGCCCACACGTGGCCGCCGATCTGGTCGAACAGGATGGTGCGCGTCGCCTCGACCATCTCGTCGACGTTCTGCTGCACGGTGGTCAGGTTGAACGAAGGCCAGCCGGCCTGGGTCACATTGTCGAAACCCACCACCGATACGTCGCGAGGCACCTGCAGGCCCAGCTCGCTGCGCAGGGTTTCGAGCGCCGCGATGGCCATGTGGTCGTTGGCCGCAAACAGCGCATCCGGGCGCCTGGCAGGGTCGCTGAACAGGTCGAGCACCGCCTGCCGCGCCTGCGCGAAGTCGTAGTTGCCTACCGCCCGCGCGTACAGTTGCAAGCCCGCGGCGGCCAGGCCTTCGCACAGTCCCGCCTCGCGGTCCCTGCTGGTGGATGCATTTGGCGATCCGGCCAGGCAGGCGATGCGGCGATGCCCCGTGCGTGCCAGCAGTTCGCCCACCAGCCTGCCGCCTTCATGGTTCTGCGAGGTGACCGAACTGGTCGAATACTCGCCCAGCGGATCCATCTTGGCCACGCGGTTGAACAGCACCACGGGTATGCCGGCCGTGTTGCAGTCGTTGGCCAGTTCGGACGACAGCGAGGTCGACGCCATGACGATGCCGTCCACCTGGTACTGCAGGATCTCGCTCAGCACGTTGTCGGCGTCTTCCGTCTCGCTGATGAACAGCAGCACGTGGTAGCCGTCCTGCTTCAGCGCCTGGCACAGGCGTTCGATCACCAGCGGATAGAACTGGTTTTCCAGGTAGCTCATGACCAGCCCGATAATGCGGCTGCGCCGCGTGATCAGGCTGCGCGCGATGGCGTTGGGACGATAGCCCAGCTTGCGGGCCGCGGCATGGATGCGTTCGCGCGTGTCGGGCGCCACGCTCGCGCCTTCCGTGAAGGCGCGGCTGACGGCGGACTGCGACACCTGCGCCAGGCGCGCAACGTCGTGGGCGTTCACCTTGGCCTTCATGCCGCCGTCCACCCGCCGTCCAGCACCAGTGCGCTGCCGGTCATCAGGCTGGACGCGTCGCTGGCCAGGAATACGATCGGCCCCATGACTTCCTCGACACGGCCCAGCCGGCCCAGGGCGATCCTGTCGATCACGAAATTGCGGAACGCCGGATCCGCGAACATGGGAGCCGTCAACGCCGTGTCGATGAAGGTGGGGCACAAGGTATTGACGCGGATGCCCGCGGCCCCCAGCTCCCAGGCCAGGGCCTTGCTCATGCCTTCCAGCGCGTGCTTGCTGGCGCAGTACAGCGTGCGGCGCGGGCTGCCCACCAACCCCATCTGCGAAGACACGTTGATGATGGAGCCCGGCAGGCCCTGCGCCTGCAGGCCGCGCGCCACCTCGCGCGCCACGTAGAACGCCGCCTTCACGTTCAGCGTGAACACCGCGTCGATGTCTTCGTCGGGCGTGTCGGTCAACAGCCTGGGCCGGTTCATGCCGGCGTTGTTGACCAGCACATGAAAGGCCGCCCGGCTGTCGATCTCGCGCTTCACGGCGGCCGGGTCGGTCACGTCCAGCACCATGAAGTCGGCGCTGCCGCCTTCGGCGCGGATGGCATCACGGGCCGCCTGCAGTTCCGCCGCCGACCTTGCCGCCAGCGTGACGTGGGCGCCGGCCCGCGCAAGCGCCACGCCGGATGCCAGGCCCAGGCCCCGGCCGCCGCCGGTGACCAGGGCGCGCTTGCCGTCCAGCCGGAAGCCGCTGAAGGCGGGCAGCTGCATCGCCATTGTCACTTTTGCAACTCCGCCACGGGCTCGTACCACGGCACCTCGGCGCGGTCGCCGTAGCGGCGCACGCGGATGTTGGCCTGTTCGCCGTGGCCGGCGAAGTTTTCCATATGGCACAGGCGCGAACAGTACTCGCCGATCTCGGCGCTGGCCGCATCCGTCGTCACGCGCTGGAAGGTGCAGGTCTTCAGGAACTTGCCGACCCACAGGCCGCCGGTATAGCGCGCGGCCTTGTTGGTGGGCAGCGTGTGGTTGGTGCCGATGACCTTGTCGCCAAAGGCGACGTTGGTGCGCGGGCCCAGGAACAGGGCGCCGTAGTTGGTCATGTTGTCCAGGAACCAGTCCGGGTCGCGCGTCATCACCTGTACGTGCTCGGAGGCCAGCTCGTCGGCCTTCTGCAGCATTTCCTCGCGGCTGTCGCACACGATGACTTCGCCGAACTCCGCCCATGACTTGGACGCGATGTCGGCGGTGGGCAGGCGCTGCAGCTGCTTGTCGATTTCGGCCAGGGTGGCCTTGGCCAAGGCCTCGCTATCGGTCAGCAGCACGGCGGGGGACGTGGGCCCGTGCTCGGCCTGACCCAGCAGGTCGACCGCGCACAATTCACCGTCGACCGAGTCGTCGGCGATGACCAGCGTTTCGGTGGGCCCCGCGAAAAGGTCGATGCCCACGCGGCCGTACAACTGCCGCTTGGCCTCGGCCACGAACATATTGCCCGGCCCCACCAGCATGTCGACCGGCGCGATGCTGCCGGTGCCCACTGCCATCGCCACGACCGCCTGCACGCCGCCCAGGACCAGGATCTCGTCCGCGCCGGCCAGGTGCATGGCGGTCACGATGGCCGGATGCGGTTCGCCCTGGAAGGGCGGGGCAGTGGCGATCACCCGCTTGACGCCGGCAACCTTGGCGGTCAGCACGCTCATGTGGGCCGACGCCAGCATCGGATACTTGCCGCCCGGTATGTAGCAGCCCACGGCATTGACGGGAATGTGGCGATGGCCCAGGAACACGCCGGGGCGGGTTTCCACTTCCACATCCTTCATGGAATCGCGCTGGATCTGCGCGAAATTGCGGATCTGCGCCTGCGCGAAACGAATGTCCTCCAGCTCGCGGGCCGACAGGCTTTTCATGGCCTTTTCAATGGCGGCGCGCGACAGGCGGAATTCCTGCGGTTCCCATTTATCGAACTTCTTGCTGTATTCACGCACGGCGGTATCGCCGCGGCTTTCGATATCGCGAATGATGCCTTCCACGGTATTGCGGACGGCGGTGTCGTCATCGGCGCGGGTCTGCGCGTCACGGCCGCGCTTGAGATAGCGAATCATGTCGGGTTCCTGAGCGTGGAGTTTGCATACGTATGCAGGCTAAGGACTATGCATTCGTATGCAAACTAAGTGGTTTCCCTAGCCCTGGCCGGAAAGGGGGCGGGCGGCCTCCCCGACCATCTGTGTTCCTAGTCTCGAATGATTTTGCGAATAATTCCTATTTGAGATAGCATGTCGGACTCATTCCGAACCGCCTGTTCCCTCGGCGGCTCGAGGTTCAACTCAAGACAGGGCATCGGGCTGGTTCATGCCTAGCAACAAACGAAGCAGTTGGTCCACATCGTCGAATTCTTCCCTGGGCGTCAGGCTGGGAGCGGGAATCGTCGTGGTGGCCGTGCATGCCGTGGTCGCGGGCGCCATGCTCTCCACCGAGGAGGTGGTGCCGCTTCCCCCGGAAAGCCAGCCCATCATGGTCAGCGTGGTGGAAGCGCCAGTCCCGCAGGTCGCGAAGGCGCCCGAGACGCCCGAACCGCCCAAACCCGAGGTTCAGCCGCCCACGCCGCCGGAGCCGCAGGTCCAGCCCCAGCCCGAACCGGATCCGACCCCGCCGGAAAAAGCCGAGCCCGAGCCGGAACCCGAACCCGTCATCGAAAAGCCGGTGGAGCCCGCGCCCAAGCCCAAACCGAAGCCCAAGCCACAGCCCAAGCCGAAGCCTCAGCCGGTCAAGGAAACGCCGCCGCCCAAGCCCGTGGAGCCGCCGCCGGCACCGCCTTCGCCACCCACCGGCGCGCCCGATGGCGCCACGACGACCCAGGCGCCGCGCCAGGGTCCGCCACGCGATCAGCCCGAAACCGTCTCCAACATCGAGTATCTGGGCGCGGGGCCGTCCGCGGTCTATCCCATGGCGTCGAAGCGGCGCCGGGAAGAAGGCCGGGTGACGGTGCTGGTGGTCGTCAACCCCCAGGGCGTGATCGAAAGAGCGACGGTCGTGGCGTCTTCCGGTTTCCCCCGGTTGGACGAAGCCGCGCTGGATGCCGTGCGCCGGGTCCGATTCAAGCCCTATACGCGCAACGGCGTCGCCTATACGGTCCAGGCACGTATTCCGTTCGATTTCAATATAAGGAACTGAGATGTCCATCGCACACCACATCGCCATGGTGCTGGCGCAGGCCACGCCCGCCGCGCCGGCTGCCCCCGGCGCGGGGCAGGCTGCCGGGACGGCGCTGCAGGCGCCCGCCATGCAGGGGGCGGCCGCGCCGCTGCCGACGCCCGACATGGGCATCATGCATTTCGTCGCGCAGAGCGACGTCGTCGGCAAGACGCTGTTCGTCATCCTGCTACTGATGTCCCTGATCACCTGGTACCTGATCGTCGTCAAGGCGATCAACAGCGCCATGATCCGCAAGCGTTCGCAGGATTTCCTCAACAAGTTCTGGAGCTCCAGTTCGCTGGAGCAGGTCGAAAACGAAATCGCCACGCATGGCGCGCGCGATCCGTTCTCGCACTTGGCGTCCCACGCCATGCACGCGCAGGCGCACCATGCCAAGTACGGCGCCGTGACGCTTTCCGAGGCGGGGTCCAATGGCGAGTTCGTGACGCGCACGATGCGCAAGGTGATCGACGAAGAAACCGCCAAGCTCGAAAACGGGCTGACCGTACTGGCCTCGGTCGGGTCCACCGCGCCTTTCGTCGGCCTGTTCGGCACGGTGTGGGGCGTCTACCACGCCCTGGTGGGCATCGGCATGGCCGATGGCGTCACCATCAACCGTATCGCCGGCCCGGTGGGCGAGGCGCTGATCATGACCGGCCTGGGCCTGGCGGTGGCCATTCCGGCGGTGCTGGCCTATAACGCTTTCGTGCGCAAGAATCGCGTTTTCCTGTCGCGGCTCGACGCCTTCGCGCACGATCTGTTCGCATTCCTGACCACGGGTCAGCAGGTGGCCCTGTCGGACGGCAAAGTACGGGCGATGCGCCGCACCGGCGCGCATCCGGTGCGTGGGAGCGAGTAAATGGCCTTCGGCGGATTCGACAACAAGGGTTCCGGCGGGCACGCGATGTCGGAAATCAACATGGTGCCGCTGATCGACGTCATGCTGGTGCTGCTGGTGATTTTCATCATCACCGCCCCATTGCTGGCCCATTCGATCCGGATCAATATGCCGCAGGTCAGCGCGGAGCCGGTCAAGGAAGAGCCCAAGACCATCGATCTGGCGATCGATGCCAATGGGCAGCTGTTCTGGGACGATCAGCCCGTCCTGGAGGCGGAACTGGCCAGTCGCTTCGCGGCGGCGGCCGGCGGGCAGCCCCAGCCCGAGCTCCGCATCCGGGCCGACCTGAATACCCGTTACGAAACCCTGGCGAAGGTCATGGGCGCGGCGCGCCGCTCCGGCCTGGGGCGTATCGGCTTCGTGACCAACCCCGCGCCGGCCACGCCGGCTGGCACGCCCGCCCAGGGCGCGGCGCCGGCGCCCGCCCGTTGATTGACGAAATTTTTCGTATCGGCGGCCCGGAACCTTGACGCGTTGCGGGTCGGATCGCGCTAGAATCGCGCCATGCGAGTACTCGTAATCGAAGACGACACAACCCTGGGCCATGCGCTGCAGGAGTTTCTGGCCGACCAGGGGTATGCGGTCGATTGGCTCACCGACGGCGACAAGGTTCTGGGCGCCCTGGCGGGCCAACCTTACGATCTGCTTCTGCTCGATCTCAACCTTCCCGGCATGAGCGGCCTGGACGTCCTGCGCCAACTGCGGGTGGACGGCAATCAGGTGCCGGTGCTCATACTCACGGCGCGCGACGGTCTTGAAGACCGCGTGGCCGGGCTGGACGCGGGGGCGGACGACTACGTCACCAAACCCTTCGAACTGCCCGAACTTGCCGCCCGGGTGCGCGCCTTTTTCCGGCGGCGCAGCGGGCAGGCGCAGCCGCTGGTCGAAGTCGGCCCCCTGGTTTTCGACACCGTTGGGCGCGAAGTCCGCGTCCACGGCGAACGCCTGTCGCTTTCCGTGCGTGAACTTTCCGTCCTGGAAATGCTGATGGCGCGCGTCGGTCGCGTCGTCACCAAGCGGCAGATCGTCAATTCCTTGTCCGCCTGGGACGCCGATTTCAGCGAAAACGCGGTGGAAGTCTACGTGTACCGCCTGCGCAAGCGCCTGGAAGGCACGGGTGCCAGTATTCAAACCGTGCGCGGCTTCGGCTACCTGCTGGATGTGGAAGCGGCCTGAAAGCCGGCTTCCGCGCGGTGACCAAGAAACCCGGACAGGGTCGTCCGGCCGGGTTCGCCTACGAACATGACCGTGGATATCCCGTCCGATCGCACCCGTAGCAGCCCGCAAGTCCAGCGCTCGTTCCAGTCTGGTCTGCTTCTTCCCCGGGGATCGCTCGCGCGTTACCTGGTGGTGCGGCTGCTGCCCGCCATCCTGCTGCTCGTCCTGCTGGACCTGGCCCTGACATGGGTCATGACGCACAAGATCGACATGACCCTCTGGGAGCTGGAAGATTTCTTCCTGCTGATGGTGGTCGGCCAGATCATCCTGATGTCGCTGTTCGCCTGGGTGGTCGTCCATGGCGTGCGTTCCGGCCTGCGGTCCGTCAACCTGCTGTCGGAAGAGATCCGGCAACGCTCGATCGACGATATGCAGCCGCTGGAAGTCGCCGGCGTCCCCGCCGAGATGGAGCCCCTGGTACTGCACACCAACGATCTGCTCGCGCGCCTGGACTCGTCCCTGGCGGCGCAGCGCCGCTTCATCGGCCACGCCGCGCATCAGCTGCGCACGCCCTTGAGCGGGCTGCGGCTGGAATCGGAATTGATGCTCGCCCGGCCCTTGCCGGACGACGTGCGCGCCCGCGCCGAACGTATCAAGGCCGTCAGCGACCGGATGATCCGCCTGGGACAGCAGTTGCTGGTACTGGCCCGCGCCGATCCCAATGCCCGTCCGCAGGACAGCTTCGTGCGCATCGATCTATGCGAATGGGTGCGCGCCAGCGGGGCGGAATGGATACCGCGGGTGCGCGCCGCCCAATTTGAACTGGACCTGAACGCGCCGGAGGCACCGGTCTGGGTCGACGCCGATCCGCTGCTGCTGGATGAACTGCTGGGCAATCTCATCGACAATGCCCTGCGCTACGGCCCGCCCGGCGGCCGGATCACGCTGACGGTGGGCAACAACCCGCCCAGCCTGACCGTCATGGACGACGGGCCGGGCATCCCGGTCGAGGACCAGGACCGGGTATTCGAAGCGTTTTACCGATCGCCCGCCGCGACCGCGGGCGGTTCCGGCCTGGGCCTGGCCATCGTCCGCGAAATCGCACACGCGCACGGCGCGTGGTGGAAGCTTTCCAGCCGCCCCGAATTTCCGGGCACGCGCCTGACCGTGGTGTTTCCCGGTCCTCGCAAGGGCGCTCAATTGACCCGACACGACATTCACGTATGACGACCGGAACCGCAAGCGCGCCCACCCTGGCGGCGCCGCACCACGCGCCTTCTTCCAAGGCCGCCTTGATGATAGGAGCGCTGGGGGTCGTCTACGGCGATATCGGCACCAGTCCGCTCTATACCTTGCGCCAGTGCCTGGTGGGATATGGCGACCTGCAGCCCGCCCACGTGCTGGGTGTGCTCTCCATCCTGTTCTGGATGCTGATGCTGGTGGTGTCGTTCAAGTACGTCATGCTGGTGCTGCGGGCGGACAACCGGGGCGAAGGCGGCACGCTGGCCCTGCTGGAGCTGGCCATACGCGGACGGCAGGGCAAGGTGCGGATGCTGTTGATCGCGCTGGCTATCTTCGGCGCGGCCCTGTTCTACGGCGACAGCATGATCACGCCGGCCATTTCGGTGCTGTCGGCGCTGGAAGGCATCAGCGTCGTGTCGCACCGCTTCGAACATTGGGTGGTGCCCCTGTCCCTGGTCGTGCTGGTCGGCCTGTTCATGGTCCAGTCGCATGGCACGGGCGTGATGGGTAAATTGTTCGGTCCCATCATGGGATTGTGGTTCGCCACGCTGGCGGTGCTGGGGGCATGGCAGATCTTCCAGACGCCGGCCATCCTGCAGGCCTTGAACCCGATGTGGGGCCTGCACTTCGTCATCGAATCGCCGCGCGCGAGTTTCGTGCTGCTGGGGTCGGTGGTGCTGGCCCTGACGGGCGCGGAAGCGCTCTATGCCGATATGGGGCATTTCGGCCGCGGCGCCATCCGCCGCGCCTGGTTCTGGATGGTCGCGCCCGCGTTGACGCTGTGCTATTTCGGCCAGGGCGCGCTGCTGCTGCGCGATCCCAAGGCGATCGCCAATCCTTTCTTTCTGCTCGCGCCGGAGTGGGGTGTCGTGCCGCTGGTGTGCCTGGCGACCGTGGCCACCATCATCGCATCGCAGGCGGTCATTTCCGGCGCGTATTCGATGACGCGCCAGGCCGTCCAGCTGGGCTACTGGCCGCGCATGGAAATCCTGCACACCTCCGCGATCGAGAAGGGCCAGATCTACCTGCCGCAGGTCAACGCGCTGCTGCTGGTCGCGGTGCTGGTGCTGGTGGTGGTGTTCCGCAGCTCCGACAACCTGGCGGCGGCATATGGCTTCGCGGTGACGGGGACCATGCTGACCACGTCCGTATTGCTGCTGTCGCTGATGTCGCGCGCCGCCGTCAGCGGGCCGCGCCGCGCCATGTGGTGGGCCATACTGGGCTTCCTGCTGGTGTTCGACCTGTTGCTGTTCTCGGCCAACGCGCTGAAAGTGGAAGAGGGCGGCTGGCTGCCCTTGCTGGTCGGGATCGTGGTGTTCACGCTGATGCTGACGTGGCGGCGTGGCCGCTACCTGCTCAGCCGCCAGCAGCAGCGCGACCGCCAGCCGCTGGGTGAATTCATGGAGCAGCTGGAGCAGTTCCCGCCCGCGCGCGTGCACGGCACCGCCATATTCATGACGATGAATCCGGGCAACGTGCCGCCCGCGCTGCTGCACAACCTGAAGCACAACAAGGTGCTGCACGACCACGTGGTGTTCCTGACGATACGCAGTGCCGACGTGCCCTATGTATCGCCGGAAGAACGGTTTTCGCTGACCAAGCTGAGCGCTTCCAGCTGGCAGGCCGTGCTGACCTACGGTTTCAAGGAAGAGCCCGACGTGCCGGAAGCCTTGCGCGAAGTGGCCGAGGCATATCCGGAAGTCGATCTGGAGCCGATGCGCACGTCCTATTATCTTTCGCGGCAGACGGTGGTGGCCGCCAAGCGCCCGGCCATGCGCGGCTGGCGCCGCGCGGTGTTCGCCTTCATGGCGCGCAACTCCACCCGCAGCACCAAGTTCTTCAAGATTCCACCCAACCGCGTGGTGGAAATGGGCATGCAGGTGGAGCTCTAGCTCCGCGGAATAAAGGTGCCCCCAATCGGGGACACCGCGGATCCGGCGGGCGGTCAAGAAAACAGGTGCCCCCAGATCCGGGACACTGCGGATCCGGCTCCGCCGGTCCGCCAGTGTCGCCCCCTAGAGGGGGAAGCGCGCAGCGCTTCGGGGGTGGGTCTACTTCTTTTCGTCTTTCAGCTGCGGCAGCGCGGCGCCCGCCGACGGGGCCAGCAGGCCGGCCTTGACGTAGGTGAACAGCTTGTCGCGCGTATCGACGATATCCAGGTTGCGCATGGTCAGTTGGCCGATACGGTCCTGCGGCGAGAACACGGATTCGCCCTTTTCCATGGTCAGGCGCTCGGGCTTGTAGGTCAGGTTTTCCGATTCGGTGTTGACGATGGAGTAGTCGTTCCCGCGGCGCAGCTCTATCGTGACTTCGCCGGTGACGGCGCGCGCCACCCAGCGCTGCGCCGTTTCGCGCAGCATGATGGCCTGCGGGTCGAACCAGCGGCCCTGGTACAGCAGGCGGCCGAGCTTGCGGCCATTTTCGCGATACTGCTCGATGGTGTCTTCGTTGTGGATGCCGGTGACCAGGCGTTCGTAGGCGATGAACAGCAGGGCCATGCCCGGGGCTTCGTAGATGCCGCGGCTCTTGGCTTCGATGATGCGGTTCTCGATCTGGTCGCTCATGCCCAGGCCATGGCGCCCGCCGATGCGATTGGCTTCCAGCATCAGCGCGACCGGGTCGTTGTACTCCACGCCGTTCAACGCCACCGGGCGGCCTTCGACGAAACGCACGCTGACTTCTTCGCGCTTGACGTCGACGTCGTCGCGCCAGAAGGCGACGCCCATGATGGGCTGCACGATGCGGATGCCTGAATTCAGGTGTTCCAGGTCCTTGGCTTCGTGCGTGGCGCCCAGCATGTTCGAATCAGTGGAATACGCCTTTTCCGCCGACATGCGGTATTCGAAGCCGGACTGGCGCATGTATTCCGACATTTCCGCGCGGCCGCCGAGCTCATCGATGAAGGCCTGGTCCAGCCAGGGCTTGTAGATCTTGAGTTCCGGATTGGTGAGCAGGCCGTAGCGGTAGAAGCGCTCGATGTCGTTGCCCTTGAACGTGCTGCCGTCGCCCCAGATATTGACGTTGTCTTCCTTCATCGCGGCCACCAGCATGGTGCCCGTGACGGCGCGGCCGATCGGGGTCGTATTGAAATACGTGATGCCGGCGGTGGAAATATGGAAGGCGCCGCTTTGCAGCGCGGCGATGCCTTCGGCCACGAGCTGGCTGCGGCAATCCACCAGACGGGCCTTTTCGGCGCCGTACTGCATGGCCCGGCGCGGGATTTCGTCGTAGTCGGGCTCGTCCGGCTGGCCCAGGTTGGCGGTATAGGCAAAGGGCACGGCGCCCTTTTCGCGCATCCAGTGAAGCGCGGCGCTGGTGTCCAGCCCGCCTGAAAACGCGATGCCGACCTTCTGGCCGACGGGGATGTGCTGAAGGATGGTTGCCATGACGTTATCGCCTTGTGTCGCCTGGAGGTAGAAAACCGTGCATTTTACCGCGTTTGCGTGATTCTCCAGGCGAGCCCGCGGCACTCAACCGGCGCGCGTGGCGCTCGCCGCCGGCGCGATGTCCAATCCGTCGGACGGTGCGGCGCCGTCTTCCTCGATGCGGGACAGGTCCAGTCCATTGGTCTCGGGCAGCAGCAGCGCGGACACGATCACCAGGGCATAGCCGACGCCCGCGACCACCGCGATGGAGACGCCCAGCGCCAGGGTGCCGCCGCTCAGCCAGCCGACGCTTAGCGGAAACAGCGAACCGATGACGCGTCCCGCGTTATACGAGACGCCGTAGCCGGTCGCGCGCACGCTGCTGGGATAGGATTCGGACAGGGTGGCGCCGATTCCGGAAAACATGCCCTGCATGAGAATGCCCATGGGAAATCCCAGGAACAGCATGGAGGTGTTCGAAATCGGAATCAGCATGTAGATCAGCGCCATGGCCATGGCACCGACCGCGAACAGGACGTAGGTGGCCCGGCGCCCGAAGCGGTCCGTGGCGTAGGCGCCTGCCACGTAGCCCAGGAAAGAGCCGAGAATCATGACCACCAGATAGGAACTCGTGCCGAACACCGAGAGCCCGCGCTCCATTTTCAGGTAAGTGGGCAGCCATGTCGCGATCGCGTAGTAGCCGCCCAGCATGCCGCCGGACAGCAGGCTGCAAAGCACGGTCTTGATCAGCAGCGGAGACTTCACCACCCGCAGCGGATCCGGCTTGCGCAGCTCTTTTCCGGCGGCAGACCGCGCCGCGATGAAGATTTCCGGTTCAACCAGATTCCGCCGCAGATAGATGACGACCAGGGCCGGCAGGATGCCCAGGAAAAAGCAGGCGCGCCATGCATATTCGGGCGGCATCAGGGCGTACATGGCGGCATAGGCCAAGGCGGCGGCGCCCCAGCCGAATGAGTAGCTGCTGGCGGTAAAGCCGGAGTATTTGCCGCGGTGCGCCGGGTTGCGGATCATCTCGGTCACCAGCACCATGCATAGCGACGATTCGCCGCCGAAGCCCAGTCCCTGGATGATGCGGAAAATCATCAGTTGCTGCGGGTTCTGCGATAGTCCACACAGAAAGCACGCGAAGGCGAATACAACGATGGTCCAACGCAGCACGCGCACGCGTCCATAACGATCGGCAAGCACCCCCGCCAATATTGCGCCGACCAGTGACGAGACCAGGGTGTAAGTAACGATGGCGCCGGCCTCGGCCTTGCTCATGTTCCATTGCGCAAGCAGGGTCGAGATCAGGAACGAGTAGATCATGAAGTCGAAGACATCGACCGCATGCCCCAGGAACGCGCCATAGAAGCCCTTGCGCTCCATGCGTGACAACTCGGTGAACCAGGTGAACATGACCTTTCCCCTTCGTATCGTGGGTGGATTGGATTGTGTATGCGGCGGCGGGGTCAGGCCGCGTGCGTGATCGTGGGCGGCTGGAAGGCATGGCCCTGCCGCTCCAGCCATTGCGCGAAATGCAGCGAAGTCAGGTCATGCGAGCGTGCCGCGACGATCTGCACGCCTACCGGCAAGCCGGCAGGCGTGAGTCCGGCGGGGGCGACGGTAGACGGCAGGCCGCATAGTCCAGAATGTCCCGCCCAGAACAATTGGGTCGTCATGGGCTGGGGTGCCCCGTTGACGTTCAGGCTGCGTTGCCAAGGGTCTCCCTGCTCATTCAGCTCGAAGGCCGCCGTGGCGGCGGCAGGGCATAGCAAGACATCGTGATCGGTGAAGAAATCAGCCCACGCCTGTGCGATACCGCGCCGGATGTCAGCCAGCCTGAGCCAGGTCCGGTGATCCAGCGTCGCCCCGACATACTGCAGCGTCGCGTAGGACAGGTCGGCAGGGTCCGCGCGACCCGCACGTTCGCATGCCGCCTCGTAGGCGGCGTCGGTCATGTAGGCCGAGGTCGCGGCGCGCAACATCAAAATGTAGGTCCGCCAAAGCGCTTCCGCCTCGATGGCCGGCCTGGCGTTCCAGGAGACCCGCATACCCTGGCCTTGCAGTTGCCGTCCCAGGTCTTCGATGACGCGGGAAACCTCCGCATCGACGGGCGCGAAGGAATGCGTGGGCAGCACTGCCACGCGAAACCCGCTGGGCGCACGGTCCGGTGCGGCTGGCAGCGGCGTACGCGCCTGGCCGGCCTGTCCGTCATTCCCGGCCAGTACCCGCAGCACGATTTCCAGGTCCACCGCGGACCGCGCGACAGGACCGGCGACGTTGATGTCGGGGGCGGGATCCGTATTGCGTATGCCGTGGCCCCGCAGCGATACCAGGCCGTGGCTGCTTTTGTGCGAAAAGACCCCGCAATAGTGGGCAGGGTTGCGCAGGGAAGAGCCGATATCGGAACCCACGTCGAACACGCTCATGCCCGTGCAGACCGCCGCGGCGCTGCCGCCGGAAGAGCCTCCCGGCGTGCGGGACGGGTCGCGCGGGTTGCGTGTCGTGCCGTAGAGGGCGTTGTAGCTTTGCCAGTCACGTAAATGGAGCGGGACATTGGATTTGCCTACCAGGATGGCGCCTGCGGCCCGCAGGCGCTGCACGACATCGGCATCGCGTGCCGCCAACTGCCCGGCATGCGCGGGGTCGCCGCAGGTCGTCGGCCAGCCGGCGACGTCGAAGCTTTCCTTGATGGAAAAGGGAATGCCGTGCAGGGCGCCCAGCGGCTCGCCGCGCTTGCGCGCGGCATCGGCGCGACGCGCCTGGGCTTGCGCGGCTGCGTAGTCCTGAAGCACCAGCGCATTGATCCGCGCATGACTGTCGGCAAAGGCCTCGGCGCAGGCATCCACAAGCGATTCGGCGGTGACCTCGCCTTGCCTCAACGCTTGCAGGCTGCGAGACAAGGTCCAGTAGCGCAGTCCATTCGAGGCAGGGTTGGTGGCCGCGTCCAAAGCATGCTCCGAAGAGAAATTTATAGCGTACTTTGTATACTATATTCATGGCCCAGCGCATCGGGATTCACCCGATCTAGGGTTAATCCGGGCCACGCACGGCACCGGGCAGCCTAACTCGGCAGGGCGGGCGCGGACGGCGGCGACGGCGTGCGCGTCCAGGCCGTGAGAAAGCACGCGGGGTGCGCATTGCCGCCGCGGCCGCCTTGCGCGACCATGCGTGTTTTCCTGGAGGAAAGATGAGCGAGACACCGCAAGGCATCACCGGACAACGGGCCGATGTCCTTCTATTGAAGATCCCCGGCGAACCCCTGTCGGCCGCGCGGTTGGCGGCGCTTGCCGAAAAATTGCGCGCGGGCTTGGCGCACGTGGTCATCCAGGGGTATGCGGCGGTCGAGGCCGCGGAAACCTATGTCTATTGCCGGTTGCCCCGGGATGGCGCCGAGGCAGCGCTTTCTGCCATGCGGGAGCGGGTGGCGGGCCTGTATCCGGATGCCAGAACGCAGTGGCTGCGGCGCCTGGCGGACCTGCCGGGGGCTTCCCGCGAACGTCCCGCACCGTGGCATTACGTCGTGGAGACGGATGTGTTGCCCCAGGCGGAGCAGGATCTGAACGACTGGTACGACCAGGAACACTTGCCCGGCCTGGCTGGCGTGCCAGGTACGGTACGGGCGGAACGCTACGCTTGCGCGGAGTCGTCGCCACGCTATCACGCGTGTTATGACCTGGAGAGTGTCGAGACCTTCGGCAGTCCACCTTGGCTGGCCGTGCGCGCCAGCGCCTGGAGCGATCGGGTGCGTCCGTCGTTTCGCAATACGAAGCGCACCATGTTCAAGGCCATCGGCTGAAAGTACACGCTCGCGTTGAACGGATGGCCCGCGAT
Organism: Bordetella genomosp. 9; assembly: GCF_002261425.1. Lineage (NCBI taxonomy): Bacteria > Pseudomonadati > Pseudomonadota > Betaproteobacteria > Burkholderiales > Alcaligenaceae > Bordetella > Bordetella genomosp. 9. The sequence continues at coordinate 1,323,566 of NZ_NEVJ01000003.1, read as the reverse complement.
GCGGCCAGCCGCTCGATGCCGGGCCATCACGCCCGGCCCGATACTACGACAGGCGGCCCAGCAGCAGGAATTCCATCAGGGCCTTCTGCACGTGCAGGCGGTTTTCCGCCTCGTCCCACACCACGCTTTGCGGGCCGTCGATGACGTCGCCCGTGACTTCCTCGCCCCGGTGCGCGGGCAGGCAGTGCATGAAGATGGCATCGGCGGCGGCCACGGCCATCATGTCGGCATCCACGCACCAGTCGGCGAAGGCCGCGCGGCGCTGTTCGTTTTCCGCTTCGTAGCCCATGCTGGTCCAGACATCGGTCGTGACCAGGTGGGCGCCGCGGCAGGCTTCCATGGGATCCTTGAACTGCCGCAGCACCGTCGCCGACGGGGTGCCGATGCGCACGGGGTCGAGTTCGTATCCCGAAGGGGTCGACACGTGCAGCGTGAATCCCAGCATTTCGGCCGCCTGCAACCAGGTATAGGACATGTTGTTGGCATCGCCCACCCAGGCCACGATTTTGCCGCGGATGGGGCCGCGGTGTTCGACGTAGGTGAAGATGTCGGCCAGGATCTGGCAGGGGTGGAATTCGTTGGTCAGGCCGTTGATGACCGGTACGCGGGAATGCGAGGCGAACCGCTCGATGCGGGTCTGCTCGAAGGTGCGGATCATGACGATGTCGACCATGCGCGAAATGACGCGTGCGGTGTCCTCGATCGGTTCCGCGCGTCCGAGCTGGGAGTCGTTGGACGTCAGGTTGATGACGGATCCGCCCAGTTGGTACATGCCGGCCTCGAAGGACACACGCGTGCGCGTGCTGGCCTTTTCGAACACCATGGCGAGCGTGCGATCGTGCAGCGTCATGTGCGGTTCGTAGCGCTTGAACCTGTCCTTGATCAGGCGCGCGCGGTCCAGCACATAGTCGATTTCAGCGGCGGAAAAATCACGGAACTGCAGGAAGTGGCGCAGGGGGCCGTTCTGGGTGCTTGCTGTTGTCATGGTCGGTCTGCACATCGTTGGTCCCGCCCACTGGCGGCGGGGCGCCTCATTATGCCCGTTCTTTTTTAAAAAACGACGGTCACGGCGGAGATGCGTGGAAAAGCGCGGGAAAACCGCAAGAATGCCAGCTGTTCGACCGCGAGGCGATAGGCCGAATACAATGCTGCCAAGCAGCAATCATATACAATCGGCATCGCGACCCGGGCGTCGCGGCCGGTCACCTGACGGCGCGCAGCGCCCGTCGCCGATAGCAGAACCAACGGTATTCCGCGTGCGACAAATCGTTATCCTCGGTGTTACGGAAGAAGGCCAGCGTTTTCGCCCCAGTGATTGGGCCGAGCGGCTGGCCGGCGTCATGGCGCAATTCCGGCCTCCGGGCAGTGCGCCCGCCAGCCCGCTCTATTATTCGCCCTACGTGTTGCCCGTCATCATCGATGGCCACAGCAGTGTCGTCGTGGACGAACGCCTGCGCGATCTCGAACCCCTGGCCTGGAAGTTCGTCATGGACTTCGCCAAGGACAACCGGCTGAAAACCGAGGAACGCGAAATCGGCCATCCGTCGTGATGGCGATTCCGCCGTTCCGATTGCTTATTCCGTGACGGGCGTGATCACCTTGCCGGTCTGAAGAAAGGCCTGCAGATTTTCGATCATCAGGTTTTCCATCTCCCGACGCGTTTCGTAGGTCGCGCTGCCGATGTGGGGTAGCAGCACCACGTTGTCGTTCGCCTTCAGCGCATCCGGCACCTTGGGCTCATGCTCGAACACGTCGAGCGCCGCGCTGCCGAGCTTGCCGGATTGCAGCGCTTCGACCAGCGCCGTTTCATCGATGACCGGGCCCCGCGCGATATTGATGACGGTGCCTTGCGGACCCAGCGCTTCCAGGACTTCCCGCGAAATCAGGTGGCGCGTGCCGGGGCCGCCCACCGTGGCCACGACCAGGAAATCGGCCCAGCGCGCCAGGTCCACCAGCGACGCTTCGTATGCGTAGGAAACGTCGTCGCGCTTGTTGCGGCTGTGATAGCGCACGTCCATGTCGAAGCCGGCGCCGCGCCTGGCGATCGCCTGGCCGATGCGGCCCAGGCCGACGATGCCCAATTTTTTGCCGCTGACGCGGCTGCCCAGCGGAATGCTGCCATGTACCTGGCCCCATCGCCCGGTGCGCACGAAGCGATCGCCGTAGGCGATGCGGCGGGCCGAGGCGATCATCAGGCCCCAGGCCAGATCGGCGACGCAGTCGGTCAATACGTCAGGCGTGTTGCTGACCTGCACGCCGCGCCGCTGCGCGGCCTGGACGTCTATCGTTTCGTAGCCCACGCCCCAGCTGCATATCGCCTTCAGGTCGGGCAGGGCGTCGATCATCTCCGCCGTGCAGCCGAAATTGGCGGAGGTGACCAGCACATCCACACCCTTGCCGTGTTCGGCCAGGGCGGCTTTCCGGTCCGGATACTTCCACAGCTCGACGACGTCGTAATCCTGCGCGAGCCGTGCGTTCGCGGTGGGAGAGCCGGCATAGGAGCCGACCTGGATGATGCGATGCTTGGTGGTCATTGAGTACGTCCGATGGGGACGCCCGGTCCGCTAGTCGCCGGGCGCCTGGAAGCGGGAGCGGCTAATTTACTCCAACTTGATATTGCTCTTGGCGATCACGTCCTGCCAGCGCTTGACCTCGGCCTGCTGGAATTTCGTGAAGGCTTCGGGGCTGTCGGCGACGACTTCGAAGCCTAGGCCATGCAGCGTCTTTTCCACCGCGGGATCCCGCAGCGTTTTGCGCAGGCCGTCCGACAACTGGGTCACGATGGCGGCCGGCGTCGCGGCGGGCACGGCGAAGCCCTGCCAGGAATAGACGATCATGTCCTTCACGCCTGCCTGCGCCATGGTCGGCACGTCGGGCAGCTCCGGGATGCGCTGGTCGCCTGTCGTGGCCAGGGCCTTGAGCTTGCCGGCCTTGATGTGATTGAGCACGGCGCCCAGGTTCTGGAACGAGACATTCACCTGATTGCCCATCAGGTCGCTGATGGCCGCGCCGCCGCCGCGGTAAGGGACATCGACGCCCGACGTATCGGTTTTCTGGCGGAACAGCACCGCCGACAGGTGGTCCGACGAGCCGGTGCCGGACGAGGCGTAGGACACCGCGCCCGGATTTTTCCTGGCATAGGCGATCAGGTCGGCGACACTCGCGGCCGGAAAATTGGGCGACGCCACCAGCACGTTGGGATTGCGCACCGCCATCGTCAGGAATTTGAAGTCCTTGCTCGGGTTGTACGACAAGTCCTTGTACAGCGCCTGGTTGATGGCGAAGGTGCCGATGGAACCCACCATCATCGTGTAGCCGTCCGGCGTCGCGCGCGCCAGCGCCTGGGCGCCGATCGAGCCATTGGCGCCCGGCTTGTTTTCGACCAGGAAAGTCTGGCCGAACAGCTTGTTCATGCCCGGCAGGACGGCGCGCGCCGTGATGTCCGAGGATCCTCCAGGGACGAAGGGAACGATGACGGTGACCGGCTTGTCGGGATACTTGGCGGCGGCGGGGAAGGCGGCGGCGAGCGCAAGGGCGGCGGTCGCCGCGAGGGCGCGCATAGGCGTGGTCATGAGTTGTCTCCGGTTTATGGTGAAGTCGTCGATATCGGCGGCGAGCCGCGGCTTCACTTTTGTCAGTTGTCCGACTACATGCTTGTAAAACAACTATATGTATTGGACCGCTATATGTCAACCAAGTATACTGCCCGCACAGCGGACGCCTGTGCCGCATTGCGTTGCCGTACCCGCGTATCTCTCGACGCCAGAGGAGTAGCCCCATGAAGACCACGCCAGTGACGGTGGACGACCTGCGTCGTTCGGTGATCGCGGTTCCACCCCTTGCCCGCAATGCCGATCTCAGCCTGAATGCGCATGCGAACACGGCCCTGCTGCGGCATCTGGAAGACGGCGGCGTACGCAGCATCATGTACGGCGGGAATGCGAACTTCTACAACGTCGCGGTCAGCGAGTACGCGCGCATCCTGGATTTCCTGGCGGAACAGGCCGGTCCCGACACCTGGATCCTGCCTTCGGCGGGCCCCGATTACGGCAAGTTGATGGACCAGGCCGCCATTCTGAAGACGCGGAGCTTTCCGACGGCCATGCTGCTGCCCATGTCCTTTCCCTACACGGACGCGGGCCTGGCCGATGGGGTGCGCCGCTTCAGCGACACCATTTCCCGTCCGGTCGTGGTGTATATCAAGGCGTCCGACTACATCGCGCCGTCGACGCTGGGACGCCTGGTCGAAGAAGGCCGCATCGTCGCCGTCAAGTACGCGGTGGTGCGGCAGGACCCGCTGCAGGATCCCTACCTGTCCGCCCTGTTGAAAGCGGTGGATCCACGCCTCGTGGTCAGCGGTATCGGCGAGCGGCCTGCCATCGTTCACTGCCGCGACTTCGGACTGCAAAGCTTCACGTCGGGTTCGGTGTGCATCGCCCCGCGCGGCTCCATGCAATTGCTGCACCTGCTGCGGCAGGGCCGCTTGCCGGAAGCCGAACGCGTGCGGGCCGCTTATATGCCGCTGGAGGATTGCCGCGATGCCATCAGCCCCATCCGCGTCCTGCACGATGCGGTCACGCTCGCGGGCATCGCCGATATGGGCCCCATGCTGCCCTTGTTGACCGGCTTGACTCCGGCTGAGCGCGAGCGTGTGGCGCCTGTCGCGCGCGCCTTGCTGGCGCGCGATCGCGATGCGCTCGCGGCCTGACCGATCGGCCGGGGGATTCCACGGCCGCCGGTACGGGCGATCGCGTACGATGGATCCTTGATCAAAAGGAGAGCGACGTGTCCATCAAACAACGTCCGCACGATGCGGACGGCGCTCGTCCGGTCGATGTCGTCGTGGGTATCGATAGCGCGCGTATGCTGGATCGCGGCCAACGCGTCCGACTGGGCGACCAGTTGTACGGGCAGATATTCGATCGCATCGCTTCGGGCGATCTCAACGTAGGCGACAAGCTGCCGTCCGAGCACGAAATCTGCGAACAATTCGGCGTGTCGCGCCCGGTCGTGCGCGAAGCCTTGCTCAGGCTGCGGGCCGACGGGCTGGTCAGCGCGTACCAAGGCCTGGGCACCTTCGTCATCCATCAGCCGGCGCCGCGCCTGAAGACCTTTGGCGACGTACAGAACGTCGGTGCCTACCTGCGCGCGCAGGAAGTACGGGTCGCGCTGGAAGGCGACGCCGCGCGCCTGGCGGCGCTGCGCCGCACCGACGAACAGTTGAACAAGATCGTCGAGGCGCACAAGGCGTTCGCCGAAGGCCTGGCGCAAGGCCAGGTGTCCGCGCAGCTGGACCTGGCTTTCCACGCCAGCATCGCCGAAGCCAGCGGCAACGATTTCTTCCCTGGCGTGCTGGAAACGATCCACGAATCCATACAGGGCTTCATGCGCCTGTCGCTGAACCTGACGCGCACCGGTTCACGGCAGCGCGCGGAGCGCGTGATGGACGAACACGCGAGCATTCTCGCGGCCATACGCGAGCAGGACGGCGAGCGCGCGCGCACCGCCATGCAGTTCCACCTGGGACAGGCGCGCCACCGCCTGGTGGATCGCGAACGCGACTGAAGGCCCGCGCGCGCAACGGAGTCGGCGGCGGCGCTCGCGAACGCTGCCTACATAAGAAAGGAGACAGGGAGTGGTAAGCGAACAAACAGCGGGCTTTCGCGCATCGGCGCGATCGGTGCGCGAGCAGATCGTGCTGGTGCTGACGGCCTGGGGCATGCAGCGGGACCTGGCGGATACCGCCGCGGCGCTGATGGCCGAAACCGATCTTCTGGGGATCGATTCGCACGGCATTTCCATGCTGCCCAGTTATGAGGACAAAGTCCGAGCGGGCACGCTGGCGATCGACGCGCGGCCGCGCGTCGTGCGCGACGGCGTGGCGTCCGCCTTGCTGGACGGCATGGGCGGACTGGGCTATCCGGTGGCCGCGCAGGCCATGCATCTGGCGGTGGACAAGGCGCTGAGTCATGGCGTGGGCGCGGTGGCCGTGCGCAACTCCCATCACTTCGGCGCGGCCGGCGTCTACGCACGCATTGCCGTGCGGCGTGGTGTCGTGGGGCTGGTGACGAGCAGCGCCAACGGCATCATCATGGTGCCGACCGGCGGCGCCATGCCCATGCTGGGCACCAATCCCATCGCCTTCGCCGCGCCGGCGGCGCAGAACGAGCCCTTCGTGCTCGATATGGCGACGACCACGGTGGCCGCCAACAAGGTCAAGGTGTACGACTTCCATGGCAAGGCGCTGCCGCCAGGCTGGGCGATCGACGGGCGCGGCGAACCGGTCACGGATGCGGCGCAGGCCATGGCTTACATCTTTACGCACCCGGACGGCGGGCTCACCCCGCTGGGCGGCACGCCGGCCATGAGCAGCCACAAAGGATACGGCCTGGCGATGATGGCGCAGATCCTGGGTTCGACACTGAGCGGCAGCGGCTTCGCCGCGCTGCATGCCAGGCGCCGCGGCCCGCGCGATCCGGACAACATCGGGCATTTTTTCCTGGCCTTGAATCCCGATGCGTTCCGCGACGCGGGATCCTTCGAGGCGGACCTGGATGACATGATCGACGCCATGCACGACACGCCGCCGGCACGGCCCGACGTCCCGGTGCTGGTGGCCGGCGAACCGGAAGCGCAGGCACGTATCCATCGCGAAGCCCACGGCATACCGATCCCGGCGGCCCTGGATACGCGGTTGCGTGACATCTGCCAGCGTTGCAACGCCCGCTACGTGCTGGAGCCTTTGGCACAAGGGTGATCGAGGACGTGACTCCCTCCGCCGGCGGGGCGCGCCGGTATCCATGGCGCAGGGCTCCCGCGCCGGCACTATCCAGGAAGGACCAGGATGACTTCACCCATACCCAATCGTTTTCGCCAACGCATACTTGCCCGCGAGACCGTCATCGGTTTCTGGATGAGCATGGCCAGCCACATCACCGCCGAATTGGCGGGGCTGGCCGGCTACGATTGGCTGCTGCTGGACGGCGAGCATTCGCCCAATGACGTGCCGATGTTCCTGCAGCAGCTGCAGGCCCTGCAGGGCAGCGAATCGGCGGCGGTAGGGCGGCCGACGATCAACGATCCCGTGGAAATCAAGCGGCTGCTGGACATCGGCTTCTACAACCTGCTGATTCCCTTCATCGAATCCGCGGACGAGGCGCGCCGGGCGGTGGCCGCCACGCGCTACCCGCCCGCCGGCATGCGCGGCGTGGCCGGCCTGCAACGCAGCAACCGCTTCGGCACGGTGCCGGACTACCTGCAGTCGATCAACGAGAATATCTGCGTGCTGCTGCAGATAGAAAGCCGCCCGGGCATCGATGCGGTCGACGACATCGCCGCCGTCGAAGGCGTGGACGGCATCTTCATCGGCCCGTCGGATCTGGCGGCGGCGTTGGGGCATATCGGCAATCCATCGCACCCCGAGGTCCAGGCCGCCATTCGCCATCTGTATGAACGCGCCAGCGCGCACGGCAAGGCCGTCGGCATACTCGCCCCCGTTCCCGCGGATGCGAGACGGTACCTGGACATGGGCATGCACTTCGTGGCCGTCGGTACCGACCTGGGCGTGTTCAAGCAGGCGACCTTCGCCCTGCGGGACGCGTTTCGATAGGCCGGCACGGTGGGAACAAAAAAAGGACGCCCAGCTGGCGTCCTTTTCTTTTTGCCGATGGAAACCGGCGGCGCTGCGGATCTTGCGCGTAAGCCGGCACCACCCCAGCGAAGGGGGCGGCTATCCGATCAGAACAGGCGTATCAGGCCAGCGCCTTGACGGCGGCAGCCAGACGGCTCTTGTGGCGAGCAGCCTTGTTCTTGTGGATGATGTTCTTGTCGGCGACGCGGTCAATCACGCTGGTCGCCTTTTGCAGCACAGCGGCAGCAGCCGTCTTGTCGCCGGCTTCCACGGCCTGGCGAACGCGCTTGATCGCGGTGCGCAGCATGGAACGCAGGCTGGAATTGTGCTTGTTGCGCTCCACCGATTGGCGGGCGCGCTTGCGGGCTTGGGCAGTATTGGCCATGTAGAGTCAGTTAGAAATTCGGCAAAGCTCAACATTTTAGCAAGGTCGCGCCGAAAAGCAAGCCTGACGCGAGATTAGGCGCGTAACCGCGTGGTGCTGACTCACGCCTGCACGACGTCTATGGTGACTAGCCAGGGCGTGTAGCGCCGGACATTGATCGGCACGTTCTGTTCCAGGGTGTCCAGGGTGGCGTCCGTGTCATCCAGCGGGAACTGGCCTGTGACGGGCAGGCCGCCGGCCGCCATCGAGACCCGCAGGATGCCCCCGCGGTAGGGGCGCAGCGCGGCGATGACGTCCGCCAGCGGGCGATTGCGGACGGCGATCCAGCCTGTTTCCCAGGCCGCGTCCGCCAGCAGTTCGGCCCGGGGCGAGTCGACGCGCGCGTCGTCGAAGCGCGCGCCCATGCCGGCGCCGATGACGCCGCGCGCTTTTTCCAGCGTCTGGATTTCGACTTCGTGTTCATGCACGACCACCAGTGAACGCCTGGCCTGCTGGCGCACCATGAACCGCGTGCCCAGCGCCCGCACCGTGCCCTGGTCCGTGGTGACGACGAAGGGCCGGTTGGGATCATGGGCGACCGATACGGTGATCGCACCTTCGAGCAGGCGCACATTGCGTTGGGCGCCCGCGAAATCCAGTTGCACGCGGGACCGCGCGTCCAGCAGCATCTGGCTGCCGTCGGAAAGCATATAGAGCCGTCGTTCGCCCGTGGCCGTGGCGGCGTCGGCGGTCAGGTTGTGCAGCGGATAAATTTCGTTCAGTACCGCGGTGCCCACCAGCACGGCGGTCACCGCGGCGGCGCCGCTTGCGACGAAACGCCGGCGCGCCGGGTTGATGACGGGCGCCGGAGGCAGCGGGGTGCGTGGCGTCGAACGATACGCCGCCATCGCGGGCGTCAGGGGCGGCCGGCTGTTCGAGGTGGAAAACCCGATGGGATAGAAGTCGCTGAGGCGCCCGAAGGAAGAGCCCAGCGCGGACGTCAGTTGCTGCCACGCGCTTTCATGCATGGGATTCTGCGCGCGCCATGCCAGGAAATCCGCGTAGTCGGACTGCGACGCGCGGCCCGAACGCAGCAGCAGCAGCCAGTTTACGACCTGGTCTGCGACGGGCGTCGATTTGTCCGGGGTGGCGTCCTGATCCAAAGTGGCTTCCAAAGAACCGGCGTCCGGTAGCCGGCAAGGGTGTCGAATTGTAAATATTAAAGCGTTTTATCAAGAAGAGGGGCAATTCGCCAGTGAAGTAAGCAAAAAATCCGGCGAGCGCGCGACGTCCGGCCTGCTTTCGGGCCCTTATGACCCCTATAAGACCCCTATAAGACCCTTATTAAAGCCCTTAAGGACTAGGCCCGCGGACTAGACCCGCGTGTTCAGCCCGCGCGTTGAGCCTTGCTCTGCCGCCACGCGGGATTTTCCCCTCGATGTCTTGCGGATACAACACCGATGCTCAGGCCGCCTCGGCGGAGGCCGCGGCCGAGCGCCGGCTGAAGTCGCGCGGGCGGAAACCGCACAGGAACAGCACGCCAAAGTAGGCGGCACCGCTGGCGGCCAGTACGGTGGCGAGCAGGCCCACGCGGGTCCAGCTGCGCGCCTGCAGGGCAATCCAGTCGAGGCGGGCGTCCGCGTAGAGCAGGACGGCGCCCAGGGCGGCCAGCGCGGGCAGCAGGCGCAGCAGGAACGGGAGCCAGCCGGGGCTGGGGCGGTAGACGGCGCGCCTGTGCAGGACGGTCAGCAGCAGCAGGGCGTTCAGGCACGCGCCCAGGCCGATGGCCAGGGCCAGGCCCGCGTGCGCCAGGCGAGGCACCAGCACCAGGTTGAGCGCCTGCGTGGCGATCAATGCGACGATGGCAATCTTGACCGGGGTACGGATGTCCTGGCGGGCGTAGAAACCCGGCGCCAGGATTTTCACCGCGAGCAGGCCGATCAAGCCGACGGAGTAGGCCATGACCGCCATGCGCGTTTGCAGGACGTCGTGCGCGCCGAATGCGCCGTAGTGGAACAGCGTCGCCACCACGCCATCGGAAAGCAGCGCCAGGCCGAGCGCGCCAGGCAAGCCCAGGAGCAGCGTCAAGCGCAGGCCCCAATCCAGCAGCGCGCTGTAGGCGGCGGCGTCGTTGCGCGCATTGGCGGCGGAAAGGCTGGGCAGCAGCACGGTGCCCAGCGCAACGCCCAGCAGTGCGGTGGGGAACTCCATCAGCCGATCCGCGTAGGAGAGCCAGGTCACGCTGCCCGGCGGCAGCCAGGTGGCGATGTTGGTGTTTATCAGAAGCGAAATCTGCGCCACGGACACGCCGACGATGGCCGGCAGCATCTGCTTCAGGATCCGCCGCACGGTGGGATCCGACCAGGCTTCTCGCACGTGCGGGCTGTAGCGCGGCACCAGGCCCAGGCGCGCCAGCGCCACCCACTGGATGGCCAGTTGCAGCACGCCGCCCGCCATCACGCCGATGGCCAGCGCATAGACCGGCGGGTGGTAGCGCGGCGCCAGCCACAGGCAGGCCGCGATCATGGACAGGTTCAGCAGCACCGGCGTGAAAGCCGGGACCGCGAAGCGACGCCAGGTGTTCAATACCCCGGACGCGAACGCCACCAGGGACATGCAAAGAATGTACGGGAACATCATCCGCGTCATCCAGACCGCCGCGTCGAAGGCCTGCGTGCCCGCTTCGCCGCGCAGGCCGCTGGCCATCGCCGTGACCACCCACGGCGCCAGCGCGATGCCGACCAGCGTCAGCACCATCAGCGCGCAGGTCAGCAGCAGGGCGACCCGGTCCAGCAAGGTACGCACGTGCGCGTCGCCATGCTGGGTACGGACCGTTCCCAGGATGGGCACGAACGCCTGCGCGAACGCGCCTTCGGCGAACAGCCGCCGCAGCAGATTGGGAATGCGAAAGGCGACCCAGAATGCGTCGGTCAGCGGCCCGGCGCCAAAGGCGCGGGCGATGAGCATGTCGCGAATCAGGCCGGCGATACGGGACAGCAAGGTGAAGCTGCTGACCGTGGCGGCCGATCGCAACAGGCTCATGGTGCGGACGGTGAAGACGGACGGGCGTTACGGGTGGGGCGCGATATCACTTGGGCGGCATGCGGATGGCGCCATCCAGGCGGATGGTTTCCCCATTCAGCATGTCGTTGGTGATGATGCTGTGCACCAGCTTGGCGTAGTCTTCCGGCCGGCCCAGGCGGGCGGGGAAGGGGATGCTGGCGGCCAGCGAGTCCTGCACTTCCTGCGGCATGCCGAAAATCATGGGCGTGCCGAAAATGCCGGGCGCGATGGTCATGCAGCGTATGCCGACCTTGGACAGGTCGCGGGCGATGGGCAGCGTCATGCCGGCCACGCCGGCTTTCGACGCCGCATAGGCGGCCTGGCCGATCTGGCCGTCGAAAGCCGCGACGGACGCGGTGTTGATCAATACGCCGCGCTCGCCGGTGGGTTCCGGCGCGTTGGCCGTCATGGCCTGCGCGCAGAGGCGCATCATGTTGAAGCTGCCGATCAGGTTGATCCCGATCACCTTCTGGAACAGGTCCAGCGCGTGCGGCCCGTTCTTGCCGACGATGCGGCCCGCCGGCGCGATGCCGGCGCAGTTGACCAGGCCGAACAGTGGGCCGAGTTCGGTGGCCGCGTTCACCGCGGCCTGGGCGTCGGCTTCCTGGGTGACGTCGCAGTGCACGTAGCGCTGGCCGAGTTCGGCGGCCAGCGTGCCGCCTGCTTCGTCCTGGACGTCGGCGATGACCACGCGCGCGCCGTGGGACACCAGCATGCGGGCCGTGCCCGCGCCCAGGCCCGAGGCGCCGCCGGTGACGATAAAGACCTTATTGGCGATTTCCATGATTCGCTAGGCTGCCTGGTGAGCTCAGTTCTGCAGGGCGGCGAACAGTCGCGCGCGGATTTCCTCGACCGCGCCGACGCCGGAGATCTTGCGGTAGCGCGGGGCGCTGGCGTCGGTTTTTGCCCAGCCGGCGTAGTAGTCCACCAGCGGACGGGTCTGCTCCCGATAGACCGACAGGCGCTTGCGCACGGTTTCCTCGCGATCGTCGTCGCGCTGGACCAGGGCTTCGCCGGTAACGTCGTCCTTGCCTTCGGCCTTGGGCGGGTTGAAGCGCACGTGATAGCTGCGGCCGCTGGCGGGATGCACGCGGCGTCCGCTCATGCGCTCGATGATGTCTTCTTCAGGGACCTCGATTTCGACGACGTAGTCCAGCTTGACGCCGGCATCCTTCAGCGCGTCGGCCTGCGGGATCGTGCGCGGGAAGCCGTCGAACAGATAGCCGTTGGCGCAGTCGGGCTGCTGCAGGCGGTCGCGTACCAGGCCGATGATGATTTCGTCGGAAACCAGGCCACCCGTGTCCATGATCTTCTTGGCCTCGAGTCCCAGCGGGGTGCCGGCCTTGACGGCCGCTCTCAGCATGTCGCCCGTGGAAATCTGCGGTATGCCGAACTGCTGGGTGATGAAACCCGCTTGGGTGCCTTTACCGGCGCCGGGAGGGCCGAGCAGGATGAGACGCATAGAAGCTCCTGATGAGTGTCATTTTTGTGCTGGGCCCGATTATGCCGTATCACCCATGGGGCCTGCCCACGGGTGTGACAAAGGTCGAACCCTTATAACCGATTTGCGTAGACCGCACGCACCCGTTCCAGGTCGGCCGGGGTATCGACGCCGGCCGCCGGCGCCTGCGGCGCCTGGTGGATCAGGATGGTGTAGCCGTGCTCGAGCGCGCGCAGTTGTTCGAGCGCTTCGTAGCGTTCCAGCGTGCCTTGGGGCAGGTGGGGGAAGCGGCGCAGGAATTCGGCACGATACGCATAGAGGCCTACATGGTGCCATGCCGGAAGTCCCACCGCCATACGCCTTTCGCCGTCCGCGAGCGCATCGCGCGCCCAGGGGATCGGGGCGCGCGAGAAATACAGCGCGCGTCCGTCGGCGGCGCAGACGGCCTTGACGATGTTCGGGTTGAACAGGGACGCGGCATCGGCCACGGGCGATGCGCAGGTGGCGATGGCGGCGTCCGGCCGCCGCGCCAGCAGGCGGGCGACGGCATCGATCAACTCCGGTTCGATAAGCGGCTCGTCGCCCTGCACGTTGACGACGATGGCATCGTCGGGCAGAGCCAGAAGATCGACGGCTTCGGCCAGACGGTCGGTGCCGGTGGCATGATCGCCGCGGGTGATCAGGGCCTCATGCCCGTGCTGGCGCACGGCGTCGGCCACGCGGTGGTCGTCGGTCGCCACGAGTACGCGGCTGGCGCCGGACAAGGCGGCGCGTTCGGCCGTGCGGACCACCATGGGTTTGCCGCCGATATCGGCCAGGGGTTTATCCGGCAGCCGTGTGGACGCGGCGCGGGCCGGGATCAGGGCGATGAATTCCACGATGCCGCTAGCTGGGATCGGCGGCGCGCTCGGCCTCGAGCGGCCGCGCTTCGCTTTCCAGCATGACCGGAATCCCGTCGCGCACGGGATAGGCCAGGCGATCGGCCTGGCAGACCAGTTCCGCCTCCTGGCGGTCGTGGCGGAGCGGGCCCTTGCAGATCGGGCAGACGAGTATGTCGAGCAGACGGGATTCCATGGGCGGATTTTAGTGGAGTTTTGCCGCCGGGCGGCAGGCCGGTCACTGCCGTGGCGCGGACGCGGCTTTCGCGCCGGGCGCCGGCAGCCGTTCGGCGATGCGGTCGAAGAAGGCAGGGTCGGAAAAATGCGGGGTGACGGGCACGGCCCACAGCCGGTTGTCGCCCAAGCCGCTGCATTTCACCGCGTCCTTCGCGGTGACCAGGATCAGGCCTGTCTTGACGGACGCGAAGGGCGACCTGGCATAGCTGTAGTGATCGGGCAGCGGGACCGTGGTCTTCAGCGACACGCCGGCGGACCTGAGCGTGGCGAAAAAACGCTCCGGATTGCCGATGCCGGCCGCGGCCGCGATGCCGGCGCGCCCGTACTCCGCCTGCAGTTCCCACAAGGTGCGCAAGGTGCCCTCGCGCAGGTTCCAGGCCGCGCCGGGCTCCATCCACATGTTGACCCGGTAAGGTCGTTGCCCGGCCGAGGCCGGCGCCTTGGCCGCCGGGCCATCCACGTTGGTCACCACGGTATGCACTTCGCGCAGCCTCGACGCCGGTTCGCGCAGGGGGCCGGCGGGCAGCAGGCGGCCGTTACCGACGCCGCGTCCATCCTGGACCACGATTTCCACATCACGCGCCAGCGCCAGGTGCTGCAATCCATCGTCGGACACGATGACGTCGACGTCGGGGAAGGCGCTCAGCAGCGTGCGTACCGCGCGCGGACGGTCGGGATGGATGCTGACGGGCGCGTTGGTCGCATGCGATATCAGCGCGGGCTCGTCACCGAAGCGCTCCGCCGCCAGCTCGCCCTGGCCGGTCCGGGGATGGTTGCCGATCTTCACGCCGTAGCCGCGGCTGACCACGCCCGGCGTCCAGCCGCGTGCGCGCAGGGCCTGGACGAGCGCGATGACGACCGGGGTCTTGCCCGTGCCTCCCACGTAGATGTTGCCGACCACGATGACGGGAACCGGCGGCCGGTACGATTTCAGCCAGCCGCGCCGGTAGCAGGCGCCCTTGGCCTTGACGGCGAGCAGGGTCAGGAAGGAAAGCGGGACGAGCAGCCGCGACAACCAGCCGCCATGCTGCCATTGCGATTGCAGTACCCCTCGAATCGCCTGGCTCATCGTGCGAGCTGCGTGGCGAAATTCACCCTGGCGATGCCCGCCAGGCGGGCGGCTTCCATCACGTTCACGACGGTCTGGTGGGTGGCCAGCGCATCGGCGTTGATCACCAGCACGGGGTCGGCCTTGCCGGCGGCCGCGCGGCGCAACGCGTCGGCGATGTCGTCCGTGCCGGTGGCTTCCAACAGCGTGCCGTCCAGGGCGTAATGGCCATCCTGGCTGATGGCGACTTCGATGGGCGCGGCGGCGCGCTGGTCCGCGGTGGCCTGGGGCAGGGTGACCTTCAGCTGGCTGAACCGCGCGAAAGACGTCGTCGCCGCCAGGAAGATGAGGATGACGAGCAGGACGTCGATCAAGGGGATCAGGTTGATCTCCAGCTCGTCCTGCCGGCGCTGATTGCCGAAATTCATGCGAGCGGGTCCTGCAGCGCGGCGCCGCGCGGACTGAACAGGTTTTCGTCCTCGTCGACGCGGCGGCGCGCCGGCGCTGCCGCCGGCGCCGCCAGGACGCGCGCGGTGCGCGAGGCCGCGTTTTCCAGCTGGTGCATGTAATCGTCCACGCGCCCCCGCAGGTACCGATGGAAGATCATGGCTGGAATGGCGATCAGGATGCCGAACCCGGTGTTGTACAAGGCCACCGATATCCCATGGGCCAGTTGCGCGGGATCGCCGCCGGTCGGCGAATACGAGCCGAAAATATCGATCATCCCGACCACGGTGCCGAACAGACCCAGCAGCGGGGCCACGACCGCGATGGTGCCGATGGCGCCGATGTAGCGGTTCAGGTCGTGCGCGACCGCGCGGCCCGTGTCTTCGACGGCGCCGCGCATTTCTTCGCGTGGCAGGTTGCGCTGGCGCAGGACTTCCGCCAACACCCGTCCCAGGGGCGAATTGCGCTCCAGCCGGGCCACCGCCTCGGGCGTATCCTGGCGGTTACGGACCATTTCCAGTACCTGCGTGACGAGGCCGGCGGGCGCGACCTGGCTGCGCCGCAATGAAAAAAGCCGCTCGATGATCAGCGCCAGGCAGAGTACGGAAGTGGCAAGCAGGGGCCAGATCGGCCAGCCTGCATCACGAAGGACGGACAGCAAGAAGGAACTCCAGAGGTCGCCGCGCGGCAGCGCGGAAGGGGGGCGGATGGCCCGCGCCGAATCAGCGCACTGTAACGGGCCGGGCCCGCCCCTGGCAATAGCCGGTGACGGGCCGAGCTATCCACAATTTTTGTGGATAATTCTGTGCAAAACCCCGGCGGACGGCCCGATTTGCCGGGCTTTGCTTCGGCATCGCCCGGCGGGTGCAGAAGCGCGAGTGACCTTCTGTTGGTCGTTTTCTTATACTTTTCAATAGGTTGCGAGCGGGTGTTAAAGCTCAGGTCGACGTGGTGCAAAAAATCGACGTGCAAAGGGCGTCTCCCACGTATTTACGCGGCCTGTGGACAGGTTTTGCCCGGAAACCCTTATGACAATTGAATTTCAAGTTAAAGAGCCCGTGTTTTCCGGGGAAATCGTGACGGTCGGCCAGCTCAATCAGGCCGTCGGGCAGCTCCTGGAACGCGGGATCCCGATGCTGTGGGTGCGGGGCGAGATCTCCAATTTCACCCAGGCCGCGTCGGGCCATTGGTACTTCACCCTGAAGGACAGCCGGGCCGCGGTGCGCGCCGTCATGTTTCGCAGCCGGGCGATGGCGGTGGGCTTCGTGCCCCGGGCGGGCGATCGCGTCGAACTCCGCGCCCGCGTCGGCTTGTATGAGCCGCGCGGAGACTATCAGCTGCAGGTCGACGCCATGCGGCGCGCCGGGCTGGGCGACCTGTTCGAGGCATTCCTGCGCTTGAAGCAGAAACTCGAATCCGAAGGGCTGTTCCTGCCGGAACGCAAACGCACGCCGGTCGCGCGGCCGCGCGCCATCGGCGTGATCACATCGTTGCGCGCGGCGGCGCTGCGCGATGTCCTTTCGGCGCTGGCGCGCCGCGCGCCGCACGTCCCGATCGTGCTCTATCCGGCGCCGGTGCAGGGCGCCGACGCGGCGCCGCGGCTGATCGCCGCCCTGGCCGCGGCCAATCGGCGCGCGGAAGTGGATACCGTGCTGCTGGTGAGAGGCGGCGGCAGCATCGAGGATCTGTGGAGCTTCAACGATGAAGGCCTGGCGCGCGCGGTCGCGGACAGCGCCATCCCGGTGATCAGCGGGGTGGGGCATGAAACCGATTTCACCATCGTCGATTTCGTCGCGGACGTGCGCGCGCCGACCCCCACGGCGGCGGCCGAGCTGGCCTGCGTACCCCGCCTGGACCTCTACAACCAGGTGATGCGGCTGGCGGGCTACCTGGTCCGCGCGCAGGAAAGGCAGCTTGAACGGCTGGCACAGCGCCTGGACCGCGCGACGGGCCAACTCACCTCGCCAGGCCAGCGGCTGGCGCACCAGCGTGAACGCCTGGCGACTTTGCGGCATCGCCTGATGAGCGCCTGGGCCGCGCCGCAGGCCAGGCGTCGTGCGCGCATCGACCTGCTGCTGGCGAAGCTCCTGCATCGGGGCCCCGATCTGGAGCGGGCCCGCGATCGGTTGCGGGATCGCATGCGGCGGCTGCAAAGCGCGCAGGGCCGTCTGCTTGAGCAGCGTCGCGCCCGCCTGGCGTCGCTGGCGACCCAGCTCAGGGCATTCGATCCGCAGAATGTCCTGGCGCGCGGCTATTCGCTGGTGCGGGACGAGCGCGGCAATGTCGTACGCGACGCCGCCGTGCTGGCGCCGGGGCAGTCCCTGCAGGTCCGCTTCAGCCAGGGCAGCGCCGACGTCACCGTGCTGAGCGCGGGCCGGACAGACGCCTGAGCATCGTGTCGCCGGTGGCGCCTGCCGCGTCGCCGCATCGGCCATTAACCCGCCGATTCACCCGGGTTAATGCGCCATTGAGGAAAGTGCCGATACAATCATTGGCTCGATCGTGCTCTCAACGAAGAAGGAACCCGAATATGGCGCACACGCTTCCCCCCCTGCCGTACCCGATGGATGCCCTGCAACCGCACATCTCCAAGGAAACGCTGGAGTTCCACTACGGCAAGCACCATCAGACCTACGTTACGAACCTGAACAACCTCATCCCCGGCACGGAATTCGAAAACTCGCCGCTGGAAGAAATCGTCAAGAAGTCCTCGGGCGGAATCTTCAACAACGCCGCCCAGGTGTGGAACCACACCTTCTACTGGAATTCGCTGAAGCCGCAGGGCGGCGGCGCGCCCAGCGGCAAGCTGGCGGACGCCATCAATGCCAAATGGGGCAGCTTCGACGCTTTCAAGGAAGCATTCAACAAGTCGGCCGCCGGTAACTTCGGTTCGGGCTGGACCTGGCTGGTGAAGAAGGCGGACGGCTCGGTGGACATCGTCAACACCAGCAACGCCGCCACGCCGCTGACCACCGCGGACAAGCCCCTGCTGACCTGTGACGTGTGGGAACACGCGTACTACATCGACTACCGCAATGCCCGTCCCAAGTACCTGGAGAATTTCTGGAACCTGGTGAACTGGGACTTCGCCGCCAAGAACCTGGGCTGAGCCGCCCGGTGACTGGACGAAACCGCTGCTCGCCGCAGCGGTTTTTTTTGGGCAGGTTGAATGCGTGTAGGAAAAGGTGAGCCGGCGCGACCGGCCAGAGGCCGGGTTGGTGGTATGGTTACGCCCTTGTTCCGCCCACGCACATCCCTTTGATGTCCGAATCTTCGCCACCCCGCTTGCGGGGCATGTTCGCGCGTTCCCGACGCATCATGCGCCGCAAGACGCGTCAGGTCCGCCGTCTTTCGCGCAAGTCGGTGGAAATGGGACTGTTGCTGGGCGGCGCCGCGCTGGTGGCGCTGGTGTCGCTGGGATTCGCCGAGCTCGCCGACCTGGCGTTGCGCTGGAATGCGGCCTGGATCGAACGGTCCAGCTGGCTGGCCTTCATCCTGTTGCCGTTCGGGCTGGCGGCGATACGCTGGCTGACGCTGCGCCTGGCGCCCAATGCCTCGGGCAGCGGCATTCCGCAGGTGATAGGCGCGCTGTCCCTGCCGGCGGGCCCCAGCCAGCACAGCCTGGTGTCGCTGAAGCAGACGGTCTGGAAGATTCCGCTGACTTTCCTGGGCCTGCTCGCCGGCGCGTCCATCGGCCGGGAAGGGCCGTCCGTGCAAGTTGGGGCGGCGCTCATGCTGGCCTGGGGCCGGTTCTGGAAAAACCGCCGCTTGCCCTTGCGGGGTTTTCACAATAACGAACTGATCGCGGCCGGCGCCGCCGGCGGGCTGGCGGCCGCCTTCAACGCGCCCCTGGCGGGCGTGATTTTCGCGATCGAGGAATTGGGCCGAGGCACTCCGCTGCGCTGGCAGCGGGTGGTGCTGATCGGCGTGCTGGCGTCCGGCTTCATGGTCGTCGCGCTATCGGGAAACAATCCCTATTTCGGCGTTTTCACCGGCAGTACCGTGGCCGATATGGTGGGCTGGGTGCTGTTGTGCGGCGTGGTCAATGGCGTCGTGGGCGGCATATTCGGTCGGCTGCTGGGCAAGGGTCCGACCGTGCTCGTCCCCGCCAAATGGCGCGCGGGCGTGCGGGCGCATCCCATCGTGACGGCCTTCGTGCTGGGCCTTGCCGTGGCGCTGCTGGGTTGGGCAATGGGCGGCCTGACCTATGGCACGGGCTACGGCTCCGCCGCGCAACTGCTGGCCGGGCACGAGGTGGATCACCATGGTTTCGGCCTCGCCAAGGTGGCCGCGACGCTGGCGTCCTACTGGGCCGGTATCCCTGGCGGCATCTTTACGCCGGCGCTCACCGCGGGCGCCGGCATGGGCGAGTCCATCTGGCGCCTGATGGACGGCGCGGTCGACCAGCGTGTGCTGGTGCTTATCTCGATGGCGGCCTTCCTGGCCGCCGCCACGCAGGCGCCGCTTACCGCCAGCGTCGTGGTGATGGAAATGACGGGCAGCCAGCCCATGCTGTTCTGGCTGCTGCTGGGTTCCCTGACGGGCTCGCTGGTGTCGCGGCAATTCTGCCCGCATGCCTTCTATCACCTGGCCGCCGGCCGCTTCCGCCGCCAGGCCATCGTGGAAGCGGGCCGGGCCGCCAAGCAGGCCTCCACGCCAACCGCTTCGTCCAGCCCTTAGACGATGTCCATGGCATGGACGTCCCGCCCCGCCTTTCCCAGGCGCCTCGCCCGCCTGGGCTACCATTTCGCTTCTAACTTCCAGAGAGCGAGACATGACCGAGCAAGCCTATATCTGTGATGCCATCCGCACCCCCTTCGGTCGCTACGGTGGCGCGTTGTCTTCCGTGCGCGCGGACGACCTGGCCGCCGTACCCATCAAGGCGCTGATGGCGCGCAATCCGGGCGTGCAATGGCAGGAACTCGACGACGTCATCTTCGGCTGCGCCAACCAGGCGGGCGAGGACAACCGCAACGTCGCCCGCATGGGGCTGCTGCTGGCGGGCCTGCCGGTCGAGGTGCCGGGCGCCACGGTCAACCGCCTCTGCGGGTCGGGACTGGACGCCCTGGGTAGCGCCGCCCGCGCGATCCGCGCCGGCGAAGCCGGCCTGATGCTGGCGGGCGGGGTCGAAAGCATGAGCCGCGCGCCGTTCGTCATGGGAAAGGCAGAGAGCGCGTTCTCGCGCAATGCCGCGATCTACGACACCACCATAGGCTGGCGCTTCGTCAACAAGCTGATGAAGGCCCAATACGGTGTCGATTCCATGCCCGAGACGGCGGAGAACGTCGCCACCGAATTCAAGATCGGCCGCGAAGATCAGGATCGTTTCGCCCTGGCCAGCCAGGAAAAGGCCGTCAAGGCCCAACAGGCCGGCTACTTCGACGCCGAGCTGACGCCGGTTTCGGTGGCACAGAAGAAGGGTGACCCCATCCTGGTCGGCAAGGACGAGCATCCGCGCGAAACCAGCATGGAAGCCCTGGCACGTCTCAAGGGCGTGGTGCGGGAAAACGGCACCGTGACGGCGGGCAACGCCTCGGGCGTCAACGACGGCGCTGCGGCGCTGCTGCTGGCGGGTGAAGGCGCCTTGCGCCGCCACGGACTGACGCCGCGCGCCCGGGTCGTCGGGATGGCCACGGCCGGCGTGCCGCCCCGTATCATGGGAATCGGTCCGGTCCCCGCCACCCGCAAGGTCCTGGCCCTCACCGGGCTGAAGCTGGATCAGATGGACGTGATCGAACTGAACGAGGCCTTCGCGGCCCAGGGATTGGCGGTGCTGCGCGAACTGGGCATCGGCGATAACGACCCCCGGGTGAATCCGAATGGTGGCGCGATCGCCCTGGGGCATCCTCTGGGCGCCAGCGGCGCCCGCCTGGCCACCACGGCAATCAACCAGTTGGCCCGCACCGGTGGCCGCTATGCCCTGTGCACGATGTGCATTGGCGTCGGGCAGGGCATCGCGGTGATCCTGGAACGGGTGTAAAAAGGACGGTCGGCGGGTTTTACACGCCCGCTTTTCGCTTCCCCCGGTATTATCGGGCCGACCAGGCCCGATTATCGGCAGAAAAAAAAGCGAGCAATGGCTGCTCGCTTTTTTATTATGTATTCTTCTCGGTACATTTAAGGCAGGCCGTCGATTTTCTGGCCCGTACTGATTCCATGACTGGCAAACCAACCTTGCGCCATTTCCAGGGCATACCGGACCGGTTTCCGGGAACAGTGGGTATCGTCGGTTTCGGGCGCCATGTCCTCGATATTGGCAATGGTGCCATCATCGGCGATGAAAGCGATGGACAGGGGCAGGGGCGTGTTGTGCATCCAGAAGCATTGCCGGTCAGGCCGCTCGAACACGAACAGCATGCCGTCGTTGCCCTCGAGCTGCTTGCGGAACATCAGTCCTCGTTCGCGGGTCTCGTCGGTGTTGGCGACTTCGGCCTGGATGACGTGTATGCCCGCCGACAGTTGGGTCTTGGGGAGTACCGATTGCGCTTCGGCGAACTGCTGGGCCCGTGCCGGGACCGGGAGGGTGCTGGAGACCAGCGCGGCGATGGCGAGGAAGGCGGCGAGGGCGGCCTGACGCCCTTTCGATGGGTATTTGGCTTGCAGCAAGACAGCACCGTTATGCATGATGGCTACGAAAGGAGTACGCAAAAAAGGCGGGGCGTCAGCCGCCCCGCCTTCGTATGGTACTCGAAGACGCCTACAAGCCCACGACTGATCGCTCAGGCCGCGGTAATGTTCAAGGCCTGCTTGCCCTTGGGTCCCTGGATGATCTCGAATGCCACCTTTTGGCCCTCTTTCAGGGTCTTGAACCCGTTCATCTGGATGGACGAGAAGTGCGCGAACAAGTCTTCACCGCCGTCGTCGGGAGTGATGAAACCGAATCCCTTGGCGTCGTTGAACCACTTCACGGTACCCGTGGATTTGGGATTGTCCCCTTGGACAGCGGTTGCGGTCGTATCAGACATGCGGACTGCCTCTTGAATCATATGTTGACAGAAGGGCTCCCCGGCAGGGCCGTCTCCCCCCCTTTTCCAAGGCTAACAAACAGTTGAAAGCACTTAGAATCCTCGGATAATGCGCTGCTTTTCTTTAGCACGTCAAGTATGGAAACTACGCATTTCGACATGTAAAAATACCCGGTTTTCGATACCGGCGTTTCTACCGTTAAATAAAATAGCCGCCGCTATGAGCACAAGTACGGATACTCAGCATGATCTGGTCGTGGAGAAAGAGAGCGCGCGCACGGCGCCGCCGCCCATGTACCAGGTGGTATTGCTCAATGATGACTACACGCCGATGGAATTCGTCGTCGGCGTCCTGCAGAAGTTTTTCGGCAAAAGCGAGGATGAAGCGACCCGCATCATGCTGCAGGTCCATAACGAAGGTCGCGGCGTCTGCGGTGTATACCCCCGCGATATCGCCGCCACCCGCGTGGCCCAGGTAGCCCAATATGCGCGTGCCAAGCAGCACCCCTTGCAATGCGTGATGGAGCCGGTTTGATGGAGTGCCTGGCCGGTCGGGGCTGATAAATCAATAAGCAATGCCAAACCGGCGGCCGACCGTGGCATAAACGGCGCCCCGGACTACGTAGTCGACACTTGGGAGAGGGGTATCGTGGAGCAGCGCACGCGCGCCCGCCGTATGGCGGGCGTGGCCATTGTGGCCGTCATCATCATTCTGGCCGCCGCATGGCTGGTCCATCGTTCCTCTACAGGGAGCGCGCCGCCCGCGAATGCCCCCGCCGTTTCGAGCGCAAGCGGATCGGCGCCGGCCGGGAACGCCGGCCCTTCCGCAGGCAATACCTCAAGCAGTACTGCAAGCAATACGGCAAGCAATACGGCAAGCAATACGGCAAGCAATGCGGCAAGCAGCGCCGCGGGCTCCCAGGCGCCCGCCACCGCGACGGTCGGCGCCGATCCCTTCGCCGGCTTGAATTGCGGCGCACGCCAGTACCAGGGCAGCCTGGCGCTTTCCATCACGCTCACCCAGCCCGTCGACCGCAAGAAAGACCTGAGCCGGTACTTGCAGGTGATCGACAGCGGCGCGGCGCCATCCGCGGACGCGTCGTCCGACGACGGTGCGAAGGACACGCCGGCGCCGTCACGCGCTATCGAAAAGGGCGACAGCAGCGTATCCGGCAAGCCGGTACAGGGCAGCTGGGTGGTGGGCGACAATCCGCGCGTCGTCTACTTTCCCTATGTCCAGCCGCAGCGTCGCTACACCGTCAAACTGGCGGCCGAACTGCCCGCCGCCGATGGCGCCACGCTGGGACAGAGCGCGCATTGCCAGCTGAACACGGACGCGATGCCGCCGGCCTTCTACTTCGCCAGCCGGGGCGTCGTGCTGCCGGCAGGCCAGAATGGCGGCTTGCCCGTGGCCACGGTGAACATGCCCGAAGTCGACGTGCAGTTCCTGCGCATCGCGCCCGAACATGTGCCCGCCTTCTTCGATATCCTGCTGGGCAGCCGTCGTGGCGATGGCGATCAGGCGGATGACGACGGCCAGGATGGGGGCTACAACAATTCCGTATCCATGAAGGGCGCGGTCAACAGCTGGGACCTGGATCGCCTGAACACCATCGCATCCAGCGTCTACCAGGGCCGCTTCCTGACCGATGACAAGCCCAACCGGCGTCATGTGACCTTCCTGCCGGTGGAGAACATCAAGGAACTGCAGGAGGCCGGCATCTATGTGGCGGTGATGAGCGAACCCGGACGGTTCCGCAGCGAATACCAGACCACCTATTTCTACGTCAGCGACATCGGCCTGCATGCGCGTCGCTACTCGGACCGTATCGAAGCATTTTCGGTATCGCTGCGATCGGGCGAACCGATCGCGAACGACACGATCGAGCTGATCGACGGCGCCGGCAAGGTGCTGGCCAAGGCGAATGCCGACGCCCAGGGGCACGTACGCTTCGATGGGGATTATGCGCGCGCCAGCGTACTGCGCGCGACGCGTGGCAAGGAGATGACGGTGTTGTCGCTGGCCGAGCCCGCGCTCGATCTGTCGGAGTTCGACGTCGGCGGCCTGCCTTCGGTGGAAAACAGCCTGTTCGTCTACGCTGGCCGCGACCTGTATCGTCCTGGCGAAACGCTGCAGGTGTCGGTACTCGCGCGGGACGCCGACGGACGCATGCCCAAGGCCGCGCCGTTGACCGCCACGCTGAAGCGCCCGGACGGCCGCGTGGTCCAGACGGCGCTCTGGCGCCCCGATCCGTCGGCGCAGGGCTATATCCAGCATGCCATCGAATTGCCGGCCGACGCCCAGACCGGCACCTGGCTGCTGGAGATGCGCGTGGACCCCGGCGCGCGCAACGCGGATGCGACGTGGTCATTCCATGTCGAGGAATTCCTGCCGGAACGCATGAAGCTGGTCTTGACCGCGCCGGAAGGCGCGCTGCCCGCCGGCGAGTCGCTGCACGTGGACGTGCAGGGCGACTATCTGTATGGCGCGCCGGCCGCCGGCAATCGCCTGCTCGCCAATTTCACCGTGAAACGGGACCGTTATGCGCTGGCGGCGCAGTGGCCGGGCTTCATCTTCGGCGACGTGGCCGACGACAAGCTGCGGCACTACGAAGAGCTGCCGGAATCGCAGCTGGACGATGAGGGCAAGGGCGCGATCGACGTCGACCTGTCCGGCCAGAAAGCCGATTCGCCGCTGCAGGTGCGGGTATCGGCCAGTCTGCTGGAATCCGGCGGCCGGCCTGTCGTCCGATCGATCACGCGCTCCATCTGGCCCGCGCCCGTGCTGATCGCCGTGCGTCCGCTCTTCGACGGCGATGTGGCGGCGGAAAACACGCCCGCCGGCTTCGAGGCGATACGCGTGGACGCCAACGGCAAGATCCAGCCGCTGGCGCAGGCGCAGATGCGGCTCTATCGCGAAGAGCGCCAGTACTACTGGCGCTACGACGAGCAGCGTGGCTGGAACAGCGGCTATACCGAAACCGAGGAGCTCGCCGATTCGCGCCTGTTGTCGCTGGCCGGTCGCGAGACCTTCAACGTACCGGTCGGCTATGGCCGCTACCGCCTGGAAATCTCCGACCCCGATACCGGCCAGACCCTGCGCTATCGCTTCTACGCGGGTTGGGGCGCCCAGGGCGACGAGGCCGCGGGCAACCGGCCGGATCGCGTGCGCATGCAGATGGAAGGCCTGCCCGCCAAGCCTGGCGATACCGTCAAGCTGACCCTGACGCCGCCGCACGACGGCCATGCGCTGATCACCGTGGAAGGCGACCGCATGCTGTGGTCCAAGTGGGTCGATGCCAAGGCCACGGGAACGGAGGTGGACATCCCCGTGGACCCGTCATGGAAGCGTCACGACCTGTACGTCGGCGCCGTTGTCTTCCGCCCTGGCAGCCAGGGCGACCGCGTGACGCCCGCGCGGGCCGTCGGCCTGGCGCCGCTGCCGCTGGATACGTCGGCACGCAAGCTGAACGTATCGCTGCAGGCGCCGGCGAAGGTCCGCCCGGAAACGCGCGCGACCGTACGGGTCAAGGTGGATGGCGCGGCCAATACGCAGGCCACCGTGACCTTGTCGGCGGTCGATGTCGGCATCCTGAACATCGACAACTATGCGACGCCCGATCCCTATGGATTTTTCTTCGGCAAGCACCGCTACGCGCCGGATCTGCTCGACATGTACGGCAAGCTGATCGAGAAAATGGACGGCACCAAGGGCCGCTTGAAATGGGGCGGCGACGCCGCGATGCGCGGGGATAGCCGCAACCTGCCCAAGAAGGTGAAGCTGGTCGATCTGTTCTCCGGTCCGGTGAAGCTGGATGCCAAGGGCGAGGCGGAAATCCCGCTGGACATCCCCGACTTCAACGGGACGTTGCGGCTCATGGCGGTGGCCTTCACCGGCGACACCTATGGCAACGCGGACGCCGAGATGATCGTCGCCGCGCCGGTCGTGGCCGAATTGAGCACGCCGCGCTTCATCACCCCGGGCGACCAGGCCGCCATCGCGCTGGACGTCACCAACCTGACGGGGCGCACGCAAACCTTCGCCGTCACCTTGCAGGCGCTCGATCCGCTGGCGATCGCCGACGGACAGCCGCGCACCGTCACGTTGAAGCACCAGCAACGCACCACGCTGCGCTACACCGCCACCACCACCGGCTCCTACGGGCTGGGGCTGATGCGCCTGTCGGTGTCCAGCCAGGGCGGGGCGGACGCCGTCCATATCGTGCGCGAGTCCGTGCTGCAGGTCGAACCGGCGCAGGCGCCCGAACGCCAGGTGCGCCGGCTGCGCCTCATGCCGGGTGAAACGATGCGGCCCGACCCGGCCTGGGTCGCCGGTTACTACCCCGATTCCGCCACGGTCAGCCTGACCGTATCCGACCGGCCGCCGTTCAATGTCGAACGCATCGTCGCCAACCTGTTGACGTATCCGTATGGCTGCACGGAGCAAACCATCAGCGCCGCCATGCCTTGGCTGCTGATGGACGCCGATACGGCGCGCACCTACGGCGTCAAGGATTTCTCGCCCGCCGCGCGCCAGGATCGCGTCGACAGGGCGCTGCAGCGCCTGTCCGGCATGCGCGGCAGCAGCGGCGCGTATTCCCTGTGGGGCGGGCCTTCCGGCAGCCGCGACGTCTGGCTGACCGCCTATGCCGTCGGCTTCCTGCAGGATGTGCGCGAACGTGGCTTCAGCGTGCCCGACGCCACGCTCGATCGCTCGCGCAACTGGCTGCTGCAGCAGGTGCAGCAGGCGCCTTCCGGCTTCGGCACCTGGTCGGCGGTACTGCGCAACGCGGTACAGAGCGGTCGTATTCCGGCCGACGCCCAAAGCGTGCTGCGCGACGATCACCGCCGCTTTGCTGGCCTGGCCGCGGCGTCGCTGGTACTGGCTCGTGACGGCAAGGCGCCGTTGGCCACCGTGCGCCAGCTGTTCGATAACTACCAGGAGCGCGCACGCTCGCCGCTGCCGTTGGTGCAACTGGCGGCGGCCTTCAAGCTGATGGGCGACGCCGATCGCGAGCGCGCCGCGCTGGACGCCGCGATGAGCCGTCCCTATGGCGTCGGCACGGCGTTCGGTGGCGTGGACGAGTGGATGGGCGACTACGGCAGCGCGGTGCGCGACCTGGCCTTGTCGTACGCCTTGATGCAGCAGTACGACCTGCGCCACGCGCGCCGCGAAGTGCTGCTCACCGACCTGGCCGCGCGTCTGAACGGACGGTCGTATTTCTCGACGCAGGAAGGCATGGCTCTGCTGCTCGCGGCGCGCGCCAGCGGCGTGGCCAGCCCCGGTTCCTGGGAGGCCACGCTGTCCAAGGGCACGGAACGTACGGTGCTGCAGGGCGCCGACGACCGCACCGTACCCCTGGCCGCCGCCGATCTCGGCGCCATGCAGCTGGTCAATAGCGGCAGCCGCCCGGTGTTCGCGGAATTCGATATCCAGGGCAGCGCCATGCAGCCGCCGGCGCCGCGCGCCAACGTCATCCGCCTGCAGCGCAAGTGGTATCGCCCCGACGGCAAGCCGTGGGACGGTGGCGTCCTGCGGACCGGCGACATGCTGGTGGCCTGGATACGGGCCGATGCGAGCCGCGCCATCCCGGATGCCCTGGTCACCGACCGGGTGCCGGCGGGCCTGGAAGTCGAGAACCTGAACCTGTCCCAGAACCCGGACATGAACGATTGGACCATCGCGCAACACCGCGTGGCGGATGCGTTGTCGGATCCGCGCGTCAAGCACACGGAGTTCCGCGATGACCGCTACGTGGCGGCCGTCGCGCTCGGACAGGGGCCGGTCGACATCTTCTACCTGCTGCGAGTCGTGACGCCGGGCAAGTATGCGGTGCCGTCGACCGTGGCCGAGGACATGTATCGACCCGAGGTCCGTGGCGTGGGCGAGTCATGGGGCAACATCGAGATCCGCGACCGCGGCGCAGCCGGTCCATGACCATGCCGGATGGCGCACCCCCCGGCGGCGCCGGGGCCAGGGGCGGGCGCGCTGCCTGGCGCCGCGCCGTGGCTGGCGCCGCGGTGCTCGCCATCCTCGTTTGCGCGGCGGTGCTCGCGCTCGATCGCAAGTACCCCTTGCCACCGCCTTATGCGGATGGCGCCGTCGTGGTCGCCGCCGCCGACGGCACGCCTTTGCGCAACTATCCCAGCCGCGACGGCATCTGGCGCTATCCCGTGCGGCCGGGCGACGTTTCCCCCGCCTATCTGCAGACGCTGCTGGCGTATGAGGACCGCTGGTTCTATTGGCACCCCGGCATCAATCCTGTCGCCATGGCGCGCGCCGGATGGCAATGGCTGGCGCATGGACATATCGTGTCCGGCGGCTCGACGCTGACGATGCAGGTGGCCCGGCTGATCGACCCGGCGCTGGCGGGACGTCCCTCCCGCAATATAGGCGCCAAGCTGCGCCAGGGTTTTCGCGCGCTGCAGCTGGAAATGCACTACGGCAAGGATGAGATCCTTGCGATGTACCTGAGCCGCGCGCCCATGGGCGGCATCGTCCAGGGGGCCGAGATGGCCGCCCGCCTGTGGCTGGGAAAATCGGCGCGCGATCTGAGCGCCGGCGAGTCGGCCTTGTTGACGGCCTTGCCGCAATCGCCGTCGCTCCTGCGGCCCGATCGGCACCCCGAGCTGGCGCGCGTCGCCCGCGACAAGGTGCTGGATCGCATGGCGGCGCTGGGTTACTGGAGCCCGGCCCAGGTGGCGGACGCCCGGATGGAGCCAGTCATGGCGCCGCCGCTACGCGCGCATTGGCTCGCGCCGCTGGCGGCGCAGCGACTGCTGCGCGAGGCCGCCGCGACGGGCGGGCCGGCATGCGCCACGTGCGAGCCCGGCGCCGGCGCCGCGGGTGGCGCGCAAGCGCCTCATTCCAGACAGGTCATCGCTTCCACCATCGACGCCGAATTGCAGGCCCGCGTCGAACAGATGCTGCTGGATCGCGTCGACGCGCTGCCTCCCAAGGTTTCCATGGCGGTGCTGGTCATGGACAACGACAGCCTGGCGGTGCGTGCCTACGCAGGCTCGGCGGACTACAGCGACAATACCCGATACGCGCACGTGGATATGGTGAGCGCGGTCCGCTCGCCCGGTTCGACCTTGAAACCCTTCCTGTATGCCATCGCGCTGGATGACGGGCTTATCCATTCCGAAAGCCTGCTGCTGGACGTGCCCATGTCCTTCGGCGGGTATGCGCCGGGCAATTTCCAGGCGGCATTTTCCGGCCCGGTCAGTGTTGCGCAGGCATTGCAGCGCTCGCTGAATGTGCCGGCGGTGGATCTGCTGGACCGTGTCGGCCCCGCGCATTTCGCTTCGGTTATGCTTAGTGGCGGCGTGCGTTTGCGCATGCCGGCTGGTGCGTCGCCTAATTTGAGCTTGATTTTGGGCGGTGGCGGCACCACCTTGGAAGAACTGGTGGGCGCTTATCGTGCGTTGGCGCGTGATGGCCTGGCCGGGCGCCCGCGTCTGGATCCGCGCCAACCCGTGCAGGAAACGCGCATGATCAGTGCGGGGGCTGCGTGGATCGTGCGGGATATCCTGGAAGGCGGCGGCCACCCGGACCGTCCGTTTCACCAGAGCGGTGCGCCGGGAAAGGCCTTGGCCTGGAAAACCGGCACCAGCTTTGGCTTTCGCGATGCCTGGGCGGTAGGCGTCACGGACAGCTGGACCATCGGTGTGTGGGTTGGCAGGCCTGACGGTACCCCCAATCCTGGATTTTTCGGCGCCAATGTGGCGGCGCCGTTACTGCGGGACGTTGTATCCGCATTGCCCGAAGGCCCGCCGCGCGCGCGAGTCAGGCCTTCCAGCGTGCAGGCGGTCGTGATTTGTTGGCCGCTGGGTAGTCGTTTTGAGAATATGGGCGCCAGGAATTGTCCCGAACAACGCCAGGCGTGGGCTTTGAACAACACCGTTCCTCCCTCGTTCGCGGGATATGCGAATCCCGGCCAGGCGCCACTACGGGTGCTGGGTCTGGCGGATGGCTCGGTATTACGGCCGATTCCCGGTCGACGCCTGATCGACGTCGACGTGGACACGGCGGGGGCGCAAGGTGATGTATGGTGGATGCTGGACGGCCAGGTGCTGGGACAAGGCCAGGCCGGTCATCCTTTCAAGGTGTCGTTGAGGCGCGACGGTCGGTATACGCTTACGGCAATGGACAGCCACGGCCGTTACGATCGGATCGAATTTGAAATCGCTGGCGTTACGCCCCGATAGGCATAGAATATGAATTGTGTTTTTGTCCGCTTCGATGCGTTATGGAGGAAGCGTGATTTCCCAAGAGCTTGAAGTCAGCCTGCATATGGCTTTTGTCGAGGCCCGTTCGGCCCGGCACGAATTCATTACAGTAGAGCATCTACTGTTATCGCTGCTCGACAACGCTTCCGCGGTGGAAGTGCTGCGCGCCTGCGCCGCGAATCTGGATGATCTGCGTCGCAATCTGCGGCAGTTCGTCAACGAGAACACCCCGGTGATTCCGAGCGGCGCCGAAGTGGATACCCAGCCCACGCTGGGCTTCCAGCGCGTGATACAGCGCGCGATCATGCACGTGTCCGCCGGTGGCAGTGGCAAGAAGCCCGTGACCGGCGCCAATGTGCTGGTCGCCATCTTTGGCGAAAAGGATTCGCACGCGGTCTATTACCTGCAACAGCAGGGCGTCACGCGCCTGGACGTGGTGAATTTCCTGTCGCACGGGATTACCAAGCAGCCCCAGGTCGAATCGGCCGCGTCGCAGAAAGAGCAGCAGCCCAATCCCGAGGAACAAGGCGAATCGCGCCAATCCCCGCTGGATCAATATGCGACCGACTTGAACGCGGCCGCCCTGGCGGGCCGCATCGATCCGCTCATCGGGCGCGAATCGGAAGTCGAGCGCGTCATCCAGGTGCTTTGCCGCCGCCGCAAGAACAATCCCTTGCTGGTGGGCGAGGCCGGCGTGGGCAAGACCGCGATCGCGGAAGGGCTCGCATGGCGGATCACGCGCGGCGAAGTTCCCGAAATACTGCAATCGGCGCAGGTCTATGCGCTGGATATGGGCGCCTTGCTGGCCGGTACGAAATACCGCGGCGATTTCGAACAGCGCCTGAAGGGCGTGCTCAAGCAGTTGCGCGGCAATCCCGACGCGATCCTGTTCATCGACGAAATCCATACGCTGATCGGCGCGGGCTCCGCGTCGGGCGGTACGCTGGACGCATCCAATCTGCTCAAGCCGGCCCTGTCTTCGGGCCAGCTCAAGTGCATAGGCGCGACCACCTACACGGAATACCGCGGCGTGTTCGAAAAGGACCACGCGCTGTCGCGCCGGTTCCAGAAGATCGACGTCAGCGAACCCAGCGTAGAACAGACGGTGCAGATCCTGCGCGGGCTGAAGACGCGCTTCGAAGAACACCACAACGTACGCTATTCGGCGGCCGCCTTGCTGGCCGCGGCCGAATTGTCGGCGCGCCACATCAATGACCGCCATCTGCCGGACAAGGCCATCGACGTCATCGATGAAGCCGGCGCCGCCCAGCGGCTGCTGCCGCGTTCGCGGCAGAAGAAGGTCATCGGCAAGGTGGATATCGAAAACATCGTGTCGAAGATCGCGCGCATTCCGCCGCAGTCGGTGTCCAACGACGACCGCAGCAAGCTCGCCACGCTGGATCGCGACCTGAAAACGGTGGTCTTCGGCCAGGACGCCGCGATCGAAGCGCTGTCCGCCTCCATCAAGATGGCGCGTTCCGGTCTGGGCAAGCCCGAAAAGCCGATCGGCGCCTTCCTGTTCTCCGGTCCGACCGGTGTCGGCAAGACCGAAGTCGCACGGCAATTGGCCTTCACGATGGGCGTCGAGCTGCTGCGCTTCGATATGTCGGAATACATGGAACGGCATGCCGTGTCGCGCCTGATCGGCGCGCCTCCGGGATATGTCGGTTTCGACCAGGGCGGCCTGCTGACGGAAGCCATCACCAAGCAACCGCATTGCGTGCTGCTGCTGGATGAAATCGAAAAGGCGCATCCGGATGTCTTCAACATCCTGCTGCAGGTCATGGACCACGGCACGTTGACCGACAACAACGGACGCAAGGCCGATTTCCGCAACGTCATCCTGATCATGACGACCAACGCGGGCGCGGAAACCTTGAATCGGCCGTCGATAGGCTTCGCGAACGCGCGCGTGGTCGGCGACGAAATGGCGGAAATCCGGCGCATATTCACGCCCGAGTTCCGCAACCGCCTGGACGCCATCATCCCGTTCGCCCCGCTGTCGCGCGAGATCATCCTGCGGGTGGTCGACAAGTTCCTCATGCAGCTGGAAGACCAGTTGCACGAACGGCGCGTCGACGCGGTGTTCACGGATGCGTTGCGTGAACACCTGGCCAAGGAAGGCTTCGATCCACTCATGGGCGCCCGTCCCATGCAGCGGTTGATCCAGGACACGATACGCCGCGCCCTGGCGGACGAGCTGCTGTTTGGCAAGCTGGTCGACGGCGGCACGGTCACGGTCGACCTGGATCAGGACGGCAAGGTCGCGCTGACCTTTGGCGACAAACCGGCCTCGGACGCGCCTGACGCGCAGGAAGTTGCGTTGGCGGATTAATGGCCTCGGAACACCCGCTCATCTCCTGCGAAAACTGCGGCAGTGTTTATCGCCGCCAGGAGTTGGGCCAGGGTGAAGTCGCGAGCTGCGGCCGCTGTG
Organism: Bordetella genomosp. 9; assembly: GCF_002261425.1. Lineage (NCBI taxonomy): Bacteria > Pseudomonadati > Pseudomonadota > Betaproteobacteria > Burkholderiales > Alcaligenaceae > Bordetella > Bordetella genomosp. 9. The sequence continues at coordinate 1,290,827 of NZ_NEVJ01000003.1, read as the reverse complement.
GCACCGTGTTATGGCGCTACAGCGGTTTGCAACCTTCAGGGTGGCTGGCGCTCGCGCTCGCCGCCCTGATTACTTTCATCATCGCCAATGCCTACCCCGTGGCCATCATGCGGGTGCAGGGCATGGTGCAATCCGCTTCCTTGCCGGACGCCGTCTTCGTGACCTGGGAACAGGGCCATGAGGTCGTCGCCGTCATGACCGGGCTGGCGGGCGTGGTGCTGCCGCTGCTGCAGTTGGTGCTGCTGCTGTGGGTGCTGTACCCGCTGTCCATGGGCGCGCGGCCGCGGGCTTTCGGCTTTACCACCCGATTGCTCGGCATGCTTGCTCCCTGGAGCATGGTCCCCGTCTTCGTCCTGGGCGTGCTGGTGGCCGTGGTCAAGCTGGCGGGCATGGCATCCGTGACGCCGGGCCTCGGGATGTTGGGCTTCGCGCTGCTGACCGTCCTGCTCACCATGCTGGGACGGCTGTCGGCGCAGTCCTTGTGGCACTACGCGGAACGGGCGGGTGTCGTCGAATCGCATACTCCCCGCCCGACGGCGGACGAGGCGCTGGCGGGATGCCATGTGTGCGGGCAGGTCCAGGCGTTGCCCGTGGCCGACGCCGAGCACGTCCACCATTGCCTGCGCTGCGAGAACCCGGTGCACCTGCGCAAGCCGGATCATCTGGCGCGCACATGGGCATTGCTGATCGCCGCGGTGATTCTTTACATCCCCGCCAACGTGCTGCCTGTCATGAATATCGATTCCCTACTGGGGGATAGTGCGCACACTATCCTGGGCGGTGTGATCGAACTCTGGCAGACGGGATCCTGGGATATCGCCCTGATCGTCTTCGTGGCCAGCGTGATGGTTCCCTTGACCAAGCTGCTGGCACTCGGCGTGCTGGCATGGCAAGTGCAGCGGGGCAGCCGCAACAGCCTGGTCCAGCGCACGCGCCTGTATGGGATGGTCGAATTCATCGGCCAATGGTCAATGCTGGATGTGTTCGTCGTGATCCTGCTGGCCGCGCTCGCGCAGTTCCAGGGGTTGATGACGATCAGCGCCGGTCCGGGTGCTGGCGCCTTCGGCATGGTCGTCATCCTGACCATGCTGGCGGCCATGAGCTTCGACCCCAGGCGCGGATGGGATCGCGCGCCGCGAGGCCCTGGCGCGGCGCCGGTCGCGGGATCGGCGCCGGCGCAGGCTGTGCAGGTCACGGGAAGTGGATCGCGCGGGCCCGCCGTGGACCATGCCATTCGAAAACAAGAGGAATAAGGAACCAGCAGCATGTCCGACCCAGCATCGTCCGGAGACAATCAGCAGATCCGGACTCCGGTGGTCAACCGGCGCAAGCGCCGAATTTCGTGGATCTGGCTAGTCCCCTTCGTTGCCGCCATCGCGGGCCTGTCCCTGGTGGCACGTACCTGGTTCGAAACCGGACCGACGGTGACCATCACCTTCAAGACGGCGGAAGGCCTGGAGGTCGGCAAGACGCAGGTGCGCTACAAGGACGTCAACATCGGTACGGTCCGCAGCATACGGCTCAGCGAAGACCGGGCGAATGTCGTCGTGAAGGCGGAATTGGTCAAGGACGCGGCCAGCATTGCGCGCGAAGGCACGCAATTCTGGGTGGTGCGGCCGCGCCTGGGCGTCAGCGGGGTTTCCGGGCTGGGCACGCTGCTGTCCGGCGCGTATATCGGCGTGGATGCCACCACCGGCAAGGACGCCAGCGGCAAACCGCTGCCGGACGAGGAGAAAACCGAGTTCGTCGGCCTGGAGACGCCGCCCGAAGTGACGCACGATCGCCCGGGCAAGCGGTTCACGGTGCGGGCCACGGACCTGGGGTCGCTGGACGTCGGGTCGCCCGTGTATTACCGCCGCATCAGTGTGGGGCAGGTGATCGGATACCAGTTGGATCCGACCGGGCATTTCGTCAACATCCAGGTGTTCGTCGACGCGCCGTACGACAAATTCGTGATGGCCGACACGCATTTCTGGAATGCCAGCGGGGTGGATTTCACCCTCAATGCCGACGGCCTGAAGGTACGCACGCAGTCGTTGCTTTCGGTGGCGGTGGGCGGCATCGCCTTCGCGCAATCGGACGACAATCCCAGCGCCATGCTCGCCAAGGCAGACACTGTGTTTACGCTTTACGGCACGCAGGCCGCCGCGGAAGCAACGCCGGATGGCGATCCTTTCCCTGTGGTCATGCGTTTCGATCAGTCCATACGCGGGCTGAGCGTGGGCGCGCCGATCGACTTCAACGGCATCCAGTTGGGTCAGGTCGATTCCATCACGATGGACTTCGACAGGAATTCCAAGCGCTTCTTCGCGCTGGTCCATGCCAATCTGTTCCCGCAGCGCCTGGGGCCTGTCTACGAAAGGGTGAAGGAGTTCTCCGAGCAGGAAGACAAGGAAGTCGAAGGCACGAAGGTGATCCATCCGGGAGGCCGCTTGCTCGGGGCGATGGTGCAGCACGGCTTGCGCGCGCAATTGCGCAGCTCGAACCTGCTGACGGGGCAGCTGTATGTGGCGTTGGATGTATTCCCCAACGCCAAACCGGTCAGATTCGAGATGCAATCGCCGGCCAGCATTCCTACGCAGCCCGGCAATCTCGACCAGCTGCAACAACAGATATCCAACATCGCCACCAAGCTGGATAAGATTCCTTTCGACAGAATAGGGATGGATCTGCAACGCACGCTGGAAGGCTCGGCCCGCCTCATGAACAAGCTGGACAAGCAGGTGGCGCCGCAGGCCGAGGCGCTGCTGAAGCAGGCCAACAAGTCGCTGGCGGATCTGGGCAATCTGCTGGCGCCCGACTCGGCCCTGCCGGTCAACGCCCAGCGCGCGATGGAAGAACTGTCGCGGGCGGCGCGGTCGCTGCGCGCCTTGGCGGATTATCTGCAGACGAATCCCGAAGCGCTGCTGCGCGGCCGCGGGCCGGATCCTCTGCCCAACTACGGTGCCACCAGGAGCCCTCGATGAATCGCGCCTTTGGACTTTTGCTCGCACCCACCCTGATCGCGGCGGCGCTGGCCGGGTGCGCCGCGTCGCCGCCGGTGAATTACTACACGCTGCTGACGCCCGAGACCGCGGCCGCGCAGGCGCCGCGCGATGGCCAGCCGCCATATCTGCTGGAAGTCCTGCCCGTGACGGTCCCGTCGCAGGCCGACCAGCCGCAGATCATGATGCGGCAATCCGATGGCGCGGTGTCGGCGTATTACTCGGATCGTTGGACGGCGCCCTTGCCGGACGAAATACGCGGCGCGCTCTCGTACAACCTGGTGCGGGACCTGGGCGTGCTGGACGTGCAGACCCTCAGTGCGCCCAGCGACGCCGCCATGTGGCGGGTCCAGGTGGACGTACAGCGCTTTGACGCCGCCGCTGGCGGATCCGCGGTGCTGGATGCCACCTGGCGGGTGCGTCCCGTGAACCTGCAGGGACGCGGGCTGCTGTGCCGCAGCGTGATCCGCATGCCGCTCGGCGGGTCGTCACCCGGCAATGCCGTGGCCGCGCAGCAAAAGGCCACCGTGGCGCTGGCGGCGACCATCGCCAGCGCGATCCGGTCCGGCGGCGCGCAGGCGACCGCGGCCGATGCCGCCGTGCAGCTGCAGGGTTGCACGAACGCCTGAGACGGCCCTGCGCCGCGAGGCCCTGAGCGCTGAGCGGACGGAGGCGCGGCGCCAGGCCGCGCACGGCGGCGGACCCGCCCGCCGCTCCAATAGGAAAGCTAGTGGAATCTAGGGGTTAACCTTAATACTTGCAAAGGTATAACCCGCCTATGATCGCGGTGAACCCGGGCCGGCATCGAGCCCGGGCAAGCCGTGTTCCGTCCCCGTGGGGCGGCGGCAGGTTCCTATATTCCAACAGCGAGTACCAAGCAGCATGGGCACCACCACTCTGGGCGTCAAGGTAGACGAAGCGCTGCGCGACCGTCTGAAAGACGCCGCCGCCAAATTGAAATGCACTCCCCATTGGCTGCACAAGCAGGCCATCGTGGCTTACCTCGAGAAGATCGAGCGCGGCCAGCTTCCCGCGGAAATCGCGCATTTCACCGGCACCGACACCACAGTCGAAGAAGCGGAGCTGCAACCGCTCGCCCAGGTACCGCCGTTTTTCGAATTCGGGCAGGACGTGCAGTCGCAGTCGGTGCTGCGCGCCGCCATCACCGCGGCCTATCGCCGTCCCGAGCCGGAATGCGTGCCGCTCTTGCTGGGGCAGGCCCGTATGCCGCACCCCGAAAAAATCCATGCGATGGCCGCCGGGCTGGTGCAGTCCCTGCGCGACAAGCGCACGGGCGGCGGGGTGGAAGGACTGATCCAGGAATTCTCTCTTTCCAGCCAGGAAGGCGTGGCCCTGATGTGCCTGGCCGAAGCCCTGCTGCGTATTCCCGATCGCGCCACCCGGGACGCATTGATACGCGACAAGGTGGCCCGCGGAGATTGGCGGTCCCATGTCGGCGAATCGCCGTCGCTGTTCGTCAACGCGGCGACCTGGGGATTGATGCTGACCGGCAAGCTGGTGGCCGTCAACAGCGAACAGTCGCTGTCGCGCGCATTGACGCGCCTGATCGGCAAGGGTGGCGAGCCCCTGATCCGCAAGGGCGTGAACATCGCCATGCGCATGATGGGCGAGCAATTCGTCTCCGGCCAGACCATTTCGGAAGCCCTGGCCAACAATCGCAAGATGGAAGCCAAGGGCTTCAGCTACTCGTACGACATGCTGGGCGAAGCGGCCACCACGTCGGCCGACGCGGATCGCTACTATGTTTCCTACGAACAGGCCATCCATGCCATCGGCAAGGCCGCCGCGGGCCGCGGGATCTACCAGGGGCCCGGCATATCGATCAAGCTGTCCGCCTTGCACCCGCGCTATTCGCGGGCGCAGCGCGATCGGGTCATGGCCGAACTGCTGCCGCGCGTGCGCTCGCTGACGCGCCTGGCCAGGGGCTACGACATCGGCCTGAACATCGACGCCGAAGAAGCCGATCGCCTGGAGATCTCTCTGGACCTGCTGGAAGCGCTTTGCTTCGATCCGGAACTGGAAGGCTGGAACGGCATCGGTTTCGTGATCCAGGCCTATCAGAAGCGCGCGCCCTTCGTGATCGACTACGTGGTGGACCTGGCGCGGCGCAGCCGGCATCGCCTGATGGTGCGCCTGGTGAAGGGCGCCTACTGGGACAGCGAAATCAAGCGGGCGCAGGTCGATGGCCTGGAAGGCTATCCCGTCTATACGCGCAAGATCTATACGGACGTCGCCTACCTGGCATGCGCGCGCAAGCTGCTCGCCGCGCCGGAAGCGGTGTTCCCGCAGTTCGCCACGCACAACGCGTACACGCTGGCGGCCATCTATCAACTCGCCGGCCAGAATTACTATCCCGGCCAATACGAGTTCCAGTGCCTGCATGGCATGGGCGAATCGCTTTACGAAGAAGTCGTCGGCCCGGTGGCGCAAGGCAAGTTGAACCGGCCCTGCCGCATCTATGCGCCGGTCGGCACCCATGAAACGCTGCTGGCCTATCTGGTGCGGCGGCTGCTGGAAAACGGCGCCAACACGTCCTTCGTGAACCGCATAGGCGACGAAAGCATATCCATCGACGAATTGATCGAAGACCCGGTGGCCGCCGCGTCGGCCATCGTGCCGCTGGGCGCGCCGCACGAAAAGATTCCGCTGCCGCGCGAACTCTATGGCAGCGTGCGCGCCGGCGCCCGCGCCAATTCCCAAGGGCTGGACCTGAGCAACGAACACCGCCTGGCGTCCTTGTCGGCGGCCTTGCTGTCGAGCACCGCGACCGCATGGCGGGCGCACCCGACCGTGGGCGCGATCGCCTGGGACGAGGCGCGCGCCATGCCCGTGCGCAACCCGTCGGACCACCGGGACGTCGTGGGACACGTCATCGAGGCATCCGAAGCGGAAACGCAGGAAGCCTTGCGCCGCGCGGGGCAGGGGGCCTCGATCTGGCAATCCACGCCAGTCGCCGAACGCGCGCTTTGCCTGCGCCGCGCCGCGCAGATGCTGGAAGAGCAGATGCAGATGCTGCTGGGACTGATCGTGCGCGAAGCCGGCAAGTCCCTGCCCAATGCCATCGCGGAGGTGCGCGAGGCGGTCGACTTCCTGCGCTATTACGCCGAACAGGCCGAGCGCGAATTCGACAATGCGACCCATCGGCCGCTGGGACCGGTCCTGTGCATCAGTCCGTGGAATTTCCCGCTCGCCATCTTCACCGGCCAGGTTGCGGCCGCGCTGGCGGCGGGCAATGCGGTCATCGCGAAGCCGGCGGAACAGACGCCGCTGATCGCGGCGCAGGCCATCGCCATCCTGCGCGCGGCCGGCGTGCATGAAGACGCCGTGCAGTTGTTGCCCGGTCGCGGCGAAACCGTGGGCGCGGCGCTGGTCGCCAGCCCGGACATCCGCGGCGTGCTGTTCACCGGCTCCACCGACGTCGCGCGGCTGATTTCGCGCAGCCTGGCCGAACGCCTGGATGACGCGGGTAACACCATCCCGCTGATCGCGGAAACCGGTGGCCAGAACGCCATGGTGGTGGATTCCTCCGCCTTGACCGAACAGGTCGTGTACGACGTCCTGGGCTCCGCTTTCGACTCGGCGGGCCAGCGCTGCTCGGCGCTGCGCGTGCTGTGCGTGCAGGAGGACAGCGCCGACCGCGTGCTGGAAATGCTGCGCGGGGCGATGGCCGAATTGCGGGTCGGCAACCCCGACCATCTGTCGACGGATATCGGCCCGGTCATCGACGGCGAGGCGCGCGAAGGCATACAGCGTCACATCGACGCCATGCGCAATGCTGGCAAGACGATCACGCAGCTGCCGCTGCCGGCGACGTGCCGCAACGGTACCTTCGTCGCGCCGACGCTGATCGAAATCGGCAGTGTCCGCGAACTCAAGCGCGAAGTCTTCGGCCCGGTGCTGCACGTGGTGCGCTACAAGCGCGACCAGCTGGACCGCCTGCTGGACGACATCAATGCCACCGGCTACGGGCTGACCTTCGGCGTGCATACCCGCATCGACGAAACGATCGGCCATGTGACCTCCCGCATTCATGCGGGCAATATGTACGTGAACCGCAATATCGTGGGCGCCGTGGTCGGCGTGCAGCCCTTCGGCGGGGAAGGCTTGTCCGGCACCGGGCCCAAGGCCGGCGGACCGCTGTACCTGTACCGTCTGCTGTCCGTGCGGCCGGCCGGGCTGCCCGTGGCGGGCGGCGCGTCGGCGATGCCCGTGGTCCTGACGCTGCCCGGGCCCACCGGCGAAGCGAATACCTATCGCCTGGAGCCGCGCGGCACCGTGCTGTGCGTCGCGGCGTCGGAACAGGGCGCGCGCGCGCAGTGGGCTGCGGCGCAGGCCACCGGCAACCGTGTGCTGTACGCCGACAACGACGTGGCGCGCCAGCACGCCCAGAGCCTGCCGCCCGCGCAGCGTGAGGGTGTGGCTTTCATGCGTGACGAAGACGTCGAAAGCGCGGACTACCAGGCCGTGCTGTTCGAAGGCGACAGCGACGCGCTGCGCGTGCTCTCCGCTCGCGTGGCTACGCGGCCAGGGCCCATCGTCTCCGTGCAAGGCCTGTCGTCCGACGCGGTGGCGCAGGGGCAATCCTATGTGCTGGACCGCTTGCTGGCCGAGCGCTCCATCAGCGTCAACACGGCCGCGGCGGGCGGAAATGCCAGCCTGATGACCATAGGGTGAGGTAATTTCAACGCCCAGGGCGGGCGACGCGTTGAAAAAACGAAAGCGCCGGTGTGTTTCATCAGTGTATCGATGAGACACACCGGCGCTTTACTTGGCATATGCTTCCGGATGCCGCGCGACGGGGATTTTCGGCAAGCACGGGGAGGGTAATCGCCAATACCTGCCATACGTGGCGCCATCGAAAATCCCCTGCCATGGGCAAATAAATACTAAAAGGTACGGGTCGCGTCATCCGCGAATCATGCCTGCAAGGACGGCGGGAAGACCTCCCGCCCGATCTCTGAGCCTTATCCTACGAGGAGGAAATGATGGGCTTCAAGACAACGATACGTTCGCTCGCCGTGGCTGTCGCCGCTGGATTTTGCGTGGCCGGCGCCGCGCACGCGGCGGACCAGGAGGTCAAGCTGGGCTATGCCGGCCCGCTGACGGGCCCACAGGCGCACTACGGCCAGGACATGCAGAATGGCCTGGTCCTGGCCATTGAGGAAGCCAACAAGAAGGGCATCAAGCTCGACGGCAAGACCGCCAAGTTCGTGCTCATTTCCAAGGATGACCAGGCCGACCCGCGCACCGCCGTCACGGTGGCCCAGCAGCTGGTCGACGAAGGCGTCGATGGCGTGCTCGGACATTTCAATTCCGGCACCACCATCCCCGCGTCGCAGGTCTACCATGATGCCGGCCTGGTGCAGATCGCCATGGGCACCGCCCCGGAATACACGAACCAGGGCTACGACAACACCTTCCGCATGATGACCAGCGACACGCAGCAGGGTGCCGCCGTTGGCGAATTCATGGTCAAGGATCTGCATGCCAAGAAGATCGCCATCATCGATGACCGCACTTCCTATGGGCAAGGCCTGGCGGATCAGGTCGACAAGGCGGTGAAAGCCGCGGGAGGCCAGGTCATCCGTCGCGAATACACCACGGACAAGGCCAACGACTTCACGTCCATCCTGACCAATATCAAGGGCGTCGCGCCGGATGCGATCTTTTTCGGCGGGCTGGATGCCCAGTCCGGCCCGATGAAGCGCCAGATGGCGACCCTGGGCATGAAGATGCCCTTCGTGTCCGGCGAAATGACGCGCAGCGAAACCTTCCTGAAGCTCGCCGGCGATGCGGCGGAAGGCACTTATGCGTCTCTGGCGGGCGTCCCGCTTGAACAGATGGCCGCCGGCAAGGCCTTCGCCGCGGCCTACAAGGCCCGCTTCAAGGATGATCCCGGCGTCTACGCACCTTATGCCTACGATGGCGCGTGGAACATGATCACGGCCATGGAGCAAGCCAACTCCGCCGAACCGCAGAAGTACCTGCCCATGTTGCGCAAGCTGCACCGCAGCGGCGCCACCAGCCAGAACATTGCCTACGACGCCAAGGGCGATCTCAAGGAAGTGTCCGTGACCGTCTATCAGGTCAAGAACGGCAAGTGGGAAATGGTCAAGACCATGGTGAGCCAGGCGCAATAAAGCGCCCGGGTCCGGCGCGACGCCGGGCCCGGCCCCGCCTTCGCGGGGCGTACCAGGCGCGGCGTCTCCCGTCCGCGCGATTCATGTTTCACCTGGCATTCCATGGATATCTTCATACAGCAACTTATCAACGGCCTGACCCAGGGTAGCGTCTATGCCCTGGTCGCGCTGGGCTATACCATGGTGTATGGCATTGTCGGCCTGATCAATTTCGCGCATGGCGACGTGGTCATGGTGGGCGCCATGGTGGCGACTTCCGTGGCCCTGGCGCTCGTCGGCGCCCATCCCGCGATGTCGCCGTGGCTGATATTGGGCGCGGGCGTGATCTGCGCGGTACCGATCTGCATGGGCCTGGGCTGGCTGGCGGAAAGAGTCGCCTACCGCCCCTTGCGGCGCGCGCCGCGGCTGGCGGCCCTGATCACGGCCATCGGCATATCGATCATCCTGCAGAACGTGGCCATGATGGTGTGGGGCCGCGACTACGCGCATTTCCCGCAGATACTCGAACCGCATGTCTTCCAGATCGACGGCGCGCGCATCAGCACGCTGCAGATCGCCATCATCGTCATCGCCGCGCTGATGATGGCCGGGCTGCTGCTACTCGTGCACAAGACCCGGCTGGGCACCGCCATGCGCGCCACCGCGCAGAACCGCGAAGTCGCGGGCCTGATGGGCGTGAACATCAATACGGTCATTTCCGCGGCCTTCCTGATCGGCTCCGCGCTGGCGGCGGTGGCCGGGATGATGGTCACCACCTATTACGGCGTGGCGCACTATACGATGGGCTTCATGCTGGGCCTGAAGGCCTTCACGGCGGCCGTGCTGGGTGGCATCGGCAATCTGGCGGGCGCCATGTTCGGCGGCATATTGCTGGGCGTGATAGAAGCGCTGGGCGCCGGATACATCGGCGACCTGACCGGCGGCTTCATGGGTAGCAACTACCAGGACGTGTTCGCTTTCCTGGTGCTGGTGCTGGTGCTGATTTTCCGTCCCTCCGGTTTGTTGGGCGAACGCGTGGGAGATCGCGCATGACAAGTATCGCTACACGCGGCCGCATATCGCCGGCCGCATGGATGGGTATGGCGGTCGTCGCGATCGCGCTGGCCGTGCTGCCCTTCGTACTGGGCATGGCCGGCCAGAGCTGGGTGCGCATACTGAACTTCGCGTTGCTGTATGTGATGCTTTCGCTGGGCCTGAACATCGTGGTCGGCTTCGCGGGCCTGCTGGACCTGGGTTACATCGCCTTCTATGCCGTGGGCGCCTATACCTGGGCCCTGCTGGCGTCGCCGCACTTCGGCCTGCATCTGCCGTTCTGGGCGATCCTGCCGCTGAGCGTGGCGCTGGCCTGCCTGTTCGGCGTGATGCTCGGTGCGCCCACCCTCAAGTTGCGGGGGGACTACCTTGCCATCGTCACGCTGGGCTTCGGTGAAATCATCCGCGTGTTCCTGAACAACCTGAACGCGCCGATCAATATCACCAACGGTCCGCAAGGCGTCAACCGCATCGATCCTTTCCGCGTGGCGGGCTTTGCCTTCAACCGCACCGAAACCTTGTTCGGCATACGTGTGACCGGGCCGGAAAAGTACTATTACCTGCTGCTCCTGCTGACCCTGTTGATCATTTTCGTATGCCTGAGGCTGCAGAACTCGCGCATCGGCCGCGCATGGGAAGCCATACGCGAAGATGAAGTCGCGGCCAAGGCCATGGGGATCAATACGCGCAACATCAAGCTGCTGGCCTTTGCCATGGGCGCGTCGTTCGGTGGCGTGGCCGGCGCCTTGTTTGCGTCGATGCAGGGCTTCGTCAGTCCCGAAAGCTTCAGCCTGACCGAGTCGATTTCGGTGCTGTGCATGGTGGTGCTGGGCGGGATGGGGCATATCCCCGGCGTCATCCTGGGTTCGGTCATCCTGGCCGTGTTTCCGGAATTCCTGCGCGCCGTCATCGTGCCGGCCCAGCAGGCGATTTTCGGCGGCGTGGTCGTCGATCCGGAAGCCATCCGCATGCTGCTGTTCGGCCTGGCCATGGTGTGCGTGATGCTGTTCCGGCCCGCCGGCTTGTGGCCGTCTTCGGTGCGCAAGCGTGAACTCAGCCGCCAGCCACAGGGAGGCCAGGCATGAATGCAACCTTGCTGGAAGCCCGCGGATTGGGCAAGCGCTTTGGCGGGCTGCAGGCGCTGTCGGACGTCAGCTTCGATATCCTCAGTGGAGAGATCTACGGCTTGATCGGCCCCAACGGCGCCGGCAAGACGACCTTGTTCAATGTGCTGACGGGCCTGTACGTGCCGGAAGACGGGCAGTGTGTATTCGCCGGCGAAAACCTGGTGGGCGCGAAACCGCATGAGATCGCCGCGCTGGGCCTGGCGCGCACGTTCCAGAACATACGCCTCTTCGCGAACCTGACGGCGCTGGAAAACGTCATGATCGGCCGCCACGTGCGGACCCGCGCCGGTCTGCTCGGCGCCGTGCTGCGCAATCGTCGCACGCGGCGTGAAGAAGCCGATATCGAAGCGCGTGCCCACGCGTTGCTGGAATACACCGGCATCGCGGCGCGCGCCAACGACATCGCCAAATCGCTGTCCTACGGCGACCAGCGCCGTCTGGAGATCGCCCGCGCGCTTGCCACGGAACCCCGGCTGCTGGCCCTGGATGAACCCGCGGCCGGCATGAACGCTTCGGAAACCGTCGTGCTGCGCCGGCTCATCGAAAAGATCCGCGCCGATGGCGTAACCGTGCTGTTGATAGAACACGATATGAAACTGGTGATGGGGCTGTGCGATCGGGTACTGGTCCTGGAGTATGGGAAAGTCCTGGCGATGGACAAACCGGCCGACGTCCAGCGCAATCCCAAAGTGATCGAGGCCTACCTCGGCGTCGGCGCGGCGCAGGAGGCGGCGGCATGACCCAGACTCCTTTGCTGGAACTCCGTGACCTGCAGGTGGCCTACGGCGGTATCCGAGCGGTACGCGGCGTCAACCTGGTGGTGAATCCAGGCGAACTCGTCTGCCTGATCGGCGCGAATGGCGCGGGCAAGAGCTCGACCTTGCGCGCCATCTGCGGCTTGATACCGGTGGCCGGCGGACAGGTGTTGTATCAAGGGGCGCCGATCCAGGGACGACGTTCCCACGAACTGGTGCGCGAAGGCCTGGTGATGGTGCCCGAAGGCCGCGGCATTTTCGGCCAGTTGACCATAGAGGAAAACCTGGCGATGGGGGCGTACGTGCGCCGCGACGCCGCCGGCGTGCGTGCCGACCTCGATCGGGTATTCGAGCAATTCCCGCGCTTGGCCGAAAGGCGCAAGCAGGCCGCCGGCACCTTGTCGGGTGGCGAGCAGCAGATGGTCGCCATGGGACGAGCCATGATCGCCCGTCCCAAGCTGCTGCTGCTGGACGAACCGTCCATGGGACTGGCGCCGCTCATGGTCGAAAAGGTGTTCGAAGTCGTTTCCGCCATTGCCGCCGAAGGCGTGACGATCCTGCTCATCGAGCAGAATGCCCGGCTGGCCCTGGAATACAGCCAGCGGGGCTACGTCATGGAGTCGGGAGAGCTGACGCTGTCCGGCGCCGCGCGATCGCTGCTGAACGATCCCAAGGTGCGCGCGGCATATCTGGGCGAGCTGGAAAACGCCTGACGCCAGGGCCGCCGCGCCGGCGGGCGCGGCATCAGCCCTGCACCGCCTGGATCACCAGCAGGTAGCCGTCCAGCGCAATGATCGCGGCGGTTGCGGTCACCGCCAGCACGCACCAGACGCCGCGCAGGACGTACGCTCCCATCACGTCGCGCCGCACGGCCAGCATGACCAGGGGCACCAGCGCGAAGGGCAGGGCCAGGCTCAATATCACCTGGCTGATCACCAGCAACTGGTCGGGGTTCTGTCCGCCGGTGTAGGCGAGCATGCCCAGCGCCGCGGTTCCGGCGATGGCCCGGGTGACCAGGGCCCGCTTGCGGTCCGACCAGCCGCCGGTGCTGAAGCCGTTGGACAGCACCTTGCCCGCCAGCACGCCGGTGATCGTCGAGCTTTGGCCCGCCGCATACAACGCGACGGCGAACACGATCGCGGCGCCGACGCCCAAGGTTTTGCCGATCACGGCATGGGCCTGGTCCAGGCTGGTCACTTCAAGGCCGTTTCCGGACAAGGACGCCGCGGCGACGATCATGATGGCCGCGTTGATCAGGGTCGCGATGCCCAGCGAGAGCACGGTGTCGCTGCGGGCGACGCGCATCGCCGCGCCGCGCAGCGCGGACGGCAGGTCGCGGCCGCGTTCGGCCAGTTCGCCCGAATGCAGATACAGGTTGTGCGGCATCAGTGTGGCGCCCACGATGCCCAGGGCGATCAGGAAGCCTTCCGGCGAGCGCAGGGCGTTACCCGGTTGCGCAGCCCCTTGGGCAACGGCCGTCCATTCCGGATTGGCGCGGAAGAGCAGATATACGAAGGACACGGACACGATGGCCAGCAGGATGGCGATGATCCGCTCATGGCGTTCGGCGTTGTTGCGGGCGAACAGCAGCACCGCGTAGGTGCCCGCGCCCGTCATGGCGACGCCTGCCATCAGCGGGACGCCCAGGAGCAGACGCAATGCGATGGCGCCGCCGATCAGTTCGGCCAGCGCCGTCGCCAGGATGGCGGCTTCGCCGGCCAGCCAGGCGGCTCGCGCCAGCGGCCGGGGCAGGTGGCGCACGGTCAGCGCGGCCAGGTCCTGGCCGGTGGCCAGCGCCAGCCGCGACACGAGAATCTGGAAACCCAGGGCCAGGAAAGCCGCCATGAATACGACCATCAGCAGGTGATAGCCGTAGCGGCTGCCGCCCGCGATATCCGTGGCCCAATTGCCCGGGTCGATATAGCCCACGGCAACCAGCAGCCCGGAGCCGACCAGGCGCCGCAGCCCGGCCGGCACCTTGCCGCCTTGCTGCAGGGCAGCCTTGCCACCCGCAATCGCGTAAATCAGCTCCGTCATGGTATTTCCTTTCTGAGAATGGTTCTTATTGTCGAGACTGCCGGCCTGCTGGTCAAATAAATTGATACTAGAGCTCCGTTAGCGATTGCCTATCGATGGCGACCCGATGATCGGGGCTAACGCAGAAGTTATGCCCGACCCACCGGGACCGCTGTAGGGGTTTCAGGCGATCACCGGAAACCGTGCGGTATAACGGCTGGATACTTTCCGCTTGGAGCCCGCATGACCACGCTTTTTTCGCCCGTCTCGCTGGGACGGCTTCAGCTCGCGAACCGTATCGTCATCGCCCCCATGTGCGAATACTCGGCTGATAACGGCAGGGCGACGGACTGGCACATGATCCACCTGGGCCATCTGGCCTTATCGGGCGCCGGGCTGCTGTTCACCGAAGCCACCGCGGTGGAACCGGGCGGCCGCATCACCGCCGCGGACCTGGGGTTGTGGGATGACGAGACCGAGGCGTCCATCGCCAAGGTCATGAACGCCATACGCCGCTATTCGACCATCCACATGGGGATGCAGTTGGCGCACGCCGGCCGCAAGGCTTCCAGCCACGTTCCGTGGGAGGGCGGCAACCAGGTCCCGTCCTCGCAGGGCGGATGGATATGCGATGCGCCTTCCGCGGTGGCCTACAAGGACGGCGAAGAGCCGCCCCATGCCCTGGATCGCGCCGGTTTGCAGCGGGTCAAGGACGCCTTCGCCCAGGCTGCGCGCCGCGCCGACCGGCTGGGGTTCGACACGGTCCAACTCCATGCCGCGCACGGCTACCTGCTGCACCAGTTCCTGTCGCCGCTCGCGAACCATCGGACCGACGAATACGGCGGCAGCCTGGAAAACCGCATGCGCTTCCCGCTGGAGGTCTATGACGTGGTGCGCCAGGCCTTCAGCGCCGACAAGCCCGTCGGAGTGCGCGTGTCGGCCACCGATTGGGTCGATGGCGGATGGGATATCGAACAGACGGTTGCGTTCGCGCAGGCCTTGAAGGCGCGCGGCTGTGACTATATCGATGTGTCGTCCGGCGGCATGTCGCCGGCCCAGAAGATCGCGCTGGGGCCGGGCTACCAGGTGCCCTTCGCCGAACGCGTCAAGCGCGAGACCGGCCTGCCCACCATGGCCGTGGGCTTGATCACCGAGCCGGAGCAGGCGAACGAGATCATCGAGCAGGGCCAGGCGGATATGGTGTCGCTGGCCAGGGGCATGCTTTACAACCCCCGCTGGCCCTGGCACGCCGCCGCGGAGCTGGGACAGCATGTGCATGCGCCCAGGCAATACTGGCGTTCCCAGCCGCGCGAGTTGAAAGACCTGTTCGTCGACGCCAACTTCGGCCAGCGATAACGGTAGCGGGCGCGCTAGCCGCGCCCCGTGCTGCCGAAGCCGCCGGCGCCGCGGTCGGAGGCCTGGAAATCTTCCACGACGTCGAACGCGACCTGCGCCACGGGCACGATCACCATCTGCGCCAGCCGATCCATCGGTTGCAAGGTGAATACCGTGCCGCCTCGATTCCAGGTGGACACCATCAGTTGGCCCTGGTAATCGGAGTCGATCAGGCCCACCAGATTGCCCAGCACGATCCCGTTCTTGTGGCCCAGTCCGGAGCGCGGCAGGATCATCGCCGCATAGCCCGGATCGCCGATATGGATGGCCAGCCCGGTCGGCACCAGCGCGGTCGCGCCGGGCTCCAGTGTCAGCGGGCTTTCCAGGCAGGCGCGCAGGTCCAGTCCGGCCGCGCCGGGCGTGGCGTAGGCGGGCAGGAATTCACGCATGCGTTCATCGAGGATTTTCAGGGCGACGGATTTCATTGAGTAGGATGCAGAAAGACAGTGCCGTTCGCGCGCGGCGGCGGCAGGGGGATCAGCGGCCCGTATTGCCCGGGCCGTTCTTGGAGATCGTGGTCAGCGGCGGCAGGGACGCCAGCGGTTGGCCGGCGCGTTTGCGCTGGCTGCGCGCCGCGCGCCAGAGCAGGCCGGCGAAGATGGCCAGGAAAGCGACGGGCACCAGTTCATGCGGGTCGAATCCCGGTCGGCGCAGGGCCTCGAACAGCATGCGCACCGCCTGCCATGCAATCGCCAGCGCGACGATGGTCACGGCGAACGCGCCGCGGCGCGTGGAGGCGCGCGTCGCCAGCGTGGCATTGCGCGCCTGCGCGGCGCCAGCCGGGGGCATGGGGGGCACGGCGGCCGACGGCGCGCCCGCGGGCGCGGCGGCAGGTTCACGGCCCCACTGCGTATCCAGTTTCACCGCTTCCTGCCGGGTGGGGCGGGTCTTGCCGACGACTTCGCCGGGCGACGGCGCCATTCCCGGCGCGGACCGGGCGCCGCGCGCGGTCGCCGCGCCGGACAAGGCATCGCGCGCCTTCGCCACCACCTGGCCGGGCGCCGCCTGGCCGCGGTTGATCAGCTGTTCGACATAGCGAACGTAGTCGCCGTCCTTGGGCTCGCCATCGATCGCCATGCGAGCTCCTAACGGCGCGCCCGGCGTCCCGCGGCCGGCACGCGACGCTTGCGCAGCACCATGCACAGCAGCCAGACGCCCAGCAGGATCGAGATGCCGGTGCCGATCGCCATGCCGATGTGACTGGCGCCCGACATGTCATCGACGTTGCGCATCGTCAGGTAGCCGGGCGCCAGCATGGCAGGCACCCACAGCGCGGCGGACAGGATGTTGGCCGTCTGGAACCGGGCGTGGCTCATGCCCATGACGCCCGCGACGGTGGGAATGGTGCTGCGTATGGGGCCCATGAAACGGCCGGCCAGCACCGACGCAAAACCGTAGCGCGAGAAAAACAGCCTGGCGCGCGCCACGGCGGGCCGATGGTTGCTGAGCGGCCAGCGGCGCAAGACGCGCGGGCCCACGCCGCGTCCCAGCCAATACGAGAAGGCATCGCCGACGATGGCGCCCGCGATACCCCAGATCAGGATGGTGGCGCCATCCAGCGAACCGCTGCCGACCAGTCCGCCGGTGATCAGCATCAGCGCCGTGGCGGGTACGAACAGGCCCAGGATGACCACCGATTCCGCCATGGTCAGCAAGGCCGTGACCGGTCCCGCCCATTCCTGGTTGGTCTCGATGAAGCTTCGAATATGGTCGACGAATTGGTCCATGCGCGCCCCGCCATTTGGATGCGGTATCTTACCTTGTGCATGAGTGACCGCGTGGGGCGGCGCCGGCGTCCATCCAAAGGAATGACAAGCAAGCATGGATTCACTGACGCACGTCGTAATGGGGGGCAGTATCCAGGCCGCGCTGCTGGGCCGCGTCCAGGGGCGCAAGGCGCTGCTGTATGGCGCGGTGCTGGCGACCTTGCCGGACCTGGACGTCTTCGTGCCGTACCCCGATCCCGTTTCGCTGATGACGTACCACCGGGGATTTTCCCATTCCGTCTTCGTGTTGACCGCCTTGGCGGGCGTGCTCGCCTGGCTGGTGCGACGCCGCTGGCCGGACGCGCCGTACAGCGCGGGGCGTCTCTTCCTGACCTTATGGCTGGTACTGATCACGCATCCGCTGCTGGATGCCATGACGACCTACGGGACCCAGCTGTTCTGGCCCCTGCCGCTGCAACCGGTCAGCATTTCCAGCATCTTCATCATCGACCCGGTTTTCACGCTCCCCCTGCTGATCGCCTTCCTGGCGAACCTGGCCTGGGGCGAACGTATCAGTCGCCTGCGGGGCGGGGCGCTGGGATTCGCCGCCGCCTACCTGGCGTGGACGCTGGCCGCGAAAACCCTGGTCGAGCAGCATGTCCGCACCGCCCTGGCGGCGCGAGGCGAGCAGGCCTCCGAACTGTTTTCCGCGCCCATGCCCCTGAACAGCCTGCTGTGGCGAGTCATCGCCCGCGGCCCGGCCGACACGTACTACGAAACCGTGACCAGCGTCTTCGATCGTGGCGAGCCGGAGCAACTGCGCCAGCCGCTCAACCTGGGCTTGCGCCGCGAAGTGCCGGCGGACCCCTTGCTGGCCAGGCTGGAGTGGTTCACCGACGGATGGCTGCGCTACGACGCGATCGGCGGAAACCTGGTGGTCACGGACCTGCGCATGGGCATGCCGGGGTATTACACCTTTCGTTTCGTCATGGCGCAGGGGGCGCCGCAATCCGGCTGGCGCGCGGTGCTGCCCAGCCGTTGGCCGAGCAGTCGGGGCGGTTGGCCGGAACTGCGGCAGATCCTGGCCCGCATCGTCGAGCCTCATCCCCCCTTGCCGCTGGATGCCTGGGCGCGCCGGACGGTCCAGCCGGAATGACCGGCCGCCGGGTCAGCCCGGCAGGCGGGCCGCGATTTCGGCGATGAGACGCCGGGCGGCATCCAGCTTGGCGGCGGGGGGCAGGGGATGGGCGCCTTTATCGTCGAACAGCACGAGCTCGGTGTCGTCCAGGTCCATCACGCGATGCGCCAGGTTGCCGACCAGCAGCGGGATACCCTTGCGCAGGCGCTTGGCCTCCGCATGGCGTTCCAGATCCTGGGTTTCCGCCGCGAAACCCACGCACCAGGGGCCGTCGGCCAAGGCGGCGACGTCGGCCAGGATGTCGGGATTCGGTTCGAATTCGAGCGACGGCGCGCCGCCGCCCGTGTCGTTTTTCTTCAGCTTCTGGTCGCTGGCGTTTTTCACGTGCCAGTCGGCGACCGCGGCCACCGCGATGAACACGTCCGCATGATGCGCTTGGGCCATGACGGCCGCGTGCATCTGCCGCGCGGTCTGTACGGGATGGACGTCCACCCCGCGTGGCGCGGGCAGTGACGTCGGTCCCGACACCAGGGTGACGCGGGCGCCAGCCTCGCGCGCGGCGCGGGCGATGGCATAGCCGGTCTTGCCCGACGAACGATTGCTGATCACGCGCACCGGGTCGATGGGCTCGACGGTGGGGCCGGCGGTCACCAGTACATGCTTGCCCGCCAGCGTCTTGGGCTGGAAGAAGGCGATGACGTCGGCCAGGATTTCATGCGGTTCCAGCATGCGGCCGTCGCCGATTTCCCCGCAGGCCTGGTCGCCCGCGGCAGGTCCCAGGATTTCGATACCGTCTTCGCGCAACTGCCGGGCGTTGCGCTGCGTGGCGCGGTTGGCCCACATTTCGCGGTTCATCGCGGGGACGATCAGCAGCGGACAGCCGCGCGCCAGGCACAGCGTGGACAGCAGGTCGTTGGCCATGCCATGGGCCAGCTTGGCGATGAAATCGGCGCTGGCCGGCGCCACCAGCACGGCGTCGGCGCCGCGCGTCAGGTTGATGTGCGCCATGTTGTTGTCCATGCGCGCGTCCCATTCGCTGACATAGACGGGCCGGCCGGACAAGGCCTGCATGGTGACGGGGGTAATGAAATGCGTGGCCGCGTCGGTCATGACCACGTCGATGGCGGCGCCCTGTTCCGTCAGGCGGCGCACCAGCTCGGCGATCTTGTAGCAGGCGATGCCACCCGACATGCCTAGGACGATACGTTTGCGGGCGAGATCGAGCATGGAGAAACCGCGGTTGGGAAAGACCGGCCTATTATGCGCGACCATGGCCTGTTGACGCCAGGCGGGGGCAAAGATGCCCCGCCTGGCGCGCGTTCAGACCATCGTTGTCACGACGGTCTTCGTCACCAGATACGCTTCCATCGCTTCCGGACCGCCTTCCGAGCCATAGCCCGAATCCTTTACACCGCCGAACGGCAGCTCCGCCGTCGGCGTGGCCGGCTGGTTGATCCACAGCATGCCCACTTCCACACCGTGCGAGAGCAGATGCTGGTTGCGCAGCGAGCGGGTATAGGCGTAGCCCGCCAAGCCGTAAGGCAGGCGATTCGCTTCCTGGATCGCATCTTCGAGCGAATCGAAGCCGCGGATTGCGGCAATCGGGCCGAACGGCTCGTTATTGAAGACGTCGGCTTCAAGGGGCACGTTGGTCAGCACGGTCGGGGCGAAGAAATTGCCCGCGGACCCGATGCGCTCGCCGCCCGTGGCGACCTTGGCGCCGGTCGCACGTGCGTTCTCGAGGATTTTCGCCATGGCTTCCAGGCGGCGGCTATTGGCCAGCGGACCTAGCGTGGTGCCTTCGGTCAGGCCGTCGCCGACCTTCAGGCTTTCGGCATGCTTGACCAGTGCGCTGGTGAATGCCTCTTTGATGCTGTTGTGGACCAGGAAGCGTGTGGGCGAAATGCAGACCTGGCCGGCGTTACGGAACTTGGCGCTGCCGGAGGCCTTGACGGCCAGTTCGATGTCCGCATCTTCCGCGACGATCACGGGCGCATGGCCGCCCAGTTCCATGGTGGCCCGCTTCATGTGCTGGCCGGCCATCGCCGCCAGTTGCTTGCCCACCGGCGTGGAGCCAGTGAACGTCACCTTGCGGATGACGGGGTGAGGTATCAGGTAGCTGGAGATCTCGGCTGGGTTGCCGTACAACAAGCCGACTGCGCCAGCGGGCACGCCGGCTTCGACGAAGGCGCGCAGCAGCGCGGCGGGCGACGCGGGAGTTTCTTCCGGCGCTTTGACTATGATGGAGCACCCGCACGCGAGCGCTGCGCTGAGCTTGCGAACCACCTGGTTGACGGGGAAGTTCCACGGCGTGAAGGCGGCGACCGGGCCGATCGGCTCCTTGTGCACCAACGATTGCTGCGCCAGATTGCGCGATGGCACGATGCGGCCGTAGACGCGCCGGCCTTCGTCGGCGAACCATTCGATGATGTCGGAAGCCGCCAGCATTTCGATACGCGACTCGGCGTAAGGTTTGCCTTGCTCCATCGTCATCACGCGGGCGATGTCCTCGGCGCGCTGGCGCACGATGGCGGCTGCCTTGCGCATGATGGCGGCCCGTTCCTGGGCAGGGACCTTGCGCCAGGCTTCGAATCCGCGTTGAGCCGCTTCCAGGGCCCGGTCCATGTCGGCGCGCCCGGCATGGGCGACCTTGCCGATAGGCTGACCGGTCGCCGGGTTGACCACATCCAGCGTCTTGCCATCGGCGGCATCGCACCATTCGCCGTTAATCAGAAGCTGGGTATGAGGATAATTGGGAATGCTCATGCAAGTTCCTTGAGTAGGCAGCGCGGCCCAGGGACGGCTCGTGAGGGCGTCCTCGCCGCGGACGACATTGGATGGGGCTATCAAGCACCCGAGGATAAACCGGAAACCGGCGCAGCTACCAAATCGTTCGCCCGCCGGCGCGGGGGCGGCCTTACCCGGGGCTGCCGGGTTTGCGCATCCGCAGCAGCTCGTCCAGGACCAGCAGGATGGCGCCGCAGGTGATGGCGACGTCGGCCAGGTTGAAGGCCGGGTAGTACCAATCCTTCCAGTAGAACAGCAGGAAATCGACCACGTGTCCGTAGGCGACCCGGTCGATGACGTTGCCGATCGCGCCGCCCATGATCATGGCCAGCGCCAGCGCGAAGCGGGGTTGGGCCCGGCGGCCCTGGCGCGCCAGGATCCAGGTGATGACGACGGCCGCACCCACGCCCAGCACGGTGAAGAACCAGCGTTGCCAGCCGGCTTCCGTCGCCAGGAAGCTGAAGGCGGCGCCGCGGTTGTACACCAGCGTGAAGTCGAACACGGGCAATATGTTGACGCGCTGCCCGTACGCGTAGCCGGTATTGAAATACAGCTTGGCCGCCTGGTCCAGGACCACGATGACGGCGGCCAGCACCAGCCAGAACGCCACTCCGCGGCCCCGGGCGGGTTGCGCCGCGGGCGCCGCCGCCACGCGATTGCCGGCGTCAAGCATGGTCGCGTGCCTCGCCGGAGCCGAACAGGTTGCTCACGCAGCGTCCGCAGATTTCCGGATGTTCCGGATCCGCGCCGACGTCGGCGCGCCAATGCCAGCAGCGCTCGCATTTCCTGTGGGAGGACGGCACGATGGCGATCTTCAGCTCGCCCGTGCCCGCGTGCACGGTGGCGCGCGACACGATCAGGACGAAGCGCAGGTCGTCGCCCAGGCTTTGCAGCGCGGCCAGGTCGTCGCCGGAAGCGGTAATGTCGATTTCCGCCTGCAGCGAGGAACCGATGCCGCCCCCGCTGCGCACTTCTTCCAGCTTGCGCATGACTTCCGCGCGGATCGTACGCAGGCGGTCCCATTTTGCCGGCAGCGCGTCGCCTTCCGCCAGCGGCGGCAGGGACTGGAACACTTCCGCGAAGACCGTGGCACGCGACACGTCGGCCTGATGCTTGAGCGCGCTGGCGGTCAGTTCCTTCCAGGCTTCTTCGGCGGTGAAGGACAGCACCGGGGCCATCAGCTTCACCAGGGTCTGGGTGATCTCCAGCAAGGTGCTCTGCGCCGACCGGCGCGCCAGGCTGGTGGCGCCGGTGGTGTACAGGCGGTCCTTCAGCACGTCCAGATAGAAGGCGCCCAGATCTTCCGAGCAGAAGTTCTGCAGCCGCGAAACCGCGGGGTGGAAGTCGTATTTCTCGTAGCAGTCGAGCACTTCCTGCTGCATGCGCGCCGTCATCGCCAGCGCGTAGCGGTCGATTTCCAGGCGTTGCGCATAGGGCACCGTCATGGACACCGCATCGAAGTCGGCCAAGTTGGCCAACAGGAAGCGCAGCGTATTGCGGATACGCCGGTAGCTCTCGACCACCCGCTTGAGGATTTCATCGGAAATCGACAGCTCGCCCGAGTAGTCGGTCGATGCCACCCAAAGGCGCAGGATTTCGGCGCCGAGGGAATCCGACACTTTCTGCGGGGCGATCACGTTGCCCACCGACTTGCTCATCTTGCGGCCCTGGCCATCGACCACGAAACCGTGCGTGAGCAGCGCGTTGTAGGGCGGCCGGCCATACAGCATGCAGCCGGTCAGCAGCGAAGAGTGGAACCAGCCGCGATGCTGGTCCGAGCCTTCCAGGTAGAGGTCGGCCGGCCACGCCAGTTCTTCGCCGTGCGATCCGGATTGCGTGGCGTCCTTGCCGCCCAGCACGGTGAAGTGCGTGGTGCCGGAATCGAACCACACGTCCAGGGTGTCGCGGCTTTTTTCGTAAAGGTCCGCCTCGTCGCCCAGCAGTTCGCGAGGATCGAGCGACTGCCAGGTTTCGATGCCGCCCTGTTCGACGCGGCGTGCGACTTCTTCGAGCAGTTCCACCGTGCGCGGGTGCAGCTGGCCGGTTTCCTTGTGCACGAAGAACGCCATCGGCACGCCCCATTGGCGCTGGCGCGACAAGGTCCAGTCCGGCCGGTTGGCGATCATCGCGTGCAGGCGGGCGCGCCCCCAGGCGGGATAGAAGCGCGTGGCGTCGACGCCGGCCAGCGCGGATTCGCGCAGGGTGGGGCCGCCTTCGCGCGGCGTGATGTCCATGCCGGCGAACCACTGGTTGGTGGCGCGATAGATGATGGGCGTCTTGTGGCGCCAGCAATGCATGTAGCTGTGCTTGTGCTTTTCGCTGTGCAGCAGCGTGCCGGCTTCGCGCAGGGCTTCGATGATCTTGGGATTGGCGTCCCAGATGCTGAGCCCGCCGAACAGCGGCAGGCTGGACGCGTAGCGGCCATCGCCCATGACCGGGCTGAGCATGGCGTCGTCGGTCATGCCATGCGCCTTGCAGGAGACGAAGTCCTCGATGCCGTAGGCGGGCGCGGAGTGCACGACGCCGGTGCCGGTATCCAGCGTGACGTAGTCGCCCAGGTAGATGGGCGACAGGCGGTCGTAGCCCGCGTCCATGCGTGCCAGGGGATGATGGAAGTTCAAGCCGGCCAGGGCTTCGCCCCGCGTGGTGGCGATGATCTCGCCTTCCAGCTCCCAGTGCTTGAGGCAGGCTTCGACCCGTTCGGTCGCCAGTAGCAGCAGCGAGCCGGTGGCCCGGGGCGCGGACAGCCGCACCAGCGCGTATTCGATCTCGGGATGCAGGTTCAGTGCCTGGTTCGACGGGATGGTCCAGGGCGTCGTCGTCCAGATCACGATGGCGCCGTCGTCCACCGACGGCAGGCCGAAGGCGCGGGCCAGGCCGGCCTTGTCGGCGAAGGGGAAGGCCACGTCCACCGCCGGGTCGACGCGATCGGCGTATTCGACTTCCGCCTCGGCCAGCGCCGAGCCGCAGTCGAAGCACCAGTTCACCGGCTTCAGGCCGCGGAACACATAGCCTTTTTCCATGATGCGCGCCAGGGCGCGGATCTCGTTGGCCTCGTTGCGGTAGGCCATGGTCATGTAGGGACGGTCCCACTGGCCCAGCACGCCCAGCCGCTTGAAGTCCTTTTTCTGCCGCTCGATCTGTTCGAGGGCGTAGGCGCGCGCCTTGGACTGCATTTCCGCCACGGGCAGGTTCTTGCCGTATTTCTTTTCGATCTGGATTTCGATCGGCATGCCGTGGCAGTCCCAACCCGGCACATAGTGCGCGTCGTAGCCGGCCATGTTGCGGCTCTTCAGGATCATGTCCTTCAGGATCTTGTTGACCGCGTGGCCGATGTGGATGTCGCCGTTCGCATAGGGCGGCCCGTCATGCAGCACGAAGCGCGGCCGGCCCTTGCTGGCGGCGCGGATGGCCTGATAGACGTGGTTTTCCTCCCATTCGGCAACCCAGGCGGGCTCGCGCTTCGCAAGGTCGCCCCGCATCGGAAAGGAGGTGTCGGGCAGGTTGAGCGTCTTTTTATAGTCCATGAACGGCAAAATAGGCGCGCGCGTTTCGCGCGTCTTCGGCGATGGCGGCTGTCAGGGTGGGGAGGTCGGGGAACTTTTCTTCGTCCCGCAGCTGTTGCAGGAACTCGATCCGTACGAGTTTACCGTATGCATCCAGGGCAGGGACGTCCAGCACATGGGCTTCCAGCAGCACGCGGCCATGGTTTTCCACGGTGGGCCTGACCCCCAGGCTGGCCACCGCCGGCAGGGGGGAACCGGCCAGGCCATGCACGCGCACCACGTAGATGCCGGAACGGGCCGCGCAGCGCGGCGTCACGCGCACGTTCAAGGTCGGATAGCCCAGCGTGCGGCCGAGCTTGCGGCCGTGCACGACGTGCCCGCTCAAGTGATACGGGTGGCCCAGCAGATGTTGCGCGCGCGTCAGGTCGCCCACCGCCAGGGCGGTGCGCACTTCCGAACTGGAAATGCGGTGGCCGTGGGCGTCGGTGATGTCTTCCAGCGTTTCGACCTCGAACCCATGCACCTTGCCGGCCTGCCGCAGTAATTCGATATCGCCGCTGCGCTTGCGGCCGAAGCGGAAGTCGGGGCCGACCAGGATCCAGCGCGCGCCCAGCCCGCCCACCAGCAGGCGCTCGATGAAGGCGTCGGGCGCCATATCGGCCAGCCGCGCGTTGAAGCGTTCGACGACGACCTGCTCGATACCGCAGCGCGCCAGCGCGTCGAGCTTGTCGCGCAGGCCGGTGATCCTGGTCGGCGCCAGTTCCGGACGCTGGTTCAGCGCGGCGAAATACTCGCGCGGATGGGGTTCGAAGGTCATGACCGCCGGCACCAGATCGCGGGCGCGGGCGGCGGCGCGCACGCGCGCCAGCATGGCCTGATGTCCGCGGTGGACCCCGTCGAAGTTGCCGATGGTCAGGGCGCAGGGACGGCGGGCGCCGGGCGGCGGAAGGGAACGGAAGATATGCAGCGCGGGTTTCACGGACGAGAGTTTACAATTTTGCCCGGTCTTGCTCTTTTTCCTGTGGAACCTCTATCTTGGCAGCTTCATCTCCGGGCCGGCGGCGGCTCGTCATACTCATTTCGGGTCGCGGCAGCAATATGCAAGCCCTGGTCCAGGCCTGCCGCCAGGAAAACTGGCCGGCGGACATCGTCGCGGTCATCGCCAGCCGGCCCGACGCGGACGGCCTGCGCTGGGCCGGCGAGGCCGGCATCCCGGTCGCCTCGGTTTACCATCGCGACTACGCCGGCCGCGAAGCCTTCGACGCCGCGCTGGCGGAAGAGATCGACCGGCATCGGCCCGACTATGTGATTCTTGCCGGTTTCATGCGGGTGCTGACGCCGGGCTTCGTCAATCGCTACGCGGATCGGCTGGTCAATATCCATCCTTCGCTGCTGCCGGCGTTTCCCGGACTGCATACCCACGGGCAGGCGCTGGCCACCGGGGTGCAGGTGCATGGCTGCACGGTGCACTTCGTCACGCCGCTGCTGGACCACGGCCCCATCATCGCGCAGGCCTGCGTGCCGGTGCTCAGCGGGGACACCCCGGAAAGCCTGGCCGAACGCGTGCTGGCCATGGAACATCGGGTGTTCCCCGCCGCCGTGCGCTGGCTGGCGGAAGGCCGCGTCAGCCAGACGGCGGATCATCGCGTGGTCGTGCGGGGCGACTCGCCGCGCCTTTACATGTGGACGGCTGGCGACGCGCCGGCGAATTGAAGCAACTTTTATCGACGGGCCCAGGGCCCGCCAGGGAAACAACATGAAGAAACCGCAGCGCGCAGGCGCGAAATCCCCAGCGCAGCGTGCCGGTGGGGCGGATCGCCCGCGCCCATCGTTCGCCGCCGTCCGCCTGGGCCAGGTGCAGCAGGTGCTTGGCGAAATGCTGCAGTGGGCGCACCCCGCGGATGGCGTGCTGACGCATTGGCTGCGGGCTCACCCCGCCCTGGGCGGCCGCGACCGGGCGGAAGTGTCCGAGGCCGCCTACGACGTGCTGCGCAATCTGCGGCGCTATCGCCGGCTGGCCGAGACCGGCGTGGGCGCCGCCGCGCGGCGCCTGGCGATACTGGGCCTGGCGGCCACGCTGGGACGCGAACCCCTGCGCGAAGCGCTGGCGCCGGAAGAAAACGACTGGCTCGATCATGTGCTGCGGATCGACCCGGCGACCCTGCCGCGCGCGGTCCGCGCGAGCCTGCCCGACTGGCTCGACGAGCGCCTGGGCGCCTACGAGAATGCCGACGCGCTGGCCGATGCCTTGAACCGCCCGGCGCCGCTGGACCTCCGCGTGAACCCCTTGAAGGCCGACCGGGATGCCGTCCTGCGCAGCCTGAACGACGGCCCCGCCGCGCGTTATCAGCCCCGCGCCATGCCGTTTTCTCCCTGGGGCATCAGGCTGCAGGGGCGTCCGCCAGTGAACCGCTGGCCGCAGTTCGAGGCGGGCGACATCGAAGTCCAGGACGAAGGCAGCCAGCTGCTGGCGCTGCTCGTGGCGCCGCGCCGCGGCGAGATGATCATCGACTTCTGCGCCGGGGCAGGGGGCAAGACCCTGCTGCTGGGCGCGCTGATGCGATCGACGGGCCGCCTGTACGCCTTCGACGTGTCGGCGGCGCGCCTGGCGCGCGCCAAGCCGCGCTTCGCCCGCAGCGGCCTGTCCAACGTGGTGCCGGTCGTCATCGACAGCGAAAACGATACCCGCGTCAAACGCCTGGCTGGCAAGGCCCAGCGCGTCCTGGTGGACGCGCCATGCAGCGGCATCGGCACCCTGCGGCGCAATCCCGACCTGAAATGGCGCCAGCATCCCGAGGCGCTGCAGGAGCTGGGCCTGCTGCAGGCGCGCATCCTGAACGCGGCGGCCCGCTGCGTCGCGCCGGGCGGACGGCTGGTGTATGCCACCTGCAGCCTGCTGCCGGAAGAAAACGAGGCGCAGGCCGAAGTCTTCCTGGCGACCCATCCGGAATTCGAGCAACTGGACGCCGCCGCCTTGATCAATGCGCGCTGCGAAGGCCTGGACCTGAAGGGACCCTATATGCAGCTGCGGCCGGACGTGCACGGCACGGACGGGTTTTTCGCCGCGGTCTTCGAGCGCCGGAAGGGGCCTGCCGCCGCCGCGCAAGCCGGCGCCGCAGCCGGGGTGGATACCACCGCTGACGCGCCAACGGCGGAGCCCGACGGCGCCGGTGCCCTCGCGGCTGATCCGGCGGCCGATCCGGTGGCCGATCCGGTCGAGGTGGACCTGGAACCCGAAGCCGGGCAGTCCGCCGTCAACGACCGGGCGGCTGACGCGCCGTAACCGTCACGGTCCCCTGGACCGACCGGGTGCCCAGCTCGCGGGACTGGAAGAATATCTCCCAGCCCACGGCGTCGCGCCCTGGCCGCGAGTCCGCATGGTAGAGCACGCGGGTCACCGGTACCTGGACATTCCGGCACTTGGCCGGCTTGTCGGCCTGGCCGGTCGTCGTATTGATGACCAGCTTGCCCTGCGTGGGGCGCGTCTTGACCACCACCGGCGGCGCACGCAGGGCGCGGCAGTCCGACGCCTGGATTTCATAGTATTCCGCCAGGACCGTGGTGCTGCCGGCGCCGACCGTCCAGCCGCCGCGCTGGCTGTCTTCGGCGCGGAGCAGGCCAGGCAGGCAACACAGTAGAGCAAGGGATGTGGCGGAAAAGTAACGCGCCTGGCGCGCCCGCACGCCCGCGCCCAGGCATCGCCGCCCGGCGTCCAGGGCGGCAATCCCGGTGCGCCAGAGGCCGCGAGCGGGGCTGGTCGTTGAAAAAGCGGTCAAGATGAGCACAGAAGATGGGTGGAAACAACAACTTTGCAAGAATTTCAAGTGTGTTTGGTCAAATCAGCATGCTGTCATAAGGGCGAAAGGTACGCTAAACTCGCTGTGTAGCTTTAACCCGAGGTATTTACGACCCATATGGATCACCTTCTCTCCTTCGCCGCAGGCGGTTTCCTGCAAGCTTCGTGGTGGCAGATCGTTGTATTCACGCTGGTGGCCACGCACGTCACTATCGTAGCAGTCACGGTTTTCCTGCACCGTAGCCAGGCCCACCGCGGGCTGGACCTGCATCCGGCGGTCATGCATTTCTTCCGCTTCTGGTTGTGGATGACCACCGGCATGGTGACCAAGGAATGGGTCGCCATCCATCGCAAGCATCACGCGAAGTGCGAGCGCGAAGGCGATCCGCATTCGCCCATGCTGTTCGGCATCTGGAAAGTATTGTTCCGCGGCGCCGAGCTGTATCGCGAAGAAGCCACCAACGCCGAGACCATGGCCAAGTTCGGCCACGGCACGCCGGACGACTGGCTCGAACGCAACGTCTATTCGCGCCACAGCCTGCTGGGTGTGATGATCATGCTGGCCCTGGACATCGCCATGTTCGGCGCCGTCGGCGTGACCGTCTGGGCGGTGCAGATGGCCTGGATTCCCTTCTGGGCCGCGGGCGTCGTCAACGGTATCGGCCACTACTGGGGCTATCGCAACTATGCCAGCCCGGACACCAGCACGAATGTCTTCCCCTGGGGCATCGTCATCGGTGGTGAAGAACTGCACAACAATCACCACGCCTACGGTACGTCCGCCAAGTTTTCGGCCAAGTGGTACGAGTTCGACATCGGCTGGGGCTATATCCGCATCCTGCAGTTCGTCGGATTGGCCAAGGTCAAGAAGGTCGCTCCCAAGCTCAAGCTGGAATCCGACAAGCCGATGGTGGATCTCGGCACGCTGCAGGGCGTGATCACGCACCGCTACGAAGTCATGGCGCGCTACGGCGACATCATCAAGAGCGCCGCGCGCCAGGAGCTGGCCAAGCTCAAGACGTCGCGTTCGCCCGACAGCGCCGAATGCCGCTGGACCACGCTGCGTCGCGTCCGCCGCTGGCTGCACCGCTCGGAAGACGCCTTGCAGCCGGAACAGGTCGCGCAGGTGGATCAGGCCATCGCCGGCAGCCAGTCGCTGTCCACGCTGGTGCAGATGCGCCGCGAACTGGGCCGCTTGTGGGAAAGCTCCAGCGCCAGCAGCGAACAGCTGTTGCATCACCTGCAGGCCTGGTGCCAGCGCGCGCAGCAGAGCGGAATTGAAGGGCTGGAGCAGTTCGCCGACCGACTCCGCCGCTATGCGGCATGATCGATAAGTTAAATCCCGAACAACGCGCCGCCGTTACGCTCGAGCCGCAGCATGCCCTGGTCCTGGCCGGGGCAGGCAGCGGCAAAACGCGTGTATTGACCACGCGCATGGCGTGGCTGATCCAGAACGGCCTGGCCAGCCCTTATGCACTGCTGGCCGTCACCTTCACCAACAAGGCGGCGCGCGAAATGCTGGCACGGATCACCGCGATCCTGCCGCTCGACACGCGCGGCCTGTGGGTGGGTACCTTTCACGGCCTGTGCAATCGCTTGTTGCGCGCGCATCACCGCGACGCGGGCCTGCCCCAGGCCTTCCAGATACTGGACACGGCGGACCAGCTGGCGGCGATCAAGCGCCTGCTCAAGGCCAACGGCATCGACGATGAAAAATACCCGCCGCGCGACGTGCAGCGTTTCATCAACGGCGCCAAGGAAGAAGGCCAGCGCCCGGGCGAACTCGAAGCCTGGGATAGCCATCGACGCCGCCTGATCGAAATCTATCAGCTGTACGAAGCGCAGTGCCAGCGCGAGGGCGTGGTCGATTTCCCCGAACTGCTGCTGCGCGCCTACGAATTGCTGTCGCGCAATGCGCCGGTGCGCGAGCACTACCAGCGCCGGTTCCGCCACATCCTGGTGGACGAATTCCAGGACACCAACACGCTGCAGTACAAGTGGCTGCGCTTGCTGGCCGGGGGCGGCGCGCATATCTTCGCCGTCGGCGACGACGACCAGTCCATCTACGCTTTCCGCGGCGCGAATGTCGGCAACATGGCCGACTTCGAACGCGACTATGCGCACGGCACGGTCATCCGCCTGGAACAGAACTACCGTTCCTACGGCCATATCCTGGACGCCGCCAACGCGCTGATCGACCATAACAGCGGCCGTCTGGGCAAGAACCTCTGGACGGAGCAGGGCGAAGGCGAGCCCGTGCGCGTCATCGAACAGCCTTCCGACGGCATGGAAGCACAGTGGGTCGTGGACGAAATCCGCGCCCTGGTCAACGACGGGCGGGCGCGCCGCGAAATCGCCGTGCTGTATCGAAGCAACGCGCAATCGCGCGTGCTGGAACACGCACTGTTTTCCGCCGCCATTCCCTACAAGGTCTATGGCGGCCTGCGCTTTTTCGAGCGCCAGGAAATCAAGCATGCGCTGGCCTACCTGCGCCTGATCGCCAACCCGCATGACGATACGTCGTGGATGCGGGTGGTGAATTTCCCGGCGCGCGGGATCGGCGCTCGCACGCTCGAACAACTGGCGGATGCCGCCCGCGCGCACGACACCAGCCTGTACGGCGCGGTCGCCCGCGTGGCGGGCAAGGGTGGCGCCAATCTGGCGCAGTTCGCAACGCTGATCGGGCGCATGGCGGACGACACGCGTGAACTACCTTTGCCGGAAATGGTCGAGCACGTGCTGGAAGCCAGCGGGCTCATCGAACATTACCGTGGCGAAAAAGAAGGCACGGAGCGGATCGAGAACCTGAACGAACTGGTCAACGCCGCGGCGGTGTTTTCGACCGAGGAAAATTTCGACGGCCTGCCGGCGGGCGTGGCCGCCCAACGCGAACCGATCCCGGAGCCTGACGCCGCCGGGACGACGGATCCCGCGTTCGCCGCGCCGACGGAAAACCTGACGCCGCTGGCGGCCTTCCTGTCCCATGCGGCGCTGGAAGCCGGCGACAACCAGGCGCAGGCCGGGCAGGACGCCGTCCAGATGATGACCGTGCACGCGGCCAAGGGCCTGGAATTCGACGCGGTTTTCATCACCGGGCTCGAAGAAGGCCTGTTCCCGCATGAAAACAGCGTCCTGGAGCAAGCCGGCCTGGAAGAAGAACGCCGGCTGATGTACGTGGCGATCACCCGGGCGCGTGAACGCCTGTACCTGAGCCTGGCGCAAAGCCGCATGCTGCACGGACAGACGCGCTACGCCATGCGTTCGCGCTTCCTGGGCGAAATCCCCGAACAGCATCTGAAATGGCTGACCCCCCGCGCCACGATGGGGGACGAGTATGGCGCTGGCAGCAGGGATTGGCGCGGCGCCGACCGCGATGCCTTCGGCCGCAAGCCCACCGGCACCATTGCGCCGCGCCAGCCGCGCGGCGTGTCGTCGGGCGTGACGGTCGGCGATCGTCAATACCGTATCGGGCAGGGTGTGCGGCACGCGCGTTTCGGCGACGGGACCATCATCGGTCTCAGCGGCAACGGCCAGGATGCGCAGGCGCAGATCCAGTTCCGCGACGTGGGTCCCAAGACGCTCGCGCTCGGGATCGCCAAGCTGGACGTGATTGCCGGCTGAGTCGGGCTCGGCCGGTTTTCCTTAGGCGGCTTGCCTCAGCCGCTTTTCCTCAGGCGGATTTCTCGACCGCCTCGATGGCTTCCTGCAGCTCCAGCCACTGTTCTTCCAGTTCGTCCATGCGCTTGGCCAGCTCGCCATGTTCGCTCATGACCTTCTGGCGCTCGCCGCGGCGGGCGTCGGAATACAGATCCGCGTCGGCGATCAGGGCGTCCAGCGTGTCCAGGCGCTTGCGTATGGCCGCCATTTCGGCGTCCACCTTGCCCAGCCTGCTTTCCAGCGGTTTGCGCGCGGCCGCGACGCGTTGGCGCGCCTCGGCTTCCTGCCGGCGCTGTTGCTTGCGGTCGGCGGGGGCCGCAGCGTCCGTGGTCGTGCGCGACGCGTCGGCTTTTTCCTGGGCGCCACGCGCCGCCAGCCAGTCGCGGTAATCCTCCAGGTCGCCGTCGAATTCGCGCACCGTGCCGTCGGCCACGATCCAGAAGTCGTCCACGGTGGTGCGCAGCAGATGCCGGTCATGCGAAACCAGCAGCATGCTGCCGGCGAACTCCGCCAGCGCGGCGGCGAGCGCTTCGCGCGTTTCGACGTCCAGGTGGTTGCTGGGTTCGTCCAGCAGCAGCAGATTCGGCTTCTGCCAGACGATCAGCGACAGGGCCAGCCGCGCTTTTTCGCCGCCCGACATCGGGCCGACCGGTCCCGTGACCGAATCGCCGGAGAATCCGAAACCACCCAGGTAATTGCGCAGCTCCTGTTCGCGGGCTTCCGGCGCGATGCGCGCCAGGTGCAATAGCGGCGTGGCGTTCAGGTCCAGCATATCGAGCTGATGCTGGGCGAAATAGCCGATGGACAGCCCGCGCGAAGCGCGGCGCTCGCCGGCCCGCACGGGCAGGGTTTCGGCAATCGTCTTGACCAGCGTGCTCTTGCCCGCGCCATTCGCGCCCAGGATCCCGACGCGGCTGCCGGCGCGCACCATCAGCGTCACATCGCGCAGGATGTCGACAGGCTTGCCTGACGCGTCCGTATACCCGGCACAGAGCTTTTCCAGGATCAGCAGGGGATCCGGCATGTGGTCCGGCGACGGAATGCGGATATCGATGCCCGCTTCCGCATGCAGCGGCGCCAGCGTCTGCATGCGCGCCAGCGCCTTGACGCGGCTCTGGGCCTGCTTGGCCTTGGAAGCCTTGGCCTTGAAGCGGTCGATGAAGCCCTGCAGGCGCGCCGCTTCCCGAGTCTGCCTTTCATGGGCGATGCGGGTCTGGCGCAGGCGTTCCGCGCGCTGTTCGAGGAAATCCTGGTAGCCGCCGCGGTAGCGGACCAGCTTGCCGTGGTCGAAGTGCAGGATGGCCTTGGCGGCGGCGTCCAGGAATTCGGTATCGTGCGAAATCAGCAGCACCGTCCCTGGATACGCCGTCAGCCACTTTTCCAGCCACAGCATGGCGTCCAGGTCCAGGTGGTTGGTCGGCTCGTCCAGCAACAGCAGGTCCGATGGCGCCATCAGCGCGCGGGCCAGTGCCAGCCGCATGCGCCAACCGCCGGAAAAGCTGGCGACCGGCTGCATCCATTCGTCGGGCTTGAAGCCCAGGCCGGCCAGCAACTGCTCCGCGCGCGATGGCGCGGTCCAGGCGCCGGCCTCGATCAGTGCCGCTTCGGTCTCGGCGATTTCCGTACCCTGGTCATCGTCCAGCGCCGCTCGCCTGGCCTGCAGGGTGCGCAGCGGCACGTCTCCATCGATGACGAATTCGCGCGCGGGCCGATCGTCGGCGTGCAACTCCTGCTGCACGCTGGCGATGCGCCAGTCGGGCGGCATGGCCAGGCTGCCGGCGTCCAGGTCCAGGGTGCCCGTCAACAAGGCGAACAATGTGGATTTACCGGCGCCGTTCTTGCCGACGATGCCGACACGCTCCCCGGGGTTGACGACGAAGTCCGCGCCGTCCAGCAGGATTTTCGTCCCGCGGCGCAGGGTGATTCCGGATCCTCGTATCACGGCGCCAACTGCTCGCGCGTCAGCAGCATGATCTGGTCGGAGGCTTCCGAGGAATCCAGCCACACCGGATCCAGGTGCGGGAATGCCGCCTCGAAATGTTCGCGCTCGTGGCCGATTTCCAGCACCAGGAGGCCTTTGGGACGCAAGTGGGCGGGGGCTTCGTCGATGATGCGCTTGACCAGGTCCATGCCGTCGTCGCCGCCGGCCAGCGCCATATGCGGTTCATGCCGGTATTCCTGCGGCAGCGCGTCCATGGAATCCGCATTCACATAGGGCGGATTGCAGATGATGACGTCGTACTGCCGCGCGGGCAGCTTCTGGAAAAGATCGCTGCAGTGCAGGGAGATGCGGTCATGCAGGTTATAGGCGCCCACGTTGTGCATGGCGACTTCCAGCGCGCTGGCGGAAATGTCGACGCCATCGACATGCGCGAAAGGAAATGCCAGCGCGGACAGGACCGCCAGGCATCCCGATCCCGTGCACATGTCCAGCACATACTCCACGGTTTCGGGATCGGCCACCCACGGCGACAGGCTGTCGTCCAGCAGTTCGGCGATCGGCGAGCGGGGCACGATCACGCGGTTGTCCACGTAGAAGCGGCGGCCGCGCAGCCAGGCTTCGTTGGTCAGGTAGGGCGCGGGCAGGCGCTCCGCCACGCGCTTGTCCAGCAAGGCCAGCACCTGTTCACGCTCGTCCGGCAGGACGCGGGCCTCCAGGAAAGGCTCCAGCGTATCGAGCGGAAGGTGCAGCGTGTGCAGGACCAGGTAGACGGCTTCGTCCCAGGCATTGTCGCTGCCATGGCCGTAGCTCACCTGCCCGGCATTCAGCCGCGAGACACCGTAGCGGATCAGGTCGCGCACGGTCTGCAATTCGGAACGATTGGAAGAGGGCATTGGGTCCGTTACGCCGGCAGCAGCAGGTTTTCAACCGTGCGGCGGTAGATATTCTTCAAGGGTGTGAGCGAGTCGAGCTCGACGCGTTCATTGACTTTGTGGATGGTGGCGTTGCACGGGCCGAATTCGATGACCTGCGGGCAGATCTTGGCCAGGAAGCGGCCGTCGGAAGTGCCGCCCGTGGTCGACAGCTCGGTATCCAGGCCGGTCTCGGCGCGGATGGCGGCGGTCAGCGCCGTGCTCAGCGCGCCCCGGGGCGTCAGGAACGGTTCGCCGCCCAGCTGCCAGTCGATGTGATGATCGACGCCATGCTTGTCCAGCACCGCCTTCACGCGCGATTGCAGGCCTTCAGGCGTGCTGGCGGTCGAAAAGCGGAAGTTGAACAGCAGCACGGCTTCGCCCGGCACGATATTCGTCGCGCCGGTGCCCGCCGACATGTTGGAGATCTGGAAGGTGGTCGGCGGGAAATATTCGTTGCCCTGGTCCCACTCGATGGACACCAGTTCGGCCAGGGCAGGGGCGACGTCATGCACCGCGTTGCGGGCCAGGTGGGGGTAGGCGACGTGGCCCTGGATGCCCCTGACCGTCAGCCGGCCCGACAGCGAGCCGCGGCGGCCGTTCTTGCACATATCGCCCAGGCGCTCGACCGACGTCGGTTCGCCGACGATGCAGTAGTCCAGGGTTTCGCCGCGCTGCTGCAACCATTCGCAGACACGTACGGTGCCGTCCACCGACGGGCCTTCTTCATCGGACGTCAGGAGCAGGGCGATGGAACCGTCGTGGTCCGGGTGCGCGGCCACGAATTCTTCCACCGCCACCACGAAGGCGGCGATCGAGGTTTTCATGTCCGCCGCGCCGCGGCCGTACAGGAAACCGTCGCGCTCGACCGGCAGGAAAGGATCGCTGTCCCACTTTTCGCGCGGTCCGGGCGGCACCACGTCGGTGTGTCCGGCGAACACCACCAACGGACCGGCGCTGCCGCGCCGTGCCCAGAGATTGGTCACGTCGTTGCAGACGATGGTCTCGCAGCGGAATCCGGCACGCTCGAGGCGCTGCGCCAGCATCTGCTGGCAGTCGAAGTCCGCCGGCGTGACGGAGGGGCGGGCGATCAGGTCCTTGACCAGATCGAGTACGGCGGTCGCGGCCATTACGCCCTCAGCAGATCGTTGATGCTGGTCTTGGCGCGCGTCTGCGCGTCGACACGCTTGACGATCACGGCGCAGTACAGGCTGTGCGAGCCATCGGCGGCCGGCAGCGAGCCGGGCACGACGACCGAGCCCGAGGGGATCCGGCCGTAGGTGATCTTGCCTGTGGCGCGATCGAAGATCTTGGTGCTTTGCGACAGGTACACGCCCATCGACAGCACCGAGTTTTCCTCGACGATCACGCCTTCCACGATCTCGGAGCGCGCGCCGATGAAGCAGTTGTCCTCGATGATGGTCGGGTTGGCCTGCAGCGGCTCCAGCACGCCGCCGATGCCGACGCCGCCGGACAAATGGACGTTCTTGCCGATCTGGGCGCACGAACCCACCGTGGCCCAGGTGTCCACCATGGTGCCTTCGTCCACGTAGGCGCCCAGGTTGACGTACGAGGGCATCAGCACCACATTGCGGCCGATGAAGGCGCCGCGGCGCGCCACGGCGGGCGGCACCACGCGGTAGCCGCCGTGCTGGAAGGCGGCGTTGCCGTATTCGGCGAACTTCAACGGCACCTTGTCGTAGAACTGCAGCGGGGCCTGGCCCATGACCGCGTTGTCCTGCAGGCGGAACGAAAGCAGCACGGCTTTCTTGATCCACTGGTGCACGATCCATTCACCCGTCGCTTTGTCCGCCACCCGCAGGCGTCCGGCGTCCAGCGCGTCGATGGTGTGTTCGACCGCTTCGCGGACTTCGGCGCTGGCATCGGTCGCCGTCAGGGATGCCCTGGCTTCCCAGGCTTGTTCGATGGTGGTTTGTAGGTCGAGAGTCATGGTTCTTGGCTGTTGTGGAGTTAAACGGAAGATTTGACGAAATCGGCGATGCGTTCGGCGGCGTCCACGCATTGTCCCTGCGGGGCGACCAGTGCCATGCGGACGCGGTTCACGCCGGGATTCCGTCCGTGGGCGTCGCGCGCCAGGTAGCTGCCCGGCAGCACCGTCACGCCCGTGCGTGCGTAGAGATCGCGGGCGAAATCGGTATCCGGAATGGGTGTCGCCACCCACAGGTAGAACGACGCCGCCGGACGGGTCACGTCCATGGCGCGTTGCAGGATGGGCACCACCGCGTCGAATTTCTCGCGGTAGAGACGGCGGTTTTCCCGCACGTGCGTTTCATCGGTCCAGGCCGCGATGCTGGCGGCGGTCACGACCGGGCTCATCGCGCTGCCATGATAAGTGCGGTAAAGCAGGAAACGGGCGAGCAGCGCGGCGTCGCCCGCGACGAAACCCGAGCGCATGCCGGGCACGTTCGAGCGCTTGGACAGGCTGGAAAACGCGACCAGGTTGCGGAAATCCGTGCGTCCCAGCGCGTGCGCCGCCTGCAGGCCGCCCAGGGGCGGCTGGGTTTCGTTCAGGTAGATCTCGGAATAGCACTCGTCGGACGCGATGATGAAGCCGTAGCGGTCGCTCAGCTCGAGAATCTCGCGCCAGTCTTCCATGGACATGACATTGCCCGCCGGGTTCCCGGGCGAGCAGACGTACACCATGCGCGTCTTGCGCCATACGTCCGCCGGCACCTGGCTCCAGTCCGGGCTGAAGTTGCGCGCCGGGTCGGCATTGACGAAATAGGGCCGGCCACCGGCCAGCAGCGTCGCGCCCTCGTAGATCTGGTAGAACGGGTTGGGGCAGATGACGATGTCGTCCCCGGTCGGGTCGATCACGGTTTGCGCGAAGGCGAACAGCGCTTCGCGCGATCCGAGCACCGGCAGGACCTGGGTCTCGTGATCCGGCGCCGGTATGCCGTAGCGCTTGGCCAGCCACTGCGCGATGACTTCGCGCAGGCGGGGTTCGCCCTTGGTGCTCGGATAGGACGCCAGGCCGCCCGGCAGGGCCTGCACCATGGCTTGGGCCACCCGGGCGGGGGTGTCGTGCTTGGGCTCGCCGATGGACAGATTGATCGGCGCGAGCCCGCTGGGGGGCGAGCCGGCGTCGGCCATCAGGCGGCGCAGCTTTTCGAAAGGATAGGGGTGTAGAGCGTCTAGGCGGGGGTTCATGGGGCGCGATTTTAACAAGCAAGCTACAATACCGGGCTCCGCTTGCGAAGGTGGCGAAATTGGTAGACGCACCAGGTTTAGGTCCTGACGCCGTAACAGGTGTAGGGGTTCGAGTCCCCTCCTTCGCACCAGAACGCTCCGCCATGGGTAGCCCCCCATGGCGGGTTTGGCATGGCTTAGCGCCAATTGCTGATTTTGGGGGCAAGCGCGGTTGACCGGGTAAAAATATCCCGATTACACTCGCTCGGCGAGATATTCAAGCGACGCGGTCTTAGTTCTCTGTCGCCGCAAAGGTACGTCAAAGGTACTGTAGTTGCCGATTTCCCATCCTTGATAATCTGGCGCCTCTCCTCTATTCATCAGCTCAGGTGGTGCAAATATGGCAACGGGCATTGTCAAGTGGTTCAACGCGGAAAAGGGATACGGCTTCATCGTGCCCGACGATGGCAGCAAGGATCTTTTCGTGCACTTCTCGCAGATCCGCACCGAAGGCTACAAGACGCTGCAGGAGAACCAGCGCGTCTCGTATGAGGTCGGGCAGGGCGCCAAAGGCCCCGCCGCCATGAACATCCAGATTGTGAAGTGAGATAAAAAAACGGCGTGCACAGGGCACGCCGTTTTTTTGGCTGGTCTTTTTCGTGGCCCGGCCGCCCGTCGCCCGCAGCGCCGGGGCGCCGCGGGCCGGGTCAGGCGTCAGTGCGTGCCGCGTTCCCTGGCCTCTGCATGGGGTGGGGCCAGCAAGCGGTCCACATAGGCGATCCCGATCGCCGACAAAATGAAGACGCAGTGGATGATGGTCTGCCACATCACGCCGCTTTCGGTGAACGTGACGTCGGGCTTGCCCAGGCCGCCCGCCTCGATGAAGGTGCGCAGCAGGTGTATGGACGAAATGCCGATGATCGCCATCGCCAGCTTGACCTTCAGCACGCTGGCGTTCACGTGGCTTAGCCATTCCGGTTGGTCCGGGTGTCCCTCCAGCCTGAGCCGGGAGACGAAGGTCTCGTAACCGCCGACGATCACCATGACCAGCAGGTTCGAGATCATGACGACGTCGATCAGGCCGAGCACGATCAACATGATCTGCTGTTCGCCGAACGTGGTCGCGTGGCTGACCAGATGCCACAGTTCCTTCACGAAGAGCAACACATAGACGCCTTGCGCCACGATCAGGCCCAGGTACAGCGGCAGCTGCAGCCAGCGCGAGCTGAAGATCAGGGCGGCCATGGTGCTCAGGCGGGGACGGGTATCGCCGGGGGCGCGTGATTGCATAGGAAAAGGCGGGGAAGCCCAGGTAATGGCAGAGCGGGAATTCTATCAAGCTGACATTCAGCTTTCCGGCCCGCGCGCCGGGTCTCGCGTTGCATTATTGGCGATCGGATCAACGCCCACGCTTATCCGTCCCCGACCCTTCGGACCGCCTTGGCGGGCACAAATGAGTTTCCGGTAAAATGACCGGTTGATTCCCATCTTCCATTCACTCGCAAAATAGGTCTTTTCTAATGCAGCCTGTGGTTGAAACCCTCTCCGGCCTGAAGCGCCGCGTCGATCTGTCCGTGTCCGTCGCGGACATCGAAAAAGAAGTCCAGGCGCAGTTGAAGCGCGTCGCGCGCACCGCCAAGGTGCCCGGCTTCCGTCCCGGCAAAGTGCCCATGGCCATGCTGGAGCGCAGCCACGGGCCCGGCATCCGCTATGACGTGATCAATACCCAGGTGGGTCGTGCATTCGAACAGGCCATCGATTCCGCGAAGCTGCGCGTCGCCGGTGCGCCTTCCATCGAGCCGAAGACCGAAGGCGTGGGTGAAGACGCGCTCGTGTTCACCGCCGATTTCGAGGTCTATCCCGAAGTGGCCGTACCCGACCTGTCCAGCCTGTCCGTCACGCGCTACGACGCCCCGGTCACCGACGCGGAAGTCGACCAGACCATCGACGTCCTGCGCAAGCAGCGCGCCTCGTACGAAGCGCGCGAAGGCCGCGCGGCCCAGGACGGCGATCGTGTCACCCTGGATTTCGCCGGCACCATCGACGGCGTGCCGTTCGACGGCGGCAAGGCCGAAGACTTCCCCTTCGTGCTGGGCCAGGGTCGCATGCTGCCCGAGTTCGAAGCCGCCGCGCAGGGCATGAAGGCGGGCGAAACCAAGGTTTTCCCGCTGAGCTTCCCGGAAGACTACCAAGGCAAGGAAGTCGCCGGCAAGACCGCGGAATTCACCATCACCATCAAGGAAGTGGCCGAAGCCGTGCTGCCGGCCGTGGATAGCGAATTCGCCAAGTCGCTGGGCCAGGCCGAAGGCGACGTCGAAAAGCTGAAGGCCGACATCCGCAAGAATGTCGAGCGCGAAGCCAGGACGCGCCTGCTGGTGCGCACCAAGAACAGCGTGATGGACGCGCTGGCCGAAGCGGCCAAGTTCGACGTGCCGGCCGCGCTGGTCGACAGCGATGTCAGCAGCCGCGTCGCCGCCGCGCGCGAAGAACTCAAGCAGCGTGGCCTGCCGAATGCCGATTCGGTGCCGATCCCGCTGGAAGCCTTCAGCAGCGAGTCCGAACGCCGCGTGCGCCTGGGCCTGCTGGTGTCCGAACTGGTCAAGGAAGCGCAACTGCAGGCCAAGCCTGAACAGGTTCGCGCGCGCATCGAAGAGTTCGCGCAGAATTACGAAGAGCCGGCCCAGGTGGTCAGCTATTATCTTTCCGACCGCCAGCGCCGCGCCGAGATCGAGGCTCTCGTGGTGGAAGATAATGTGGTTTCCTATGTGCTCGACAAGGCCAAGGTCACGGACGAGCAAGTGCCTTTCGACCAGTTGATGGGGATGGCTTGATGAATAGATTTACGGATTTCTATGCCTCCATGTACGGCGGCGAGTCCGTGACGCCGACCGCCCTGGGGTATATCCCCATGGTGATCGAGCAGTCCGGGCGCGGCGAGCGTGCCTACGACATTTATTCCAGGTTGTTGCGCGAGCGGGTGGTGTTCCTGGTCGGACCGGTGAACGACAACTCCGCCAACCTCGTGGTGGCCCAGCTGTTGTTCCTGGAATCGGAAAATCCGGACAAGGACATTTCGTTCTACATCAACTCGCCGGGCGGTTCGGTCTATGCCGGCATGGCCATCTACGACACGATGAATTTCGTGAAGCCGGATGTCTCCACGCTGTGCACCGGCCTGGCGGCCAGCATGGGCGCATTCCTGCTGGCGGCAGGTAAGAAGGGCAAGCGTTACTCCTTGCCCAATTCCCGGATCATGATCCACCAGCCGTCGGGCGGCGCCCAGGGCCAGGCCAGCGATATCCAGATCCAGGCTCGTGAGATCCTGGACCTGCGCGAACGCCTGAATCGCATCCTGGCGGAGAACACCGGCCAGCCCGTCGAACGCATCGCCCTGGACACGGAGCGCGACAACTTCATGTCCGCGGAAGATGCTGTATCGTATGGCTTGGTGGACAAGGTCCTGGCCTCGCGCTCCGAGGATCGCTAAGGCGTCCGCGGGCCTGGTTCCGAACCGCCGCTATTTCGAGCCAGCGTAGGATGGGTGGCGCGCGCAGGCGCGGCATCCATCGTCACCAGAGATATATATGCCTGAAAAAAAGGGATCGGCAGACGCGAAGGTGCTGCATTGCTCTTTCTGCAACAAGAGCCAGCACGAAGTCCGCAAATTGATCGCGGGGCCTTCCGTGTTCATCTGCGACGAATGCATCGATCTTTGCAACGATATCATTCGGGAAGAAGCGCAGGCGACGGCGCGCGCCGCTATTCGCTCGGAACTGCCCACCCCGACTGAAATCAAAAAATTCCTGGATCAGTACGTCATTGGCCAGGACACGCCCAAGCGCACGCTGGCGGTCGCGGTGTACAACCATTACAAGCGCATCCGCCACGGCGAACTCAAGGGCGATGAGGTCGAGCTTTCCAAGAGCAACATCCTGCTCGTGGGACCGACCGGTTCCGGCAAGACGCTGCTGGCCCAGACCCTGGCACGCATGTTGAACGTGCCCTTCGTCATGGCTGACGCCACCACGCTGACCGAAGCGGGCTACGTCGGCGAAGACGTCGAAAACATCATCCAGAAGCTGCTGCAGAACTGCAACTACGAAGTTGAAAAAGCGCAGCGCGCGATCATCTACATCGACGAAATCGACAAGATTTCTCGTAAGTCGGACAACCCCTCCATCACGCGCGACGTGTCCGGGGAAGGCGTGCAGCAGGCCTTGCTCAAGCTGATCGAAGGCACGGTGGCGTCGGTGCCGCCGCAGGGCGGACGCAAGCATCCGAACCAGGACTTCGTCCAGGTCGATACGACCAACATCCTGTTCATCGTGGGCGGCGCCTTCGACGGGCTGGAAAAGGTCATCCGCGACCGGACGGAAAAATCGGGCATCGGGTTCTCGGCCGCGGTCCGGGCCAAATCCGAGCGGGGCGTCGGCGAGCTGTTCAGCGAAGCCGAGCCGGAAGACCTGATCAAGTTCGGCCTGATCCCGGAACTGGTCGGCCGCCTTCCCGTGGTCGCCACGCTGGACGAGCTGGACGAAGCCGCGCTGGTGCAGATCCTGACCGAACCCAAGAATGCCCTGGTCAAGCAGTTCCAGAAACTGTTCGCGATGGAAGGGGCGGAACTGGACGTTCGGCCGGGCGCCTTGCGC
Organism: Bordetella genomosp. 9; assembly: GCF_002261425.1. Taxonomy (NCBI): domain Bacteria; kingdom Pseudomonadati; phylum Pseudomonadota; class Betaproteobacteria; order Burkholderiales; family Alcaligenaceae; genus Bordetella; species Bordetella genomosp. 9. Next base: position 1,248,115 of record NZ_NEVJ01000003.1, on the reverse strand, counting down.
GCCATCGCCCGCAAGGCGCTCAAGCGCAAGACCGGCGCGCGTGGCCTGCGGTCCATCCTGGAATCCGCCTTGCTGGACACGATGTACGAACTGCCTTCGCTGGGCAATGTCAGCCGCGTCGTGCTCGAGGACAACGTCATCGAAGGCGACGGTCAGCCTTTGCTCATCTATGCGGACGATGCTGCCCAGGCATCCAAGCCGGAACGGGGCGAGGTCAGGGACGCCGCCGCGTAACCTAAAAACCCGTCCCGCGTGACGGGTTTTTACCGTTTTTGCGGTCGCCGGCCGGAAACTTGATTTTTCGGCTATTGTTCCCATATCAGACGTAACTGACGATAGACGGGATTGCTGACTGACTCCGCCGCATCGCCGCTACGTAGATCATCCCAAGGAATCTTTATGTCTGGCACTCAGACCCTGCCTTCCGAACCCATCGACCTGCCGTTGCTCCCGCTGCGCGACGTCGTGGTGTTCCCGCACATGGTCATCCCGCTTTTTGTCGGACGCCCCCGCTCCATACGCGCGCTCGAAGTCGCCATGGAAGCCGGTAAAAGCATCATGCTGGTCGCGCAGAAGTCGGCCGGCAAGGATGATCCGTCGCCTGAAGACGTCTACGAGATCGGCTGCGTGGCGGGCATCCTGCAGATGTTGAAGCTGCCCGACGGCACCGTGAAGGTGCTGGTCGAAGGCGCGCAGCGCGCCCGCATCACGCGCGTGGACGACGTCGAAACGCACTTCACCTGCGAAGTCGTGCCCATCCAGCTCGACCCCATCCAGGGATCCGAGACGGAAGCCTTGCGCCGCGCCATCGTGGCCCAGTTCGAACAGTACGTGAAGCTCAACAAGAAGATCCCGCCTGAGATCCTGACGTCCCTGGCGGGGATCGACGATGCCGGCCGGCTGGCCGACACCATCGCGGCGCACCTGCCGTTGAAGCTCGAGCAGAAGCAGAAGATGCTCGAGATCTTCGGCACCGCCGAGCGCCTGGAAGGCCTGCTCACGCAGCTGGAAACCGAAATCGACATCCTGCAGGTCGAAAAGCGGATCCGCGGCCGCGTGAAAAAGCAGATGGAGAAGAGCCAGCGCGACTACTACCTGAACGAACAGGTAAAGGCCATCCAGAAGGAACTGGGTGAAGGCGAAGAAGGCGCCGACATCGAAGAGCTGGAAAAGAAGATCGTCGCGGCGCACATGCCCAAGGAAGCGCGCAAAAAGGCCGACGCCGAGCTCAAGAAGCTCAAGCTGATGTCGCCCATGTCCGCCGAAGCGACGGTGGTGCGCAACTACATCGATACCTTGATCAACCTGCCATGGCGCAAGAAGAGCAAGGTCAACAACTCCATCGGCAATGCCGAAACTGTCCTGGACGACGACCACTACGGTCTCGAAAAGGTCAAGGAACGCATACTGGAATATCTCGCCGTGCAGCAGCGTGTCGACAAGGTCAAGGCGCCGATCCTGTGCCTGGTCGGCCCTCCGGGCGTGGGCAAGACCTCGCTGGGGCAGTCGATTGCCAAGGCCACCAACCGCAAGTTCGTGCGGATGGCGCTGGGCGGTGTGCGTGACGAGGCCGAAATCCGCGGCCACCGTCGTACGTACATCGGCTCCATGCCGGGCAAGATCCTGCAGAACATGAGCAAGGTGAGCGTGCGCAATCCCTTGTTCCTGCTGGACGAAATCGACAAGCTGGGCATGGATTTCCGTGGCGATCCGTCGTCGGCGCTGCTGGAAGTGCTGGATCCCGAGCAGAACCACACGTTCCAGGATCACTACGTCGAAGTGGACTTCGATCTGTCGGACGTGATGTTCGTCGCGACCAGCAACACGCTGAATATTCCCCCGGCCCTGCTGGACCGGATGGAAGTCATACGCCTGTCCGGCTATACGGAAGACGAAAAAGTCCATATCGCCAGCGACCACCTGATCCCCAAGCTGTTGAAGAACAATGGCCTGAAGGAAACGGAGCTGACGATAGACGAGTCGGCCCTGCGCGACATCGTGCGGTACTACACGCGCGAAGCGGGCGTCCGGGCACTGGAACGCGAGATCGGCAAGGTGTGCCGCAAGGTCGTCAAGCAATTGCTGACCGAGCGCGAAGGCAAGCCCGCCGCGGATGGCACCGGTACGGCCAGCGCCATTGCGGTGACGTCGGAAAACCTGAACGATTACCTGGGCGTGCGTCGCTACAACTTCGGTATGGCGGAAAAGGAAAACCAGGTGGGGCAGGTGACCGGCCTGGCGTGGACGGAAGTGGGCGGCGATCTGCTGACCATCGAAGTCGCCGACATGCCCGGCAAGGGCGCCATCCAACGTACCGGCTCGCTGGGCGACGTGATGAAGGAATCGGTCGAAGCGGCTCGCACGGTCGTGCGTTCGCGGGCGCGCCGCCTGGGATTCGCCGACAGCGTGTTCGAAAAGCGCGACATGCACGTGCACGTGCCCGAAGGCGCGACGCCCAAGGACGGTCCGTCCGCGGGTATCGCGATCACCACCGCGATGGTGTCCGCGCTTTCCGGTATTCCGGTGCGTGCGGACGTCGCGATGACGGGCGAAATCACGCTGCGTGGCGAAGTGCTGGCGATCGGCGGCTTGAAGGAAAAGCTGTTGGCCGCGCACCGCGGTGGCATCAAGACCGTGTTGATCCCGGAGGAAAACGTCAAGGATCTGGCCGAGATCCCCGACAACGTCAAGAACCAGCTCGAAGTCGTGCCGGTTCGCTGGATCGACAAGGTGTTGGAGCGCGCGCTGGAACGCATGCCTGAGCCGATCTCGGAAGAAGACGCGAAGGACAAGCCGATGGTGACGCCCGCAGCCTCTTCGCCGGAGTCGGTCGATCCCGTGATCAAGCACTAAGCGCGATCGTACGAGCTCGATAAAAAAGGCCTGGAGCGTGAGCTCCAGGCCTTTTTCGTGTGGCGGCGCGGGCCGTAGCCGTGGTGGCCTTAGCCCCAGCCTTACTGCAGCGCCTGCGTGCGGATCAATCCGACCGCGATGCCTTCCAATGCGAATTCCTGCCCCGGCCGCACCAGGATCGGTTCGAACTCGGGGTTTTCCGGCAGCAGTTCGATACGGCCACCCTGGCGGTGCAGGCGCTTGACCGTAACGTCTTCGTCGATGCGGGCGACGACGATCTGGCCATCACGGGCTTCGCTGGCTTTCTTGACCGCCAGGAGGTCGCCGTCCAGGATGCCGATGTCCCGCATGCTCATGCCGCGGACCTTGAGCAGGTAGTCTGGCCGTTGGGCGAACAGGGCAGGGTCGACGCCGACGTCGCGTTCGACATGTTCGGCCGCCAGGATAGGGCTGCCTGCCGCCACCCGACCGACCAGCGGCAAGATCAACTGCGACAGCGAAGGGATGGGGAGCATCGCCTGGCCGCCTTCGGGACGGGTGTCTTTCAGGCGGATGCCGCGCGAGGCTCCGGCGGTGAGCTCGATCGCGCCTTTGCGGGCCAGGGCTTTCAGGTGGTCTTCCGCCGCGTTGGGCGAGCGAAATCCCAGGGCCTGCGCGATTTCGGCGCGGGTGGGGGGGAATCCCGTGCTGGCGACCGCCTGGCGGATCAGGTCGAGTATCTGCTGCTGGCGTTCGGTAAGTTTGCTGGCCATTGGGCGTTCCTGTTCCCTGTATGGATATACAGGTTCGAATTTTGGGGGACGCAGCTTCAAAACGCAAGGGGGTACGACCCACAGGCGGGCAATTGCCGCGCAAAACACAAGGGCCCCCGAAGGGGCCCTGTGCAAAAGCGGGGAACGAAGGACTTGTGACCTGGGGGGCCTGGGCCTCAGCCCTTCAGCACCTGGGCGATGCCCTTGGCCACGGTATCGATGTTCTGGCTGTTCAGCGCGGCCACGCAGATCCGGCCGCTGGAAACGGCGTAGATGCCGTGTTCTTCGCGCAGGCGGTCCACCTGGGCCGACGTCAGGCCGGAATAGGAGAACATGCCGCGCTGCTGCAGCACGAAATCGAAATTCTGCTTGGCGCCCTGTTCCTTGATCTTGTCGACCAACTGGCGGCGCATCAGGCGGATGCGATCGCGCATGCCGGTCAGTTCCTGTTCCCACAGGGCGAACAGTTCCGGCGTGTTCAGCACCGTCGACACGATCGTGCCGCCGTGGGTGGGCGGATTCGAGTAATTGGTGCGGATGACGCGCTTGAGCTGGCTGAGCACGCGGGCGGCTTCGTCCTTGCTGCCGGCGACGACCGTCAGGGCGCCGACGCGCTCGCCGTACAGCGAGAAGGACTTGGAGAACGACGAACTGATGAACATCGTCATGTCCATGCCGGCGAACAGGCGCACGACGGCGGCATCTTCCTGCAGGCCGGCGCCGAAGCCCTGGTAGGCGATGTCCAGGAAGGGCACGAGATCGCGTTCCTTGACGACATTGGCGATCTGCTGCCATTGCTCGGCGGTGGGGTCCACGCCCGTGGGGTTATGGCAGCAGGCGTGCAGCACGACCACGCTGCCGGCGGGCATGGACTTCAGCCCGGCGAGCATGCCTTCGAAGTTCAGGCCATGCGTGGCCGGATCGTAATAGGGATAGCTTTCGACCTGGAAACCGGCCCGCTCGAACAGGGCGCGGTGGTTTTCCCAACTGGGATCGCTGATATAGGCCTTGGACTGCGGCAGCAGCTGGCGCAGGAAGTCCGCGCCGATCTTGAGCGCGCCGGTGCCGCCCAGCGCCTGCGCGGTCAGCACCCGACCTTCCGCCGTCAGGGGCGAGTCCGCCCCCAGCAGCATGGCCTGCGCACCCTTGTTGTAGGCGGCAATGCCTTCGATGGGCAGGTAGCCGCGCGCGGCGGCGGCTTCGATGCGGGCGATTTCGGCCTTGCGGACCGCGGCCAGCAGCGGGATGCGCCCGTTGTCGTCGTAATACACCCCGACGCCCAGATTGACCTTGCCAGGCCGGGTGTCAGCGTTGTACTGCTCATTCAGCCCGAGAATGGGGTCGCGCGGGGCCAACTCGACGTTCTGGAAAAGGGTGCTCATCGGATCGCAAAGGGTACGCAAAAGGGTAGGTGGACGCAGCCGGATATGCGGCGGATAATGGGGGGTTTACCCTGAGACAGTCTAGCATGACCGACACTGGATTCGTCGAATTTCCGGATAGCCCTTTTCAGCTCTATCAGCCCTATCCGCCGGCCGGCGACCAGCCCGGCGCCATCGGCGGCCTGGTGGACGGCGTGCGGGACGGCCTGATGTACCAGACCCTGCTGGGCGTCACCGGCTCGGGCAAGACCTATACGATGGCCAACGTCATCGCCCGCCTGGGGCGGCCGGCGCTGGTGCTCGCGCCGAACAAGACGCTGGCCGCGCAGTTGTACGCCGAAATGCGCGAGTTCTTTCCCAAGAACGCGGTCGAGTATTTCGTGTCGTATTACGACTATTACCAGCCCGAAGCCTATGTGCCGACGCGCGATCTGTTCATCGAAAAGGACTCGTCGATCAACGAGCATATCGAACAGATGCGTTTGTCGGCCACGAAAAGCCTGCTGGAGCGCCGCGATACGGTCATCGTCGGTACCGTGTCCTGCATCTACGGTATCGGCAACCCGGGCGATTATCACGCCATGGTGCTCATCCTGCGCGCGGGCGATCGGATATCGCGGCGCGAGATCCTGGCACGCCTCGTGGCGATGCAGTACACGCGCAACGACGCGGACTTCACCCGCGGGGTGTTCCGGGTGCGCGGCGAAACCATCGATATCTTCCCGGCGGAAAGCCCTGAACTGGCCTTGCGCGCGACGCTGTTCGACGATGAAGTCGAAACGCTGGAATTGTTCGACCCCTTGACGGGCAAGGTGCGCCAGAAGGTGCCGCGGTTCACGGTCTATCCTGGATCGCATTACGTCACGCCGCGCGATACCGTGCTGCGGGCGATCGAAACCATCAAGGAAGAGCTGCGCGAGCGCCTGCAGTTTTTCACGTCGCAGAGCAAGCTGGTTGAAGCGCAACGGCTGGAACAGCGCACCCGGTTCGATCTGGAAATGCTGCAGGAGCTGGGATTCTGCAAGGGCATCGAAAACTACTCCCGCCATTTGTCGGGCGCCGCCCCGGGCGAGCCGCCGCCCACGCTTATCGATTACCTGCCCGCCGACGCGCTGATGTTCATCGACGAAAGCCACGTGACCATCGGCCAGCTCGGCGGCATGTACCGTGGCGACCGCGCGCGCAAGGAAACCCTGGTGCAATATGGGTTCCGCCTGCCTTCGGCCCTGGATAACCGGCCGCTGCAGCTGCAGGAATTCGAAGCCCGCATGCGCCAGTGCGTCTTCGTATCCGCGACGCCGTCGAATTACGAACAGGAGCACGCCGACAACGTGGTCGAGCAGGTGGTGCGGCCCACCGGCTTGGTCGACCCCATCGTGGAGGTGCGACCCGCGCGTACCCAGGTGGACGATCTGCTGGGCGAAATCAAGCTGCGTGTGGCCGAGTCCGAGCGCGTCCTGGTGACCACGCTCACCAAGCGCATGGCCGAAGACCTGACGGACTTCCTGGCCGAGCATGGAGTGCGCGTGCGCTACCTGCATTCGGATATCGACACGGTGGAGCGGGTGGAAATCATCCGCGACCTGCGCTTGGGCACCTTCGACGTCCTGGTCGGCATCAACCTGCTGCGCGAAGGCCTGGATATACCGGAAGTGTCCCTGGTCGCCATCCTGGACGCCGACAAGGAAGGCTTCCTGCGGTCCGAACGCAGCCTGATCCAGACCATCGGCCGGGCGGCGCGCAATATCAACGGCAGGGCCATCCTCTACGCCGACCGGGTCACGGATTCCATGCACCGCGCCATCGGCGAAACCGAGCGCCGGCGCAAGAAGCAGGAGGAATTCAACCTGGCCCACGGCATTACCGCCCGGGGCGTCCATAAGGCCGTCCGCGAGCTGATCGACGGCGTGGTGGCCCCGATCCAGCACCCCACGATCGAAGATGCGCTGCCGGCGGAACTCCTGACCGACGAAAAGGCCCTGGCGCGGGAAATCCGGCGATTGGAAAAGTCGATGATGGACCACGCGCGCAACCTGGAATTCGAACAGGCCGCCGCGGCTCGCGATGCCCTGAACGCGCTCAAGGAAAGGGTGTTGCTGGACGGGGCCCGTTGAGCGGGGCGGCCGGCGCGGCTGTCCTACCACAGTCACGCCGCGGAAATAAGGCGGACATCTTCCCGTGTTGCAGCGCTGCGTCGGCAGCCATTGAATTGGGGCCGAATACCGACTTAGGGAATATCAATCGGTTTATTAGCTTTCCGCTATAAGGCACTAATTCGAATGGGTTTTTCCGCTCCTCGGACGGGCGCGGAGTATATGGTTTTCCCAGAAAAAAAGCTTGCCTAATTGCGGGTTTTCCCGCAGACTATTAAGCATGATGACCAAGGTACTTTTCGTTTGCATGGGCAACATCTGTCGCTCGCCGAGCGCAGAAGGCGTGTTCCGCCGGCTGGTCAATGATGCCGGTCTGGGCGATGTCGTGCGGATCGATTCCGCCGGTACACATGCCTTTCACATTGGTGAAGCGCCGGACGCCCGGGCCCAAGCCGCTGCCCGAAAGCGCGGTTACGAGATCACGCATTGCGAGGCGCGTCAGGTCACGCCCGACGATTTCCGTGAATTCGATCTCATCCTTGCGATGGACTGGGAAAACCTGTCCGCGCTGCAGCAGCAGTGCCCCAAGGCGTATCAGCACAAGCTGATGCTGCTCATGCGGTTCGCCAACGAATTCGAAGAAGCCACGGTGCCGGATCCGTACTATGGCGGCCCCGAAGGGTTTGGCAAAGTGCTGGACTATCTGGAAGACGCCTGTCAGGGCGTGCTGGAATTGGTGCGCAAGCGCGCGACCCAGTACCAGGCTGCGTAATCCAGGCTGCGTATCCAGGCTGCGTATCCAGGCTGCGTATCCAGGCTGCGTATCCAGGCTGCGTATCCAGGCTGCGTATCCAGGCTGCGTATCCAGGCTGCGTAACTCCGAACCCGTCGGACCTGACTTCCCGCCTTGGAATGCTGGGCTGGAATACAGGCTAAATCCTCGGGCGCTTTCATCTCGGGCAGCGCAGTCGGTCCGGCCCCGTCGTCGGGTTACACCCGGATCGCTTCAGTCCAGCTGAACCGCACGCCAATGCCGCGTGCGGTTTTTGCATTTCTTCGCCATCTCGCGCGTCATTTCCCCATAGGGCTGCTCATCCCTATCGGCGGCAGGGTTTCATAGCAAATTAGTCGGGAATAGGCTATACTTGAGGCAATTACTCAGGTATTGCGCCCCCGGCCGTGCCGGGCCTCTGGCAACACAGGAAACCTTGATATGCGGCTGACTACCAAAGGACGTTTCGCCGTGACCGCCATGATCGATCTCGCGATGCGTCAGCATAGCGGGCCGGTCACGCTGGCGGCCATCAGCCAGCGCCAAAACATTTCCCTTTCCTACCTCGAACAGCTGTTCGGCAAACTGCGCCGCCACGAACTCGTGGACAGCGTGCGCGGGCCGGGCGGCGGTTACTCGCTGGCGCGCCTGGCGCGCAACGTCACGGTGGCCGACATCATTTTCGCTGTCGACGAACCCCTGGATGCCACCAGCTGTGGCGGCAAGCAGGACTGTAGCAGCGGCAAGGACGGCAAGTCGGGCAAGTGCATGACGCACGAACTCTGGGCCACGCTGAATCGCAAGATGGTGGATTACCTGGATTCGGTGTCGCTGCAGGATCTGGTGGATCAGCAGCGCGTGCGCCAATTGCAGGAAGCCAGCAATCAAGCCCAGAACGGCACGGTGCGCGTCAACCGCATGACGAACGGCGCCGGCGTGGGCGCCGCATGTTCCGGCAACGCCGCGGCGCAGCCCGGCGCGTCCGCCACCGTATAAGAAAACCAGGAGCTGTACGACATGACTACCCGTCCCATTTACCTCGACTATTCCGCCACGACGCCGGTCGATCCGCGTGTAGTGGACAAAATGGTGCCGTGGCTGTACGAAAACTTCGGTAACCCGGCGTCCCGCAGCCATTCGATCGGCTGGGAAGCGGAAGACGCGGTGGAACGCGCGCGTGAAGAAGTCGCCAAGCTGGTGAACGCGGATCCCCGCGAAATCATCTGGACGTCGGGCGCCACGGAATCCGATAACCTGGCCATCAAGGGCGCGGCGAACTTCTACAAGGAACGCGGCAAGCACATCATCACGGTCAAGACCGAACACAAGGCCGTGCTGGATACGACGCGCGAACTCGAACGCCTGGGCTTCGAAGTCACGTACCTGGACGTGATGGACAACGGCCTGATCGATCTCGACGTGTTCAAGGCGGCGCTGCGGCCGGATACCGTGCTGGTGTCCGTGATGATGGTGAACAACGAAATCGGCGTCATCCAGGATATCGAAACGCTGGGTGAAATCTGCCGCGAGCGGAACATCATTTTCCATGTCGATGCCGCGCAGGCGACCGGCAAGGTGGAAATCGACCTGCAGAAGCTGAAGGTCGATCTCATGTCCTTCTCGGCGCACAAGACCTACGGTCCCAAGGGCATCGGCGCGCTGTACGTGCGGCGCAAGCCGCGTGTGCGCATCGAAGCGCAGATGCACGGCGGCGGTCACGAACGTGGATTCCGCTCGGGCACGCTGCCCACGCACCAGATCGTCGGCATGGGCGAAGCCTTCCGCCTGGCGCGGGAAGAAATGGGTACCGAAAACGAGCGCATCCGCATGCTGCGCGATCGGTTGTGGGCCGGCCTGTCGGAAATCGAAGAGGTCTACCTCAACGGCGACATGGAACGCCGCGTGCCGCACAACCTGAACGTCAGCTTCAACTATGTCGAAGGCGAGTCCTTGATCATGGCGGTCAAGGAACTGGCGGTCTCCAGCGGATCGGCCTGTACCTCCGCCAGCCTGGAGCCGTCCTACGTGCTGCGCGCGCTCGGCCGCAACGACGAATTGGCCCATAGCTCGATCCGCTTCACGATCGGCCGCTTCACCACGGAGCAGGAAATCGACTTCACCGTCGACCTGCTGAAGAAGCGGGTCGGCAAGCTGCGCGATATGTCGCCGCTTTGGGAAATGGCCAAGGACGGCGTCGACCTGAACAGCGTGCAATGGGCCGCGCACTGATATCGAAGATAGTCCGGTGCCGGGCGTCCGGCACGAACCAGTACGAGTTGCCTTCGCCTGGCGAAGGGGAGAAACATCATGGCATATAGCGAAAAGGTTCTGGATCACTACGAAAACCCGCGCAACGTCGGTTCTTTCGAGAAAGGCGACGATTCCGTGGGTACCGGGATGGTGGGCGCGCCCGCCTGTGGCGACGTGATGAAGCTGCAGATCAAGGTCAACGCCAGCGGCGTGATCGAAGACGCGCGCTTCAAGACGTACGGCTGCGGTTCGGCGATCGCCTCCAGCTCGCTGGTGACCGAGTGGGTCAAGGGCAAGACGCTGGACGAAGCGATGAACATCCGCAACACCCAGATCGCCGAAGAACTGGCGCTGCCGCCCGTCAAGATCCACTGTTCCATCCTGGCGGAAGACGCCATCAAGGCGGCCGTCAAGGACTACAAAGAGAAGCACACGCGGAGCTGATATGGCCGTCACTCTGACCCCCCAAGCGGCAAACCACATCAGCCGTTATCTGCAGCGCCGCGGCAAAGGGTTGGGACTGCGCCTGGGCGTCAGGACCACCGGCTGCTCGGGCATGGCCTACAAGCTGGAGTATGTGGATGAGCCCGACGCCGCCGACCAGGTGTTCGAAAGCCATGGCGTGAAGGTGTTTGTCGATCCGAAGAGCCTGTCGTATATCGACGGCACGGAACTCGACTACGCGCGTGAAGGGCTGAACGAAGGGTTCAAGTTCCACAACCCCAACGAAAAGGCGACCTGCGGCTGCGGCGAGTCGTTCACGGTTTGAATTCCGCGACCGTGGACGATCATTTCTCGCTGTTCGGCCTGCCGGTGCGTTTCGACATCGATCCCACGCAACTGGAACAGGCTTGGCGCGAGGTCGCCGCGCGGGTGCATCCCGATCGCTACGCGACCGCCTCGCCGGCCGAACGCCGTGTCGCCATGCAATGGGCGGCGCGCGCCAACGAGGCCTACCGGCAACTGCGCGATCCTTTGCTGCGGGCCCGTTATCTTTGCGAGCGGGCCGGTGTCGACCTGCAGACGGAAAGCAATACGTCGATGGACGCGGACTTCCTGATGCAGCAGATGGCCTGGCGCGAAATGCTGGATGACGTACGCGAGCAGGGCAGCGCGGGCGCGGCTGCCGCCGCGCTGGATGCCGAGCTGCGGGACGCCGAGACTGGCTTGCGGGATCAGGTCGGCCGGCTGCTGGACCAGCAGAGCGATGCCGCCGCGGCGGCGATCAAGGTGCGCGAATGGATGTTCGTGCGCAAGATCAGCCAGGAACTGGCCCAGGCTGCCACCTAGGCGCGGCCGACCAGTCCCAAAGCCGGGGTCCGCACTAGGTTCTCCGGTCCTTCTCCGCCTACAATCGCCGCCGTCGACCGTGGCCGCGCTGCAAACCAACAATTCGATAGAACCCAACCATGGCTTTATTGCAGATTTCAGAACCAGGTGAATCGCCCGCGCCGCATCAGCGCAAGCTGGCGGTGGGGATAGACCTGGGTACGACCAATTCGCTGGTGGCGACGGTGCGCAGCAGCGTGCCCGAGGTTCTGCTCGATGAGTCCGGCCGTGCGCTGCTGCCGTCGGCGGTGCGTTATTTCAGCGATCGCCAGCCCATCGTGGGTCACGACGCGCTGGGCGCGCAGGCGGAAGATCCCAGTAACACCATCGTGTCGGTGAAGCGCTTCATGGGCCGCACCACGGATGAAGCGCGCGCTTCGGGCAGCGCGTATGACTTCGTGGATGGGACCGGCGTGGACACGTCCCCTGCGGGAGCGTCCGGCACGGTCCGGCTGCGCACCGCGCACGGCGATCTCACTCCCGTGGAAGTGTCTTCCCATATCCTGGCGCGGCTGCGCAGCCGTGCCGAAGCGGCGCTGGGCGATGAACTGGTGGGCGCGGTCATCACCGTGCCCGCGTACTTCGACGATGCGCAACGGCAGGCGACGCGCGATGCCGCCCGGCTGGCCGGCTTGAACGTGCTGCGCCTGCTGAACGAGCCCACCGCCGCCGCCATCGCCTACGGCCTGGAAAATGCCGCCGAAGGCGTCTATGCGGTCTATGACCTGGGCGGCGGCACCTTCGACGTATCGATTCTTCGCCTGACCAAGGGCGTGTTCGAAGTCGTGGCCACGGGCGGCGATACCGTGCTGGGCGGCGACGACTTCGACGCCTTGATCGCGCAGCGCGTGACCGAGGCGGTGGCGGGTTCGGCGGGCTGGTCCCGCCATGATCGCCGCGCGCTGCTGGTGGCCGCGCGCGCGGCGCGCGAGCGCTTGTCGGATGCCGATGAAACGCTGGTCAGCTTCCAGCTGCAGGATGGCACCGCGGTGGATGTGCCGCTTACCCGCGAACAGTTCGAAACCATGGCCGCGCCGCTGATCGAGCGCACGCTGGATTGCGCGCGGCGCGCCTTGCGCGACGCCAACCTGCAG